>NZ_CP029208.1:462500-1290000 GCF_003296175.1 Nitratireductor sp. OM-1 | reverse complement strand
TTTAATAGAGACACGCTCCAGCTTTATCCGGCGCGCGGCCTCATCCAGCCGGGCATTGCGGGTGAACTCCGCAACGGTCTCGCCGAACGCCTGGCGAAAGACCTCATTCAGACGCCGCGGCGCCATGCCCACTTCTCTGGCGAGCTCTTCCAACCCCGGCGCATCCGCCAGCCGTGAAAGAACGACATCCTGCGCCGCGCAGGCCATGGTCCGATCGCGTTCGCTGATCGCGTGCTCATCTTCCTTGAGGCCGCTTTGCCTGATCACATCACAATAGATTGCCAGAAGTGCATTGACCGTGCCTTCCAGATGCAGGCGACGGGTTTCTCCGCCAAGCTGCGAGTCATTCATCATCGCGCAGAGAAAGCGCACCTCGGGACGGGTCTCGAAATGCTGCACCGTGCGCTCTTCCATATGAAAGAGACGATGCATTGCGCTGGGCGGCGCAAAGCCGAGCCGGCTCTCGATCATCTCCTCGCGCAGGCAGATGCCGACGGCGCACACCGCCTTGCCCGGCATGACCCGGAAAGTGCCCCGATGCTCGGGCAGATGCATGGCCAGATTATCGCGGTTCGTGAACACCCCGTCACAGCCATTGAGATCGTAGTGAACGACGCCGGAGGCGCACGCCATGAAGCTGACCGTTCCCGGCGGCTGGGTGTTGCCGATCTCCATTTCCGTCTCTTCGCGGAAATGCATGCGGGTCAGATGCAGGATCACCCCGTCTTTCAGTTCAAACCGCTCGAGCTCACAGGTCCCGAATGGCAGGGCGGACATCGCCTCGCTGTCATAGGCCGAACCGGCGTGGCGTCCACCGCCCTCCGCTTCAAGTTTCACTTCAACGGTTGGTTTCTCGAAAGACCCTGCCATAGACGTTCTGAACTCTCCCCCAAGCATATGCAGCCGCCACACATATATGACGAAGCGGCGCTGCAAATAATGATAACAAAAAGCAATTCATCACAACCCTTGTAAGCCTTAGCCGGCGTTGTGCTGTGTAGCATTGCGAATCAGGAACCTTCCGTGACCGTGCGCCGGTGTTTCACCGCGCGGCGGGCGGATGCGTTTCGTTTTCAAGGGGGATGAAAGAAGGCCGGACGCGTTCCGGCGACCTTCTTGTGCGGAATGCGTTCGCAAAGGCGCTCTTCGAGCAGCCGGCAGGCATCGTCCGGAAACCCCGACAAACGACATACCGCAACACACCGCATACCAAGGAACGCTTCATGACCGAGCAAAGCCCAACCGTGCTGGCCAATCGCCTGGCGCTTGAAGGCGGCACGCCCGTGCGCACCGCGCCCCTGCCCTGGGAACTGCCCGGCGCACACTGGATCGGCAAGGAGGAGCGCGAGCTGGTCGACCGGGTGATCGACGCGCAGAGCCCCTTCCGGTTTTACGGTCCCGACCCGCAGCACATGGTCGACACGCTGGAACAGGAGTGGCGCGCCGCCTATGGCCATCGCCATGCGCTTGGCGTTTCCTCCGGCACGGCCGCCCTTTCCATCGCCATTTCGGCGCTCGACATAGGGCCGGGCGACGAGGTTCTGATCGCCGGATATATGTGGGTGAGCTGCGTGTCCGCCATCGTGCGCAGCGGCGCGATCCCCCGGCTGGTCGATATTGACGAGACCTTCTGCATGGATCCGGCGGATCTGCGCCGCAAGATCACGCCGCGCGCCCGCGCCATCCTTCTGGTGCATATGAGTGGTGCGCCCGGCCATGTGGCCGAGATCGCCGGGATCGCGAAGGAGAACGGCCTCGCTCTCATCGAGGATTGCGCGCAGGCTGCCGGCGCGAGTTCCGGCGGCATGCCGGTTGGCCGCTTCGGCGACATCGCCACCTTCAGCTTCCAGCTCAACAAGAACATGACCGCCGGCGATGGCGGCATGATCGTCTGTCAGGACGACGCCATCTTCCGCCGCATCACCGCGCTCCACGATCTTGGCTTTGCGCGCAATGAAGAAGGGCGGCTCGACACATCCGACGAGACCTGCCAGCTCTGGGGTTTTGGCGCACGCATGTCGGATCTGGCCGGCGCCATGGCGCTCGCCCAGTCTCGCAAGCTCGGCCAGATCACCGGCGCCATGCGCACGGCCAAATGGCGCATCCGCGAAGCGCTGTCCGACATTCCGCAGATCGACTTCCGTACCGTGCCGGATCCATCCGGCGACAGCGGCCCCTTCCTTGTCACGCTCTATCGTGACGCCAAGACCTGTCAGGCCTTCACCGAGGCGCTGCGCGCCGAGGGCATTCGCGGCCCGGCCGGTTCGCTGAGCTGCATCACCATGCGCGAATGGGGACTGCACTGGTATTTCAACATTCCAAGCCTCACCGAGAAGCGCTCCAACAGCCGTGACGGCTTCCCGTGGACGCATCCGCTCAACGCCTTTGCCGGCGAGATCGATTATCGCCGCCGCGCTCTGCCCAATTGCGATGCGCTCAGCGAGCGCGGTGCGCTCCTCGCCATCGCTTCCAAACTCACCGACGACGACGTCACCGACATCATCACCGCATTCAGAAAAGTCGCCAATGCCCTCTTCAATCGCTGAGACCGCCGCACCGATGCCGACACTCTCTTCTCTCCTGACCTCCGATCCCTTTTCCATCTCCAAGGCGACCACCGGCATTGACGTGCTGGTGATCGGCTCCGGAACGGCCGGCGTCACCAGCGCCATCGAACTGGCGCGCAAGGGGCTCTCCGTGGTGATCCTGGAGGCCGGCCCCTTCCTGCTGCCAAGCCATGTGGGCTCCACCCCTTTCCGCAGCCGCGAGGACATCACCCCGCAGATCCACAATCTGGTACGCTATCGCACCGCCTGGACCGACCACGAGCACTTCAGCGATGGCGTCGCCTCGCCACTCAACAATGATGCATGGTCGGCTGTCGGCGGGCGCACGCTTTTCTGGGGCGGCTGCACGCCACGCTTTTCGGAATGGGATTTCGAGGACTGGCCGTTCTCTTATGAAGAGTTCGCCAGCTATTACGACCGCGCCGAGCGCATCATGCATGTCTCCGGCCGCTCGGAGGAGCGCCCGCCCTTCTTCCGCGGCAAGGCGCAGGACACGATTCTGGACCGCCTCCACAAGGCCGGCATCGATGCCGAACATGCCGCACTCGGTGTCGACACGCAGGAATCGCGCAATGGCTATGTGCCGCGCGGCTTCGATTCTGCTGCCGACCGCCTGCTGCGCAGCGGCCTTCTCTCAAGAGAAGTGGCGCGCGGACGCATCGTGCTGGTTCCCGACACCATTGCCGAGAATATTGAGAACAATGGCCGGCAGGTAACCGGAATCGTCGCGCGCGGTGCGCAAAGCGACCGCCGCTTCCGCCTTGTCGCCCGTCATTACAGTCTGGCCGGTGGCGCGATCCAGTCGACGCGGCTGGCGCTCGATTCCGGTCTGCGCGACATTCACCCGCTGGTCGGCACGCACATCGCCGACCACCTGTTCATTCAGGGCCTGTTCCGTCTGAAGGCGCCGCTCAACGAGCCGATCTACACCTTCATTCCCGCCGGCAAGGACCGCCCCTACCACATCCAGATTCAGGGACCGTTCGACGAGACCTGGTATTCGCCCTACCACGCAACCGTGTGGCTCGACTGCGATCCCCAGGGGCTGTACCTCCTCGCCTATTGTTTCGGCGTCGGCGAAGCCGCCAAGAGCAACGAGTTACAACTCACCGGACAATGCGGTGACGGCCCCGGCAATATGGGCCGCTATGCAGTCCTCAACGGCCGCACCGAAAACGATCTGCGCATTCTCGACGAGATGAACGCCTTCCTTCCCAAGGTGGCGGAAGGCATGGGCGCGGAGCTGGTGCGCAGCCAGATCAACCCGCCCGGCGCGGCCCTGCATGAAATCGGCGGCCTGCGCATGTCGGCGGAGCCGGGCGTCGGCGTCACCGACACCCATGGCCGGTTCTGGGCTCTGCCCAATCTGTCCGTTGCCGATTCCGCAGCGTGGCCTTCGCAGGGTTCGGCCAACAGCTACCTGACCATTACGGCCTGGTCGCTTCGTCATGCAGAAGGCGTGGCCGAGCTGCTCGGGGAGGAGATCTGATCCATGCTGATCCGACTGGTGATACTGGCCGCCCTGTTCGGCTTTCTCTTCGGGTTCGATGAAGGCGTGATTGCCGGCGCTCTGCCGCTCATTACTTCAACCTTCGAAATCTCCGCCTCCGGCGAAGGCTTCGTCACCGCCTCCGTGCCGCTTGGCGCGGTGGGTGGCGCGATCCTCGCCGCGCTTTGGGCCGACAGTCTGGGCCGCCGCAAGGTGCTCATCATGTGTTCGGTTCTGTTCGGCATCGGTGCAATCGCCAGCGGTCTGGCGCAGGAAGAAATCGCGCTCATTCTGGCGCGCCTTCTGCTCGGCATCGCCATCGGCGCGTCGGCGCTCGCCGCCCCCATGTTCCTCGCCGAACTTGCGCCGGCGCGGCATCGCGGCGCAATCGTCTCCGCCTTCCAGCTCATGATCACGATTGGCATTCTGGTGTCCTATCTGATCGACCTGGCGCTGGAGCCGCTCGGCGCATGGCGCTGGATGCTGGCGCTTGGCGCGGTGCCCGCCTTCGTCTCGCTGATCGGCATCGCGCTCTCGCCGGAAAGCCCGCGCTGGCTCGTCATGCGCGGCCGCCGCGAAGAGGCCGGCTCGGTCATCGCCGCCATCCAGCCGGACCTCGACCGCAAGGAAGTGGACCACATTGTCGGCGACATCGCCGCAACGCATGCAGGCGAACCGCGCACAGCCCCGTGGTCGGACTTCCTGTCGGATCACATCCGCCCGCTGGCGATCTTCGCCATCGCCGCCTTCCTGCTTCAGCAGGTCAGCGGCATCAACGCCGTCATCTATTATGCGCCGACCATTCTCGGCCATGCCGGCTTCGATGGTTCGAGCACCCAGCTCACCGCCACAGTGGGCATCGGCATCGTCAATGTCGTGATGACCGTTGTTGCGATGCTCTTCGTCGACAGGCTCGGTCGCCGACCGCTCTTCATTCTGGGTTTCATCGGTTCTGCCGTGAGCCTCGCCGTGATCGCCTATGCGATGAACGGACAGGGTTCCGAGCTTGCGACACTGGCGCTGATCGGGCTGTTTGCCTACATCGCCTTCTTCGCCGTCAGTCTCGGGCCGCTTCCCTGGCTTTATATGTCCGAGCTTTTCCCGCTCGCCATGCGCAGCCGCGGCATGGCCATGGCCTCGGTCGCCAACTGGTCGTGCAACTTCCTCGTGGTCTTCATGTTCCCGGTGCTGGTCAGCTATGCCGGTGCGGCGGCAACCTTCGCCGTGTTCTGCGCCTTCTGCGTTCTGGGGGCGGTGGTCGCCTGGCTCTATGCGCCGGAGACCAAGGGCGTGAGCCTTGAAGACCTGGAGCAGCGCGAGCTCGTGGCGGCGCAATGAGCGATGCCGCCATTCCCGGCAGACCCGCCGCCTTCGCAGTTGCGCGGGTCGCCGCACTGACCGCCTGCAGCGGGCTGCTGTTCGGCTACAGCACGGCCAGCATCGCCGACTGGCTGGAGCCCATCGCGACGGTGTTCGGCCTCACCGTGCGCGGGCAGGAATATCTCACCGTCTCGCTGGTCATCTCCTGCTTCTTCGGCGCCGTTGCGGCCGCACCGCTTGCCCGCCGCTTTGGCCGGCGCATGGCTTTGACCGGCGCATTCGTTCTGGCTGCCGCCGGCTATGGCGTCGTTCTCACCGAACCGTCCCTCTCCCTGCTGGTCTTTGCGCGCGTCCTGATCGGGTTTGCCGTCGGCATCTCCTCCATGGTCGCGCCCATGTATGCGGGCGAGGCCACCCCGGCGGACCGGCGCGGCGGCGTGGTGGCGCTGTTTCAGCTCGCCGTCACGCTCGGCATTCTCGCGGCCTATGCGGTGCCGCTCATCCTGCTCGACCATTCCGCATGGCCACTCGCCATTGGCGGCGGCATCGTCATCCCGCTGGCCGGGCTCCTCATGCTTGTCGCCGTGCCGGAAAGCCCGAGCTGGCTCATCGCCGCGCGCGGCGACGCCGCCGCCCGCGCAGCAGCCGGCGCGCTCGGCGTGCCCACCCCACACGCCGCGCCGTCCACCGCCGGGCACGCGCGGCCTTCGCTCTCGCTGCGCACCGGCGCGACCTTGGCCGTCCTCGCCCTGTGCTGCGGTCTCTTCATTCTGCAGAACCTGAGCGGCATTGACGGCATTCTCTATTATGCGCCCACCATTTTCACCGAGCTCGGCTTTCCGCCGGGGCTCGCAGCGCTGGGCGCAACTTTCGGCCTTGGCCTCATCAATGTGATCGCCACCGTCATCGCCATCCTGACCGTCGACAGGCTTGGCCGCCGCCCGCTGGCGATTTACGGATCGCTGGTCATGATCCTCGGTCTCTCCGCCGTGGTCGCCGCGCATCTGTGGGACATGCCGTTTCTCGGCCTCGCCGGCCTGTGCGTCTACATCGCCGCCTTCGCCCTCAGCCTCGGGCCACTGCCCTATGTGCTGATGGCCGAACTCATGCCTTCCAGCCTGCGCGAGGCGGGCCTCTCCGCTGCGTCCGCAACCTCATGGCTGTTCAACGCTCTGGTCGCGCTGTTCTTCCTGACCGGCGTAACGCAGTTCGGTCTCTCGACCGTGTTCATGTTCTTCGCCCTGATCTGCCTGTTCGCACTGGTGATCTCGATCATCTGGCTGCCCGAGACCAAGGGCCGCTCGCTTGAGGCCATCGAGGAGAACGTGCTGAAGGGCGTCCCGCTCCGGCAGGTTGGCCGCTGATCAGAGCGCGGCCAGCCGCCGCTCCAGAAACCGGCGCTCCGCCGGCTGGCGGGCCAGCTCCAGCGCCGTGCGATAGGCATCCCGCGCCACGTCGATGCGTCCCAGCCGGCGCAGCATGTCGGCGCGGGCCGCATGGGCCAGATGATAGGCGTCGAGCCTTCCATCGGCCATCGCTGCATCAATGGCCGCAAGCCCCGCTTCCGCGCCGTCGCGCATGCTGAGCGCCGCAGCCCGGTTGAGCGCCACCACCGGCGACGGGTCCACCATCGCCAGAATGTCGTAGAGCGACACGACCTGCCGCCAGTTCGTTTCATCCGTGCGCGCCGCCGCGCCGTGCTCCCCTGCAATCGCGGCCTGCAAAAGATAGGGGCCAAGCCGTCCCGCCTGCAGCGCGTGATCGATCAACGCCCGCGCCTCATCGATCAGGGCGCGGTCCCAGCGCGAGCGGTCCTGATCTTCCAGCAGAACGATGTCGCCTGCCGCGTCCACCCGGCTTTCGCGCCGCGCCTCGTGCAGAAGCATCAGCGCCAGAAGGCCCGCCACGTCCGGATCGTCCATGAGCCCCGCCATCAACCGGCCGAGCCTGATCGCCTCACCGGAAAGGTCGGCGCGGGTCAGCTCCGGCCCGTCCGTCGCGGCATACCCCTCATTGAAGATGAGGTAGATCACGCGCAGGACGCTCTCGATCCGTCCGGGCAGCTCCGCCCGCGCGGGTATCTCGAAGGGAATCGCCTCGTCGCGGATCTTCGCCTTGGCGCGCACGATCCGCTGGGCAATCGTCGGCGGGCGGGTCAGATAGGCCCGCGCAATCTCCTCCGTGGTCAGCCCGCCCACCTCGCGCAGTGTCAGCGCAATGCTGGCATCGGCAGGCAGGCCCGGGTGGCAGCAGGTGAAGATCAGCCGCAGTTCGTCATCGCGGATATGTTCGGGAATAGCCGGTTCCGAAGCCGGGTCGGCCAGCGCCGCAAGTTGCGGCAGCGCGCCGGCAAGCCGCGCCTGCCGACGCCAGCGATCCACCATTTTGAAACGGCCGGTCGACACCAGCCACGAATAGGGATTGGTCGGCACGCCTTCGCGTGGCCATCGGTCCGCTGCGGCGGCGAAGGCTTCATGGAGCGCTTCCTCCGCCGCATCGAACCCGCCCAGAAGGCGGATCAGTGTTGCGAGCACGCGCCGCTTCTCGCGGCGATAGACCGCCTCGACGGCAGCGCGTGCGTCGGCCCCGTTCACAGCTGCGGCGGCGGGCTCGAGAAGTCGACCAGCGGACGCACTTCGATGGAACCGATCTTCGCCAGCGGATGACCGCTGATCGCGCGCACCGCATCGTTAAGATCCGGCGCTTCGACGAGCACGATGCCGCCAAGCATGTCCTTCGTCTCCATGAAGGGGCCATCCACCGCCGACATCTTCCCGTCGCGCATCTGCACGGTCATGGCGTTTTCCGGCAACTCCAGCGCCTCGCCCATGACGAAATGGCCGGTCTCCTTCAGCTTCTCGTCATAGCCAGCGCACTCGGCCAGCGCCGCATTCGCTTCCGGGCTACCGCCGAACAGCTCTTTCGGATTGTAATAGATCAGGCAGGCATAGCGCATGGTGTCTCTCCTTATATGAGCGCTTCGAACGCCCATGGTCGTCTGGCAGCAGCCGGATTCGACAACACCATGAAAAATTTTTCGCGCCCTGTCGAAATGAACCTGCCGATGCGGTCCACCTTCTCCCCGCCTCTTGCCGTTCCCCGCAGGAAGGATAGAACGCTCGAAACCGTTTTGAACAAGGATGGAATGGCCGTGAGCGTCACAATCGAAGTTACCGAAACGCCGGACAAGGCGGCGCTGGCGCGGGTGGAGACGGAGCTCGCTGCATTCAACGACGCCGATGTCGGCCCGTCCGAAAAGGCCGCGCTCGCCATCATCGTGCGCGATGAGAACGGCGCTGTGCTTGCCGGCATTTCCGGCTACACCGCCTGGGGCTGGCTCTACATTCAGAAACTGTGGGTGGATGACAGCCTGCGCGGGCAGGGCATGGCCGGGCGCATGCTCGCGGCAGCGGAAGAAGAGGCAGAGCGGCGCGGTTGCCACTCCGCGCTGATCGACACGTTCAATCCCAGCGCCGAGAAGGCGTATACCCGTCAGGGCTATGTGGAATTCGGACGGCTTGAGAATTTCCCGATCGGGCGCAGCCGCATCTTTCTCCAGAAGCGGCTGCCCTCGTCTCACACAAAAATTTAGCGGGCGATCTTCCCGCCGCGCAGCGGTTCGGGCGCGCCCGTCGTCGTCGGGAAGCTGATCGGCAGATCGCGCAGCACGCGCACCGCAAGGAAAGCGAAGCACTCGGCCTCGATGGCGTCGCCACGCCAGCCCACCGTTTCGGCGGGGGCTGCGTCTACCCCGGCGCGTTCGCCCAGCATCTTCATGATGGTCGGGTTGTGCCGGCCACCGCCGCACACGATCAGCCGGTTTGGCCGAACCGGCAGAAGATCGAGCGCCTTGCCGACCGCCGATGCGGTGAAGGCCGTCAGCGTCGCCGCACCCGTGCTGGCGTCGAGACCATCGGCCATGGACGCACCGAAGTCGAACCGGTCGAGCGATTTCGGATAGGGCGCGGTGAGGTAGGGATGCTTCAAAAGCTCCGCCAGCCGCGCCTCGTCCACCGTGCCCGAAGCCGCCAGCGCACCGTCGCGGTCCATGTCGCCAAGCCCCTGCGCCTTGACGAAATCATTGATCGGCGCATTGGCCGGGCCGGTGTCGAAAGCGATAAGCCGGTCCGCACCGTCCCACCAGCTCACATTGGCCACGCCGCCCAGATTGAGCACCGCCGTCTCGCCATCCGTGTCCACGTCCCGCAAGAGAGCTGCATGATAGGCTGCCGAAAGCGGTGCCCCCTGCCCGCCGGCGCGCATGTCGGCCGAGCGGAAATCATAGACCACCGGACAGCCCAGAATGGAATGCATCAGATCGCCGTCGCCGAGCTGCCGCGTCTCGCCGAGACGCCCTTCCTGCGGCGCACGGTGCAACACCGTTTGCCCGTGGAAACCGACCGCGCCGATATCGGCCATGGTCAGGCCATGGCTCTCCACCAGCTCTCGCACGGCGTGCGCCTGCGCGCGCGTCAGAACCTCTTCCGCCTCGGCGAAGATCGCCGGTTCATCGCCTTCGAAATTCCAGGCCCGCGCCTGCTGCAACGTCTCTTCCAGAAGGTCGCGCGTCGATTGCGGATAGGGCGCCAGCGTGTAAGCGCCGAACGCTTCGATGCGCTCGCCATCCGTTTTCAGAAGCGCCACGTCGATGTTTCCGTCGAGTACGGTGCCGGTCATCAGGCCGACGGCCCAGACAGGCTCAAATCCTTCAGCCATGTGCGTTCCTATCCTGCGTTCATGCAATCGCCGACCGCCTGTCGCAGCGCAGCGATGCCGCTGTCGAAATGCCGGGTCGGATGTATGCGGTTGGTGAGAAGGGTCCACGCAAGGCCATTGTCGAAATCGACCCACAGCCCGGTTCCCGTGAAACCCGTATGCCCGATCGTGCCGGCGCTGGCCAGCGCCCCGCCGGGCCAGTTTTCATATGGCCGTTCCCAGCCATGGGTGCGTTTTTCGGAAAGCGGCGTGCGCATCAGCGCCACCGTCTCATCCCCATCGGCGTCGCCTGCAAAAAGCCCTGCCGCGAAATCGAGAACGGCGTCGGCCGTGCCGAACAGTCCGGCATGCCCCGCGCCCTCAAGCGCTGAACAATTGTCGTCATGCACCTCGCCGCAAAGCACCCGGTGCCGCCATGTGCAGTCCTCGGTCGCCGCCGTCTTTTCCGGATCGGCGGCAAAGGCGAAGCCCGGCCCCGGATCGAATGCCCGCAGTCGCTTGCCCTCAAGCCGCTCCAGCGCGAAGCCGAGCAGAATGAAATTGATGTCGGAATAGACCGACGGACCTTTTTCCCAGCGCCGCTGGAGAATGAAGGCGCGCAGCAGGTCCGCATCGCGGCCATAGGTGTAGATCGGCTCCACCGCCGGAAACGGCGTCTGGTGGCCGAGGCACTGGCGAAATGTCACCTGCCGCTCCCATGCGCCCGGATCATACTGGCGCAGATCCGGCAGAAGCGTGGTGAGCGGCGAATCGAGATCGATCACGCCCTCTTTCGCCAGTTCCAGAATGCGCGTGGTGGTGAAGATAACCTTGGTCAGCGATGCAAGATCGAACCAGGTGTCGGTGCGCATTTCACGCTCATGCGGGAGGCGCTGCGCATAACCGGTGGCGCGCACCATGCGCCCGCCATCCCGGTCGATCACGCCGAGCACCCCGCCGGGAATGCGCCCAGCCTCCACCGAGGCGTTCAGCAGGGCAAAGGCGCACTCGAAGCGCGGCGCAAAGGCAGGCGTGTCCGTCATGCTCATGCCTCCGCCCGCGCCATGTGGTCGGGACCAAAACTCTGCCAGTTGGCCGGCTCCGGCTCGAAGCCCAGCGGCCGCACCAGCGACGGCACCTGCCGCGTGTCCACCTCAAAGGTCTCTTTGCGCCGGTCGACGCTCGGCACCGCCGAGATCAGCCGTTTCGTATAGGCGTGTTTCGGATCGGAAAGAACCGACGCCGCATCACCGATCTCGACGATCTGCCCCGCATAGACCACCGCGATGCGGTGCGCGATGCGCTCCACCACCGCCATATCGTGCGAGACGAAGAGATAGGCGAGGCCGAACTCGCGCTGCAGGTCCACCAGGAGTTCCAGCACCTTGGCCTGCACCGAAACGTCGAGCGCCGAGACGGCCTCGTCCAGCACCACTACGGACGGGTTGAGCATCAGCGCGCGGGCGATACACAGGCGCTGCCGCTGGCCGCCGGAAAACTCGTGCGGATAGCGCTCCAGCGCATTCTCCGGCAGGCCTACCCGGTCAAGCAGCATGCGCATGCGCGCCTGCGTTTCACCGTTCAGCCCGCCGCCGGCGGCAATCACCGGCTCGGCCAGAATGCTGTCCACCCGAAGTCGCGGATTGAGCGAGGCATAGGGGTTCTGGAACACCATCTGCACCGGCTTGCTGCTCTGCCGCCCCGCGCCATTCGTGTTGGCGGAGAAGGTGCCGCGCGTCGGCTCGACAAGCCCCAGAATGGCGCGCGCCGTGGTCGATTTCCCCGAGCCGCTTTCGCCGACAATGCCCAGCGTCTCGCCCGGCATCAGGTCGAAATCCACGCCGTCCACCGCATGAACCGCACCGGTCTGCCGGCGCAGGAGACCACCGGTCACCGGAAAGCGAACCGTCAGCCCCTCCACTTTAAGCGCCGGCGCGGCGCTTGGCTCGTCGGCCCGGCGATAGTCGGTGCGCGTGGCGCGCCCGGCCTCGAAATGCGGCACGGCGCTCAGAAGATGCTTCGTATAGGGATGTTGCGGCGCATCGAGCACCGCGTCGAGCGGTCCCTGCTCCACCGCCTCGCCATTCTGCATCACCATCACCTTGTCGGCGATGCCGGCCACCAGGCCGATGTCATGGGTGATGAAGATCATGCCCATGCCGGTCTCGCGCTTCAGCTCGGCGAGCAGCGCCATGATCTGCGCCTGCACCGTCACATCGAGCGCCGTGGTGGGCTCATCCGCGATCAGAAGACGCGGATTGCACGACAGGGCCGTGGCAATCATCACGCGCTGGAGCATGCCGCCGGAGAGCTGGTGAGGACAATATTTCAGGCGTCGTGCGGCGTCGGGAATGCGCACCCGGTCGAGCGCGTCCTTCGCCGCGTCCCGCGCCTGCCGGCCGGTCAGGCCACGATGCAGGCGGAACGATTCCTCGATCTGCTCGCCAATGGTCAGAACCGGGTTGAGCGAGGTCATCGGCTCCTGGAAGATCATGCCGATCTCGCCGCCGCGGATCTTCGTCAGCTCCTGCTCGCCGGCTGCGGCCAGATCGAGCGTGCTGCCGTCCTCGCGCCGGAACCGGATTGACCCGTCGATGATGCGGCCGCCACCGAAATCCACCAGCCGGTTGATCGACAGCGCGGTGACGGATTTGCCCGAACCGCTTTCGCCGACAATGGCCAGCGTCTCGCCGGCAGCGAGATCGAAGCTCACGCCATGGACGATTTCATTGTCTTCTGGCTTGCGGCCAAAACCGACGCGCAGGTTTGAAACGGACAGAAGCGATGTCATGCGGCCGACCTCCGCGTCTTGGGATCGAGAATGTCGCGCAGCGCATCCCCCAGAAGGTTGAAGCCGAGAATGCCGATCATGATCGCAATGCCCGGGAAGATCAGGAGCCAGGGTGCCATCTCCATCAGATTGCGGCTGTCGGCGAGCATCAGGCCAAGCGACGAGGCCGGCGGCTGCGTGCCAAGACCGAGAAAGCTCAGGCCCGCCTCCGTCAGGAGCCCCCATGCGAGCGCCAGCGTCACCTGCACCGTCAGCGGCGCGACGAGGTTCAGCATCAGATGGCGCGTCAGAATGTAGTTGCGGCTCGAACCGAAAGTGCGCGCGGCGTCCACGAAGTCGCGCGTCTTCAGGGAGAGCGCCGGCCCGCGCACCACACGGGTGAAGATCGGTGTGTAGACGATGGCGATGGCCATCACGCTGGTCCAGGTGCCCGGCCCCACGATTGCGATGATGAGCAGCGCCAGAAGGATCGCCGGGAAAGCTAGAAGCACGTCCATGAAACGCATGATCGTGCCGTCCCACCAGCCGCCGAACCACGCGGCCGCAAGACCGAGCACAATGCCCGCCACAGCCGCCAGCGCCACCGAGGCGAAAGCGACGATGAAGGACTGGCTGATGCCCAGCATCAACCGGCTCGCCACATCGCGGCCGAACAGGTCCGTGCCCATCCAGTAGGTCGCGTCGGGCGCATGCAGACGGTCGACGCGGAACTGCATCAGCGGGTCATGCGGCGTGATGCCGAGAAGCCCGAGAATGGCGATGATGATGTAAAGGCCAACGATGGCGCCGCCGATGCGGCCGCTCGAATGGCTGAAAATGGCGCGCAGCAACTGCATCACTTGCCCCCCAGCCGAATGCGCGGGTCGAGCACCGCATAGGCGAGATCGACCAGAAGATTCACGATCATGAAGTTGAGCGCGATGAACAGGACCGAGCCCTGCACCAGCGCGTAGTCGCGCTGGAGAATGGCGTCGAGCACCATGCGCCCGAGGCCCGGCAGCGCAAAAATCTGCTCCACGATCACAGCGCCGCCCAGGAGATAGCCGAACTCGACGCCGCTCAGCGTCACCACCGGGATCAGCGCGTTGGGCAGCGCATGCCGCCAGATCACCTTGCGCGCCGGCACGCCCTTGGCGCGCGCGGTGCGGATGTAATCGTCGCTCAGAATGTCGAGCATGGCCGAGCGCGAAATGCGCGTCACGGCGGCGGCGAAGGCGAAGCCCAGCGTCAGCGCCGGCAGGATCATCTGCCCCAGATTGCGCAGCGGATTTTCAAGGAAGGGCGTGAATTCGCCCATGGCCGGCAGCACCCCGAAGCCCACCGACAGAACATAGATCGCCAGAAGCGCGAACACGAAGTTCGGCGTCGACTGGCCGATCATCGCGAAGATGCGTACGGCGAGGTCCGACGGCTTTTCATTGCGCGTGGCGGCGAAGATGCCCGCCGGAAGACCGATGGCGAGCGCGATGACCATGGAGAGAAGCGCCAGCTCCAGCGTCAGCGGAAAGCGTTCGAGGATCACGTCGAGCACCGGCTTGCCGAAGGTCACGGAAACGCCGAGATCGCCCTGAACCGCACCCGCAAGCCAGCGCCAGTACTGGGTGAACCAGCCCTGATCGATGCCGAAATAGGCCTCAAGCGCTGCGCGCTGATCGGGCGTCAGAAGCCCGGCCTCTGTTCCCAGCATGGCGGTGATGGCGTCACCCGGCACCAGCCGGATCGAAACAAAGACGAGGATGGACACCCCGAGCATGACCAATGGAAAGGTCATCAGCCTTCGGGCCAGGTAATTCATGAAGCTTCCACTCCGTGTCCTTCTAAATGCAATCGTCTTGTGCGGTTGTTGAGGGTCGAGCCCTTCATGCCGGCCCCGTGCTTCGCCCCTCGACAAGCTCAGGAGGCTCACCATGAGGGCCGGGGACGGGGCCTGCCCGGACTGGTGGGATCAACCTGTCATTACAGCGCCAGCACCCTCACGGTGAGCTTGTCGAACCACGAACCACGGGGGTGCCAGGCGCAAACGGGGCCGCGCGTTCAGGCGCAGCCCCGTCTGGCAATCACTCGCCGACCGTTACCTCGGTCAGGCCGAACAGCGTGCCGGTCGGGGAAGGCACGAAGCCGCCCACATTCTTCTGCTGCGCGGTGTAGGTGTAGCCCGTGTAGAGCCAGATCCACGGCGAAACCTCGGCGAGATGCGTCTCGAACTTGGAGAAGATCTCCTTGCGCTTCGCCGGGTCGGTCTCTTCACGGCCTTCCTGCATCAGGCTGTCCAGCGTGTCGTCGATATAGTTGGCGACATGCTGCAGGTTGCCTGCCTTGGTCCAGTAGCGGTTGTACATGGAGAACGGATCGGCGCGGCCGCCATTCAGAGCCACCGCCATGTCGAAATCCCCCTTCAGCCAGGTGTCCACATAGACGTTGAGCTCCATCATCTTGATGTCGAGATCGATGCCGATCTCGGCAAGCTGCGACTGGATCACCTGTGCTTCGGCAGCGGCTGTGGGCGGCTCGCCCGTGGCTGCGATCACCGTTGCGGAAAAGCCGTCTGCATATCCGGCCTCGGCCATCAGCGCCTTGGCCTTCTCGACATCGCGCTCATAGCAGAACAGCGAAGCCGGGTCCGAGCGGTAGGCCGGCATGGTCAGCGGGCCGGTCACGGCGCCCTCGCCCAGAAGCGCAGTATCGAGCACGTCCTGACGGTCGATGGCGCAGGAGATGGCCTGACGCACGGCCAGCTCCGTCATCGGCTCGCGCGACGGGTTCAGCTGCAGCACGTGATAGGCCAGAACCGGCGTGCGGCTCAGTTCGAGGCTCGCCTCGTTCGGCACCAGCGTGGCCACGAGCGGATCGTTGATCAGCGCGAAATCCACCTGCTTGGTGCGCAGCGCCGCCAGAATGGCGGTCTCGTCCGGCAGAACGGAAATGTTGATGCCGTCGACCTTCACCTCGCCGCCGGCCCAGTCCGGGTTGGCGCTCAGAACCTCTTTCTGGTTCGGCTCCCAGCTGTCCAGCTTGAACGGGCCGGAGCCGATCGCCTTCGTGCCGATCGTGCCGGCCTCGATCTCGCTCGCCGGAGCAACGGCAGCGTTGATGCTCGTCATCGCCGTCAGCATCGGAACGTCCGGCTGCGACAGGTTGAAGACAACGGTCGTCTCGTCCGGGGTATCGATGCTCTCGATGGAGGTGAAGTTGGCGCGGGCGGCAGCGCCCGTCGCTTCGTCCAGAATGCGCTGGAAGGAAGCCTTTACGTCAGCCGACGTCACCTTCTCACCGTTCTGGAACTGCGCATCGCCATCCAGCTTGAAGGCCAGCGTCTTGCCATCCTCGGAAAACTCCCAGGTCTCGGCCACAGCCGGAACGATCTGCAGCTCGGCGTCGAGACGCACCAGCGGCTCATAGACCAGTTCCAGAAGCCGAAGCGACGAGAAGGCCGTCTGCTTGTGCGGATCAAGGCCCGTCGCATCCTGCGACCAGGCCATGCGCAGCGTCTCGGCCGCAGCCGGCGCAATTGCCGTCGTTGCGCCGAGCGTTGCCGCGAGCGCCACCGACGCTGCGAAATTCTTCATCAAAGTTTTTCCCATGATCATCTTCCTCCGAAAGCGATTGATGCCAGCGGCCTTTCGACGGACCGCATGAATGCCTGCTTCACTTGCTGGCCGTCTGGCCCTGCCTGTCGTTTATTGCCTTGCGCAGAAAGCCGCCAGCCTGCTCGAGCGCCGCGCGCGCCTCCTCCACATCCATGTCCGTCAATGCGATGAAGATCGCGAGTTTCACATCATTGCCACTCTGGCCCAGCAGCGTCTCGGCCTCGTCCGCCGAGCAGCCCGTTGCCTCCATGACAATGCGCGATGCACGCGCCAGAAGCTTCTGGTTGCTGATGTTAACGTCCACCATCAGGTTCTGATAGATCTTGCCGATGCGGATCATGCTCGCCGTGGAGAGCATGTTGAGGATGAGCTTCTGCGCCGTACCCGATTTCATCCGCGTCGAGCCGGTCAGGATTTCCGGCCCCACCACGGGCGCGATGGCGATATCGGCAATCGCGCCGATGGCCGAATCCGGGTTGCACGAAAGCGAAACGGTTTTCGCACCGGTCTCGCGGGCGTATTTCAGGCCGCCGATCACATAGGGCGTGCGGCCGCTCACCGCGATGCCCACCACGACATCCCTGTCGGTGAGCGCCAGATCGACAAGCGCCTGCCGTCCCTGTTCCGGGTCGTCTTCCGCGCCTTCAACGGCGTGCCTCAGCGCATGGTCACCGCCGGCGATCACCCCGGTCACCATGTCTTCGGGCACGCTGAAGGTGGGCGGGCATTCCGAAGCGTCGAGCACGCCGAGCCGGCCGCTCGTGCCAGCGCCCATATAGATCAGCCGGCCACCGTTCTGAAACGCCTCGACGATGCGGTCGACGGCTTCCGCGATCTCCGGGATCACCTTTTCGACGGCCAGCGGCACGTCTTTGTCTGCCGTGTTGATGAGTTTGAGGATTTCGGTCGTCGGCTGCAGATCGATCTGCATCGTGTCGGGGTTGCGTCCTTCCGAAACGAGCTTTTCCAGCTCCGACATAAGCGTCTGCGCGTTCATAACGTCTCCCGAAATCGCCTTCCGGCGCGCGGTCTCACCGCTTTCGCCGGTCTACTCGCCTTTCAGAAGTGTTAAGATTGAAAATTCCAAGAGTCAATTACAGTTAGGAATAATCTATTCCTGTCCGGATGCACGGAAACCCCGACCGGACCGGCTCTCCCATGAGAGCTGGCCCGCCGGTTCAGGTACAAAATGACCGTCTGGAAACAGGATGGCGGGGTGCCGGCGCTACCCCCTGGAAGGAGGAGGCCGGCGTCCGATTCAGCCTTCGCGCAGCGCCGTGATGCGTTTCACCATGCCTGCGGTTGCGGCATCGCGATCGGCAGCGTCCACCTTGCCCTCGACCACGGGCAGGAGTTCCGTGGCGAGCTCCTTGCCCAGCTCCACGCCCCATTGGTCGAAAGCGTTGATGCCGAAGAGCTGCGCCTCGACGAAAACCCGGTGTTCATAGAGCGCGATCAGGCGGCCAAGCGCATAGGGATCAAGCTTGCGGTAGAGAACCGTCAGCGACGGCCGGTTGCCGGTGAAGACCCGATGCGGCGCGATCCGCCTGATCTCGTCTTCGGGGAACCCCTTGTCCAGAAGCTGCGCTTCGGCCTCGGCCAGCGTGCGCCCCTTCATCAGGGCTTCAGCCTGCGCAAGACAATTGGCCACCAGCAAATCGTGATGGTGCTGCAGGCCAGCCTCATGGCCTTTCGCCGCCAGCATGAACTCCACCGGAATAATGTCGGTGCCCTGGTGCAGAAGCTGGAAGAAAGCGTGCTGGCCATTGGTGCCCGGCTCGCCCCACACCACCGGCCCGGTGGGCGTGATGACCGGCGAACCGTCGAGCCGCACGCCCTTGCCGTTCGATTCCATATCGAGCTGCTGGAGATAGGCCGGCAGCCGCTCAAGGCGCTGGTCATAGGGAATGATCGCGCGGGCCGGATAATCGCACACGACCCGGTGCCAATAGCCGACGAGACCAAGAATAGCCGGCAAATTTTCTCTCAGCGGTGCGGATTTGAAATGCCGGTCCATGGCTTCCGCACCGGCGAGCAGACGGCGGAAATCATCAGCACCAAGCGCGATCATGATCGGCAGGCCAATGGCCGACCACAGCGAATACCGCCCGCCAACCCAGTCCCAGAATCCGAACACGCGCGCCGGATCGATGCCGAACTCCGCCACCTTGTCGAGCGCGGTGGAAACGGCGGCGAAATGATCGCCCGTCGCCGACTGCCCGAGCTTTGCGGCGACCCATTTCTGCGCCGTGCGGGCATTGGTCATCGTCTCGATGGTCGTGAAGGTCTTCGAGGCGATGATGAAGAGCGTGGTCTCCGGATCGAGCCCCGACAGCGTGTCGGCAATATGCGCGCCATCCACGTTGGAGACATAATGAAGGCGCGGCCCGTCATGATAGGGCGAGAGCGCCCGCGTCACCATGACGGGGCCAAGGTCCGAGCCGCCAATGCCGATGTTCACCACATCGGTGAAGGCCTTGCCGGTCGCGCCATGGATCGCGCCCGAACGCACGCCGTCGGCAAAAGCGTCCATCGCCTCCAGCACGGCGCGCACATCCGGCATCACGTCATCGCCGTCATTGTAGACAGCACCGCCGGAGAGCGCGCGCAGAGCCGTATGCAGCACGGCGCGGTCCTCGGTGACGTTGATGTGTTTGCCGGCAAACATATCGTCCCGCGCCTGCTCCAGCCCGGCAGCCTCGGCAAGCTTGAGGAGCAGCCCCACCGTTTCCTCGTCCACTGCGGCGCGCGAATAATCCAGCGTCAGATCATCGAGAGCGAGCGAGAAGCGGGCAAAACGATTCGGGTCGGAATCAAAGGCGGCGCGCATATCCATGGGCGCGGTTTTCCCGCGATGCTCCAGAAGCGCAGCCAGCGCGGTTTCGAATGCCGTGTCCAAGGGGGCCCTCCTGCAAAAAGAAACGCGCCTCTTTTATCAGACAAAATGAGGCGGCACAGGGGGTTGCTGGCATCCATCAATTTCTTTGTTGGAACAATCAATTGTACCAGGGTTGACATGCATTGCCCCAAGGTTACGCTCCGCCCCGGAGAGGAAAACCATATGTCAGCCAGAAACGACACCGCCCTCTGGACAGGTCTGTTCAAGATTTCCCCCGAATCGGGACAGACGCTCCAGGCACAGATCCGCCAGGCCATCGTGTCGGCAATTCTCGATCGCCAGATCGCCCCTTCCATGCCGCTTCCATCCTGCCGCATTCTCGCGGAAAAGCTGGGTGTTGCGCGTGGTACGGTGGTGCTGGCCTTCCAGCAGCTCGTCGATCAGGGCTTCCTGATCGCGCGCGAGCGCCGCGGTCACTTTGTCAATCCGGAAGTGCTGGCCGCGCCCCCGCGCCCGCCGCGCAAACAGGGTGGCAAGGATGGCGTGAACTGGGGCGAGCGGTTCCAGATTCTGGCCAGCGAAATGCCCGAGCCGCGCAAGAACGAAGACTGGATGAAGGCCTCTTATCCTTTCGTCTATGGGCAGTTCGATCCGGGGCTTTTCCCGACCGCCGAATGGCGCGAATGCAACCGCATGGCGCTTGCCGTTCTGGAGATTCGCAACTGGGCGGCCGATATGGTCGACCGTGACGACCCGCTCTTGATCGAGCAGATCCAGGCGCGGCTCCTTCCGCGTCGCGGCATCTTCGCCAATCCCGACGAAATCCTGATCACGCTCGGCTCGCAACACGCGCTTTACATGCTCGCCACGCTGCTCATGAGCCGTGGCAAGAAGGTGGCCGTGGAGAACCCCGGCTATCCCGACGCGCGCTCCATCTTCCAGCTCGCCGGCGCGCAGATCGCACCGGTTCCCGTCGACCGGCAGGGCATCGACGTGGCGCAGATTCCGGAAGATGCAGACTTCGTTTTCGCCACGCCGAGCCATCATTGCCCGACCATGGTGCCGCTCAGCCAGGCGCGCCGCGAGGCGCTTCTGGAAGGGGCGGAGCGCAATGACTGGATCGTCATCGAGGATGATTATGACAGCCAGCTCGCCGACGAGCGCCCGCAGGCAGCCCTCAAGGGGCTCGACCGCACGGGCCGCGTTGTGCATCTGGGCTCCATGTCCAAGACGCTCGCACCGGGCCTGCGCATGGGTTACATCGTTGCCCCGGCTGACCTGATCGCAGAACTGCGCGCCTTACGCCGCTTCATGCTGCGCCATCCGCCGGCCAACAACCAGCGGGCCGTGGCGCTGTTCCTGTCGCTCGGCCATCACGACACGCTGGTGCGACGCATTTCTGCGGCCTTCGAGGAGCGGCGTGAAAAGCTTTATCAGGCTGTCGGCGACATCCTGCCGGACTGGAACGCAGCCGACATTCGCGGCGGCACCTCGCTCTGGCTCGAAGGCCCGCCCGGACTGGACACTGTGGCCCTTGCCAAATCGGCTGCCCGGCGCAGCGTTCTGATCGAGCCCGGTGCGCGCTTCTTCATTGACCGCCCGCGCGCGACGCAGTTCATGCGACTTGGCATTTCGTCCATCGCGGCCCAGCAGATCGAGCCCGGCATCCGCGAGCTCGCAGCAGCCGCTTCCGCCGAACATCGACGCGCCGCTGCATAACCGCAGACAAAGGCCCCTCCCGGTTTCCGGGACGGGCCTCTGTCAAAAGACTGCCAGCGCCATTCCCGCCAGCGCGCACAGCACCACCACCACCCATGGCGGGGCCTTCCACACCGTGAGAAGCAGAAAGCCGACCGCCGCCAGCGCAAAGTCTGCCGGTGCAAGGATCGCCGTGGTCCAGAGCGGATCGTAAAGAGCCGCCGCCAATATGCCGACCACCGCCGCATTCGTGCCCATCATCGCCGCGCGCGCCGCATCGAACTGGCGGAAACGGTCCCAGAAGGGCGCAACGCCCATCAAAAGCAGGAAGCCCGGCAGGAAGATCGCGACAAGCGCGATTGCAGCGCCGGCCACGCCCGTGGGCGGCATGTGCAGAACCGCGCCCAGATAGGCAGCGAATGTGAAGAGCGGTCCCGGCACGGCCTGCGCCGCGCCGTAGCCGGCAAGAAACGCATCCTGCGGGACCCAGCCGGGCTCTACCACGCCCGCCTCAAGCAGCGGCAGCACCACATGCCCGCCGCCGAACACCAGCGCGCCCGCACGATAGAAGGTGTCGAACACGGCAAGCCCCTGCGTCATCTGCCCTGCCAGCGGCAGACCGAACAGCAGAAACGCGAAAAGGGAAAGGCAGATGATCCCGGCGCGCTTCGACAGCCCGAAGGCCACCGTCTGCCCAGCCTCACCGACCTTATCCCGGCACAGCCACCAGCCAAGCAGCGCGCCAGACAGAATGGCCGCAATCTGCGCGAAGGCGCTGGCCGCAAACGTCACCAGAACAAGCGCTGCAAGCGCGATGCCTGCGCGCTCGCGGTCCGGGCAGAGCGACCGCGCCATGCCCCACACCGCCTGCGCCACCACGGCCACCGCCACGATCTTCAGCCCGTGCAACAGCCCCGCGCCGAGCGGATTGTCGAGCGCCCCCGCAAAAAGCGCGAACGCAAAGAGAAGCAGGGCCGAAGGCAGGGTGAAGGCCGCCCACGCGGCTGCCGCCCCCATGGGGCCTGCCCGCAGGAAACCCAGCGCAAAGCCCACCTGGCTGCTCGCCGGGCCGGGCAAGAACTGGCACAGCGCAACGAGGTCCGCATAGGCCTTTTCGTCCAGCCATTTGCGCCGCACCACCAGCGCGTCGCGGAAATAGCCGAGATGCGCGATGGGGCCACCGAACGAGGTCACGCCGAGCTTGAGGAAGACGCGGAAAACCTCTCCCGCCGTTCCCTTTGCCTCTGCCCCTGTTCCGCCCCGCACGTCGCTGTCGCTCATTGTTCCACCTGATGTCTCGGCCGATTCGATGTCGCATAATCGCGGCATATGTCACCCGCAAGACAACACTGCCGACGCCCGCGCGGATGGACAAGACGCAAGCAGTGGGTTAGCCAGATTGAGACATGATTTCAGGAGGGACGCGCCATGGCCATGGTCATCGAAGGTGAAGAACGCATCGAAGCGCCGGTGGAAACGGTCTGGCAGGCGCTGAACGACCCGGACGTGCTGAAAGACTGCATTCCCGGCTGTCAGGAATTGGAAAAGACGTCGGACACCGAGTTCGAGGCAATCGTCGCCCTGAAGATCGGCCCGATCAAGGCCAAGTTCAGCGGCGCGGTTGAGCTCACCAATCTCAACCCGCCGCACTCCTACACGATCAGCGGCGAGGGCAAGGGCGGCGTGGCCGGTTTCGCCAAGGGCGGCGCCGATGTGTCGCTCAAGGAAGACGGCCCGGACGCCACCATCCTGACCTACAGCGCCAAGGCCGATGTCGGCGGCAAGATGGCCCAGCTCGGCAGCCGCCTCATCCAGTCGACCTCCAAGAAGCTGGCCGGCCAGTTCTTCTCCGACTTCAACACCCGCGTCACCGGCGGCGACACGGAAGAAGCCGAAGCGCCCTCAGCCTGAGGACGCTTTTTCGTTCTGGAGATTTCCTGATCGAGCGGGTCATCGTTTCAGTGAAACGCTGCCCGCTCTTTCTCTTTTGCACCTGAATACGCAAGGGCGCATGAATAAATGTCAGGCACGGGCAACTGACTGCAAGATGCCCTAGCCCTTGAACACGGGCTTGCGCTTTTCGAGGAACGCCGCGACGCCTTCGCGGTAATCGTCCGAGCGGCCGGCCTCGCGCTGCAGTTCGCGCTCCAGCTCCAGCTGCGCGTCGAGAGAGCTTCCCGGCGCGGCGTGGATCGCTTTCTTGATCAGGCCATAGGCCTGCGTCGGACCGTGCGCCAGCTTGGTCACCAGCGCTTCGGCCTCTTCCATCAGGGCGTCGTCTTCCACGGCACGCCAGATCAGGCCCCAGTTCGCAGCATCTTCCGCCGAGAGCGGCTCGCCCGTCAGCGCCAGCGCCTTGGCGCGCGGCTCGCCCAGAATGCGCGTCAGGAACCATGTGCCGCCGGAGTCCGGCACCAGCGCGATTTTGGCGAATGCCTGGATGAACTTCGCCGATTTCGCCGCCAGCACGATGTCGCACGCCAGCGCAATGTTCGCGCCAGCGCCAGCCGCAACGCCGTTCACCGCACAGACGATGGGCTTGTTCATGCCGCGCAGCTTGCGCACCAGCGGATTATAGAAATTTTCGATCGTATAGCCGAGGTCCGGCTTGCTTTCCATCTTGGCCGGATCGCGATCGCCCAGATCCTGCCCGGCGCAGAAGCCGCGCCCCGCGCCCGTCAGAAGCACCGCACGGCAGCCCTCATCCGCAGAACAGGCTTCCAGCGCGTCCCGCAGCGCCACATGCTGCGCTTCGTTGAAAGCGTTGAGCTTTTCCGGCCGGTTCAGCGTGATCCGATGCCAGCCATCAAGGCGCTCATGGAGAATGGTTTCGGTGTTGTCGACGCTCATGCTGCAACCTCCAGAGCAAATGGCAAGCAATTGGCAGAGCGTCCCGCGCACGCCCGAGCGGGCGTGCGGTGCTCCTCGTTGGTCGATACGTTACACAGACGACCGCTTTGTTCAATCGCCCGTAACGCATTATTCCCCGTAGCGCATTAATCGAAGACGATGGCCGGGGTCTCGTCCGCCGCGCTCTGCATGGCCGCCGCCAGCTGCGTCTGCACCTTAGCGGCAATGTCCCTGTAGACCTTCGCCTGCGCGCCCTCCGGGTTCGACGCCACAACGGGCGTTCCCGCATCCGAGGTTTCGCGCACATCCATCGTCAGCGGCACTTCGCCAAGGAACGGAACGCCAAGCCGCTCCGCCTCGTTCTTCGCGCCGCCATGGCCGAAGATGTCGTAGCGTGCGCCCGTATCGGGGGCGAGGAAGTAGCTCATGTTCTCGACGATGCCGAGCAGCGGCACATCCACCTTGCGGAACATGTTCAGCCCCTTGCGCGCGTCGATCAGCGCCAGGTCCTGCGGCGTCGAGACGATTACCGCGCCGGCCAGCGGCACCTGCTGCGCCATGGTCAGCTGTGCGTCGCCCGTGCCGGGCGGCATGTCGACCACCAGCACGTCCAGTTCGCCCCAGGCCACGTCGCGCAGCATCTGCCGCAGCGCCGAAACGACCATCGGACCGCGCCAGATCATCGGCGTGTCTTCCTCGACAAGGAAACCCATGGACATGACCTTCACGCCGAACGCCTCCATCGGCTTCAGCGTCTTGCCATCGGCGGTTTCCGGCTTTCCCGTGAGGCCGAGCAGACGCGGCATGGAAGGCCCGTAAATATCCGCATCGAGAATGCCGACCCTGAGCCCGAGCATCTTCAGCCCCAGCGCCAGATTGACGGCGGTGGTGGATTTGCCGACGCCGCCCTTGCCGCTGGCTACGGCGACGATGGCCTTGATGCCCGGCACATCCTGCTTGGCCGGCTGCTGACCGGCTTGTGCGGCGGGGCCACCCGGCATCGGACGCTGGGGGGCCGGTTTCGGACGCGGCGGTGGTGTGGCGCCCATGCCACCGCCCTGCTTCTCGGCTGTCAGCGCCACCACGGCGCCCTTGACGCCCGGTAGCGACTTCACGGCGTTCTCCGCCGCCTGCCGCAGAGGCTCCAGTTCCTGGGCGCGGCTCGATGGCACGGTGATCGAGAAGAACACCTTGCCGTCGGCGATGAAAATCTCCGAGACGAGCCCGAGCGAAACGATGTCGCCCTCCAGATTCGGCCCTTTCACGGACTTTAAGCGGTCGATGACGGTCTGTCTGTCGAGAGTCATGTGCACGTGCCTTTGCTTTTTCTCCCAGATAAAGCAGATGGGTTCGATGGCCAAGAGAGGCAAATCGACCGACCCTGCGATGCGGCATTGCCAAACCGCCCCATCACGCACTGCAAGATGGGCGCTCTGCAAGATGGATTGCCCGCAGCGCGGCTGCGCTGTAGCGTCGGCGCATGATCGACAAGCTGGAATTTTTCATCGCGCTCGCCAGGGAGCAGCATTTCGGGCGGGCGGCAACGGAGCTCGGCGTCACGCAGCCAACGCTCTCAGCCGCCATCAAGCAGCTGGAAGACCAGCTCGGCGTCATGCTGGTTCAGCGCGGATCACGCTTTCAGGGCCTCACGCCCGAAGGCCAGCGCGTGCTGGAATGGGCGCGTCGCATCGTTGGCGACACGCGCACCATGCGCGCCGAGATGAAGGCTGCGCGGCGCGGTCTTGCCGGCCATGTGCGCATCGCGGCGATCCCGACCGCGCTCGCCATGCTGCCCGAACTCACCACGCCCTTTCGCGACAAACACCCCGAGGTGACCTTCTCGATCATCTCGCGCACCTCGCTGGAAGTTCTCTCGCTTCTGGAAAATTTCGAGATCGACATCGGCATCACCTATCTCGACAATGAGCCGCTCGGCCACGTCGCTGCCGTACCGCTCTACTCCGAGCGCTACCAGCTCATCACCGCCGCAAAGAGCCGGATGTCCGACCGCGAGAGCGTGACCTGGAAAGAGGTGGCCGACCTGCCGCTTTGCCTTTTGACGCCGGACATGCAGAACCGCCGGATCATCAACAAACACCTGGAAGAAGTGGGGGCGACGGCCCACCCCACGCTCGAATCGAACTCGATGATCGTGCTGTTCTCCCATATCCGCACCGGGAAATGGGCCTCAATCATGCCGCTCAACCTGGCCGAAGTTCTCGGCTTCTCCGAGCCGATCCGCGCCATTCCCATCGTCGAGCCCGACGCCAGCCACCTGGTCGGTCTGGTCGCCGTCAAGCGTGAACCGCACACGCCGCTTGTCTCCGCCCTGCTCTATGAAGCGGGCCTTCTGGCCGAGCGATACGGCGAGCATCGATAGAAATTTTCTATCGTCTGACGGATATGCTATATTGATCCTTCACACGGGATTTGTTTCTCCTCCAGAACGAGCATCGTTAGGGAGGGCGCTGCGAGATGCAGCAAGCACGTACCGAAATCACTTCCGCCGTCGAGGTCATTATCGACCGCTGGAAGAACGAAGAGGGCCCGTTACTCCCCATTCTCAATGGGATTCAGCGGGAACTCGGCCATGTGCCGCGTGAAAGCCTGCCCATCATCGCCGAGGCCCTCAATCTGACACGCGCCGAAGTTTATGGCGTCGTATCGTTTTATCACGACTACCGCGAGAAGCCGGCAGGCCGTCACGTGCTGAAACTGTGCCGGGCCGAAGCCTGCCAGTCGATGGGCGGCGATGCGGTGGCCGAGAAGCTGCAGAAGCTGCTCGGCATCAAGTTTCATGAGACCTCCGCCGATGGCGCGGTGACGCTGGAGCCCGTCTATTGCCTCGGTCTGTGCGCCTGTGCGCCCTCCGCCATGCTCGACGGCGAGGTGATTGGCCGGCTGGATGAGGCGCGGGCCGAGGAAATCGCAGCAGAGGTGCGGGCATGACCATCAACATCTACATTCCGCGCGATGCCGGTGCGCTGGCGCTGGGCGCCGAAAAAGTCGCTGCCGCCGCGCGTGAGGAAATCGAGAAACGCGGTCTCGACGCGAAGATCGTTCGCAACGGCTCGCGCGGCATGTTCTGGCTTGAGCCCATGGTCGAGGTGGAAACCGCCGAGGGCCGCGTGGCCTATGGGCCGGTGAAGCCCGGCGACGTGGCGGGCCTGTTCGACGCCGGCCTGATCGAAGGCGGCGCGCACGACCTCTCCCTCGGCAAGCCCGAGGAAATCCCCTTCCTTGCAAAGCAGACCCGGCTGACCTTCGCCCGTTGCGGCATCATCGATCCGGTCTCGCTTGAGGACTACGAAAAGCATGGCGGCCTCCGTGGCCTGCGCAACGCGCTTGAAAAAACGCCGCTCGGCATCGTCGAGGAAGTCACCGAATCCGGTCTTCGCGGCCGTGGCGGAGCGGGCTTCCCGACCGGCATCAAGTGGAAGACGGTGCACGACACCGACGGCCCGCAGAAATACATCGTCTGCAACGCCGACGAAGGCGATTCAGGCACCTTCTCCGACCGCATGATCATGGAAGGCGATCCCTTCGTGCTCATCGAGGGCATGACGATTGCCGGCATCGCGACGGGTGCGACCAGGGGCTATGTCTACCTGCGTTCGGAATATCCCAATGTTCACCGCATCCTGAACGAGGCCATCGACGCCGCCCGCGCCGCCGGCATGCTCGGCAAAAGCGTGCTCGGCTCGAAATACGCCTTCGACATGGAAGTGCGCGTGGGCGCCGGCGCTTATGTCTGCGGTGAGGAAACGGCGCTGCTCGACAGTCTGGAAGGCAAGCGCGGCCAGGTCCGCGCCAAGCCGCCGCTGCCGGCGCATGAAGGCCTGTTCGGCAAGCCGACCGTCATCAACAATGTGATCTCGCTCGCCTCCGTGCCGATCATTCTCGACAAGGGCGGGGCCTATTACCGCGACTTCGGCATGGGCCGTTCGCGCGGCACCATTCCGATCCAGATCACCGGCAATGTGAAGCATGGCGGATTGTTCGAGGCAGCCTTCGGCATGACGCTCGGCGAGCTGGTGGACGATATCGGCGGCGGCACCGCCACGGGCCGTCCCGTGCGCGCCGTGCAGGTGGGCGGTCCGCTCGGCGCTTACTGGCCGCGCGACCTGTTCGACACGCCCTTCGACTACGAGGCGTTCGCCGCCAAGGATGGCCTCATCGGCCATGCCGGCATCGTGGTCTTCGACGATACGGTCGATCTCCTGAAGCAGGCGCGCTTCGCCATGGAGTTCTGCGCAGTGGAAAGCTGCGGCAAGTGCACGCCCTGCCGCATCGGCTCGACGCGCGGTGTCGAAGTGCTCGACCGGCTGAAGCAGGGCATCGCGCCCGAAGAGCAGATCGAGACCGTGACCGATCTCTGCAATACGATGAAGTTCGGATCGCTGTGCGCACTGGGTGGCTTCACGCCCTACCCTGTCATGAGCGCACTGACCCATTTCCCGGAAGATTTCCGCCCCGCGCCCGTGCGCGAAGCAGCGGAATAGGAGGAAACCCATGTGCGGAACTCAAGAACGTGGAACCGACAAGCGTTTCGTAGAAGAAATCGACTACGGCACACCCGCTGTCCGCTCTGACAAGACGGTAACGCTTACCATCGACGGCCAGTCTGTCACCGTTCCGGAAGGCACCTCGATCATGCGCGCCGCGCGCGAGGCCGGCATCGCCGTGCCCAAGCTGTGCGCCAACGACATGGTCAAGAGCTTCGGCTCCTGCCGTCTCTGCCTCGTCGAGATCGAGGGCAAGGGCGGCACGCCGGCATCGTGCACCACCCCGGCCATGGACGGCATTTCCGTCAACACCCGGACCGACCGCCTCAACACCATCCGCCGCGGCGTGATGGAACTCTACATGTCCGACCATCCGGAAGACTGCCCGGCCTGCGCCATGGGCAATTGCGAGATGGCGAACATGGCCGAGAGCGTTGGCCTCAAGCAGAACCGCTATGGCGATGAAGGGGCAAACCACCTCGAACCCTCGCCCATCGGCGAGCATGGGGTGAACTTCAAGGAACTGGACGTTTCCAACCCCTATTTCGCTTACGATCCGTCCAAGTGCATCGTCTGCTCGCTGTGCGTTCGCGCCTGTGAGGAGCAGCAGGGCACCTTCGCCCTGACAGTGGAAGGCCGTGGCTTCGAAAGCCGCATCACCGCCGGCATGGACGAGCCCTTCCTCCAGTCGGAATGCGTTTCCTGTGGCGCCTGCGTGCAGGCCTGCCCCACCGGCGCGCTACAGGAAAAGTCCATCATCGAGATGGGCATGCCCGATCATTCCGCCGTCACCACCTGCGCCTATTGCGGCGTTGGCTGCTCGTTCAAGGCAGAGATGAAGGGCGAGGAAGTCGTCCGCATGGTGCCCTACAAGGATGGCAAGGCCAATCGCGGCCACTCCTGCGTGAAGGGCCGCTTCGCCTATGGCTACGCCACCCACAAGGACCGCATCCTCAACCCGATGATCCGCGATAAGATCACCGACCCGTGGCGCGAAGTGTCCTGGGAAGAGGTCTACGCCCATATCGGCAGCGAGATCGGCCGCATCCAGGAAAAATACGGCAGGGCTGCCGTCGGCGGTATCACCTCGTCGCGCTGCACCAATGAAGAGACCTATCTCGTTCAGAAACTGGTGCGCCAGGGTTTCGGCAACAACAATGTCGACACCTGCGCCCGCGTCTGCCACTCGCCCACCGGCTATGGTCTGAAAACCACTTTCGGCACCTCTGCCGGCACGCAGGATTTCGATTCGGTCGAGCATTCCGACGTGGTTCTGGTCATCGGCGCAAACCCGACCGACGGTCACCCCGTGTTCGGCTCGCGCCTGAAGAAGCGCCTGCGCGAGGGCGCAAAGCTGATCGTCATCGATCCGCGCCGCATCGAGCTGGTGCGCACGCCCCATGTGGAGGCGAGCTACCACCTGCCGCTGAAGCCCGGCACCAACGTTGCCGTGCTGACCGCGCTTGCCCATGTGATCGTCTCCGAAGGCCTCTTCAACGAAGCGTTCATCCGCGAGCGCTGCGACTGGGACGAGTTCCAGGACTGGGCGAGCTTCGTTCTCCAGCCGGAAAACAGCCCGGAAGCCATTGAAAAGATGTCCGGCGTTTCGGCGGAGCTGATCCGCGGTGCGGCGCGTCTTTACGCCACCGGCGGCAATGGTGCGATCTATTACGGCCTCGGCGTCACCGAGCACAGCCAGGGCTCCACCACCGTCATGGCCATCGCCAACCTCGCCATGGCCACCGGCAATATCGGCCGGCCGGGCGTGGGCGTGAACCCGCTGCGCGGCCAGAACAACGTGCAGGGCTCCTGCGACATGGGCTCGTTCCCGCACGAGATGCCGGGCTACCGCCACATCTCCGAGGATGCGACCCGCGCGATCTATGAGAGCCTGTGGGGCGTGAAGCTCGACAATGAGCCGGGTCTGCGCATTCCCAACATGCTCGACGCCGCCGTCGAAGGCACCTTCAAGGCGCTTTACGTGCAGGGCGAAGACATTCTCCAGTCCGATCCCAACACGCATCATGTGGCGGCCGGTCTGGAAGCGATGGAATGCGTCATCGTTCACGATCTCTTCCTGAACGAGACCGCCAACTACGCCCACATATTCCTGCCGGGTTCGACCTTCCTTGAGAAGGACGGCACCTTCACCAATGCCGAACGCCGCATCAACCGCGTCCGCAAGGTGATGGAGCCCAAGAACGGCTATGCCGACTGGGAGGTCACGCAGGACATGGCCCGTGCGCTGGGTCAGGACTGGAACTACACGCATCCTTCCGAGATCATGGCCGAAATCGCGGCCACCACGCCAAGCTTCGCCGGTGTGACCTATGAGCTTCTGGAAAAGGAAGGCTCGGTCCAGTGGCCGTGCAACGAGAAGGCCCCCACCGGCACGCCCGTCATGCATATCGACGGCTTCGTGCGCGGCAAGGGCAAGTTCGTGCGCACCGCCTATGTGGCCACCGACGAGAAGGTCGGTCCGCGCTTCCCGCTGCTGCTCACCACCGGCCGCATCCTCTCGCAATACAATGTCGGCGCACAGACGCGCCGCACGGAGAATGTGGTCTGGCATGAGGAGGATCTGCTTGAGATCCATCCCTTCGATGCCGAGACCCGTGGCGTTCGCGAGGGCGACTGGGTGAAGCTCAAAAGCCGCTCCGGCGAGACCAGCCTGCGCGCCACCATCACCGAGCGCGTTGCGCCGGGCGTCGTCTACACCACCTTCCACCACCCGGCCACGCAGGCCAATGTGGTGACGACCGAGTATTCCGACTGGGCCACCAACTGCCCCGAATACAAGGTCACGGCGGTGCAGGTTGCCCCGTCCAACGGTCCGTCCGAGTGGCAGGAAGACTACGAGGAGCACGCGCGCCAGAGCCGTCGCATCGTGCATGTGGAGGCGGCGGAATAACCCCGCCGGTTCCAGCATGAGCAGCGGTGTTCCAGCCACAGCCCGCGTTACCAGAACGGCCCGCCGAACCGGCGGGACGAAGGTCAGCGCGCGCACGGTGCCCGAGGAAACGCCGGTGGCGCTTTCCTATGGCGGCACCACCCATGCCGTGATGATGGCAACGCCGGCGGACCTCGAAGACTTCGCCCTGGGCTTCAGCGTCACGGAAGGCATCATCGCCAGCGCCGACGAGATCGACACGATCACGGTTCAGGAGCTGGGTGCGGGCATCGACCTGCAGATCCGCCTGCGCGACACCGCCAACAGACGCTTCGAGGCGCGGCGCAGGCGTCTTGCCGGCCCGGTCGGCTGCGGCCTGTGCGGCATTGAAAGCATCGAGGAAGCGATGCGCAGCGTGCCCGAGGTTTCCGCATCGCCGCGCTTCACCGCCGCCGATCTCACCGGGGCGGTCAGCGAGCTTCACAAGTTTCAGGAGCTGCACCACGCCACCGGCGCGGTGCATGCCGCCGGCTTCTATGTCGCCGGCAAGGGCATCGTGGCCGTTCGCGAGGATGTGGGCCGGCACAATGCGCTCGACAAGCTGGCGGGCGCGCTGGTGAAGGCCGGCATCGATGGCGCAACCGGCGCGGTCGTCGTTACCTCTCGCGTCTCCGTCGAGATGGTGCAGAAAACGGCGGCCATCGGCGCGCCGCTCATCGCCGCCGTCTCCGCGCCGACAGCACTCGCCATCCGCACGGCGGAAACCGCCGGCATGACCCTCGTCGCCCTCGTGCGGGGCGAGGAGTTCGACATTTTCACCCATCCGGAACGCGTGACGATTGGAGCGACCAGACATGTCGCATGACGATAAGTTCAAATCCGGCGACGAGCGCCTGGTCTACATGGCCAACCAGATCGCCACCTTCTTCACTTCCCAGCCAAAGGAAGAGCAGGTCGCGGGCGTGGCCGACCACATCAACAAGTTCTGGGAGCCGCGCATGCGCACGCACCTGTTCCAGATCATCGAGCAGGGCGGAATGGGCCTGTCGCCCATGGTCATGGAAGCCTCCGGGCAGATCAACCGCCCGAAGGCGGCCTGAGTCATCAATGGAGCCTCGGATCAATCCGAAAACCGGATTCCACTTTTCGGTCCGATGCTCAAAACGACTTCCTTAAATTGATCGATACATCCGTCACCGCGCTCTCCGGCGCGGTGATGAAGAGATCCGCATTGGCGTTGAGGTTCAAGTCGAAGTTCCGCGCTGTGCGATGCGTATAGGAAAAGCCGAAGCGCGCGGGCAGATCGCCGCTCGCCAGGTTCACATCCACCGTTTCATAGGTGATCAGCCCCTCTTTTGTGCGCGCCACCGGCACGCGCAGCGTGGTGTGGCCCGCCAGCGGGTTGGGTTTCATGCCCGCATAGAACCTTGCGCGGTCCCCCGCCTGCAAAAGCCCGGTCTTGTCCAGCATCAGGCCGCCGCTTGCATAGGTGAGTGCGCCGTAATCGATCAGCGCCTCCTCCCCTTCCTGCGCATGAGCCAGCCCCACCTCGCCATAACCCGAGAAGGACCAGCCCCCGCCGAGCCGCGCCGTCAGCGTTGCGCCGGCGGAGAACCGGCCGCTGCTTTCAGCCAGGGCGAACGGGCTTGACGTCGACATGCCAAAAAGCTGGCCGCGCCCGTGCCCGCCCGAAAGCGTGACCTCGCTCGTCATGATCCCACGCCTTGTCAGGCGCGACAGCGCGAACTGAACCGCCTCGCTTTCATTCCGCTCCACCATACCGCCTGCAAATTGCAGGTAGTCCCCCGCCCCCAGCGGCATCAGGCGGGAGAGAACCAGCCCGTCCTGTGTCTCGGTGAAGCCGTGTGAAAAGAACAGTTTGGCCGATGCGGTGCTGTGCAGGCTCTGCCACTCGGATGAGGGCAGGTTTGCAAAGGCAAAGGCGAAATCCAGCTTTTCCTGCTGCGCGGCGAGCCTCTGCGCCACACCGATGCCCGATGGCGCATGCATCCTGTTTGCCGGCGCGAGCACCCTGCCATCGAGATAAAAATCTCCGCCCAGCGCATCAAGCGCCATGATCCGCCTGCCCGAAAGCGCCTTGGAAACCGCGTTGCCGACAATCGGCGGCGCGCTTGTGGCAGCTGCTGAAAGCGGCGTCTGCGGCCCCTCGCCCACCCTTGCGCCCGAGGCGATGGAGAGCCCCCCCCACCGGCGAAAGCGCCGCCTTCATGTCCGGCACGCCGTGGCCGTAAAGATGCGAATAGGCGCGGCGGACACCCGGCGCAAAATTCTGATGCCCCGCGATCGAATTCTGAAAACCGTCCCAGTCGCGCTGCGCCGTGGCGAGCAGGCGCGTGGTCCACTCCCCCGGCGAAAGGGTCGGAAACGCCTGCGCGAGAAGCGCTATCTCTCCCGCCACCTGCGGGGCGGCGTAAGATGTTCCCGTGCCAAGCTGGTAACTCCCGTCACCGACATCTGTCGCGACACGCAGCGTCCCGTCGGCAATGACGCAATAGCGCGCCGCCATACCACATGGCGCTGAAAGGAGATCTGCGTCGAGAATGTCTCCCGTCTTCCCGTCGACGGAGAAGAGCGCATTGCCCACGGCGATCCACGCCTCGGCGAGTTCGGGAACAAACTCGGGCAGGGCAGCCCAGGCTGTTGCGTTATGCAAAGTCCGGTCGTTGGAGTTCGTGAAAACCAGAACACCGCCTTTCTGGAACGCATCATAGGCTGCAAACAGCGTACGCCATGTCTGCGGGTCGTCGCCCTGCCGGTCAGCGAGGTGTCGCGCATAATCCGTGGTTCCCGAGGCCCCGAAATCCCGCGCTTCCGCATCGGCCTGCTTCTCCGTTTGCCAACCCCAGGAATTGTTTTGCGCCACAGCCCCGTGCCTGGCTGCACCGCGGATCGCGGCGACCATATGCGCCATGGCGTCATCGTCCGACACATCTTCCCAGGAAGAGATATGAAGACGTGCATCGGGCGCCACCCCCATCGCACCGACACCATCGGCGGCCCCTGCTGCAATTGCGGCGACCGCCGTGCCATGGCTGTCACGCCCTATCGTGCGGCCCGGCGCGGTGTAGCGGATGACATCCTTGCCCGCGAGTTCTCGATGCGACAGGCGATATCCATTGTCGAAAATCGCAATCGTCTGGCCATGGCCCGTCAGGGGCCTGCCGCTCCAGTCGGTGGCCGTATGGGCGAAATGGATGTTCTGCAAGGCATAGGCGGACGTGCCCGCACAATCGGGATTGGCAGACTGAGAACACAATCGCGGCTGGCCGAACTGGCCGCGAATATGGTTCTCCTCACCTTCGCCAGGGTCGGAACGTCTGAACTCCGGCGTCTCCCGGTATTGCGCTGCCGCCACCGGGTCGAACGCGGGATAACCGCCCGTATAGACCGGTGGCTCGGGCTGTTCGGGCGGTTCGGACTGCTGAACACTGCTCGCCTTTTCCCCGTCTCCACCACCGCAGGCGGTGAGAAAAAGACTGAGCCAGACTGTCAGAAAGAAACGGCAGTAACGGCCCATGAAATGGCGCTCCCTTGTCGAAACCGAATGGCATCAACACGGAAACATCCTTATGCGCAAAGCAAGATGAACTTATGCAGGGTCCTGACCCTAGGCATCCGCCCGCTCATCATGCCGTCAGGCGCATTGTCCCGACGGCGCGAACAGGCAACGGAAAACCGACCGCAACTTCCGGCGCGGCTTACTTCACCACGGCCCAATGGATCGGGAACATCGGATCGAAAACGGTGATCGTCCCATCGGAGCTGTAGACCGAATGCGGGAACTCCACCGGTTCGTCGCGACGCTCGAGCGTGATCGTGTCTTCATTGGCCGGCAGGCCGTAATAGGCCGGTCCGTTGAGCGAGGCGAAGGCCTCCAGCCGGTCCAGCGCCCCCTCTTCCTCAAACACATGCGCCAGGCACGACATGGTGTTGATGGAGGTGTAGATGCCAGCGCAGCCACAGGCCGATTCCTTGGCCGGGTCCAGATGCGGGGCCGAATCCGTGCCGAGGAAGAAGCGGCTGTCGCCCGACGTCGCCGCCTTGCGCAGCGCCAGCCGGTGCTCTTCGCGCTTGGCCACGGGCAGGCAGTAGTAATGCGGGCGAATGCCGCCGGCCAGAATGGCGTTGCGGTTGATGATCAGGTGATGGGTGGTCAGCGATGCCGCGAGGTTCTTCTCTGCACCCTGCACATAGTCGACGCCGTTCTTCGTCGTCACATGCTCCATGATGACCTTGAGCTCGGGCAGACGCTCGCGCAGCGGCTGCAGCACGGTTTCGATGAACACGGCCTCACGGTCGAAAATGTCGATGGAAGCATCCGTCACCTCGCCATGCACGCAAAGCGGAAGACCGATTTCGGCCATGCGCTCCAGCACCGGCTGCACCTTCAGAAGATCGCGCACACCGCTCTGCGAATTGGTGGTCGCGCCCGCCGGATAAAGCTTCACCGCCGTAATGTGTCCGTCGCGATAGCCCGCAGCCACATCCTCGGCATCCGTCTGCTCGGTCAGATAGAGTGTCATCAGCGGCGTGAAGTCATGGCCTTCCGGCTTGGCCGCCATGATCCGCTCCCGATAGGCGAGCGCGTCTTTCACCGTCACCACCGGCGGCACCAGATTGGGCATGATGATAGCCCGGGCAAAGTCGTCGGAGGAATGCGGCAGCACCGCCTCCAGAACCGCGCCATCGCGCAGATGCAGATGCCAGTCGTCGGGGCGGCGGATGGTGAGAGATTTCACGGAACGGATACTCCTGACAGCAAACGGGGCGCGCATGGAACCTGCGCGCCCCTTTTCAATCGCTCATGCCGCACCGGATTTCAAGGGCGGGCGCAGCGCCGCCAGTCGATGAAGGCGGCGCGGCAAAGCCTCACGCCACCTGATAGTCGGGCGCAGACCGCAGATAGCGCGCATAGGCATCGGCGTCGGGCGGCGAGAGGTTCTCAGCCAGCGGATTCCGCCGCTTCTCACGTGCGCCCATATCGTCGATCAGCTCATCGAAATGCTTGAAGTGATAGGGCGCGACGCAAAGGCCACCATAGATCTTGGCCGCCGGGCGTTCATTGCGTCGCCAGTTCAGCATCATGTCCATATTAGCCCGCATCTCGTCCGGCGTCGGCTGCTTCGCCAGCTGGCCGTCCGCGTAGCGCACCAGCCATTCGGAGGCGAGGTCGGCGCACAGCACCGTGCAGAAGGACGAGTTGAAACCGACAAAGCCCAGATCTGGAATGTCCGGATTGGCGATCAGGCGATAAAGCCGGTACTGGCCGTCCGGCTCCACCAGCTTTTCGCGATACTCGGCCGGCAAATAGGGCACGCCCAGTTTCCAGCCCACTGCGAGAATGGCCATGTCGGCCTTGATCCGCTCGCCGCCCGTGAGCCGGATCGCGCCGGGCTCATAGCTTTGAAACGTGCCCTGCACCGCCTTGATGCGCCCGTCCGCCACCATCTCGAAAAAGCCGGGCGTGGCGATGGGCACCGAGCAATTGACCCCGCCCTCAATCGGCTCTTTCGGCTTCAGCCCGGTCTTGTTCAGCTTGAGCTGCACGGTCAAAAGCGCCTCGAGCGCGCGCCAGTGCGCCCAGACGAATGGACGGGCAACTGCATGGTTGAAACGCGCGAGACCGCTGAGGCTCCAGCCGGGAAACATCTTTTCCTGCGCGCGGATATAGAGGATGCGTTTGAAGTTGATCAGCCCGCCAACGAAGTAGGGAATGCGCCAGACCGATTCCAGATAGACGATGGTGACCGAGGCAGCGCCCGACTTGACCGCACTGACGGCAATGTCCGTGGCGGATTTCGAAAAACCCAGAACGGTGACATTCTTGCCCTTCACCATGGCGGGATCGGTGTATTCGGAGGAATGGATGACCGTCCCGCCCGCTTCCTCGAACGTCTCCTGCCCCGGATGGGTGAGGATGTTCTTCTCGCTGAACTGCCCGGTGCAGATGGCGACGAAATCAAAGGCCTCGCTCACTTTCCCGCCATCGGCGGTTTCCAGATCGAGTTCCCAGCCGGGCTTGCCGTCTGCCCGCCGGCGCATCGAGGAAACGGCGGTGTTGAAGCGGATGAGCGGGCGCAGGCCGTGGTCGTTCGCGTAATCCGAGAGGTAGGAAAACACCTGCGGCCCCTTGGGCCATTCGGGAAAATCCTTCGGCATCGCCTTGTCGGTGTAGCGATACAGATCCTTGGGGCTTTGCGTCTGCACATCCGGGTAGGAGCGTGACGGTTCCCACACCCCGCCCAGTTCGTGACTGCGCTCGAGAACCGTGACCGCGTGGCCGCGTTTCTTGAAGGAGCGGGCTGCGGCGAGGCCGCTGACGCCTGCGCCGATCACGCAGACTTTCTTTCGTGTTGTCATGGCGTTGTTCCTCCCGTCCGGCAAATTCGGGACGAGCATCTCCCCGCGCCGCGTTCCCGCACGTCGCCGAAGATCCGATTGCCGGTTCGATTGTTATCGGGTCTGTGGGCCGGCCCAACCCTGAGCCGGCCAAATGCCTGGAATGAAACGCTCTAGTCGTTTGCTTCCGGCGGCAGGAAGTCCACTTCGTGAAGCGCTGAAACCTTCACCACTTCCTCCGGGTCGGTCATGTTGTGCAGCTTCTCGAACAGGGCTTCGAGTTTGCGCGCCGGCGACACCCAGAAGAGCGCGCGGGCCGGCTTGTCGGACTTGTTGAAATAGCCATGCGGAACGCCGCGCGGCATGCGCACCAGGTCGCCGGCCTTCGCCTTCATCCACTTGCCGTCAAGCTTCAGGTCCAGCTCGCCCTCCTGCACCAGAATGAACTCTTCCTGGGTGGGGTGAACGTGAACGGGCACGAACTGGCCCGGGTCGCTGTTGGTTTCGAATGCGAAGGTGGAATCGCAGGTGGCCTTGGGGAAATAGACCTGGCCCAGAATGTTCCATTCCGTGCCGGCATAGCCCTCGCCATTCGCGGTGACGCCCTTTTCGAGTTCCTTTTCCATGATGTTCCTCCCTTGATCACGGAGGCTCATGGTGCGCCGAGGGAGGGTGAAAGAATATCCGGAAACCGCAGCGAATATCCGAAAAACGAAAAAAAATGACCGCATTTTTCCCGAAAACGAGACGGTTCTTGGCGAAACCGCAGCGCCTGCTAAACTCCGGGAATGGTGATCGCCCGGGAGGAGTGGGGCGGCCACCCGTTGTCCAGCCACGTCCTGTTTCAATCGGACGATTTGGACTGCGCGCGGGAGAAGGTCGCCCGGAAATTCTGCAACCATCGGCTTGAAGTGGTCGGTGGCGGGCAGTTTCGCGCCGCGCATCACCACCAGCCCGGACGCCTCATCTCACTTAACTACATCAGCTATGGCGCCGATGTGCTGATCGATCCCGGCGCGCTTGAGACCTTCTATCTCATTCAGCTTCCGATCTCCGGCTGCGCCACGATCAAGCACAACCGGCGGGAGTTTCTGACCGATGGCGAAACCGCCTCGCTGCTCAACGCCGACCGCGAAACCACCATGCGCTGGTGGGCGGGATGCGAGCAGGTTCTGGTGCAGATCCACAAGGCCTCGTTCATGGATTTCGCCGAGCAGCTGTGCGAGCGCAGCCTGCCGGGGCCACTCGTGTTTGACCCGGTGATCGACTTCACCCGGCCCGAGCTTTCCGCCTGGCGCTATCTGGTCAACGCCATGTTTCGCGCCGCCGATGCGCGCGAGCAGAAGGCCTTCAGCCTGTGCGCCGCCTTCAACGAGCAGCGCATTCTCGAAGCGCTTCTCAGGCTCCAGCCCAACAATCTCTCACCCTTTTTCGACAGGCCGCAGGAGGCAGCGCCCCGCCAGGTGAAACGCGCGGACGACTTCATCAGGGCCAATGCCCACCGCCCGGTCACGCTGACCGAGATTGCCGCCGCCTCCGGCGTTGGCGCGCGGGCGCTGCAGCTCGCCTACAAGCGCGCGCACGGCATGTCGCCCATGCATGCGCTGACGCATGAACGGCTGTGCCGTGTGCGGTTCGATCTGGAGAATGCGCAGGGCGACGTGTCGGTAACGGAAACGGCCCTGCGCTGGGGCTTTACCCATCTCGGACGCTTTGCCGCCGACTACAGAAAAACATTCGGCGAACGCCCCAGCGACACGGCGCGCCGCGCCGCTTACTGACAGCCTATTTCGCCGCCGGCATTTTCAGCGCGGACACCGAAGCCTCACTGTTGTGAACGTAATCGGCCGCGTCCGGCTGGCGTTGCAGGATCAGGATGAACAGGAAATCCATCAGCGTGAGCTGTGCATCGCGCGAGGTGATGGCCGAGGAGCGCACCCGCTCTTCATCGGCCACCGTGTGAAGGCGAATGTCGGCGGCGCGCATCAGCGGGTTCTGCTGAAGACCCGTGACGGAAATGACGGTCGCACCGCGCGCTTTGGCGAGTTCGGCAATGCGCACGGTCTCGATGCTGGTGCCCGAATAGGAAAGCGCGAACAGCACATCCTCTTCGCGCAGTGTCGAGACATTGGCCATCTGCACATGGCTGTCGCTGTCATGCAGCGCGTTGCGGCCAAGCTTTTGCAGCTTGTAGGAGAAGTCACGCGCCACCAGCGACGAAGCGCCGACGCCGGCAATGTGGATGCGGCGCGCACTGTCGAGCGCATCGAGCGCCCGGACGATCTCCGGCTCGTGATTGGCGGCCAGCGTCTGCTGCATCGACAGAAGCTTGCTGCTGATCAGCTTCTGCGAAATCGTGGCATGGCTGTCGCCCATCTCGATGGTCGAGTGGATCATGCCCGGCGGCACCTGCCATTCCTGCGCCTTGGCCTTGCTGACGGCCAGCTTCAGATCCTGATAGCCGGAAAACCCGAGCTTCTGACTGAATTTCACCACGCTCGACTGGCTGCGGCCCGTCTCTTCGGCAAGGGCTGCCGATGAAAGCCTGAGCACCCGGTCGGGATTGTCGATGATGAACTGCCCGATCTGCCGATCGGCCGGAGCCATCGTCTCAAGCTGCGCGTCGATGATCTTCAGGACGGACATGGCTTCCTTTCGTGGGCGCAGGACCGGAAATGCGGCCGGGCATGAGACTGGGCATGAGACTGGGGCGCGAAACTAGATGAATTTCGCTGCCAGGGGAATCCCGAAGGAATTACAGTATGGAATAATATATTCCCAAGAGGGCTTGATCAAAGGAATTCGCCCGTAGAGACTGCCCCTTCGCCACACGGTGTTACCGGAACAGCAATCATGGACAGACTGAGAATAACAGGCGGAAAGCCTCTTCACGGCACCGTCGCCATTGCCGGGGCAAAAAACGCAGCCCTGCCGCAGATCGCAGCGGCGCTTCTGAGCCCGCACCCGGTTGAGCTTTCAAACCTGCCGCTGGTTTCCGACGTGGAGAACATGCTGTGCGTCGCAGAGCTCTACGGCGCGAAGGTGACCCGCAACGCGCATTGCGCCACCATCGACGCCAAAGAGATCGCGGCGCGCGAAGTCTCCTATGAGACCGTGCGCAGGATGCGCGCCACGGTTCTGTTTCTGGGACCGCTTCTGGCGCGCTTCGGCGTGGCGCGGGTTTCGCTGCCGGGCGGCTGCGCCATCGGCGCGCGGCCCGTGGACATGCATCTGAAGGCGCTTGAAATGCTCGGCGCGGAAATCGGCATGGAGGGCGGCCTGATCGTCGCCCGCGCGAGTGACGGCCTCAAGGGCACGCGCGTGATCCTGAGCTCGCCCTCGGTGGGCGCGACCGAGACCGCCATGATGGCGGCGACCACGGCGCGCGGCGAAACGGAGATCCTGAACGCTGCGCGCGAACCGGAAGTGGCCGACCTCGCCGCCTGCCTGAACGCCATGGGCGCGAAGATCGAGGGAGCGGGAACGCATCGCATCATCATTGAAGGCGACACGGCGTGGCGCGCAGCGGCGCATCACATCATTCCCGACCGCATCGAAGCGGGCACCTATGCGGTGGCTGCGGCCATCACCGGCGGAGCGCTGGAACTGGTCAATGCACGCATGGAGAACTTCGCTGCCGTGATCCAGGCGCTGGAGGTGATGGGGGTGAATGTGTGGCCGAGCGACCGGGGGCTGGTCGTTTCAAGAAACGCGCCCCTGCGCACGGCGGACCTGACCACCGAACCCTATCCCGGCTTTCCGACCGATCTTCAGGCGCAGTTCATGGCGCTTGCCTGCTGCGCGGAAGGCACGTCGCTGTTCCGTGAGACGATCTTTGAAAACCGCTTCATGCATGTGCCGGAACTGACGCGGCTCGGGGCCGACATCGCGCTTCAGGGCACCACCGCCGTGGTGCGCGGCGGGCGGCCGCTCAAGGGCGCACAGGTGATGGCGACGGATCTGCGCGCCTCGGTCTGCCTTGTGCTGGCGGCGCTGGCAGCCGAAGGGGAAACCGTCATCAACCGCGTCTACCATATCGACCGGGGTTATGAACAACTTGACCGCAAGCTGGCGCAGTGCGGAGCGGATATCGAACGGTTGCGGGCATGAGCGGATCGCAGGCGCAGGAGCGCTTTTATCTTGGCGTCGATGGCGGCGGCACGGGTTGTCGGGCGCGCATCGAGGATGCACGGGGCACGGTGCTCGGACAGGGCCTGTCAGGCCCTGCAACCACCCGGCTTGGCGTCGATGAGGCCTGGGCCTCGGTGCGGCGCGCCTTCGAGGCCGCCATCGAGGAAGCGGGTTTTGGTGACGCGCAGTCTGCCCGGACATATGCCGGCGTCGGCCTTGCCGGCATGCGCCGCAAGGGCGCGGTCGAAGCCTTCGAGGCGCTGCCGCATCCATTTGCCGGCATCGTTTTCGCCAGCGACAGCGACACGGCCTGTCTGGGTGCGCATTCGGGCCTCGACGGAGCCATTGCGATTGCCGGGACCGGGTCTGTCGGGCTTGGTCTCGTGGAAGGAAGACGGCTGCGCATCGGCGGTTATGGCTTTCCGATTTCCGATGAAGGCAGCGGTGCGGATATGGGTCTCAACGCCGTGCGCGCCGCCCTGCAGGGGCATGACGGGCGCATCCCCAACAGCGCGCTGCTGACGGAACTCATGCGCCGGTTCGATGATGATCCTGCCGAGGTGATCGCCTGGATGGATCGGGCCACCGCCACCGACTACGCCACCTTTGCGCCCATGGTGCTGCGCCACGCGGATCAGGGGGACGCGGCAGCCCGGCGCATCGTGCAGGATGCGGCGGCGCAGATCGACATGCTGGTGCGCACGCTTTTCGATCAGGGCGCACCGCGCGTGACGCTTCTGGGAGGTCTGTCAGGGCCGCTGGAACCGTGGCTCTCGCCTGATGTGCGCCGGCGGCTGAAACCCGCCGATGGCGACGCCGTGGATGGCGCGATCATTCTGGCGCGCCGGGCGGCGGAGGGGTGGGCAGCGCTTTAGGCGCATCACGGTTGGGTTGAACCGTACAACCGCGTTGCATCAACGCTGTGCGTGGTTCGACAGGCTCACCATGAGGGAGGACGCTGGCTGCATGCCTGATCCAGGCACCTTGAAAAGAGGGCACCTAAACACAGTCCCCTTTCCGCAAGGTATGTTCCTCCCTCATGGTGAGCCTGTCGAACCACGCACAGCGCTGCTGCCACGAGATCCACGCATGACCGAAATCACCGCATGCCGCCCTCAAGAAACGAGGCCCGCGCACCGGGCGCGGGCCATCCTGTTCAGCGCAGTTCCTTGCGCAGGATCTTGCCGACATTGGATTTCGGCAGATCGTCGCGGAACTCGACATATTTCGGGCGCTTGTAGCCGGTGAGGTTTTCCTTGCAGAACTTCTTCAGGTCCGCCTCGGTGAGGTTTGCGTCCTTGCGGACAACGAAGAGCTTGGGCACCTCGCCCGAATGCTCGTCCTCGACCCCGACAATGGCCGCTTCCAGAACGCCGGGATGACCAGCGACCACCTCTTCCACCTCATTGGGGAAGACCTTGAAGCCGGACACCACGATCATGTCCTTCTTGCGGTCGACAATGGTGACCTGACCGTCTTCGGCCATGGTGCCCATGTCGCCCGACCGGAAGAAACCATCCTCCGTCATCACCTTGGCGGTCTCGTCCGGGCGGTTCCAGTAACCGGCCATGACCTGCGGGCCGCGAATGCAGATCTCGCCGACCTTGCCGCGGGGCAGATCCTTGCCGTTGTCATCGCGAATGGTGATGTCAGTCGAGGGAACCGGATAGCCGATCGTTCCGGTGAATTCCTTCGCGTCGAAGCTGTTGACGGTTGCGACCGGAGAGGTTTCCGACAGGCCGTAGCCCTGTGAAATGACGCAGCCCGTCAGCTCCTGCCAGCGTTCGGCAACGCCGCGCTGCACCGCCATGCCACCGCCGAAGGTGACAAGAAGGCTCTTGAAGGGAAGCTTGCGGAAATCCTCATTGTTGAGGAGCGCGTTGAACAGCGTGTTGAGGCCCGGGAAAATGTGGAAGTCGAAGCTCTGCAACTCCTTCACGAAGGCCGGGATATCACGCGGATTGGGGATCAGCACATTGTTGCCGCCCAGCTTCATGCCCATCAGCGCGTTCACCGTGAGCGCGTAGATGTGATAGAGCGGCAGTGCGCAGATGAGCACCGGCGCTTCGGGCTTCGGCTTGCCGATATAGGCGCTGCGGAACCACAATTCGTTCTGGATCACATTGGCCATGACATTGCTGTGCAGCAATGTCGCGCCCTTGGAAACGCCCGTCGTGCCGCCCGTATATTGCAGGAACGCATTGTCGGACAGCGTCACATTGACCGGCTTGAAGCCCTTTGATGCGCCGCGCTTCAGCGCATCGCTGAAGGAAACATGCCCCGGCAGCGACCAGGCCGGCACCATCTTCTTCACCCGGCGCACGACCAGATTGACGATGAAGCCCTTGAGCCCCAGAAGATCGCCCATCGAGGCCACGACCACATGCTTGACCGTCGTTCTTGCCGCGACGGCCTGAAGCGTGTGGGCGAAATTCTCAAGGATGACGATGGCCTCGGCCCCGGCGTCGTTGAGCTGATGCTCAAGCTCGCGCGGCGTGTAGAGCGGATTGACGTTGACCACCACGTAACCGGCCCGCAGCACCGCCATCATGGCGACGGGATATTGCAGGACATTGGGCATCATCAACGCAACGCGCGCGCCAGGCTTCAGTCCAAGCGACTGGAGATAGGCGGCGAAGCGCTCCGACAGCGCATCAAGCTCGCGATAACTGAGCGCCTTGCCCATGCAGGTGAAGGCCGGACGGTCGCCATGGGCCTTGCAGGCATCGACCAGAAGATCGCCCAGCGACGCAAACGGATAGTCACCCATCTCGGCGGGAACGCCTTCGGGGTAATGATCGACCCAGGGGCGCGGAAAATCCGCGCTCGCACTTTTTGTTTTTTTGGCCGCCGTTTTGGCGCTTTTGGCGGGTTCCGCCTTGCGGGCGACGGTCTTTTCGCCCTTGGCGGTCGTCTTTGCGCTTTTAGACAACTGTTCCTCCCAGAAAGAAAACCCAGCTATAACGTTTACGTTCACGTAACAAAAAACGCAACGCCAAGCGTTTTTGAAAGGCCAACCGTATTCGAAAGAAAGGGCGGGCGCGCGGCTTCACTGCGGGCTCTGCCCGGAGCAAGGCGGGGGACGGCATCACTGTCCATAGCCTTCATGCTCTTCGAGAAACGCAAGCTCTTCCGGCCCGCTCTCGCGGCCCAGCACCCGGTTTCGATGCGGAAACCGGCCGAAGCGCGCAACGATGTCGCGATGCTCGATGGCGAACTTCAACGCCTCTTCCTGCCCGAGCGAACGGAACAGCATTACCGCGCGTTCCTGATCCGCCAGCACTTCAGAGTGCATGTAGGGCATGTAGAGGAATTGCCGCTCGCGCTCGTCCATTCCATCGTCGAAGCCTTTCTCGATGGCGTCGCCTGCCACTTCGATGGCGAGTTCATCCGAGGAGAACGCGCCGGGCTGACGCCGATGGATGTTGCGCGGGAACTGATCCAGTACGATCACGGCGGCCAGAGCGGCCCTTGGATCGGTCTTCACATTTTCAGGCAGCTTCTGCACGAGCTGTTCGTGCAGCGCGCCGAAGCGCTCGCGGATCAGCGCGTCCGTCTCTTCACTGACGGTGAACCAGTCCCTGGGCGTCAGCGTGCCGAACCAGAAGTCCAGAACCTCGTCTTGCCAGTTTTCGCCCATGCGGTTCTCTCCTCAAAATAACGGTATGCTTATGCATATGGTCCTTGCCGAACCTATACTACAATATCCCGGATGGAGATTTGTTGCGCCCATCAAGACTGATTCGATAAAAAGTTGCATTTGCGGCGTGAAAGTGATCGAGGGAGTTCCCACACCATTCGATCTTTGCTTATATGCCGGCTTCCAGGGCCTCATAAGTAGGCTCATGCGAGAGTTAGGGAGACCTCAATGAAAACCAAAACGACCTTTGCGGCTGCGCTGCTTGCCGCCACGGTTCTGAGCGGCGCTGCCAGCGCCAAGACGCTTGTCTATTGCTCGGAAGGAAGCCCGGAAGGCTTCGATCCGGCGCTCTACACCGCAGGCACCACGTTCGACGCGTCGTCGAAGCCCGTCTACAACCGTCTCGTGCAGTTCGAGCCGGGTACGACGAAGACTGTTCCGGGCCTTGCAGAGAGCTGGGAAGTTTCCGACGATGGTCTTGAGGTCACCTTCAAGCTTCGCGAAGGCGTCAAGTTCCACACCACGGACTTCTTCACGCCGACCCGCGACTTCAACGCTGACGACGTGCTGTTCTCCTTCAACCGTCAGTACAGCAAGGACCACCCGTACAACGCCTATGTCGAGGGCGCGTCCTGGGAATACTTCAACGGCATGTCCATGCCGGACCTGATCAAGTCCATCGACAAGGTCGATGACTACACGGTCAAGTTCGTGCTGAACCGCCCGGAAGCACCGTTCATCGCCAACCTGGCCATGGACTTCGCCTCCATCTTCTCGAAAGAATATGCTGACCAGCTCGCTGAAGCCGGCACCATGTCTGACCTGAACCAGAAGCCCGTCGGCACCGGCCCCTTCCAGTTCGTGGCTTACCAGCCTGACGCCGTGATCCGCTACAAGGCGCATCCGGACTACTGGAACGGCAAGCAGCCGATCGACGATCTGGTGTTCGCCATCACCACCGAGGCCTCCGTGCGCCAGCAGAAGCTGATCGCAGGCGAGTGCCACATCACGCCTTACCCGAACCCGGCCGACATCGAGAGCCTGAAGGCAAACGATGCGCTGAAGGTTGACGAGCAGGAAGGCCTGAATGTCGGCTACCTGGCTTACAACACCAAGGTTGCGCCCTTCGACAATGCGAAGGTCCGCAAGGCGCTGAACTCGGCGATCAACAAGGAAGCCATTCTCGACGCCGTGTTCCAGGGCGCCGGTCAGGCAGCCAAGAACCCGATCCCGCCGACAATGTGGTCGTACAACAACGCCGTTGAAGACGACGCCTACGATCCGGAAGCATCGAAGAAGATGCTTGAGGAAGCAGGCGTTACGGATCTTTCCATGAAGATCTGGGCAATGCCCGTTCAGCGTCCGTACAACCCGAACGCACGCCGCATGGCAGAGCTGATCCAGGAAGACTTCTCCAAGGTCGGCGTCAATGTCGAGATCGTCTCCTACGAATGGGGTGAGTATCTCGAGCGCTCCAAGGCGGAAGACCGCGACGGCGCAGTGCTGCTCGGCTGGACCGGCGACAATGGCGATCCGGACAACTTCCTCGCCGTGCTGCTCGGCTGTGACGGTGTTGGCGGCTCCAACCGCGCCCAGTGGTGCAACGAGGAGTTCGAGGGTCTGATCCAGAAGGCCAAGACGCTTTCCTCGCAGGACGAGCGCGCCAAGCTCTATGAAGAGGCCCAGGTCGTCTTCAAGCGCGAAGCACCCTGGGCAACCATTGCGCACTCCGTGGTTCACATGCCGATGCGCAAGGAAGTCACCGGCTACAAGATGGACCCGCTCGGCGGCCACGCCTTTGAAGGCGTAGACCTCGCCGAGTAGGCCCCACAACAGAGACAGGAACCGGCGGCAGCGCGAGCTGTCGCCGGTCGTGTATTAGATGCTCCGTTTCTTTCTTTCACGGCTGGCGCTGCTGATCCCCACATTCATCGGGGTCTCCATTGTTGCCTTTGCCTTCATCCGCCTCCTGCCAGGCGATCCGATCATGCTTCTCGCCGGCGAACGCGGCATGAGCGAGGAGCGCTACCAGCAGCTTCAGTCGCTCTACGGGTTCGACCAGCCGCTGTTCGTTCAGTATTTCCATTACATGACGGACCTGCTGCAGGGTGATTTCGGCACCTCCATCGTCACCAAGCGCCCGGTGCTTCAGGAGTTCCTGACGCTGTTTCCGGCCACGCTGGAACTGTCGCTCTCCGCGATCATCGTGGCGATTGCCATCGGCGTTCCCGTCGGCGTCATCGCCGCCGTCAAGCGCGGCTCCTGGCTCGACCAGACGGTGATGGGCGCAGCCCTTGTCGGCTATTCCATGCCGATCTTCTGGTGGGGTCTGCTGCTGATCATCCTGTTCTCCGGCATTCTTGGCTGGACGCCGGTTTCAGGCCGCATCTCGCTGCTCTACTTCTTCCCGCCCGTGACCGGCTTCATGCTGATCGACAGTCTTCTGTCGGGCCAGCCCGGCGCCTTCAAATCGGCGGTTTCGCACCTCATCCTGCCGACCATCGTGCTGGCCACGATCCCGCTTGCGGTGATCGCCCGCCAGACGCGCTCGGCCATGCTTGAAGTGCTTGGCGAGGACTATGTACGCACGGCGCGCTCGAAGGGCCTTCCGCCCCGCCGGGTGATCGGCCTGCACGCGCTGCGCAACGCTCTCATCCCCGTGGTGACCACCATTGGTCTCCAGGTGGGTGTGCTGCTCGCAGGCGCCATTCTGACCGAGACGATCTTCTCCTGGCCGGGCATCGGCAAGTGGATGGTCGATAGCGTGTTCAAGCGCGATTATGCGGTGGTGCAGGGCGGACTTCTGCTCATTGCCGCCATCATCATGATCGTGAACCTGATCGTGGACGTCCTCTACGGTCTGATCAATCCGAGAATCAGGCACTGACCATGACCTCGACAAACACAAAAGACCCGAATGCCGCCGTCGGTCTCGAAGGCGGCACGGTCATCGCGGTCTCACGGCGCGCCCGTCTTGCGGAGTTCTGGTACTATTTCAGCCAGAACCGTGGCGCCGTGATCGGCCTCTATGTCTTCATCGCAATCGTTCTGATCGCCATTTTCGCGCCGGTGCTTGCACCGCACAGCCCGACCATGCAGAACCGCGGCTTCTTCCTGCTACCGCCGGTCTGGGAGGAGGGCGGCAACTGGTCGTTCATCCTCGGCACCGACGCCGTGGGCCGCGACGTGCTTTCACGCCTGATCTATGGCGCGCGCTTCTCGCTGTTCATCGGCGTGGTGGTGGTGTCGGTCGCCGTCTCCGTGGGTATTCTGATCGGCCTCATCGCCGGTTATTTCCGCGGCGCGGTGGACACGGTCATCATGCGCGTGATGGACATCATCCTCGCCTTCCCGTCGCTGCTTCTGGCGCTGGTTCTGGTCGCCATTCTGGGACCGGGCCTCGTCAACGCGATGATCGCCATCGCGCTTGTGCAGCAGCCGCACTATGTGCGCCTGACGCGCGCTGCGGTGATGTCGGAGAAGGGACGCGACTATGTGACGGCGGCACGCGTTGCCGGCGCGGGCAACATCCGGCTGATGTTCAAGACCATTCTGCCGAACTGTACCGCACCGCTGATCGTGCAGGCGGCCCTCTCCTTCTCGACCGCGATCCTTGATGCGGCGGCGCTGGGCTTCCTGGGCATGGGCGCACAGCCGCCCACACCCGAATGGGGCACGATGCTGGCCGAAGCGCGCGAGTTCATCCTGCGCGCCTGGTGGGTCGTCACCTTCCCGGGTCTCGCCATCCTGATCACCGTTCTGGCCATCAACCTGATGGGCGACGGTCTTCGCGATGCGCTCGATCCCAAGCTGAAGAGGTCGTGACATGAGTAACAAGAACGGTGCTCTTCTCGACATCCGCAATCTGAGCGTCGAGTTCGAAACGGCGGGTGGCACCCTGCGTGCGGTGGATGGCGTTTCGCTGTCCGTCGATGCGCGCGAGGTGCTGGCCATCGTCGGCGAATCGGGCTCGGGCAAATCCGTTTCGATGCTTGCGGTCATGGGGCTTCTGCCCTGGACCGCGAAGGTCAAGGCGGATGCGATGCTCTTTCAGGGCCGCGACATCATGAACCTGTCTCCTGCCGAGCGACGCAAGATCGTCGGCAAGGACATCGCCATGATCTTCCAGGAGCCGATCGCCAGCCTCAATCCGTGCTTCACGGTCGGCTTCCAGATCGATGAAACGCTGAAGATGCACACCAATCTGACGTCCCGCCAGCGGCGCGACCGGACGGTGGAACTCTTCGAGGCCGTGGGCCTGCCCAATGCCGCCGATCGGCTGAGCGCCTATCCGCACCAGATGTCGGGCGGCCAGTGCCAGCGCGTGATGATCGCCATGGCGATTGCCTGTGATCCCAAGCTTCTGATCGCCGACGAGCCGACCACCGCGCTCGACGTGACGATCCAGAAGCAGATTCTCGATCTTCTGGTGTCGATCCAGGTCGAGAAGGACATGGGCATGATCATGATCACCCATGACATGGGCGTGGTGGCGGAAACGGCCGACCGTGTGATCGTGCAGTACAAGGGCAAGAAGATGGAGGAAGCCGACGTGCTTTCGCTGTTTGAAAAGCCCCAGCACCCTTACACCAAGGCGCTGCTTTCGGCCCTGCCGGAGAATGCGACGGGCGACCGCCTGCCGACCGTCTCCGACTTCGTGTTCGATGAAGCGCCGCAGACAGGAGCCCGCCCATGAGCGAGATCGTCCTGGAGACGCGCGGCATCACGCGCGACTATCACATCGGCGGCGGCTTTTTTGGAAAAGGCCGCACCGTCCATGCGCTGAAAGGCGTCGACCTGAAGGTCGAGAAGGGCAAGACGCTGGCCATCGTCGGCGAATCGGGCTGTGGCAAATCCACCCTCGCCCGCATCATGACGATGATCGATGCGCCCACCTCCGGTGAACTGCTGATCGACGGCAAGCCGGTTGAAATCGGCAAGAAGGGCGTGGATCCCGAAATGCGCCGCAAGGTGCAGATCGTTTTCCAGAACCCCTATGGTTCGCTGAACCCGCGCCAGAAGATCGGTGACGTTCTGATGGAGCCGCTGATCATCAACGAGAAGGTTCCTGCCCAGGAACGGCGCGAACGCGCCATGGAGATGCTCTTGAAGGTCGGCCTGCAGGCCGAACACTTCAACCGCTATCCGCACATGTTCTCGGGCGGCCAGCGCCAGCGCATCGCCATCGCGCGCGCGCTGATGCTGCGGCCACGCCTGCTGGTGCTGGACGAGCCGGTCTCCGCGCTCGATCTTTCGGTGCAGGCGCAGGTGCTGAACCTTCTGGCGGACCTTCAGGAAGAGTTCGGCCTCACCTATGTCTTCATCAGCCACGACCTTTCGGTGGTGCGCTACATCGCAGACGAGGTGATGGTGATGTATTTCGGCGAAGCCGTGGAGTACGGAACCCGCGATGCGGTGTTCTCCGACCCGCAGCACGAATACACCCGATCGCTCTTTGCAGCGACGCCGCGCGCCGATGTGGAAAGCATCCGCAAGCGGCTGGCTGAGAAGGCCGCCTGAAGCGCCTCAGCCTGACAGACATTGAAAAGCCCGGGACCGCAGAGGCCCCGGGCTTTTTTTATGATCACAGATGCAGCGCCTGAAAGCGTGCGGCCAGAGCAATTCCAGGAAAAGTGGGAACCGGGTTTCCGTCCGGAATTGCGTCAACACAAAGAGCCAGGGTGTTTTCGCGTTTCAACGAAAATGCTCTAGGGGCTCTTCGGCAACGCGTAGCCTGCCTCCTCCGCCCAGCGCACATGTTCCTCCGCCTTTTCCAGAAGCCATGTACGCATGGCGATGACGGAGGGGCTGACAGGCCCGCGCGACACCGAGGAGAGATAATAGCTGTTGCGTCCGGGCACGGACGGGCCGCAGGGCCGCACCAGACGCCCGTCGCGCAGCATGGCCGCCGCCGTGACGTCATCGCCCAGCGCCACGCCAAGCCCGCGCGCCGCAGCCTCTAGACAAAGCTGCGTGCGATGAAAGATGAGATGGCCCGATGCGGCGCTAAGGCTGGACCCCTGCCGCCGCAGAAGCTCGTCCCATGTGTTGACGCCCCGGTCGTAGATCAGCTTGTTGGCGATGAGCCCATGGGTGCGCACATGGTCTGCGCGCTCCGGCGTGCAGACGGGGAAGATCGTGAAATCCAGAAATGGCTCGCGCGAATAGCCGGGCACATCCAACCGCCCCCAGGTGAGCGCCAGATCCGTGTCGGGCGCGATGGTGCGCGGCGGCTCGGGATAGGAGCGCAGTTCCAGCTCGATGCCCAGCGTTTCCAGAACTTCGTCGGTGAGCAGCGGCATGAGCCAGAGGGCCGCCAGATCCGAATCGGATTCCAGCACCACCCTGCCCTTCGCGTTCCGCGTGGCGCGCGTGCCCGTATCCAGCGAGATGAGCATCAGCGCATCGGCGACGATTTCCGCATAGCGCGCGCCACCCGGCGTGAGCGCCACCTGCCGGTGCCGCCGCTCGAACAGCGGCATGCCGAGATCGGCTTCGAGATTCTTGATGTGTCGGCTGACGGAGGCATGGGTGACGCCAAGCTCTTCGGCGGCGCGCGAGAAGCTCTGGTGCCGGGCGGCGGCATCGAACGCCCGAACGGCGTTGAGATTGGGCAGACGCTGGCGCATGGCTTGGGGTCAGGACCTCTTCCTATGGCCGCTTTGGTCGGCCTGATTTGCGCGGATATGCTCGCCGGGCCGATCCGATGGCCGCTCGATCGACCGGCGACCTGCTGCGTCAAAGCCCTTGATCCCGGGGGGAAGGGGGGGGGGATGGCCCTGCCCTCAGCGTAACATAAACGCACACAACGGGAAGAATAATTTCTATTGTGTAAAACGGCCATAGACCCCAAATAGGAACTGTAGCGATGGGTTGACCGGCCGAAACCGGCAGCACACCGCCGCAGACTCTCTACATTGCTAACCCTCTCAAGGAGGTTCTGATGTCACACTACACGGTGGGCGTTGGTTCCAGCCCTGAAATGCAGCGCTATGCGCGGCAGGCTAACAAGGCCCGTTCGGCGGTCCTCAAACATGCCCTGACCGCAATTGGCACGCGTATCGGGCACATCTGGCGCAAGCCCACGGGCACGCCGCCTATTGGTGGAGCGGATCCGGTTTGAGACTGCCAGGGCAGAGCGCCGAATCGCTTTTGGAACACGACGAATAAGGGCCGGTCCCGATGGCGGGAACCGGCCCTTATTGCATTCAGACACAGAACGCTTCGCTTGGGGCACAACCGCCCGGCCGCAGGCCGCTACACCACCATGACCGGACAAGCGGCCAGACTGGTGACCTTGTGCGACACACTGCCCAATAGATACCCCTCCAGATCGCCCAGTCCACGGCTGCCAAGCACGATCAGATCCACCTCGCGTTCCTTTGCGAACTTGACGATGGTGCGCGCCGGCTGGCCGTTCTTCACGAAGGCGCGGGGGCTTTCCGCCCCCATCTGCAATGCGGCCTTCTTGGCCGCATCGGCGATTTCCTTGGCATGCTCCCGCATCACGTCATCAATGTTCTGCGGATCATCGGGCCGCACCATCGACATGGACGCCTCAAGCAGGCTGTGATGCCGGAACACGGTGAGCGTCATCAGCTCCGCGCCCGTGGTCTTCTGCATCTGAACGCCCATCTCGAGTGCCTTCAGCGCGTTTTCCGAACCGTCGACGGGTACAAGTATTCTCTTGAACATGACGCGTCTCCTAATCGAATGCCAGGCTGGGCAGGAACAGGGCGATCTGCGGGATGAAGATCAGCGCGACCGACACGCCAAGCAGGATGAGCGTGAATGGCGGGATGCCGCGGATCACGTCCATATAGGGCCGCTTGAAGATGGCGATGGCCGTGAAGATGTCACACCCGAATGGCGGCGTGGCTGAGCCGATGGCCACCTGCAGCGTGATGATCGTGCCGACCAGAACCTTGTCGAGACCGACCGAATCCACCACCGGCGCGAAGATCGGCACCAGAACGAGGATCACCACGATCGGGTCCACGAACATGCAGCCGACGAAGAATGAGATCGAAATGACCGCGAGGACCATTTTCGGCCCCATCTCGTCAATGCCGATGGCGCCGAGGATCTCCTGCGGGATCTGGGCAAAGGAGATGACCCAGGAAAAGGCCGTGCCCGCTGCGACCAGAATGAACACCACCGCAGTGATGAGGCCGGTCGACTTGGAGATCTTGTAGATGTCGGGAATGGAGAGCGACCGGAAGATCACCAGCTCCAGGAACAGCGCATAGGCCACACAGATGGCGGCGGCCTCGGTGGGGCTGACGATGCCACCATAGATGCCGCCAACGATGATGACCGGGAAGAACAACGGCCAGATGGCCGCCCGCACGGCTGCGACCCGCTCACTCCACGGCGCTTTTGGTTCCGTCGGCACGCCCTTGATGGTCGCGTAGACGATGCAGTAGGCGGAGAACAGGACCAGAAGCAGAAGGCCCGGCCCGATGCCGGCGATGAAGAGTTCTGCAATCGAGGTCTTGGAGACGACGCCATAGATGATCATGCCGATGGATGGCGGGATCAGGAAGGCGATGTCACTGGCGTTGATGATCAGCGCCAGAACGAAGGAATCATTGTAGCCGGCCTTGAGCATGCGCGGACGCAGCGGCGAACCGACGGCAACGACCGTTGCCTGCGTCGAACCGGACACCGCGCCAAACAGTGTACAGGCGGTGGCGGTGGAGACGGCCAGGCCGCCCTTGATGTGGCCGATGAACTTCATGACCATGTCGATCAGACGGTCGGCCGACTGGCCGCGGGTCATGATGTCTGCGGCGAGGATGAACATGGGCACGGCGATCAGCGACGCCGGGCGAATGCCGGCCAGCATCTGCTGAACCATGAAGTCCATGCGGTCGAAACCGCCGAACAGGCCATAGAAGCCGTAGCCCGCGCCCAGAATGAGCGGAATCATCATCGGGAAGCCGAAGAGCAGCAACACGATCATGATGGTGGAGATTTTGAGTGTCATGGTCGCTGGCCCCGGTCAGATCTCGATTTCGTCTTCTTCGTATCCCTCCAGAACATGCGTGGAGAGATAGATGTCCTTCTGGACGACGTTCTTCAGCGCGGTGAGCGCGTACTGCACACCGGTGATGAAGAAGCCGACAGGGACCCAGAGATAGATCCAGTAAACGGGGATCTGCATGGCCGGCAGGATGCGACCGGACTTGGCCACCTTGCCGATGTAACCAATCGCGAAATAGCAGAGCGCGAACATGGTCAGCGCGGTGATGACCGTGATGACGATCATCAGCACCTTGCGCGTCTTGGGCGGCAGGGCGTCGTAAAGGGCGGACATGCGGATGTGACGCCCGTGACGCGCGGCATAGCCGATGCCGGCGAAGGTGATGAGAATGATGAGGATGCTGTTGAGCTCCTCGGAGAAAAAGATTGTGTGGCCGATGCCCCGGCTGACCACATTGGCGATGGTGTTGAGCGCCATGAGCATGACGCCGAGCGCGAGCATCACCGACTCGATGCGGCTGATGGCATTGTCGAACATGCCGATCACACCGGGCAGTGTGGATTCGTATGTTTCGCTGTGCTGTTCAGATGTTTCGTCGTCACTGCCCATCTTCATTCCCCTCAGTGAGATGACGGAACCCCGCGACCCAAAAGGGGCCGCAGGGCTCTTCTTGTTTTTGCTGCGGGCAGCGGGCTACTGCGTCGCGGCCTTCAGGTCTTCCTTCATCTGGTCAAGAATCTTCTTGCCGCTGTCGCCGGTCATCTCGATGAACTTGGCCTCAACCTGCGCGGCGGCTTCCTTGAAGGGAGCGCGCTGCTCTTCGGTGAGGTCGCTGATGGTCATCTCGGGTTTGGCTTCCTTGATCTTCGCAAGCGATTCCTCGCTCAGACCCTTCTGGTATTCAAGGATGTGCTCGAATGCTGCGGAAGACGCGTCCTGGACGAGCTTCTTCTCCTCGTCGCTCAGGCCATCATAGAATTCCTTGTTGGCCATCACAGCGGTGGTGAAGTTGTTGTGGCCGGTGAGCGTGATCGCGCCGGTCACTTCATACATCTTCGTGGACTCGACCCAGAACAGCGGGTTTTCCTGACCCTGAATGATGTTGGTCTGCAGGCCGCCATAGACCTCGCCCCAGGGAAGCGGCGTCGGCGTTGCGCCGAATGCCTTGTAGCTTTCCACCAGAAGCGGGTTGGTCATAACGCGGAACTTCACTTCGTTCAGGTCTTCCGGCTTCTCCACCGGGTCCTTGGTGTTCATCACCACTTCGCCCTCGGGGAACATGGTGAGAAGCTCGAGGCCCTGCTGAGCGTAGAGCTCCGGGAACATCTCGTTGATGGCCTTGGAGTTGCGGAAGAAGTCGCCCAGTTCTTCGGACTTTGCCGGAAGCAGGTAAGGCACGAAGAAGACCTGCGCTTCGGGGATCAGCGCGCCGGTGAAGCCCGGGGACTGGTCAACGAACTGCAGGATGCCGGCCTGTGCCTGCTCCATGATGTCGGCAGACTCGCCAAGCGTGCCGAACGGGAAGAGCTGGACCTCGTGGTCCGAATTGGCCTCGATCTCTTCCTTGAACTTCTGGGCGTAGACGCCCTGAACGTCGGTCATCGCTTCTTCGAAAGCGTATTTCCAGGTGTCCGCCTGGGCAGCGGTTACACCGGCCGCAAAGATCGCGACGCCGGCGAGGCCTGCCTTTAAGCGGGTCTTGATGGAACGCATTCTGTTCTCCTCTGTTTTTGACGTACTTGGTTTAGGCAAAAAGGGAATCCGCGCCAGAAGCCGTTGTCGGCTAAAGGCAAATCGTATTCAGGCGAACGGCGTCAACTGGCTGGAAACCAGCCCGGTACGGTCGCAATTCCGCGCAAACGCGCTTTTGCCGGGAATCTACGACGGCGCTTTTTGCTGCGCCCGAGAAGCAGGGGGAAAGATGCGGCGCTCATGATGACAGCGACGATATACGCCTGCTGCCAGCAGAACGAACGCAGATGGCCACACCGCAGGGGCATGGCCTCATCTTTGTTCGCGCCGATCATTTGGGGTGCGCTCAAGCGCGCCTCCTTGCTCCCAGTCGTCGTTCGACCCGGCCAGCGTGAAACAGACGCACGGCAGAGTCAATCGATTGTGCAATCGATTGTTTCCATTAGCAGAAGCGACGGCGGGAGATAAAGTTCCCGAAAAATCGGAAACTTTATATTTGCGGCTGTAATTGAGGGGAGTGAAAACCGATGACGGGCTGCCCGCAATCCTGCGGACAGCCCTGTTTTATACTATGCGCGGGCTGCTGCCTGGCGATGCAAGACTTCCCTGAGATTGAACGCTGCTTCCATCAGGTCCTTCGTGTAATCGCTCTGTGGATTATCGAAGACGTCGCTGGTGAGCCCCTCTTCCACGACCTGGCCCGAACGCATCACGATGGCGTAATCGGACAGCGCCTTCACCACGGACAGGTCGTGGCTGATGAAGATGAAGGACAGGTTGTGGCTTTCCTGGATGCGCCTGAGCAGTGTGATGATCTGCTTCTGCACCGAACGGTCAAGCGCCGAGGTCGGTTCGTCCAGCACGATCACGGTGGGCTTGAGGATCACCGCGCGGGCGATGGCGATGCGCTGGCGCTGACCGCCCGAAAACTCGTGCGGGAAGCGGTTGCGCATGGACGGGTCGAGCCCGACTTCCTCCAGCGCCTGAATGGCCCGTTTGTCGCGCTCGCGCGCGGACAGTTGCGGCTCATGAACGAGCAGCCCCTCGGTGATGATCTCGCCCACCGTCATGCGCGGGCTGAGCGAGCCATAGGGGTCCTGGAACACCATTTGCAGATTGCGCCGGAAGGGCCGCATGGCCGCCCGGTCAAACCCCTGAATGGACGTGCCCTGATAGACCACCCGCCCCTCGGACGGCAGAAGCTGCAGGAGCGCGCGGCCGAGCGTGGACTTGCCCGACCCCGATTCGCCGACAATGCCGATGGTCTGGCCGGCGCGCAGCGTCAGCCCGACATTCTGCACGGCCTTCACCTCGTAGCCCGGACCGGACAGGAAGCCGCCCTTGACGACGAAGGTGACGCAGACATCCTTCGCATCGAGCAGGATGGGCTGGTCGTTGCCGACCGGAGGCTTGTGCCCTTCCGGCTCCGCCGCCAGCAGCATTCTGGTGTAGTCCTCCTGCGGGCGCTCGAAGATGTCGGCAGTCTCGCCCGTCTCCACCACGAGCCCCTTCTGCATCACATAGACCCGGTCGGCAAAAGCTTCGACGATGCCGAGATCATGCGTGATGAAGAGAATGGCCATGCCGAGCTTCTTCTGCAGTTCGGCCAGCAGGCCGAGGATTTCGGCCTGAATGGTCACGTCGAGCGCCGTGGTCGGTTCGTCGGCGATCAACAGGTCCGGATCGTTGGCGAGCGCCATGGCGATCATCACGCGCTGACGCTGGCCACCGGACATTTCGTGCGGATAGGATTTCATCCGTCGCTCGGGATCGGGAATGTGGACGAGCTTGAGAAGCTCCAGCGCGCGCTTGCGCGCCGCCCCGGCCGAAAGCCCGCCATGAACCCGGATCGGCTCACAGATCTGCCGCTCGATCGTGTAGAGCGGATCAAGCGAGGTCATCGGCTCCTGGAAGATCATGGTGACCTTCGCGCCGCGGATCTTGTTGAGCTTCGCGCGCGGCAGGCCGATGAGTTCCTGCCCGCGATAGCTGACGGAACCGGAGACGGAGCCGTTGGACGCCAGAAGCCCCATCGACGCCATCATGATCTGGCTCTTGCCGGACCCCGATTCGCCCACGACGGCGACCGTTTCGCCGGCGTTCACATGCATGTCCACACCACGCACCGCCTCGACTGCGCCATCGGGCGTGTCGAAGGTGACGCGAATGTCGCTTATGTCGAAGATGCGTTCCTCGTTCTGCTGCTTCATGTCAGCGGTCCTTGGGATCGAGCGCATCGCGCAGGCCATCGCCCAGGAAGTTGAGCGCAAACAGGAGCGCGGTCAGCGCCAGCGACGGATAGAGCAGCATGTAGGCCGCCCCGCGCATGTTGCGCGCGCCCTCGGAGATCAGCACGCCCAGACTGGTCAGAGGCTCCTGCACGCCAAGGCCGAGGAAGGAGAGGAAGCTCTCCAGAAGAATGACCTTGGGCACCAGCAGCGTCATGTAGATGATCACCGGGCCGAGCGTGTTGGGGATGATATGCCGCTTCAGGATGCCGCTTGAGCCGACACCCAGCGCCTCGGCCGCCTGCACGAACTCACGCCTTCTCAGCGCAATGGTCTGGCCACGCACGATACGCGCCATGTCCAGCCACTCGACCGCGCCGACGGCAATGAACATCAGGACCACGTTTCGCCCGAAGAACACCACCAGAAGGATGGCGAAGAAGGTGAAGGGCAGCGAGTACAGTATGTCGACGATGCGCATCATGACGTTGTCGATGCGTCCACCAAGGAAGCCGGCGGTGGCTCCGTAGATCACGCCGATCAACAGCGCCACGCCGGTGGCGAGCGCGCCGATCATCAACGAAATGCGGATCGAGATCAGCACGCGTGCAAACAGGTCGCGCCCGTTTGCATCCGTGCCGAATATGAAACGCAGACGCTGGACGTCCGCCTCCATGATTATCGACTTGTTGTCGCTGGCCTGTTCGACCACACGGGCGTTCGAGAACAGATCCGAGCGGTCGAGATAGCGCGTCACGCGCGGATCGATCTCGCGGCTGGATGTTGCTTCGATCCGCACCCTGTCGCCATCAAGCTCGATGGAACTGGTTTCAAGCCGCGCCCGCGACAGGGCGGACTCGGCCAGCGGCACGATTTCTGCCTGACGCGGATAGGGCTCGAGGCTCGCTGGCACCTTCACGAAGTCCGAATAGACGCGCGCATAGGGATGCGGCGCCAGCATCGGCCCGAAGATGCCCGCGAACACGAACAGGATCAGAACGAACAGGCTGGCCATGGCTGCGCGGTTCTTGCGCAGCCGCATGAAAGCCGTTTCCCAGGCCGAACGGCTCTTGGTGGTCGGCAGCTCGCCCTCTGGCGGCATTGGGCCGGTGGCGATGTCAGTCATAACGCACTCTCGGATCCAGCGCCGCATAGAGGAGGTCGACGATCAGGTTGAAGACCACCACGAAGACGGCGATGATGATGACGGTGCCCATGACCAGCGTGTAATCGCGGTTCAGGGCGCCCTGGACGAAGTAACGGCCGATGCCCGGCAGGCCGAAGATGGTTTCCACCACGACGGACCCTGTCAGAAGCGCGGCAGCCGCAGGCCCGAGATAGGAAATCACCGGCAGACAGGCCGCCCGCAGCGCATGCACGACCACGATCATGCGCGTCGGCAGGCCATAGGCCCGCGCCGTGCGCACATGGTCGGAACGCAACGCCTCGATCATGGAGCCGCGTATCAGGCGGGCGATGATGGCCACCTGCGGCAGGGCGAGCGTGATGACGGGCAGAACCATGGATTCAGGACTGCTCCAGCCGCCGGCCGGCAACAGGCTGAGCCAGACGCCGAAAATCAGCGACAGAAGCGGGGCGACGACGAAGTTCGGCACGGTGATGCCGAAAGTGGCAACCGCAATGACCGAATAGTCGACCCAGGAATTCTGGCGCAGCGCGGCAATACTGCCGAGCACACTACCGATCAGCAGCGCAACAAGCAGGGCCATGCCACCGAGCTGGATGGACACGGGCAGACCATTGCCGATCAATTGCTGAACGGAGAAATCCCGATAGATGAAACTCGGACCCAGATCGCCACGGGCGAGGTTGCCGAGATAATAGAAATACTGTTCCCAAAGCGGCTTATCGAGGTGGAAAACGCGGTTGAGGTTTTCCAGGACCTTGGCCTCCAGCGTGCGCTCGCGGTCGAAGGGACCGCCCGGCGCCACCCGCATGAGGAAGAAGGCGAAGGTGACAATGAGGAACAGGGTCGGAATAGCGCCAAGAAGACGGCGCACGGCATAACCGAGCATCGCTACCAACTCTCATATGTGTTCGAAACCGCCCGGCCCACGAAGGGGCCGGGCGGAAAGATCGAACGCTGTTGTTACTCGCTGATGCTCATGAAGCGCGTCCCATGGACGTTCTGGATGTTGTCTTCCCAGCCATTGAGCTTGGGCGACACCAGAGACAGGGAGGAGTAGAACAGAAGCGGGATGTAGGGCATGTCTGCCATGAACGTCGCTTCTGCCTCGCGCAGGATCTCGGCGCGCTTGACCAGATCGGTCTCGGCAGCGGCCTTGTCCATCAGTGCGTCATAGTCCGGGTTCTCATACTGGGCGTAGTTGAAGCCGGTGTTGTCGCTCTCGACCAGGAACAGGAAGTTCTGCGGGTCGGAGTAGTCGCCGATCCAGCCGGCGCGCGCCACGTCGAAATCCTTCTGGTCGCGCAGGTTCGCATAGTGAGCGGACAGGTCGCGGACATTGAATTCGACATTGACGCCGAGCGGCTTCCACATGTCGGCAATCGCAGTTGCCGTGTTCTTGTGGTTCTCGGAGTTGTTGTAGGCAAGCTCGACCGTGACCGGATTGTCCGGGCCGTAGCCGGCTTCCGTCATCAGCTCGATGGCCTTGTCTTCGCGGTCGAGCAGGGACATGTCGGCCCACTCGGCCGGCGAGCCGCCGCCTTCATAATTGCCGATGCCGGGCGGAACCAGCGAATAGGCGGGCAGCATCGCGCCGGCCCAGATCTCGTCGCCCAGGAATTCACGGTCGATGACCATGGCGAGCGCCTGCCGCACCTTCGGGTCCGACATGACATCGCGCTTCATGTTGAGCGAGTAATAGTAGGTGCCGAGATAGGGCGAAATGCGAACCTGATCGCCCAGACGCTCCTTCATGGACTTGATCTGCTCGGTCGGAAGATCGGAGCAGCTTTGAACCTCGCCGGCCTCGAAGCGGCGCACGCAGGTCGCGCGGTCTTCGAACGGAATGTACTCGATCGTGTCGATCTGGACATTGTCGGCGTCATGGAAGTTCTCGTTCTTCTCCATGACGATCTTGTCGCCCGGCGTGAAGGAAACGAGCTTGTAGGCGCCGTTGGTGACGATGTTTTCGGGCTGCACGAAATCCGTGCCATGCGCCTCGACGGCCTTCGGGTTCACCGGCAGGCCGGTCTGGTGCGTGAGAAGCTCCAGGAAAAACGGGGTCGGCTGCTCGAGCGTGATCTCAAGCGTGCGATCATCGACAGCTTTCACGCCCATCTGATCGGCTTCCATCTCACCCTTGTTGATCGCCTCGGCGTTCTTGATCGGGTAGAGGATGTTGGCGTATTTCGCGCCCGTGTCGGGCATCATGATACGGCGCAGCGAGAACACGAAATCCTCAGCCACCACCGGGTCGCCATTCGACCATTTTGCATCGTCGCGCAGGTTGAAGGTGTAGACGGTGCCATCATCGGACACGCTCCACTCCTCGGCCACACCCGGAATGATCTTGGCGTTGGCGTCATAGACGACCAGGCCTTCATAGAGATCGCGCATCAGGTGGGCTTCGGCAACAAGCGACGTCTTGTGCTGGTCCAGCGTTTCCGGATCGCCGTCATTGCCGCGTACATAGGTCACGGCGGACGCTGCCATCGCCGTCGAGACCAGAATCGTACCCGCGAGCAGCGGCCGTACCAGGGATTTCAACATTTTCCCTCACTCCCATTTTGCTTTCATATCATCCGACGAACGGATGAGAGACGCGGCATTTGGCAACGAATTTCCGTATACGTCAAACGCTTTCGGGGAGGATTTCCCAAGGTTGCAAGAAATTCGCAGCAAACACCGCTGGGATGCATTACCGCTGAGCGGAACACTGCGAGAGGCTCGACGGCTTTCGGGCAGAGGGCAAAAGATGCGTTTGGGGAGCAAGGCGTCTGGGCCTGAACTCACGCTGGGGCCGGGCCTCTGCCTGCGACATTTCATGCAGCCCGACGGACGGCTGTGACGGCCTGTGCGTCCACATCGCTCAAGGCCATATGTCGCAACACGCAACCGGATTGACTGTGCAAAAGCCGCGGAAGAAGAAGCAACTTCGGCTTGACCGGTTCTGTGTGTCTGAGATCAGAGAAAATTTGGTGGAGCCAAGGGGAGTCGAACCCCTGACCTCTTGAATGCCATTCAAGCGCTCTCCCAACTGAGCTATGGCCCCACACTCCGGCGATTTGGCCGGTCGCCGTCTCCGGCGAAGAGGTCCGGCCGGCCCGCTGGGCCAACCGTGTGGGCGGCTTCTAAACCCGCCCGGCGGGAAGATCAAGCCCCGTTTTTCGCCTGTGCGTCGATTTTAACGCTGGCTGGGGTTTTTCTTCCCGCAGGTGCTGAAAAATCAGCTTTCGTCTTCGTCGTCGCCAACGCCGATAATGTCTTTCATATCGTCGTCGTCGTCATCATCGTCCTCGTCGAGGAACGTGTCGTCATCATCGTCGCCGAGATCGACATCATCGTCGTCGTCATCGTCGTCGAGATCCGGGATTTCCGACTTCTTGCTGGAGGTCGCCTCATCATCGGCATCCTCGAGCGAAACCACTTCGGGGCCTTCGCCCTCGCCATCCACTTCCTTCTCTTCCACTTCCTCTTCTTCTTCCACGGAAGTGTCGGAGACAGCTTCAAAGAAGCTGCGCGGATAGGTCTGCCCTGTATAGGGCGACACGATCGGATCCTTGTTCAGATCGTAGAATTTACGGCCCGTCTCCGGGCAGATGCGTTTTGTTCCGAGTTCCGGTTTAGCCACCTTGCTGCCTCATCGTCTTGCGGTCGGCCCAGCCTGCGACGGCTCCATCGCGGCCGGCACCGGAAGCGCTTCCTGCCTACTTGAAAATTTTGGTCCCCATAACGGCAAGTCGAGCACCTGTCAAAGCTTAATGCGAACCCTGGATTATGCCTCTCCTGCGAAGGCGCACTCTCTTTACAACCCCGTCAGGGGCCATCCGTCAACCGGGGGATGACCAGCTATCGCCATCATGCTAGAGCCAGCTGTGAAAATCCTCGAATAATCTGCCGCCCGGCAGCATGCATATCGCCAAGGACCACGCAATGCACGATCATGAACCGCGCCCCATGAGCGCCAGCAAATCCGACGCCCTTTCCGGCCGGGCCCGGGTGCCCGGCGACAAGTCGATCTCGCACAGGGCGCTGATGTTTGGCGGCCTGGCTGCGGGCGAGACGCGCATCACCGGCCTTCTGGAAGGCGAAGACGTTCTGCGCACCGGCGAGGCCATGAAGGCCATGGGTGCGAAAATCGAAAAGCGCGGCGATGAATGGATCGCCATCGGCACCGGCAACGGCGCGCTGCTGGAACCCAAAGAGCCGCTCGACTTCGGCAATGCCGGCACCGGCGTGCGCCTGACCATGGGCCTTGTCGGCTCCTACGACATGACGACGCGCTTCATCGGCGACGCCTCGCTTTCCAAGCGCCCGATGGGCCGCGTGCTCGATCCGCTGAAGGAAATGGGTCTGCAGGTCGTTTCCGCCGAGCCGGGCGACCGCCTGCCGATCACGCTGCGCGGCCCCAAGCACGCTGCCCCCATCAGCTACCGGGTGCCGATGCCATCTGCACAGGTGAAATCCGCCGTGCTTCTGGCCGCGCTGAACACGCCCGGCGTGACCACGGTGATCGAACCCGTGGCGACCCGCGACCACACCGAAAAGATGCTGGCCGGCTTCGGCGCATCGCTGGAAGTGGAGACCGACGCCGACGGCGTGCGCCACATCCGCATCGAAGGCCAGCCGACGCTGACGGGCCAGACCATCGCCGTTCCGGGCGACCCGTCCTCGGCCGCTTTCCCGCTGGTGGCGGCGCTGATCGTGCCGGGCTCAGACGTGGTCATCGAAAACATGTTGATGAACCCGACCCGCACCGGCCTCGTGACCACGCTGATCGAGATGGGCGCGAATATCGAGATTCTCGACCGCCGCAATGAGGGCGGCGAAGACGTGGCGGATCTGCGCGTGCGCGGCTCCGAACTGAAGGGCGTGACCGTGCCCGAAGACCGCGCGCCGTCGATGATCGATGAATACCCGGTGCTCGCCGTGGCAGCCTGCTTTGCCGAGGGCGACACGCTGATGCAGGGGCTGGAAGAGCTGCGCGTCAAGGAATCCGACCGGCTTTCCGCCGTTGCCGACGGCCTCAAGGCCAATGGCGTCGACTGCGAAGAAGGCGAAGCAACCCTGCGCGTGACGGGCCGCCCCGGCGGCAAGGGCCTTGGCGGCGGAACGGTCAAGACGCATCTCGACCACCGCATTGCCATGAGCTTCCTCGTGATGGGCCTGGCGAGCGAAAAGCCGGTGACCATCGACGACCAGGCGATGATCGCAACCAGCTTCCCCGACTTCACCGCCCTGATGACGCGACTGGGTGCAAAGCTGGACTGACACGAAAAACCTGCACGGGAGGAAACGGCATGAGCACCGGGAAAACAGCCATGATTGTCGGCGGCGGCAGCGGCATGGGCGCTGCTGCAGCCCGCAAGCTGGCCGAAAACGGCTATCAGGTCGCCGTCATGTCGTCCTCCGGCAAGGGTGAGGCGCTGGGCAGGGAACTGGGTGGGCTGGGCTTCACCGGCTCCAACCTTTCCACGGATGACCTCAAGCGCTTCACCGACGCGACGATGGAGCGCTTCGGCCGCATCGATGCGCTGGTGAATGGCGCTGGCCACGGCCCCAAGGGCGACGTGCTGGCGCTTTCGGACGGGGACTGGCACACGGGCATGGATTTCTACCTGCTCAACGTGGTGCGCGCGACACGGCTCGTCACCCCCATCATGCAGGCGCAGAAATCGGGCTCGATCGTCAACATCTCCACCTACGCCACGTTCGAGCCGGAAGCCGCATTCCCCACATCGGGCGTGTTCCGGGCAGGGCTGGCGGCCTTCACCAAGCTCTTTTGCGACAAATATGCCGAAGACAATCTGCGCATGAACAACGTGCTGCCGGGTTTCATCGACTCGCTGCCCGAGAAGGAAGAACGGCGCTCGCGCATCCCCATGGGCCGCTACGGCTCCGCAGAAGAAGTTGCCGAACTCATCGCCTTCCTGGCCGGCGAGAAGTCGGGATACATCACCGGCCAGAACATACGCATCGACGGAGGCATAACGCGCTCGGTATGACGGGAATGCCAGACAAGTTCACCATCGCCATCGACGGCCCCGCCGCTTCCGGCAAGGGCACGCTCGCACGCCGGCTGGCCAGCCAGTATGGCCTGCACCATCTCGACACCGGCCTCACCTATCGCGGTGTGGCCAAGGCGCTGATCGACGCAGGCGAACCGCTGGACGATATTGCGATTGCCGAACGCGCGGCGCGCGCGCTCGATCTGGGCGCGCTCGATCGGGCAGTGCTTTCCGCCCACGGCATTGGCGAGGCCGCTTCGAAAGTGGCTGTGATGACGCCGGTGCGCACGGCGCTGGTGGACAAGCAGCGCGCCTTCGCCGCAACCCCGCCCGGCGCGGTGCTCGACGGCCGCGACATCGGCACGGTGGTGTGCCCTGAAGCCGATGTGAAGCTCTATGTGATCGCGAGCCCCGAGGTGCGCGCCACCCGCCGCTGGCGTGAAATCGAGGCTGGCGGCGGCACTGCCGACTATGCCCGGATCCTGGCCGATATCGAGCGGCGGGACGCCCGCGACATGGGTCGCGAGGACAGTCCTTTAAGGCCCGCGAACGATGCGCACTTGCTCGATACGAGCGAAATGGATATAGAGACGGCGTTTCAGGCTGCCTGCAAACTGGTGGATGCCAGGCTGGCGGCTCGAAAAGAAGACTGAGAAAAATCGTCTGCCACGCATTCTTTGCGCCGGATCTGCCGCTCAGGCGGCCATAGAGCGATCCGCTCGGATGCGTGGCTGGACAAACGCAACACGAACCACCGGCGCTTTGCCCCGTTTTGAAAAACAGGGCGTTTCAGGAGCATCAATGTCAGAATTCAATCCGTCTCGCGATGATTTCGCGAGCCTTCTCGAAGAATCCTTCAACGAACGCGACGCCGCTGAAGGCTCCGTCGTAAAGGGCATCGTCACCGCCATCGAAAAAGACATGGCGATCGTCGATGTCGGCCTCAAGGTCGAGGGCCGTGTCCCGCTGAAGGAATTCGGCGCGAAGGGCAAGGAATCGGACCTCAAGGTCGGCGACGAAGTTGAAGTCTATGTCGAGCGCATCGAGAACGCGCTTGGCGAGGCAATGCTGAGCCGCGAGAAAGCACGCCGCGAGGAAAGCTGGGTCAAGCTGGAAGCGAAGTTCAACGCCGGCGAGCGCGTCGAGGGCTTCATCTTCAACCAGGTCAAGGGCGGCTTCACCGTCGATCTGGACGGCGCCGTGGCCTTCCTGCCGCGTTCGCAGGTCGACATTCGTCCGATCCGCGACGTCACCCCGCTGATGCACACCCCGCAGCCCTTCGAAATCCTCAAGATGGACAAGCGCCGCGGCAACATCGTCGTGTCCCGCCGCACGGTTCTCGAAGAGAGCCGCGCAGAGCAGCGCTCCGAGATCGTCCAGAACCTCGAAGAGGGTCAGGTGGTCGAAGGCGTGGTCAAGAACATCACCGACTACGGTGCGTTCGTTGACCTGGGCGGCATTGACGGCCTGCTGCACGTCACCGACATGGCATGGCGCCGTGTCAACCATCCGACCGAGATCCTCAACATCGGTCAGACGGTCAAGGTGCAGATCATCCGCATCAACCAGGAAACCCACCGCATCTCGCTGGGCATGAAGCAGCTCGAAGCCGATCCGTGGGACGGCATCGGCGGCAAGTACCCGCTCGGCAAGAAGGTTCTGGGTCGCGTCACCAACATCACCGACTACGGTGCGTTTGTGGAGCTGGAGCCGGGCATCGAAGGCCTGATCCACGTTTCGGAAATGTCCTGGACGAAAAAGAACGTTCATCCGGGCAAGATCCTTTCCACCACGCAGGAAGTCGAAGTTGTCGTGCTGGAAGTGGATCCGGTGAAGCGCCGCATCTCGCTGGGCCTCAAGCAGACGCTCGAGAACCCGTGGGAGGCATTCGCCCGCAACCACACCGTCGGCTCCGTTGTCGAGGGCGAGGTCAAGAACAAGACCGAGTTCGGTCTGTTCATCGGCCTGGACGGCGACGTGGACGGCATGGTCCACCTTTCCGATCTCGACTGGAACCGTCCGGGCGAGCAGGTGATCGAAGAGTACAACCGCGGCGACGTGGTGAAGGCGCAGGTTCTCGACGTGGACGTCGACAAGGAGCGCATCTCTCTCGGCATCAAGCAGCTTGGTCATGACTCCATCGGCGAAGCCGCTGCTTCCGGCGAACTGCGCAAGGGCGCGGTTGTGACCTGTGAAGTGACCGGCGTGAAAGACGGCGGCCTCGAGGTTCTGCTGGTCGATCACGACGTCGAGAGCTTCATCAAGCGCTCCGACCTGTCGCGTGACCGTGCAGAGCAGCGCCCCGAGCGCTTCTCCGTCGGCCAGAAGGTGGACGCCCGCGTCACCGTCTTCGACAAGAAGACCCGTCGCATCAACGTCTCGATCAAGGCGCTGGAAATCGCCGAAGAGAAGGAAGCTGTCGCACAGTTCGGTTCCACCGACTCCGGCGCTTCGCTCGGCGACATTCTGGGCGCAGCCCTGAAGAAGCAGGGCGGCGACGAGTAATCGTCAGCCGATCAGGCCTGAAAACAAAGACCCCGCCGGAGCGATCCGGCGGGGTTTTTTAATGCCTGTCTTTTTGAGATGAAGCAGGTTTCCTCAAAATCAAATACAGAACATAACGTAATCTATTTATTCGAAATACCAAGTTGACCAAATGGAAATTCGCATTATTTTAAAGAGCGCCGCTAATTGCCTAGTAAAAATTAGAATTTTTCAAATCTATTATGAAAAATATGCTTAGCTTCTTACCTTTGGCATCCGAAACCTCATAACCCCACGACCACAAACGCAAACTACTCCTGCGCCTCAGACGCCGCCGGAGCTGCATTTGATACAGCCTTCGCCATCTGGCGACGCCTTCTTCTATGCAAATCAACGGGATCGCCGACGAATGGCAATATAGTTTTTATTCAAGAGAGAAAATTATGATAAAAGCGATTCAGTTTGCCTTCGCATTGATTACAATTGCCGTTGCAAATTTTATAATCTACGAAGCGCTCCAGGATAAATGCGTTCTGCCCATCGTTCTAGGCGTGTCAAACGCCCTTGTGATAACGCACTTATCCCACCTTCAAGAGAAAATGAAATTCTTTACTTATAAATAGAAGCCGTGAACCGGCCATAATACCAGGAAACGCCCGATAACTTCCCTGCGCCATTCATGCAGGTCCTCGACAGGCTTGCGAGCGGATGGCCCGGCCCTGAGCACCGGCGAACACCCGCCCCTGGAATCCGGGCTGCACAGGGCGCCCAGACTGTCCGCCACCTTTGTGGCTACCGCGTAAAAGCGAAAAGCCCCCATCAGTGTGGCGGCTCGCCACGGGCGCGTCGCCGGCTGTTTTCTCATCCAGTTCCATAAATTCTTCCCAGAGGCGTTCAAAGCGTTCGAGCTCATCTAAGGCGCCTCCATCACGTGCCACTGGCCGGCGTGTCCCGCCGAAGGCTCTTCGACGGGCCTCTCGTTGCCGTCTCTCAGGGCAGCCACCATGCGGACTTCACCATCCCTTCAGGGCTCTTGCAAATTAAGTTACCATAAGTATATAGCGATTGTACAACACGCGGCACGCCGCAAACCGTGGACAGGATCATGCAGTTCGTAAACCAGGCCGCTGACCGGCACACGCGGGCCACAGCACCCGCCCGCCCCCGCTGCACCCATTGCCCTCCCGCGATGGGATAGATCGCGGGTTGACGGCCAAGCTTACACGCACCGTCTCTCTTCCGGTCTTACACATACGAACCCCAACGCAGGCTCAAGCGCCCGCGCGTTGAACTTCGACCCAATTCCTCCCCATTCCCAAATTCCCCCCATTCCCAAATCCCCCATGGAGAACCCCATGCTGAAAATGACCCCGGTCACCATCGAAACGGCCGATGAAGCCGCCACCCCGACCCTCGAAGGCTTCAAAGCCCAGTACGGCATGGTGCCGAACTTCTTCGGCGCGCTCGGCATCGATGGCGCGACGCTCAATGGCTATCTGGCCTTTCAGGAGGCCGTGGAGGCAGCCAGCCATCTGTCCGTCCGCGAGCGCGAGATGATCTCGCTCGCCGTGGCCAACAGCAATGGCTGCCATTACTGCGTCAGCGGACACACTTTCTCGGGCAAGAAAGCCGGCATGAGCGCCGAGGAATGCGTCGCCGCACAGCGCGGCGAGGCGGATGACGCCTGCGAACAGGCGGTCATCGACCTGGCGCTCCGCCTGATTGCACAGCGCGGCAATCTGGAAACGCATGATTTCGAACGCGCCGCACAGGCCGGCATTTCGGAGAAAAAGCTGATTCAGATCTGCGCGTGGACAGCGATGAACAGCTTCAGCAACTGGGTCAACAACATCGTGCAGCCGAAAATCGACTTCCCGAAAGTGCCGCTCCAGAACCGCGACTGACATGCAGACCGGCGGGCGGTCACCGCGCCGCCCGCTGGCCCGCATGATCGCGATTGTCTATAAGGCAAGCCATGTCAGGCCAGCAAAATCAGGATAGCGCCACCCCGCGCAAGCGCCTCAAACGCGAAGACCGCCGCAACCTCCTTCTCGACCTTGCGGCGGACATTCTGGCCACCAGGGGTTCCGATGCGCTGACGCTCCAGACGCTGGCCGAGGCCGCTGGCGTCACCAAACCTGTCACCTATAGCCAGTTCGGCACGCGCATGGGGCTGCTGCTCGCGCTCTATCGGCGCTATGATCAGCGGCTCTTTGCCGATCTCGAAGCTGGCATGGCCCACCGCCCGCCCACGCCCCGCGATGCTGCAAACATGTTCGCCGAAAGCTATATCGCCTGCATCACACGGCACGGGCGGGTTTACGAAGCGACCATCGCCGCCCTGCGTTCCTACCCCGAGCACGGCACGATCGGCACGGAAATCCGCACCGCTTTCTGCGATATGCTGACACGGCTTCTCGCCCCCTGCTTTCCGGCAGGCGACATGCCCGCGCAGGCCCGGATGATCGCGCTGTTCGGGGCCGTGGAAGAACTGGCGCGTGCGCTGCTCGACGGGCAGATATCCGAACACGCCGCCCGCACCGAGATGCGCCGGGCTTTCGAGGCGCTGGTGACACCGGAAGCGTGAGCCCGCGTGGAACAGCCCGTGAAAATGGCAAGGGTGACACCCCTCACCAGTGCGGCGGCTTCGTCACCGGCACGTCGCCCGCCGTCTGCTCTTCCAGTTCCATGAAACGCTCGGACAGGCGCTGGAGTTTTTTCTTCAGCGCCTCCATCTCGCGCCACTGGCGGGTGAGTTCCGTCGAAAGCTCTTCGATGGTCTTTTCCTGCTCGGCGGCCAGGATTTCGAGCTGGGTGATCCGGTCTTCCGTCATGGCACGCTTCTTTCTGCGGTTTCGGTGCATTCTCGCGCCGGGAAATTGACAAGCAAGGCCCGATTTGTCGAGAGTGCCCCAAGGGACGTTTCGTTGCTGCCGCGCAGCGCGCGGTTGGCAGGTGGCGGAACGCCGTGATACTGCATTTGACCAATTGATAAAAACGGGGAAGTGGGTCGCCGATGGCTGACACGGCAATCGAGCTCAAGGGCATCAGCAAGAGCTTTGGGGCGGTTCACGCAAACCGCAACATCGATCTGAAGATCACCGCCGGAACGATCCATGGCATCATTGGCGAGAATGGGGCCGGCAAATCGACACTGATGTCGATCCTCTACGGCTTCTACCAGGCCGACAGAGGGCGCATCGAGGTGGCCGGCAGGAAGGCGACCATCAACACGCCGAGCGACGCCATCGCACTGGGCATCGGCATGGTGCATCAGCACTTCATGCTTGTGGAGAATTTCTCCGTTCTGGAAAACGTCATTCTGGGGGCCGAGGGCGAAGCGCTGCTCAACACCTCCATCGCCAAGGCCCGTTCGGAGCTTGAGCGGCTGGAGCGCGACTACGGTCTGGAAGTGGACCCCGATGCGATCATTGAGGATCTGCCGGTGGGCCTGCAGCAGCGCGTGGAGATCCTGAAGGCGCTTTATCGCGGCGCTGACATTCTGATCCTCGACGAGCCGACCGGCGTTCTGACGCCTGCCGAGGCGGACCATCTGTTCCGCATTCTGGAGCAGCTTAAGGATGAGGGAAAGACCATCATCCTCATCACGCACAAGCTGCGCGAGATCATGGCCATCACCGACAATGTGTCGGTCATGCGCCAGGGCACGATGGTGGCCACTCGCAAGACCTCCGAGACCAATGTGGAAGAACTGGCCGAGCTCATGGTGGGCCGGCGCGTTCTGCTGCAGGTGGAAAAGGGCGAGGCGACGCCGGGTGACGTTCTTCTTTCGGTCAAGGGACTGACGGTCAAGGATTCGCGCGGCGTCACCATGGTCGACAACCTGTCGCTGGATGTGCGCGCGGGCGAGATCGTCGGCATTGCGGGTGTGGCCGGCAACGGCCAGTCGCAGCTTCTCGACGCCATCACCGGCGTGCAGAAGGCGGTTTCGGGAACGGTGACGCTGGATGGCGAACCGGTGGACCTGACGGGTGCGGCCGACCCCGCCGACCTGCGCGAACGCGGCATGGCCCATGTGCCGGAAGACCGCCATCATGTCGGTCTCGTGCTGCCTTTCGAGGAAAACGAAAACGCCATGCTGGGCTATCACCGGCAGGCAAAATATCTGAACGGCCCTTTCCTCAACATTGAGGCGATCCGCGCCGATGCGCGCGAGAAAATCGAGAAATACGATATCCGCCCGCCGGACTGCCGGCTGAAGACGGCCAATTTCTCCGGCGGCAACCAGCAGAAAATCGTGCTGGCCCGCGAGATCGAACAGGACCCGAAAGTGCTGATCGTCGGCCAGCCGACGCGCGGCGTGGATGTGGGTGCGATCGAGTTCATCCACAAACGGCTGATCGACATGCGCGACCAGGGCAAGGCCGTTCTTCTGGTCTCTGTGGAGCTGGATGAAATCCGCTCGCTGTCCGACCGCATTCTGGTGATGTTCGCCGGCCGTGTCGTCGGCGAGCGCGGACCCGAAGCAAGCGAAAGCGAACTTGGCCTGCTCATGGCCGGCGTCGAGGAAAAGGAGGCGGCGGAATGAGCGCGCCCTATGCGAAACTGCCCGCCTGGGCCGATTACGGGCTGATCCCGCTGATCAACCTCGCCGTGGCCTTTCTGGTGGCCGGCCTGGTGGTGATGCTGGTTGGCGAAAACCCGATCCGTGCTGCGGTCATCCTGGTGGATGGCGCGCTCGGACGCGGCCAGAACATCGCCTACACGCTCTATTACGCGACGAGCTTCATCTTCACCGGCCTTGCGGTGGCGGTGGCCTTTCACTGCAGCCTGTTCAACATCGGCGGCGAGGGACAGGCCTATGTGGGCGGGCTCGGCGTGGCCGTTGTCTGCCTCGCCTTCGACAGCATTCTGCCCTGGTGGCTCGTTTTTCCGCTGGCCATTGTCGGCGCGGCGGTGTTCGGCGCGGCGTGGGCCTTCATTCCCGCCTATTTCCAGGCAAAGCGCGGCTCGCACATCGTCATCACGACGATCATGTTCAACTTCATCGCCGCCAGCCTGATGGTCTATCTGCTGGTGAACGTGCTGAAGCCGGCCGGCGCGCAGGCCCCGCAGACCCGCAACTTCCTTGAAGGCGGGCAGCTGCCCAAGCTCAACTGGATGCTCGAGGCCATGGGCTTCACCATCCGCTCCGCGCCCTTCAACCTGTCGTTCCTGCTGGCGCTGGCTGCGGCGTTCTTCGTCTGGGTGCTGATCTGGCGCACGCGGCTCGGCTATGAGATCCGCATGCGCGGCTACAGCCCCAAGGCGGCCCGCTATGCCGGTGTGAGCGAAACGAAAATCATCATCATCACCATGCTCATCTCCGGCGCGCTTGCCGGCATGATGGCGCTCAACCCGGTGATGGGTGACCAGAACCGGCTGCAGATCGACTTCGTGACCGGGGCCGGTTTCGTCGGCATCGCGGTGGCGTTGATGGGCCGGTCGCATCCGGCCGGCATCGTGCCGGCGGCGATCCTGTTCGGCATGCTCTATCAGGGCGGTGCGGAACTCGCCTTCGAGATGCCCAACATCTCACGCGACATGATCGTCATCATCCAGGGCCTCGTGATCCTGTTTGCCGGTGCGCTGGAGCATATGTTCAGACCGTCCATTCAGGCCCTTTTCGCAAGCCTTGGCTCGCGTTCGACGGGCCTTGAGGCGCAGCAGGGAGAGGGTAGCTGACATGGACTTCTTTCACGCCCTGATCCTCGTTCTCGATTCCACCGTGCGGCTTTCGGTACCGCTTCTGCTGGCCGCACTTGCCGGGCTTTATTCGGAGCGCTCCGGCGTCTTCGACATCGGCCTTGAAGGCAAGATGCTGGCAGGCGCATTTGCGGCCGGCGCGGCCGCCGCCGTCACCGGATCCGCCTGGGCCGGTCTCGGCGCGGCGATGCTCATTTCCATCTTCCTCGCGCTGGTGCATGGCTTTGCCTCCATCACCCATCGCGGCAACCAGATCGTTTCGGGCGTCGCCATCAACTTCATCGCCGCCGGCTCCACAATCATTCTGGGGCAGGCCTGGTTCCGGCAGGGCGGGCGCACGCCATCGCTGCCGGGCGAGGCGCGTTTCGGCGCGATCGAATTACCCTTTGCCGAAGCCGTACGCGATGTCCCGATCCTCGGCGACGTCTATTCCGAGCTGATTTCCGGCCACTCGCTTCTGACCTATGCGGCCTTTCTTCTGGTGCCCTTCACCTGGTGGGTTTTGTTCCGCACCCGCTTCGGCCTCCGGCTGCGCGCGGTGGGCGAAAACCCGGCTGCGGTCGACACGGCGGGCATCTCCGTTTCGTGGCTGCGCTACCGGGCCGTGATCTGCACCGGCATTCTAACCGGCATGGCCGGCGCCTATCTCTCCATGGCGCAGAATGCCGGCTTCGTGAAAGACATGACGGCAGGACGCGGCTTTATCGCGCTCGCCGCGCTGATCTTCGCCAAGTGGAAGCCTGTGCCGGTGATGTTCGCCTGCCTTCTGTTCGGCTTTCTCGACGCCTTCGCGATCCGCATTCAGGGCACGCCCCTGCCCCTCATCGGTCAGGTGCCGGTGCAGTTCATGCAGGCCCTGCCCTACATTCTGACCGTGGTGCTTCTGGCCGGCTTCATCGGCAAGGCCATTCCCCCGCGCGCCGGCGGCGTGCCCTATGTGAAGGAGCGGTGATGAGCGCCGAAGACCTGTTTGCAGCCGCGAGCGCGGCGATGCAGAACGCCTACGCCCCCTATTCGCGCTTTCCCGTGGGGGCTGCGGTGAAGACCGAGGCCGGCGCAATCCACGCAGGCTGCAACATCGAGAACGCGTCTTACCCGGAAGGATGGTGCGCCGAGACCACCGCGCTTGGCCATCTCATCATGGCGGGCGGTGGACGCGTGACGGAGATCGCCGTGGTGGCGGAAAAGATGCCGAAGATCATGCCCTGCGGCGGTTGCCGCCAGCGGCTGGCGGAGTTCGTCACCGACGATGCCCGCCTGCATCTCTGCGACACCAACGGGGTGCTTGAAACGGTTCCCTTCTCGGCCGTGTTCCCGCGCGGCTTCAGCTTCGAGGATGGCAAATGAAAGAAGCGGTGGACCTTCTCACCGAACGGCTGAACGGCCTCGCCCCGCAGCTTGCGCTGGTGCTTGGCTCGGGGCTTGGCGGTCTTGTGAACGACGTCGAAAACCCGGTGCGGATTTCCTATTCCGAATTACCCGGTTTTCCGCAAAGCGGCGTGACCGGCCATGCGGGCGAGATTGTCGCCGGACGGCTTTCGGGCACGCCCGTGCTGATGCTTGCCGGTCGCGCGCACTATTACGAACATGGCGATGCGGCGGCCATGCGCCCGGCGCTGGAAACCCTGTGGGGCATCGGCATCACCCAGATGATCCTGACCAATGCGGCGGGATCGCTGAGGCAGGACATGCCGCCCGGCTCGGTGATGCTGATCGAGGACCACATCAATTTCTCCGGCATGAACCCGCTGATCGGCGAGGGCAGCGACCGGCGCTTCGTCGGCATGAGCGAGGCTTATGATGCGGGCCTGCGCGCCAGCCTCGAAGCCGCCGCTGAAAAGAGCGGCGTCGCGCTGCACAAGGGCGTCTACATGTGGTTCTCCGGCCCGTCCTTCGAGACGCCGGCGGAAATTCGCATGGCGCGCACGCTGGGTGCGGACGCCGTGGGCATGTCTACCGTGCCGGAAGTAATCCTCGCGCGCTATTTCGGCCTTCGGGTCGCGGCCTGCTCGGTCATCACCAATCTGGGTGCGGGCATGAGCGCGGGCGAGCTGTCGCATCAGGAAACCAAGGACATGGCTCCCATTGGCGGCCAGCGTCTCGCAACGGTTCTCGGCCAGCTCTGCGCCGACGGCCTGCCGACAGGCTGAGGTACCCATGCTGCCGCAGGAGATCATCCGCAGGAAGCGCGACCGCCAGGCGCTCACCAGTGAAGAGATCGCAGATTTCGCTCACGGGCTCACCCATGGCACGTGGAGCGAAGGGCAGATCGCGGCGCTGGCCATGGCGATTTTCCTGAACGGCATGACGGCTGAGGAAGGCGCTGCGCTGACCATCGCCATGCGCGATTCCGGCAGTGTTCTCGACTGGTCGGACCTGCCCGGCCCGGTGACCGACAAACACTCCACCGGCGGGGTGGGCGACAATGTCTCGCTGATGCTCGCCCCCATCGTGGCGGCCTGCGGCGCGTTTGTGCCGATGATCTCCGGACGCGGGCTTGGCCATACGGGCGGCACGCTCGACAAGATGGATTCCATTCCCGGCTATACGAGCCAACCGGATGAAAAGCTGTTCGCCAGAACCGTGCGCGATGTGGGTTGCGCGATCATCGGCCAGACCGCCGATCTCGCCCCCGCCGACAAGCGCTTCTACGCCGTGCGCGATGTGACCGGCACGGTGGAATCGATCCCGCTCATCACAGCGTCGATCCTCTCCAAGAAACTGGCCGCCGGCCTTTCCTCGCTGGTGCTCGATGTGAAATCGGGCAATGGCGCGTTCATGGATGACGCCCGCGCGGCGCGCAAACTGGCCGACAATCTGGTGCGTGTCGCGGGCGGGGCCGGGCTTCCGGCCACCGCCCTCGTGACCGACATGAACCAGCCGCTTGCCTCTGCTGCCGGCAATGCCGTGGAAGTGGCCAACGCCGTTGATTTCCTGACAGGCAGGAAACGCGACCGGCGGCTTCTCGACGTGACGCTGGCGCTCGCCGGCGAGATGCTTCTTTCCTCCGGCGTGGCAGCCACCACGCGCGAGGCCTTCGATTGGGCGCATGACGCGCTGGAAAGCGGACGGGCAGCGGAACTGTTTGGCAGGATGGTGCACACACTCGGCGGGCCGGCGGACTTCATCGAGGCTGCCGGCAGGCACCTGCCGAAGGCGAAGGTGATCAAGCCCGTGCTCGCTGAAGAAGACGGTTTTGTCGGCGCAATCGACTCGCGTGCCGTGGGCATCTGCGTGATCGAACTGGGTGGCGGGCGACGCACGCCCGAAGACGCCATCGACCACTCTGTCGGCCTGACGGAGCTTCTGCCCGTGGGCGCGGAGTTGAAGCGCGGAGAGCCGGTCTGCATGGTGCATGCCGCATCCGACGACGACGCGGAACGGGCGCGCAGTGCGGTTCTGAAAGCCTATTCGGTGACCGATGCGAAACCGCGCACCAGGAAAACCATCCTGCGCCGGGTGACAGCGGAAGTCTGAGAACTGCCTTACTGTTCCAGAATCAGCGCGCGATCTTCCACCCTGTAGCGCGCGAGGCGCTCGAGAAAGCTCATGCCAATGAGCACACTGTCGAGCGCACGATCCTCAAGCACCAGCGCTTCGACATTCTCAATATAGATGCGGCCGATCTGAAGGTTTTCGATAACGGCGGCAGCAGCGCTGGCCTTGCCATTGGCCGTGCTGACTTCATATTTGAAATCGCTCGCGGTGAGATTCAGGCCGATCCGGCGCGCGGTGCTCCTGTTGATCGCCACATAGGTCGCGCCCGTATCGATCATGGCCTTCGTGTCACGGCCATTGAGCTTGAAGCGTCCGACGAAATGGCCGGACCTGTCGACCGCGATGCTGACCCGCTTGCCGAGAAGCACGGAGGTCTTGCCGCGCTCCGGCGCGGGCGCGCGAACCATCGCGACCTGCTGAACCTCCTCCACAGGCGTCTCTTCAAGCGCGCTGCCAAGAAGGCTCCGATAGAAATCCGGATTGCTCTGGTAAAGCGCGGGGATTGCCCCCGCAGCTCCGATAACGATACCGAGCATGACCACCTTGCGAACCATATGCGCCTTCCACCCCTTCAATCGGGAAGACCCTATGCCGCAACGGCAACCATTGTTTTAACGGCGCGGACAACCGCGCCGCTTGGTTAAACGAGCGTTATTTCGTTCCGTACATCCGGTCGCCGGCATCGCCCAGACCCGGCACGATGTAGCCCTTCTCGTTCAGGCATTCATCGATGGACGCGGTGAAGACCGGCACGTCAGGATGCGACTTGCGGAAGTTCTCGACGCCTTCGGGCGCCGCCAGAAGGCAGAGGAAGCGCAGATTGGTCGCGCCGCGCTCCTTGAGCTTGTCGACGGCGGCGATGGCGGAGTTGGCCGTGGCCAGCATCGGGTCAACGACGATCACCAGGCGGTCGCCCAGATTGCTCGGAGCCTTGAAGAAATACTCGACCGCCTCTAGCGTTTCGTGGTCGCGATACATGCCCACATGCGCCACGCGTGCGGCGGGAACGAGATCCAGCATGCCGTCCAGCAGGCCGTTGCCGGCGCGCAGAACCGAGGCGAAGACGAGCTTCTTGCCTTCGAGCGTGGGCGAGTCGATCGGCTGAAGCGGCGTTTCGATGCGCCGTGTCGTCAGCTCCAGATCGCGCGTGACCTCATAGCAGAGCAGCAGCGAAATTTCGCGCAGCAGACGCCTGAAGCTGGCGGTCGAAGTCTCCTTGTCGCGCATGATGGTGAGCTTGTGCTGGACAAGCGGATGGTCGACGACGGTCACGCCCTGCATGTGCTGTTCCCCGAATGCTTGAAATCCTGTCGATATTAACGACGCGTGGCCGAGCAGGATACCATAAGGCTCACTGAGCCACAGTTTTATGGCCCAGCGCTGCAAGCAGGCGCGTGCGGGTGACCTCATCGACAAATGCGGCTTCGATGGCCGTTTGCGTGATGCCGCGAAGCGCCGTGTCATCGAGCCCGAAATGCGCCTTCGCCACCGCATATTCATGCGCGAGCGACGTGTGGAAATGCGGCGGGTCATCGGAGTTGAGCGTCACGCGACAGCCGGCGGCCATCAATTGCGGCAGAGGATGGCTGGCGTAGTCGGGAAAGACCTTCAGCACGATGTTTGAAACCGGGCAGACCTCCAGCACCACACCCTCATCCACCAGACGGCGCACCAGATCCGGGTTCTCGATGGCGCGCACGCCATGACCGATGCGTGTGGGGCGCAGATGGTTCAGCGCCGCCTCGACGCTCTCCCAGCCGACCAGCTCGCCTGCATGGACCGTGATGCCGAGCCCCGCCTCGCGTGCAATATCGAAGGCGGTCTCATAGTCGCGCACATTGCCGAAACGCTCTTCGCCCGCCATGCCGAAACCGGTGACAAGCGGATGCTCGCAGGCAACCGCGAAGCGCGCTGCATCTTCCACCGACACTGCCCCGAAATGGCGCACGCCGGTCACGATGATGCGCCCCTCTATGCCGGTTGCGGCGCGCGCGCGCTCTATGCCCTCGCCAAGCGCGTTGGTGTAGGCCATGCGCGAAAGCCCGGCGCGTTCTGCATGATCGGGCGAGATGAATATCTCCGAATAGATCGCGCCGTCTTTCGCCAGGCTGGTCAGATAATCCTCGGCGAGAAGCGCATAGTCTTCTTCGGTTCGAAACAGGCTGGCGGCCTCGTCATAAGCGGCGAGAAAGCTGGTGAAATCGTACCAGTGATAGGCCCCGTCGCGCAGGAAATTCGATGTGTCGACGCCGTATTTGCGCGCCTGGGCAAGGACGAGATCGGGGGAAGCGGCTCCCTCGATATGGCAGTGAAGCTCGGCTTTTGCGACCATGTGTGCTCCATTTTAACCAGTCCGCTGGCGCGGCTGTTCATCGCGGTTTTGACAATAGCGCCGCGAACGGCAATGGGCTATGGTCCCGGCGATTTCGAAAGGGTGAAGATGTCCGATCAGCGCACCACCGCCGAAGGCGGCATGGAGACGGCCTATGGTTTTCGCACGGTAGACGAAACCGAAAAGCAGGGCCTGGTCAACACGGTATTCCACCGCGTCGCCAAACGGTATGACGTGATGAACGACCTTATGTCGGCGGGTCTGCACCGGGTCTGGAAAGACGCCATGATCTCCTGGCTCGCGCCTTCCAAGCGACCGGGCTATCGCGCACTGGACGTGGCCGGCGGCACGGGCGACATCGCGTTCCGCATCGTCGAGGCCTCGCGCCGGATGGCTGACGTCACCGTTCTGGACATCAATGGCTCGATGCTCGAAGTCGGCCGTGAGCGCGCCGAGAAGAAGGGCATCGCCGACAATCTGACTTTCGTTGAGGCGAACGCCGAGGAGCTGCCCTTCGAGGACAACAGTTTCGACGCCTACACGATTGCCTTCGGCATTCGCAACGTGCCGCATATCGACCGCGCGCTTTCCGAAGCCTTCCGCGTGCTCCGGCCCGGCGGGCGCTTTCTCTGCCTCGAATTTTCCGAGGTGGACATGCCGATCCTCGACAAGGTCTATGAGAACTGGTCGTTCCACGCCATTCCGCGCATCGGCCAGGCTGTGACCGGCGATGGCGAGCCCTATCGCTATCTCATCGAATCCATCCGCAAATTCCCCAACCAGCAGAATTTCGGCGCGATGATCACCAATGCGGGCTTCTCCCGCGTGACCTGGCGCAATTACTCCGGCGGCATCGCCACCCTGCACTCCGGCTGGAAGATTTGACGGCGTAAAAATGAGCACTGTCGGCGCATATCTTCGGCTGGCCCGCGCGGGCTGGATTCTTGTTCGTGAGGGCGTTGTGGCGGCCATGCCCGGCGACCAGCTGGAAGGCATGCCGCTGTTCGGCTGGAAGGTGGCCAAAGTCTTGTCGCGGCGTCGCTCCAAGCGGCGCGACCGGCCCGAACGCCTTGCCCAGGCCGTGAACCGGCTCGGGCCGTCCTATGTGAAACTCGGGCAGTTTCTGGCGACGCGGCCGGATGTTGTGGGCCATGAGATGGCGCATGATCTCGCCAGCCTTCAGGACCGCATGAACACGTTTCCCGAGGCGCAGGCGCGCGCGGCCATCGAAGGCTCGCTCGGCCAGCCGGTCGAGGCGCTTTACGCGGAGTTCGACGGCCCGGTGGCAGCGGCCTCCATCGCGCAGGTGCATGAGGCGCGTGTCGCCACCGAAACGGGCCTCAAGCGCGTTGCAGTGAAGGTGATCCGCCCCGGCGTGCGCCGGCGCTTCCAGAACGATCTGGAAAGCTATTTCCTCGCAGCCCATCTGCAGGAACGCTTCATCCCGTCCACCCGTCGCCTGAAGCCGGTCAAAGTGGCCGAAACGCTGGCGCAGGTGACCCGGATCGAGATGGATCTGCGCCTTGAGGCGGCGGCCATTTCCGAGATCCACGAGAACACGCTGAACGATCCCGGCTTCCGGGTGCCCAATGTCGACTGGCAGCGCACCGGCCGCGATGTGGTGACGCTGGAATGGGTCGACGGCACCAAGATGTCGAACATCGAGGCCCTGCGCGAAGCGGGTCACGATCTCGAAGCGCTGGCGCAGACGCTCATTCAGTCCTTCCTGCGCCACACGCTGCGCGACGGCTTCTTTCACGCCGACATGCATCCGGGAAACCTGTTCGTTGAAGACGATGGAACCATCGTCGCGGTGGATTTCGGCATTACGGGGCGTATCGGCCGCAAGGAACGGCACTTCCTCGCCGAGATCCTGTACGGTTTCATCACCCGCGATTTCCGCAGGGTGGCGGAAGTGCATTTCGAGGCAGGATATGTGCCGGGGCACCACGATGTGGCGGCCTTCGCACAGGCGCTGCGCGCCATTGGCGAACCGATCCACGGCCAGTCGGCCGAAACCATCTCCATGGCGCGGCTTCTGACGCTTCTCTTTGAAGTGACCGAGCTGTTCGACATGCAGACACGGCCCGAACTGCTGCTCCTGCAGAAGACCATGGTCGTGGTGGAAGGCGTTGCGCGAACGCTCGATCCGCATTTCAACATGTGGAAAGCGGCCGAACCGGTGGTTTCCGACTGGATTGCCGGCAATCTCGGGCCGCGCGGCATGCTGAACGACGCCCGCGAAGGCGTCGGCGCTCTCGTCTCGCTCGTTCGTCAGGCGCCGGATCTCGCCGCACGCACGGAGCGGCTCTCACGCGAAATCGACACGATGGCGCAGAAGGGCCTGCGCTTCGATCCGGAAACGGCGGAAGCCATCGGCAAGGCCGAGGCGCGCCATTCCCGTGGTGGGCGCGTTGCGCTCTGGGTCATCGCCGCAGCCCTCGCGGTCATCGCCTGGCAGATTTCCTGATCCCCGATCCATGCTGATGGCGCATTTGCGCCATCCTTCCTCACATTCGGAACATTGCAGCACGGGATAGCTGGCTAATCCTGCGACGACGCATTGCGCCTGCAATGACAGCGTTGCTAGCAAACATCACCTAAGCCACAGATTCGCCTTGCGTTTCCGCGTGCGAAGAAGTGTGAATAATGCATTGCCGGCAATGACATCCCCACAATCTATAGAGTAAGAGAATCATAATACGCTGCACGAGCGAAGGGGGCACCTTCCAGGCAATCGAGACCGCGCGGGGCGCAAACCGGCAAGAATGACAGCAATGCTGTCAAAAACCCGGCAAACGCAGTCAAAGACAAAAATGCAGTCATTGCTTTCAAGTCTGCGTTTTACAAATCTGTGCATTCAGATTTGCCGGCTCATTTTTTGGACTTATCGATGGCGACACTAACGATACGAAATGTCGATGAGAAAGTTCGGCGCGCGCTACGCAGACGCGCAGCCGAAAATGACGTCTCGATGGAAGAAGAGGTCAGACGCATTCTGGCCCGCAGCGTGCAGCTGGCAGACGACCCGGCCCAGCATCAGAGCAAGGCGCGGCGCGCAGAAACGCTCAACACGGTCTCCATGCGCCCGATTGGAGAATTCGACCTCAAGGCAATCAGCGACGAGATCTGGAATGGCCGTACGTTGTGAGCCCAAATTCGTGGTCGATACGTCGGCCCTTATCGCCGTCCTGAACGACGATCCCGACGCGGATACGTTCCGCCAGGCGCTTCAGGACGCAGAGCAGATCCTCATCAGCAGCACCACGACGTTTGAAGCGCAGTATGTCGCCAAGCACATCTCGCTGATCGACGGCACCGAACGGCTCAACACGCTTCTTGGCGCGCTTTCCCCTGAAACCATCGATTTCGATGAGCGGCAGCTGACCATCGCCCGTAAGGCCTATGCGATTTACGGTCAGGCGACCGGCCACCCGGCAGCGCTGAACATCGGCGACTGCTTTGCTTACGCGCTGGCCAGAACCGCTAACCTGCCGCTCCTTTTCAAAGGTTCGGATTTCGTCCATACGGATATAGAGCCCGCAATAAAGCCGTCCTGAGAGAGCCTTCATCCATGACAGCCCCGCAGCAGACGCTTACCAAAGCCCGTATCCTGCTTATCATCGGGGGCGGCATCGCAGCCTATAAATGCCTCGACCTGATCCGCCGCCTGCGCGAACGCGGGGCGAGCGTGCGCTGTGTGATGACGAAAGCCGCACAGGAATTCATCACGCCGCTCTCCGTCGGCGCGCTTTCCGCAGACCATGTGTTCACCGAGCTGTTCGACCGGCAGGACGAGCATGATGTCGGGCACATCCGCCTGTCGCGTGAGGCTGGCCTTCTGGTCGTTGCGCCGGGCACGGCCGACCTAATGGCGAAGCTTGCCAATGGCCATGCCAACGACCTCGCGTCCACGGTTCTCATAGCAACCGACAAGCCGGTTCTCATCGCACCCGCCATGAACCCGCGCATGTGGGAGCATCCGGCAACCCAGCGCAACCTTGCGACACTGAAGGAAGACGGCGTGAATTTCGTCGGCCCCAACCGGGGCGAGATGGCTGAAAGCGGAGAAGCCGGCGAGGGCCGCATGGCCGAGCCGATGGAGATCGTTGCTGCGGTTGAAGCGCTGATCGGCAATCACGAAAAGCCGCTCGCCGGGCGCAAGGTGATCGTCACCTCCGGCCCGACCCACGAAATCATCGATCCGGTGCGCTACATCGCCAACCGCTCTTCGGGCAAGCAGGGACACGCCATTGCCGCCGCGCTCGCCCGGCTGGGCGCATCGGTGCACCTCGTTTCCGGACCGGTCTCCATTCCCGACCCGCACGGCGTGACGACCACCCATGTGGAAACGGCCCGCCAGATGCGCGAGGCCGTGGAGGCTTCGCTGCCGGCGGATGCGGGCGTGTTCGTTGCCGCTGTTGCCGACTGGCGGCCCGCCGTCGAAATCTCGGAAAAGATCAAGAAGAAGCCCGGCGAGGGCGCGCCCACGCTGGAGCTTACCGAAAACCCGGACATTCTGGCCGGCATCGGACATCACAAGAAACGCCCCGCGCTCGTGATCGGCTTTGCCGCCGAAACGCAGGACCTCTTCAAGAACGCCCGCACCAAGCTCAACAAGAAGGGCGCGGACTTCATCGTTGCCAATGATGTCTCGCATGACAGCGGCGTCGGCCCCGGCGGCGTGATGGGCGGCGATCGCAACAGCGTCGTCATCGTCGGCCATGAAGGGCATGACGAGTGGCCCGAAATGAGCAAGGAAGAGGTTGCGGAGCGACTGGCGCAACTCATCGCAGACCGTCTCGGACCCACTCAATGACATCAACGACACCGGTTCTGGAAACAGAACGCCTCACGCTGCGGGCGCACAGCTTCAGCGATCTCGACGCTTTCGCACGCCTCTGGTCGCTGCCCGAGGCGACACGCTTCACCACGGGTCGCCCCCTGTCGCGCGAAGAAGCATGGCGGCGTATGGCCATGCACCGGGGCATGTGGGACCTGATGGGTTTTGGCTATTTCGCCGTCATCGAGAAGTCCACCGGCGCGTTTCTCGGCGATGCGGGCGTGCAGGAATGCCGGCGCGAACTCTCGCCCTCGATCGAGGGAACGATGGAGGCCGGCTGGGTCTTCCTGCCGGAAGCGCACGGCAAGGGCTATGCGCGCGAAGCGATGGAAGCCGTGTTCAAATGGTGCGCCAGCGCACAGCCGGCCATGGAGATCACCTGCATCATCGATGCGGAAAACACGCCTTCGCAGAAGCTCGCAGCACGCCTCGGCTTTGCGGAACGTGCGCGCACGGACTTCAACGAACGGCCGGCGATCATCTACTGGCACGGCTGACCGCGTTGCAGGGATGGGGCTCTGCGCCTCACCCGTCTTCAGGCTCCCTCACCCGTCTTCAGCCTCGTTGCGAAAATAGACCACCATTCGGAGATGCCGGTGCTCCTCCACGGTCAGCACCTCATGCTGAAAACGCAACCGTTCGCCCGACTGCGCGACGATCGTGCCGATGCCCCGGCTGTAGCCGGTCATGTCCGGCTGCTCCATCCAGCGCCGAAAGTCGGGGGACAGTTTCTTCAGGTCGTCGATCAGCGTGCGGATCGAGGGTTCGTCAGGCGTGCCCGTCAGATCGCAACGGAACTGAGCGACGAGCCTCTGGGCATCTTCCCGCCAGTCCGGAAGACGGCGGCGCATGTCGGGATCGGCGAACATCATCTGCATGAGGTTTCGCTCGGCCGGATTTCGCCCGCCAAAATCGAGGAGATCGTCGGCTGCGGCATTCCAGGCAACCACGTCCCAACGCAGATTGAACACATAGGCCGGGCGGTTTGAAAGATCGTCCAGCAATTGCTGAATGTGCGCGCTGACGGAAGCAGGCTGGTACGCCTGGGAAGGCGGTGGCCGCTGATGCGCCAGGAGAAACAGATGACAACACTCGGCATCGTCCAGCCGTAGGGCCTTCGAGACGTTGAGCAGGAAAGATTCAGAGACCTGAATGTCACGCCCCTGCTCGAACCACGTGTACCATGTGAGCCCGACGCCTGCGAGCAGGGCCACCTCCTCGCGCCTCAGTCCCGGCGTGCGACGCCCGCCCCTTGTCGGAAGGCCGACATCGGCAGGCGTGAGCCTTGCCCTGTGATGCCGCAAAAATTCCGAAAGATCGCTGCGCGTGCGGGCGAGGGATCGTTGGGGCTGCCTATTGCTCATGGTAACAGGATAATTTCCAATATTGTAACAGTTTCATTTTTGCCCTGAAAGTCCGCCTCCCGCAAGGAGGCATCATGACCACTTACAACGAAACCGCTATTTCAGAACAAGATCCTCTCTCCGCACCGGCACGCCCCCTGCCTTCGAAGGCAGGAGCCCGTGAATGGCTGGGACTTGCCCTGCTCTCATTGCCGACCGTCCTGCTTGGGCTCGACCTGACCCTGCTGCATCTGGCCCTGCCGGCGCTGGCAGCCGATCTGAGACCGACGAGCACAGAGGCCCTTTGGATCATGGATGCCTATGGCTTCATGATCGCGGGCTTTCTCATCACCATGGGAACGCTGGGCGACCGCATCGGCCGGCGTCGGCTGCTTATGATCGGGGCGGCGGCGTTCGGCGTCACCTCCATCATCGCCGCGTTTTCAACCAACGCCCCCATGCTGATCGCCGCGCGCGCAGCTCTGGGCGTGGCCGGCGCAACGCTTATGCCCTCCACTCTGGCGCTCATCAGCAATCTGTTTGCCGATCCCCGGCAGCGCGCATTGGCGATCGGCGTCTGGGCGACAACATTCGCGCTCGGAATGGCAGCGGGGCCGATCGTGGGCGGGGTGCTTCTGGAGCATTTCTGGTGGGGCGCGGGCTTTCTCGTCGCGGTGCCCATCGTCGTGCTTCTCCTGTTGCTCGCGCCGGTTCTGCTGCCGGAATATCGTGCTCGGCAAAGCGACAGGATCGACCTCTTCAGCGCCGCACTTTCGCTCGCCGCCATGTTGCCCGTCATCTATGGCATCAAGGAAATCGCCAAGGAAGGGCTCGCCCTCACCTCCATCGCCACGATTGTTGCCGGCATTCTTTTCGGCCTGCTTTTCGCGTGGCGGCAGCGGCGTCTTGCCGACCCGCTTCTCGATCTCGACCTCTTCGCAAGCAGGGCCTTCTCGGTCGCCCTTGTTGTGCTTCTCTTCGGACTTGTCGCCGTTGGAGGAACCATGCTTCTGGTCACGCAATATCTGCAATTGGTGGCTGGTTTCTCACCGCTGGTCGCCGGTCTCTGGATGGGGCCTCCCGCGCTGGCGATGGTGGCCGCCGGGATCGGTACGCCGCTGCTTGCCCGCTATGTCCGGCCTGGCTTTGTCGTGGCGGGAGCGCTCGCGCTGTCGGTCGCCGGCTATCTCATGCTGACATGGCTCAAGAACGATGCGAGCGGCCTTGTGATGGTCGTCGCCGGCTTCTCGCTTGCCTATCTCGGTCTTGGCACGATCGCAGCCCTTGGCACGGACCTCGTGGTCGGATCGGCGCCGGTGGAGAAGGCAGGCTCGGCTTCTGCCATGTCCGAGACCGTGCAGGAGCTGGGCGCCTCTCTGGGCATCGCCTTACTTGGCAGCATCACGACGGCGATCTATCGCCAGACGATGCAGGACCGATTGCCCGACGACCTCTCACCAGAGGTGCAGGCGGCGGTTGGCGACAGCCTGTGGGCGGCATCCGCGATGGCGCAAAGATTGCCAGCCGGACTTTTGGAAGACGCACAATCCTCCTTCATCGCGGGCTTCAACACCGCAGCCGCTTTCAGCGCAGCGAGCATTGCCATTCTTGCCGTGCTCGCCGGCGTGGCGCTGCGGAAAATCCCGACGCTTAACGCTGCGTCACAGGAGTAGAAACGGGCGCATCGAACCTTGGGCTCGATGCGCGTCCGCTTCTCAATCAGTCGATTGTCTCCAATAAGTGAACAGCGTGTCTTCATACACCTTGATGCGGTGACCGCTGCCAGAACCTATCTTTGACGCCAGATCACCGTGCGCCCATTCGGACGCACAAACGGCAATCTAAATCATTGATAGAGCGTTGGAATAGCCCGAGATCCGGATTCCGTTTTTCGATCCAATGCTCTGGCAACAGATGGAGAGACGATCATGTCCATTCGTCCCGTAAGGCAGATTTCGCAGGCGCAGCCCACCATTGAGGGCGCTGGCGTTCGTCTGGACCGCGCTTTCGGCTTCACCGATCCGAAGCTGGCCGATCCCTTCCTGCTTCTCGACGATTTCCGCAATGAGCGGCCGGAAGACTATCAGGCCGGCTTCCCCTGGCATCCGCATCGCGGCATCGAGACCATCACCTATGTGCTGGCCGGCAGCGTGGATCATGCCGACAGTCTGGGCAATGCCGGTTCGCTCGGCGCGGGCGACGTGCAATGGATGACGGCGGGCAGCGGCATTCTCCATCAGGAAATGCCGCATGGCGACAAGACCGGGCGCATGCATGGCTTCCAGCTCTGGGCCAACCTGCCTTCGAGCGAGAAGATGACCACGCCGCGCTATCAGGATGTGAAAGCCGGCGAGATTCCCGAAGTGATCGACGATGACGGCACGCGGGTGCGTGTGGTGGTCGGCGAGTTCTGGGGCAAGCGCGGACCGGTCGACGGCATTGCCGCCGATCCGCAATATCTCGATGTCTGGGTGCCGCCGGGCAAACGCAAGGTGCTGCCGGTCGACACCTATCGCAGCGCGTTTGCCTATATCTTCGAAGGCTCCGGCACGTTCCGCGATGCGTCGCGCCCGTTCGGTGTTCTGGTGGAGAAGGAAGTCGCCGGCGAGGAAGTGCATCTGCGCGACATGAGCGGCGACCGTACGCTTGTGGTGTTCGACACGGGCGATGAAGTTGTTGTTCAGGCCGGCGAACGCGGCATCCGCTTCCTTCTTGTGTCGGGCAAGCCGATCCAGGAGCCGGTAGCCTGGCACGGCCCCATCGTGATGAACACGCGCCAGGAACTCATGCAGGCCTTCAACGAGCTGAATGCCGGCACCTTCATCCGCGAAGGCGCGAAGTCCTGACGAAACCCGCAATGAGGCGGCGCAACGCGCGCCGCCTCATCCGGCCTCATAAATCTGGATGAGGTTGCCGCAGCCATCCTCGAAGAGCGCGATGGTCGGTTGCCCCTCTGCCTGTGTTGGCTCCACACGAAATGTCACGCCTTTTCCCGTGAGGCGCGCATGTTCCGCATGCACATTATCCGAGGCGAGGGTGACAGCCGGCAGCCCGGCATCGCGCAGAGCCTTTTGATAGTCGCGCGCAAAATCATATCCCATGGGTTCGAGAAGAAGCTCCGTTCCGCCCTCCGTACCGGGCGAAACGACGGTCAGCCAGCGCGCCTTGCCAACCGGGAAATCCTGTTTCTTCGTGAAACCCAGCACCTGCGTGTAGAAGGCCCCGGCCTTGTCCTGATCATCGACCAGAACGCTCATCAGCGCGATTTTCAGCATGGCTTCCTCCTGAATGCGGGCTACCAGGCGCCCGATTTGTGATCGACCAGATGGATGATCTGGGCCGGGCTCGATATCCAGAAACCGTCGAAGTTTTCGCCCAGCGATTCGATCGCGTCGCAACGGGCGATGCCCTCTGCGGCCATGAGTTCCGCAACCGCCTTCGTGTCGTCGGTGACGATCTCCAGCCAAAGCTCGGCCTGGCTCATGCCGGGCGTCTGGTCGAGCCACAGCTGGTTGGCCCCAAAGCGAAAGCCGATGGCCGGGAGAAGCTCTTCGATCTGCTCCATGCCAAGCACATCGCGGTAAAACCGGACGGTCTCTTCATATTGATGCACAGGCACCTTCATGGCGATGTTGCGCCCGCCGGCCAGATGGGGCCTTGGCGCAGCCTCATCGGGGCCAACACCTTCCATGCACCTGTCGAGGTGATCGAGGATCAGCGGCCAGAGCGCTTCGTGTTTCGCCGCGCTCTCCTGACTGAGAAACCCTTTATGCACGAGCTTCAGGCGGCTGCCGCGGCTGCGCTTCGAGAACTCCATGGTGACGATGGTCTCCGCCCCTTCGGTGCCGCTTGATCCGGTGACCCAGCTCATCTCGATCAGCCTGCCCGGCTCAAGCCTGAGGAAACGCCCGTAACAGGGCCTGCGTTCGGCGGGCTTATCCTCATCAAAACCATGCACTGTTTCGAAGAAGAAGGGAGACCCGACGCGCGGCTCCATATGCACCGAGGCGCGGGACGCAAACCAGCGGTCGAGCTGCTCGGTCCAGGCGCGATAGAGCGTGTCGGGATCCGCACTCATCGACCGGGACAATGCGCATTCATGGGGGCGGCCGGAAACATCCGGCATGACGGCAATGTTCATGACGTTTCTTCCTTCTCTCGTCGTTGGACGAACAGTGATTTATGTCTGCGAGAAACGCTGTTCGTATTCGGCTTCCAGCGCGGTGATGCGCGCCCAGAAGGGCGGCACGGGCCTGCCCGAAAGAACCGCGTCGAGCACCGCCAGATGCGCGTGCCAGCCGCCGGACACGTTGACCATCTCGCCACGACCGGCAAGGCGGCTATGCGTGACCACCAGAAGAACCCGGTCGCCTTCCGGGAACAGCTCGAAACGCACTTCGCTTCCTTCACCCTCACCCGGCCAGGTCATGGCGAGAACGCGCGGCGGGTCCCATTCGAGTATCCGGCCTTCGGACACGAAGCCATTCTCGTTCATCTCGCGATATTGGTCAGGCGGCGTTTCGTCGGTGAAGTCGGCGTGACGGAACACGAGCTGCGCGGCCCCGCCAACGCGCTCTTCCATCGCGCCGCCGGCAAGCCACTGGCAGCGCTTGTCGGCCTCAGTCAGATAAGACCAGATGCGCTCGGCCGGGCCGGGCAAAAGGCGTTCGAAACGCACCGCATTCGGCGCTTCGACAACGCCATAGGCATCCCTATCGGCATGTTTCATCGTCTCTCTCCCATTGAGGAAACAGCGTCGGCGCGCGCTCAGCCCTTTTCTGCTGGCGGTTTCTGCCGATCCTCGGCTTCCAGAATGTTCTGAAGCGCATCGAGCCGGTCGCTCCAGAAGCGCTCATAGTAGCGGAACCAGGCCTGTGCTTCGGCGAGGCGCGCAGCCTCCAGCCGGCAATAATGGGTGCGCCCTTCGACATGCCGGCTCACAAGGCCGGCTGCCTCCAGCACCTTCACATGTTTGGATGCGCCGGCAAGCGACATGTCGAACGGCTCCGCCAATTGCGACACGCTGTGCTTTCCGGCTGAAAGTCTGTGCAGCATGGCCCGCCGGGTCGGGTCCGACAGGGCATGGAAAACGGCATCCAGATGGGGCGACTGATATTCAACCATATGGTTTAGATATCAGTCACCAACCCAATGGTCAACCGAATGGTTTAACTTTATGGAGAGAGACCGGGATCAGTCCTTGGCGGTGCAGGAAACCGGGTCTGCGTCCTCGCCCTTCATCAGGTCATAGAGGTCCGCATTGTCGCCCTTGGTCCACCAGATGTAGGGGCCGCCTGCGTATTTTGCGCCGGACGCCGCAAGCACATTGCTCATCACGACGGGGTTGCCATCGATGATGACGACGGCGAGCGAATTGCCGTCAGCGTTGTAATAGGTAGCGTCGATGTCGCCGTCCGGGCAGGCATAGGTCACTGCGGTGGTTTCCACGCTCTCCACATCGGGCAGATCGATCTCCAGCGTCGCGGCAAAGGCGGACGAACCCAGTGCAAGCGTGGAAACGAGCGCAAGAATGGAACGGCGCATGATGAAACTCCTGAATCACTATCAAACCAGATCATCACACCGTGGCAGCGTGTCGAATTAAAGACAATGGCCGCAGATACTTGCTGAAAAAGAAAAACCCCGGAAGCAACAGCGCTTCCGGGGCCGATATTCTTGATACCTGTCCTGCGAAGGGATCAGCCGGTCGGCTGTTTGGTCTTGCGCAGATAGGGCAGGATGGTCTCGAATGACCCGAAACGCTTTTCGGCTTCTTCGTTAGAGACGGCCGGCGTGATGATCACATCCTCGCCATTCTGCCAGTTGGCGGGCGTCGCCACCTGATGCCTGGCGGTGAGCTGGATGGAATCGATGGCGCGCAGGATCTCCGCAAAATTGCGGCCCGTCGTCATCGGGTAGGTCAGCACCAGCTTGATCTTCTTGTCGGGACCGACAACGTAGACCGAGCGAACGGTCTGGTTGTCCGCAGCCGTGCGACCGTCGGAGCTGTCGCCCGCGTCAGCCGGCAGCATGCCATAGAGCTTGGCGACCTTCAGGTCGCTGTCGCCGATCATCGGATACTCGACGGCCTGGCCGGTGGCCTTCTTGATGTCTTCCTTCCAGCGCACATGGTCCTCGACCGGATCGACGGAGATGCCGATGATCTTGGTGTTGCGCTTCTTGAACTCATCCTCGAGGCCAGCCATCGTGCCGAGTTCGGTCGTGCAGACGGGCGTGAAATCCTTTGGGTGGCTGAAGAGCACGGCCCAGCCGTCGCCGACCCAGTCATGGAAATTGATCGTGCCGTGGGTGGTCTCGGCGCTGAAATCCGGCGCCGCGTCATTGATGCGAAGGCTCATCGTTCTCTCCTCCTGAGGTGAGATAAAGCGTTGGGTGTTCCTGCCGCAGCAGGATAGCAACCCAAACACAGGTTGATGAACCTCATCTAGGTGTAAATTGACGCAGTTGCTTGGAATCTTATTCCCAAAATGAGCACGAGAGGGAAATTTACATCCCCCACTCGTGTCGCCCGGCGAATTCCTTCGCTCAGGCGGCCTTTCGGGTCTGGTAATCCTTCACGGCGGTGAAGCGCACGGCCTTCCAGCGGTCGGCCTCGTAGTTCAGACCGAACTCATGCGGCGCGAGGAAAACCGGATCGTCGTCGAGATCACGCGCAATGTCGCCGCGATGGCTGGCAATGAAACGGTCCACTTCGCCCGCCTCGTCGGAGGTGATCCAGCGGCAAACGCTGAAGCGCGCCATCTCGAAATCCACCGGCAGCGAATACTCGATCTTCAGACGCTCTTTCAGAACGTCGAGCTGAAGCGCGCCGACCACGCCGACAATGGCGGGCGAGCCATCTTCGGGCGTGAAGAGCTGCACGACGCCCTCTTCGGCCATCTGCTGCAGGGCTTCCTTCAGCTTCTTGGCCTTCATGGCGTCGCCAAGGCGCACGCGGCGCAGGATTTCCGGCGCGAAATTGGGCACGCCGCGGAACAGAAGCTCCTCGCCCTCGGTCAGCGTGTCGCCAATGCGCAGCGTGCCGTGATTGGGAATGCCCACCACGTCGCCGGCGAACGCCTCGTCAGCGGTGATGCGGCTCTTGGCGAAGAAGAACTGCGGCGCTGACAGGCTGATCGGCTTGCCGGTGCGCACCAGCTTGGCCTTCATGCCGCGCTGCAGCCTGCCCGAGCACACGCGCACAAACGCGATGCGGTCGCGATGGTTGGGGTCCATGTTGGCCTGGATCTTGAAGACGAAGGAGGTCATTTTCTCCTCATTCGCCTCGACCTTGCGCGCATCCGCTTCCTGGGCGCGCGGTTCGGGACCGAATGCACCAAGCGCCTCGATCAGGTCGCGCACGCCGAAATTGCGCAGCGCCGAGCCGAAATAGACCGGCGTGAGGTGCCCTTCGCGGAACGCCTGCATGTCGAAGGGACGGCAGGCTTCCTTGCCCAGCATCATCTCCTCGACCAGCATGTCGCGCTCATTTTCTGGCAGGAGACCGGCCACGGCCTCGGAATCAGGCCCATCGACGGCAATCGGCTCCACATCGCCATCCGAGCGGCGCATCGTGTCGTTGGCGAGATTATAGGTGCCGACAAAGCTCTTGCCCCGGCCGATGGGCCAGGTGACGGGTGCAGTGTCCAGCGCCAGCTTCTGCTCGATCTCGTCAAGGATTTCGAACGGGTCGCGGCTTTCGCGGTCGAGCTTGTTGACGAAGGTGACGATCGGGATATCGCGCAGGCGGCACACTTCGAACAGCTTCAGCGTGCGCGGCTCAATGCCCTTGGCCGCGTCGATGACCATAATGGCGCTGTCGACCGCTGTCAGCGTGCGATAGGTGTCGTCGGCGAAGTCTTCGTGGCCTGGCGTGTCGAGCAGGTTGAAAACGTGGTCGCCATACTCGAACGTCATCACCGATGTGACGACGGAAATGCCGCGCTCGCGCTCGATGTTCATCCAGTCCGAACGGGTCTGGACGCGGTTCTTCTTCGCTTTCACCTCACCGGCGAGCTGGATCGCGCCGCCGAACAGAAGCAGCTTCTCGGTCAGCGTGGTCTTACCGGCGTCCGGGTGCGAAATGATTGCGAAGGTGCGGCGGCGGGCCACCGCATCGGCGATTTTGTCGGTCATCTGTATCTGGTTTTCCTGAAGCCCGGGGCTTTTAACAAGCGGCGCTGCGCCTGTCGAACGGAAAGTGGACGCGCGCAAAAGCCACATAGCGGTGAAGAGATGGCTCTGGCTGATGGCCAGCTGTTGAATTCGCCGGCGAAACGGGCCAGACGGAATGAGTCGTGATCGTCGTCCCCCGGATTGCAGCGCACAGGATAAGCACCATGTCCAACACCGTTTCCTCCATGCCCGTCATTGGCCCCACCGTCGGCATCGTTCGTCTGCCGCACAGCGAGGGGCTGCCGCTGCCCGCCTATGAGAGCGAGGCCGCAGCGGGAATGGATCTGCGCGCCGCAGTGCCGGAAGACCGCCGCATCGTTCTCCTGCCCGGCCGCCGCGCGCTGGTGCCCACCGGCTTCGTGCTGGAACTGCCCGAGGGTTTCGAAGGACAGGTGCGCCCGCGCTCCGGCCTCGCGCTGAAGCACGGCATCACCTGCCTGAACGCGCCCGGCACCATCGACGCCGACTATCGCGGCGAGGTTCAGGTGCTGCTGATCAACCATGGCGAGGATGATTTCGCCATCACCCGTGGCCTGCGCATCGCCCAGCTGGTGATTGCGCCGGTCAGCCAGGCGCGGCTTGAAGAACGCACCCATGTGGGCGGCACCGCCCGTGGCGCAGGCGGTTTCGGCTCCACCGGCGTCGCCTGACTATGGGGCAGCCGCTGGGGCTGCCGCAACGACACTATACTTTGGTATAAGACCTCAGGCCGTTATTGCGGCGGCTTGGGGCTTGCGCCGCTTTTTCCCTCCGATTATCGGCTTTGACAGGCCGTTTTTCCCTTTGCCTGCCGCTTTCCGGTTGGCAAGGGCGTGCGGTTGTCTACAGTCACGCATGGCGCAGGCCGCCATGCCTGCCGAACTGTTAAACAGCGGAGGAGACAAGATGTTATCAGCAAGCAGGAAGTATCTCGCAGCCGGCGCGGTTGCGCTTTCGCTGGGCCTCGCGCCCGCAGGCGCCATGGCCCAGGAATTCATCAACGTGCTGACCGGCGGCACTTCGGGCGTCTACTATCCGCTCGGCTCCCAGCTTTCCAAGATCTACGGCGAAAAGATCGACGGCGTGCGCACGCAGGTGCAGTCGACCAAGGCTTCGGTCGAAAACCTGAACCTGCTGCAGCAGGGCCGTGGCGAGATCGCCTTCGCGCTCGGCGATTCCGTGAAGTCGGCCTGGGAAGGCGACGCGGAAGCCGGCTTCAACCAGAAGCTCGACAAGCTGCGCGCCATCGCCGCGATCTACCCCAACTACATCCAGATCGTTGCTTCGCAGGAATCCGGCATCAAGGAATTCGGCGACCTGAAGGGCAAGGGCCTTTCCGTCGGCGCACCGAAGTCCGGCACCGAGCTTAACGCCCAGCGCATCTTCGGCGCGATGGACATGAGCTATGACGATCTCGGCAAGACCGAGTATCTGCCGTTCGGCGAATCCGTCGAGTTGATCAAGAACCGTCAGCTCGACGCCACGCTGCAGTCGGCCGGTCTGGGCGTTGCCTCCATCAAGGATCTGGCGCTGTCGCTGCCGGTGACCCTCGTATCGGTGCCCAACAGCGTTGCCGAAACGCTGGGCGCGCCGTTCATCGCGGCAACCATTCCCGCCGGCACCTATGAGGGCCAGAGCGAGGATGTGCCGACGCTGGCCATCACCAACATTCTCGTATCGCATTCGGATGTCTCCGACGAGGTTGCTTACGAGATGACCAAGCAGCTCTTCGAGAACCTCGACGACATGGTGGCCGCTCATGCCGCCGCCAAGGCGATCTCCGCCGAGAACGGCCCCAAGGGCCTGCCGCTGCCGCTGCACCCCGGCGCTGAGCGCTACTACAAGGAAAAGGGCCTGCTCTAGAGCATTTCCCGTTCGGATTGAATCAATCCGAACGAAAAGGAATTGCTCAACATACTGAATCTGGAGCCATTTCTTATCGATCAGGTGGTTCCACCTGATCGGAAAAGGCTCTAGGCCAGTGAGGCGAGGCCCCGTCCAGCGACGGGGCCTTCCTGTCACGCTCCGGCGCGGGGTGTGACAGGAAGGCCCGAATGCCGAGCCCTCGCGCCGCTGCGGTGCCCCCTGTGGCGCCCAAGCGGACAACGAGCGGACAATCGGCAAGGCCCGAACAAGAGCATGGGGAAGCGGAGCACCCAATGAGCAAGAGTGAAACCGGCCAGACGACAGTCGCGGACCAGGCAGACCTGCACGATCACGCCCATGGCGAGTTCGGCACCGACCGCATCGGGCGGTTTCTTTTCTGGATCGCGGTGATCTTCTCGCTCTACCAGATCGCCACCGCCGCCCATGTGCTGAACCTGCCGAGCCAGGTGGTCCGTGCTTTCCATGTGGGCTTTCTGACGCTTCTGGTCTTTCCGCTGGTGGTGCAGGCCCGCGGCAGCGCGCCGGCCATCAAGGCGCTGGCCTGGGGACTGGCGCTCGCCGGCGTGGCCGTGGCGCTCTATCAGTATGTCGAATACAAGCCGCTGCTCCTGCGGGCCGGCGATCCGTTACCCATCGACATCGTGTTCGGCGTCATTGCGCTCGTCACCGTGTTCGCCGCCGCCTATGTGCTGATGGGCCCGGCTCTGCCGATCATCTCCGGCGCGTTTCTCGCCTACTGCCTGTTCGGGCAATACCTGCCCTCACCGTTGAACCATCGCGGCTATGATTTCAGCCAGGTCATCGACCACATGGCCTATGGTACGGAAGGCATTTACGGCATCCCGATCTACGTGTCGGCCACCTACATCTTCCTGTTCATCCTGTTCGGCTCGTTCCTCGAACGCGCCGGCATGATCAAGCTCTTCACCGATGTGTCGCTGGGCCTCGTGGGCCATGCGCGCGGCGGCGCGGCCAAGGTGTCGGTCATCTCGTCCGGCCTGATGGGCACGATCTCCGGCTCGGGCGTCGCCAATGTGGTGACCACCGGCCAGTTCACCATCCCGCTGATGAAGCGCTTCGGCTACCGCGCGGCCTTTGCCGGCGGTGTCGAATCCACGGCCTCCATGGGCGGGCAGATCATGCCGCCGGTGATGGGCGCCGTGGCCTTCATCATGGCCGAGACGCTGGGCATCGAATATTACGAGGTGGTCAAGGCGGCGATCATTCCCGCCGTGCTCTACTTCGCCTCCGCCTTCTGGATGGTGCATCTGGAAGCCGGCAAATATGGCCTGCATGGCCTGCCGCGCTCGGAGCTGCCCTCACCACGCAAGGCGCTGCGCAAGGGCTGGTATCTCATTCTGCCGCTGGCCGTGCTCGTCTACCTCCTTTTCTCCGGTTACACGCCGCTTTTCGCCGGCACGATCGGCCTGTCCCTGACGGTGCTGCTGATCCTCGGCGGCTCGGTGGCGCTCGGCCTTCCCGGCCAGGTGCTGCGGGTGATCTTCTGGGTCGGTCTCGGCCTCGTTGCGGCAAGCTTCTTCAGCTACGGCATCACGGCGATCCTGATCGCCGCCCTTGTGCTGATCCTCGCGAACCTGTTCGTCGATGGCGGGCGCAAGACGCTGGCCGTCTGCCGCGACTCGCTTGCCGAGGGCGCGAAGACGGCGCTGCCGGTGGGCGTGGCCTGTGCCGTGGTCGGCATCATCATCGGAACCATGACCCTGACCGGCGTCGCCAACACGTTCGGCCAGTTCATCGTCTCGGTGGGTGAGAAGAGCCTGTTCCTCTCGCTCGTGCTCACCATGATCACCTGCATCATTCTGGGCATGGGCATTCCGACCATCCCCAACTACATCATCACCTCGTCGATTGCCGGCCCGGCGCTTCTGGCGCTCGGCGTGCCGCTGATCGTCAGCCACATGTTCGTGTTCTATTTCGGCATTCTGGCCGATCTGACGCCGCCCGTGGCGCTTGCCTGTTTCGCCGCCGGCCCCATTGCCAAGGAAAACGGCCTCAAGATTTCCATGGAAGCGATCAAGGTGGCCGCCGCCGGCTTCGTGATCCCCTTCATGGCGGTCTACACACCGGCGCTGATGCTTCAGGATGGCGGACCGCTGGCCGAGGCCTGGGGCTATTATCCGGCGGTCGCCTACATCGTCTTCAAGGCACTGCTGGCGATCGCGCTGTGGGGGGCTGCGGTGATCGGCTTCCTGCGCTCGAAACTCGCCATCTGGGAGCGCGTCCTTGCAGCGGTCGCGGCCTTCACCCTGATCGCGGCTCTTCCTGTTACCGATGAACTCGGCTTCGCGCTTGCGGCCCTGTTCCTCGGGCAGCACTGGTATCGCACCCGCATGGCGCACGCGCCTCAGGAAAAGCGGGCCGGCGAATGAGCATATGCGTTCTGGCAGGCGGAAAGGCGCTGACCTTCGGGGCGGCGCTTTTCACCCTGTCATGGACGCATTCGGTCGAGAAGATCCACTGGGAAGAAGACTGGCGGGCAGGCCCTGCCGGGCTCGAACTTGTCGAGGCGCGCGTTCAGGGATCGGGCGCAGGCATGGAGCCGCCGCCCGAAGCGCGCTTTGAAAATGGCTGGTGGACCTACCGCCCGACCCTGCCGCCGCAGAGCGAACTTGCCCTTGCGGCGTCGGGCGCAACTGGCTCCGGCTGGCAATTGTGCGCGGCAGATGAATGCCACGAACTGGGCGCGGCAGCCGGAAAGCCGGTGATCGTCAGATATTGTGAGTGAGCGCTGCCGTCAGGCTGCCGTGGCCGAACCGCCGCCACGCTTCTGGCAGGCAGGGCCGGGTCCGCGCATATAGTGGCGCTCCGGATGGTAGCGCGGCGCGATGAATTCACGAAGGGCGGCAATACAACGTACAAAAAGTGCCATGGGTCTCGTCCAACCGGTGGCGGCTCCTCCAAAACCGCCTGTTACAACTGTCTCAAGCTTTACATTCACAAGGTGAACGCTCTGTGAATGCCGGTCGGATTTCGCCCCGGTTTGTGCCCGTTTGAAGGCAGAAAACGGCTGCGCGTTCAGCAAGTTTTCCGGTGTGGCCGCCGCGCCACAGTTCTGCGCGGCGCGGCGGCGCTTCAGTCTCAGTTTTCGCCCAGATAGGCGACGATGATGTCGAGTGCGGCCTGAAGGTCGTTGCGGTCGATCATCTCGGTCACGGTGTGGATGTAGCGTGTGCCCACCACGATGCCCACGGCGCGCGCACCGGCGGCGGCCTGCTGGGCTGCCGCGCCATCCTGGCCGCCACGGGCCAGAATGGTGCGCTGGTAGGGGATCGCCTTCTTCTTGGCGAGCTGTTCGACTTCACGCACCAGCGCCTGATCGGCAATGAAGGACGAGTCCTTCACGTGCAGGCCAAAGCCCTGCCCCTGCTTCGTCACCGCCTCATGCTCGCCAATGCCCGGCGTGTCGCAGGCAAGCGTGGTGTCGATGCCGAGACCGATATCCGGCTTGACCGCATAGGCCGCCGTGCGCGCGCCGCGCAGGCCAACCTCTTCCTGCGCCGTGAAGGCCACATGGATCTCGCAATCATGCTTCGTGCCGGCTTCTTCCAGCGCGCGGATAACCTCGATGCCAAGCCAGCAGGCGACGCGGTTGTCGAGCGCCTTGGAGACGAACTTGTCACCCATTTCGAGGAAAGGCTCGTCCATCACCACGAAGTCGCCGACCTGCACCAGATCGCGCGCCTTTTCGCCAAGCCCCATGTCGACGATGAAATCGCCCGGCTCCGGCACCTTCTTGCGCTCTTCCGCACTCTGAATGTGGATCGGCTTGCCGGCGGGGTTCATCACGCCCTTGTAGTCGCCGCTCTCGGTGCAGATCAGCACACGGCGGGAGAACAGGTTGCGCGGATCAAAGCCGCCCACCGGATCGAGATGCAGGAAGCCCTTCTCGGTCACATGGGTAACGAGAAAGGCGATCTCGTCCATATGGCACAGAAGCATGATCTTGAGTGGATCGCCCTTGGTCTTCTTGCGCGGCTTGCGCACGCACAGGAGCGAGCCCATCGGATCGGTCCGCACTTCGTCGAACAGTCCCTCGATCTCTTTTTCGATGAGGGCGCGGACGCGCGTTTCATGGCCCGGCGCACCCGGCGTTTCGCAGAGCCTGCGCAGCAGTTCGGTGTTCATCATTGTCCCCGGCAGAGCTTTGTTGGAATCATTGGTGAGGGGCGACCATGGCGCAAAGCCGCGCGGAAGGAAACGGCCACGCCTGCGTTTCGCGCTGGCTCAGGCCTCGCGCAGCAGCTTGTCGAAGGCCGTGCGCCCCGGCGGCGTGAAGCGGATGATGCGGCTGTCCTTCTTCCGCCGCACCCAGCTCAGCGCGATGAAGCGGTCGAGCATGCCCGCGCCGAGACTGCCTGCCAGATGCGAACGCCGCACGCTCCAATCCAGACAGGAGCGACACATCGACCGCCGCTTCCTGCGCATCGCCTCGATGTCGAGCCCGAAATCGCAGAAGAAGCCAGCGCCCTTTTCCGTCAGGCTCACATCGCCTCCATCGATGGTGAGGAAGCCACGTCCGGCGAACGCATCGAACATGGCGACGCCCGCCTCGCCCGCCAGATGGTCGTAGCAGATGCGCGCTTCGCGCATGGCCGTGTCGCGCGGACCGGGCAACACTTTTCGCGGCCCCAGCGCCGCCGCGACCCCCATGATGGTTTCCAGCATACCCGCCACCTGATGATCGGACAGCGCGTAATAGCGATGACGGCCCTGCCGCGCCATGCGCAGCAGTCCGCCCTCGGTCAGCCTGGAAAGATGGGCGCTCGCCGTCGGCAGGGTGACGCCGGCCTCGACCGCCAGTTCGCTGGCCGTCAAAGCCGTGCCGCCCATCAGCGCAGCCAGCATGTTGGCGCGCGCCGGATCTCCGACGAGGCTGGCAATCTGGGCGAGGTCCGTTCCTGCTTTCATAGTTCGATGCTAATCAAAGTGTGAGTGTGCAGCAAGCGCTATTCTCTCCTTGTCGAACCAGGGAAAAAGCGATGCGCCCCTATGGAAAACCATTGACGCCATCTTCGATGCGGGACGCACGCCGCCCCCTGTCGATCACCGTCATGCTGCAACGTTTCGCAGCGCGCCTTGCGCTGGCCCCGGAACGCTATCGGCAGAGATGCATGCTTTCCGAACTAACCGACGAACAGTTGCGCGATGTGGGCCTGACCCGCCGCGACGTGCAGCGCGAATGCGCAAAACCCTTCTGGGACATCTGACACAGGAAACCCGAAAATGCTTCGATACCGACCGAAGCATGTCGGCAGGAGACAACCACCCCCATGACCATAACTTGCTTCATCCGCTACGAGATCGATCCCTTCAAGCGGGACGCCTTCGAGGAATATTCCCGCAACTGGGGTCAGGCGATCCCGCGCGCAGGCGTGGACCTGATCGGCTATTTCGCACCACATGAGGGCTCCACGACCACCGCCTATGGCGTTTACAATCTGGACAGTCTCGCAGCTTACGAAGAGTACCGGGCGCGGCTTGCCGCAAGCCCCGAAGGCCGCGCGAATTATGAATTCGCAAAGCGCGAACGTTTCATCCTGAAGGAGGACCGCATGTTTCTGAAACTTGCCTCCGCTCCCCATGCGAAATGGGTGCAGCCATGATCGCGGTGATCTTCGAAGTGGAGCCGGCGGCGGGAAAGCGCGATGCCTATCTTGGCATCGCCGCAGACCTGAGACCGATGCTCGACGGCGTGGATGGCTTCATTTCCATCGAACGGTTTCAGAGCCTCAATGACGGGAACCGGGTGCTCTCGCTCTCGTTCTGGCGCGATGAGGAAGCGGTGAAAGCCTGGCGCAACACGGAGGAACACAGGCAGGCGCAGCGCGCCGGGCGGAACGGCATATTTTCCGGCTACCGGTTACGCATCGCCCATGTCCTGCGCGATTACGGAATGACGGAGCGGGCCGAAGCACCTGCCGACAGCCGCGCCATGCATGGCGCGGCCCGTCGGTCGGTTTAACCCGGTCAGGCGTTGCCTATGAGCATGCCTGCAGCAAACACCAGCGCGCCACCGAGCACCACCTGGAAGGTGGCGCGGCTCCACGGGGTTTCCATGTAGCGATTCTGGATCCAGGCGATTGCCCAAAGCTCGACGAACACGATGATGAAGGCGATGATCGTCGCGGTCCAGAAATGCGGGATCAGATAGGGCAGCGCGTGGCCGAGGCCGCCCACCGTGGTCATGATGCCGGTGGTTATGCCGCGCTTGATCGGCGAGCCGCGACCCGAGATCACGCCATCGTCCGACGCCACTTCGGTGAAGCCCATGGAGATGCCTGCGCCGATGGAGGCGGCGAGACCGACCAGGAAGGTCTGCCAGGTGTCGCCGGTGGCGAAGGCGGCGGCGAAGATGGGCGCCAGCGTGGAGACGGAGCCGTCCATCAGGCCGGCAAGGCCCGGCTGGACATAGGTCAGAACGAACTGTTTGTGCTCTGTCTGGTCTTCCTCGGCGCGCTCGTCTGCGCCCAGATGTTTTTCCGAAAGCCGGTGCGCCAGCGATTCATGCGCCTTTTCTGCAGCGGCAAGGTCGCCAAGCAGCTTGCGGATGCCCGCATCCTCCGTGCGCTTGGCCGCTTCCACATAGAAGCGGTGCGCCTGGTCTTCCATTTGCTCGGCCTGCGCGCGCACCTTCTCCAGTCCCAGCGGACGCACCAGCCAGTCGGGTTTGCGCTCGTAATAGCCGCGCACATGCTCACGACGGATCAGCGGAATGCGCTCGCCGAACCGTGCGCGGTGCGCCTCGATCAGCGCGGCGCGATGTCCGTCCTCTTCCTTCGCCATCTCTTCGAACACGGCGGCAGAATGCGGAAAGTCCTCGCGCAGACCGTCCGCATAGGCGCGGTAGATGCGCGCATCATCTTCTTCCGACGAGATGGCGAGAGCGAGAATTTCCTGTTCAGTCAGCGATGAGAAGGAGCGGCGGGAGGAACCTAAGAAGCGAGAGAGCATTGTCCGGGCAATCCATTGTTTAGAATTATTCTAATTTAAGAACCAAGTGCGCCCGCGTCAACGCTCATGGCTTATTCAGTCATAACCATTCGCTTGGCACAGAGCATCGGACCGAAAAACGGGAACCGGTTTTCGGACGAATCCGATGCTCAATCATAAGTGTGGATCGTCCTTTGTGCGTCCAAACGGACGCACGGCGATCCAGAGCATCGGACCGAAAAGTGGAAACCGGTTTTCGGGCAAAACCGATGCTCAATCATAAGTGTGGATCGTCCTTTGTGCGTCCAAGCGGACGCACGGCGATCCAGAGCATCGGACCGAAAAACGGGAACCGGTTTTCCGGCAAAGCCGATGCTCGATCAAAAGCTCAGATCAATCGAGCGTCCGGCGGAAGCGCAGCAGCGCAAACCCGGCATAGATGAAGATGAACAGCACCAGAATGCCCGTCTCGAAAGCGATGGCCGGCAGGTCTGCTCCCTTCAGCATCACGGCGCGGATCACGCGCAGAAAATGAGTGAGCGGGAAGATCTCGCCAAGCCACTGCGCCCAGTCCGGCATGCCGCGAAACGGGAACATGAAACCGGAGAGAAGGAGCGATGGCAGGAAGAAGAAGAAGGTAAGCTGCATGGCCTGCATCTGCGTGCGCGCCACAGTGGAGATCGTGTAACCGAGCAGAACCAGAGACAGCACGAAGATCAGCACCGCCACAAGCAGCAGCCACAGGCTGCCCACGAAGGGCACGCCGAACAGCAGCTTCGCCGCCCCCAGAATGACGGCCACCTGCACGGCGCCCACGACGAGATAGGGCAGCACCTTGCCCAGCATGATCTCCAGCGGGCTGGCGGGCATGGCGAGCAGGTTTTCCATCGTGCCGCGTTCGCGCTCGCGCGTCAGCGCGATGGAGGTCATCATCACCATGGTCATCTGCAGGATGACGCCCAGAAGACCGGGCACGATGTTGTACTGCGAGAGCCCTTCGGGATTGTAGCGGCGGTGAACGATGACCTCGAGCCGGTCGGCGGGCTTTGCCTCGGAGGCGGGCACGCCACGCTCGCGCAGAAGCGCCTCGGCGGCGACCGTGCCCAACGTGGAAATGGCCCCGGAGGCAACCGATGGATCGGTGGCGTCGGCCTCAATGAGGATTTGCGGGCGCTGCCCCCGGTCGACCCGGCGCGCAAAGTCCGACGGGATGGTGACGACAAACACCACCTCACCGCTCGCCATCAGATGCTCGGCCTCTTCGGCACTGCCCACCACGTGGTCGAAGCGGTAATAGTCCGTATTCTCCAGCGCAGAGACCATGGCCCGGCTGTAGTGATCCTGGCTCAGCGAAACGAGCGCCGCCGGCAGGGCCTTCGGGTCGCTGTTGATCGCATAGCCGAACAGCACGAGCTGCATGAGCGGAACGCCGAGCATCATCCCGAAGGTGATGCGGTCGCGCCGCATCTGGATGAACTCCTTGATGAGCAGCGCCATGAGCCGGCCAAGGGAGAAGATGCGGTTCATTGCATGTTGTCCGTCGAATTGGTCATGAACTGGATGAAGACATCCTCAAGACTGGTCTCGCCGCGCGAAACGGTCACGCCGTCGCGTCCTTCAAGATCGGCCAGCGCAGCCCTTAGCGCGGCTTCGTCCGAGCCCACCACGTGCAGGCTCGCGCCGAAGGGGGCGACCTGCTCGACGCCCGGCCGCTGCCGCAGCTCCGCGGCGAGCTGTTCGAGTTTCGGCCCATCCACCAGATAGGTGACAAGCCCCGCATCCCGCACGACGTCCGCCACCGTTCCGGTGGCCAGAAGCGTGCCGTAGGAGATGTAGGAGATGCGGTGGCAGCGCTCGGCCTCGTCCATGTAGTGGGTCGAGACGAGGACGGTCAGACCGTCGGCGGCAAGCCGGTGGATCTCGTCCCAGAACTCGCGGCGCGCCTTGGGGTCGACACCCGCTGTCGGCTCATCGAGAAGCAGAAGCTTTGGCTGATGCATGATGCAGGCTGCCAGCGCCAGTCGCTGCTTCCAGCCGCCGGAAAGCGTTCCGGCAAGCTGGTTGCGGCGCGAGGTGAGGCCCAGATCCTCCAGCGTGCGATCCACATGCGCACCGACCGGTTTCAGATCGTAAAGCCGGGCGACGAAGGCCAGGTTCTCGGCAATGGTGAGGTCTTCATAGAAGGAGAAGCGCTGCGTCATGTAGCCGACCTCGCGCTTGATCCTGAGCCCCTCGCTCCGCAGATCGTAGCCGAGCACCGTGCCCTCGCCCTCATCCGGGGTCAAAAGCCCGCACATAATGCGGATCGTGGTTGTCTTGCCCGAACCGTTGGGTCCGAGAAAGCCAACGATTTCCCCTCTGGCAACCTGCATGGTCACCTGGTTCACGACGGTCTTGTCGCCGAACCGCTTGACGAGACCGTGGACGTCGATGGCGTTCATTGCGCGTCTGCCTTGAGGCGCACATCGACGATCTGCCCCGGCTGAAGACTGCGGGCATCCCCCTCCGGTCGCGCCTCGATGAGGTAGACGAGTTTCTGCCGCGTCTCGAGCGAATAGATCACCGGCGGCGTGAACTCCGGCTCGGGCGAGATATAGGAAATGCGTGCGGTCAGCCCCGGTGCGCACCCATCGCAATTGACCGCCAGCAACGCGTCCGGCTGCACGCTGGAGAACGCGGCTTCCGGCACATAGACCTTGAGCTTCACCTCGCCATCCGGCAACAGCGAAACCACCGGCGCGGAGGGGCCGGCCACATCTCCGGCATTGCGGATCACATCATCGATGCGGCCTGCGGCTGGGGCCTTGATGGCGCGTTCGGAAAGACGCCATTGCGCCTGTTCCAGCGCCGCTTCCATCTGATCGCGGCGCTTGGCCGCGGCCTTGATCGCCTCGGCGCGGGCCGGCAGGCGGGCAACGGCCAGATTGGCCTCGGCCTGGCCTATGCGCGTGTCCGCCAGCTCCTTGGCCGTCTTCGCCTTGTCGAGCTCGGCCTGCGCGGCAATGCCCCGGCGAAACAGGTCCTGCGTGCGCGAGAGCACGCGTCCGGCTTCCGCCGCCTCGGCATTGGCGGACGAAAGCGCAGCTTCCAGAACGGCGATCTCTTCCGGGCGCTTCGCCTCCTGAAGGTCGGCGAGATGCGCCTCCGCTTCGGCCAGCCCCGCCTCGGCCTGACGCACGGCGATCCGCGCATCCGTCTCATCCATCATGGCAACGGTCGCGCCCGCCTCAACGATTGCGCCACGCCGCACGGGCACCGCGCTCAGCTGGCCAACCTCGGTGGGCGCAAGCAACACATAATCGCCTTCCACATAGCCGACGGCCAGCGGGGCCTCGCCACTGCAGCCAGACAGGAAACCTGCCAGAAGAGGAATTGCGCAAAGCATGCTCATGACTTTGTGTCCTTGTCGCGCGTCTGCGCGGTCAGAATGGCTTCCAGATTGCTGCTGGCGATGGCTGTGATGGCTGCCGCCTCGCGGCTGCCGATATCGCTCCACCCCATGCGCCGCTGCACCGCCTCGCTGGCGATGCGGAAATAGACGAGCTGCCCGATCAGCGTGAAAACGGTGAGTTTGGTTTCGTCACTCTCCGCCGGCCGACCGGTGGCCGCTTCCCACACCTGGCAGAGGCGTGTGTGCACCGGCGCGAAAACACCGTCATAGATGCGGTCGAGCGCAACGGTGGGATGGGCCAGTTCCCGAAGAACGAATTTGACGATCAGGCCCGCTTCGGGCCGCGCGGCGATGAAGCCCGTCATGGTTTCGAGAACCCGCATCAGGATGGCGCGCGCTGCGACCGGATCGAGCTGCCCCGTCGCCTCGGACGGCACATCGAGAGCGCTGCCCGCGATGCCGCCGACCAGCTCGACGATGTGATCCGCACAGGCCGCGCGCAGCCCCTCCTTGCCGCCGAAATGGTAGGAGATCGAACCGATATTGGCCCCGGCCGCGCTCGCGATTTCCCGCGTCGTTGTGCCGTCATAGCCCTTCTCGCCAAACAGCTTCAGCCCGGCCTGAATGAGCGAAAGCCGCGTGTGCTCTGCCGAAGAAAGACGCGCACCAGTGTCCGGTAAATCATGATTGCCCTGTTTCATGCATCAAATTTAATCAAACGATTGAATAAAGTCAATCGTTTGTCGCACCCCTCCAGACACGGATGCCACAGCGCCTGCCCTGAACGACAACACCGACAGATCGCCGCGTGTCCGCTTCGACGCAAAAGGGCGACCAAACACCTGACGGAGCATGGGAAGAACAGAGAACCGGATTCCACTTTTCGGTTTGATGCTCTAGGGTCAGGACCCATTAATATGGCCGCAATGGCGATCGATAGACCAAGAGATGCTAGGAAAAGCCCGCAGAGCGGGGTCTTTCCCCGGTCAAGGGGTTTGACGCGGCAGGTCGCCGGTCAATCGATCGTCCTTCGGATCGGCCTGATTTGCACGGGCGACTTTGTCGCAAGCCCTTGAAAGACGTGGAGTCTTCCTGCGGCCTTGCTTCGCGTATCCGCACAAATCAGGCCGACCATTGTGGCCATATTAACGGGACCTGACCCTAGGGTCTGCAACGTCGAATGGTTCGCCCCATGAGCGAACCGGATAATGCTGCTTGATTGGCGGACGGGAGCGCATGAGCGAACAATCCAGCACCCTGCTCGACCGGCTCGGCCGGTTTCTGGCGCGGCGACTGCAGAGCGAATCCTCAGGCTATCAGCCCTACACCCCGTCCGACCCGGAAACCCTGCACCGCACCCTGCAGCCCGGTGACATTCTTCTGATCGAGGGTAACCAGCGCATCTCGGCAGCGATCAAATATCTCACCCAGTCCACCTGGAGCCATGCCGCGCTCTATGTCGGCGACGCGCTGCCCGAGCCGGAAGACGGCTCCGAGCGGCCACGCCTCGTGGAGGTCATTCTCGGTGATGGCTGCATCGCGGCGCCGCTTTCAAAGTACAAAACCTACAACACCCGCATCTGTCGGGCGAGCGGCCTCACTCCGGATGACCGGAACGCCATCATTGACTTCATGGTCGGCAAGCTCGGGCTGCGCTACGACATGCGCAACATCTTCGATCTGCTGCGCTATTTCATGCCCACGCCACCCGTGCCAGTGCGCTGGCGGCGGCGCATGATCGCGCTTGGCTCAGGCGATCCCACCCGCGCCATCTGCTCCTCGCTCATCGCCCAGGCCTTTCAGGGCGTGCGCTACCCGATCCTGCCGGAAACGGTGAAAGCCAAGGGGCATGCCTCGGCGGAGTCAGCCTATTCACGGCGCGAAATCCTGCACATCCGCCATCACAGCCTGTTCACGCCACGCGATTTCGACCTTTCGCCCTACTTTGCCATCGTCAAGCCGACGCTCACTTTCGGCTTCGACTACAAGACGCTCAACTGGGCCGAACGCAAGGACGACCAGACGGCTGAAGAGAACGGAAACAGCTGATGGAGCTTCACGCAGCGCTGGCGCTTCTGTTCCTCTGCTTCACCGCCTATTCACTGGTCTCACGCAGGCTCGAAGCCTCGGTCCTTTCCGGCCCGATGCTTTTCACCGCGCTGGGCTACGGCTTCTTCGAAGCAGACAGCAACCTCACCGCCGCGCTCGGCAACTCCATTGTCGAGTTCCTCGCCACGGCAACGCTGGCGATCATCCTGTTTCGCGATGCGGCCAATATCCGAATTTCCGGCGTCATGGCGGAGCGCGCCACCGCGCTTCTGTCTGCGCGGCTCCTGTTCATCGGCATTCCGCTCACCATCCTTGCCGGCACGCTGGCCGGCATGGCGCTGTTCCCCACGCTGGGCCTGTTCGGCGCGCTGGTTCTGGCCATCGTTCTGACCCCCACCGATGCAGCGCTGGCGCAGCCCGTTTTCGGCAATGACGGATTGCCGGAAGTGGAGCGCGAGGCGCTCGATGTAGAGAGCGGGCTGAATGACGGGCTGTGCCTGCCGCTGCTTCTGATCGCACTTGCCCTTGCGGCCGACACAGGCAGCGGCCAGGGCATGGCGGGGCATGCGACCTTCTTCGTCAAGCAGGTGGTGTTCGGGCCGCTGGTCGGTCTGGCGGTCGGCTATCTGGGTGCGGCCGCCAGCGAGTTTGCGCTGCTGCGACGCCTTTCCAACCCGGCAGGGCGCACCCCGATCATGGTCACGCTCGCTGGCCTTGCCTATCTCGCAGCGGAACTGACCGGCGGCAATGGCTTCCTCGCCGCCTTCTCGGCCGGCCTTGCCTTTGGCTGGCGCCTGCCCGCGCACACGGTCGCCGGCATGAGCAATTTCGCCATGACGGAAGGATCGATCCTCACCAATCTCACATTCCTCCTGTTCGGTGCGGCGCTGCTGCCGCAGGCCTTCGAGACACCGCTTCTGCCCAGTCTCATCTACGCAGCCCTCAGCCTCACCGTTATCCGCATGGTTCCCGTTCTGCTGGCCATGCTGGGAACCAAAACGACGCTGCGCGCGCGCCTCTTTGTCGGATGGTTCGGCCCGCGCGGGCTTGCCTCCGTGCTCTACCTCATCCTCGTCGTCGACCAGTCCGGTTTCGACGCCGCCAGCGCCATCACCGACATCGCGGTTTTCGCCATCCTTCTGTCGGTCGTGCTGCATGGCGCGAGCGCGCCCTTCGCCAAACGGGTGTTCTTCCCGAAAACCGACTGACGGCGTTCAACCCGCGCTCCGCAAGATGTGACCGGCCCGCGCCTCGCCGTAAGGCAGCACGGGGCCTATACTCTCCGCCATGCTGTCGCCGGGCTGCGGCCTGCAACCCGGCCAATCCGGGAGGTCAGAAAATGACTGGTTTTCACGTCATGGCCGGAACCGACAAGACACTCAGATTGCCGGCCGTTCGAAAGATCACCACGTCGGATGTGATCGACGCGCTTGGACGCGGGCTCGACGACTTCTGGCAGAAGCCATCGCACTATGCGTTTCTCTGCCTCATCTATCCGCTGGTCGGTGTGGTTCTCATCTACTGGGCGTCGGGCGCAAATGCGCTGCCGCTCCTGTTCCCGCTCGTCTCGGGCTTTGCCCTGCTTGGCCCGTTTGCGGCACTCGGCCTCTATGAGATCAGCCGGCGGCGCGAAGCCGGGCTCGATACATCCTGGCGGCATGCATTCAACGTGCGCAGATCACCGGCCATCCCGTCCATTGTGGCGGTCGGCGCGATGCTCTTTGCGATGTTCATAGCGTGGCTTCTCGTCGCGCAGGGGCTTTACACGCGCCTGCTCGGTCCCGAACCGCCGGCATCGATGACGCAATTTCTCGAGACCCTGTTCACGACCGATGCAGGCTTCATGCTTCTGCTGCTTGGCAATGCCATCGGCTTCATCTTCGCCCTTGTGGTGCTGATCACCACGTCCATTGCGTTTCCGATGCTGCTTGATCGCGATTGCGGCGCCGTGGCCGCCATCATCACATCCGTGCGGGCGGCGAGCACCAATCCGGTGCCCATCGCACTCTGGGGCCTGCTCGTTGCAGGCGCACTGCTTGTGGGATCGCTGCCGCTCTTCGCGGGCCTCGCCGTGGTCATGCCGATCCTCGGCCACGCGACATGGCATCTCTATCGCAAACTGGTTGCGGAGTGAGAGACGCGCTTACGGGCAGGCGGTCTGCCCGTTGCCGCCGGACACCGTGGCGCAGAGATTGGCGGCCATCTTGTTGAGCGCGCCAACCAGAACCCTGCGCTCGTCCTCGGCCATATCAAGAAGCGCTTCGTCATAGACAGACGTGCTGATCTGCCGAATGCTGTCGCAGGCTTCACGCGCTTTCTGGGTGATGTGGATCATGCGCACGCGCCGGTCCATTCTGCCCGCGCGCCGCACCACCCAGCCATTCTCGGCCATGCGGTCGACCATGCGCGAAACGCTGATCGGCTCCACTTCCAGAAACTCGGCCAGCCGCGCCTGCGGCACGCCGTCTTCTTTCATCAACCGGAACAGAAGTCCCCACTGAGCGGATGAAAGTCCGTACTCGTTGCCCTTCTCCTGAAAGCGCCGGCGCATCAATCGCGCGACGTCATGGATCAGGAGGCCGAGTTTGTGTCTGTCTGGATTGCTCATCCCGAGCATATATGGTGGGCGCGCCGTCGGTACAATAAGAGGCCTCATTTTCCGAAAAGCGCACTCTGCCGCTGCATACGCTGCAATCTGCCAGCGCAATATGCTTGTCGAAAATGAGGCCGCCTGCTAGAGCCTGCGACATGACGAACACGCCACTTTCCCATATCCGCAACTTTTCCATCGTCGCGCATATCGACCATGGCAAGTCGACCCTTGCCGACCGGCTGATCCAGATGACGGGTTCGCTGGCCGATCGCGAGATGAAGGATCAGATCCTCGACTCGATGGACATCGAGCGTGAACGCGGCATCACCATCAAGGCCCAGACCGTGCGCCTCGAATATGATGCGCGAAACGGCGAGCACTATGTGCTGAACCTGATCGACACGCCCGGCCACGTGGACTTCGCCTATGAAGTCTCGCGTTCGCTTTCGGCGTGCGAGGGTTCGCTTCTCGTGGTCGACGCCAGCCAGGGCGTCGAAGCGCAGACGCTGGCCAATGTCTATCAGGCCATCGACAACGATCATGAGATCGTCACCGTTCTCAACAAGGTGGATCTGCCCGCAGCCGACACCGAGCGCGTGAAAGAGCAGATCGAAGAGGTGATCGGCCTCGACGCCTCCGACGCGATCCCGATTTCGGCGAAGACCGGCGTGGGCATCGACGATGTTCTGGAAGCCATCGTCACCCGCCTCCCCGCCCCCGAAGGCGGCGACCGGGAAGCCCCGCTCAAGGCGCTGCTGGTCGACAGCTGGTACGACGCCTATCTCGGCGTGATCGTGCTGGTGCGCGTGATCGACGGCAAGCTCAAGAAGGGCCAGACCATCCGCATGATGGGCACCGACGCTAAATATCCGGTGGACCGGGTTGGCGTGATGACCCCGAAGATGGTGATGGTGGACGAACTTGGCCCCGGCGAGATCGGCTTTATCACCGCTTCGATCAAGGAAGTGGCCGACACCCGCGTCGGCGATACGATCACCGAAGACAAGCGCCAGACCACATCGCCCCTGCCAGGCTTCAAGCCGGCGCAGCCGGTGGTGTTCTGCGGCCTGTTCCCGGTCGATGCCGCAGACTTCGAAGACCTGCGCGCCGCCATGGGCAAGCTGCGCCTCAACGACGCTTCGTTCTCGTTCGAGATGGAAACCTCTGCGGCGCTCGGCTTCGGCTTCCGCTGCGGCTTCCTCGGCCTTCTGCATCTGGAGATCATTCAGGAGCGGCTTGAGCGCGAGTTCAATCTCGACCTGATCGCCACCGCGCCTTCCGTGGTCTACCGCATGAACCTCACCTCCGGTGACCAGGTGGAGCTGCACAACCCCGCCGACATGCCGGACATTGTGCGCATCGACACGATCGAGGAGCCGTGGATCAAGGCGACGATCCTGACGCCGGACGATTATCTCGGCCCGATCCTCAAACTCTGCCAGGATCGTCGCGGCATCCAGACCGACCTCTCCTATGTCGGCAAGCGCGCCATGGTGACCTACGAGCTGCCGCTCAACGAAGTCGTGTTCGACTTCTATGACCGGCTCAAATCCATCACCAAGGGCTATGCCAGCTTCGACTACCAGATCATCGGATATCGCGAAGGCGATCTGGTGAAGATGTCGGTTCTCGTCAATGAAGAGCCGGTCGACGCGCTCTCCATGCTGGTGCACCGGCAGGCTGCCGAAAAGCGCGGCCGCGCCATGTGTGAGAAGCTCAAGGAGCTGATCCCCCGCCACATGTTCAAGATCCCGATCCAGGCCGCCATTGGCGGCAAGGTGGTCGCGCGCGAAACCATTTCGGCCATGCGCAAGGACGTGACGGCGAAGTGTTACGGCGGCGACGTGACCCGCAAGCGCAAGCTGCTCGAGAAGCAGAAAGAGGGCAAGAAGCGCATGCGCCAGTTCGGCAAGGTGGAGATTCCGCAGGAAGCCTTCATCCAGGCGCTGAAGATGAGCGACTAGATCGCCGTGCGTCCATCAGGACGCTCGAAGGACGATCTACGGTCAGGCGGGAACGCCTGACACCAGAAATGCGATGAGACCCGCTGGCGAAAGCCTGCGGGTCTCACGCTTGATGCCACCTGTGCGGGCTGCCCCGCCACCCGTACCCGGCGGCATCGTCCGGGTGTTGGTGATCAGAGGGTGGCGCTTCAACGCGCCTTGAGCCGGAAGCCCCCGCCATTGCATTCCACGATCTGCTTGCCGGCCATCTGGTAGGCCGAGTCCCAGGAAACCTGCACCTGTTTGGGGCAGCCATTGTAGGACTTGTTGACCAGGTTCACGCTGCCCTGCGGCGTGTTGGCGGTGATCTTCACCAGCTTCAGCCCCTTGGCGCTGCTGATCGTACAGACCACATGATTGGGAATGGAGCAGTTCATGGCCGGCCCGGCCATCTGCGGGGCCAGTGCAAACTGGCCGGCGACGCCTGCCGTCGGCAGACCGGTTGCGGTGATCATGGCAAGCGATGCGGCGACCATGGCGAAGCGACGTGCGTTGAACGAATAGGACATTTTGTTTCTCCAGTAGCGTTTTTCAGAAGGGGCATTCGCGCCCCGGATCGCCGTGCGTCCATACGGACGCACAAGGACGACCTAAGCTCTTGATGGAGCATCGGAACTATCCGAAAACCGGTTTCCACTTTTCGGTCCGATGCTCCAGCATTCGTCAGTCGCTGCACGCTGGAGAAAGGTTCATAAAAAAAATCAGGCAGCACCCAAGGCCACTTCGCTATCGCCGTTCAAGCTCCGGGTTCCTGTGATAGCCCGGACCGATCGTGAGCGGCTTTTCCGGAACAACCGTATCGGCAATCTGGCTCGCATAGCTGTGCTCTTCCTGCCAGAGCAGGGTGGTCTTCGTACGATCATAGACCCGGATCTCGACGCGATAGGGCTTCTTCGCTTCAACCCCGCGAACGGGCGGGGTGCGCAACGCGTAGCGATCCGTCATCGTGCTCACGCGTTCGGAAACCACCAGCGGCGCACCACCCGCCGGATCCTCGAACGTCGCTTCGATGATCGACCCGCTGGCGAGCGGGCGCACCACCTGTGCCGTGAAACCGTAGAAGATTTCGGCCTCGCGATAGTTGAACATGAACCCGCCGCCGAGGATTTTAAGGTAGGGCGCGTCGGCAGGGTCCTCACGCGTGAACCAGCCCACCGCGAACAGCACCGCACACAGCGCCAGCGCCGCGATGATGATGTTCCTGAAGGAAAAGGCTCGCATCGCCAGCCTCCGTTCTGGCCCCGATTTGCCCCGACTGGCCGATCATCCCGCGAAACAGCGCGCGTGTCGACAAGTGCGATCCGGGCCGGCGACTGCTTCCTCGCAGCACAAAAGAAAAACGGCGCGGATCTCTCCGCGCCGTTTCAAAAGCGTTCTTCTCGCAAAGCGGTCAGATGTCGAGATTGGCCACCGAAAGCGCATTGTCCTGAATGAACTCGCGGCGGGGCTCCACCTCGTCGCCCATCAGGCGCGAGAAGAGCGAATCCGCGTCGGTGGCGTCCGTCACCTTCACCTGAAGCAGCGAACGCGCATCCGGGTCGAGCGTCGTCTCCCAGAGCTGCTCGGCATTCATCTCGCCCAGCCCTTTGTAGCGCTGCATGGTGAGGCCCTTGCGCCCCGTGGCGAACACGGCGTCGAGCAACGCCATCGGCCCGCTGATGACTTCGGACTTGTCCTTGCGGCGCAGCATCGGAGACTTGGTGTAAATCTCCTGCAGGCGCTCGGTGTAGCGATCAATGGCGCGCGCATCAGCCGACGCAACAAGCGCTGAATCCAGCACCACCACTTCGCGCACGCCGCGCACGGTGCGCTCGAAAAGATATCCGCCAGCGCCCTCATTGGAGGGATTCACCCGGCCTTCCCAGCCGCGTTCGATGTCTTCGGAGATCATGTCCAGACGTTCGGCCACCTTCTGTGCGGCCTCGGCTGCCCTGCCCGGATCGGCCAGCACCGCCGCATTGAGCGCACCGGCAATGGCCGCCTGCTCGACAACGGAACGGCTGTAGCGTGTGTGCAGGCCATTGATGAGCTGGCGCACGCCGCGTGCATCGTCGATGACCTGCTTGAGGTCCTGCCCGCCACGCACTTCGCCATTGGACAGTTCGAGCGTTGCTTCCTCAAGACCGGAATTGATCAGGAACTCCTCGAACGCCGCTTCGTCCTTGATGTACTGGACGGACTTGCCACGCGTCACCTTGTAGAGCGGCGGCTGGGCGATATAGAGGTTTCCACGCTCGATCAGCTCCGGCATCTGCCGGAAGAAGAAGGTCAGGAGCAGCGTGCGAATGTGGGCGCCGTCGACGTCGGCGTCCGTCATGATGATGATCTTGTGATAGCGCAGCTTGTCGGCGTTGAACTCGTCCTTGCCGATGCCGGTGCCGAGCGCCGTGATCAGCGTGCCGATCATGTCGGACGACAGCATGCGGTCGAAGCGGGCGCGCTCCACATTGAGGATCTTGCCGCGCAGCGGCAGGATCGCCTGGTTCTTGCGCGACCGGCCGGATTTGGCCGAACCGCCAGCGGAGTCACCCTCGACGATGAAGATTTCGGACTTCGCCGGATCGCGTTCCTGGCAATCGGCCAGTTTGCCCGGCAGCGAGGTGATGTCGAGCACGCCCTTGCGGCGCGTCAGCTCGCGCGCCTTGCGGGCTGCCTCACGCGCAGAGGCCGCTTCCACCACCTTGCCGATCAGCGTCTTGGCTTCCGTCGGATGCTCTTCGAACCATGTGCCAAGCGCCTCGTTGACGAGGCTTTCCACCACGGGGCGCACTTCCGAGGACACGAGCTTGTCCTTGGTCTGTGACGAGAACTTCGGGTCCGGCACCTTGACCGAGAGAACGGCCGTCAGGCCTTCACGGCAGTCATCGCCCGTGAGCGAGACCTTTTCCTTCTTGGTCAGGCCGGAACTGTCTGCATAGCCGGTCACCTGGCGCGTCAGCGCGCCACGGAAGCCGGCCATATGCGTGCCGCCATCGCGCTGCGGGATGTTGTTGGTGAAGCACAGCACGTTCTCGTGGTAGGAATCGTTCCACCACATCGCCACTTCCACCGTGATCCCGTCCTTCTCACCGCCAATGGCTATGGGGGCTTCGATCAGCGGCTTCTTGGCGCGGTCGAGATATTTCACGAACTCCACGATGCCGCCGTCGAACAGGAATTCCTGGCTCTTCTCGTCGGCATGGCGCTTGTCCGTCAGCAGGATGCGCACGCCGGAGTTCAGGAACGCGAGCTCGCGCAGGCGGTGCTCCAGCGTGTCGTAGTTGAACTCCGTCATGGTGAAGGTCTCGGGCGAAGGCATGAAGCTCACTTCCGTGCCCGTCTCACTGCCCGCATCGCCCGTAACGGCCAGCGGCGCATCGGCAACGCCATGCGAGAAGCTCATCTCGTGGATCTGGCCCTTGCGGCGGATCTTGAGCTTCAGCTTGGTGGAAAGCGCGTTCACCACGGACACGCCCACGCCGTGCAGACCGCCAGACACCTTATAGGAGTTCTGGTCGAACTTACCGCCCGCGTGCAGCTGCGTCATAATGACCTCGGCCGCCGAGACCCCCTCTTCCGCATGCATGTCGGTGGGAATGCCGCGGCCATTGTCCGTGACGGTGACGAAGCCGTCAGCGGTGAGCGTCACGGTCACCAGCGTGGCGTGACCGGCAAGCGCCTCATCGATGGCGTTGTCGACCACCTCATAGACCATGTGATGGAGGCCGGAGCCGTCATCCGTGTCGCCGATATACATGCCGGGGCGCTTGCGAACAGCGTCCAGCCCCTTCAATACCTTGATGGATTCCGCGCCGTATTCGGCCTGTTCGCCTGGGAGAGTTTCGGGCGTGTCGCTCATCAAATTCTTTCACTCAGGAGCCCGGAGGGAACCCCCTGTAGGGCATGGGAAAAACGCGCTGCGAATCAGTCAGCGCTCACTGACCAAGATATAGGCGTTTCATGGCTTTTTTCCAAGTTTTCGGGCCATTTCGGGCTGGGGATGACGGCTTGCGCCGCGACATGTTCATCTTGTTGCCCCATCGCCCTTTGCCTTTGGCGCGAAACCGACTATGTAGCCCCTGAGAAATCGGAGACCGAGGCAAATGGCAACGATCAGCCAGAACCCTAAGCTCATCACCATTTTTGGCGGCTCAGGCTTTGTCGGCCGTCATCTGGTGCAGGCGCTCACCAAGCGCGGGCATCGTGTGCGCGTTGCCTGCCGCAACCCCAATTCGGCGATCCACCTGCAGCCGCTTGGCAATGTGGGACAGGTGCAGGCCGTGCAGGCAAACCTGCGCAACCGCGCCTCCATCGACCGGGCCGTTGAAGGGGCGGACCATGTGATCAACCTGGTCGGCATCCTCTATGAATCCGGCCGTCAGTCCTTCGACGCCGTGCAGAATTTCGGCGCGCGCGCCGTCGCGGAGGCCGCCCGTGCAGCCGGCGCGAAGCTGACGCATGGCTCCGCCATCGGCGCCGACCTGAATTCCGACTCCGACTACGCCCGCACCAAGGCGCTGGGCGAGCAGGCGGTTCTGGAGACCGTGAAGGATGCGGTGATCATTCGCCCCTCCATCGTGTTCGGTCCGGAAGACGACTTCTTCAACCGCTTCGCCAATCTGGCGCGTTTCTCGCCCTTCCTGCCGCTCATCGGCGGTGGCGAGACGAAGTTCCAGCCTGTTTATGTGGGCGATGTGGCCGAAGCCTATGCCCGCTCCGTGGACGGCGACCTGGAAGGTGGCCAGATCTATGAGCTGGGCGGCCCGGAAGTGCTTTCGTTCCGCGAATGCCTCGAAGAGATGCTGGAAGCCACCTACCGCAAACGCTGGTTCGTTTCCCTGCCCTGGTTCGTGGCGCGCATTCAGGCCCGCATTCTCGGCCTTCTGCCCAAGCCGATGCTGACGCTCGACCAGGTGAAGCTTCTGAAGTCCGACAATGTCGTTTCCGAGGAGGCGAAAGCCGCCGGCCGCACGCTCGACGGGCTCGGCATCCAGAAGCATTCGCTTGCAGCCATCCTGCCCACCTATCTGTGGCGTTATCGCCCGGCAGGCCAGTTCACCCGCAAGCAGTTCCTCTAGAGCATCGGTTATTCCGATGCTCCATCAGGGAAATGGATTGTCCTTTGTGCGCCCGAATGGGCGCACGGTGATCTAGGACCTGTTGTTGGGCGGCTGGGAGACATTTCTGCCTGACACGCTGGGAGCGCTCCCGGCGCTTCTCCTTATCATCGCCAGCTTCTTCACTTCGGCGCTGACAGCCGCTTTCGGCGTCGGCGGCGGGGTGGCCATGCTGGCGCTGCTCGGCCTCTTCATTCCGGTCGCAGCACTCATCCCCGTGCATGGAGCCGTCCAGCTCGGCTCCAACACCGGGCGCGCCTGGCGCCAGCGCGCGCATATCCGCTTCTCCATCGCCGCACCGTTCATTCTCGGCAGCCTGATCGGCGCCGCCGTCGGGGCGTATTTCGTCGTGCAGCTGCCCGACGCGCTGCTGAAGCTCGTTCTGGGCGTGTTCGTCATCGCGGTTACCTGGACAAAGATCCCAGGGGCGGCCCGCCTCGGCCATGCCGGCCTTGCCTTCGGCAGCGCCGTTCTGGCGCTCGCAACCATGTTTGTCGGCGCGACGGGACCACTCCTGTCCGCCTTCTTCGCGCAGATCATTCCCGATGACCGAAAGGCGCTGGTCGCCACCCACGCCGCCGGCATGACCGTGCAGCACGCACTGAAGGTCGTCGTGTTTGCCGTTGCGGGGTTCGCCTTCTGGCACTGGCTGCCCTTCATCGCCCTGATGATCGCCTCGGGCTATCTTGGAACCCTCTATGGCAGCCGTCTTCTGGAGAAAATGCCGGAAGAGACGTTCCGGCGCTGGTTCAGGATCGGCCTGACCCTGCTCGCACTGGACCTCATCCGACGCGGCCTGATGGGGATGGTGTAAGGGGGGCCGCTGGTAGCTCTGGGTGGAACCCGAGTGCCTCTCCCGGGCGAAGCTTGAGCGTGCCTCAATCCCCACTTCGTCATCCTATGGCTTGACCATAGGATCCATGCCATTGCCGCCCCCCCGGCACCGGCGCAGAAAACGATGCGTGATCTTCAAAGGCTGCGGTTCGTCCCCGACCTTCCGGCATGGATCCCCGGATCAAGTCCGAGGATGACGAAGGAGCGGAGGGGAGGAGGAGCCGGACATGGATGTCGGGCTCCTTCCAACCGGACTAACGCGGTGGCGTGCCGTTCTCGGCCAGAACCTCACCGATCAGGTAGAGCGAGCCGCAGATGAGAATGCGCGGCGGCGGCTCGGTGCCATCGCGACCGGCATCAAGCGTGTCGTGCAGGAGCTTCAGCGCATTGGCCACCGAGTGCACCGGTTCGGCGGAAAGCCCCGCCTCCATCGCCCGGGCAGCCAGTTCGGCATTTGGCACGCCGGCATCACTTGCCGCCACCGGAACCGTGTAGACATGGCGGGCCATGCCCTCGAAAGCGCGAAAATACGCCGTCTGATCCTTGGTGTTGATCATGCCGGCGATCAGGAAAAGCGGGCGCGGCGAGCGATCCTCTTCCGAGGCGAGCGCTTCGGCAATCGCCTCACCCGCGCCGGGATTGTGACCGCCATCGATCCAGATCTCGGAGCCCTCGGGCGCAAGATCTGCCAGCGGGCCAGCCTCGAGCCGCTGCAAACGGCCCGGCCACACAACGCGCTCCATGGCCGTTTCCGCGGCGCGCAGATCAACGGGAAAACCCGCCGCCTTGACCGCCGCGATGGCGGCGGCGGCGTTGGCGATCTGATGCCGTCCGGTGAGCCGGGGCAATGACATGTCGAACAGACCGTCATTGTCCTGATAGATCATGCGGCCATTCTCTTCGAAAGCGAGGAAGTCCTCGCCATAGACGGTCAGCGGACAGGTGAGCCGCTCAGCCGTATCGACGAGCACTTCACGCGCGGCATCGAAGGGCTGCTGTCCGACCACGACAGGACAGCCGCGTTTGATGATCCCGGCCTTCTCGGCCGCGATCAGCTCCACCCGGTCGCCCAGATAAGCCTCGTGATCGAGCGAGATCGGCATGATGAGGCTGGCCGCAGGGCGGGGAATGACATTGGTGGCGTCGAAACGCCCGCCAAGCCCCACCTCGACAATGGCCACATCCGCCGGATGCTCGGAAAAGAGCACGAACATCACCGCCGTGAGGATTTCAAAGACGGTGATCGCCTCGCCGCCATTGGCCTCGGCGACCCGCGCCACGGCATCGGCCAGAACCGCGTCTTCGACAAGCCTGCCGCCGCCCTCTGCCCCGATCCGGTAACGCTCGTGCCAGTTCACCAGATGCGGCGAGGTGTGGACGTGAACCACCCGCCCCGACGCCTCCAGCACGGCGCGGGCGAAGGCCGTTGCCGAGCCCTTGCCATTGGTGCCCGCCACATGAATGACGGGCGGCATGTTGAGGTGCGGGTTGCCCAGCCGCTCGAGCAGGCGCGTGACGCGCTCGAGCGACAGGTCGAAGCCCTTGGGATGGAGCGAAAGCAGACGCTCGATTTCCCGCTCTGCAGAAAGAGTGGTCATTGCAGTCCTGTCCGAAGAAGGATGGGGTCTCGGCCGGCGACAGCCAGTCTGGCTCAGGCCTTGGGCTGCTCGGCTTCTGCCTCGGGCGCAGCGTCCGAAACGGCCTCGACCTCTTCAACCACCACCTCTTCGACGATTTCCGGCTTGGCCTCGACCTTCTCCTTCAGGAGAATTTTAAGGAGCCGCGCAATGGTCTCACGCATTTCCAGACGCGAAACCACCATGTCGACCATGCCGTGGTCGCGCAGATATTCAGCCCGCTGGAAGCCTTCCGGCAGCTTCTCGCGAATGGTCTGCTCGATCACGCGGGGACCGGCAAAGCCGATCAGCGCGCCCGGCTCTGCGATGTGAACATCGCCCAGCATGGCGTAGGACGCCGTCACGCCGCCGGTGGTCGGGTTGGTCAGCACGACGATGTAGGGCAGGCCCGCTTCCTTCAGCCGGTCCAGCGCAACCGTGGTGCGCGGAAGCTGCATCAGCGAGAGAATGCCCTCCTGCATGCGCGCGCCGCCCGAAGCAGCATAAAGCACCAGCGGAAGCTTGCGCTCCACAGCCGTCTCGAAGGCGCGGACGATCGCTTCACCGGCAGCCATGCCGAGCGAGCCGCCCATGAAGGCGAAGTCCTGAACGGTTGCCACCAGCTCCAGACCTTCCACGCGGCCAACACCGCTCAGCACGGCGTCTTCCATGCTGGTCTTGGCCTTGGCGTCGCGCAGGCGGTCGGTGTAGCGGCGCTCATCGCGGAATTTCAGCGGGTCGATCACGACCTTCGGATTTTCCAGAACCGCGTATTCGCCATCGTCAAAGAAGGACTTCAACCGCTCGCGGGCGGAAATCTTCATGTGATGACCGGAGGAGGGAATGACCCAGAGATTGTCTTCCAGATCCTTGTGGAAGACCATTTCGCCACTCTCGGGATCCTTGATCCAGAGGTTCTCCGGCATTTCCCGACGACCGAGCATCGAGTTGATCTTCGGCCTCACATAGCTGGTGATCCAGTTCATTCCATTTGCCTTCTTTTCTTCTGGATACTGAGGATGCGCCGTCTATCGGGCAACAGCAAGGCGCGCTTCCCGCACGCCGTCCGCAAGCCCTTTGACGAGGGTCGCAACGGCCTCGGCGGGGTCTTCGATCCTGTTGCCATCGGCGTCGTAACACTGCGCGATGGTCGCCACGATGGCGCTGCCAACGACAACACCGTCCGCGACCTCGCCAATCGCCCGCGCCTGGCGCGCCGTCTTCACCCCGAACCCGACGCAGATCGGCAGGTCCGTGTGTTCCTTGATGCGCGAAACCGCAGCCGAAACATTGTTCGTGTCCGGCAGGGCCGAACCCGTCACACCCGTCATCGACACGTAATAGACGAAGCCCGACGTGTTCTCCAGCACCTTCGGCAGGCGCGCTTCATCCGTCGTCGGCGTGGCAAGACGAATGAAGTTCAGCCCCGCTTTGATGGCCGGAACGCAAAGCTCCTGATCCATCTCCGGCGGCAGGTCGACGATGATCAGACCGTCAATGCCCGCTTCCTTCGCATCGGAGAGGAAGCGGTCCACACCATAGATGTAAATCGGGTTGTAATAGCCCATCATCACGATGGGCGTGTCGTCGTCATCCTGACGAAAGTCGCGTGCCATCTGGAGCGTTTTGGAAAGCGTCTGCCCGCCTTTGAGCGCGCGCAGACCGGCGGCCTGAATGGCCGGGCCATCGGCCATCGGGTCGGAGAAGGGCATGCCCAGCTCGATCACGTCGCTGCCCGCCGCAGGCAGCGCCTTCATGATCGACAGCGCGGTCTCATAGTCCGGGTCGCCGCCCATGAAATAGGTCACGAGCGCGGGACGGTTCTCTTCCTTCAGCCGCGCAAAGCGGCGGTCAATGCGGGTGGTCATGTCAGTCTCTGGTCCTCGTACATCCAGCGCGGCGCCCCCACGCCGTCTTGCATTCCTTGCGGTTGCAGCGGCCTCGGCGCTCGATCACGAACGCGGCAACACCATGCAAACAGATCATCCCTCAGCGTGTTCGCGGATATCGATGGTCACGGCGAAAGCATAGAACCCATCGCGCTCGATCCGGCTTTTAGCCTCATCGGGATCGAACGCGATGCGCGGTTCGCCGTCATCGGCCACATGGGTCAGGAAAGCAAGGTTCTGGCTTTCCCGGATCCCCTGCGGGTTTTCCCTATCGTCGTCCTGGCGGATGGCCACATAGTGGTGCCGGTTTTGCTTGGAGCGATAGATTTCGAACATGTTCAGATCTCCATGCCGAGCATCTTTCCAACGGTATGCACGTCCTTGTCTCCGCGACCGGAGAAATTGACGATCATGATCTGGTCCTTGCCCATGGTCGGCGCGAGCTTGATCGCATGGGCAATCGCATGAGCCGATTCCAGCGCCGGGATGATGCCCTCAAGACGCGTTGTCATCTGGAACGCCTCAATCGCCTCATCGTCCAGAACGGGCGAGTAGATCACACGGCCTGAATCCTTCAGCCAGCTGTGCTCCGGCCCGACACCGGGATAGTCCAGCCCCGCAGACACCGAATGCCCGTCGAGGATCTGCCCGTCATCGTTCTGCAACAGATAGGTGCGGTTGCCATGCAGCACGCCCGGACGGCCCGCCGTCATGGAAGCGCAGTGCTCGTCACCCTCCAGCCCGTGTCCGCCGGCCTCGACGCCGTGGATCTCCACCTGACGGTCATCGAGGAAGGGATGGAACAGGCCGATGGCGTTCGAGCCGCCGCCCACTGCCGCCACGATGGCGTCGGGCAGCCGGCCCTCCAGCTCCTGGATCTGCTCGCGCGCTTCCGTGCCGATCACCGACTGAAGATCGCGCACCAGCTCGGGATAGGGATGCGGGCCTGCCGCCGTGCCGATCAGGTAATAGGTGTCTTCAACATTCGTCACCCAGTCGCGCAGCGCCTCGTTCATGGCGTCTTTCAGCGTGCCGTGCCCCGAAGAAACCGGCTTCACCTCGGCGCCCAGAAGATGCATGCGGAAGACATTCGGCTTCTGCCGCTCCACATCGGTCGCGCCCATATAGACCACGCAGGGCAGGCCGAAGCGGGCCGACACGGTGGCCGAGGCCACGCCATGCTGACCGGCCCCGGTCTCGGCGATGATGCGGGTCTTGCCCATGCGCTTGGCGAGCAGGATCTGGCCGAGGCAATTGTTGATCTTGTGAGAACCGGTGTGGTTCAGGTCTTCGCGCTTGAAATAGATCTTCGCGCCGCCCAGATGCTCGGTCAGGCGTTCTGCGAAATAGAGCGGCGAGGGACGGCCCGTATAGTGACGGCCGAGATATTCGAGCTCGGCCCGAAACGCCGGATCGTCCTTGGCCTCGTTCCAGTGTTTTTCCAGATCGAGGATCAGCGGCATCAGCGTTTCGGCAACGAACCGGCCGCCGAAAATGCCGAACATGCCGTCATCATCCGGGCCAATCCGGAAGGAATTGGGTTCTGCCGGTTTGTTCAAGGTGTTCTCCTCATGCCAGAACCGCATCGCCTTCACGCGCCGCCCGGACGGCGCGGAAGAAATTGCGTATCAGATCCGGATCTTTCTCACCGGGCGCACGTTCCACGCCTGACGAAATGTCAATTGCGCGGGGCGACGCGGCATTCAGCGCCGCGCCGATATTGGCCGCGTTCAGCCCACCGGAAAGCATGTAATCCACGCCATCGTCAAGGGCCGCAAGCAGCTCCCAGTCGAAGGATACACCATTGCCGCCGGGAAGGTCAGATCCCTTCGGCGGCTTGGCGTCGAACAGGAAACGGTCGGCGATGCCACGATAGGGCGCGATCTTCTCGAGATCGGCTGCCTCGCGGATCGCAAAAGCCTTCATCACCGGCAATCCGTACCGCGCCTTCACCTCGGCCACGCGCTCCGGGCTCTCGGCCCCGTGGAGCTGCAGGATATCGGGCTTTGCCGCCGCGACAATGGCGTCGAGCGCCGCGTCATCAGCATTGACCGTGACGGCCACCACATCCGCGCGACCGCGCGCAGCCTCACGCAGGCGTCCGGCCTGATCCGGCTCCACATGGCGCGGGCTCTTTTCAAAGAAGATGAAGCCGATATGGCTCGCTCCGCCGTCCAGCGCGGCAGCCAGCGCTTCCTCGGTCTTCAGACCGCAGATCTTTACGTCGAGTGTCATGTCAGGGAAGTCGCACGAAAAGGCGGCGGAGTCGAGGCACAACGCGATTGAGCCAGCCGGCTGGAGGCGAGGATATGCGGGGCGTCAGGCGGCCAACCGGGAGGAAATGGGGAACGCCAAGCGCCATCTCACAAGCGCACTCAGCCCAACACAACCGTCACTCAAAGCCGATGGCCTGCAATGCGGTTCCGTTGCGCTTGAGCCAGTCCTTGCAGCGATCCGTTTCCGGCGACAGCTCCTTGCAGAGCTTCCAGAAGCGGGGACCGTGGTTCATTTCGCGCAGATGCGCGACCTCGTGGGCGACCAGATAGTCGATCACCAGCGGCGGGGCCATCATGATGCGCCAGGAGAAGGAAAGAACGCCGTCGGAGGTGCAGGAACCCCAGCGGCTTTTGGTGTCGCGGAAGCGGATCGCGCGGGCGCGCTTGTCGATGGTGGCCGTATGCCGGGCGACCAACGCCTCGATATCGCGCTTTGCCTCGCGCTTCAGGAAATCGGCGACACGGCGGGGCAGGTGCTCCGGGTCGCCATAGACGACCAGCACCGGCGCGCCATCACGCATGGCGACATGTGCGGCCCCGCGACGGCCGGTCTCATGCACGATCAGATGCGGCTCACCACGCACCGGGATCTTGATGCCCGCGCGCACCACAGGGCGCTCGGGCAGCTTTTTCAGCTTTTCCTCGAGCCAGCCCGTGTGGCGGTCCAGAAACGCCTCCACTTCACGCGACCGGGAGAGCCCCGGCGGCACGGTGATGCGAAGACCTCTCCCGCCCGGCTCAATGCGCAGGGTCAGGCGCTTGGCGCGCGCATTCTCAACGATGCGCAAAGGCAGCTCGCGCCCGGCCACCCGGTGCGTGCGTTCGGTCGGCGGTGCGGCGACCTTAAGCCCGATCATTTTGTTGAGAAATCCAAGCGCCATGGTGAAAGTTTAAGCGATTCGTGAGCGAAAATGCGCAAAGAAAACGGCACCTCAAAGAGATGCCGTTCCAGTCATATGCCTGCCGTTTTGGAAAATCAGTCCTCGTCGGTCACGTCCGGCACGGACTTGCCACGGCCTGATTTGCGGCCCTTGTTGCGCTCGTTCATAAAACGATCGAACTCGTCCTGATCCTTGGCGCGGCGCAGTTCGCGCATGTATTCGTCGAACTCGTCACGCGCCTCGTCGAGCTTGCGGCGCTCTTCGGCGAGCCGGTCGAGCTCCTTGTTGCGCCAGTCGTCAAAGGCAACGTTGCCGGTAAACGACTGGCTCCGCGAGGCGCGGCGGCAGCCGGCGAAGACTTCATCAGTCTTGCGGTTGACGTCCTTCTTGAACTCCCCGAGGCGATCACCCCACAGAATGTAAGCGAGCATGGCGAGGCCGAGCGGCCAGAAAACCATGAAACCCACCACCATCAGAGCAATCGTCGCTGGCGTCCAGGCAGGACGGATAAGTGCAGAATTTGTCATGATCACCCGTTCCTTTCCTTGAGCATGCAACCCCCGGGAAGTTGCATGAATTCGAGATGGGGGCTGTTTTTCAGGTTTCAAGGAAATGGTAAACGAGAAACAGACAAACCTTTGTTTTTCCTATATTTATTTCCGCACTCACCGGCCAATTTCAACAATTGGCCTAAACCGGACGCTCGATCAAACCTTCCAGCGACCGCAAGATCAACGCGATATCCTGGGGTCTGGAAAGCCGGTGATCGCCATCGCCGATCAGCGAGATGGTGACATCGTCTGCCGGCAGATGCTCGGCCAGCCGCATGGCATGGGCGAAAGGCACATCGGGATCTGCCTTGCCCTGCAGGATATGCACCGGGCAATGGGTGTCGATGACGCCGTCGAGCACCAGGTTCTTCCTGCCGTCCTCGAAAAGCGCGCGGGTGTAAACATAGGGCTCGTCGGAATATTCGGACGGCTCTTCCATATAGCCCTTCTCTTCCAGATCCCGCCGGTTGGCGTCCGAAAGCTTCGGCTCGACCAGCACGCTGGTGAAATCGGGCGCGGGCGCAAGAAGAAGAAGGCCGGCCAGCCGGTCGCCCTCGCCCGCCCTGTTGAGTTCCTGCGCCATGCGCAGTGCGATCCATGCGCCCATGGACGAGCCGACGAGGATCTGCGGGCCTTCGGTCATGGCGCGAAACACACCGAGGCTCTGCTCGAGCCAAAGGGATATGGTGCCATCGCGGAAGGCGCCGCCGGACTCGCCATGGCCCGAGTAATCATGCCGCAGGAAGGCGTGTCCCGCCTCGCCGGCCCACGCATCAAGCGCCTCGGCCTTGGTGCCCAGCATGTCGGACTTGTAGCCGCCCAGCCAGACAACGCCCGGCGCTCTGCCGGTCCGGTGGCGATAGGCGATGTCCGTATCGCCGATCTTCAGGAAGCTGGGGGTGGCGTCCGTCATGGTTTGGCTCCTTATTTACCCGGATAAATTCTTTCAACCGCACCGTTTCCGGCATAATCAAAAGGTGCGACGTGATTCTTTTGACCTTATATGCTATTGACACTTCGCCTGCCGAGACGACATACGCCTCGGCTAAACAGTGCCGAAACCCAGTGATTTAACAATTCGAGGAGATCACGACCATTCGCAGACCATTCAAAGCGCCGCCTCAGAAAGTAGAAGGCCCGCGCGCAAACCGCGACATCCGGGTTCCCCAGATTCAGCTCATCGACGACGAAGGCAACAACCGCGGCGTGCTCGCCACGGAAGATGCCCTGCGTCTTGCAGAAGAGGCCGGACTTGACCTGGTTGAGGTGGCAGCGAACGCCAAGCCGCCCGTGTGCAAGATCACCGATCTCGGCAGGATGAAATATCAGACTCAGAAGAAGGCTGCCGAGGCGCGCAAGAAGCAGAAGACCATCGAGATCAAAGAGATCAAGATGCGTCCGAACATCGACTCTCATGATTATGAGGTGAAGATGAAGGCTGTGCGCCGTTTCTTCGAGGCTGGCGACAAGGTCAAGCTGACGCTCCGTTTCCGTGGCCGCGAAATGGCCCATATGGAACTCGGCATGAAGCTCCTCAACCGCGTCAAGGAAGAGGTCGAGCCGATTGCCAAGGTGGAAGCCGAGCCCAAGCTCGAAGGCCGCCAGATGATGATGGTTCTGGCGCCCCGCACCACGTAACAGGCCTGCGCCCGCAAGGGCCGGGGCCGTTCGACGCGATAAAGCCGGAACTTTGTCCGGCTCTTCCCCCACAAAATGCCGCATTCCCTCCCTAGCAAAACCATAAACATGGTTTGCTAGGGGGTTTTTGCGTGTCCATTCACCAGATTGCGCTTGGACAGTTCCAGCGCCTGCGCATCGCCAGTTTCTGGCTGATTGCGGCTCTGCTGTGCGGCTTCGTTCTCTTTTTCCATTCCGGCTGGGCGCATTACCAGCCACTCGGCATTGATGTTGAGGAGATCATCGAGATCGCCGGCCTCGGCCTGATCGGCATCGCCATCGTGGGCAGGCTCTGGTGCACGCTCTATATCGGCGGGCGCAAGGCGGCAGAGCTGGTGCAGGACGGCCCCTACTCGATCACGCGCAATCCGCTCTATGTCTTCTCCACCATCGGCGCGATGGGTGTGGGCGCGCAGACCGGCAGCATCATCGCGGCGCTGATCTGCGGCGCTCTGGCCGCTTTCATTCTCAGCATCACCGCGCGGCGCGAAGAACACCATCTGCGCGACACATTCGGCGACGCCTACGACGCCTACGCGGCGCGCGTGCCTTCCTTCATCCCGAACCCGAAGCTCTTCCACGATCCCAAGACGCTGACCATCCTGCCGGAGCGGCTTTACGGAACGCTGCGGGACGGCCTGATCTTCTTTCTGGCCATGCCGGCCTTCGAACTGATCGAATATGTCCAGGATCTCGGGCTGCTGCCCATTCTGTTCCGTCTCTACTGATCCGGCCCCGCAACCCCGCCCCGCAACGCGGCCAAATCAGGAGTTGCGCAATCTTTCGCCCCCCGCTATAAGGCCGCGTTCCTGGACCGGCCGGCAGGGCATGCCGTGGCGGTCCTTAATGCTGAAAAGCACACGCAGGGAACCGAGCAGATGAAATGCGGCTCAGGCCGCCGCCGGATTTCCGGCGCCCCTCGCGGAGCCGTTTGCACCGAAACACCGGCGTGAGCCAAGAACGGAGAAGCAAAATGCCCAAGATGAAGACGAAGTCTTCTGTCAAGAAGCGGTTCAAGGTAACCGCCACCGGCAAGGTGAAAGTCGCAGCTGCTGGCAAGCGCCACGGCATGATCAAGCGTTCCAACAAGTTCATCCGCGATGCCCGCGGCACGATGGTTCTTTCCGATCCCGATACGAAGATCGTGAAGAAGTTCATGCCCTACGGCCTGTAATCGCAGGAACCCGGAACACATTTAAGGAGATCATGTCATGGCACGCGTAAAGAGGGGCGTTACCGCCCACGCCAAGCACAAGAAGGTCATGAAAGCCGCCAAGGGTTTCTACGGCCGTCGCAAGAACACCATTCGCATCGCCAAGCAGGCGGTCGAAAAGTCGATGCAGTACGCCTACCGCGATCGCAAGGCTCGCAAGCGCAATTTCCGCGCTCTGTGGATCCAGCGCATCAACGCCGGCGCACGCGAACACGGCCTGACCTATGGCCGCTTCATCGACGGCCTCAACAAGGCCGGCATCGAGATCGATCGCAAGGTGCTGGCCGACATGGCCGTGCATGAGCCGCAGGCATTCGCCGCTCTGGTGAAGAAGTCCAAGGAAGCGCTCGTGTACCTCAAGGACACCACCCCGAATGCTTTTGAAAGCGCTGTCGCCTAAGGCCAGCGCTTCCCGAAGCAATCAGGTTTAGTTCGGGAAACCCGCGCTGGCAGGGCTGGCGCGGGTTTTTCTTTGTGATGAAGACCATGAACGACGAGACGAGACACGAGCAGGACGTTCTTTCGCCGGAAGCGACGGCGACACTGCTGCGCATGCTCATCACCGGTGAGCGCGAGCGCGTCTCCTCGGCCGTGCTCGACGGACAGACCGTCTGGATCAAGCGTTATGATGTGGAGCGGGTGCCGGTGGCCAAATGGCTGCACACGGCGCTGACGCCGCTGATGCCCTCCGCCTTTCTGCGCGCGTCACCTAAAACGAACAGGGCAAGCGCCATCGACCGTGAAGCGCGCAAGCTCAAAGCCTTCCGCGCAGCAGGGCTGCCAACGGCGAAACTGCTCTTCCGCAACGACAGGGTGCTCGTTCTGTCGAATGTGGCTCCCATCGCCCAGAACGAGCTGGCCATGCTGGCGCAGCACGGCGAAGACGCCGCCCATGACAGGCTCCTCGTAGACGCAGCGCGGGCTCTGCACGACGCGCACAGGCGCGGGCTGTGTCACGGCCGCCCTCACCCGCGCGACATGTTCATCACCAGCGATGAACGCTGGGGCTTCGTCGACTTCGAGGAAGAACCGGAAGCCTCCATGCCGCTTGCCACGGCGCAGGCGCGTGACGTCTGGCTTCTGTTTCTGCAGATCTGCATGCAGGCGAAGCAGCCCGAAACGCCGCAGGCGGCGTTCGACGCCTATTTCGCCACCCCGCCTTCCGGAGTGCGCGACGCGCTGCGGCGGATCGTCCGATTTCTCTCGCCGCTCATCCCCTTTCTCGGCGCAATCGAGCACAGGGGGCTTGGCAGCGACGGCAAGCGCGTGTTGAAAGCGACACGGTTTCTCAAAACGGCTCTCGGCAACGCGGCGGCCAGCCCCGCCGAAATGAGCCAGCACGACATCAAACCCAAAAAGGGCTACGAGGCATGAGCGAACTCGAAGAACTGGAAAAGACCATCGCCGGGCAGATCGCCACGGCCGCCGACGAGCAGGAGATTGAGGCGGTGCGCGTTGCGACGCTCGGCAAGAAGGGCTCGGTCTCGCAGATGCTGAAGACGCTCGGCTCCATGTCGCCGGAAGAGCGGCAGGTGATGGGCCCGGCGATCAACGGTCTCAAGGCGCGCGTCACCGAAGCGCTGACCACAAGGCGCACCGAGCTGCGCGAAGCCGCCATCGACGCCCGGCTGGAGCGTGAGAAGGTCGACGTGACCCTGCCCGTGCGCCGCCCGCCGGCCGAGCGCGGCCGCATCCACCCGATCAGCCAGGTGATCGACGAGATCACGGCCATCTTCGCCGATATGGGCTTCGCCATCGCCGAAGGTCCGGACATCGAAACCGACTATTACAACTTCACGGCGCTGAACTTCCCCGAAGGCCATCCGGCCCGCGAGATGCACGACACCTTCTTCTTCCCGCCGGATGAGAAGGGTGAGCGCAAACTCCTGCGCACGCACACCTCGCCGGTTCAGATCCACACGATGGAAGCCCAGGAACCGCCGATCCGCATCGTCATTCCGGGCAAGACCTACCGTCAGGATTCGGATGCGACGCACTCGCCCATGTTCCACCAGCTCGAAGGGCTGGTGATCGACAAGACGGCCAATGTCGCCAACATGAAGTGGGTCCTGCAGGAATTCTGCAAATCCTTCTTCGAGGTGCCGCAGCTGAACATGCGCTTCCGCCCCTCCTTCTTCCCCTTCACCGAGCCAAGCCTGGAAGTGGACATCCAGTGCGACCGCTCGCAGCCGGGCGAAGTGCGCTTCGGCGAGGGCAATGACTGGATGGAGATCCTCGGCTGCGGCATGGTGCACCCCAATGTGCTGCGCGCCTGCGGTCTCGATCCGGACGAGTATCAGGGCTTTGCCTGGGGCATGGGCATCGACCGCATCGCCACGCTGAAATACGGCATGCCTGACCTGCGCGATTACTTCGACGCGGATGTGCGCTGGCTGGAGCATTACGGCTTCCGCCCGCTCGACCTGCCGACGCTGTTCGGCGGATTGAGCGCCTGATGAGTTTGTCTCAAGGCCATGGCGAGACGATCCGTTTCGCGTTCGGCGACAGCCCGGCGCTGGCAGATGAACTGTTGGAGCTGGTGCTTGCCGGGCGCAAGACGGCGACCTGCGGGGCCTTGAGCGACTTCGAGGCCGGCGGCGAGCCAATGCCGCAGGTTGGGCGGCAGGATATCGTCCTTGACGGCAAAGGACGCCCTGCTGCCGTAATCGAGACGGTAGAGATCACCATTCGCGCCTTTAGCGAAGTGGACGAAGATTTTGCACGCGCCGAAGGCGAGGGAGACCTCTCGCTGACATTCTGGCGTGAGGAACATGAGGCCTATTTTCAGCGAAATGGCGGCTTCAGCCCCGATATGAAACTGGTTTGCGAGCGGTTCCGGCTGGTGAAAATCCTGGAACGGCAAGACCCGAAGGAATGATGCCATGAAATTCACGCTCTCCTGGCTCAAGGAGCACCTTGAGACCGACGCCACGCTCGACGAGATCGTCGAGAAGCTCACCATGATCGGCCTTGAGGTCGAAGAGGTGGACGACAAGGCGTCGCTGAAGCCGTTCGTGATCGCGAAGATTCTGACGGCCGAGCAGCATCCCGATGCCGACCGGCTGCGGGTTCTTTCCGTCGACACGGGCGACGGCAAGCCGGTTCAGGTGGTCTGCGGCGCGCCCAATGCGCGTGCGGGCCTTGTCGGCGCGTTCGCGGCGCCCGGCGCTTATGTGCCCGGCATCGACGTGACGCTCTCCGTCGGCAAGATCCGCGGCGTGGAAAGCCACGGCATGATGTGCTCGGAACGCGAGCTGCAGATGTCGGACGAGCACAACGGCATCATCGACCTGCCCGAAGACGCCCCCGTCGGCACTTCATTCGCAAGCTGGGCGAACCTTGACGACCCGGTGATCGAGATCGGCCTGACGCCGAACCGTCCGGACTGCACCGGCGTGCATGGCATTGCCCGCGATCTGGCGGCTGCCGGCCTTGGCACGCTCAGGGATGCGCCCATTGCGCCGGTTGCCGGCAAGGGCGCGTGCCCTGTCGAGCTGACCATCGAAGCACCGGAGCTTTGCCCCGGCTTCGCGCTGCGTCTCGTGCGCGGTGTGAAGAACGGCCCCTCGCCCAAATGGATGCAGCAGCGTCTGACGGCGATTGGCCTGCGCCCGATCAACGCGCTGGTCGACATCACCAACTATGTGACCTTCGATCTTGGCCGCCCGCTCCACGTCTTCGACGCCGCCAAGGTGAAGGGCGACCTCACCGTGCGCCGGGCCAAAGAAGGCGAGACGGTTCTGGCGCTTGACGAGCGCACGTACAAACTCACCCCGGAGATGTGCGTCATCGCCGATGGCAATGGCGTCGAGTCGATTGCCGGCATCATGGGCGGCGAGCACTCGGGCTGCGATGAGAACACCACGGACGTGCTGATCGAATCCGCCCTCTGGGACGCGATGAACATCGCCCGCACCGGCCGCGATCTCGGTATCATCACCGATGCGCGCTACCGCTTCGAGCGCGGCGCGGACCCGGAGATGATGGAGCCCGGTCTTGAAGTCGCCACCCGGCTCGTTCTGGACCTGTGCGGCGGCGAGCCGAGCGAAAGCCGCGTGGTCGGCTATCAGGGCTACGAGCCGCGCAGCATCACCTTCCCGGTGAGCGAGGTGAAGCGCCTGACCGGTCTCAATGTGTCGAGTGCCGAGAGCAAGGACATTCTCCAGCGTCTCGGCTTCGCCTCCACGGGCGAGAGCGACGTGCTTGAGGTTTCCGTGCCGTCCTGGCGGCCGGACATCGACGGCAAGGCCGATCTGGTGGAAGAGGTGATGCGCATTCACGGCGTGAACGAGATCGCGCCCGAGCCCCTCTCCTCCCACGGCGCGGTCAACAGCCAGATCCTCACCGTCCTGCAGAACCGCACCCGCAATGCGCGGCGCGCTCTTGCCGTGCGCGGCATGATGGAAGCCGTGACCTGGACCTTCATCGATGAAGCGCAGGCGAAGCTCTTCGGTGGTGGCGATGCATCGCTCAAGCTCTCCAACCCGATTGCCGCAGCCATGTCGGACATGCGCCCCTCGCTGCTGCCGGGCCTGATCGCAGCCGCCCAGCGCAATGCAGCGCGCGGCTTTGCCGATGTGGCTCTGTTCGAGGTGTCGAGCACCTATGAGAATGACAGCTATGCCGGCCAGCGCCGGGTTGCCGGCGGCATCCGCCGCGGCACGGCAAAGATGGACGGCTCCGGGCGTCACTGGTCAGGCAACAGCGAAGCGGTCGGCGTGTTCGACGCCAAGGCCGATGCGCTGGCCGCTCTCGAGGCAGCGGGTGCGCCTGTCGACAAGCTGCAGATCGTGGCCGGTGGTCCGGACTGGTATCATCCGGGCCGCTCCGGCACGATCCGTCTTGGACCCAAGATCGTGCTCGCCACGTTCGGTGAGATTCACCCGCGCACGCTGGAGGCGCTGGACGCCGAAGGACCGATCTGCGGTTTCGAGGTGTTCATCGACACGATCCCCGAGCCCAAGGCGAAGGCAACGCGCACCAAGCCGCGCCTGGAGCTTTCGCCCTTCCAGCTCGTGCGCCGCGATTTCGCCTTTGTGGTCGACAAATCGGTCGAGGCGGCAACCATCGAGCGGGCAGCCGCGGCAGCCGACAAGAAGCTCGTGACCGCCGTGCGCGTGTTCGACATCTTCGAGGGCGCATCGCTCGGCGAAGACAAGAAGTCGGTCGCCATCGAAGTCTCGATCCAGCCGCGCGAAAAGACGCTGACGGACGAGGAACTCGAAGCCATCGCCGGCCGCATCGTGGCCAATGTCGGCAAGCAGACCGGCGGCACGCTGCGCGGTTAGAGCGCTTGTTCAGAACCTTGAAAAGGCGGCCATTGAGCCGCCTTTTCTTTTGCCGAACAGACCGATAGGGTTTGCCCTCCAGAGACGAGGGGAGGAGAATCCATGTTCCGTTGGGGCGTTCTTTCGACGGCCAAGATCGGTCGCGAGCAGGTTATTCCGCAGATCCAGGATGCCGAAAACGGCGTGGTGACGGCGATTGCCAGCCGCGATGAGGCCAAAGCGCAGGCGCTGGCTGCGCGCTTCGGCATTCCGCACACCTTCTCGTCCTACGACGCGCTTCTCGCCTCGCCGGATGTGGACGGCGTCTACATCCCGCTGCCGACCTCCGATCATGTGGACTGGGCCATCAGGGCGGCCGACGCCGGCAAGCACGTACTCGTCGAAAAGCCGCTGGCGCTCGATGCAAAGGACATTGCCCGCGTCATCGAGGCGCGCGACCGGAACAATGTCGTCGTCTCGGAAGCTTTCATGGTCACTTACCACCCGCAATGGCACAAGGTGCGTGACCTGATCGCCGAAGGCGCCATCGGCCGGCTGCGGCATGTGCAGGGCGTGTTCTGCTATCACAATGTCGACCCCGACAACATGCGCAACAAGCCGGAGCTTGGCGGTGGCGGCCTGCCCGACATTGGCGTCTACCCCACGGTCACCACCCGCTTTGCAACCGGCAGCGAGCCGCAGCGCGTGCAGGCGATGGTGGAGCGCGACCCGAATTTCGGCACCGACATCTACGCCAGCGCCAAGGCCGATTTCGGCAACTTCGAACTGACCTTCTACGTCTCGACGCAGATGGCGCTCAGACAGTCGATGGTGTTCCATGGCGACAAGGGGTTCATCGAGGTCAACGCCCCCTTCAACACCCCGGACTATGGCGATACCCGCGTTACCGTGTTCAGCGCCGATCACAACAGCGCCAGCGTCCACCGTTTTCCCCGCGCCCGGCAGTACCGTCTGCAGGCGGAAGCCATCGCGCGGGCGGCGCGGGGCGAAGAGGCGGCGATCTTCACGCTCGAGGATTCGGTGAAGAACCAGAAACTCATAGACGCCATCTATCGCGCCGCCACCCATGATGGCTGGGAGACAGTCTAGCAGAAGCCGCTGCCGCAGGGTGCGGCGGCACTTTCAGACTCCGTCGGCGGACCGGGGCGACAGGAAGATGTGTCGCCCGATCTGGCCATGCCTGTGCATCTGTTTAGCCCATCTGGGGCTGACATAATTGGCATAGTAATGCGTGGCGTCGACGGCCAGATAGTTGGTTTTGTCGACCAGCGTGTAATTGTTGCATTCGGGTGCGCAGGAGTATCGGGCCTTGGCGATCCTGAATGCGAGCTGCCAGGCTTCGGCATCTTTCGGCACCAGTGAAATGCCTGTGCAGGCGAATGAAAACTGGCAGCGATTGCGCCAGCGCGCATTTTGAAAGACCACGCCACAAATGCTGGGCGGATATGCAGGCGACCTGCTTCTGTTGAAGATCACCATCGCGACGGCCTTCTGCCCGCTCACCGTTTCTCCCCGCGCCTCGTAGTAGATGGCGGTGGCCAGACAGGTGCGCTCCGCAAGGCGATTGATTGCCACAAGGGCGTCCTCCACAGCGGCGGGCTTCTGCGCCGCCCTGAGCGCCATGGCGACCGGCAGCCTGATCGGTGCTCTCTTCGCGCCAGCCTTCTTTTCTTCGTTCTCCCAGATACAGCCTGCCTGGAGCAGGAACGACACAACGAGCCCCCAGAACACGAATCTTCGGACCATTATTTTCCCGGATGTCAGTTTGATCGGCGGTTATCGCCTGAGCCAAATCCCCCCTCGGCGACCCGCTCTCACATCAGCGGCAGCCGATCAAATTGACTTTTCCTCAAAGTCCGAAGCGTTCCGTTTCATCATCAACGCCGCGCGGGGCAAGCGTCAGAGCGCCGGTCGCGGCCTCCGAACCCCGCTTTCGAAGCCAAATCGGGGCAAATCCCGCCTTGCGCTTGAAAAATCCCATTCTTATATACGCCACGAAGCCGTTTGGCGCGTTTCGTCCTGAGGCGCTGCTGCGGCAATTTCGTGTGAACAGGGGCTGTCATCTGGAACGCCGGAATGGGTCCTGACAGTCTGCTTTGCGGAGAGAAGATATGGCAAAAGTAATCGGTATCGACCTCGGAACGACCAATTCCTGCGTCGCCGTCATGGATGGCAAGGACGCGAAGGTTATTGAGAACGCGGAAGGTGCACGCACCACCCCGTCCATCGTGGCATTCACGGATTCGGGCGAGCGTCTCGTCGGCCAGCCGGCCAAGCGTCAGGCTGTCACCAACCCGGAAAACACCCTTTTCGCGATCAAGCGCCTGATCGGCCGTCGCTTCTCCGACCCCACGGTCGAGAAGGACAAGAAGCTGGTCCCCTACAAGATCGTCAAGGCTGACAATGGCGATGCATGGGTTGAGGCCCATGGCGAAACCTATTCGCCTTCGCAGATCTCGGCGATGACCCTTCAGAAGATGAAGGAAACGGCTGAGTCCTATCTCGGCGAGAAGGTCGAGCAGGCCGTCATCACCGTGCCCGCATACTTCAACGACGCCCAGCGTCAGGCCACCAAGGACGCCGGCAAGATCGCCGGTCTTGAAGTCCTGCGCATCATCAACGAGCCGACTGCAGCAGCGCTCGCCTATGGTCTCGACAAGAAAGACGGCAAGACCATCGCCGTTTACGACCTTGGCGGCGGCACGTTCGACGTTTCGATCCTCGAGATCGGCGACGGCGTGTTCGAGGTGAAGTCTACCAATGGCGACACCTTCCTCGGCGGTGAGGACTTCGACATGCGTCTGGTCGAGTACCTGGCGGCTGAGTTCAAGAAAGAGCAGGGCATCGACCTGCAGCAGGACAAGCTTGCCCTGCAGCGCCTGAAGGAAGCTGCCGAGAAGGCCAAGATCGAGCTGTCGTCCGCTTCGCAGACCGAAATCAACCTGCCCTTCATCACCGCCGACCAGTCGGGTCCGAAGCACCTGACCATGAAGCTGACCCGCGCCAAGTTCGAGAGCCTCGTCGAGGACCTCGTGAAGCGCACGGTCGAGCCCTGTAAGGCCGCTCTGAAGGATGCCGGCCTCAACGCTGGCGAGATCGACGAAGTGGTTCTGGTCGGCGGCATGACCCGCATGCCGAAGGTTCAGGAGACCGTGAAGGCCTTCTTCGGCAAGGACCCGCACAAGGGTGTGAACCCGGACGAAGTGGTCGCCATGGGCGCCGCCATTCAGGCCGGTGTTCTGCAGGGTGACGTGAAGGACGTTCTGCTGCTCGACGTGACCCCGCTTTCGCTGGGCATCGAGACGCTCGGTGGCGTGTTCACGCGCCTGATCGACCGCAACACGACGATCCCGACCAAGAAGAGCCAGGTCTTCTCGACCGCCGAGGACAACCAGAATGCCGTGACCATCAACGTGTTCCAGGGTGAGCGCGAAATGGCTGCGGACAACAAGAGCCTTGGCCGCTTCGATCTGACCGGTCTTCCGCCCGCACCGCGCGGCGTGCCGCAGATCGAGGTCACGTTCGACATCGACGCCAACGGCATCGTGAACGTGTCCGCGAAGGACAAGGGCACCGGCAAGGAGCAGGCGATCCGCATCCAGGCTTCCGGCGGTCTCAGCGACGATGAGATCGACAACATGGTGAAGGACGCCGAGTCCAACGCCGAGGCCGACAAGAAGCGCCGTGAGGCGGTCGAAGCCAAGAACCAGGCCGAGGCCCTCATCCACTCCACGGAGAAGTCGCTGGGCGAATATGGCGACAAGGTCTCCGAGGAAGAGAAGAAGGCCATCGAAGACGCACTCGCCGACCTGAAGACGGCCGTCGAGGGCGACGACGCCGAGGACATCAAGGCGAAGACCAACACCCTCGCCGAAGCTTCCATGAAGCTTGGTCAGGCCATGTATGAGGCCAGCCAGACCGAAGCTGCCGAGGCAGACGCAGCGGCTGACGCCAAGGCTTCCGGCGACGATGTCGTTGACGCCGATTTCGAAGAGATCGACGAAGACGACAAGAAGTCGGCCTGATCGCTCAGACAGTGAATTTGAAAAGCCCGGGGTTTTCACCCCGGGCTTTTTTCATGCCTTTTAAAGAATCCCCCCGATAAGATTGCCGGCAAACTAGAGCGCGGGACCGAAAATCGGCATCCGGTTTTCGGGTTATTCCGATGCTCGATCAATAACTTGGATCGCCCTTTATGCGTCCGAACGGACACAGGGTGATCGAGAATATCTGTTGGATTGGCCGGGGGGCTCATGATCCGCTATCGACTTTATGAGATCTGGCGCTTTGCGGCGGCGCTTCTGATCATGCTTTACCACTTCGGCCACTTCGCGCCCGGCGAAGGGCTTCAGGTGAAAAACGAGCTGGAAGCGCTGCGGCCACTGCTCGACATGTTTTTCATCATATCGGGCTTTCTCATCTTCTCGCGCTATGGCGATCAGGTGCGCGATGCCCGAAGCTATGGCGTCTATCTCTACAAGCGGCTGATACGCCTTTACCCGCTTCACCTGGCGACGCTGTCCTACTTCGTCTTTATCGGCCTTCTGGTCTCGCTCGGCGTTCTCCGCACCGGTGGCGAAGCCGCCCTTTTTGACTGGAGCGCCCTTCCCGCCAACCTGCTCCTGATCCAGGCATGGGGCGTGGAAGACCGCCTCACCTTCAATTTCGTCTCCTGGTCGCTCTCGGCAGAGTGGTTTGCCTATCTTCTCCTGCCCGTCATCATCATGGCCTATCGCCGTGGCGGGCTCACGGGCCTGTTCGGCCTCCTGTTCGCCTGCTACGCCATTCTGGAAGTAATGGTGCGCACGGGCGTCATGCCCTTCGAGAGCTGGGTTCAGGCAGACACATGGGGCGCTTACCGCACCTTTGCCGATTTCGTGCTGGGCGCGCTTCTTGCCGTGCTCGTGAAGCGCTCCGCGCTGACCGTGTCGGCCCGCTGGCCCGCCTGGGTGGCAATCCTGCTCGCCTGCACCTCCATGGCGCTCCGGCTCGACATCTATGTCACGCTTCTGCTCCTGGCGGTTGCCGTGTTTCTGGCTGGCGTCGTGGAGCGCAACAATCCCGATGGCTATACCTATCCCGCCTTCCTGCGTCCGGCGGCGGCCGTTTCCTTCGGCGTCTATCTGTGGCACCCGGTGACGGAGAGCATTTTCTTCTCCTTCATCTGGGGGCACTACATTCAGTCGCCCTCGGTCCCTCTGTTTTTCGCCTATACGGGCGCGGTGATGCTTCTGACGATTTTCGTCGCCATGGCGTCGTTCCGCTTCTTCGAAAACGTGCTTTCTGGATATCTGCTGAATGCTGCCGGCCTTGGCCGGCAGAAGCCGCGCACGAAGGTGGCTGCAGCCTGACGGAGTTCCGGATGCCTGCGCGCATGGCGTGTGATGCCCCGTGCCGCTGGCAATCTGCCGCAAACTATGGCATTCGCTGTCGCGAATACCTAAATAACGGGCACTGATCGGGGGAACAGTGTTCGCTCCAAACAGATTATGCGGGACTCTCATTGATGAAGGCAGATTTTTACGAGACGCTCAGCGTGTCGAGAAACGCCGACGAGAAGGAACTTAAAAGCGCCTTTCGCAAACTCGCCATGCGGTACCATCCGGACCGCAACCCCGGCGATGGCGAGGCGGAAGAGAAGTTCAAGGAAGTCAACGAAGCCTACGAAACGCTGCGTGATCCGCAGAAGCGTGCGGCTTACGATCAGTTCGGCCATGCTGCTTTTGAAAATGGCGGCATGGGCGGACGCGGTGGCTTCGGCGGCGGTGGCGGCGGTTTCGCCGATATCTTCGAAGACATTTTCGGCGACATGATGGGCGGCGGGCGACGCCGTGGCGGTCGCCAGCATGGCGCAGACCTGCGCTTCAACATGGAAATCACGCTGGAAGAGGCGTTCGCCGGCAAGACCGGGCAGATCCGCGTGCCAACCGCCGTGGCCTGTGACGACTGCGCCGGCACCGGCGCAAAGCCCGGCACGTCTCCGACCCAGTGTCAGATGTGCCATGGCTCGGGCCGTGTGCGCGCCGCACAGGGCTTCTTCTCCGTCGAACGCACCTGCCCGCAGTGTCAGGGGCGTGGCGAAACCATTTCCGACCCCTGCCAGAAGTGCTCCGGACAGGGCCGCGTGGCCGAAGAGCGCTCGCTCTCGGTCAACATCCCGGCCGGCATCGAAGACGGCACGCGCATTCGCCTTGCCGGCGAGGGCGAGGCCGGTCTGCGCGGCGGACCGCCCGGCGACCTCTACATCTTCCTGTCGGTCAAACCACACGAGTTTTTCCAGCGCGACGGCGCCGACCTTTACTGCAAGGTGCCCATCTCGATGACCACGGCAGCACTCGGCGGCTCTTTCGAGGTCACCACGCTGGATGGAACACAGGCCCGTGTCAAAGTGCCCGAAGGCACCCAGAACGGCCGCCAGTTCCGCCTCAGCGGCAAGGGCATGCCCGTGCTGCGACAGACCAAGGTTGGCGATCTTTACATTCAGGTGGCCGTAGAAACGCCGCAAAACCTCACGAAAAAACAGCGTGAGCTTCTTGAAGAGTTCGAGAAAATTTCTTCAAAGGAAAATAGCCCGCAGTCGGCAGGCTTCTTTTCACGTATGAAGGACTTCTTCGAATCCTTCGGAGAATAGCCGCACGGTGCAATTGGACTGCATTGGGCTACTGGGACTGGATCGGGCTGTTCGGCCCGATCTACGGAATGGCGGGATACTTCCCGCAATAAAAATGATTTTATAACGGGGTTTTGAAGGAGGATGGCGGTACGATGAGCAAAGGGCAAGGTGTGCGCAAAGCGATCGCAGACCGTTTTGGGGAAGAACTGCGCTTCTTTCGCGGCTGGATTGACCAGCCCAAGGCTGTCGGCGCCATCATGCCCACAAGCAGTGTCACCGCCCGGCGGATGGCATCGGTCATCGACACCAAATCCGGGTTACCGGTTCTCGAGGCAGGCCCCGGAACCGGCGTCATCACCAAGGCGATCCTCGCCCATGGCGTCGACCCGCAGAACCTTTACGCCGTTGAGTACTCCCCGGATTTCGTGACCCATCTGCGCGAGACCTATCCGGGCGTGAACGTGATCGAGGGCAACGCCTTCGATATCCGCAACACGCTGGAAAAGGCGCTGGGCGACAAGACACCCAAACTGTTCGACAGCGTGGTGTCCGGCGTTCCGCTGCTCAACTTCCCCGTTGAAGAGCGCGTTGCCTATATGGATTCCCTTCTCGACCTCATTCCCGAGGGACGTCCGGTGGTGCAGCTCACCTACGGCCCCAAATCCCCGATCCCGGCGGGCCAGGGCAATTACACGGTCGAGCATTTCGATTTCGTGCTGCGCAACATCCCCCCGACACAGCTCTGGGTCTATCGCCGGGGAAAGCACTAGATCGAGCCCCGGATTGAACGGGCCGGTGAACCACCAGCAAAAACGTCTTCAGGAGCCGCTTGTCGGCTCCTTTTCACATCTGCCGCCGGTGGCGGTCTTCCACACGCATATTCCATTGATTGAAAAGTTCATTGCTTATACGGCTCTTCGCAAACAGAGGAGCATTCGCCGATGACCCCCAAAATCCTTGTCTTTGCAGGATCGATCCGCACGGGCGCCTATAGCGGCCAGACCGCCGACGCAGCCATGAAGGAACTCGCGCAGCAGGGTGCGGAGGTCACGCGCATATCGCTGGTGGATTATCCGCTGCCGATCATGGACGAGGATCTGGAGCGGGAGAAAGGCATTCCCGAGAATGTGTACCGGCTCGGCCGGCTGATCGCCGCGCATGACGCAGTGCTGATCGCCAGCCCCGAATACAACGCTTCCATTCCGCCTCTGCTCAAGAACACGATCGACTGGGTAAGCCGCCTCTCCAAGGACAATGGCAAGCCCCTGCGCCCCTGGGCCGGCAAGCCCATCGCGCTCTGCTCTTCTTCCGACGGCAATTTCGCCGGCATTCGCGGGCTCTATCACCTGCGCGCCGTGCTGATGAACTGCAAGGCCGACATCATCACCCCTCAATGCTCCGTTGCCCGCGCACAGGATGCCTTCGACACCGATGGCAGCTTCAGGGACGAGCGCACACGGGGCATGATGGAAGCCGTCTGTCGCGGACTGATCGAACGTGCCAAACTGACCTCAACCCGTGTGGGAGCCTGACCATGACCAACGATATTCGCGACCGCCTGATCGTGGGCCTCGATGTACCGACCCTGACCGAGGCGGACCGCGTGGTCGCCGCGCTGGGCGACACGGTGTCCTTCTACAAGATCGGGCATCAGCTCGCCTTTGCCGGCGGCCTGAGCTTCGCGCGTGAGCTGGCCGGCTCCGGCAAGAAGATCTTCCTCGACATGAAACTGCTCGACATCGACAACACGGTGGCCAAGGGCGTCGAGAACATCGCGCGGATGGGCATGACCATGCTCACCATCCACGCCTACCCCAAGGCGATGCGCGCTGCGGTCAAGGCAGCCGAAGGCTCCGGCCTGACCCTGCTCGGCGTGACCGTTCTCACCTCCATGGACGATGCCGACCTGAACGATGCGGGCTATGCGCTCACCGCCCGTGAACTGGTGGCAAAGCGCGTTGCCCAGGCCCGCGACGCCGACATGGGCGGCATTGTCTGCGCCCCGACCGAGGTGGAGGAAATGCGCGGCGTGGCCGGCCCTGACATGGCGCTGGTGACGCCCGGCATCCGGCCGGCCGGCAGCGACCATGGCGACCAGAAACGCGTCATGACGCCAGGCGACGCCATCCGCGCCGGCAGCACGCATCTGGTGGTTGCGCGCCCCATCGTGGCGGCACAAGATCCAAAGGCTGCGGCAGAAGCCATTCTCAACGAGATGGCGGCAGCCTGACAGAACAGGCAGGAACCAAGCAAGGGAGGAGGAACCATGCCCAAAGAGCCCAAGGGATACTGGATTGCCCATGTCGATGTGCGCGACCCCGAGCGCTACAAGGACTATGTGGCCACGGCCAAACCGGCCTTCGAAAAGTTCGGCGCGCGCTTTCTGGCGCGCGGCGGCGAATGGGAAGGACTGGAAGGCACCGGACGCGGACGCAATGTGGTGATCGAGTTTCCCTCGCTGCAGGCCGCACATGATTGCTACAACTCGCCCGAATACCAGGCGGCGAAAGCCATCCGCAACACGGTGGCCGATGCCGACATGGTGCTTGTCGAGGGCGCGGAATAATCTCCGAAACCGCGAGGACAGACCCACGGCAACCGCAGTTCAGGACTATGTGATCCGCCCTTACCGGCCGGCCGATGCGCAGCATCTCCCGGCCGTTGAGGTGCGCGCCGCGCAGCTTTTTACCGAGCACGGGCACGCGGATCTTGCCACCACACCGGCGATGGAAGCAGACGCCTTTGACAGGCTCGCCGCGCAGCGCCGCACATTCGTGGCGGTTCATGTGGCAGACGGCCCGGTGGGCTTTGTCATCACCAGCCCCATCGACGCATTTCTCCATGTCGAAGAGCTCTCCGTTGCGCCCGAGCATGGACGCCGTGGGCTTGGCGGGCGGCTGCTTCAGACCGTGATCGGTGAGAGCCGGGCGCTCGGCCTCGAAGGTGTGTCGCTCAGCACGTTTCGCGACGTGCCCTTCAACGCGCCATTCTACGAACGTCACGGCTTTGCCGAATGGCCTCTGGATGCAGCGCCCGAAGCACTGAAAGATCGCTTTCTGATCGAAATCCCGCCCGATGTTTCACCGGAAAGCCGCGTTCTCATGCTGCGCCGCAACAGCAATGCTTGACGCGCAGTCTTATTTTCTTTTTTAAAATCATATAGTTGATGAAACGCCCCCTCTCCGAAAAATCGGAAACGCGCGCTTCTATTGCAACGCAGCAAAAGTCGTTTACTCTGATTGGCATGCAAACGACCAAGGCTTCGCCGTCACATATCCACTTCCCCTGGCGGCCTGGCCATAGCGAAGGTCCTCCCAGGAAACCTAGCAATGTATTATCAGCTTTATGAATTCAACCACGCCGCGCTGCAGCCGGCGCGGGCCTATGCCGACGCCGTTCGGCTTTTTTACAGCAACCCCATGAATCCGGTCGCCAAGACCTATTTCGGTCGCAGCGTCGCCGCCGCTGCCGAGGTCTTCGAGCGCAGCACACGCCGCTACACCAAGCCGGAATTCGGCCTCAAGGAAACCAGCGTCAACGGCGTGAAAGTGGCCGTCAACGAGCAGATCGTCTGGTCACGCCCGTTCTGTGACGTCATCCGCTTCAAGCGCGACCTGCCCGAAGGCGCGCATGCCGGACCGAAGATCCTGATGGTCGCGCCCATGTCCGGCCACTACGCCACGCTGCTGCGCGGCACGGTGGAGACCATGCTGCCCTATGCAGATGTCTACATTACCGACTGGTCGGACGCGCGCATGGTGCCGCTGGCCGACGGTTCTTTCGATCTCTACGACTATATCGACTATCTGATCGACATCTTCGAGCAGATGGGTCCGGACACGCATGTGATGGCCGTGTGCCAGCCCTCGGTGCCGGTGCTTGCCGCCATCGCCATCATGGAGGCGCGCGGCGCAAAGACCGTGCCCGCCAGCATGACCCTGATGGGCGGCCCCATCGACACCCGCAAGAACCCGACCGCCGTGAACGAGCTGGCCGAGGAAAAGGACATTTCGTGGTTCCGCGACAATGTCATCATGCCGGTTCCGTGGCCCAATCCGGGCTTCATGCGCCAGGTCTATCCGGGCTTCCTGCAGCTCTCCGGCTTCATGAGCATGAACCTTGATCGCCACATCACGGCGCACAAGGACTTCTTCATGCATCTGGTGAAGAACGATGGCGATTCCGCCGAGAAGCACCGCGACTTCTATGACGAATATCTGGCGGTGATGGACCTGACGGCCGAGTTCTACCTGCAGACCGTGGAGACCGTTTTCATCCGGCACGACCTGCCGCGCGGCCAGATGCGCCATCGCGGCGAACTGGTCGACCCTTCCGCCATCAGGCGCGTGGCGCTTCTGACGGTGGAAGGCGAGAATGACGATATTTCCGGCGTCGGCCAGACGAAGGCCGCGCATGATCTGTGCGTCAACATTCCCGACGACATGCGTCATCACTACATGCAGCCCGCCGTTGGCCATTACGGCGTCTTCAACGGCTCGCGTTTCCGCTCTGAAATCGCGCCGCGCATTCTCGACTTTATGCGCAGCAACCCGGCCGGCGGATTGAAGACCGCAAAGCCGGCAGCAGCCGAAGCCGCACCGGCGAAACCACGCGCCGGGACGGCGAAAAAGCCGGCCGCCCGCAGCCGCAAGCCGTCCACAGGCTCCAACAGCGCGTCCTGACCTAGCAGTCTCGGCACGCCAGCCATGACAGTTATCGCCCGACGCTGAAAAGCTTCAGTGTCAGGCGCAGATCATCCCCTGCGGCAATGGCATTTGCGCAACAGGAAGCGCCAAAGCCGGTGGCCAGAAGCATCGCTGGTAACCATAGCTGGTAAGATTGCCGCTCTGCTGATTGACACCGACACCCCATCATCCTTAACGTTTCGTTAACGATTGAAACGAGCGGGGAGCGCCATGATGGCTGCTTTGCGGGGGGGATTCCGCAGTGGGGTTCTTGCGAGCCTTTTTCTGGCAGGGGGCATGATTGCGCCGGCCGGAGCGATGAATCTGATGGAAACCGGCGGACTGACCTCTCAGCCCATCGGTCATTACGAGTTCTGCAAGGCCAACCCGGTCGAATGCTCGATCCGCATGCGCGATCAGGGGCCGGTGCATATGACCAAGACGCTCTGGAAAACCCTGACCGAGGTCAACACGGCGGTGAACAACGCCATCGAGCCGATGAACGACATCGACATCTATGGCCAGGAAGAAGTGTGGACCTACCCTTCAACCGGCGTTGGCGACTGCGAGGACTATGTGCTCGAGAAGCGCCGCGCTCTGAAACGGGCCGGCATTTCGCTCTCCAACCTTCTGATCACCGTCGTGCGCAAGCCCAATGGCGAGGGCCATGCGGTCTTGACCGTGCGCACGGATCGCGGGGACTTCGTTCTCGACAACCTCAACAACAGCGTGAAGCTGTGGAGCGCCACCGGCTACAGCTATCTGAAGCGTCAGGCCAGCACGCATACCGGCCGTTGGGTGAGCCTGCGCGAAAGCAACAACCCGGTCGTCGGCGCAGTGAGCGAATAGCCGCATCGGCGCGCTCCAAACTTCGTCACAATTGATGGACTAAGGTCTTTCCCGAAGAGCAGATCGGGAGACCTGAATGAATGTATTGCGCGCACAATCCGGCCGGCGGTTTCTCCGCCTCGTGGCAGCAGCCCTGATGGCCGCCGCCCTTCAAACCGGTGCTTTTGCACAAACGCCCCTCATCACCGCTGCAGAAAGTGGCGACATCGCTGCACTGGAGAACGCGCTTCAAAACGGCGCTGCCGTCGATGAGCGTGACGCGCGCAAGAGAACGGCCCTCATGGCCGCCGTGCAGGCAAACCAGGGGGAGGCCGCGCGCCTTCTGATCGAAGCGGGTGCTGATGTCAATGCGAAGGACGGAATCGAGGACAGCCCCTATCTGCTGGCTGGCGCACGCGGCTATCAGGATATTCTGCGCCTGACGCTCGACAACGGCGCAGACCTTGAAAGCACCAACCGCTTCGGTGGAACAGCGCTCATCCCCGCAGCCGACCGCGGCCATGTGGAGACCGTACGCACGCTGATCGAGGCCGGGGTTGATCTCGACCATGTGAACAAGCTCGGCTGGACGGCGCTGCTGGAAGCCGTGATCCTGGGCGATGGCGGGCCGAACCATACGGCGATCGTGAAACTGCTGGTCGACGCCGGCGCAGACACCGACATTGCCGACCGCGAAGGCGTAACCCCATTGCAGCACGCAAAACGCAGCGGCTACACGGAGATGATCGAAATTCTGGAAGGCGCAGGGGCAAAATGAGCGACACGAAACGTTTTCTGGACGAAGCCATCGCGCTTGCCTTCGACAATGTCGATGAGGGTGGCCGGCCATTCGGCGCCGTGGTGGTGAAGGACGGCGCGGTGGTTGCGCGCGGTGTCAATCGTATGGCGGTGGACTGCGATCCCACCGCCCATGCCGAGCTGCTTGCACTGCGCGCCGCCGGCAAGGCGCTGGGCGCCCCCCGCCTCGACGGTTGCGCGGTCTATGCCAGCGGCCAGCCCTGCCCCATGTGCTTCGCCGCCATGCGCATGTGCGGTGTCGACCGGGTCTTCTTCGCTTATTCCAATGACGAGGCCGAACCCTATGGCCTGTCGACAGCCTCCATCGCCGCCGAGCTTGCCCGCCCCGTCGATGAGCAGGAAGGCATTGAAGCAGCGCACATCCCGCAGGCGCAGGGCGCGCGCGGGCATCTCTACGAAACATGGCTCCAGAGAAACGGGCTCCAGAGAAACAGCCTGAAGAGATACGACGGGACCTGACCACGCCTCCCCGCGCTCCCGGGATCGCGACTGGTGCGTTCGCGCCGGTTCCGGCCACCGGGCCTTGAGACATTGAAGCGATTGTGGTCCGCAGGACGCTCCAGCCTGTTCTCAGATTCGGAGTGCCCATGCCCAAGACATCCCTCGCCGATCCCTCCGGTTCCCTGGTCGAGCGCCTCGACCTCGCGCCCCATGCCTCCGGCCCGCTTGATGGGCTGACCTTCACCGTGAAGGACAATATCGACCTGGCGGGGCTCAAGACCTCCTATGGCAGCCCGGCATGGCGGGACGCCCATGCGGCCCCGGTTCACAACGCGCTGTGTGTCGACCAGGTGCTTGCCGCAGGAGCGCGCTGCGTCGGAAAGGTGGTAGCCGACGAGTTCACCTACAGCCTCGACGGTGAGAGCCATTTCTTCGGAACGCCGCGCAACGGCAATGCGCCGGAGCGTATTCCCGGCGGCTCCTCCAGCGGTTCGGCCTCGTCCGTTTCCAATGGGCTCGCAGACTTTTCGCTCGGCACGGATTCGGGCGGCTCGATCCGCGTCCCGGCAAGCCTGTGCGGCCTGTGGGGCCTGCGCCCCTCGCTGCACCGCGTTTCCGAGGCCGGCGTCCTGCCCTTCATGCCGAGCGTCAGCACGGTGGGCGTGGTGGCAAACAGCCTTGCAACGCTCGACAGCGCCGCGCGCGTGCTCCTGCGCAGCGGCAAGGCGAAACCACAAAAGCTGGAGCGCATCATTGTCCTGACGGATGCGGTGGAAATCGCCGACGCGACCGTGCAGCAGCAGGTGGAGGCGGCGCTGGAGGCGATTGCCGTGAAAACGGGCATTGCGCCGAAGCCCATGCGCTTTGCGGCGCTGATCGGTGCAGATGCCTCCCTGAGCGACTGCAATCTGAAGGCGCTTCGCGACCTGCAGACGGCGGAGTTCCAGAGCACGGTTGCGAACTGGATCGAGACCGAAAAGCCGGAACTCGGCTTCACCTTCTCCATGGCCTACGGCAATGTAGCCGCCTTCGATCGCATCGCCGCGCTCGAGAGCATCACCCATTGTGAACGCCTGTTCGAGGCGATCAACGCGGCCCTCACCCCGGGCACGGTGGTCTGCTTTCCCACGACGCCGGTGATCGCGCCGCTGAAGGGCTCCCTGACGACAATGGAAGCAGTGATCGATTTCTACGACCGGACAATGACCCTCACCGCATTCTCCGGCGTGGCGCGGCTTCCCGAAATCTCGGCCCCGATCATGACGGTCGATGACTGTCCGGTGGGGCTTTCCTTTGCCGCCGCGCATTATCAGGATGAATTCCTGCTCGATGCGGTGAGGCAGATGGCTGGCTGACACACAGCACAGCCCCGACATTGACAAATCCATAACTGCGGGGTTATTTATTAAAACAATAACCCTGTAGTTATGTGTAACAATGCAGCCGACCCGTGATACCCTCTTCCGAACATTGGCCGACCCCACACGCCGCACCATCTTCGAGCGGCTGTGCCGCGATGGCGATCTGACGGTCACCGCCCTCACCGCCGGGGCCGGGGTATCGCAGCCCGCCGTTTCCAAGCATCTTGGCGTGTTGAAGCGCGCCGGGCTGGTGCATGACCGGCAAAGCGGCCGACAGACCTTTTACAGCGCCGACCCGGTTGCGCTGGCCCCGCTCCTCGACTGGACGCGTGAGATGGCCGGCTTCTGGGAGAACCGGTTCGATGATCTGGAAGATCTTCTCGACAGGATGGATCAATGAACGACGCAACAGCCGAAACGCTCTGTGTGGTGGTGGAGCGCACGCTTTCGCATCCGCCGGAAAAGGTCTGGCGGGCGCTCACCCAGCCGCACCTGATCGCCGAATGGCTGATGAAGAACGATTTCGCACCCCGCGTCGGACACCGCTTCAGCCTCACCGCAGACTGGGGTGGCGTTGACTGCGTGGTGGAAGAGATCGAACCGTACCGAACGCTCTCCTACGCCTGGGACACAAAGGACCTGCGCAGCACTGTCACATGGACGCTGACGCCGACGGCCGGCGGCACATTGCTGCGCATGGAGCAGGAGGGCTTTCTGCCAGAGCAGAAGCCCTACCATCGCGGCGCAAGCGCTGCATGGCCGCGCTTCATCTCGGAACTCGAAAGGGTTCTTGAACGCCTCGACTGAGCATCGAAAGCAGTCACATGCAAAAGAACAATCGGAGATCGCCCCATGAGCGCAACCGACACCGGCAAAACCCCGTCAGAACAGATCGATGCACGCATTGCGGAACTGAATGACTGGCGCGGCGAAACCCTCGCCCACCTTCGGCAACTGGTCCTGGAGGCCCTGCCGCAAGTGACGGAAGAATGGAAATGGCGTGGCGTTCCCGTCTGGTATCAGGACGGCATGCTGTGCACCGGAGAGACCTACAAGAAGGCCGTGAAAATGACCTTCGCCAAAGGCGCGAAGCTGGACGACCCGTCCGGCCTTTTCAACGCCAGCCTCGAAGGCAACACCCGCCGCGCCATCGACTTTCACGAAGGCGATGCGATTGATGAAGAAGCGCTCAGGGCCCTTCTGAAGGCCGCAGCCGAACTGAATGCATCGACAGGCCGCAAGAAGCGTGCCGGCTAACCGCCTCGCCCTCCCTTGGGCCCCCGGGGTCACACGTGCTCACACCCACGATGCACCGCCAGTCGAGACAATTACCCGGCAAACCACCGGCCACCACGTGCCTCCGCACCGCCCCATTGAACGCCGGACAGCCGAACGAAACGGCAGAGCGTCACGCCGCCTCTGCGCGCACCGTGCCGGCCACGCGGTAGGAGATCGCCTCGGCCAGATGGGTTCGCGTGACATCGCCGGCGCCATCCAGATCGGCCAGCGTGCGCGCGACCTTGAGAACCCGGTGATACGCACGCGCGGAAAAGCCGAGCTTCTCGCTCGCCTCCCGAATGAGCGCCGTGCACGGCGCATCGAGCGTCACCACATCCTCGATCATTGCGGCCGAGCAGGAGGCATTGGTCGTCCACGCAGGCAGGCCCAGCGCCGTGTATCGTTCCTGTTGCATGGCGCGTGCCCGGCTGACGCGCTCCGCAACCACCGCACTGGGCTCCGAACGCCCGCCCCCGCCGATCAGATCGCTCGCGGAGACGGCGGGAACATCGACCCGAAGATCGATACGGTCGAGCAGCGGCCCCGAAATGCGCGCCTGATAATCCGTCTGGCAGCGCGGGCCGCGCCGGCAGCGATGCCCCGGCTCCCCGGCCATGCCGCAACGGCACGGGTTCATGGCCGCAACAAGCTGGATACGGGCCGGATAGCTGACCCGGTGATTTGCGCGCGCGATCACGCATTCGGCGGTTTCCAGCGGCTGGCGCAGCGAATCCAGAACCTGCGGTGAAAACTCCGGCAACTCGTCCAGAAACAGAACCCCGTGATGCGCCAGCGAAGCCTCGCCGGGACGCGCCTTCAATCCGCCGCCCACGATGGCCGCCATGGAGGCCGAGTGATGCGGCGCGCGAAACGGACGCTGATCAGTGAGTTTGCCCTCCGCCAGTTCCCCGGCAATGGAAGCGATCATGGAGACTTCCAGCAATTCGCGCGGAGACAGGGGCGGCAGAATGGATGGCAGGCGCTGCGCCAGCATCGACTTGCCGGCCCCGGGCGGGCCATTCATCAGAAGATTGTGCCCGCCAGCGGCCGCCACCTCCAGAACCCGCTTGGCCCCCTCCTGCCCTTTGATGTCGGCAAGATCCGGCAATCTGACCGGCGGCGGCCCGAGAGCCGGCTCCGGGCGGCTCATCACCTGGCTACCCTTGAAATGATTGGCGAGCGCGATGAGGCTGCGCGGCGCGAGAATGTCGAGATCCGCGCTGGCCCACGCGGCCTCCGCGCCGCAGGCATGCGGGCAGATCAGGCCGCGCCCCATCGCATTCGCCCCGATGGCCGCCGGCAGAACACCGTTCACCGCCGCCACCGTGCCATCGAGCGAGAGTTCTCCAAGCACGACATAGCCAGCTAATGAATCGTCGGGAATCGCGCCGAGAGCGGCCATGAGACCCAGCGCAATCGGCAAATCGTAATGGCTGCCCTCTTTCGGCAGGTCCGCAGGCGCGAGGTTGATCGTCACCTTCTTGGGCGGCATGGAAAGGCCCGACGCATGAAGCGCCGCCTGCACCCGCTCCCGGCTTTCCGCGACGGCCTTGTCGGCCAGCCCGACGATCTGCATCCCCATCTTGCCGGGAGCCACCATCACCTGCACCTCGACAGGCACAGCCTCCACGCCCTGAAATGCCACAGTGCTCACATGCGAAACCATGTGCTCTCCCCCTGCGCACGCCCGGCATTGCCGCCAGAACACGAGTTCCAATCCCCTTGCAACCGCATTGAAGCAGCTTCAGGCGATCAGATCAAGAACATTGAGAGAACAACCTAGCGCAAAGGTTGTCTTCAGGTTGCAAAGAGTTGTGCCGGGAGAACAGATCGGGGCGAGCGCAAACGCAGCCCGCCCCTTAAACCTGATGCATGATGCAGCGGTCAGACTGCAGCGCAGCGCGCCTCGACGGCATTCCAGAACAGCGCGGCAATATCCGCGCCGCCGAATTTCTTGACCTCGCGGAGGCCCGTCGGAGAGGTCACATTGATCTCCGTCAGCCAGTCACCGATGACATCGATGCCAACCAGCGTGAAACCGCGCTCGCGCAGCGACGGCCCGATGCGCGCGCAGATCTCGCGCTCGCGATCCGTCAGTTCCGCATGTTCGGCGCGGCCGCCCACATGCATGTTGGAGCGCGAATCGTGCTCGGCCGGCACACGGTTGATGGCGCCAACCGGCTCACCCTCAATGAGGATGATGCGCTTGTCGCCGCCACGCACCTCTTTCAGGTAGCGCTGCACGATGAAGGGCTCGCGGAACGCTTCCATGAACATTTCCAGAAGCGAGGCCAGATTGCGGTCTCCCTCCTTGAGGTGGAAGATGCCGGCGCCGCCATTGCCGTAGAGCGGCTTGACGATGATGTCGCCATGCTTCCTGCGGAAATCATCGACCTCGCGCGGATCGCGGGTGATCAGCGTTTCCGGCATCAGGTCGGCGAATTCCGTCACGAAGATCTTTTCCGGGCTGTTGCGCACCCAGGCCGGATCATTGACCACGAGCGTCTTCGGGTGAATGCGCTCCAGAATATGCGTCGTGGTGATGTAATTCATGTCGAACGGCGGATCCTGGCGCAGAAGCACCACATCCAGCTCCGAAAGGTCCGTGCGCTGCGGCTCGCCGAGCGTGAAGTGGTTGCCCACCTCATCGCGCACCTCAAGCGTCTCGGCCCAGGCGATAACCTTGCCATCGGCCATGGAGAGGCGATCCGGCGTGTAGTGCCAGAGCGCATGGCCCCGCCTCTGCGCTTCCAGAGCGAGCGCGAAGCTGGTGTCGCCGGCAATCGAAATGGTGGAGATATGGTCCATCTGGACCGCGACTTTCAGGGACATGGAAAGAGCTCCGGAGGGGACTGTTGTGCGGCAGATGACGGCCCGCGCATGCTTCTGTCAAGCTGTGGATGCCGCACAGACGTCACGCCGCGCCGTCGATGAACAAAAGACTGTTCACGATAACGTTATATTGGATACGATTCATAAACACTTTACGTCCACTGTTCGGCGCATCGAGAACAAGATCGCCCGCATAACGGAGTTTCGATGCAGCCGGCGCCCGCACAAGCACGGACGATAACGGCGGACCAGTCCGACTTTGCCTTCACCGATGCGTTGACGGGCCTCGGAAACATGCGCCGATTCTTCGACAAGATCGACCGGTTGATCGAGGAACGCGCGGACGACCCCGCTCCTTTCGCCATCGGCGTTCTGGATCTCGATGGCTTCAAGCCGATCAACGACCTTTTTGGCCGCGCCGCGGGCGATGAAATCCTGCAGCAGGTGGCCATGCGGCTGCGCGCCGCGATGGATACGCACTCCACGGTCACCCGCATCGGCGCAGACGAATTCGCCTTTCTGTTCCCGCTGGTCTTCAGCGAGGAGGCCGCGCGCGAGAAGACACGGCTTCTGATCGAAATTCTCTCCGCCCCCTATGATGTCGGCCACCGCACCGCGCGGCTTTCGGCGTCTGCCGGCTGTTCCCTCTATTATTCCGAGGAAGAGACAGGCGAGGTTCTGCTCAACAAGGCGGAAACCGCGCTCTATCAGGCCAAGCGCACGGGGCGCGGCGCAGTCGTGGTCTACACCCGCGAGATGGAAGAGGCCGCCAAGCGCGTAACCCATATCGAGCAGGCCCTGCGCCGGGCGGTCGCCGCCGGCGAGGTGGAGCCGCATTTCCAGCCGATCGTCGATCTGGAAACCCGCCGCACGGTGGGCTTCGAGACGCTGGCGCGCTGGACCGACCGGGATCTGGGACCGGTTTCGCCGGGCATCTTCATTCCCATCGCCGAAGAACGCGGCATCATCGGCCCGTTATCGCAGCTGGTGCTGCGCAAGGCCACGGAAGCCGCACGCGACTGGCCGGAGGATCTGTTCCTCTCGTTCAACCTGTCGCCGTCTCAACTGGTCGATCACAATACCGGCCTGCAGATTCTCTCCATTCTCGAACAGACGGGCTTCGATCCGCGCCGGCTGGAGATCGAGATCACCGAAACGGGTCTGATGAACGACCCTGCCTCCGCACAGCGCATCGTTGAGGATCTGCGGCGGGTTGGCATTCGCGTTTCGCTGGATGATTTCGGCACCGGACAGTCGAGCCTTGGCCGGCTGCGCGAGTTCCATTTCGACAAGCTCAAGATCGACCGCGCCTTCGTCGCCTCGATCCTGGAAGACCGGCCGTCCGAACACATCATCCGCGCCATTCTCGCCATGTGTGAGGGGCTTGGCATGGAAGTGGTTGCCGAAGGCATCGAAGCCGAGGCACAGGCCGAGCGCCTCACGCAGTTTGGCTGTGCGGGCGGGCAGGGCTATCTCTTCGGGCGTCCCTGCAATGCCGACGCCACGCTTGGCTATCTCCACCATACGGGCGAACAGAAAACACTGCAGCGCGCGAGCAGCTAACCCGCCTTCCGGCTCGCTTGCCAGCTTGGGGCCTGACCCTAGCGCTTTTCCAGACAGACCCTGGTGTGGCCGGCGCGAATGAAACCGAGCTTCGCTGCAGCAGCCTTTGACAGATCGAGAATGCGGCCACGCGCAAAGGGGCCGCGATCATTGATCCGCACGACCACGCTGCGGCCATTGCGCTCGTTGGTTACACGCAGTTTCGTGCCGAAGGGCAGGGTGCGGTGCGCTGCGGTCATCGCAGCCGGGTTCATCCGCTCACCTGAAGCCGTCTTCGACGTAAGCGCGTACCATGACGCGCTGCCGCACTGTGCTGACGCCGGTGCGGACAACACCGCAACGAACAAAGCGGCTGCCGGCGTGATCATCGCGCCGCGGGAAAGTCGCCTATGCATTATCAGTTTCCTGGAGTTGACGTAGCGGCCGCATAGCGGCGAAATGAGGCGACGTAGCGGCAGCTGCCGCCACGGCATGAAATTGCGACGCAGGATGGGCCGTTCTCGGGCTTTTCTGCTTCGCCTATGCCCTTGAGGGAGGCTTCCTTGACCGACACGCCGCGCACTCTTCGCTCCACCCGCAGGCTCGTCGGCCTTACAGGGCTTGCCGGCCTGCTTCTGGCTTCCACGCCGCTTGCAGCACAGGAAACCGATCCAGGGGCAGACGCCGTGCAGAAGATCGCGCTCGACGCCTTCGACGCCATGAAGCTCAACGCGCTTCTTCTGGAGGTGCGGATTGATGGCGAGCCGCTCATCACGCTTGCCCATGGCGAAGCGATGCCGGGCGTGCCGCTCACCACGGACGGACACTTTCGCAATGGCGCGGTAGCGCTCACCTATGTTGCGGCAGTGGCGCTGCGGCTTGCGGAGGAGGGGCGCTTCGACCTCGACCGCCCCATTGCAGAATGGATGCCCGACCTGCCCGCCGCCGACACGGCGACGCCCCGCATGCTGCTTAACATGACGGCGGGCTACCCCGATCACGTGGCGAACGAGAAGGGATTTCTCGAGCCCTTCTATGCCGATCCTTTTCGACAGTGGACCCCGGAAGAGCTGATCGATGTCAGCCTGTCCACCCCCCGTCGCTTTGCGCCCGGAGAGAACTGGGACTATTCCCATTCAGGCTATGTCATCCTCGGGCGCGTGATGGAGGCGGCCACGGGCGAAAAGCTCGCCGCACTGATGCAGCGCTACGTTCTCGATCCGCTCAATCTCTCGCAGACGCAGGGCCATGACACGCCGTCTGTCCCGGAACCGGTGGTGCACTCCTACACCGCCGAGCGCGGCGTCTGGGAGGACGCCACCCACTGGAATCCTTCCTGGACACTGGCGCAGGGCTCGGTTCAAACGACGGGCATTTCCGACATGGCCCGCAGCTTTGACACGATCACCGGCATCGACGGGTTCCTGCAGCCGGAATCCCGCAAGGCCATGATCGAGCCGCGCCTGATCGGCTTTGGAAGTCCGCTTGAGGGCTGCCCCAACTGCCACACGCTGGACAGCGCCTTCAGCTACGGCCTTGGCGCGATGCTGCGCGGGGACTGGGTCATGCAGACGCCATCCTTTGCTGGCAATGCATCGGCCGTCGCCACGCTGCCGCAGGGCCATTCACCCGAAGGCCGCGTGACCATTGCCGTCGCCGTGACCTACAGGGAAGAGGCGTTCGATGACTGGCAGGGCAATGTGCCCAACCGCGCCACTGACATTGTTCAGAAAATTGCTGAGGAGCTGGTCCCCGATAACCCGCCCGGACCGCGCCCGAAGCGCTGATACGCAGGCAGCAGCAAGCGCTGCTGACAAAACCGGATTCATTTGTCGGGAAGGGGATGGTGCCCAGGAGAGGACTCGAACCTCCACGCCTCGCGGCACACGGACCTGAACCGTGCGCGTCTACCAATTCCGCCACCTGGGCAGGTGTGCGATGCCGATGTAGGGGGCAAACCCTTCCGTGTCAACGCGGATTTTGATGTTTGTAAAGAAAATGACATGGGGCGTTCCGCCGCATGGGTTTGCGGGGGGCCCAAAACGTGAAAAGGGCGCCCGAAGGCGCCCTGAAACAGATCAATCCTCGAGAACTTCCTTCGAGGCCACCGTCGAATCAGCGTTGAGCTTGTAGACGATGGGAACGCCGGTCGCGATTTCCACCTTCAGGATCTCTTCGCCGGAGAGGCCGTCGAGCGCCATCACCAGCGCGCGCAGCGAATTGCCATGCGCCGCCACCAGAACCGTCTCGCCACGCAGCACATGCGGCAGGATCTCGTGCAGGAAATAGGGCCACACGCGCGCGCCCGTGTCCTTCAGGCTTTCGCCGCCGGGAGGAGGGGTGTCGTAGGAACGGCGCCAGACATGCACCTGCTCCTCACCCCATTTCGCGCGGGCGTCGTCCTTGTTGAGGCCCGACAGATCGCCATAGTCGCGCTCGTTGAGCGCCTGATCGCGAATGGTCTCCAGCCCCTCCATCCCCAGCTCGCTGAGGATGTGATCATTGGTGACCTGTGCGCGCGACAGAACGGAGGTGTAGGCGATGTCCGGCTTGAAGCCGCGCGCCTTCAGCCGGCGGCCGGCGTCCTTCGCCTCTTCATGCCCCTTTTCGGTCAGGCCCGGATCGCGCCAGCCGGTGAACAGGTTCTTCAGGTTCCATTCGCTCTGGCCGTGACGAACGAGAATAAGGGTACCGGACATGATGGGTTCCTTGTTGCTTCGTAATGGAAGATTCAGTTGAGCCCGAGAACGTCGAGCATGGAATAGAGGCCGGGCTTGCGGCCATGCGCCCAGAGGGCGGCCTTGGCCGCGCCATGGGCGAAGATGCCGCGATCTTCAGCCTGATGCGAAAGGGTGATGCGTTCGCCGGTCCCGGCGAGAATGACGGAGTGCTCGCCAACGACGGAACCGCCGCGCAGCGTGGCAAAGCCGATCGTGCCTTCCTCGCGCGGCCCGGTCTGGCCGTCGCGCACGCGCACGCTCTTTTCCGCCAGCGCGATCTCGCGGCCCCGCGCCGCCGCCTCGCCGAGCAGAAGCGCCGTACCGGAGGGCGCGTCCACCTTGTGACGGTGGTGCATCTCCAGAACCTCGATATCGAAATCCGGGGCCTCCAGCGCGCGGGCTGCTTTCTCGACCAGAACCGCAAGCAGGTTCACACCGAGGCTCATATTGCCCGACTTCACGATGGTGGCGTGGTGCGACGCTGCCTTGATCTTCGCTTCGTGCTCCGGCTCGAAACCGGTCGTGCCAATCACATGAACGATATGGGCCTGCGCTGCATAGCCGGCAAATTCAACGCTGGAATCCGGCGAGGTGAAGTCCAGAACGCCATCGGCCTTGGCGAAGGCCGCCAGCGGATCGTCGCTGATCGGAACATTGATGATGCCGAGGCCGGCCAGCTCACCCGCGTCCCTGCCGAGGAAAGACGAGCCGGGACGCTCGACAGCGGCTGCGACGCGCACCCCATCCATGGCGTGAACGGTGCGGGTCAGCGTCTGGCCCATGCGGCCTGCCGCTCCCACGATCACCAGCCCCATATCCGTCATGCTAGTTCTCCTGCGGCGCAGCCGCGCCATTGTCTGCTGTCGTGTTGGCGAGAAGATCCTCGCTCTTCTGGCTCTGCATGCGATGGAAGCGTGCATAGATGCCGTGCGGTTGGCGCACAAGGCTCTCATGCGTGCCCTCTTCCACCAGATGCCCTTCCTCAAGCACCACGATGCGGTCGGAATTGACCACGGTGGAAAGCCGGTGCGCGATCACAAGCGTCGTGCGGGTTTCCATGATGCTTTCCAGCGCCTGCTGCACCCGCGCTTCAGACTCATTGTCGAGCGCGGAGGTCGCCTCGTCGAGAAGCAGGATCGGCGCGTCGCGCACGATGGCGCGGGCAATCGAGATGCGCTGGCGCTGGCCACCGGAAAGGTTTGCGCCATTCTCGCCCACCAGCGTGTCATAGCCCTGAACCTGCTGGCGGATGAAATCATCGGCAAAGGCCAGCTTTGCCGCTTCTTCCACCTCTGCGTCCGTCGCATCGGGACGGCCATAGCGGATGTTGTCGCGGATCGTGCCCTCGAACAGATAGGGCTGCTGCGAAACATAGGCGATGGCGCTGCGCAGCGAGCTCTTGGTCACGGTGGAGATGTCCTGCCCGTCGATCTCGATGCTGCCGCCATCCAGATCGTAGAAGCGCTGCAACAGGGCGAAGAGGGTCGACTTGCCCGCACCCGACGGGCCGACAATTGCCGTGGTCTCGCCCGCCTTCGCGACAAAGCTGATGCCATGCAGAACCGGCAGATCGTCGCCATAGGAGAACGCCACCTTGTCGAAGGTGACCGTGCCCTTTTCCACTGCGAGCGTCCCGGCCCCCGGCGCATCGCGCTGCTGCGGCTCGGTGTCGAGGATCTCGTAGATCATGCGGGCATTGACCAGCGCGCGCTCGAGATTGACCTGCACGCGCGCCAGCTTGCGCACCGGATCATAGGCCAGAAGCAAGGCGGTGATGAAGGCAAACACGGAGCCCGGCGGCTGCGCGCTGACGGAAGCCCGCCAGGCCGCGTAACCGATCACGCCGGCAATCGCCAGGCCGGCCAGAAGCTCGGTGATCGGCCCGAGGCGTTCGGAAACGCGGGCGATCTTGTTGGAGCGGTCCTCGGCATAGGCGATCAGCCCGGACATCTTGTCCGAGAGCTGCTGCTCCATGGTGAAAGCCTTGATGATGGCGATGCCCTGCACCGATTCCTGCATTGCGCCCAGCAGGCGGGAGTTCACATCCACCGCCTCGCGCGTGACGCGGCGCAGGCGGCGCATCAGATAGTTGACCGAATAGATGAGCGGCGGGCCGATCACCAGCGCGATGACCGAGAGCAGGGGATCCTGCATCACCATCACCGCCACAAGCGCAATCAGCGTGACCATGTCGCGCGCGATGGAGGCCACGGTCATGTTGAGCAGATCGCGGATGCCCGTCACGTTCTGGCTGATCTGGGCGGCGAGCTGGCCGGAGCGGGTGGTCGTGAAATAGTCGATGCCAAGCCGCATCAGATGGTCGAACATGCGCTGCTGATAGCGTGCAACGATGTTGTTGCCGATCTTCGCGAGCATGACCGACTGGCCGTAGGTCGCGAAGCCGCGGATCGCAAAGGCGGCGACGATTGCGCCACAGATCCAGCCGACCAGCTCCCAGCGCTGTCGATAGAACACCTCATCGATGATGTCGCGCATGATCCAGGCGCTGAAGGCCGTGGTGCCGGCAATGGCCAGCATGCAGGCAATCGCGATCAGGTAATGTCCGATGTAATCGCGGCCGTTCTCCGCGAAAATGCGGCGAATGACGGGAAGGACCTCACCGACATCCGTCTTGTTTTTTCCAAGCTTCAAAACGTCCGTTCCTGTTCAACCGGGCTTTCGATCGTCCTTTGTGCGTCCAAACGGACACACGGCGATCCAAAGCGTGGGAGCATTTTCAGGCGTCCATACGGGCGCTTGGCGCTCCAGTGCAGCTTTGCCAACAGGCTATGCCCGTTCGCTCTCGCTCATGCAACGGTGAATCCGGTCGAGGGCGGCGTCTTTTCAGTCTGCTTTCCAGCGCCGGCCCTGGGTTTCGACCCCGAAACGCACCGGCGTGCGGGCATAGGCGGCAAGGCCCACCAGCGCGGCCATCGGGTGCGTGATCACATAGACGGGGATCTCTTTCACCAGTGCGCTATGGGGCGCCTTGTCCTCAAAGGCCCTGCGGAAATTGCCGTTCTTGAGCGTTGGCACGATCTTCTGGGCGATGCCGCCGCTCAGATAAACCCCGCCCCGCGCCATGAAGATCAGCGCCAAGTCGCCGGCAAGGCGGCCAAGATAGGTGACGAAGAGATCAAGCGTTTCAACGGCGACCGGGTCCGATCCATCGAGCCCCGCGCTGCTGATCTCGGCCGGCGTTTCATGAACGGGCCGCTTGCCGTCGGCGGCGCTGATCGCCCGGTAAAGGTTGACCATGCCGCGCCCGCAAAGGATCTGCTCGGCTGCGACACGTCCCTCGATGCGCTCCAGATGCGGGAAGATTTCGAGATCGCGCTCGCTGCGCGGCCCCAGATCCACATGCCCGCCTTCGCCCGGCACCGGAAACCAGGTGTGCTGCGCATGAACCAGCCCGGCCATGCCAAGGCCCGTTCCCGGCCCCAGAACAACGCGGCTGCCCGTCGGGTCCGCCTCGCCCGGGCACACCATTTCCAGATGCTCGTCGTCGAGCGCCACAACGGCCAGCGCCTGCGCCTCGAAATCATTGATGACGATGATGTCGCCCAGCCCCATCTTCTCCATCATCTGGCGGGGGCGCACGACCCAGTCGCAATTGGTGAGATCGATCTCGTCACCATCGACGGGTCCGGCCACGGCCAGCACGGCAGACTGTGGTAAAATGGAGGTGCGGTCGAGGATGGCGCTCTGGATCGCCTCATCGATGGTTTCATAATCGGCGGTCTGCACCACCGGAAAGGTTTTCGGCTCGGCGTTGGAATCCACCAGAATGGCAAACCGCGCATTGGTGCCGCCGATATCGCCGATCAGGATGGGGAATCGAAGCGCAGTATCGTTTTCGTTCTTGAAATGCATGACATAGACTCAGGTTTCAGGCGCGGCCGAACGCGGCGCGCCTGTCAGTCTCTGCCCCATTCTCGATGACGCGCCGATGAATGTTTCCGGCGACGGGACGTTGCGCTGACGGCGCTAGCTCTGCTCCCCGCATGGTTCCCGGACCCGCCGTGCGGCGCACCCAGCATGCTTATGGTCATGGAACCGCCAATCGCGTTGCCCCACAACCCTTTTATTGCTAGCGCATCGCAGAACAGACGCAGATATGCCGCTCTGAAACACGCCTTTAGAGCGCAATTAAATCGGTTGAAGACGGAAGGCAAGCGCACCGATGCCAAAAAACCGGCGCGCCTGGTCCTGTCCGGCGCTGATAATCTACTGGAATGCCGGCCTGTTGCTCGGGCGCGGCACGCTGGCCGACGGCATGGCGGAGAGGATACTGGCCGGGCTTTCAGCCTGATAGCCGAGCACGGGCAGTTCAGCCGTCGCCGCCTGCGGAACGCCGCCGGCGCCCGTCACGGTCACGGCAACCTCGGATACCGGGTCGGGTGCAGCAAGCACGGCGCGACAGGCCGAGGGCAGGGCGGCCATGGTCATGACATCGCGCGCCTTCGGCTTGGCAGGTCCCTTGGCCGGCTTCCACGGCTCGTCGGTGAACCACCAGGCCAGCGTGTCATCACACCCCTCACTGCGTGGTGGCGGATTCTGCGGCTCGCAGCCCGGCGACCCGGCGGGACAGCCGATGCGAACGTGGAAATGATAGTGATGGCCCCAGTAAGGGCGAACCTTGTTCAGCCACGAACGGTCGCCACGCACCGTGTCGCACAGCTTCTTCTTGATGCCGGGATGCACGAGAAGGCGCTCGACTTCCGGATAGCTCGCCGCGCGGCGCAGCACGGCCTCATGCCCCTTCGTCCACTTCTTGTCGTCAACGTAGAGCGAACCCTTCTTCAGCATGGAGATGGCGCTGATGCGCTCACGGTCCGCCACCGTCATCCGCTTCGCCGGCATTTCGGTGAACCAGATATCGGCGTCGAGCCCGATCTGATGCGAGGCATGGCCGGTGAGCATGGGGCCACCGCGCGGCTGCGAGATATCGCCAACCAGCAGACCACGCCAGCCATCCTGCGCAGCCTCACGCGAGAGCTTCTCCAGCACCGAGATCATGACCGGGTGCCCCCAGCGGCGGTTGCGCGAAAGGCGCATAGCCTGCCAGTTCGGTCCGTCGGGTGCAATGGCCACGCCACCCGCGAAACAGCCCTTCGAATAGAAGCCATGCGCGGCGGGGCGGGTGGCGGCGGGCAGCGACTTAGCGCCGAAAAGCTGCTTTGCCAGCGGCTCGGCCTCAGCCGATGCAAGCGTGGCGGAAAAGCCCAGAAAGGCCGTGGCCGCCAGTTTCAGAATCCGTTGGAATCGCATCGTTTCCTCGTTTTCGACCCGCCCGTGCGATCATCAAAGCATAGCACAGCTTGCGATTCGCTTACGGTCGCGGTTTACGAATTTTCCGTCCGCCAGTTCCCGTCGGCCCACATGGCCTCAAGCGCCGCGCGATAATCGGGATGGCGCATCCGGTAGCCGGTGGCTTTCAGCCGCGCATTGCTCACCCGCTTGCACTCGCCATAGAAGGACCGCCCCATGGGGCTTAGATCGGCATCCTCAAAGGCGATGTCCGGCGGCGTTTCCTGCCCCATCAGCACGGAAGCATGGGCCACCACATCCTGCGGCGGCGAGGGGGCGTCATCCGTGACGTTGAAAATTCCGGTCTCGAACCGCCGGGCGAGATGCGCCGTGGCCCCGGCAATATCGTCCACATGGATGCGATTGAAGACCTGCCCCGGCTTGACGATGCGGCGCGCCTTGCCCGCCTCCAGATTGCGAAAGGCGTTGCGGCCCGGCCCGTAAATGCCCGACAGCCGGATGATCGCCACCGGCAGACCCGTTTCCGCTCCCAGCTGCGCCCATTCCGCTTCGGCAACGAGCCGCTGTTTCGAGCGCTCGGAGACAGGATCGCATTCAGCCGTTTCATCCACCCAGGCGCCATCATGATCGCCATAGACGCCCACCGTCGACAGATAGCCGATCCATTTCAGCGCCGGCATGGCCCTGGAAATCGTCTCACGCGCGACCGCAAGCACCGGGTCACCCGACGCGTCGGGCGCAATGCTGACGATGAGATGCGTGGTTTCGGACAGCGCCTTTTCCAGATCCGGTGAAAGCGCGGCTCCGCCCTGAAAAACATGCGGCGCGATGCCTGCCTCTTTCAGGCGTCCGGCATTCTCCGCGCTGCGCGTGGTGCCGGCAATGGACGCCGCCTCACCGGCAAGCTCGCGCGCAATCGCGCGGCCGGAATAGCCCGCGCCGAAGATGAAGAAGCTCTTGGTCATGATCGCCCATCCCATTCGGCTTGCACGTCTGCATCGTTTTCCCGCGGACGCAGCTGCGTTTCAAGTAAAGCAAATGCCTTATTGTCCATAAGCTGCGACAGCGCCCACACGGCTGCGCCGCGCACAAGCGGCGCTTCGTCTTCCGCCAGACGCCTGCAATGGTCAATCAGGCCGGCTTCGCCGGAATTTCCCGCCGCGATCAGCACATTGCGGATGAAGCGGTTGCGCCCGATGCGCTTGACCGGCGAACCGGAAAAGAAGGCGCGGAACCCCGCATCGTCCAGTTCGAGAAGCCCGGAAAGCGGCGGCTCCTTCAGATCCTCGCGCGCCTGAAGCTTCGCCTCGGCCGCATCCTGCGCGAACTTGTTCCACGGGCATGCGGCAAGGCAATCGTCGCAGCCATAGATGCGGTTGCCCATGGGAATGCGGAACTCGCGCGGGATCGGTCCCTTGTTCTCGATGGTGAGATAGGAAATGCAGCGCCGCGCATCGATCTGGTAGGGCGCGGGAAACGCCTTTGTCGGGCAGATGTCGAGACAGGCGCGGCACGAGCCGCAATGGTCGCGCTCCGGCGCATCGGCGGGCAGGGACGCGGTGGTGAAGATCGAGCCGAGAAACAGCCAGGAGCCAAATTCGCGGCTCACCAGATTGGTGTGTTTGCCCTGCCAGCCAAGCCCTGCCTCGCGGGCGAGCGGCTTTTCCATCACCGGCGCGGTGTCCACGAACACCTTCACATCCTCGCCAGTTCGCGCAGCCAGTTTGCCGGCAAGCTGTTTCAGCCGACCCTTGATGACGTCATGATAATCGCGATTGCGCGCATAGACCGAGATTGCCGCCCGGTCCCGGCGCTTGAGGATTTCGAGCGGGTTTTCATCCGGCCCGTAATTCATCCCCAGCATGATGACCGAGCGCACCTCCGGCCACAGGCCCTGCGGATGGGCGCGGCGGTCCGCCGTCTCCTCCATCCACTGCATGCTGCCGTGGCGGCCTTCTTTCAGGAAATGCCCAAGCTCGGCCGCACGCGACGGCGCAGCCTCGGCAGACGCCACCGCGACGGCGTCAAAGCCCAGCGCATGCGCCTCTTTCTCGACGAACGCGCGAAGCCGGTCGGCCTGCGCGCCGGACATCAAAAGTCCAGATCCGCGTAGTGGGAAACGGGGGAGAGCCCGCGCACGCGGTCAGCAAGAATGGAACGGAAGCAGGGACGCGACTTCATGCGCGAATACCAGTCGCGCGCGGCCGGATATTCCTGCCAGTCGACCTCGCCCAGATAATCCAGCACCGAAAGCGTGGATGCAGCGGCCAGATCGGCATAGGAGAGCCGCTTGCCGGCCATCCAGTCGCGCGTGCCGGCGAGCCAGTTGGTGTATTTGAGATGCTGGCGCACATTGGCGCGGGCCGCGCGAATGGCTGCCGAATCCGGCGAGCCGCCGCCCTCTGCACTGGACATCTGCGGCTTCAGCGCCCGCTCCCGCACCAGATGGCGGGTCACATCGGCATCGGCCTTGATCAGATACCAGTCCACGAGACGGCGGATCTCCGCCCTCTGGACCGGATCTTCGGCCATCAGCCGCTTGTCGCGCTTGAGCGCGCCACGGGTCTCGTCCAGATATTCGGCGATCACGGTCGGGCCGACAATCGGATGATCCCCCTCGGCAAGAAGCACGGGGATCGTGCCGGCCGGATTGAGCGTCAGAAACTCCTCGCGACGAACCCAGGGGCGTTCCTCGATCAAGGCGAGTTCCTCGCCATATTCGCCAAAGGAAAGCCGCACGAAGCGGCAGGAAGCATAGAGTGGATGATGAAACAGCGTCAGCATTTGTCGGCTTCTAAAGGAAGGCTCTGGCCATTTCATGGCCGTGGCGGTAATCCTTCGATTACCTGATTCTGCGATTTGGTCCTCTCAGCTATAGGGGGAGACTGGCAGACTGACAAGCAAGCCCTGATTGAGGAACGGACATGACGGATCAGACCATCGTGGGGGCCCTTCTCCTTGGCATCCTCGAAGGACTGACGGAGTTCATACCCGTCTCGTCGACCGGCCATATCCTTCTGGCCGGCCATTTCCTCGGCTTCGAATCCACCGGCAAGGCCTTTGAGGTCCTGATCCAGCTCGGCGCGATCCTGGCAATCCTCAGCGTCTATGCTGGACGTCTGTGGAAAATGCTCATCGACCTGCCGCGCGATCCCGCAACACAGCGTTTCGTGATCGGCATTCTCCTCGCCTTCCTGCCTGCGGCGGTGATCGGCGTTCTGGCCTACAAGATCATCAAGACCGTGCTCTTCGAAACGCCTCTTCTGATCTGCGTCATGCTCATTCTCGGCGGTTTCGTGCTGCTCTGGGTAGACCGCTGGGCGACCAAGCCGCGCTATAGCGACATCACGAAATTTCCCATGCCCATGTATCTCGGCATCGGCCTGTTCCAGTGCCTGTCGATGATCCCCGGCACCTCGCGCTCCGGCGCGACCATAGTAGGCGGCCTTCTCATGGGGGCGGACAAGCGCTCGGCAGCCGAGTTCTCCTTCTTCCTCGCCATGCCGACCATGACCGGCGCTTTCGCCTACGACCTCTACAAAAACTACGACCAGCTCACCGCCGCCGATGTGCAGATCATCGCGATAGGCTTCATCGCCGCCTTCTTCGCAGCGCTTCTGGTGGTGCGCTGGCTGCTCGGCTACGTGTCGCGGCGCGGCTATGCGCTGTTCGGCTGGTGGCGTCTCATCGTCGGCACCGCCGGCCTGATCGGCCTGCTCGTCTGGGGCTGACAGGGCAGGTAAAAAAGGTCCGACAAAAAACCCGGCGCAAGGCCGGGTTTTTCATGTCACGAATATCGTCGTGATTAGCCGGCTGCGCCGCTGATCCAGGACGAAAGAGCCGTCTTCGGTGCAGCGCCGACCTTCATGTCAGCCACTTCACCGCCCTTGAACATGATGAGCGTGGGGATGGAGCGCACGCCATACTGAGCGGCGAGCTCCGGGTTCTCATCGATGTTGACCTTGGCGATCTTCACCTTGCCGCCGAGCTCGGCAGCGATCTCGTCGAGAGCCGGCGCGATCATCTTGCAGGGGCCGCACCACTCGGCCCAGAAGTCGACAACCACGGGCTCGGAAGCCTGCAGAACGTCGGCCTGGAAATTGTTCTTGTCCGCCTTCACGGTGGCCATGGGGATTCTCCTTATCGGCAAAACGTGTTGTACAACATGTGGGGGTGGCGCTTCGCTGCGTCAAGCGCTCTTGTGTCACGCCGGGGCAAGACGATCAAGCGCAGCCGCCAGCTCCTCCTCCGGAACAGGCAGCAGAACCGGCGCTTCCGTGAAGAGCAGCGCAGCCTCGATCCGGCGGCCGGGATAGAGCGGTTTGAGAAGCTCCGCATAAAGCGCAAGCTGCGCCACATAAGCGCCGGGCGCTTCGGCCAGCGTCTCCGGCGTCGGGCGGTTCGTCTTGTAATCGACGATCAGCACCGCTTCGTCGGTGACCGCAAGACGGTCGATCTTGCCGGAGACGGCATGACGCCGCTCGCCGAGCGTCAATTCGCCCATCACGGAAATCTCCGCCCGCGAGCCGGCCGCGAAAATCGCACTGAAACGCGCATCCTCCAGAATGGCCCGAACCGAACGCCAGACGCTCTCCCGCTCCTGCGCGGTCCAGCCGCTGCCGACACGGTCGAGATAGCGCTGCGCGGCCGCCTCACGCGCATCCTCCCGGCAGTCGGGCAGCAATTGCAGAAGCCTGTGCACGGCGATACCGCGCTGGATCGCAAAGCCCGGCTTCCGCTCTCCGTCGAGCACCGGCGACCGCGGCGAGGGCACCGGCTCGTAATCGGCCTCGATCAACGCCCCCGCCCGCGATGGCGAAAGCGGACGCGGCAGGTCTGTCGGCATTGGCGGCGGCGTCAGCAAAGTCTCCGGCAGCGCTGTTTCAGGCGCGGCTTCGGCCACTGGCGCCGCCTCTTCCTCGACCGGTGGCGCTTCGCTCACACGGTAGCGATAGACCGGCGCACAGGCTGCGGGACGGTCCAGCTCCACCGCGACCTCCGCACCTGAAAGCGCCTGCCGCACCGTGTTCTGCCAGGTCAGGTCCTGCGGTTCGCGCGCACCGTGATAGCCGCACACGATCAGCCGGTCCTCGGCCCGCGTCATGCCCACATAGAGAAGCCGGCGGTATTCTTCCTCCGCCTTGACCTTTGCATTCGCCTCGAAGCCTGCCGCCACCGAATTGGAGACATCCTTGCCGGCGCGCCAGAGAAAGCCCTTGCCCTGCCAGCCCTCGCCACGCGGCGCAAACGGCATCAGCTTTGGCAGATGCTGCGCCACGAAGGGCGCGCTGCCCGGATCGACGAGAAACACCACCGGCGCTTCCAGCCCCTTGGCGGCATGCACCGTCATGATGCGCAGCTCGTCGCGCGTCTGATCCATCTCGCGCTTGATCTCCGGGGCCTGCCCGTCAAGCGCCGAGAGCAGCGCTTCGAGACCGTTGAGCCCCGCCCGCTCGCCGGCCAGCGCAAAGGACAGGAACTCGTCGAGAATGTCATTCGCCTCGTGGCCGAGCCGCGCGACAAACAGCCGGCGCGCGCCTTCCCGGTCCCGGCTGCCCGAAAGCAGCCCGGCATAGAATTCAAAGGCCGGCTTGAACGCCGCCTCGTTCTGCCAGCGTTGCAGCGTCTCGACCATGCCGGCCACCGCCGGGTCCGACAGCGCCTGCGCCCGCATGGCGTCAAACAGTGGAACCGCCCGGCCACGGTTCCAGGCAAGCCGGAACAGGCGCTCCTCATCCATGCCGAACAGCGGGCTTTTCAGCACCGCAGCCAGCGAAAGGTCGTCATGCGGCTGCAGAAGAAAGCGGCCAAGCGCGATCAGGTCCTGCACGGCAATATGCGCCGTCAGTCGCAGGCGGTCCGCACCGGCCACATCGATGTGGCGGTTCTTGAGGCTGCGCGACAGTGCATGCACGAAGCGGTCGCGCTTGCGCACCAGAACCAGCACATCGCCCGCCGTCAGGCGCTTGCCAGTGCCTTCGATGATCTCGCCATTCCGGATCCAGTCCTCGACGGTCTGGGCAATGGTTTCGGCCAGTCGCACCGCCGGAGCCGACGCGTGGTCGATGGCTTCCGTCCAGTCGTCGGGCTCCTCCACCACTTCCGGCGCTATGGGCGACCACACTTCCACATAGCCTGGCTGGCCGGCGCGCACCGCCAGATGCTCGATCGGCTCGGGATCATGGGTCAGCCCCTGCGCCGCCTCTTCCCTTGAGAACACCAGGTCGGCCGCTTTCAGAACATCCTCGGTTGAGCGGAAGGAATAGCGCAGGCGCAGGCGCTCGAAACGGCGCTCCGCCGCCCGCACCTTCTTTTCGAAGGCCCGTCCGCTTTCGCCGAATGCTGCCGGCTCCGCTCCCTGGAAAGAGTAGATCGACTGTTTTTCGTCGCCCACCGCGAAGATGGTGCGCTGCAATCCCTCGCGCGCACTTTCGCCGGCAAAGAACTCTTCGGCAAGCAGTCGCACGATCTGCCATTGCTCGGGGCTCGTATCCTGCGCTTCGTCGATCAGAACGTGGTCGATGCCCTTGTCGAGCTTGTACTGCACCCACGGTCCGGCATCGGCGCGCGCCAGAAGCCGGATCGTGCGCGTGATGAGATCGTTGAAATCGAGAAAACCGCGTGCCCGCTTCAGCCGTTCGTAGCGCGCGATCATGCCGTCGGCGATCACCAGTGCCGAACGGGTGGCCTCCAGCATGCGGAACAACGCCACACGGTCGACTGCAGTGCGGATCACCTCCGCCGCTTCGACATAGCGCTCCACGATATCGGGCAGGGCGGCGCGCAGCGCCTTCTTGAACGTGCTCTCGCCATAAACGCCGCCATCGGCCTTGAGAAAACCCTTCCGCAGATGCTCCAGCCGGCGCAGCGGGTCGCGCTCCTCGAAGGCCAGCGTCGCCTCCGGCACGATGCCCTTCAGCACCGTCTTGGCGTCCACCGCCTCCGCCTCGGCCACAAGCGCGCGAAACGCGCTGGCGTCGAAACCGGGAAGCGGCCAGATGGAAGCGGCAATCGCCTCGGCGTCCTCACCCGGCGCAAAACCGAATTCCTCGAACAGCGCGCTGTAGGGAACCGGGTCGTTGGCAATCTCGTCGATGAAGGCGCGCAGCCCGTCGCGACGGGAGACGATTTCCGACAGGAGATCCTGAAGACCGCTCTCGCCACCGCGCTCCAGCACTTCGGCGAAGGCGTCCGACAGCACCGCGTCCTCGCCGGCAGCGCCCGACAGAAGATCGCGCCGCGCCTCGGCCAGCAGCGCCTCTTCCATCTGCGAATCCAGTAGCTCGAAATGGCCGGCAATGTTCGCCTCGAGCGGGAACTGATGCAGGATCGCCTCGCAGAAGGCGTGGATCGTCTGGATCTTCAGCCCGCCCGGCGTTTCCAGCGCACGGGCGAAAAGCCGCCGCGCGCGGGCGAGCGTTTCCCGGCCTGGCCTGCCGCCCTCAAGCTTGGCAATGACCTCCGACAGCGCATCGTCGGACATCAGGCTCCAGCCCGCGAGATCGCGAAACACGCGGTTGGCCATGTTGGCTGCGGCGGCGCGCGTATAGGTCAGGCAGAGAATCTTCGACGGATCGGCCCCCTGAAGCAGAAGGCGGATCACGCGCTGGGCGAGCACATGTGTCTTGCCCGACCCGGCATTGGCCGACACCCAGGCGGAGTTGGCCGGATCGGCGGCCAGCGCCTGCGCCCGGATCGTGTCTTCGGGGATGAAGGGCAGCTTCTTCATTCGCCCTCTCCGCCATCGCCCGTATCGCCACCGGCCGACCATTCGAGCACACGCGCCAGATGATCGTAGTCGCCGCCCACATCGCCTTCGCGGAATGGCAGGACGCGTGAGCGGTAGCCGGTCTCGGCCTTGTGGTAATGCGCGAGAAGCTGCGATAACCGCTCCCACGCTTCCTCGGCCATGCCGGGCGCTGTCTTGTCGCTGTTCTTGATCTTGAGAATGGACTCGGAAAACACCTCGCCATTCGCCTTGAGCCGCACATAGGCAAGTTCGTTCGGCTGCGCAGCCCCCACATCGGCAAACGCGCCGCGCTGAAGAAGTGCGGCCTCAAGCGCCAGCTGCGGGGAAATGAGCGTGTGCGCCTGACGCCGCGAGGGCGTCGCGCCCGTCTTGTAGTCGAGAATGTCGGCGCTGCCATCGTCACGAATGTCGATGCGGTCGGCGCGGCCTGAAAGGGTGAGGCCGAGCTTCGCCACCTCGATGGCCGATGCGCGGATTTCCGCATGACGCCTGGCGATGCCCTCCGCGCGCCCGCGCTCCCATTCGATGACGGCCTCGGCCGTGCGCTCGAAACGCGGCCACCAGACGGTCGCCACATCCTGCGGCAGCCCTGCCTCGGCAAAGAGCCGTCGCCCGATGGCGGTCAGACTTTCGAGCGCCTCATGCCCGGACGGATCGTCCACCTCCTTGATGAAGTGCTCAAGAATGTCGTGGAAGAGATTGCCGCGCTCGGCAGCCCCCGGATCGCGGATCAGAGGGTCGAGGGCAACCAGCTCCAGAATGCGCTTCGCGTAGACCGCATAGGGGTCGCGCCGCAGCGTCTCGATCTCCGTGACCGAGAAGCGCGTCGGCCGCGCTTCCACCGCCGGGGCCGGTTCGGGTCGCGGAGCGAAATCTTCGTCCGGTCTGTCGTCCAGAAGGCGCGCCCAGCCGATCAGCCTGCGGCCCCGCACGCGCATCGCCTCGGTCGCTTCTTTGCCGGCAAATGCAGTGATGCGCTGCAGCCAGCGCGAAGCGACGGCGGGGGCATCGCCGGCGCGCGCGGCGCGGGTCAGCACCACATTCTCCGATCCCATCGCCATCATGAAGTCATGCGCCGCCTGACCGATACGCCGCTCCGGCGGCTCCAGCGAAAGCTCGGCCTTCATCAGCCGCGACATGAAGCGGTCGGAGGAGGGGATGCTTGGCCAGGTGCCCTCGTTCATGCCGCCCAGCACCAGCGTGTCGACACTGAGAAGCCGCGCCTCAAGCGCCCCCCAGATCGCCACGCGCTTGTCTGCGCCCATGGTCGGCTTCACCACTTCGGTGGCGATCAGCGCCGCAAAGACCGGCGGCCATTCGCTGGCGTCGAAGGGCAGCGTCGTGTCGGAGCCGACCAGTCCGCGCAGGAAGGCGGCCATGGCCTGCCCCCGCTCGCCCTCATAGTAATTGGTGAGGCTGCCATCCTCGGAGCGCCCAAGCGCCTCCAGCACCTCCACGGTAAAGCGCGCCATGTCCGGCACGCCGACACCGCGCACGCCGCGCATCTCGACCAAGGGCGTAAGCGCCGCGCGCAATGCCTCCAGTACGGCGCGAGCTTCGGCAAGGGCTGCATCGTTGACGCGCACGAACCAGAAGGGCTTGCGCGTGCTGCTCTCGATGCCCGCCCAGCGCGTCTCGAACAGTGTGTCGAGCGTTGCGATATCGGGCCTTCCCGTGCCACCGCGCAGCGCCACCAATTCAATGGTCTCCGCCGCCCGTCGCACTTTGGCGCGTTTCAGCCCGAGCCGCAGGAGCGGATGTTTGAGCAGGGCCACCATGGCAATGGGCTCGCCGGGGCGAAACACCGTTTCCAGAAGCAGCCGCGCCAGCGTCGCCGGCGGACTGTCGGCCAGTGGCGTGCCGCCGGAATCGTCCGCCTCGATGCCGAAGCGCCGCAGCTCCACGGCCACCCGCCGCGCCAGCCCGCGATCCGGCGTCACCAGCGCTGCCGTAGCCCTGTCGCTGGTCAGCGCGAGGCGCAGCGCAACGGCAATCGAAAGCGCCTCGTCGCGCTCGTTGGCCGTTTCCACCAGCGTGACGCCGGCCAGCGCACCGCCTTCCGTTGCATCGTCCGCCAGCGCCCGGTTTTCAAGCCAGGCATCGGTGGTTTCCGCCGGGCGCAGCGTTTCGCTCACCAGCGCGTGCCGCAGCGCAAGCGCCGGCGAGGGCGCGCCGATCTCCACCACATCCGCCCGCTCCATGCCCATTGCGGCAAGCAGCTTCTTCAAGCCCGCCTGCGGGTGCCCGAAGGCGGATGGCTCGGCTGCATCGCCCACCGCGTCCCAGGCGCGCGCATCAAGCCGCTTGTCCAGCCCCGGCAACACCACCGCGCCATTGTCGAGCCCGGCAATTGTCGCCAGAAGCCGCGCCGTCGCCGGAATGGTACCGGTCGAGCCTGCCGCGATAACCGGGCCCCTGTGGGCCTGCGTCCTGAGCCGCGCCGTCTCGGCGGCCAGCATGGCGTTCCGATGCGCCGCCGGGTTGGAGCGGTCAAGCGCGTCAAGCAGGTTGGGCCAGTGCGCCGTGACGATCTGCAGGAATTCGAGCGTCACCTGCCACCAGTGCGCCAGCGCGTCGGGCGCAAGACCGGCAAGCTTCGTCCAGTCCGCTTCCTCGGTTTCGATCTCGTCCATCAGCGCGGCCAGATCCCGCGCGAGCCAGATGGAATCCGACGCCGAGGCCGGCACCACCACGCCTTCCTCGAAGAGCGCGGCCACATGGCCGGGCAGGCGCGCCTTCCACGCCTGCACCATCGGCGCCAGAAGCAGGATGCGGTCCAGCGCCTCGATGGGCGGCGCGAGATCGAGTGCGGAAGCACCCTCCGTGTCGAACAGCGCCGCCTCCTCGTCGAACTCACCCAGCGGGCGAATGACAGGCAGGATGGCCGACTGGCCGCTCAGCTTTTCAAGCAGCACATCGCGCAGCGCGCGTGCGGCGCGGCGGGTCGGCAGATAGATCGTGACATCCGCCAGCGCCAGCGGATCGCCATCATGGCGAAAACCGGGAACAAGCCGCCCGTCAAGCAGCGCTTCTGCAAGCGTCTCCAGGAAGTGGACGCCGGGGGGAATGGAATAGACGCGCGGCGGATGCTTAGCCGGCATCGCACTGCTCGCCGTGCGCGGCCACCACCGCTTCGGCGGGCGCGATCGCATCCGGCGTGCCGACGGTGATCCACGCGCCGTCCATCTTCATGCCGAACAGCCGACCCTTGCGCTCCGCTGCATCGAAATAGGTGTTCAGTGATTGCGGCTCATCGCCGGCCCCGTCGAAGATACGCGGATTGAGCACAATCGCCCCCGCATAGATGACGCCACCCGCCACGCCCCGGTCGCGGGCAAGGCGGCCATCCGCATCCATTCGGTAATCGGTCGAGCCGGAATGGCCCGTCGCCTGATCGGTATCCGCAACCATGAGGAGAATATCCATGGTCGCGTCGTCCCAGGCAAGGGCCAGCCGCTCCAGATTGGATGTGTCACCCTCGAGCCAGAACGTGTCGGCGTTGAGAATGAAGAACGGCGCATCGCCCAGATGCGGCAGCGCGCGGATAACGCCGCCAGCCGAATCCATGAGCCGGTCGCGCTCATCGGAAATGATTACATGCGGCGTAACGCGGTCAGCCAGATGCGCCTCCATCTGGTCGGCCAGATAATGCACATTCACCACCGCCGTGCCGACGCCGGCATGCTCAAGCATGTCCAGCGCGCGGTCGATCAGCGTGCGGCCTGCGACCTGGACCAGCGGCTTGGGCAGCGTGTCGGTGATGGGCCGCATGCGCTTTCCCAGCCCCGCCGCCAGCACCATCGCCGTATCAGGCATATTGTCGGGTCTCGCCCCGCTCATTCTTCATCTCCGCCGAGGAAACCCGCCTCTTCGTAGAAGCCGCGCAGCTCATCCAGCGCGGGGTGGCGCATCGCCCGGCGCAGATAGGTGCGGATGCGCGGCAGATGCTTGATGTAGAACGGCTTGTGATCGCGCTGCTCGAGCCGCACGAAGGTGCCAAGCAGTTTCGAATTGCGCTGCGTTCCGCAAATCGCATAGGCCTCGTCGAACGCCGCGCGGTCAAATGGTCCCTGCTCGGCGCGGGCGGCGCAATAGGCCTCCACCACGGCGCGCTCCAGCTCTTCCGGCATCGTCACGCGCGCATCGAGCGCCAGCGAGGCAACGTCATAGGCCGCCGGTCCGCACACTGCGTCCTGCAGGTCGATCAGCCCCAGCCGGTCAAACCCTTCGCGCTCGCCGCGCCAGATCAGGTTGGGCGAATGGAAGTCGCGCAGCACCAGGTTCTTTTCGAAATCTTCAAGGCGCGCGAAAAGCCGGCCCCAGCACTCCATATAGCCCGCGCGTTCTTCATCGCTTGCCGGACGTCCCGCCATGAACGGCATGTACCAGTCGGTGAGCAGGCTCACCTCGATGCCGAGCGCCTCGCGGTCATAGGGCGGCAGTTCATGCACATGCCCTTCATCCACCGGCATCTCGGTCGGCCAGGCGTCGCGGTGCAGTGCTGCCAGCAGGCGCGCCGCCTCCACATAACGCTCAGTCACCGGCTCGCCCTCGGGCGAAAGAAACGGCGTCACGCCCAGATGCTCGGTCAGAAGCAGCCCGGTTTCCAGATCCTGCGCATAGACCTCATAGGCCGCGAACCCACGCGCGCGAATGGTGTTCGCCATCGCCACGGATGCCGCGACCGACTGCGCCAGATGCGCGATCCGGCTATAGGGCCGCCCGCATGCCAGAAGCGGCTCGTCGCGCCGTTCCGGCGCATTCATCAGGATGCGTCGCGCGCCAAGCCGCGTGGTCACGGTCTCATAGGCGCGCAGCGAGGCGTCACCCAGAAGAAACGCGCGATGCGCCCGCTTTTCACCGGCCTTGTTCAGAAAATCGCGAATGGCGAAGCTGCGCTCCAGCCGAAGCATGGCGTCGTCCGGTCCGGTGATCACCGCCAGCCGGCCTTCGCCCTCGTCATGCAGTTCGAGCCGGATCGCATCCTTAAGCGCGTCACCGGCGCGCTCCGGCCATTCGACCAGCGCAACGCCGTCTTCCGCCGCTTCGAACAGGCCGAGTTCTTCCAGCTCGTCCGGCTCGCCCAGCCGGTAGAGATCGAAATGATGCACGGGAATGCGCGCATCATAGCTCTGCACCAGCGTGAAGGTCGGGCTCGGCACATCCATGTCCGGGTCTTCGGCCAGCGCGCGAACGATCGAACGGGCCAGCGTCGTCTTGCCCGCGCCGAGATCCCCCTTCAGGGCAAGCACATCGCCGGCGCGTAGCGCCACGGCGATGTCTTCGCCGAACAGCGTCGTTGCGTCTTCATCCGGCAGGAAGCGTTCCAGAACGCGCGCGGTCATAGGGTGTGGCTACTCTGCGGCGACCCGCGCCTGTGTCGGCGCGGAGGGGAAACGGCAGGTTACCGTGGTTCCACGCCCTTCGCCCGTGTCTATGTGAACAGAGCCGCCATGCAGCTCGACGAAACTCTTGACGATGGAGAGGCCCAGCCCCGCGCCGCGACGGCGACCGCCATTCACATGCGGCTCGAAGCGCCGGAAGATCGTCTCCAGCACGTCCGGCGCCATGCCCGGACCGTCATCATGCACGCTGAATTCGACCGCGTCGTCATACTGCCGCGCCACAAGCCGGATAATGCTGTGCTCCGGCGCATAATTGGCCGCGTTGGAGAGCAGGTTGAACAGCACCTGCCGCACCCGGTTCTCATCCGCGTGGAAGACCAGCGCGGCATCGTCCATCTGCACGTCGAGGCGGATCTGGTGCTCGCGCAGCCGCTCAGAGATGAGCCCGGCCGCAGCCTCGACCATGTCGCCGACCCGCACTTCGCCGATCTCCAGCTCCATGATGCCGGCATCGACCGTGGCAAGATCGAGAATGTCGTTCACCACTGTGAGAAGCACCGAAGACGACGAACCGATATGGTCCACATATTCGCGCTGCCTCTGGTTCAGCGATCCGGTGTCCTGAATGTTCAGAAGCTCGGTGAAACCGATGATGTTGGTCAGCGGCGAGCGCAGCTCGTAGGAGACGTGCTGAACGAAATCGTTCTTCAGCTTGTCCGCCTTCTGCAGCGCGTCGTTCTTTTCCTTCAGCGCACGTTCCACGTTCACGCTGTCGGTCATGTCGACAAACGTGATCATCACCTGCCCGTTGGGCAGCGGGATCGTCGCATGGCTCAGCACCGAGCCATTGCTTAATTCCACCTGTCCGTGCTGGCTGCGGCGCTCGTCATCGAAACCGGTGACCGAGGCAACGAAGCTGCGCCAGGGGCTTTCCTTCGCCAGCGGGTCGCAGACCGTGCGGATATCGGCGATGTGCGCACCCGAAGCGATCAGCGTATCGGGCAGGCTCCAGAGCCGCTGGAAGGCCGGGTTGGAAAGGCGCAGGCGACCATCGGGGCCGAACACGGCCACACCTTCGGTCAGATTGTCGAGCGTTTCGCCCTGCACCCGCATGGCCGCATTGTAGCGGCTTTCCAGGTCGAACTTTTCCGTCAGGTTTTCGAAAACCCAGGTCACGCCGCCCTTGGGCTGCGGATTGGCGATGACACGGATCGTGCGCCCGTCGGGCAGATGCCACCAGTGTTCTTCCGGCTTCATGCTGCGATAGGCGGAAAGAAGCTCCTGCTTCCAGCGACGCCATTCGGGCTGCTCGGCAAGCGTGCCTTCGCTGCGCAGACGGTCGAGCAGAAGCGCATTGTCCGGCGCGCTCTCCAGGAAGGGCGTGTCCAGATCCCAGAGCTTCTGGAAAGACTGGTTGAAGAAGCGCAGCTTCTGGTTCTCGTCAAAAATGGCGACAGCCGTGGTGAGCTGATCGAGCGTGTCGGAATGGCTCTGCACCGTGCTTTCGAACTCACGGCGGATCGTCTCCACCTCGCTGACATCGCTGGCGATGCCGGCCGAACCATGCGCACCCGCATAATCGGTGATCGCAAACACCCGGCGCTCGCCGCGCACAACGGCGGAGAGCGACTGCCTGAACACCTCATTGGCCTCGCGGTGGCGGCTGGTGATCTCTTCGCGCGCCGACATGGGCAGGAATTCAAGCTGCTCGCGTAGCACCGCATCACCGCTCGGCGCGTCGACAGCACCGGTGAACGCGCGGTTCACCCAGGCAAGCTGGCCTGCCTTGTCACGCAGCCAGAACGGCATGTCGAGGGAATCGAGCAGTCCCAGAACGGTCCTGCGCTCGGAAAGCAGGTTCTCCTGCTCCACCTGCATCCGCGCATGTTCTTCGCGCACGCCGGCAAGCGAGATGAAACGCAGCACGGTGTGCTGCGCCGACTTGCGTCCCTGCGCCTCAAGCAGCGTGCCCGAGCGCGTCTCGATGGTCAGATCGAAGTTCTCGCCTTCATCGCGCAGGTTCGCCAGCGCCCGGTCCAGCGCAGACGCCGCGCGCGGCATCATCCAGCGGCCGAATGCCAGAAACGCCGAGCGTTCATCCGGCGCGCCGCAGCCCGGCGGCAGATCGCCGACGATGGCCGGCTTGTCCGCGCCACCGCCCCACACGACAGCGCGTTGATCCTTGAGATTGAGAAGGGCTTCCGAGCGCCCCAGTGCGCCGCTAAGTTCAGCGACACGGGCGCGAAGCTCCAGATTTTCAGCAGCGATGCGCGCGCGTTGGCGGATCAGCCAGATGGCCGACAGAAACGCCGCGCCCATGATGCCGGCGAACACCGCGACTTCAATGACATCGGAAGCAGCAAAGGACACGCCTGGCGCAACCTGCGCGCTCGTCTGCGCGGCCGCCGTGAATGGCATGACCACGCTCGTCGTCAGCGTCAGAAACCGCATCAATCCCCGTGTGATGCCTGTTTTGCGCTGTCGGCCCCTAGGGCCCATAGATCCGCCGTTCAGCGGGTCCAGCCCCGGCATGTCTTGATCCTTCTTCGCCGCATGGTGTGGCAAGACCGCCCCTTCCTTTCGCCAGGCCCACAGCCCGGAAGGTCAGCCGCCTCGCGAATCACAGCACTGTACCGCGTGAGCGAATCGTCGTGAAGAAGGACGGGCGACAAAAATAATCCCGGACCAAAAGTCAATGGTCCGGGATCAATATGTTGTGCTTTGGTTAACGCCGCTTAATAGCGGTAGTGCTCCGGCTTGAAGGGACCCTGCGGCGTCACACCGATGTAATCGGCCTGCTCATCCGACAGCGTGGTCAGCGAAGCGCCAAGCTTGTCGAGGTGCAGACGGGCAACCTTCTCGTCGAGATGCTTGGGCAGAACGTAGACTTCGTTCTTGTACTCCCCGCCGCGCACGAAGAGCTCGATCTGCGCCAGCACCTGGTTGGTGAAGGATGCCGACATCACGAAGCTCGGGTGACCCGTCGCATTGCCGAGGTTCAACAGACGGCCTTCCGACAGCAGGATCATCCGCTTGTCATCCGGGAAGGTGATCATGTCGACCTGCGGCTTGATGTTCGTCCATTTGAGATTGCGCAGTGCTGCGATCTGAATCTCATTGTCGAAATGGCCGATATTGCCGACGATCGCCATGTCCTTCAGCTTGCGCATGTGATCGAGGGTGATGACGTCCTTGTTGCCGGTCGTGGTGATCACGATGTCGGCGGTCGGCGCGGCTTCGTCCAGCGTGACGACCTCGAAGCCGTCCATGGCGGCCTGCAGCGCGCAGATCGGGTCGACTTCCGTCACCTTCACGCGTGCGCCGGCGCCCGAAAGCGACTGCGCGGAGCCCTTGCCCACATCACCATAGCCGCAGACCACGGCCACCTTGCCGGCCATCATCACGTCGGTTGCGCGGCGAATGCCGTCGACCAGCGATTCCTTGCAGCCATACTTGTTGTCGAACTTCGACTTGGTCACGGAATCATTGACGTTGATTGCCGGGAAGGGGAGGAGGCCCTTCTTCTGCAGCTGGTAGAGACGGTTCACACCGGTGGTCGTCTCTTCGGTCACGCCCTTGATGGCTTCCTTCTGGCGCGTAAAGAAGCCCGGCGTTGCCGCCATGCGCTTCTTGATCTGCGCGAACAGAACTTCCTCTTCCTCGCTGCCCGGGTTGGACAGAACGTCCTCGCCGGCCTCGGCGCGCGCGCCGATGAGGATGTACATGGTGGCGTCGCCGCCATCATCGAGGATCATGTTGGAGGGCTCGCCATCCGTCCACTGGAAGATCTGATCCGTGTAAGTCCAGTACTCTTCAAGCGTCTCGCCCTTGATGGCGAAGACCGGCGTGCCGCCTTCGGCGATGGCCGCAGCGGCGTGATCCTGCGTCGAGAAGATGTTGCACGATGCCCAGCGCACATCCGCGCCAAGCGCCTTCAGCGTCTCGATCAGAACAGCGGTCTGGATCGTCATGTGCAGCGAGCCGGAGATGCGCGCGCCCTTCAGCGGCTTTTCCTTGCCGAACTCTTCGCGGCAGGCCATCAGGCCCGGCATTTCCGTTTCGGCGATCTCGATTTCCTTGCGGCCCCAGTCGGCCAGCGAAATGTCGGCGACCACATAGTCCTTGTCAGCGCTCATTGGCGTACTCTCCGATTGTGATGAATCCGGGCGCCACAGGCGAACGGCCGGGCGCGAATGCTGGCTTTTGACTACCAGAACAATGCGGCGCTCACAATGGATATAAAGAAATCTTTATTCGTGCATGTCGACTGATAAGGCCCGGTCTCAGCATTCCTCGCCGAAACGGTCGGCGATCAGAGCCTCGAGCGCATCGAGCAGCGCCTCGGCTTCAGGACCACTGGCGCTGACCCGGATGCTGCAGCCGGGGCTGGCCGCCAGCATCATCAGGCCCATGATCGAGGTTCCGCCGACGGTGATCCCGTCCTTCTCGACCTCGACATCGGCATCGTGGGCCTCCACCGTCTGCACGAACTTGGCGGAAGCGCGCGCATGCAGACCACGCTGATTGACGATGGTGAACTCGCGCCTGAGTTCCTCGGCGGCCGGTGCGCGAACCGGCATGTCGTTCGTCTGCGGCTCGCTCATTTTCCGCTCAGGACCTGGCTTGCGACATTGATGTATTTCCGCCCTGCGGTCTGCGCCTCTTCAAGCGCCTGCGCCATGTCGTCATTGGCGCGTGCGGAGGAAAGCTTGATCAGCATCGGAAGGTTCATGCCGGCAATCACCTCCACGCGGCCGGCATCCATGACCGAGATGGCCAGGTTCGACGGCGTTCCACCGAACATGTCGGTGAGGATGATCACGCCCGAGCCCGTATCGGCCCGCGCCACGGCGTCAACGATGTCGCGCCGCCGCTGCTCCATATCGTCTTCAGCGCCGATGGAGACTGTTTCAAGGTTTTCCTGATGACCCACCACATGCTCAACGGCGTGGCGGAATTCTTCGGCCAATTGGCCATGCGTCACCAATACGAGCCCAATCATCGGCACATCATCCGATTTCCTGGTTTGGCTTTCAAGGCTGCGCTCGAGGCTGTCACGCGTTCACTCCATCCAGCTGACTTTGCGGGCCTGCCCGCATATCCGGTTATTCTCATTTAGGCCTCGGTCCGCGATGGTCGACCCCTGAAGGCCCATCTCTGAAGACCAGACCCCAGACTGCCTCACGACAAGAGCGCTATCTTGTCAACGCACAGGCCGTTGACAAGCCCAAAACTGCGGCGAGTCGCCTAAATAAAGTTCAAACGGTGACTTGAGAGGGGCCAAAAGGCGGCAATTGAAGGGTTGCCGCGATGGCGTGAACGGCCCTTCGTGCCTGTCGTTGCGGCAATTCCACGCACGGAAGCGCGATGCCTTCATGGACCATTTGCTGCCCTTCGGAAAATCGCGGCGCGTCCTGTTCGTCGACAAGACGCACCACGAGATCCATCACGGCGGCCGGCATGTGCGCAAGCTTTGCAGGCCCGAGCCCGCGCGCTTCCGCCAGCCCGGCAATGGGTGCGGGCGTGCGCACGATCAGCCGGCCATTGCGGGCGGAGAGAAAAACCTGATCGTCTGAAATGAAGCAGGCAAACAGGCCCGCCGCCTTGAAAAAGGAGAGGGCCTCGAAGGCCAGCATGGTCTTGCCGCTGCCCGACGCGCCTTCGATCAATATGCCGTGACCGGCGACGACGATGGCGGTGGCGTGGCGGTTGTGCATGGCGGATCAGGTCTCCGCAGGCAGCGCGACGATGAACCGTGCGCCCTGAATGTCGCCGGGCTTCCCGCCCGCAATGTTTTCCGCCGTCAGCGTGCCGCCATGGGCCTCCACGATCTGCCGGCTGATGGAAAGACCGAGGCCGGAATTCTGGCCGAACGCCTCACCCGCCGGACGATCCGTGTAGAACCGCTCGAAGATGCGGTCGATGTTCTCGACGCGAATGCCCGGCCCGTTGTCCTCCACGGACAGGATGATGCGCTTGCCGACACGCGCCAGACGCACATCGATCCGCCCCGTCTTTTCCGGCACGAAGGAACGGGCGTTCTCGATCAGATTGGTGATGACCTGCCCAAGCCGCAGATCGTGGCCCTGAATGTAATAGGTCGCGTCCGCGCCATCCCGCTCTTCGGTGGCGAAGGTAATCTCGACCGGCTTCTTGCTGGACCCTGCTTCGCGGATCGCACTCACCAGATCACCCACAAACTGTTTCAGCTCCAGGCGGCTCGCATCTTCGCGCGAGAGTTCCGCATCGAGCCGCGACGCATCCGAAATGTCGCTGATCAGCCGGTCAAGGCGACGCACATCGTGCTGGATGATCTCCAGAAGACGTTCGCGCGACCGCTCATCCTTGGCGAGCGGCAGCGTTTCCACCGCGCTGCCGAGCGACGTCAGCGGGTTTTTCAGCTCATGCGCCACATCGGCGGCAAAGCTCTCAATGGCGTCAATGCGCGCATAAAGCGCCTTGGTCATATCGCGCAATGCCGCGGAAAGATTGCCAATCTCATCCTGACGATGTGAGAAATCCGGGATTTCCTCGCGCGACCGCGCGCCCCGGCGCACCCGCACCGCAGCTGCCGAAAGCCGGCGCAGCGGATTGGCGATGGTCGAGGCCAGCAGCAGCGACAGGATGGCCGTCACCAGCGCGGCAACGGCAAACACGCGCAGGATCGCCTTGCGCTCGGCTGCAACGATCTTGTCGATATCACCGCCCTGCGTCGACAGGAGAAGCACGCCGAGAACCGCCCGGAACCGCTGAACCGGCACGGCGACAGAAACGATCTGCTCGCCCTGTTCGCTGATCCGCACCACATAATTGGTGGTGCCCGTCAGCGCCTTCATCACCTCCGGATAGGCAACGCCGCTGCCGCCGGGCTGCTCGCGATAGACCGGCAGGTCACGGCGACGGAAAATCTCGCGCAGCCGCTGCCAGATGCTTTCGAACACGCCCGAGGGCTCGTCATCCACCGGCGGCAGTTCATAGCGCAGCACCTGGCCAAGATATTGGGAATCAAGCAGCAGGTTCGCATCCGGGTCGTAAATGCGCGCGCGGGTGCGGGTCTGCGGAATGAGCCTTCGCAGGAGAGGGGCCACCCGCTCCGGATTGATCGGGAAGTCGAGGCTTTCCAGCTGATCGGCGCGCAGGGGCAGGCTCTGTCCGGCCTGTAGCTCAAGCAGCTTGTCGGGATCGACGAGAATCGAGTCCGTTTCCACCTCGGCGGAGCTTGCAATGGCGCCGGCGATGATCTCGCCCTGCGTCATCAGGCTTTCCACGCGCGCGCTGATCAGTTCCTCGCGGAACTCGTTCAGATAAAGAACGCCGACGACCAGAACGCCGAGGCCCGCCAGGTTGAGAAACAGAATGCGCCGGGTGAGACTGGAGAAGACGTAATGCCCGAAAAGACGGCGCAACGGCACGGCGAGCCGGCCAAGAAAGGCCGGGCCCGTCGGTCGCGCAGCCCTTGAAGGCCGCTGCTCCGTCTTTTCCGTCTTTACACTCATCGCCACTGTCTTGTCCGGGCGCACGCCACGCAGCCGAATTGATTTTCGGCCTAGATCTCGCGGAAGCGGTAGCCCACGCCATAGAGCGTTTCGATCATGTCGAACTCGCCGTCAACTGCCTTGAACTTCTTGCGAAGCCGCTTGATGTGGCTGTCGATCGTGCGGTCATCCACATAGACCTGCTCGTCATAGGCGGAATCCATCAGCGCATCGCGGCTTTTCACGACGCCAGGTCGCTGCGCCAGCGAATGCAGGATCAGGAATTCCGTCACGGTCAGCGTCACCGGCTGCCCCTTCCAGGTGCAGGTGTGGCGCTCCTGGTCCATGACCAGCTGGCCGCGCTCCAGCGATTCTGACTGCTTGCCGGGCGTCTTGGCCGCCGTTTCCCGCGTGCTGGCGCGGCGCAGGACAGCGCGCACCCGCTCCACCAGAAGACGTTGCGAAAACGGTTTGCGCACGAAATCGTCGGCCCCCATCTTCAGGCCGAAGAGTTCATCGATCTCATCGTCCTTGGAGGTAAGGAAGATCACCGGCACGTCGCTCTTCTGGCGCAGGCGCCGCAGAAGCTCCATGCCGTCCATGCGCGGCATCTTGATGTCGAGGATCGCAAGGTTTGGCGGACGCGCACCCAGACCCTCAAGCGCCGAAACGCCATCGGTGTAGGTCTCCACACGGTATCCCTCGGACTCCAGCGCTATGGAGACGGATGTGAGAATGTTGCGATCGTCATCGACAAGCGCGATTGTTGCCATGTCTAGCGGCTCCCTCATGGGCATATCGTCCCTATCTGCATCAATCGGCTGCGCAGATGCAGGACAAATTGGGTACAAAATGTGGCATATAAAGAAGTCTGTGTCACACCGACACGGCCATGCGCCATCACAGTCCCCTTCGGAACTGTGCATATATCGGTCGAATCACGTACTTTTTAAACGATTTAAACGATTTTAAAATCTTTAAATCGATTAATGGTTTGAAATCCCTCGATTATTTGTGTTTTCAGCTTGGATCGCCTGCGGAGACAGGCATCTCAAGGGATTTTTGGTGGTTACGATGAACGAAACCGGCACGCGCAACCCGGCTTGCGGGATTGAGAGCAATGGTCTGAAAACGACGGGAAACGTCTATTACAACTTTCAGGCCGCTGCCCTCTATGAGGAAGCGCTGCGTCGCGGTGAGGCACGGCTTTCTGCCGATGGCGCACTCGTTGCCGAGACCGGCCAGCACACCGGCCGTTCCGCCAAGGACAAGTTCGTCGTGCGTACCGCCGACACTGAAGACGCCGTTTGGTGGGACAACAACAAGCCCATCTCGCCGGAGCATTTCGAAGCGCTCTATGCCGATTTCGTGAAGCAGGCGGCCGACCGCGACCTCTTCGTGCAGGATCTCGTCGGCGGCGCCGATCCGGAAAACAGCCTGCCGGTGCGCGTTGTTACGGAATATGCATGGCATTCCATGTTTATCCGTAACCTGCTCCTGCGTCCGGAAGTCGAGGCGCTCGACGCTTTCGTTCCGCAGATGACGATCATCGACCTGCCGTCCTTCCGCGCCGATCCCGAGCGCCATGGCTGCCGCACCGAGACGGTCATCGCCGTGGATCTGACCCGCAACATCGTTCTGATCGGCGGCACCTCCTATGCCGGCGAGATGAAGAAGTCGGTCTTCACCGCGCTCAACTACATCCTGCCCGCCAAGGGCGTGATGCCGATGCACTGCTCGGCCAATGTCGGCCCCGATGGCGACGCCGCCGTCTTCTTCGGCCTGTCGGGCACCGGCAAGACCACGCTTTCGGCTGATCCGTCGCGCACGCTGATCGGCGATGACGAGCATGGCTGGGGGGAGACCGGTCTCTTCAACTTCGAGGGCGGCTGCTACGCCAAGACGATCCGTCTGTCGGAAGAGGCCGAGCCGGAAATCTTCGCCACCACCCGCCGTTTCGGCACGGTGCTGGAGAACGTTGTCCTCGATGACCAGCGCCGCCCCGACTTCGACGATGGCAGCCTGACCGAGAACACGCGCTGCGCCTATCCGCTGCACTTCATCCCGAATGCCAGCGAAACGGGCCGCAGCGGCCATCCCAACAACATCATCATGCTGACGGCGGATGCCTTCGGCGTGCTGCCGCCCATCGCCAAGCTGACCCCGGCGCAGGCCATGTACCACTTCCTGTCCGGTTACACCGCAAAGGTGGCCGGCACGGAAAAGGGTGTTACCGAACCGGAAGCAACCTTCTCCACCTGCTTCGGCGCTCCCTTCATGCCGCGCCATCCTTCGGAATACGGCAATCTGCTGCGCGACCTGATCGCCCGTCACGGTGTGGATTGCTGGCTGGTCAATACCGGCTGGACCGGCGGTGCCTACGGCGTCGGCAACCGCATGCCCATCAAGGTCACCCGCGGCCTGCTCAATGCAGCGCTCAGCGGCAAGCTGAACGATGCCGAGTTCCGCACCGATCCGCATTTCGGCTTCGCCGTGCCGGTCGACGTGCCGGGCATCGATTCCAGCCTGCTCGACCCCCGCTCGACCTGGGCCGACAAGGCAGCCTATGACGCGCAGGCCCGTCGCCTGGTTGGCATGTTCATCGACAATTTCGAGAAATTCGAAACCCATGTCGACGCCAGCGTGCGCGAGGCCGCACCGCATCCGGCGGAAGCCGCCGAGTAACGCGCAGACTTGCATCCCAGGACCTGAACGCGCATTTTCAGGGCCCGGCCATTTGGTCGGGCCCTTTGTTTTGATGCAAGAAAACACAACCGGACTGGCGCAATGGCCGAGGGCGACCTCAACATCAGAAATGGCGTAACCGTCTTCGAGGACGAATTGCAGGAACAGTTCATCCGTTCCTCCGGTCCCGGCGGTCAGAACGTCAACAAGGTGGCGACCGCCGTTCAGCTGCGCTTCAACGCGAGGAACGCGCGCGGCCTGCCGCAGCGCATTCGCGAGAAGGTTCTGGAACTGGCGGGAAGCCGCGCCACGAAGGAAGGCGAGATCGTCATCGAGGCCGGACGCTACCGCACCCAGGAGATGAACCGCGCCGATGCGCGCGACCGGCTGACCGAACTTCTTACCCGCGCCGCCGAGCCACCGCCACGGCCGCGCAAGAAGACAAAGCCCACCCGCTCCGCCATCGAACGCCGCCTGAAAGCCAAGGCTGGCCGCTCCTCCATCAAGAAGATGCGCGGCAAGGTCAGCCACGACTAGAAGTTGCTGAAGATTCCGGGGCAAAATCGCCGCTTATTACCATTCAGTGTTTTACAGTTGAAATCTACAACCGTTACACGTCAAATATCCGCCAACTCAAACTGGAGACGTATCCATGGGCATTTTCGATTTCGTCAAATCCGTCGGCAAGAAGCTCGGCGTGGTGGACGAGGAGCCGCCGGCAGCAGACGAACTGAAGAAGGAACTCGATTCGCATAGCCTCGGCACCGACAAGGTCGATGTGATTGTGGAAGGGGACAAGGTCGTTCTGAAGGGCGAGGTCGCAGACCAGTCGGCCTTCGAAAAGGCCGTCGTGGCCGTGGGCAACACGCTCGGCATTTCCAAGGTGGAAGCCGGCGAGCTCAAGGTTGCCGCCGCCGAAGCCAAGGCCCCGGTCTTCTACACGGTCCAGAAGGGCGACAATCTCTGGAAGATCGCCGAAGCCAATTACGGCAAGGGCAAGGGTGCGAAATACACCATGATCTTCGAGGCCAACAAGCCGATGCTCGATGACCCGGACAAGATCTACCCCGGCCAGGTTCTGCGCATTCCCGATCTCGCCGAGGCATAAGCGCCCCCGGCACGATCTGACAGGAACGGCGGCTTTCGGGTCGCCGTTTTCTTTTGTCTGGGTGTAAGTTTCCCGGGTGAGATCGCACGGTTACATGCCGTGTCCGATCATGTGGCAACGGCGTTGTGCGTGGTTCGACAAGCTCACCATGAGGGTGGAAATACGCCTGCAAAACCCATCTGCGATGTTGCAGAATCAGACCTTTCTGCAAGGCCGCTGCATCCCTCATGGTGAGCTTGTCGAACCACGCACTACATCAATGCAGCGGCTCACCATGCACCGTGCTCGAGATGTAAGGAGACTGAATTGCCAACCCTCACCGAAGGCGTGCGCCATCTGCCGGGTTATCTCGACCGCACCGCCCAGGAAGCGCTTGTTGAAGACATTCGCGCCGTGGTGCGCGAGGCCCCGCTTTTCGTCCCGGTCATGCCGCGAACCGGCAGGGAAATGAGCGTGCGCATGACCAATTGCGGTCCGCTTGGCTGGGTCACCGACCGGGAGCGCGGCTATCGCTATCAGGAAACGCACCCTGTGACCGGAAAACCATGGCCGCCAATGCCGGCGCGACTACTCGCCCTGTGGGAGGAGGTGGCGGATTTCCCGGCTCCGCCGGAGGCCTGTCTCGTCAATCACTATGCTGAAACCGCGAAAATGGGCCTGCATCAGGATCGTGACGAACAGGAATTCGCCGCGCCCGTGGTGTCGGTTTCACTCGGTGATGCCTGCCTGTTTCGCGTCGGCGGCGCAAAGCGCGGCGACAAGACCGTTTCGGTCAAGCTGCAAAGCGGCGATGTGGTGGTGCTGGGCGAGGCAGGGCGGCTCGCCTTTCACGGCGTCGACCGCATCTATCCCGGCACCTCGACGCTGCTCAGCGCGCCGGGCCGCATCAACCTGACCTTGCGCCGCGTCACAGCTTCCTGAGCGCCACTTCGTCCGTCAGGTGATCCGCCCCCTTGCGCAGGATCAGATCGGCGCGCGGTCGCGTCGGCAGAATGTTCTCGCGCAGGTTCTTCAGGTTGATCGTCTCCCAGAGCTGCTCGGCAATGGCCAGCGCCGCGCTCGGCTTGAGCGCCGCATAGCGGTGGAAGAAGGATTCCGGGTTCTGGAAGGCCGTTTCGCGCAGCCGCATGAAGCGGTCCACATACCATTGATGGATCAGGTCTTCCGGCGCATCGATATAAATCGAGAAGTCGAAGAAGTCCGAAACCACCGGGATTGCAGTGCCATCCTGCGGCAAATCGCGGGTCTGCAGAACGTTGATGCCCTCGAAGATCAGGATGTCCGGGCGGTCGATGGTGCGGAACTCGCCGGGCAGCACGTCATAGGTGAGGTGCGAATAGAGCGGCGCCGGAACATTCGGCACACCGGCCTTGATCGCCGAGAGAAAACGCAGAACCGCGCCAACATCGTAGCTTTCGGGAAAGCCCTTGCGCTCCATCAGGTTCTCGCGCCGCAGGACCTCGTTGGGATAGAGAAACCCGTCCGTTGTCACCAGGTCGACCTTCGGGCTCGATGGCCAGCGGGTCAGAAGCTCCTGAAGAACGCGCGCCGTGGTCGATTTTCCAACGGCCACCGAGCCGGCAATGCCGATGATGAAGGGGGATTTGACCACGTCTTCGGAATTGAAGAAGACCTGCCGCTGGCGAAACAGAAGCTGGGTGGCCTCCACATGCGCCGAAAGGAGCCGCGACATGGACAGGTAGATCCGCCGCACCTCCTCCAGATCGACCGGATCGTTCAGCGAGCGCAGGCGCTGCACCTCGTCCTCGGTCAGCGTCAACGGCGTGTCGGCGCGGAACTTCGCCCACTTCTCGGCGGTGAAAATGCGATAGGGGGAGTAGTTCTCCCCAGAGACAAGCTGGTCCATGAAGTCCGCGGCCCCCTTCCTTGCCGCCATGGTTGTCTTATCGGTGTCGCCATCCATCATGCGATGGATGATGCCACCCAGGGCGGAAACGATCTATCCCTTTCGGGATGCCTTTTCCTCAATTCCGGTGCGCGCGGTGCGGCGCTCCAGTTCCGCCATCACCTCATCGACCGAAACGCCCTCCAGCGCCAGCACGACGAGCCAATGATAAAGGAGATCGGCGCTTTCGGAAATCAGGTCTTCGCGATCATGGGAAACGGCGGCGATCACCGCTTCCACGGCTTCTTCGCCAAGCTTCTGCGCAGCCTTCGGTGTGCCCCTGGCAAACAGCTTCGCGGTCCACGAGTTCTCATCGCCCGAACGCGCGCGCTCGGCGATGATGGCTTCCAGACGGGTGAGGTCGAACTGGCTCATACCTGCTCCGGGGTCTGCGCGGGATCGAGCCGCATGGGAATGCCGGCAGCCGCCATATGCGCCTTGGCCTCGCCGATCGTGTAAGTGCCGAAATGGAAGATCGACGCGGCCAGAACGGCGGTCGCATGTCCGTCGCGAACGCCTTCCACCAGATGATCCAGCGTGCCCACGCCACCGGATGCAATCACCGGCGCGCGCACGGCGTCGGCCACGGCGCGGGTCAGCGGAATGTTGTAGCCCGCCTTGGTGCCGTCGCGATCCATCGAGGTGAGCAGGATTTCACCCGCGCCGAGATCCACGACCTTGCGTGCGAACTCAACGGCGTCGATACCCGTTTCCCTGCGTCCGCCATGGGTGAAGATTTCCCAGCGCAGCGGCTCGCCTTCGCCGGAAACCTGCTTGGCGTCGATGGCCACGACAATGCACTGATTGCCGAACTTGTCGGCTGCACGCGCCACCAGTTCGGGATCGTTTACCGCCGCCGTGTTGATCGACACCTTGTCCGCGCCGGCAAGCAGCAGCTTGCGGATATCGGACACCTCGCGCACGCCACCGCCCACGGTGAGCGGCATGAAGCACTGCTCGGCCGTGCGCGCCACCACGTCGAAAATCGTTTCGCGGTTGTCGCTGGAAGCGGTGATGTCGAGGAAGCAGAGCTCGTCGGCACCGGCGGCGTCATAGGCCTTCGCGGCCTCCACCGGATCGCCGGCGTCGATCAGGTCGACGAAGTTGACACCCTTGACGACGCGGCCGTCCTTCACATCAAGACAGGGGATGACGCGGGCTTTGAGTGTCATGCGAGGTTCGCCTTCTTGCGGGCCCGGATCACGGCGATCATCAACGCCACTGTCCAGGCGATTAGCGCGGCCATGCCGAAGGGCAGGCTGATCAGTCCCAGCCAGCCCATCACGAACATGGAATATAGCATGTCGCCCCGGTCTTCACCGGCGATCATGCAGGGATTGCTGAAGCCCTCGTGAACCGTACAGCCATAGGTGCTGGCAAGGATGCTGGAGGCGGCAACCGAAAGAACGGGCAGCGCCGCCAGGACAAGGATCACCACCAGAAGAACGATGAAGGTTCTCTTGGTGCCCCGGCTCAGGCGACCGTCAGCGCTCACGCAGCCTCTCCCCTGAGCACTTTCAGCGCCTGGGCGGGGTCGATGCGGCCGTCATAGAGCGCGCGACCGGAGATCGCACCTTCCAGCTTCGCCGCATCGGGCATGGTCATGCGCACGATGTCGGCGATGGAGGCGAGGCCGCCCGAAGCGATCACGGGAATGGAAACGGCGTCGGCCAGTTCAATGGTCGATTCCCAGTTGATGCCGGTCAGAACGCCGTCACGGTCGATGTCCGTGTAGATGATGGCGGCCACGCCAGCGCCCTCGAAGCGACGCGCAAGCTCGATTGCCGAAAGATCCGAGGTCTCCGCCCAGCCTTCCACCGCAACCTTGCCGCCGCGCGCATCAATGCCGACGGCAACCTTGCCCGGAAACGCCTTGCAGGCCTCGATCACCAGAGCCGGATCGCGCACCGCAACCGTGCCGAGGATCACCCGCGACAGGCCCTTGTCGAGCCACGCCTCGATATGCTCCAGCGTGCGGATGCCGCCGCCCAGCTGCACCGGGTTCTTCGTCGCCTTGAGGATCGCCTCGACCGCATCGCCATTCACGCTTGCGCCGGCGAATGCGCCATTCAGATCGACCACATGCAGCCACTCGAAACCCTGCTCCTCAAAGGAGCGGGCCTGCGCGGCGGGATCGGTGTTGTAGACCGTCGCCTCGTCCATGTCGCCCAGCTTGAGCCGCACGCACTGGCCGTCTTTCAGGTCGATGGCGGGAAAAAGTATCATATGTCAGACGCCCTCGATAATGCTGAGCTTCGCCGTTGAATAATCCCGCCTGATGCCCAGCGCGTGCTGGTATTCCGGCGAGTTGTAGCAGGCAAGCGCCTGCTCATAGGAGCTGAATTCGATAATCACCTGCCGGTCGCCGGCAGGGTCTTCGGGCGCGGTATGCTGCCCGCCACGGGCGAGAAATTTCGCACCGTATTTCTCAAAAGCCTTCGCATTGGCTTCGATATACTTCTTGTACCCTTCCGGATCGGCGATATCGACCATCGCGATCCAGTAGCCTTTTTTGGTCGAAACCGTCATCAGGGCCTCCAGCGCAGGAAGTTTGCGATCAGGGCCAGGCCAAGCGCCTGGCTCTTTTCAGGGTGGAACTGCGTGCCCACCAGATTGTCCCGCGCAACGGCCGCCGTGATCGTCCCGCCATAGTCGGTGGTGGCCAGAATCTCGGCCTCATTGCGCGCCGCGAAATGATAGGAATGCACGAAATAGGCGTGCAAACCGTCCTCTCCGGTGGGGATTCCATCGAACAGGGGATGCGAATGTTTCACGTGAATCGTGTTCCATCCGATCTGCGGGATCTTCAATTCCGGGTCGGACGGGGTCATTTCCACCACGTCTCCGGCGATCCAGCCGAGCCCCTCGGTCACCGTCTTTTCAAGCCCGCGCTCGCTCATCAGCTGCATGCCAACGCAGATGCCGAGGAACGGACGACCCTTTTCGAGCGCCACATCCGTGATCGCCTCGACCATACCGGGCACCGCGCTGAGACCCTGCCGGCAATCGGCATAAGCGCCCACGCCGGGAAGCACGATCCGGTCTGCGGCGCGCACCGCATCCGCATCCGCCGTAACTGAAATCTCGGCCCCGATGCCGCTTTCGCGCGCGGCGCGCTCGAAGGCTTTCGCGGCCGAGCGCAGATTGCCCGAGCCGTAATCGATAATCGCAACCTTCATGGTCAGCGCGCTCCAGGATAGGAAAAGAGACCGAGCGCCGGCTCGCTGCCACGGCCGAAGCCCTTGGCCGGTGCGGGCCCGTCGGTGAGGGCAGGGGATGGCGTTTCCTGCCGCGCTTCATCGTCGGCAAACACCAGTTCCGCCATGAAACGGGTTTCCGCCTCGTCGCGATTGTCGGCGTCGACAACGCCCCATTCATGCCAGCCGCGCCGCTTCAGCATGGAGACCCGCAGATTGCGCGCCTCCAGCCCGAAGAACAGCGACAGGCAGAGCGAGGCCACCGTTGCCGCAACCGACCAGCCCTCCAGCGCGCCAAGCGCGCCGAGCAGCAGCGCGGCGGCAACCGCAGCCAGCGCTTCCAGCCACATGCGATGCCACAGGAACCAGAGGAACGGCGCAATGAACGCCAGGATCGCAAAGCCGTCGCGCACCAGAACCGCCTGTTCCGGATTGCGTTCGGGCGGCTCCATCACAACATAGCTTGCCATCGGCTTATCCCTTCAGGCTGCCCTTGGTGGAGGGGACTGCATCAAGCTGGCGCGGATCGGCTTCGCAGGCCGTACGCAACACCCGCGCCACCGCCTTGAAGCAGGTCTCGGCAATGTGGTGGCTGTTTGCGCCGTAATGATTGGTCACATGCAGTGTGATGCCGGCATTCTGGGAAAGCGCCTGGAAGAACTCGCGCACCAGTTCGGTGTCGAACGTGCCGATCTTCTGCGTCGGAAACTCAACATCCCAGACGAGGAAGGGGCGGCCCGAAACATCGATCGCCGCGCGCGTCAGGCATTCGTCCATGGCGAGATCGAGCGAGGCGTAACGCGTGATGCCGCGCCGGTCGCCCAGCGCCTCCGAGATGGCCTTGCCGAGCGCGATGCCGCAATCCTCGACCGTGTGGTGATCGTCGATGTGCAGATCGCCATCGGCCTTCACCGTCATGTCGATCAGCGAATGGCGGGAAAGCTGCTCCAGCATATGGTCGAAAAAGCCCACGCCGGTAGCCATGTCGTAACGGCCTTCGCCATCGATTTCGACCCGAACGGCAATGGCCGTTTCATTGGTCTTGCGGCTGATTTCGGCGGTGCGCGTTGTGCTGGAAGCCATGGTCTGTCCCTTTGCGCTGCATGAAGGCCAGCCTTCTAGCAGCATGTTCCGCCAAAGACCAGAACCGTTGCCGCCCAGACGGTACGCCAAGACCGGCAGAGCCTGATTTCAAATCCTGTAGCCGGCATTCGTCCCGGCCATCCCCAGAAAGCATTCAACACCCCGCGCGAGCCAAACCAGACCGGCCAGAGGCACAGCGCAACAACAGCCCTCATCCTGAGCTTGTCGAAGGGCGAGGGCGCCTGGCACGGACATCGCAAATCCATCTGCGCGTTTGCATTCCACAATGATCAACTTACATATTCGATCTGACGGCGCCGTGCCTCTTCGGGCGGCGCGAAAAGGAGTGTGCGATGAGCGAAGAAAAATCCATGCACGCCACGACAATCGTCACTGTGCGCAAGGGCGACAAAGTGGTGATTGCCGGTGACGGGCAGGTCAGCCTGGGCAACACCGTGATGAAGGGCAATGCGCGCAAGGTGCGGCGCATCGGCAAGGGCAATGTGATCGCCGGCTTCGCCGGGGCCACCGCCGACGCCTTCACCCTTCTGGAGCGGCTCGAAGCCAAGCTGGAGCAGTATCCCGAGCAGTTGATGCGCGCCTGCGTCGAGCTTGCCAAGGACTGGCGGACCGACCGCTATCTGCGCCGGCTCGAAGCGATGATGCTCGTGGCCGACAAGAGCGTCACCCTGGCGCTTACCGGCAATGGTGATGTGCTGGAGCCCGAGCAGGGCATCATGGCCATCGGCTCCGGTGGCAATTATGCGCTTGCTGCCGCGCGTGCGCTCGCCGACACCGACAAGGACGCCGAGGAAATCGCCCGCAAGGCGATGGAGATCGCCGCGTCCATCTGCATCTACACCAATGACAATTTGGTGGTGGAAACCCTTGACGCCGAATGAGGCAGACCGGGTTGCCCTTTCTCCGGTAACCGCGGATCATTTTCCAGTGCTCCTCGACTGGCTCCGCCAGCCGCACATACGCGAATGGTGGGGCGAGCCTGAAATCGAGCTGGGCCAGATCCGCGACATGATCGAGGGACGCGACACGACGCGCCCCTTCATGATCGAACTGGAAGGGCGGCCTGTCGGCTACATTCAGTACTGGTTTCTGGCGGACAATCGCGACGAGATTGATCAGTGGGTGGACGACCTTCCGGCGGATACAGTCGGCGTCGACCTGATCATCGGCGCGAAAGACCTGCTCTCTCGAGGGATCGGAAGCACCGCAGTGAAGCTGATGGTGCGCCACCTTCTGGAGACGGGACGCAGAAACATCATCATCGATCCGGACCCCAAAAACACGCGTGCGGTCCGCGCCTATGAAAAGGCCGGCTTCCAGCCGGTGCCTCATCTGGCCGGACGCACAGGGGACTACCTGATCATGCAATACGACACGAACAACGAGACGGACACATGACCACATTTTCCCCGCGCGAGATCGTCTCCGAACTCGACCGCTACATCATCGGCCAGAATGACGCCAAGCGCGCCGTGGCGATTGCGCTGCGCAACCGCTGGCGTCGCCAGCAGCTCGAGCCGGAGCTGCGCGAAGAGGTGATGCCGAAGAACATCCTCATGATCGGACCCACCGGCGTCGGCAAGACCGAGATCTCGCGTCGCCTGGCAAAGCTCGCCGGCGCGCCCTTCATCAAGGTCGAGGCCACCAAGTTCACCGAGGTCGGCTATGTCGGCCGCGATGTGGAGCAGATCATCCGCGATCTGGTGGAGGTCTCCATCGGTCTCGTGCGTGAAAAGATGCGCGAGAACGTGAAGGCCCGCGCCCACATGAACGCCGAAGAGCGCGTTCTTGAAGCGCTGGTCGGGAAGACCGCCAGCCCCGCCACCAAGGACAGTTTCCGCCAGAAGCTGCGCAATGGCGAGCTGGACGACAAGGAAATCGAGGTGGAAGTCTCTGATTCCGGCGGCGGCATGCCCGGTTTTGAAATGCCCGGCATGCCCGGCGCGAATATCGGTGTTCTGAACATCAACGACATGCTCCAGAAGGCCATGGGCGGCAAGCCGACCAAGCTGCGCAAGACGACCGTGAAGGAGTCCTACGAACTTCTGATCGCCGACGAGTCGGACAAGCTTCTCGATGAGGAAGAAGTCACCCAGCGGGCCCTGGAATCGGCGCAGAATGACGGTATCGTCTTCCTCGACGAAATCGACAAGATCGCCAACCGTGAGAACGGTGCGGGCGCCGGCGTTTCGCGCGAAGGCGTGCAGCGCGACCTGCTTCCACTCGTGGAAGGCACGACGGTTGCGACCAAATACGGTCCGGTCAAAACCGACCACATCCTGTTCATCGCCTCCGGCGCGTTCCACGTCTCCAAGCCGTCGGACCTTCTGCCGGAGCTTCAGGGCCGTCTGCCGATCCGCGTCGAACTGCGCGCGCTGGAAAAAGACGATTTCCGCCGCATCCTGACAGAAACCGAGGCGAGCCTCATCAAGCAGTATGTGGCGCTGATGGAAACCGAAGGCGTTTCGCTGAACTTCACCGACGACGCCATCGACCGTCTGGCGGCCATTGCCGTCGATCTGAACGCCAGCGTCGAGAACATCGGCGCACGCCGGCTGCAGACGGTGATGGAACGCGTGCTCGACGAGATCTCGTTCAACGCACCGGATCGTTCGGGAACCGAGCTTTCCATCGACGCGGCCTATGTCGACAAGAATGTCGGCGATCTGGCCAAAAACACGGACCTGTCGCGCTTCATCCTCTGAAGCCCCCGTACAGTTCCGAAATCTGCCCATTCCCTGTCCCATGCCCCGCCGGTGCCGAGCCGGCGGGGCATGGCGCATAAGAGGGGCGCATAAGAGGCCCGCATATAAGCAAGTGTGACATCTCTGCCGCGGTCGGGGCGTGATGTTTGTCGGGCTGCGAATGCCTCTCGACTTGGTCGGTAGCTTTGCCTAATTTGCCGATAATCCAAAAAAGTCAGAACCACGCAGGGGGCGCAAGCAGCGCGACATGGCACCACGGGCACGACTGGTTATAGGCATTTGCCTCGGCTTCTTCTGCGTCGGAACACTTCCCGTTTCCGCGGCCAAACTCGTTCCCGAAGGAAACCGGAACGCAAAGCAGCCCCCGGTGCCCGGTGTTTCGGCCAAGCGCACGAAGTCGGCCCAGACCACCTATGAAGCCAAATATGGCAAGGTCTACCAGCTTCTGAAAACGGATGGCGGGCTCGTTTCCAAGATCCGCTCCATTTCATCCCGATACAACATCGATCCCGTTCACATGGTCGGCGCCATCGTCGGTGAGCACACCTACAATGTGGACGCCTATGACCGCCTCCAGACCTATTATGTGAAGGCGGTCTCTTATCTGAAAAGCGATTTCTCCTTCTCCTATGGCGGTGAGACGGTCGGCCAGTTCGTGGAACGGCCCGAATTCGCCGACTGCGAAAAGGAAAAGGGCAGCTACGACATCTGGTCGTGCCGCGAAGCCGTCTGGGACAAATCGTTCCGCGGCAAATCCGTCGACGGCAAGAAATGGCCGAACGACCGGTTCGGGGCCGTTTTCTTCCAGCCTTTCTATGCAGGCCAGACCTTCGGCATCGGTCAGCTCAATCCGCTGACCGCCCTCAAGATGACCGACACGGTGAACAGGGTTTCCGGCTTCCGCCAGATCAGCCACACCAACCCGCAGGAAGTCTACCAGACGATCATGGACCCGGATAAATCGCTCGCCTATGTGGCCGCGACGGTGAAGAAGTCCATCGCCGCCTACAGGCAGATTGCCGATTTCGACATTTCGAAGAATCCGGGCATCACCGCCACGCTCTACAATCTCGGCAATCCGGAAGCACGTGCCGCGCGTCTGGCAGCGGAAAACCGCGTCCGCCGGGCCAAAGGCCAGCGGGTCAAGCTTCCGGAAGAGAACTATTATGGCTGGCTGGTGAACGAGAAGCTGGATGAGCTGAAGGCGCTTTTCCAGGATTCCTGAACCATAAGAATCTTATGTCCCGTCCGTCGCCCGGTCGCCGGTGACGGCTTTCAACTGCTTCAGAAGCACCTTGATCTCGCCATCCTTCAGAGAAGCGATATGCGCCGCCAGAAGGTTTGCGAGTTCCGTTGCACAGGGCGAAAGATGCGCCGTGTCCACCACGACGCGCGGGTGTGAAAGCTCGGCGATCCGCTGCAGCTCATCCGCCTCGTCCCAGATCACGTTGAAAAACCCGATTATCTTCTGAACCATCGCCCAGTTGGGTGGGCTGGCGCGACCGTGCTCCAGAGAAGAAAGATAGGCCGCGCTGACGCCGATGGCCGCCGCCATTTCCTTCTGGCTCACCCCGCGCTCACGCCGCAGCTCGCGGATTTTCTCGCCAAGCGGGGTCACATGCCGCTCCTGTGCCTGCGCTTCAGGCGGATATAGAACGCGCCGCCGCCGCCATGACGCCGGCTTGCCTCGTCGATCCCGCTCACCAGGCCGGAGAAGGGCGGTGTTGCAAGCCAGCGCGGCAGGGCGCGGCGCAGCACGCCATCACTGCCGAACGATGCGCCCTTGCCGGTAATCACCAGAACATGGCGCATGCCCTCCGCATGGGCGCGGTTCAGGAAGGAGAGAAGCAGGCTGTGCGCTTCCGACTGGGTCAGCCCGTGAAGGTCCACGCGCCCCTCCAGAACAAGCCGGCCACGGGCAATCTTGGTATGGGTGGGCTTGTCGATGGGCCGGGTCGGATGCGCCTTGACCGGAGCGGGCGAAGCCTTGCCGGAACTGCTGGATGTCGCAGCAGGCCGCGACGTGTCCTGCGCCACCAGGCGCGAAAGCTCGGCCATCGTGTCGTCATCGGGCTCTGCCGTTTCTTCAAGAAACTTGCCCTTGAGCGGCTCCGTGGTCCGCGCCACGCGGTTCCACAGAATGCGGTCTTCCATACTCAGACGTTTCGGCGTGTGGCTGGTCATTGCTCAGCCTTCCACAAGCGCTCTGGGAACCAGCGCATAAAAATCCGCTCTGTGGCGGATCACACCGGCGATCTCGCCCGCCGCAGCACCGCTGCCGATGAAGAGATCGGCCCGCGCCTGTCCAGTGATCGCCGAGCCCGTATCCTGCGCGATCATCAGGCGGCGGAATGGCCCGCCATCGACCACATAGAGTTCCGGCGCATTGATGAAGAACGGGGTTCCGAATGTGTGCAACAGCCGGTCGACGGCGATCGAGCGTCCCGGCGTGAGCTGCACCTTGGCGGCGGCCACGGGACCAAGTTCCGGCGCTCCCGCATCGGTTTCGCGGAAAAAGATGAAAGAGCGGTTTTGCCGGAGAATTTCGTCAATTCGCTCCGGATTTTCCGAAAACCAGGCCCGAATGCTCTGCATTGTGACCGTTTCCGGAGAAAGCGCGCCGCGCTCGATGAGCACCTTTCCGGCGCCCGTAAAATAGTGACCCGACTTCGCGGCATAGGTGACGCGCATGACGGATCCATCCTCAAACCGCAGCCTTGCCGCACCCTGAACATGGATGAAATAGGCATCGACCCTGTTGTCGAGCCAGACGAGTTCCAGACCACGCCCGTCCAGCGCGCCACGGTCGATTGCACCGCGGTCGTGATACTCCACAAGGCCACTGTCCGTTTTCCGGGCAAACGCAAAATAGGGATCGAGCCCGGCGGGGCGGTTCTCATCATCCACATCCACCAGATCGTCGGGACGCCGGTAGAGCGGCACGCAAAAGCGCTCGGTCCTTTCGCGCGAGGCCTCAACCTCCGGCTCGTAATAGCCGGTCACAAAACCGGAACCGCCGTCTTCAGCGCGGATATGGCAGGGAATGAAATGTTCTTCGAAGAATGCCCGGGCCGATGCTTCATCGGCGTCGGGCATGGCCAGTGCCGCTTTGTGAGCGGGAGCGAAGGCGGAAAGCGCAATGCCCAGCGCGCCCGTGCGATAGGGCTTTACGGCAACGCGCCTGGCGGAACGGGCAAATGCACGAAAGGCGGAAAGAACCTTGTCTTCCCGCCAGCCTGGCATGTCGCTGAACGAAACCCTCTCAAGGGATGGCGAAAGCGCCGCAGACTGCGCGGCCATGCACGACGCTCCGCCCGGCAAGGATCAATCCTCGGCTTCGGTGGCGACGAGCTTCCAGTTGGGGTCGCGGGAACGGCTGTCGCGCGCGAAGGTCCACACATCCTTGACTTCGGCCACGGTCTCGGGATCGCCGTCGATCACCTCGCCGGACCCGTCACGGGTGGCGGAGATGAGCTCGCTGACGATGCGCAGCGTGACATGGGCTTCCGAACCCTTCATCTCGGCGGCGACGATATCCATGCTGTCGATGCCGACAAACGAGGATTCGATCTTCTCGTTGCGCTTCTCACGCTCGTCGATTGCAGCGACGAAACCTTCATAAACCTCTCGCGAAAGCAGGTTCTTGAGGGTGCGGCGGTCGCCATCGGCATAAGCCATGACGATCATCTCATAGGCCATCTTCGCGCCTTCGACGAAACTCTTGGGCGCGAACGAGGCGTCAGCGTCGCGAATGGCGCGCATGCCCTTGTTCAATTCGCTGCCCGGCTTGGCGGCCTTGTCGATATCGGCATAGGTCAGGTCGGGTTCCGGAGCGCCCTTGCGGCGCGGCAGGGAGACCACGTTTTCGCCGTCGCCGGACTTTTCTTCGCTGGAAGACCTGCGCCCTGCGGTGTAGGGATCAAAAGGCGGACGTTCATTGCCCGTACGCCGGCCGAGCACATTGCGCAGCTGAAAGAAGATCACCACAGCGGCAATCAGAAAGAAAATCGTGCCGAAATCGAAGAATTCCATAACGTCCAGCCAAACGAGCCACTGTGTTCCGCAGCACCTGGCGGCTCAGGCCAGGTGCAGAGGCGACGGCACCCCGTCCTTACCGGAAATCATATAGAACGCAGACCGCCATCATTCAAATTTTCGGTCAGAATACCTATGTTTTCCCCACTGACCAGCATGGAACGGTCAGAATCCGCTTAAACAGGCAACAAGGCTAACAAGTTCGTGCGATTTTCGATTGTTCCCTTCCTCCTTCTCGCCATCCCGTTGGGCGAGATCGCCATGTTCGTCGTTGTCGGCAGCCAGATCGGCGTGTTCCCCACGCTGGCGCTGGTTCTGATAACAGCCGTGACAGGCTCCATCCTTCTGAGAATTCAAGGGTTTGGCGTGGTTCGCCGCATTCAGGAAACGATGAATGAGGGCGGCGTTCCCGGCCGCGATCTCGTGCATGGCATGATGATCATGGTGGCCGGCGTGCTTCTTCTCACGCCCGGTTTCATCACCGATACGCTCGGTTTCCTCCTGTTCATTCCGGCAATCCGCGACATGGGCTGGAAATTCCTGCGCAGCCGGATCGTCGTCATGGGCGGGGCGGCAGGCGCCGGCGCACAGCGCCAAAACCCCTATCGACGCGACACCGGGCCGCAGACAATTGATCTTTCGGCAGACGATTACAGCGACGAACCGAACGATAAATCGCCCTGGCGCGGACCCGATCGCGACTAAAGCGGACCGTCCCGCGACCCCGCCGCGCCTTGTCATGCGCCAAAGCCCATGCTAGCGAGCAGACAATTATTTTCGGGGAGCCGCGCGGCTGCCAACCACGCTTGAGGAAGAACACGCATGGCCAAGAAACCAGAAGAAAACACTGCAGGCGCGAACGAAGCGGCAAAGGCCGGTAACGGCGCACAGCCCGCACTGAACGTTCTGACCCAGTATGTGAAGGATCTTTCCTTCGAAAGCCCGGGTGCTCCGCAGTCTCTGCGCGGTCGTTCGGAAGCTCCGGCAATCAACATCAACGTCAATGTCAACGCCAACCCGCTTGGCGAGACCGACTATGACGTCGTGCTGACGCTCAACGCCAAGGCAGAAGCCGAAGGCAAGGTGCTGTTCAACGTAGAGCTGGTTTATGGCGGTGTCTTCCGCGTTGCCGGTTTCCCGCAGGAGCACATGCTGCCGGTTCTCTTCATCGAGTGCCCGCGTCTGCTCTTCCCGTTCGCACGTCAGGTCATCGCCGACGCAACCCGCGCCGGTGGCTTCCCGCCGCTGATGATCGACCCGATCGACTTTGCCCGCATGTTCCAGCAGCGCGTTGCCGAGGAACAGGCAAAGGGCCAGGTTCAGGTTTCCTGATCCAGCCAGATTTTCTGAGTTTTTTCGGGGTGGCGCTTTCGGGCGCCGCCCCGAATCATTTCTGGCGCAGGATTCTTCGATTTTCAAAGAAAGCCGGGATTTTCCGGAAAATTTCCTGACTTCAGGCGCGCAGATTGTGCCAGAGCGATTTTTCGCCGAGCTTTTCAACCAGCGCCTCATGAGCGGCGCGCTCTTCCTCGCTGATGCGCGGGGGAAGGGGGGTCGGTCGCGCCGAGAGGGCGACGGAAGCGGCCAGCGCGCTTTCGCCCGCATTGTCGCCACCGCCTGAAATCTCCAGACCAAGAGCGGCCTGCTTGCCGCCGATCAGCTCGATATAGACTTCGGCGAGAAGTTCGGCGTCGAGGAGAGCGCCGTGCTTGGTGCGGCGGCTGTTGTCGATGCCATAGCGACGGCACAGCGCATCGAGCGAATTCGGCCCCATCGGGTGTTTGCGCCGCGCGATGGCCAGCGTATCGACCACAAGCGAGGGCTCCACCGGGGGAACGCCCAGCCGGTCGAATTCGGCGTTGATGAAGCCGATATCGAAGTTCGCATTGTGGGCGACCAGCTTTGCGCCGTCGATGAATTCCAGAAATTCTTGCAGAACCGCGCCAAACACCGGCTTATCGGCGAGATCGGCATCGGAAATTCCGTGAACCGCCTGCGCCTCCGGGTGAACCGAACGGCCCTGCGCATTGATGTAATGATGCAGGAAACGCCCCGTGGGAAAACGATTGTCCAGCTCGACACAGCCGATCTCGATCACCCGATCCAGATTGTTGTCGAGACCCGTAGTTTCCGTATCGAAAACGATTTCGCGCATTCATTCGCTCCAGAGCGCCAGTTCGTGGGCAACATGCGCACCCGATGCGGGTGACGCAAGCATGGCCTTATGGGGATGGTGTTTCGGCTGGGGAAAGTGCTGCGATCACCGATTTCACGGCATCGCGCGCCGCTTCCATCCCATTGCCCGTGTCGATGATGAAGTCGGCGCGCGCGCGCTTTTCCGCATCCGGCACCTGACGGGCAAGGATCGCGGCGAACTTTTCTTCCGTCATGCCGGGGCGTGACAGAACCCGGCTGCGCTGCTCTTCAGCCGGCGCAGTGACGACAACAATGCGATCAACACGATCCTCACCGCCCGTTTCGAACAGGAGCGGTATGTCGAGCACGACAATGGGCGTTCCCTTTTGCCTGTTTTCGGCAACGAAGGCGTCTGCATCCTGACGCACCAGTGGATGGATGATCTCTTCCAGCGCCTTGAAGGCTTCGGGTTTCCCCAAAACGGCCCTGGCCAGTCGTTCACGATCCACCGCGCCGTCAACAACGGTTCCGGGGAAACGCGCCTCGATGAGCGGTGCAGCCGCACCCGCATAGAGCCTGTGAACCGCAGCATCGGAATCGTGCACCGGCACGCCTTCGTCCACAAACATGCGGCCGGTTGTGGATTTCCCCATGCCGATGGAGCCGGTAAGGCCGAGAATGACTGTCACGCCTGTTCTCCATCGGACAGAACATGCGTGCGCAGGGCCCCGGTGACCTCTGGCCGCACGCCGAACCAGCGCTCGAAACCGGGCACGGCCTGATGCAGCAGCATGCCCAGCCCGTCGACCGGCGTGAGCCCGCGCGCCTCGGCGGCGGCAAGCAGGTCCGTCTTGATCGGCGCATAGACAATGTCGCTGACGACCGCGCCTTCAGGCATTGGATCGAGCGAAATCTCCAGCGGCGGTTTGCCGGTCATGCCGAGCGCGCTCGTGTTCACCAGAAGATGCGCATCGGACAGAAGTGCCGGAAGCGCGTCCCAGCCATGGGCGCTGACGCCCGTTCCGAAACGCTGCGCCAGCTCCTCGGCCCGCTCAATGGTGCGATTGACCACCCGAATGTTGCGGTAGCCGGCCTTCTGGATGGCGTGGATGATGGCGCGCGCCGCACCGCCTGCACCCAGCACCACGACGGTCTCGCCAGACGTCCAGCCGGGAGCGATGGCGCTCAGATTTGCAGAAAAACCATAGGCGTCCGTGTTTCCACCAATGAGTTTTCCCCCCTCGAACCACAGCGTGTTGACGGCGCCGATCATCTCGGCGGCCTCGTCGCGCTTGTCGACACCCTGAAAGGCTGCTTCCTTGTGGGGCAGGGTGACGTTGCCACCGGCATATACGGAAGATGACAGGCCAGCGAGAAACGCCGGAAAATCGAGCGGTGCGACATCCAGCTTTTCATAGCTGCCGGCGATGCCGTGCTTATGAAGCCAGTAGCCATGAATGAGCGGCGAGCGGGAATGCGCGATGGGATGCCCGCAGACGAAGGCGTGAATATCAGCCATCGATCGCCCCCAGCGTGCGCAGCTCGGCCAGAAGCGGCAGGAGCGGCAGGCCGACAATCGTGAAGGTGTCGCCTTCGATCTTTTCGAAAAGCTGAATGCCTTCACCTTCGATCTGATAAGCGCCCACGCTGTGCAGGGCGTTTTCGCCCACACTGGAAAGATGCCGACCGATGAAAGCGGGATCGAGATCGCGCATGGTGAGGCGCGCTATGCCCACATGCCGCCAGATCACCTCGCCATCGCGCGCGATGACGACGGCGCTGTTGAGCTGATGGGTGCGGCCCGAAAGTTTCAGAAGATGCCGGCGCGCGCCTTCCATGTCTGCCGGCTTGTGGAAGACTTCATCACCGAGCGACAGGGTCTGGTCCGCACCGATGACAAGCGCGCCGGGGGAGCGCTCGGAAACGTCCACGGCCTTGGCTTCGGCAAGCACCTGGGCGACGGTTTCAGGATCCGCGCCGCTTCCTTCCAGCGTGTTTTCCACAGCGCGCTCGTCGATCTCGGACCGTTCGACGCGAAACGTGACGCCGGCATCGCGCAGCATTTTCTGACGAAAGGCGCTTCCCGACGCCAGGATGATGGCGGGCTTGTCTGTCATGGTGTCACCCTCTGTTTTCTCGTGACTTCGCATACAATGCGAGAATGGCGGCTGCCGTTTCTTCAATAGACCGGCGCGAAACGTCGATCACCGGCCAGCCATGCCGGCTGCAAAGCTGGCGCGCATAGGCAATCTCGCGCGAGATTGTTGCGCGGTCCGTGTAGGGATTGAAGGCTGTTTCATCCACAGAGCCCAGAATGCGGTTCTGGCGGATCTGTGAAATGCGCTCGGCGGAAGCAACGAGGCCGACGATCAGCGGCCTCTTGGCCTCTGCCAGCGCTTCGGGAAGCTTCATGTCCAGAACGATGGGAACATTGGCGGTCTTCACACCGCGGTTCGCCAGATAGATGCTGGTGGGCGTCTTGGATGTGCGGGAGATACCCACAAGCACAACGTCCGCATCTTCAATGTTCAGCGGAAGCTGCCCGTCATCATGCTCCATGGTGAAATTGAGCGCTTCGATGCGGTGGAAATACTGCGCATCCAGCACATGCTGCGCGCCCATGCGCCGTCCGGCGGGTGTTCCCAGATAGGACTGGAAAACCATCAGCACCGGTTCGAGCACGGAAACGCAGGGCAGGCCGAGCGCGGCACAGCTTTCATCCACCTGCCGGGCGAGTTTCTGATCCACCACTGTGTAGAGAACAATGCCCGGCTCGCGCTCCACTTCATCGAGCACGCGGGCCAGCTGCTTCTCATTTCGAATCAGCGGGTAGATGTGCTCGATCGCCCGCGCATCCTTGTATTGCGCGGCTGCGGCGCGTCCAGCGGCCAGAAGAGTCTCTCCGGTCGCATCAGAAATCATGTGAAGATGGAAGAAGCGCTGCGGCTGTTGCACGGTTTTCTGCCCCGCCATGTGGATGATTGTTGATAACGCGGGCTCAAAAAAATGGCGAGGCCGCGCCTCTGGATAAGTCCATAGAGTCTTCCACAGATCAGCCCGGTGTGAATTGTGATGCGCCCATGTGGAGAACAATCGACAATCCCCGAACCTTCCTTCATTGTCCACCACACGCGGGAAAATGAAATTGGCTCAGCCTATTGAATCTGCGTGCTGAATCCGCATTATCCCCGTTCTTCTGAAGATGTGCATTGCCATGGGGCGCGGCAATAAGACCGAAGGGGCGATGCGCGAAACCGTGGACAGATTTGAATCCACATTACAAACAGAGTCTAAGAATCAGAAGAATCTTCAGATCTGTAATTATCTTTTGAATCCTGACTGTGGAGCATCCTGATGGGGCAGCGAAAAATCCTCGACGTGCTTAGAGGCGAGACGGTGTTTCCGCCTCCCGTATGGATGATGCGCCAGGCAGGGCGGTACCTGCCGGAATACCGGGAAACCCGGAAACACGCCGGTGGGTTTCTGGATCTCTGCTACAATCCCGATCTGGCCGTGGAAGTGACGCTACAGCCGATCCGGCGTTTCAACTTCGACGCTTCGATCCTGTTTTCCGACATTCTCGTCGTGCCTCATGCCCTCGGACGCGATCTGCGCTTCGAGGAAGGGCGCGGTCCGCTCCTGACGCCAATCGACGCCGGCGGCATCGCCAGGCTGGAAACCGACGGTTTTCATGATCATCTGGCGCCGGTCTACGAGACGGTGCGGCGGCTTCGGAAGGAACTTCCAGACGAAACGACGCTGCTCGGCTTCTGTGGCGCTCCCTGGACGGTGGCGACTTACATGATCGCCGGGCATGGAACGCCGGACCAGGCGCCGGCCCGCATGTTCGCTCTGGAACAGCCGGAGGCCTTCTCCGCGCTGATCGACTGTCTTGCGGACTGTTCGGCCGAATATCTGATCCGCCAGATCGATGCGGGCGCGGATGCGGTTCAGATCTTCGATTCCTGGGCCGGTGTTCTCGATGAGCTCTCTTTCGAGCGCTGGTGCGTGAAGCCGATGGCGCGGATCGTGGCGAAAGTGCGCGAAAAGCACCCCGATGTGCCGATCATCGGCTTTCCCAAGGGCGCGGGCGCGCATTATGCGGGCTATCGCCGGGAGACGGGCGTGACGGCGCTGGGCCTCGACTGGACCGTTCCGTTGGGCACAGCGCGCCGTCTGCAGGCCGAGGGAGCCGTTCAGGGCAATCTGGACCCCCTGAGGCTGATTGCGGGCGGAGAGGCGCTCCACGAGGGCGTGACGGCCATTCTGGACGCCCTGAGACATGGACCCTTCATCTTCAACCTCGGCCACGGCATCACGCCCAAGACGCCGGTTGAGCATGTGGAAGCCATGCTGAAGCAGATCAGGGAGGCCGAGTGATGGCTGCGAGTGACACGGGCGGCAAGAAAGCTGCGGGCAGGGCCTTCACGGCGCTGGCGATTTTCATCGGCCTGACGGCGCTTCTGTTTTTCTACAATCCGTCCGGTTTCTATCTCTGGGCGAAGGCCATCCATGTGATCGCCGTGATTGCCTGGATGGCAGGCATGCTCTACCTGCCGCGGCTGTTCGTCTATCACGCGGATGCCGAGCCGGGTTCGGAGAAATCCGAGACATTCAAGGTGATGGAGCAGCGTCTGTTACGGCTGATCATCAACCCGGCCATGATTGTGACCTGGGTTTTCGGCCTGTGGCTGGCCTGGGACGGTTTCGGCTTTTCGGGCGGCTGGCTGCACGCAAAGATCGCGCTTGTTATCGCCATGTCCGGCGTACACGGCTATTTTTCGGCTTCCGTTCGCCGCTTTGCGGCTGATCAGAACACCAAGCCCGCCCGTCATTGGCGTATAATGAACGAAGCGCCGACGCTTCTGATGATCGTTATTGTCGTGCTTGTTATCGTCAAACCCTTCTGATACGGGTTTGACAGACTGCCTTTGATGCGGAACCGGCGATGCCGTCTTGCCCTTTGAACAAGACGGCGCTAAGAGTCGGTTCCTTCCTTTTTGTCCGGTTCCACGCACATCTTCCGTTCCGAGTGAAACCGGCTGGCTTCAAATACGCCTACCCCCATCTTTTTGTTTGCCTTTCCAGAGTCCGCACATGCAGGAAATGAAACTCCAAGAGCTGAAAAGCAAATCGCCGACCGATCTCATTGCGTTCGCAGAATCGCTTGAGGTCGAGAACGCCAGCATCATGCGCAAGCAGGAGCTGATGTTCGCGATTTTGAAGAAGCTCTCCACGCAGGATATCGAGATCATCGGCGAAGGCGTCGTGGAAGTGTTGCAGGATGGCTTCGGCTTCCTCCGCTCCGCAACCGCCAACTATCTGCCGGGTCCGGACGATATCTACATCTCCCCCTCCCAGATCCGCCGCTTCTCGCTGAAGACGGGCGATACGGTCGAGGGTCCGATCCGCAGCCCCAAGGAAGGCGAACGCTATTTCGCCCTTCTCAAGGTCAACACGATCAATTTTGAGGATCCGGAGAAGATCCGCCACAAGATCCACTTCGATAACCTGACACCGCTCTATCCCGATGAGCGGCTGAACATGGAAATCGAGGATCCGACGAAGAAAGACCTGTCGGCGCGCGTGATCGACCTGGTGGCGCCGCTCGGCAAGGGCCAGCGTGGCCTGATCGTCGCGCCGCCGCGCACGGGTAAGACGGTTCTCCTTCAGAACATCGCCCATTCGATCACCTCGAATCACCCGGAATGCTTCCTGATCGTTCTTCTGATTGACGAACGTCCGGAAGAAGTGACCGACATGCAGCGCTCGGTGAATGGCGAGGTCATCTCCTCGACCTTCGACGAGCCGGCCTCGCGCCACGTGCAGGTTGCCGAAATGGTCATCGAGAAGGCGAAGCGTCTGGTCGAGCATGGCCGCGACGTGGTCATTCTGCTCGATTCGATCACCCGTCTTGGCCGCGCCTACAACACGGTCGTGCCGTCTTCCGGCAAGGTTCTGACCGGTGGTGTGGACGCCAACGCCCTGCAGCGCCCCAAGCGCTTCTTCGGTGCGGCGCGCAACATCGAAGAGGGCGGCTCGCTGACGATCATCGCCACGGCGCTCATCGATACGGGCAGCCGGATGGACGAAGTGATCTTCGAAGAGTTCAAGGGCACGGGCAACTCGGAAATCGTTCTGGACCGCAAGGTTGCCGACAAGCGCATCTTCCCGGCCATCGATATTCTCAAGTCCGGTACGCGTAAGGAAGACCTCCTCATCGCGCGTCAGGATCTCCAGAAGATCTTCGTTCTGCGCCGCATCCTGGCTCCGATGGGCACCACGGACGCGATTGAGTTCCTGAACGACAAGCTCAAGCAGACCAAGACCAATTCGGAATTCTTCGATTCGATGAACACCTGATGGTGGTTTGACGAAATCTGCCGTTCTGGCAGCAATGAAAAGGCGGCGTCGCGGTTTCCCGTGACGCCGCCTTAATTCTTTGTTCAGCATAAAATCCTGCTCAGTGCCTTCTGCGCAACGCCTCTTCCAGTGCATTGGCGGTGTCGAATGGGGGCAGGCAGGTCTGGCCGACGCACAGATAGGCCGCTTTCCGTTTCGGATCGACGGTGACGCCGCCGGGCAGTTCCATCGCTTCTTTCGCTCCAGAGAGAACGATGTCGAAACGGCGTGGATCCAGATGTCGATTCGCTACCGGAACAAAAACCTGTTCCGCATCCGGTTCGACCATGACCAGCTTCATGGGTTCTTCCGCCAGAGCCGCAGCATAGACAGTGCCCGCCTGGCCATAGGTCTGGCTCGCAGCGCGCCCGAGCGCCTTTTCAACGACATGGCCCAGATGGGCGCCGAGAGCGCCGTTGTGGAGCACGGAGAGGGCAAGGAGCGCTTCTATGCACTGGCTGGTGGCCGACGGGATGGCCTCATCCACATCGCCGCGAATGCGCATCGGCACGTCGCCGGCGTCTGAAGCGGTCAGAAAATAGCCTGTCGCATCAGCATCCGCGTGCCATTCATCCAACACCGCGCGCCAGGCATCTGCCTGTGCGAGTAGTGTTGCATCGCCTGTCGCCTGATAAAGCGCCGCTGCAGCGGAAATCATGCAGGCATAATCGCTGGTGAGCCCGGGAAAGACCCGGTTCCCGGCGCGGATGCTGTGGGGCAGGCGGCCGTGATTCATCGATTCGCATACGAAACGAAAAGCCGTTTGCGCAGCTTCAATCCAGTCCCGGCGCCCAAGGGTGCGACCGGCTTCGGCGAGAGCTGTGATCGTGAGGCCGTTCCAGTCGACCAGAATCTTGTCATCACGCCCCGGTTGGGCACGGGAGTTGCGGGCTTCAAGCAGTCTGTCGAGCATGCTGCGCAGCGCGGTTTCTGTCTCACGCCCCTGAGACTCCGGCGTCGAACGACGATGCAGGATCGGCGCGCCCTCCCAGCCTTCCGGTTGAGCGACCGAGAAGACTTCCAGAAAGCGATTTGCGTCCGCACCCAGGACGGAACTGAGCTCTTCTTCCGTCCAGAGATAGGTTTGCCCCTCAACGCCTTCAGTATCCGCGTCCAGACTGGATATGAACGCGCCATCCACGTCCCGCATCTCGCGGAGCAACCAGCCGACGGTTTCTTCGATTCGATACCGAAACAATTCATTTTGGGTTTCGCCATACGCCCAGCACAGCATGCGAAGGAGCTGTGCGTTGTCGTAGAGCATTTTCTCGAAATGCGGGACGATCCACTGATCGTCTGTCGCATAACGCGCGAGGCCACCGCCTACATGATCGTAAATACCGCCCGAAAGCATGGATTTGAGGCTGAACAGAACCGCTTCTTTAGAAGAAACATCGCCGGATTGAAGCGCCTGAAGCCAGAGTATGCGCATGAACGGGACATTGGGGAATTTTGGGGCACCGCGAAGGCCGCCCAGTTCCATGTCGATCATGCGCAGAATTTTCGGCGCAAGATCATCCAGCAGCGCAGAAGGGGAGGCGGAGCGACCGGAAGCGGGGGAGAGCCGACTCTCGACATGCGACTTCAACGCCGTGGCACTCTTCAGGAGATCGGTGCGCTTGTTCTTCCAGGCTGCATTGACCGCCTTGAGCACCTGGAGGAAGCCAGCCCGGCCATACCGCTGCTCAGGCGGGAAATAGGTGCCGCCCCAGAACGGGCTTCCGTCCGAATCGAGAAACATGGTCAGCGGCCAACCGCCTTGCTCGCCGGTCGCAGACAGGGCCGCCATATAGATCTGATCGATCTCCGGCCGCTCTTCCCGATCCACCTTGATATTGACGAAGTGCCGGTTCATGGCCTCCGCAACTTTTGGATTCTCGAATGACTCATGAGCCATCACGTGACACCAATGGCACGCGGCGTATCCAACGGAGAGAAGAATGGGACGGTCCGTCTCCCGGGCTTCCTGAAGTGCTTCCGCAGACCAGGGGCGCCAATGGACCGGATTATCCTTGTGCTGCAACAGATAGGGGCTGGTTTCGTTGGAAAGCAGATTTTTTGCTGGCAGAGCCATCAGGATTCCTTGCACATCGGATCGTTATGGAAAATATCTACCGGCACGGTAGGGCGCTTTGGACGTAAGGGCAATTCAGATGCGGGCAACGATATTCGCACTTTCCAGCGGTGGACTGCCATCGGGGGTCGCCGTGGTGCGCCTTTCCGGCGAAGGCACCCGTCAGGCCCTTGACGAAATGGCGGGTGCCTTGCCTGTAGCGCGACAGGCTGCGTTGCGCAGGATCCACAATCGTGACGGCGTGCTTCTCGATCGGGGGCTTGTTCTCTTCTTTCCGGGTCCGCACAGTTTCACAGGTGAGGATTGTGCGGAGCTGCATCTGCATGGTGGACGCGCCGTGGTTCAGGCAGTGCTTGACGCGCTGGCCGGCTTTGCAGGGTTTCGTCTGGCAGAAGCCGGAGAGTTTACCCGACGCGCCTTCTTGAACGGAAAATTCGACCTCACGGAAGCAGAAGCGCTTTCCGACCTGATTGCCGCAGAAACAGAAGCGCAGCGCCGCTTTGCGCTGGCCAATGCAGAGACACGGCATCGCGCACTCTACGATGGCTGGCGCAGGACACTTATTCAGGCCCGCGCCATGATCGAGGCGGAGCTTGATTTCTCGGACGAGGAAGACGTTCCGGGTTCGGTTGCGGAGCAGGTCTGGGATGATGTCACTGCGCTGCACCGATCCTTGAGGGCGCATGCCGCCGGATATCGGAATGCCGAGATCATCAGAGAGGGATACCGCGTCGTGATTCTCGGTGCGCCCAATGCCGGAAAATCCAGCCTTCTCAATGCGCTTGCTCAACGCGATATCGCCATCGTGACGGATGAGCCAGGAACCACGCGCGATGCGCTGGAGACCGCACTCGATATTGACGGCGCGAAAGTGATCCTGACGGATACGGCTGGCATTCGGAAGAACCCCGGCCGCGTTGAAGCACTCGGGATCGAACGCGCGATCAGCAGAGCGAAAGACGCGGATCTGATCCTTGTTCTCGAAGACATGTCTGCTGAAGACACTGTGGAAGCACCGGCCGATGCACCTTCTCTACGGGTCGGAAACAAGGCTGATCTTCCGGCCAAAGATCGAAATCAGCGGGACTACGACTTTGAGATCTCGGTCAAATCCGGTGAAGGGATCGATGCTCTTCTGGCAGAGCTACGCAAGCGGGTGGGGGATGCGACCCGGAACGCGACCGAAATCCTGCCGTTCAGGCAGCGTCACGTACAACTGATTGAAAAAGCCGCACGTCATGCGAAGACAGCAATCGCGTCCGAGGACACACCACTCGAACTACGCGCGGAAGAGCTGCGACTTTCTGCAGATGCGCTGGGACGCATCTCTGGAAGCATTGATGTCGAGGACCTCCTCGACACGATTTTCTCGCAGTTCTGTATTGGCAAATGACTCACGTGAAACATGCACGATAAATCGTGACTCACGTGAAACAGTGTTGATTGATTTAGCGATGACTCACGTGAAACACGGGATAGGGGATTGAACAGTCTTGACTCATTGTTTCACGTGAAACCCAACCAACTCAAATCTCTTGACTGATGGGTTGGAAAAGGACATGTCATCCAACGTCCCAATGCCAATGTCCTTAAATCCAGCCAGCTTTCTTCTCTGGTCGAGACGTTTGCGCAGCGCAGATGGATATGAATAATGACGAATGAAACCTTTGATGTGATTGTGATCGGTGGCGGGCACGCCGGCGCTGAAGCGGCATCCGCCTCTGCGCGCAGCGGTGCAAAGACCGCGCTGGTTACACTTCGCTTCGACACCATCGGCGCGATGTCCTGCAACCCGGCAATCGGTGGGCTTGGCAAGGGGCACCTTGTTCGGGAAGTCGATGCGCTGGACGGCATTATGGGACGTGCGGCAGACGCCGCTGGCATTCAGTTTCGTTTACTCAATCGCCGCAAGGGTCCGGCAGTTCGCGGCCCGCGTACACAGGCAGATCGCAAGCTCTATCGGGCTGCTGTGCAGGAGGCGATCCGTTCTCAAGAGAATCTCGAAGTGATCGAAGGCGAGGCGCTGGAACTGGTCATCGATGCGGGGCGGGTCACGGGTGTCGTTGTGTCCGGAGAGCGTCATCTCAACTGTGGCTCTGTCGTGTTGACCACTGGCACGTTTCTACGCGGCCTCATCCACATCGGTGAAAAGACGATACCGGCCGGGCGCATGAATGAGCAGGCTGCCGAGCGCCTGTCGCTCTCTATGGAAGCGGCGGGCTTCAGGCTCGGGCGTTTGAAGACGGGGACCCCGCCCAGGTTGGACGGTCGTACGATTGAATGGGTATCGCTCGACATGCAGCCAGCGGACGACGATCCGACGCCATTCTCCCTGCTGACAGACGGGATTGTGAATCGGCAGATAGAGTGCGGCATCACGCGAACGACACCGGAAACCCATCAGGTGATCCGGGACAATCTGCATCGCTCGGCCATGTACTCCGGCGCGATTGACGGAATCGGACCGCGCTATTGTCCGTCCATTGAAGACAAGATCGTCAAGTTTGGCGACAGGGAAGGGCATCAGATATTCCTGGAGCCGGAAGGTCTCGATGACCACACGGTTTATCCGAACGGTATTTCGACTTCGCTGCCTGAAGATGCGCAGGTCGCGCTTCTCAAGACCATTCCCGGCTTGGCTGAGACCGTGGTGCTTCAGCCGGGATATGCGATTGAATATGACCATGTGGATCCGCGAGATCTCGAACCGACGCTTGAGACCCGGCGGGTGAAGGGGCTGTTCCTGGCGGGACAGATCAACGGCACGACCGGTTATGAAGAGGCTGCAGCCCAAGGGATTCTTGCCGGCATCAATGCAGCGCGGTCGGCGTCCGGCACCGGCATGACCACCCTCGGCCGGGCGGATGCCTATATCGGCGTGATGATCGACGATCTGGTGACGCGCGGTGTGAGTGAACCCTATCGCATGTTCACCTCGCGCGCGGAATATCGCCTGTCGCTGCGGGCAGACAATGCGGATATGCGCCTGACGCCTCTGGCCATGGAACTGGGCATTGCGTCGTCAGAACGTCGGAAGCGCTTCAGCGAGATGCAGACGGCGCTGGACAATGCGCGAGCGCTGATCAAGAGCCGTGACCTGAGCCCCAATGAAGCCGAGCGTCATGGCATAGCGCTGAACAAAGATGGTGTCCGGCGCTCCGCCTATGATCTACTATCCTATCCGAATATCGATATGAGCCGACTTACTACCATCTGGAACGACTTCTCCTCTATCCCCCCGAAGCTTGCGGAGCTCGTCGAGACGGAGGCGCGGTACGCTGTCTATCTGGAACGACAGGGAAGTGACGCGGCGATGTTGCGGCGTGAAGAAGCGCGGCTCATACCGGATGATATGACGTTCGACACGATTGTGGGATTGTCCAATGAACTCAAGCAGAAGCTTGCGGCCCGGCGTCCGCGGAGCATTGCTGACGCCCAGCGGATCGATGGGATGACACCGGCAGCTCTGGCACTGATCATTGCCACGCTGCGCCAGTTTGAGACAGAGCGGGGCGCTGCATAATGGCGACGTCGCGTTTTGATCAGCTTGTGGAGATCGCTGGGCCAGTTTCACGTGAAACATTTGATCGTCTGGTTGCGTTTGAGGAAATTTTCCGACACTGGTCGAGACGAATCAATCTGGCCGCCCCGTCAACGCTTGAGACCTTGTGGGAGCGCCATATCCTGGATAGCGCGCAGCTTCTGCGGCTCGCACCGGATGCTGGGAAATGGCTCGATGTCGGGTCGGGCGGTGGTTTTCCCGGCGCGGTAATGGCAATCCTTCTTGCTGAAAAGCCGGGCGCTGAAGTCCATCTGGTTGAAAGCAACCGCAAGAAAGCAGCCTTTCTTGTATCGTCGCTCAACGAGGTCGGGGTTCAGCCAAAGGTTCATGCAAAGCGAATCGACGACTGCTACAGCCTCATCGAGGCCCCGGAGATCGTTACGGCACGGGCTTTGGCTCCGCTTTCGCTGCTTCTCGAGCTGACAGAGCCCTGGTTGAGCCAGGGTGCGCGTGCGCTCTTTCACAAAGGCCGGGATTACCGGAGGGAAGTGGAAGAAAGCGGTAACGCGTGGCGATTCGATCTGGTAGAACACAAAGATAAGGTTGATGCGGCAGCCATCATTCTCGAAGTAAAGAATCCTGTTCGGCTTTAGCCGGGATCGTCGCGGAACCTTTCAGTCGAGTCTATTCGAGGTAGCAGCAGCGATGAATAGCGGTACGCGAATCATCACAGTCGCAAACCAGAAGGGCGGGGTTGGCAAGACAACCACAGCCATCAATCTGGCAACCGCGCTTGCCGCGATTGGCGAAAACGTTCTGGTTGTCGATCTTGATCCGCAGGGCAATGCCAGCACCGGGCTGGGCATTGACCGTCAGAAGCGTCTCGTTTCGTCCTATGATGTGTTGACCGGTGGGGCGGGCATCATGGAAGCAGCGATGGAAACTGCTGTTCCCGGCCTTTCCATCGTGGCCTCGACGCTTGATCTTCTGGGCATCGAGATGGAGATCTCGAGCGCGCCGGACCGTGTTCTGAAACTGCGTAACGCATTGAATCAGGACGGAATTCCCTATTCCTACGTGCTGGTCGATTGCCCGCCATCCCTGAACCTCCTGACGCTGAATGCGATGGCGGCAGCCGATTCCATCCTAGTTCCGCTGCAGTGCGAGTTCTTCGCGCTGGAGGGGCTGAGCCAGCTTCTTGAGACGGTTGAGCAGGTGCGTGCCTCGATCAATCCGCATCTGGGCATTCAGGGCATTGTCCTGACAATGTTCGACCAGCGCAACAATCTCGCCAACCAGGTGGTGGCGGATGTGCGGGCGCATATGGGCGAGACTGTCTACGACACGGTCATTCCGCGCAATGTGCGTGTTTCCGAGGCGCCGTCCTATGGGAAGCCGGCGTTGCTCTACGATCTGAAATGCACCGGTAGCCAGGCTTATCTACAGCTGGCTTCTGAAGTGATCCGTCGTGAACGGCGGTTGCAGGCTGCCTGAGTTCGATTTCATCGGGCGGGCGGTTAAATGAGTTTTGTGGCTGATGGTGTTTTGACATGAACGAAGATCCTTCACGCAAGCGTCTGGGGCGCGGTCTGGCCGCTCTGATCGGAGAGATGGACAAGCCGGAAACCGTGCAGAAGGAAGCCGTGCGGGCTGACCGTTCGGTGCCGATCGAGTTCATTTCGCCAAACCCGCGCAACCCGCGCCGTCTGTTTGCCGAGGGTGATCTGGGTGATCTCGCCCAGTCGATCCGTGAGCATGGCATCGTGCAGCCGGTGGTGGTTCGTTCCGGCGATGCGCCGGGCCGGTTTGAAATCATTGCGGGTGAACGCCGCTGGCGCGCCGCACAGCGGGCAGGTCTGACCGAGGTTCCGGTCATTCTGCGCGAGGTGGATGACAAGGCCGCGCTAGAGCTGGCCATTATCGAGAACGTGCAGCGCGCGGACCTGAACGCGATCGAAGAAGCGCGTGGCTATCAGCAGCTGATCGATGAGCACAGCTATACGCAGGCGGATCTCGGCCAGGTGATCGGCAAGAGCCGCAGCCATGTGGCGAACACGCTTCGCCTGCTCAAACTGCCGGAAGCCGTGGCGGATCTCATTGTCGACGGATCCCTGTCCGCTGGCCATGCGCGCACGCTGGTAACGGCGCAGGACCCGGTTGCGCTTGCTCTGCGTATCATCGAGGACGGGCTTTCCGTTCGCCAGGCTGAGGCTCTGGCCGCAGCGCCGGCGGAAGAAGGCAAGGCCGAGCGCGAGCCGAAGAAGGAAAAGGACGCGGACACGCTGGCCCTTCAGAAGCTTCTGAGTGATCAAACAGGGCTCAAGGTCGTGATCAATCATAAGCAGCGTGGCGGCGAAATGCGGATCGCCTATCGCTCGCTGGAGCAGCTCGACGAGCTTTGCCGTCTTCTGAAGCAGTAGACACGGGCCTGTTTGCAGAACTGGATTGCCGTGCGTCCATCAGGACGCACGAAGGCTAATCCGCGCTGTTGGTGAGCATCGGCATGACCCGAAAACGGGGGTCCGGTTGCTGGTCTGATGCCCGGAAATACCAATGATTTGAGTGATATACGGCCGGTTAGCGCCGGCCGCGCGCGCCTTCGACCGTGAGGGCGAGAAGGGCCTGTCGCGCCAGAGGAACGGCAAGGGAAGGCTTTTGTCGTGTGCGCAGGATGGCGGCCTGCAGACGATCGGCGGCGTTCTTCAAAGCGGTGCTGTTCCAGCGGCCAAGCGCTGTCTCCACCGTCTTGCGACGCGAGAAGAAGACCGGCGGTCTCGCGCCGGCAACGGCGGAACTGGCCGAGACGCCCTGGCTGTCCATTGCCTGACGCATGATCTGCAGGGCGTGCACCTGCCGCAGTGTGGCGGAGAGCACGAGGAAGGGCGGGTTTCCAGCAGCAACAAAACGCCGGAAGGCGCTGTCGAATGCCTGAAAGCGACCGGAAATAATCGCATCAACCGCTTCATCCGTACTCAGTCCGGCCACGTCGCCGATGAGTGAGCGGATGTCCTCCGGGGTGACTTCCGTTGCACCTTTGCAGTAAAGCGCAAGCTTCTCCAGTTCACCACGGGTGGCGAGCCGGTCTCCGCCGAGATTGGCTTTGAGGAGCTGGCGCGCTTCAAGAGAGATTTTCAGCTCCGCCGCGCCGAGCGCTTCATCAATGACGGCGTCGACGCCGCGCCCATCGTCTGCATAGCAGGGAAGGGCCATCGCGCTTGCACCGCGTTCGGCAGCCGAGCGCAGGGACGACCCTTTCTTAAGGTCGCCGGCCTCGATCAGGATGGTGCAATCAGTCGGGGGATTGCTGTTCAGCGCGGTGACGTCGGCGACGAACGCCTTGTGGTTGCCGGCGCCCTTCACCCAGATCAGGCGTTGATCGGAGAACATGGGAACCGTCTGCGCCTCATCGGCAAGCCGGCCCGGCTGCTGCTCCACTTCGCTGGCTTCAAGGCGCACGACGGTGAAGGGATCGTCCAGCGGCAATCCCGTTCCAGTCGCATAACGCTTCGCCCGTTCGCTCACCAGGCCGCGATCGGGCCCGTAGATCAGGACGATACGGTAGGTCTGCTCGGGGCGAGCAAGCCAGCGGTCGACTTCATGCGCTTTCTTCTGTGCCATGTCGGCTGAATATCACAGCAAGGCCGGCCGGGCACCCAGAGAAAGTCGAAAGACGCAGATTGCGCACCGTCCAGTTTGTGTGTGCTGTGCGGAGAGCCCGGCGATGCTGGTTGGAGAGATAGCCGACGGAGAATTCCAGTATGGGTGGCGTGTCGCGAACCGGATCTGCGAAGGGGCAGGGCGTCTTTCCCGACCCAATTCAGATGCATGTTTCATGTGAAACCATGCTTGGTTGAAGCAGGCTTTTCCGAAGAGGCTGATTTCGGGCCTTGATCGTCTTTCTGACTGCGAATCAGCTTTGAAGATGCGTGTCATCACATGCATTTGCGCTTTTGATGCAAGACGCTCGCCCATTTCAAGGGTTTCGTCGGCCTCAAGATATTTGCAAATGCATTCTTTTTGGTCTAGGTCAGAAGAGAGCACAGGGAGGATGTCTGTGCTCTTACATATCTCTGGGAGGAGAAACATGAGCAAGTCCGTCATTGGTGAGCTTGCGAGCCAATTGCTTTCCGGCGAGGTGGAGGTCGTTGACCTGGCCGCCGTACTTGGCCCGAAAACCCCGCTTCTGAAGCTTCCGCCAGAGCTTGCGGTCGATACGCCCAAAATCGAGATCCACAAGATCTCGGCCTATGATGACAATGGCCCCTGGTGGGCATGGAACTGGCTGAAACTCGGTGAGCATTCGGGCACGCATTTTGATGCGCCGACCCACTGGATCACCGGGCGGGATCATCCCAATGCAACGACGGACACGATTGAGCCGCAGAATTTTGTTGCGCCGGTCAATGTCATCGACTGTTCCGCCGAGGCCGCGGAGAACAATGATTTCCTGCTGACGATGGATCACATCAAGGCATGGGAAGCCGAGCACGGCGACATTCGCCCCGGTGAGTGGGTGGTGCTGCGCAGCGACTGGTACAAGCGCAATGGCTCGGAAGAGGCGTTTCTCAATGCGGACGAGACTGGCCCGCATTCGCCGGGCCCGACTGCAGAAGCCATCGAATATCTTCTTGAGAAGGGGATTGTTGGCTGGGGCAGCGAGACCATCGGAACCGATGCCGGGCAGGCCGGTGGCATGGAGCCGCCATTTCCGGCGCACAATCTGCTTCACAAGGCAAACCGCTATGGGCTGGCCAGCCTTGCCAATCTCGACAGGCTTCCGCCCAAGGGCGCGATCCTGATCGCAGCGCCGCTCAAGATCGAGCAGGGCACCGGCAGCCCGTGCCGTGTTCTGGCGCTGGTCTCCAGGAACTGAGCCGGAGCTTCCGATGAGCGGACCCGAAACACACTTCCATGGCAGCGGCGTAAAGGCGCTTCACGCGACCGTATATCCATGCGGTCGCGCCTGGGTGTCGCGCCGCCATTCCAGGGCGTGCTGCCATGTGACGGGTGATAAGGCTGGAAAGCCGAAGGGTCCGACCAACGGGGAATGGACAGACGCACAGCGCGAGGCCTATGCAGGCCGCGTTGAAGCAATTTCGAACCGGCATATCGGCAGCTCATCAAACACGATCATCGACCACGGCGCATCTGTGCCGGCAGACCTCGAAGCGATGGGCTCTTTTGCAGCCCGTGCTGCGTCCTCTCGGTGGCGTGGGCTTCTCAGGTCTGGTCGTGATCGGCGGATATCCATTGGCGGGTCCATCCGGCAGGGTGCGGGGCTGAGCGGAAAGCCGGCTGGCGGTTCGGAGCATCTGTTGGCGGAGAAGCTCTGATGGACGAACGGCAGGACGGCAAGACCCCGAGGATCGCAACGCTGGGCCAGATGGGGCTTCAGCACTTTGCGCCCTATCTGATGAACCGGATCATGGGGCGTTACAACGCGACGCTGCGCCATGATTTACGGGAGCAGGGGCTGACCGTTCCGCAGGCGCGCGCACTGGCGGTTCTGATGGTTGGCGACGGGATGTCGATCAACGAATTGTCGGTCTACACCGTCATCGAACAGTCGACCATGAGCCGGACGCTCGACGCGCTTGAAACGCAGGGACTGGTGCGGCGCGAAGCCTGTCAGGATGACAGCCGCACGCGACACATCTTTCTGACCGACAAGGGGCGTGAGGAGTTCAACCGTGCATGGCCGGCCATGCACGACGCCTTTGCCGAGATGTTCAACGACATCGACGAGGCGGAGTATTCCGCCTTCATCGCCACGCTTCAGAAAATACTGGGCAACATCCGACAACACGATTTCTAGCAGATTGCGCTTGAGGGCGATCAGCCCCGGCGCATGAGACGGGAGAATGCACCATGGCAGAACGTTCGTTCGTGAAGGAGGTTCAGAAGCTTCGCCTCGGGGCCGGTGAGACCTTTCACGGCGAGGGCATTCTGGCCATCACCAAGGCGCTCCTGCAGTGTGGCGTGGGTTATGTCGGTGGCTATCAGGGCGCGCCGATCAGCCATCTGATGGACGTGCTTGCCGACGCGCAGGACATTCTGGGCGAGCTTGGCGTGCACTTCGAGGCAAGCGCCTCCGAGGCGACGGCGACCGCCATGCTCGCCGCTTCGGTTCACTATCCCATTCGCGGCGCATGCACCTTCAAATCGTCGGTCGGCCTGAACGTCGCCTCCGATGCACTCGCCAACCTCGCCTCCGGCGGCGTGACGGGCGGGGCGCTGATCATCGTCGGTGAGGACTATGGCGAAGGCTCCTCGATCATGCAGGAGCGCAGCCACCCCTTCGCCATGAAGAGCCAGGTCTGGCTGCTCGACCCGCGGCCCAACCTGCCGTCCATCGTGAAGGCGGTCGAAGACGGGTTCGAGCTTTCCGAGGCGTCCAACACACCGGTCATGCTGATGGTGCGCATCCGCAGCTGCCATGTGACCGGCAGTTTCGAGACCAAGGAAAACAAACGGCCCGGGATGACCGTGGCCGACGCGCTGGAGAACCCGCGCCGCGACACCAACCGCATCGTGCTGCCGCCGGCCTCCTTCCTGCATGAGAAGGAGAAGGTGGAAAAGCGCATGCCGGCGGCGGTCGATTTCATCCGCTCGCGCAGGATCAACGAGTTCTTCGGTTCCGACCGGGGCAAGGCCGGCATCATCCTGCAGGGCGGCATGTACAACAGCGTCATCCGCGCGCTGCAGCGCATCGGTCTTGCCGATGTCTACGGCGAAACGGATGTGCCGCTCTATGTGCTCAATGCGGTTTATCCGCTGATCGACGATGAAGTGATCGACTTCTGCGCCGACAAGGATTCGATCCTGATCGTGGAGGAGGGGCAGCCCAACTATCTCGAGCAGGCGATTGCCTCGCTGATGCACAAGAAGGGGCTCGACACGCGCATCCTCGGCAAGGACATTCTGCCGATGGCCGGCGAATACACCGGGCAGGTGATGCTGGACGGCATCAGCGCCTATCTGCGCGCCAACGCGCCGGAGCTTCTGGCCGCGCAGGTGCTGGCGCCCAATGCGTCGGGCGAGAACACGCTGGCGGCGGATCTCGCCAAGGTGGTGCCGGGGCGTCCGCCGGGCTTTTGCACCGGCTGCCCGGAACGGCCGATCTTCGCCGCGACGAAGCTGATCGAAAAGGAACTCGGACCGCACCACATCTCGTCGGATATCGGCTGTCATCTGTTTTCGATCATGCCGCCCTTCGAGCTGGGGGCGACGACCATGGGCTATGGTCTCGGCCCGGCCTCCGCCTCGGCCTTCAATTCGCCTGACGCCAAGCGCCGCTCCATCTCCTTTGTGGGCGATGGTGGCTTCTGGCACAACGGTCTGACCTCCTCCATTGGCAATGCCGTGTTCAACCAGAATGACGGCGTGATCGTTGTGGTGGACAATTTCTATTCGGCGGCCACGGGCGGGCAGGACGTGCTTTCCTCGCGCGCCGACAATCCCACCAAGTCGACCCAGCATCCGATCACCGATGCGGTGAAGGGCATGGGCGTGAAATGGGTTCGGCATATCGATCGCACCTATGATGTGACCAAGGTGCGCGCCGCGCTGCGCGAGGCGCTGACGACGGAGGAGAAGGGGCCGAAGGTCATCGTCGCGTCGTCCGAATGCATGCTCAACAGGCAGCGTCGCGAAAAGCCGCAGACCGCCAAGGCGATCTCCGGCGGCGAGCGGGTGGTGAAGCCGCGCTTCGGCGTGGACGAGGATGTGTGCACCGGCGATCACGCCTGCATGCGGCTTTCGGGCTGTCCGTCGCTCTCGGTCAAGAAGCTGGATGACCCGCTGCGTGATGATCCGGTGGCGTCCATTGACCACACCTGTGTCGGTTGCGGCAATTGCGGCGAGGTGGCCGACGCGGCGGTGCTGTGTCCCTCCTTCTACCGCGCCGATGTGGTGCACAATCCCGGCTCGTGGGACCGGTTTGCCGACAGGCTGCGTCGCCGCGTGACGGGCTTCCTGCAAACACGCCGTGAGAAGCGGCGTCTGACATTCGGAGAGGCTTGAGACCCATGGCCAAACGGATGAAAGCAAACGAAGACCAGAAGATCATCAAGCTCGCCATTCTCGCCGTTGGCGGGCAGGGCGGCGGTGTGCTGACCAATTGGATCACCGATGTTGCCGAGCGCAACGGATATCTCGCCCAGGCAACCTCCGTTGCCGGCGTGGCCCAGCGCACCGGCGCGACGATCTACTATGTCGAGATGTGTCCCGACACCGACCGCCGTCCGGTCTTTTCGCTGGCTCCGGCGCAGGGCGACATCGACATCCTGATTGCCGCCGAGCTGATGGAGGCGGGCCGTGCGGTGATGCGCGGTTTCGTGACGCCCGACCGCACGACGCTGATCGCCTCGGCGCACCGTATCGCTGCCGTGTCGGAGAAGATCGAGCCGGGTGACGGCCGCGCAGACTCGCCCACCGTTCACAAAAATGCGCGTGAGGCGGCCAGCCGCTACATCTGCTTCGACATGGAAAAGGTGGCGGTCGAGGCTGGGTCGGTGATCTCGTCGAGCCTGTTTGGCGCGCTGGCCGGTTCCGGCGCATTGCCGTTTGCGCGCGAGAGCTATGAAGAGACCATCGAGGCTTCCGGACGCGGTGTGAAGGCCAGCCTGGCTGCCTTCGGCAAGGCGTTCGAGCGTACGGTTGCCGGTGAAGATGCTTCTGCGGTTGTTCAGGATGCGCCGCCGGCCGGGCAGGGGATCGCCGTTGCCGGGCCGGAGCGGCTGGTTGCCGCGTGGAACGCGCTGGCAGTGCGCGCCGATGCCTATCCCGAACCGGTGAGGGCGATGGCGCTCGCCGGGCTGCGCAAGGTGGTCGACTATCAGGATCTCGCCTATGGCGCGGAGTATCTGGACAGGCTCGATCAGGCGCTGGCGCTGGACAGCGCCGGGAAGGACCACGCGCTGGGCGAGGCCGCTGCAAAGCATGTGGCGAACGCCATGTGCTATGACGACATTTTGCGCGTGGCGGATCTGAAGACGCGCACGGCGCGGGCCGAGCGCATCCGAAAGGAAATGAAGGTCGGCGACGCCAATGTGCTGCAGGTGACCGAGTTCTTCCATCCGCGCGTCGAAGAGTTCTGCGGCACGCTGCCCACGGGGCTGGGGCGTTTCATCGAAAACCGGCCGGGTCTTTCGAAATGGGTTGACCGCCGCATCAATCGCGGCCGGCGCATCCGCACCGACAGCCTGTTCGGCTTCGGGGCGCTGTGGGTGATTGGAACGCTGCGGCCCTGGCGTCGGTCTCTGTTGCGCCATCAGGTCGAGAAGGAGCATCTGGACCGCTGGTATGCGCTGGCGCTTGATACGGCGCGACGCGATTATGGGCTGGCGGTGGAGATTCTCAACTGCCGCAGGCTCATCAAGGGCTATAGCGACACGCATGTGCGCGGGCATTCCAAGTTCGACCGGGTTCTGTCCGGATTGACGCTTCTGGAGGGCCGTGAGGACGCGGCCGACTGGCTGCGCCGGCTGCGTGAAGCGGCGCTCAAGGACGAAAAGGGCGAGATGCTGGATGGCGCGCTGAAAACGGTGGCGACGCTGGAAGCGGCCTAAGGATTGCGCGGGAATGAGTATCGGGAGGCCATGCCGGTGACGGTGTGGCCTCTCTCATTTGCGGGGTCTGGCCTTGCCCGCGCCGTCATTCCTGATATTAGTCGCCTCGACCCTGGAGGCTCCGAAGTGCGGAGCCGGCCGGCCATGCCGAACTTCTCTTACCGGGAAAGACCATGACGAAACTCAAAGACGTTAAAAAGGTCGTGCTTGCCTATTCGGGCGGTCTCGACACCTCGATCATCCTCAAATGGCTCCAGACCGAACTGGGCGCCGAAGTGGTGACCTTCACCGCCGATCTCGGCCAGGGCGACGAGCTGGAGCCGGCGCGCAGAAAAGCCGAGATGATGGGGATCAAGGAGATCTACATCGAGGATCTCCGCGAGGAGTTCGTGCGCGACTTCGTGTTCCCGATGTTCCGCGCCAATGCGGTTTATGAAGGCATCTACCTGCTGGGCACCTCCATTGCCCGCCCGCTGATCTCCAAGCGGCTGGTCGAGATCGCTGCCGAGACCGGCGCTGACGCCGTTGCGCATGGCGCGACCGGCAAGGGCAACGATCAGGTGCGCTTCGAGCTTTCGGCCTATGCGCTGAACCCCGACATCAAGGTGATCGCGCCGTGGCGTGACTGGACCTACAAGTCCCGCACCGACCTGCTCGAGTTCGCCCAGGCGCACCAGATCCCGGTGCCGAAGGACAAGCAGGGCGAGGCTCCGTTCTCCGTTGATGCGAACCTTCTGCACTCCTCCTCCGAGGGCAAGGTGCTTGAAGATCCGTGGGTCGAGCCGCCGGAATATGTTCACCAGCGCAGCGTTTCGCCGATGGATGCGCCGGACGAGCCGACCGAGATCACCATCTCCTTCAAGGCGGGCGACGCCGTTGCCATCAATGGCGAGGCAATGTCGCCGGCAACGCTGCTGCAGGCGCTGAACGATCTGGGCCGCGACAATGGCATTGGCCGCATCGATCTGGTCGAGAACCGCTTCGTTGGCATGAAGTCGCGCGGCGTTTATGAAACGCCGGGCGGCACGATCCTGCTTGCCGCGCACCGCGCGATGGAGTCGCTGACGCTTGATCGTGGCGCTGCCCACCTCAAGGACGAGCTGATGCCGCGTTATGCAGAGCTCATCTACAACGGTCTCTGGTTCTCGCCGGAGCGCGAGATGCTGCAGGCGGCCATCGACAAGAGCCAGGAAGACGTGGAAGGCGAAGTGCGCCTGAAGCTCTACAAGGGCAATGTCATCGTGACCGGCCGCAAGTCCGACAAGTCGCTCTATTCCGATGCGCTGGTGACCTTCGAGGACGACCAGGGCGCATACGACCAGAAGGACGCTGCAGGCTTCATCAAGCTCAACGCACTGCGCCTGCGCACGCTGGCAGCCCGCAAGCGCGGCAGCTGATCAGCCGGGCGCAACGCCTGATAAAGAAAAAGCCGGCAGTGATGCCGGCTTTTTTTGTGCGCTGAGCTGGGAGACTGATTTGGGCGCCTGCCGGCCCTTCGCTATGGCTTCGGGCGTTCGTCGCTCAAAAAGCCAAATCATTGGCTTTTTGTCCGCTACGCGGAACGCTTCTCACCCATCGATTTCCTTGGCCATGATGGCGATGGCCTGCTGGTAGACGCTTGCTGCGTTCCAGCCCTGAATGGCGCGGAAGTTCGGCTGTCCCGGCTGGTAGCCGGCGCCGCGCTGCCAGCCATGGGCGCGCAGGAAGTTTGCGGTCGAGGCGAGGGCGTCGGCCTGCGAACGGATCATGTCGACCCGGCCGTTTCCGTCACCGTCCACGCCGTATTTCAGCGCGTTGCCGGGAAGGAACTGTGTCTGGCCGATCTCGCCATGGGCAGCGCCTTTGGCATTGGGATCGAGCATGCCGCGATCCACCATGGTGAGCGCGCCATAGAGATGGCCGGTGAAGAACTCCGAACGGCGGCAGTCATAGGCGAGCGTGGCCACGGCAGAGACGATGTTCTGATTGCCGAGGAAGCCGCCAAAGCCGGTTTCCATGCCCCAGATGGCGATCAGCGGGCCGGCGGGTACGCCGTAACGCTGCTCGATATTGGCGAAGAGACGCGCATATTTCTTCTTCATGCCCTTGCCGCGGGAGACGATGGCGTTCGAGCCGCGCTTCTGCATGAAGGATTTGAGGGTGAGCTTGAAGCTCTTCTGTCCGCGGTCGGCGGCGATGGTCTTGCTGGCGTAACGCGTGTTTGCCAGTGCGTTCAGGCCGCGTTGTCCGATACCACGGGAGGCTGCTTCACGGCTGAACTGAGCCTTCCAGTTCTCGAAGCCGCCGGCATTGTTTCCGCATTGAGCAGCGGAGGCATGTCCCGCCGTGAGAAGTGAGGCACAAAACGAAGCGGCCAGCAGAGCCGCTCTTCCCGCGAAAGCCATATCGCTCTCCTTAAAATTAAAGATGGCTATATAAAGTGATGTTGCCAGCGATTACACAACGCCGCACCGGCCGCAACCGCCAGTTTCTATAGCATGGCGGTCATTACCGAACCCTTTCCGGCGGAATTACGGCAGATCTGCGCGATTGCACAAGTTTTCAATTCATTGTTTAGTTGGCTAATTAACCAGCAGGAGAGAACCGATGAATGGCAAGTTTGCAAATTTCGCAGTAATTGCATTTTCGCTCTTTGGTTTGTCCGCAAGTCTGATGACTGGGGCGCAGGCAGAAGGTGGAACCAAACTGGACCTTTTGAAGACCGGGGTGCTTCCGCTGCCTGTTGACACTGCCCAGGCGGAGCTGAGCCAGACGGTGCTGAAAGACGTGCCGGACCTCTTCAAGGACCCGGCTTCCATGACGGAAGAGCTTGGCATGCAAGCCGCTACGGTGACATCCAGTCTCGAGAAGCAGTGGGGTCCCTGCCAGTATCTGCCGGGGCCTCTCGGATCATTCTGCACCCGGCTCTTCGCGCCACCCGGCGCGGTCTACTAAACCGGGTTTTGTGGCTCTGGACCTTGTTCAGCACTTGCAGGCCGTCATCGCGACGGCCTGCTTCACGTCTGGGCGCATATCTGAAGATGAAAATGGTTGCACTGCGTCTGAAGACGGAGACATCCGCGCCTGGGCGCCAGAGGTGAAGGATGAAAGACAATGTTTCCAAAAGCTGCCGCCAGTGTGGCGATACTGCTTATGCTTCATGGCGGGTTCATCGCCACAATGATTGTTCTGGATAAAGGGACGCAGATTCCATCAATGCAGCATCAGAGAGACCGGATGCCATTGGGGCAGTCTTCTTATGCGCCGAAGGGAAAAGCGGAACTGTCCTATGGCCAGCGTGCGGATGTTTCACTCGACGAAGCTCACCGTCATTGCGACTGGCTGATGCCGCAATTGTTCGGTTGGTGTGAACGGCGGATCGCCAAGATGATGAAGCGGGTTGGCAAGTCCCTGACACGCAGTTGGATGGCACGCAGTTCAATTGCCATTCCGAGGCTTCAACGCGGGAACACTGACCGTTAGGCAATATACGCCACTATATAAAGGCAGAACGGCTCTCCGTAAAATAATACATGAAAAACAAAGTGATGCTCGCCCCTGCCTGACCACCGGAAAGGTGAAACCGGTTCATTTCAGCGCATTAGGAGCGAGCATTAAACCTTTCGAGCGTGATCTGATCCAATAATAGCGTTGCTCTCTTTCAATAAGTAACATTTAGTCGACTAATTGTTATGAAGGAGAAGATCAATGACACGGATATTCGCATTCCTTGGGATCTTCGCATGTGCTTTCATCTGGCTGTCGGCCGACACCGGTGTCGCACAGACCAGAGTGCCCGAGAATTATGATGATGAGGCGCATCCCCTGATAAAGGAAATGGCTCCGCAGAAAATTGCGGATGTCACAAAAGAGATCGATGGAAAGTCTCTTTCTCCCGGAGGCGTGGATCTTCTGGTCCAGTCACGTTCGCTTACGGAAGGCCTTGAGTTCGAGCGCGAGGAGCCGATGAACGATACGTTCATGTGCCAGTGGCTTCTGGGTACGTTCAACAAAAGATGTCGCAGATCGACGCTGATATCGTTCTTCTAAGACGAGATTTATGTCGGCGCCCGCCGTTGGAGAGGGCGCATGCAGGTCGCCAGACTTGGCGGCCTGTGCCTCTCAACAGGTAATGATAAACGGTCGTCAGATAGTGTGATGAGCGGGGCAGGGGCCTCCTCAAACGAAGATAGATTCACCATTTCAATAACTTGTAGTCAATCCTGCGGAGGTGTCCGTCTAATGGTCAGTGCAGATGGCGGAACCGATTGTCGGTCCCGCCGTTTGCAGCCCCAGTCCAAACTGACTGGAGACGAGCTATGACGAAACTGGTTCTCAAGAGTGCAACTGCGGCGTCAGCGCTTTTTGCCGTTGTGGGAATTGCCAACGCAGAGATGCTTGCAAGGGCGGCAGCGGATCTGAACATCAGGTCCGGACCTGGGCCGCACTATCCGGTTGTTGGCGTGATCGGCGTCAATGAAGACACTGCCATCAACGGATGCAGGGAAGGCAGCAAATGGTGCGCGGTTTCCCATGACGGAATCAATGGCTGGGCGTATTCGGACTATCTGACCGCGCCTTTCGGCGGCGGTGACGACTATGTGGTCGTAACGGAGCGTCCGGCCGATGCACTGCCGCCTGTTTCCTACGAGGCCACATCGAGCATTGAGACGGAAGTCGTGCGCGGCGAACTGATCGGTCGCAAGACGGCGCTCGGAACGATCGAGCCGATCTCCGCGCCTCCGGTGGAGGTCAGAACCTATGTGGAGACCAATACCGTCGAGCCGGTCTATCTGGACGGTGAGGTGGTGGTTGGAGCAGCTCTGCCGGAAACCGTCGAGGTGCGCGAGATCCCCGACTATGACTACCGGTATGTCTATGTGAATGAGCAGCCGGTTCTGGTGGAGCCAGAAACCCGCCGCATCGTCTATGTGTTGCGCTAGGGGCAGGACCATAATCACGGGTCACGGGCCTCGGTATCACACCCTGACACCAGCGCCAGACGCCCCATTAAACCAGAGCTCTTCTGGCCTCATTCCAGAATGATCACACAAAACCGCGATGGACGCCGTCCGTCGCGGTTTCGTCGTCATATTGCAAATGGATCTGATTGAGGATAGATCGATTTCATTATATAATTAGTCGACTAATGATAAGGGGAATATGGAATGTTCACACAGGAATCCAAATCACGCATCGGAACCATGTTTGCCTTCACCGCGCTGGCTTATGCCGTTCTCGCATTTGACGGCGCCGCGACTGCGGAACAGCAGAATGATGCAGGGCCCGCCGTGGTCGAGACCGGCGGTGAGGAGGTCCCGCCCTGGAAGCACGAAAGCGTGGCGAGCTTTTGCGAAGGCGTTCATTCGGCCCGTATATCGCCATGTATCGAGCCTGAGCGCGGCAGCGCTGCCGGAGTGCGCAGGACGGTATCCAAGGCCGTTGTATGGACTTTGGCGCGGGTTTCGCGGTCCTTCTGCCAGCATCACGCCAGCCGGCTAATGGATATGTGCGTCGCTGGCTCTGATCAGCACGTCACGGCGATGCGCTAGAGTACGGTGCCAAATGGTGGGAACTGGAGGCCCGAAGTGAGAACAGAGCAAACAGGTTTTGCAGTCACGGCGGCCCTCTGGCTGCTGGTCACCGGCAGTGTGATCGTCGGTGCAATATTGCCGGCGTCGGCAGGCCGGCACTTCCATGGCGGTGTGCGGCTTGCAGCCAGTGAGAGCACCTATATGACGCCAATGGCGTGCAGCGATCAGGGCACAGGGTGTTCGCCGGCAGGTCTGCCCGGACCGATACTGCGGACTTCAGCTTCCGCACGGCATCGACATGGGGACTCATGTGGGTTGTTGCGCGTGTTTACCCCAGCGTGTGCCAGGAGGTCCCCACCCGTATGCTGGGTGTGTGCAGCAAGGATGTGCGCGAGGCGGAGATGGACCGGCGTGGCCTGTCCGCCGCTCAGAGGCGGCGGCTGTGACCGGCTTTCTGTCGCCCGCATGAAATTGCGGGCGGCGCTGCGTTCCTGACACGCGCACTTCTTGACTCTTGGCGCGTTTTCCTGTCTACAGGCTTGGAATTTCCGCGACGAGTGACAACTCCGAGCAGCCGACCAGGGCGCCTTTCAGCGGAAAGTGACGATCCTGGAGGTCAACACCCGGCAGCGCGATGCGCCCCCGGGTGCTTTTCGGCTTTGCTTGGCGTTTGAAGCCCGGGCGCGGATGCATTACCTCTCGCAGCACAAGCAATCGATGCGAGAAATGAGGAACGCGGATGTTTGAATCGCTTCAGGAACGCCTTGGTTCCATCCTGAACGGCCTGACCGGTCGCGGTGCGCTGTCGGAGGCGGATGTCGCTGCCGCGCTGCGCGAGGTCCGTCGTGCGCTGATCGAGGCCGATGTGGCGCTCGACGTGGTGCGTTCCTTCACTGACCGCGTGCGCGAAAAGGCTGTCGGCGCCGAAGTCCTCAAATCGATCAAGCCCGGCCAGATGGTCGTCAAGATCGTCCATGACGAGCTCATCGAGATGCTCGGCACGGAAGGCGAGACGATTGATCTCAACGCGCCGGCGCCCGTTGTCATCATGATGGTCGGTCTGCAGGGCTCTGGTAAGACCACCACGACCGGCAAGATCGCCAAGCGCCTGACCGAGAAGCAGGGCAAGAAGGTGCTGATGGCGTCGCTGGATACGCGCCGCCCCGCCGCCCAGGAACAGCTCAAGCAGATCGGCGAGCAGACCGGTGTTGCAACGCTGCCGATCATTGCCGGCCAGACGCCGGTCGAGATCGCCAAGCGCGCCACGCAGGCGGCCCGCCTCGGCGGCCACGATGTGGTGATCCTCGATACTGCAGGCCGTACGCATATCGACGAGCCGCTGATGGTCGAGATGTCGGACATCAAGAGCGCGTCGAACCCGCACGAGATCCTGCTCGTGGCCGACTCGCTCACCGGTCAGGACGCCGTCAATCTCGCCAACAACTTCAACGACCGCGTCGGCATTACCGGCCTCGTTCTGACCCGTATGGACGGTGACGGGCGTGGCGGTGCGGCGCTCTCCATGCGCGCTGTCACCGGCAAGCCGATCAAGCTGATCGGCGTTGGCGAAAAGATGGACGCGCTCGAGGAGTTCTATCCCAAGCGCATCGCCGACCGCATTCTGGGCATGGGCGATATCGTTTCGCTGGTCGAGAAGGCTGCCGAAACCATCGATGCGGAAAAAGCCGCGGCGATGGCCAAGAAGATGCAGGCCGGCAAGTTCGACCTGAACGACCTCGCCGATCAGCTGCGCCAGATGCAGAACATGGGTGGCATGGGCGGCATCATGGGCATGATGCCGGGCATGGGCAAGATGAAGGACCAGATGGCTGCCGCCGGCCTCGACGACAAGATGTTCGGTCGCCAGATCGCCATCATCCAGTCGATGACGCCGAAGGAGCGCGCCAATCCGGAGCTGCTCAAGCACAGCCGCAAGAAGCGCATCGCGGCGGGCTCCGGTACGGACTCGGCGCAGATCAACAAGCTCCTGAAGATGCACCGCCAGATGGGCGACATGATGAAGGCCATGGGCGGCAAGGGCCGCAAGGGCGGCATGATGCGCGGCCTCATGGGCGGCATGGCGCAGAAGATGGGCCTTGGCGGGATGCCAGGGGGCCTTGGGGGCGGCATGCCGGATCTGTCCAAGATGGACCCGAAGCAGCTTGAGGCTCTGCAGAAGCAGGCCGAGGCCGCAGGGCTCGGCGGTGCTGGCGGGCTTCCCAAGGGTGGTTTGCCCAAGGGCCTTCCGGGAATGCCGGGTGGTGGTTTGCCGGGTCTGCCCGGTGGTCTCCCCGGTCTGCCGAAGAAAAAGTAGGGGGACGGGATGAGCGGCAATACGGATGCAGCGATGGCGAAGCTTCTGGAGCTTCGCGCTTCCATCGACAACATTGATGCGGCGCTGGTGCACATGCTGGCGGAGCGTTTCCGCTGCACGAAGGCCGTTGGGCATCTCAAGGCCGTTCACGATCTGCCGCCGGCTGATCCTGCGCGCGAGGAGCGCCAGATTGCGCGCCTGCGCCGTCTTGCCGACGATGCAAATCTCGATCCGGATTTCGCAGAGAAGTTCCTGAACTTCATCATTCATGAGGTGATCCGTCACCACGAGGCCATCGCCGAACAGCACGGCAATGGTGCGGCCAGGAACGGGGACGCCTGAAGATGACGCCGGTTCTCGAAAGCGAGCGCCTCATCCTGCGCGGCTGGCAGCGGGAAGACTTTCCCGCTTATGCAGCCTTTTGCGCGGATGCGAAGCGCACGCTTCATACCGGCGGACCGAAGGACGCCTTCCAGGCATGGACCGCTTTCTCGTCCATGGTCGGCGCATGGGCGCTCAATGGCTACGGCATGTTCGCCGTGCAGCCGAAAGACGCCGATGCCGTTGCCGGTTTCGTTGGTCTCTGGCATCCGCCGGCGATTGATGAACCGGAGCTTGCCTGGAGCCTCTATGAGGGCTTCGAGGGCAAGGGTTATGCGGTGGAGGCAGCACGCCGCGTGCAGGTCTGGGCAGCCGAAGACCTGAAATTGCCTCCGCTTATGAGCTTCGTCCACCCGGACAATCTGGCCTCACAGGCCGTTGCAAGGAGACTGGGTGCCGAACCCATGTCTTCGACTGAACTGCGCGGTGAACCGCGCCTGAGATTCCGGCACGCCCTGCCGGCTTGAACGCCATTATCGAAAGGAACATCCCATGGCACTGAAAATTCGTCTGGCCCGTGCGGGCTCCAAGAAGCGCCCCTACTACCACGTCGTCATCGCCGACGTGCGCAGCCCGCGCGACGGCCGCTTCATCGAGAAGGTCGGCTCCTGGAACCCGATGCTGGCCAAGGACGGCGAGCGCGTTGTTCTGAACGAAGAGCGCATCAAGTACTGGATCGAGAACGGCGCACTGCCGACCGACCGTGTTCTGCGCTTCCTCGACCAGGCCGGCATTGCCAAGCGTGACGAGCGCAGCAACCCGAAGAAGGGTCTGCCGGGCAAGAAGGCGCAGGAGCGCATCGATGCTGCCAAGCAGGCTGAGGAAGAGGCAAAGGCTGCTGCAGCTGAAGCCGCTGCTGCTGCCGAGGCTCCGGCTGAAGAGGCTGCAAGCGAGTAAGCTTTGCATCCTTTGGGCTCTTGCGGCCCGGGAATTGACAATGGCGGGTCGAAAGGCCCGCCATTTTTGTTTGGGATGTGGTGTGACGCTATCCGCGATGGCGCTTGCCCCTCACCCTCACCCTTACCCTCTCCCCGCGCGCGGGGAGAGGGAGGCATCCACGTTGCGGCCATCTTTCTTCTCCCCGTATACGGGGAGAAGGTGCCGGCAGGCGGATGAGGGGCGAGCGCCGGCCTCAACGAATAACCACGGCGCAAAAGAAAAAGCGGACCCAAAGGCCCGCTTTTCTCGTTCTTCGATCAAAGAACCCGCCTGAGATCAGGCAGCTTCCTTCTTCGGCTGGATCAGGCCGCGCGCCACAAGAAGCTCGGCGATCTGAACCGTGTTGAGGGCAGCGCCCTTGCGCAGATTGTCGGCCACGACCCACAGAGCCAGACCATTGTCGACCGTCGGGTCTTCACGCAGGCGGCTGATATAGGTGGCGTCTTCGCCGGCGCTCTCGTAAGGCGTCACGTAGCCGCCGTCCTCGTGCTTGTCGATGACCTGGCAGCCCGGCGCTTCGCGCAGGATCTCGCGCGCCTCGTCGGCCGTGATCGGCTTCTCCAACTCCAGGTTCACGGCTTCCGCATGACCGATGAACACGGGCACGCGCACGCAGGTGGCCGTGAGCTTGATCTTCGGATCGAGCATCTTCTTGGTCTCGGCGACCATCTTCCACTCTTCCTTGGTAAAGCCGTCTTCCATGAAGACGTCGATATGGGGAATGCAGTTGAAGGCGATGCGTTTGGTGAACTTGTTGGTCGAGATCGGATCGGCGACGAAAACGGCGCGCGTCTGCTCGAACAGCTCGTCCATGCCTTCCTTGCCCGCGCCGGAAACCGACTGGTAGGTGGACACGACCACGCGCTTGATCGTCGCTGCCTCATGCAGCGGCTTCAGCGCGACCACGAGCTGCGCCGTGGAGCAGTTCGGATTGGCGATGATGTTCTTCTTGGTGAAACCCTCGATCGCTTCGGGGTTCACTTCAGGAACGATCAGCGGCACGTCCTGATCGTAGCGCCAGGCCGACGAATTGTCGATCACGACGCAGCCCTGCTTTCCGATCTTCGGAGAATACTCCTTGGAGATCGAACCGCCGGCCGACATCAGGCAGATATCGGTGTCGGAAAAGTCGTAGGACTCGAGTGCCTTAACCTTCAGCGTCTTGTCGCCGTAGGAAACCTCGGTGCCGACCGAACGGCGTGAAGCAAGCGGGACAATCTCGTCTGCCGGGAAGCCGCGCTCTTCGAGGATATTGAGCATTTCGCGGCCGACATTCCCCGTGGCGCCGGCGACAGCTATCTTGAAACCCATGTGGTTTTTAACTCCTGTCTCTCTCCGCTTGGCTTTGATTTGAAGGCCTGCAGCCAGCAGGCATCTTCTCCCCGGCTAGGCCCGGGGAGAGAACGAGCAGCCGAGGTGTCAGACCGTTTTGGTCGTCGTTTTGGCTGTCGTTTTGGTAAAGCAGAGACCGACGCTGCCGTTCCCGGCTGCGTTCAAAAAACTTTGTGCAAATGGCGCTTCGTGATGCGCGCGCATGGCAAAGGGGTCTCCGTTTCCGGGCGTTGTTTTACGCTGAATCGGTCGCAAGTCAACGCAATAGCGTAAATGAACGGGCCTGAGCGGCCCGTTCGGCATTTGTGGTCCGGCCTTCATGGGGCCGTGACGGGCACAGATGATCAGGCGAGCGCCTTGTACTTGGCGACAATGGCGTCGCCCATGGCGGTGGTGCCGACTTCGGTCATGCCTTCAGACATGAGGTCGCGGGTGCGCAGGCCGTCTTCCAGAACCGCAGCGATGGCCTTCTCCAGACGGTCCGCCTCTTCAACCATGTTGAAGGAGTAGCGCAGGCACATGGCGAAGGATGCGATCATGGCGATCGGGTTTGCGATGCCCTGGCCGGCGATGTCCGGTGCGGAACCGTGCACGGGCTCGTAAAGCGCCTTGCGCGAGCCGGTCTTCTCGTCCGGCGCGCCAAGCGAAGCCGAAGGCAGCATGCCAAGCGAACCGGTGAGCATGGCGGCAACGTCAGACAGCATGTCGCCGAACAGATTGTCGGTGACGATGACGTCGAACTGCTTGGGCCAGCGCACGAGCTGCATGCCGCCGGCGTCGGCCAGCATGTGCGTCAGCTCGACGTCGGAATACTTCGCCTTGTGCGTGTTGGCGACGACCTCTTTCCAGAGCACGCCAGACTTCATGACGTTGTGCTTTTCCATGGAGCAGACCTTGTTGCTCCGGGTGCGCGCCAGCTCGAAAGCGACGCCGGAAATGCGCTCGATCTCGTAGGTATCGTAAACCTGCGTGTCGATGCCGCGCTTCTGGCCATTGCCCAGATCGATGATCTCCTTGGGCTCGCCGAAATACACGCCGCCGGTCAGCTCGCGCAGGATGAGGATGTCGAGGCCCTCGACGACTTCCGGCTTGAGCGAGGACGTGGCGGCCAGCGCCGGGTAGCAGATGGCCGGACGCAGATTGGCGAACAGCTCCATCTCCTTGCGCAGGCGCAGGAGGCCGGCTTCCGGACGAACCTCGTAGGGAACGCCGTCCCACTTGGGACCGCCGACCGCGCCGAACAGAACGGCGTCCGCCGCCATGGCCTTGTCCATGTCGGCATCGGAGATCGACTGGCCGCACGCGTCATAGGCGCAGCCGCCCACGAGGCCTTCCTCGGTCTCGAAACCGGCATTGAAGTCGGCGTTCATCATGTCGATGAGCTTTTTGACCTCGGCCATTGCCTCTGGGCCGATGCCGTCGCCGGGGAGAAGAAGGAGTTTGCGCGTTGCCATGGAATGCCTCTCGAACTGGTAATTCGAGGGACTTGCTAATCCGCTCTGCCGGATTGCGCAAGGCTGCTGCCGTACGAAGCGGTACGGTTGCGCTTGAGGGCGGTCACCTCGATCTCGATTTTCATCTCCGGTTCGTTCAGCTCGCAGACGATCATCGTCGCTGCGGGCCGAATATCGCCGAAGGCTTCTCCGAGGATCGGAAAGACACGGGACACATAAGAGCGGCTGGTCACGTAATAATGCGCGCGCACCACATCGGCGAGCTCGAAGCCGCCCTCGGTCAGCGCTGCGCGAATGGTGGAAAGGCAGTTGCGTGTCTGCTCTTCCAAACTGTCGGGCATGGCCATGCTTGCATAGTCATAGCCCGTGGTGCCGGAAACGAAGCACCAGTCTCCGTCAACGACCGCGCGGCTGTAGCCTGCGGTCTTTTCGAAGGGAGACCCCGTGGAGATGAGGCGGCGCTGGCCGCCTCTATCATCCCGGCTTACGCCCACGGATGGCTTTCCGTGTACTTGTTCTCGAAGGTCTCGATAGCCGGAGCCTTCTCCATGGTGAGGCCGATGTCGTCGAGGCCGTTCAGCAGGCAGTGCCGTTTGAAGGCGTCGATCTCGAACTTCACCACGCCGCCATCGGGGCCGTGAATTTCCTGCGTTTCCAGGTCGACCGTCAGCGTTGCGTTGGAGCCGCGCTGGGCGTCGTCCATCAGCATGTCCAGCTCTTCCTGGCTCACCTTGATGGGCAGGATGCCGTTCTTGAAGCAGTTGCTGTAGAAGATGTCGGCGAAGCTGGTGGAAATCACGCAGCGAATGCCGAAATCGAGCAGCGCCCACGGGGCATGCTCACGGCTCGAGCCGCAGCCGAAATTGTCGCCGGCAACGAGAATGCTGGCATTCCGGTAGGCTGGCTTGTTGAGCACGAAGTCCGGGTTCTCGGAACCGTCTTCGTTGAAGCGCATTTCGGCGAAAAGTCCGGCGCCGAGACCGGTGCGCTTGATCGTCTTCAGATAATCCTTGGGGATGATCATGTCGGTGTCGACATTGACGATCGGCATGGGCGCGGCGACGCCCGTCAGCTTGGTGAACTTGTCCATAAATCCTGGTCCGTTGTCTGAGCGGCCATTTTATCTGCCGCACCTCCATACACAAGGCGGCTCCGCAAAGCAAAGCTCTCTTGCTTCGGATGCGGTACTGGGCCATGAAACGGGCATGCAGCACCATCCCGCACGCCTTCGCCGTTCCGTTCTCTACGCGCCCGCCAGCAATGAAAAGGCGCTGCTCAAAAGCACGTCTCTGGCCTGCGATGTGGTGATCTACGATCTCGAAGACGCGGTGGGGCCGGAGGAAAAACTGGCGGCGCGCGAGCGGCTGCGGGACTTCCTGAACGGCGGTGACCGGCCGCGCTGCGAGATCGTCGTGCGCATCAATGCGCTTTCGAGCATCTGGGGCACGGAAGACTTTCTGGCAGCCCGCGCCATGCGGCCCGACGCCATTCTTCTGCCCAAGGTCGACCGGCCACGCGACATTCTCGATGTGGACGCGATGCTGGACGAGACCGATGCGCCGCGCAGCCTGAAGCTTTGGGCGATGATCGAGACGCCGCGCGGCGTTCTCAATCTCGGGCCCATCGCAGAGCTCGGGCGCGATCCGGCGGCGCGTCTCTCCTGCCTTGTTGCCGGAACGAACGACCTGGCCAAGGAAACCGGCATCGAGCTGACCGCTGACCGGCGCTACCTGTCGCCCTTCCTGTTTCAGCTTGTCATGGCCGCGCGGGCCGGTGGCCTGTCGGTGCTTGATGGCGTCTCCAATGATTTCCGCGATCTGGAGGCGTTCGAGGCAAGCTGCCTTGAGGCGCGCTCCATGGGGTTCGATGGCAAGACGCTCATCCATCCCGCGCAGATCGGGCCGGCCAATGCGGTTTTTGCACCCTCTTCCGAGGCGATCGCCGAAGCCGAGGCCATTGTCACGGCCTTTGCCGATCCGAACAATGCCGGGCGCGGCGTGATTTCGCTCAATGGACGCATGGTGGAGCGCCTGCATCTGGAAATGGCGCAGACATTGCTGGCGCGCGCCGATGCGATCAGAGATAAAGACAACAGGGAGACGGCCCCATGAGGCTCTATCGTTTTTTGACCGGTCCGGACGATTCCAGCTTCTGCCACAAGGTGACGGCGGCGCTCAACAAGGGGTGGATCCTGCAGGGTTCGCCCACCTATGCCTATGACGCCGGGACCAAAACGATGCGCTGCGGTCAGGCGGTCTGCAAGGAAATCGACGGGCTTGAATACACGCCGGACATGAAGCTCGGAGACTATTGATCCACGCGATCTGCGGCTGGGGTGGTCAGGCCACGGATTCTTCGATGCGCGCCATATCATCGTCGGAAAGGCCGAAATGGTGGCCCACTTCGTGGATGAGGACGTGGTTGATGATGTCGCCCAGCGTCTCTTCGTTCTCGGCCCAGTAATCAAGGATCGCGCGTCGATAAAGCGTGATGCGGTTGGGGCCTTCCCCCGTGGCCGGGTTCCAGCGTTCGGCGATGCCGCGCCCCTCAAACAGGCCAAGCAGATCGAACGGCGTTTCCAGCGCCAGATCGTCCATGATCTCTTCCGTCGGAAACTCAGCGACCTGAATGATGATCTCACCGGTCAGCTTGCGGAACTCTTCCGGGAAGTTCGCATAGGATTCTAGCGCCAGAAGCTCCATTTCCTGGAGCGACGGCGAAAGCTGGCTTTCCCATGCGCGTGTTTGATAAATGCGTGCCATTCCTTGTCCTTTGAGGCGCCATATAGCGGTTTCTGCGTCCGCTTACGAGGGCGAAAAGCGCCATGCTGTCGAGCAACGGATGGCTGAAATCAAAATTTGGCCGAAGTCTCACGCCCTGATAAAGAGCAAATGGGGCAGTGAACAGCCCCGTTATCTATTGCGAAAGCGAGATTGGAATGTTTTTGCGAACGGTTGTGGGCGGCGTTCTGGCGCTGCCATTTCTCATGGCGGGGTCGGCGTTTGCTTTCGGTCCCGCGACAATGCCCGAAATGGGCTCGGCTGAACGGAACTCCGGGCATGTCATTCTTGCCCAGGCAGGCGATCCGCGCGTCGGCGCTCTGGAAGAGCAGCTTCGGCAGCTCAATGGGCGCGTGGAAGAGCTGAACTTCCAGATTCTGCAGATGCAGGATCAAATGCGCCGCATGCAGCAGGACAATGAGTTCCGCTTCCAGGAGCTGGAAAAGAACGGTGGCTCGGGTGCTGCGCCGGCTGGCGGAATGCCCGATCAGCGAACCGAGCAGGCCCCCCTGCCCGGTGGCGCCGTTGACGGTACACAGAGCGCGTCGCGGGACGCGCCAACCGTCGGCGCGCCGCCACGGTCGCTCGGCAGCGTGCGGTTCGACCAGAATGGCAACATCATCGGTGGCGAGGTCGGCGAGCCTGTCGATCTGACCCAGGCGGGCGAAATCGGCCAGCTTGGCCCCATTGGCCAGAACGGCGCCGGTCAAAACGGTCTTGGCCAAAACGATCAGGTGGCGGCGCTGCCTTCGGCCGACAATCCCGACGAGCTTTACAGAAACTCCTACGAATTCATCCTGTCGGGCGACTACAAGACGGCGGAAGCCGGTTTCCGCCAGCACATTGAGCGCTTCCCGGGCGATGCGCGCACCTCCGACGCTCATTTCTGGCTTGGTGAATCCCTGCTCGGCCAGGATCGCTACCGCGATGCCGCAGAAATCTTTCTGCGCGCCAGCCGCGACTACCCCAGTGCGGACAAGGCCCCCGACATGCTCTTGAAGCTCGGTATCTCGCTGGCAGCGATGAACCAGCGCGACGTGGCCTGTGTCACCTACAATGAAATCGGCCAGAAATACCCCGACATTTCCAGCGCGCTGCGTGAGCGTGTCAAACAGGAAAAGGCCCTTGCGGGTTGCTGAACCCGGTGGTTCTTCCTGATCCCGGAGCGCTTTTCGGCGATTACGCATTTGCCAAACAGAGCAGCGTGATTGCGGCAGTTTCCGGCGGCGGCGATTCTCTCGCCCTTCTCTTTCTTCTCAAGGATTTTCTCGACACGCAGGCTGATGCGCCGGCTTTGACAGCCGTGACGGTCGATCACGCCCTGCGGCCGGAATCGGCAGATGAGGCGCGCTTTGTCGCTGCCCTGTGCCGAAGCCACGGCATTGCGCACAAAACAATGGTCTGGCGCGGCGAAAAGCCGGCGACGGGCATTTCGGCTTCTGCCCGCGCGGCGCGGCTCGATCTTTTGGCACAGGCCGCCCGTGATGCGGGCGCTGGCCTGATTTTCACCGGTCACACGCAGGACGATCAGGCCGAGACCGTTTCGATGCGCGCCGACCGTGGCACGGGGCGCGGCAGCGCTGGCATTGCGCCCGCCACGCTTCACGATGGTTCGATCTGGTTCGCCCGCCCCCTTCTGGGGCTTCACCGTGGGGCGCTGCGCGACTATCTCGTTTCGCGCGACCTGCGCTGGATCGACGATCCGACCAATGACAATCCGGCTTATGAGCGTGTGCGTGTGCGCAAGGCGCTTGATGCGGAAACCGCCCGAAAACTGGTTCATGAGGCGACGGATGCGGCGGCCGAGCGCATGGCGCTGGGCGCGCGGGCGGCGCGTCTGATCGATGCGCACTGGCGCTGCGTTGCGCCGGGGCTTTATCGCGCCGAAACCGCGTTTCTGGACGCGGATGATGAACCGGCGCTGCTCTACGCGCTGCGCGTTCTGGCGGCGATGGCCGGTGGCGCTGCGCAATTGCCGGCAATCGAGCCCTCCGGACGCGTCCTGCTGCGGTTGCGCGACGGTTTTTGCGCCACATTGTCGCGGGCGGTCTTAGACCTTCGTTCAAGCGGCTTCTATCTGCACCGGGAGCGGCGCAACCTGCCAGTGCTTCAGGCTGCGGCGCAGCATATCCTGTGGGATGGGCGCTACCGCCTTTGCGCCGATGCCGGGGTGACGATTGCGCCGTTTGGCGTTCTGGCGCGCGACTGCCTGCCGGGAATTGCCTCTCCGATCTCTCAGGACGTTCTATTTGCTGCGCAATTTGCCGAACCGGCGTTCTGGGAGGGGGAAACCTGTCTTGGCCCCGCGCGAAACCGCATGAAGGATGGCGGTTTGCGGGTTCCCGCCCCATGGGCGCATCTTCTTCCCTCCTTCGATATGGCGCTGGCGCAGGCGCTGATCCGGCTGACCGGTGCCAAAACTGTTATCGCGTTGCCATCAGCGGACCACATTCAGCGAAGAGGCTTAACCTAAAGGCGAGCTGATGCCGTGGCTTGGCTTGGCAAGGAAGCACTGGCTCCCTATGTTATTTCAGACCACGAAAAACGGACGATCGCCGGCAACCGGCGAGTTTGCGGGACTTATATGAATCCGAATTACAGAAACTTTGCGCTCTGGGCGATCATCGCCGTCTTGCTGATTGCGCTCTTCAACCTGTTCCAGGCGCCGCAGCAGCGCGGCGCGACGCGCGACATCGCGTATTCGCAGTTTCTTGAGGAGCTTTCTTCGGGCAGCGTCGAGTCGGTGACGATCACCGGCGAGCGGATTACCGGCACCTATACCGGCAATGGCACGACCTTCCAGACCTATTCTCCCGGCGATCCGTCGCTGGTGCAGCGTCTTGAAGAGCGCGGCGTCACGATCAACGCCCGGCCTGAAACCGACAGCTCCAACTCCTTCCTTGGCTACCTGATCTCGTGGCTGCCAATGATCCTGATTCTCGGCGTGTGGATTTTCTTCATGCGCCAGATGCAGTCGGGCTCCGGTCGCGCCATGGGATTTGGCAAGTCCAAGGCCAAGCTGCTTACCGAGGCGCATGGCCGCGTGACCTTCCAGGACGTGGCCGGTGTCGACGAAGCCAAGGAGGATCTCGAGGAGATCGTTGAATTCCTGCGCGATCCGCAGAAATTCCAGCGGCTGGGCGGCAAGATCCCGCGCGGCGTGCTGCTCGTTGGCCCTCCCGGAACCGGTAAAACGCTTCTGGCCCGCTCCGTGGCCGGTGAAGCGAATGTGCCCTTCTTCACGATTTCCGGTTCTGACTTCGTTGAAATGTTCGTTGGTGTCGGCGCTTCCCGCGTGCGCGACATGTTCGAGCAGGCCAAGAAGAACGCGCCCTGCATCATCTTCATCGACGAAATCGATGCGGTTGGCCGTCATCGCGGCGCCGGTCTCGGCGGCGGCAATGACGAGCGCGAGCAGACGCTGAACCAGCTTCTGGTCGAGATGGACGGCTTCGAGGCCAATGAAGGCATCATCCTGATCGCCGCGACCAACCGTCCGGACGTTCTCGACCCCGCGCTTCTGCGTCCCGGCCGTTTCGACCGTCAGGTCGTGGTGCCGAACCCGGACGTGGCTGGCCGCGAGAAGATCCTGAAAGTGCATGTGCGAAACGTGCCTATGGCGCCGAATGTCGACCTCAAGGTCGTCGCGCGTGGCACGCCGGGCTTCTCCGGTGCGGACCTCGCCAACCTCGTTAACGAGGCTGCCCTCATGGCGGCGCGCCGCAACAAGCGTCTCGTCACCATGCAGGAATTCGAGGACGCGAAGGACAAGGTCATGATGGGCGCCGAGCGCCGCTCGCACGCCATGACCCAGGAAGAGAAGGAACTGACCGCCTATCACGAGGCCGGCCACGCCATGGTCGCGCTCCACGTGCCGAAGGCGGATCCGCTCCACAAGGCGACCATCATTCCACGCGGCCGTGCGCTGGGCATGGTGATGCAGCTTCCCGAGGGCGACCGCTACTCGATGAGCTACAAGTGGATGGTGTCGCGCCTCGCCATCATGATGGGCGGCCGCGTTGCCGAGGAACTGAAGTTCGGCAAGGAGAACATCACCTCCGGCGCGTCTTCCGACATCGAGCAGGCCACCAAGCTTGCCCGCGCCATGGTGACCCAGTGGGGCTTCTCGGACGAGCTCGGCCAGGTGGCTTACGGAGAGAACCAGGAAGAGGTCTTCCTCGGCCATTCCGTTGCACGCCAGCAGAACATGTCGCAGGAAACGCAGCAGAAGATCGACAGCGAAGTTCGCCGTCTGATCGATGAGGCCTATGCGACGGCGCGTGAGATCCTGACCACGAAGAACGATGGCTGGATCGCCATTGCCGAAGGCCTGCTCGAATATGAGACGCTGTCGGGCGATGAGATCAAGGCGCTGCTGCGCGGTGAGAAACCCTCGCGCGATGCCGGTGACGACACGCCCCCTTCCCGCGGCTCCGCCGTGCCGAAAACCGGCACGCGCTCCCAGGGCCAGAAGAAGGATGGCGACGAACCGGAAGGCGGTATGGAACCTCAGCCGCAGGGCTAGGCAGATCTCCAAAACGTCAATTGCCGTAACAAATGAAAACGCCGTGAACTCAGTTTCACGGCGTTTTTGGTTTCTTGATAATGTTACCAAAATCGCGCAAAAGGCGAAATCACGAGTATTTATGTGCCTTTTAACGTGTTGTTAATCATAATTCGCAAGCAGACGTTTATTGGCAAAGCGTTACACTGGCTCACAGAATTTGATGCGAACGAGTGTTGCTCCTGTGGCAAAAAGTGAGTGAGGGACGCCGCTTTGACACGCAAACCAGACAAAGTGCGCCGTAGGGGCAGTAAGGAAAAAATGGCAAAGAAGTATTTTGGCACGGACGGTATCCGTGGGCGCGCCAACCGTTTTCCGATGACCGGCGAGATTGCCATGAAGGTGGGCATGGCGGCTGGCCTGGCATTCAAGAATGGCAGCCACCGTCATCGCGTCGTTCTTGGCAAGGACACGCGGCTTTCCGGCTACATGATCGAGAACGCGCTGGTGTCCGGTTTCTGCGCGGCGGGAATGGATGTTTTCCTGCTCGGCCCGATCCCGACGCCGGCTGTCGCCATGCTCGTGCGCTCGCTGCGCGCCGATATCGGCGTGATGATCTCCGCATCGCACAATCCCTATTACGATAACGGCATCAAGCTCTTCGGCCCGGACGGCTACAAGCTCTCCGACAAGATCGAGGGCCGCATCGAGGCCATGCTCGACAAGGAAGTCGAGCTGGCGCTGGCCGACAATGGCGCGCTGGGCCGCGCGACGCGCGTCGACGGCGTGCATGACCGCTATATCGAGTTCGCCAAACGCACGCTGCCGCGCTCCATGTCGCTTTCGGGTCTGCGCATTGTTCTCGACTGCGCCAATGGCGCTGCCTACAAGGTGGCGCCCGCAGTTCTCTGGGAGCTTGGCGCAGAGGTTATCGCGATCAATGATGAGCCGAATGGCGTCAACATCAACGATGATTGCGGTTCCACTCATCCGCTGGGGCTCGCCAAGAAGGTGCACGAAGTGCGCGCCGATATCGGCATCGCGCTTGATGGTGACGCCGACCGCGTTGTGATCGTCGATGAGAACGGCACGGTGATCGATGGCGACCAGATCATGGCGCTGATCGCGCAGTTCTGGCACAAGGCCGGCAAGCTCCAGGGCGGCGGCGTGGTTGCGACGATCATGTCCAATCTCGGTCTCGAGCGCTTCATGCACGACCTGAAGCTCGACCTTCACCGCGTGAAGGTGGGCGACCGTTATGTGGTCGAGCGCATGCGCGCCGACGGTCTGAACATCGGCGGCGAGCAGTCGGGCCATGTGGTCCTGTCCGACTTCACGACCACGGGCGACGGGCTGGTGGCCGCCCTGCAGGTTCTGGCCTGCATCAAGCGCGAGGATCGCCCGGCCAGCGAAGTGTGCAAACAGTTCGAGCCGGTGCCGCAGCTGCTCAAGAATGTGCGCATCAGCGGCGGCAAGCCGCTGGAGGCTGCGCCGGTCAAATCGGCCATCGCCGACGCAGAGGCCCGCCTGGGCGACAAGGGCCGTCTCGTGATCCGTCCCTCCGGCACCGAACCGCTGATCCGCGTGATGGCCGAGGCCGATGATCCCGCACTCGTGGAAAGCGTGGTTGATGACGTGATTGGCGCGATCGCGGATTCGAAGAGCGCCGCCTGAGCCAGGCGGTGACGGGCACTGTCGAAAAAGCATTCTGAAAAGCCGGCATTCGTGCCGGCTTTTTGTATTTTTGGCTTTGATTTTGCGCCTTTGCGCGTCAGGCGTGTATTCGCGTCGTGGTTAAGGCTTAAGGTTAAGTCGTATTTAACTTTTTTGGTCGAATACTCCCGTCGAGTTGCAATTTGCCGGTGTGCCCAGGGGGGCGCGGCAACGCCAAGGATGGGAACATATGTTGAAGTCTACGAAGGTCTTCGGGGCGGCCTTGCTGCTTTTTGCTCCGACCGCAGGCTATGCCGCCGATCTCTATGAACCGCCGATCATCGAAGCGCCCGAACCACTGCCGCCGATCATCGAGCCCGCCGCACCGGAATTTGGCGGATGGTATATTCGCGGCGATGTCGACTATCACTGGTCGAAGCTGCGCGGCACCGAATACATCACCTATGGTCCGGGGGCCGGTGGCCTTCGCGGAGGAACGGCGTCCTTCGACACGACGGACCTGAAGGGCGCCATGTCGCTGGGCGCCGGTGTCGGTTACCAGATCAATCGCTACCTTCGCGCCGATCTGACGGCGGACTACTGGTTCAAGTCGGATTTCACCGGCTCCACGTCGGGCACGTGCTCTGGCGGACCTTGCGTTTCCACGGATACCTCGGCCTATAGCGCCTGGCTGCTGATGGCCAACGCCTATATCGACCTTGGCACCTATCACGGCGTCACGCCTTATGTCGGTGCGGGTATCGGTGGCGCTCACATCAAGTGGGACGACCTGACGAACACCACGCCCGATGGCACGACGGTTCACGAAGGCTCCAGCAACTGGCGCTTCGCCTACTCGCTGATGGCCGGTGCTTCCTACTGCCTTACCGAGAATCTGAACCTCGACATGGGCTATCGCTTCACGCGTGTGAACGGCGGTCGCATGTTTGAGTATGCTTCGGGCGTTGCTCCGGGCTTCGACAAGGGCTTCAACGTTCACGAGGCCCGCGCGGGTCTGCGCTATCAGTTCGGTGGCAACACCAACTGCGCCGCGCCTCAGGTGGTCACCTACGACCCGCCGCCCTTCGAGCCGCCGGTCTACAAGTAAGACCTGCTCGTCAGACAGTCTGCATTCTTCAAAACCGCCCGGCCCAAATGCCGGGCGGTTTTGTTTTGCGCAGCCGTTATCGTAAACGCCTGCGATAACCATGCGTTAGCCTTAACTGCCGCTTAACCCGAATGGTTAATTATGGGGAGATAAAGCGGCGGGGGCACCCTTAATCCGTCGCGTCTCGCGGAGTTCGGATTATGAGCACTATCACCCGTCTGCTTGTCTCTTCGGTTTCTCTGACGCTGGTTTCCATCGGCGCAGCGCAGGCCGCTGACTATGACCCACCGATCATTATTGAAGAAGTGCCTGACGTGGTGCCGGTGGAGATTGGCAGCGGCTGGTATCTGCGCGGCGACATTGGCTATTCGCTGAAAACCAGCGCCAAGGACCCCTTTACCTATCGCACCTTCGATGGCGTGAACTACGGTTCCGCCGCATTCGACAGCGTCTCCCTTTCGAAGGATTTCAGCTTCGGTCTGGGTTTTGGCTATTCTTTCACCGACTGGTTCCGCGCCGACGCGACGCTTGACCGCTTTACTGCCGGTTTCAACGGCACGACCTCGAGCGCGGTTCCCTGTCCGGGTGCTCCTGCTGGAACGACCTGTCGTTCCGAGGACGGCTCGGAAGTCACCGGGTATTCCGCGCTGTTAAACGCCTATGTGGACCTCGGCACCTATGTGGGCTTCACACCCTATGTGGGCGCGGGCATCGGCTACACCTATATGCGCTGGGATGAACTCGCCAACAGTGCCTACTGCGTGGGTGGCGGCTGCGGCGGCACCAGCTTTGCGGGCACGTCCAGGCATTCGGGCGAGTCGGACTGGCGCTTCACCTACGCGCTCATGGCCGGTATGTCCTATGACTTCTCCAACAACATGAAGGTGGACCTCGGCTACCGCTATCGTCATGTCGATGGCGGCAACATGTTCGCCTGGGATGCCGCGACGGCGGCAGCCGGTGCGACGGGCGTGCAGGGCCACGACAGCGATCTTGCCACGCATGAGATCCGCGTTGGCCTGCGCTACGAATTATGGTGAGAGCCGGTTCTGGCCCCTTCCATACAGAAAACCCCACCTCCGCAGCCCAGCCCCTGAACTGAATGCGGGCGTATGGTAAAAGAACAAGCCGAGCCCCTTGGTCCAGCAGAACCTTGGGGTTCGGATATGCTTCATAAATCTGCAACAAGTAAGAAACGGCGACTTCCCGCCCTGCGCTGGCATGAACGGAAATCGCCCGCTTCGCGCCGCGCAAATTGGTCATTCACCAGCGCTTGCCCTTGCCCTGAAAGCCGCCGTTCGTTGACCGGGAACCGGGCATTCGCCGCGACGTGAACGAACGGCAGCGATGCGGACGCCAATTGGACAAACTACTCGACGACGCGGAACACTTCCCAATATGTCGAGCCCGAAACGATCACTTCGCCCATCTTCTTGCCCCAGTCGGCATGCATCTTGATCGATCCGATCTTGTCGAAAAAATTATCAAGCTCAGCGAGATTAGAAATCTCGAACTCGTCCTGAATAACGGCCTCCTTGGCGCCGATCGAACCGGTTATCACGCGGCTTTTCGACATATCAATATCCGTTTGCGAGCCGATCTGCTCGGCCCATTCTTTGTGAAGCGCCAGCGCTTCCGATTTCATTCCAAATTTAGCTTCGCAGGTCCAACGCGCGATCATCATGGGGTCTTCCTCCCTTCTCGTGTAAAGAGATTTGGCCTGTCCCGCAGGCCGAAAACCGGACGCCTGGGTGGGCGATATCTACACTTGGAAACGTCGGCCTATGGCGCGATGTTCTGGTTTATGTGGAACAGGTTGTCCGGGTCATATTGGCGCTTGAGTTTCAGGAGCCTGTCGTAATTGCCACCGAAGTTCTCCTGCGCGCGCCCGGCATCGTCTTCATCCATGAAGTTGATATAGCCGCCTGGTTCGGAATACGGCGCCACCGCATCCGAATAGTCTCGCACCCATTTGGTATGGGCCGCGTCATCGGCCGGGTCGTCGGATGCGGCCAGAACCACCATCGAGAAGTTGGCGTCTCTGTGCCCAAAGGCTGTGGCATCAGAATCCACGTCCTGACACGCGCCGTTGATCGGATAAAGATGCATGGTGGAACTGACCGTCGGTGCGTTCGGTCCGTGCTGGACATGCGCCGCGATCGCTTCGTCGGTGAGCTCCTTGACGAAGTTGCCCTTCCAGTATTGTCGGATGCCCGTCGGGAAAAGGCCATCGAAAGCCGCGTTGATTGCCGGGTACGGCACCGGCCCGACATGTTCGGCCTTGACCTCGGCAATGTCGTGGAACGCCTTGAACTGTTTTTCGCCCTCGGACGGATCCCCTGACCAGCAGGCGACGATGGCACAGAACATGTCGCCGTGGCGGTCTTCCGGGATGAATGGCAGTGGCGGTGCGATCTGGAAGGCCGGAAAGGCGCCCATCTCGCGCGGCGCGGTCTTGATGTAGTCCCGATAAAACCTGAAGATCGTTTCGGTCTCTTCGATCTCGAAGAACATCGGGCCCCAATAGACCGTTTCGACCGGCTGGAGCTTGTACTCGAGCGAGGTGCAAATGCCGAAATTTCCGCCGCCGCCGCGGATGGCCCAGAAGAGGTCGGTATTCCTGTCTTCACTTGCGATCAGCATCTTTCCGTCAGCCGTCACGACATCTGCCGAAATCAGGTTGTCGAGCGACAGGCCATGACCACGGGAGAGGTACCCGATCCCTCCGCCTAGCGTGAGCCCGGCAATGCCGGTTGTGGAGATGATCCCGCCCGTAGTGGCGAGACCAAAGGCATGGGTGGCCGAATTGAAATCACCCCACGTAGTACCTCCCTCGGCGCGAACCGTCTTGGCGCCCGGATCGACCCGGACGCTGCGCATATGCGACAGGTCGATAACGACGCCTCCGTCATTGGTGCCGAAGCCGGGACCGCTGTGCCCGCCGCCGCGGACAGAAAGTTCGTGCCCGTTGTCGCGGGCATAGTGGACTGTAGTCATCACGTCGCCGGCATTGGCTGCCCGCACGATGACGACGGGCCGTTTGTCGATCATTCCGTTGTGGACCTTGCGCGCCTCATCGTAGCTGTTGTCGGATTGGGTGATGACATCTCCGCGAATATGGTCGCGGAGTTCGCTTGGTGTCTTGGCTGTCATGGTTTTCCCGCCATGGTTTCTTGATTGTCCGCGTTGATCGCGGAACTCAGACAAGCCAATCAGCCAACCAAGACTCACAAGGAAACGATCTGTCGCCACAAACCATTGGCTGGCTTATCGACTGCGATCATTGCCTAAAGTTAACACAATTTTCGAAAATGGCAGAGTCGGCATTTTTTGACGCGCGTAACACTCACCTGAAAAGGAAGTTCAGCCGCTTCGCAGGGGCGGCTCCCTGCCCAGATGGAGGCACGGTGATCTAGCGTGCCGTTGACCAGCCGAACCAGAGCGCAACGAGCGCGAGGAGGGCGGAGAGTGTGCGCCGGGCGATCCGCTCGCGACGCGCATCGGTCAGAAATGGCTGTAGCGTGCTTGCCAGCACCACGATCATGCCGTGGATCAGTGTCGCCACGCCCACATAGATCGAGGTGAGGAGAATGGTCTGCGGCGTCAGTGGCTGCGTGGGGTCCACGAAGGTCGGTAAAACGGCGATGTAGAAAACCGCCGCCTTGGGATTGAGCAGATTTGTCACGAGACCGCGCATGAAATGCGCGCCGTCTGGCTTGTCTCCTGCCGCAGAGACGTCGCCGCCATCGCGCCAGCCATCCCAGGCCAGAAAGAGCAGGAAGAGCACACCCGCCCAGCGCAGCCCCTCATAGAGCAGGTCGGAGGCCTGAATGACCTGTGCCACGCCGAGCGCGGCAATGATGCCGACAATGCTGAGCCCGAGCGCCACGCCGGCAACCGTTGCGAAGCCGGGGCGGCGGCCTTCCGAGGCGGAGATCAGAGCCAGATAGGCCATGTTCGGTCCGGGCGTAAGCTCGATCAGCGTCGATGCCAGAGCGAATGAAGCGACAACGGTCAGATCGAGCCCAAAGACAGTCATGGCGTCAGTGCGCCTCGTTCCAGTTGTCGGCGGCGCGCGCTTCAACCTGAAGCGGGACAGAGAGGGAGCGGGCCGGCAGGGCGGCGTTTTCCATCACGTCGCAGATCAGCGGGATGACCGCGTCGACCTTGCTTTCGGGCGCTTCGAAGATCAGTTCGTCATGCACCTGCAAAAGCATTTTCACCTCGCCGAATCCGGCGTCCGCAAGCGCTTCGTCCATGCGCACCATGGCGCGGCGGATGATGTCCGCCGCCGAACCCTGGATCGGCGCGTTGATCGCGGCGCGCTCGTTGAAGGCGCGCAATTGCGGATTGGACGAGCGGATCTCCGGGTAGTGTGCCCGGCGGCCAAAGATCGTCTCGACATAGCCGAGTTCCTTGGCCTTGGCCTTGGTGGCGTCCATGTAGTCCTTGATGCCGGGGAAGCGCTCGAAATAGCGCTTGATATAGGCGCTGGCTTCCTCGCGCGGAATGGCGAGCTGGTTGGCAAGACCGAAGGCGGAAATGCCGTAGATGATGCCGAAATTGATCGCCTTGGCGCGCCTGCGCACCTCCGATGGCATGCCTTCCACCGGCACGTCGAACATTTCCGACGCCGTCATGGCGTGAATGTCGAGCCCGTCGGCAAACGCCTTCTTCAGTTCCGCAATGTCAGCCACATGGGCAAGCACGCGAAGCTCGATCTGGCTGTAGTCGGCAGAGATCAGCTTTGCGCCTTCCGGTGCCACGAAGGCGGTGCGGATCTTGCGGCCTTCAGGCGTGCGAACCGGGATGTTCTGAAGGTTCGGCTCGGAGGAGGAGAGGCGGCCCGTCGTCGTGGAGGCGAGGGCGTAGGAGGTGTGAACGCGCTTCGTCTCGGGATTGATGTAGCCCGGCAGCGCATCCGTGTAGGTGGATTTGAGCTTCGTCACCTGCCGCCAGTCGACGATCTTGCGCGGCAGTTCGTGCCCTGCGCCAGCCAGGTCCTCCAGCACCTGCGCCGAGGTCGACCACTGGCCGGTCTTGGTCTTGCTGCCGCCCGGCAGACCCATCTTGCCGAACAGGATTTCGCCAAGCTGCTTGGGCGAGCCGATGGTGAAGCGCTCGCCGGCCAGCGTGTAGATTTCGTCTTCGATGCCGGCGGCCGTCTGGGCGAAGTCACCCGACATGCGCGACAGGATCTGGCGGTCGACGGAAATGCCGCGATGCTCCATCCGGCCGATCACCGGGATCATGGGGCGCTCGAGCCGCTCATAGACGGAGACCAGCCCTTCGGCGGCGAGCCGGGGCTTCAGCACCTGCCACAGCCGCAGCGTGATGTCGGCATCCTCGGCGGCATAGGCGGTGGCGCGCTCCAGATCCACCATGTCGAAGGTGATCTGCTTGCGGCCGGTGCCGGTCAGTTCCTTGTAGGGGATGGGTTTGTGGCCGAGCCAGCGCTCGGAAAGCGCGTCCATGCCGTGGCCCACCGTGCCGTGGCTGCCGGTGCCGGCATCGAGCACATAGGAGATCAGCATGGTGTCGTCGCAGCCGACGATCTCCACGCCAAGCCGATACATGATCAGCCAGTCATATTTCAGGTTCTGCCCGATCTTGAGAACGGCGGGATCGGCCATCATGGCGCGGATCGCCTCCAGCGCCTCTTCCTGCGAAAGCTGGTTCTCGATCAGCCCGCCGCCCAGAAGGTCGCCACTGCCGCTCTTGTGCGCGATCGGCACATAGGCCGCGCGGCCGGGTTTGGTCGCAAGCGAAAAGCCGCACAGCTCCGCCTGCATCGGATCAAGCGAGGTGGTCTCGGTGTCGAAGGCGAGGATGCCTGCCTCATAGGCTTCCGCGACCCACTTCTTCAGCGTGTCGAGATCGCGGATGCATTCATAGCCGGCGTGATCGAAGGTCTGTGCCGAGCCTGCTTCTGCGATCCTGTTGGCGAGCTTCGACGGTGTGTCCGCATCGCCCGTGTCTTCGGCCGGCGTGAGGTCGGGTCCATGCGCGTCCGCGCCGGCTTCGACCTCCACATGGGCGGCCTCGATCTCGGCCACTTCGGCTCCGGTGGCCTCGGCCACACGGCGCGTCAGCGTGGTGAACTCCATTGCTTTCAGGAAGCCGATCAGCTTCGGCCCGTCCGGCGGGGCGAGCTCGAACGTGTCGATGGCGTGCTCCACCGGAACATCGATCCTGAGCTTGACCAGCTCGCGCGAAATGCGCGCCTTGTCGGCGAATTCGATCAGGTTCTCGCGGCGTTTCTTCTGCTTGATCTCCTCGGCGCGGGAGAGCAGCGTGTCGAGATCGCCATATTCTTCCAGAAGCTGGGCCGCCGTCTTGGGACCGATGCCCGGCACGCCGGGAACATTGTCGACGGAATCGCCCGTGAGCGCCTGCAGGTCGATCATCTTCTCGGGCGGCACGCCCCATTTCTCGATCACTTCGGGAATGTTGATTTCCCGGTCCTTCATCGGATCATACATCGAGACGTTTTCGGTCACGAGCTGCATCAGATCCTTGTCGGAGGAGATGATCGTGGTGTCGCCGCCGGCCTCGCTTGCGAGCCGCGCATAGGTGGCGATCAGGTCGTCGGCCTCGAAGCCGGCCAGCTCGATGCAGGGCAGGTCGAAGGCCTGCGTCGCCTCGCGGATCAGACCGAACTGCGGCACCAGATCCTCCGGCGGCTCCGAGCGGTTGGCCTTGTATTCCGGGTAAAGATCGTTGCGGAACGTCTTCGAGGAATGGTCGAAGATGACCGCGAAATGGGTCGGGGTGACGCCCACCTCCGTATCGCGCGCATTCTGCAGAAGCTTCCAGAGCATGTTGCAGAAGCCGGCGACGGCGCCCACCGGCAGGCCGTCGGATTTGCGGGTCAGCGGGGGCAGCGCGTGATAGGCGCGAAAGATGTAGCCCGAACCGTCAACGAGGAAGAGATGATCGCCTTTTTTCATGGCTGCTACGGGTAGCGCGGCGGGGTGCGCCTGTCCATGGAAAAGGGGGGCTGTCCGCGCCTTTCGGACAGGTGTCCTGACAAGGTGGAACGGGGCCTACCGCTTTCTATCACGCGTTTGTTACGAAGTTGTAATGTCCCGTGCCCTTGAATAGCCACGTTCAAGCACAAAATAACACACAGCGGCATTTTTCGCCGTGGTCCGCAAAAGGCTCGTCCCCCGCCTTTACCGGGCGAAATAGCGGCAGCCTCATCCCCCCTCTCCGGGCTGCCGCGGTGTTTCAAGCATGGCCGCCGTGGTTTCCCCTCCACCACGGCGGCTCTTGCGTTCAGGGGTCAGGTTTTCCTGCGTTTCCTGCCGTAAAGCTCCAGCCGATGGTGCACGATGTCGTAGCCGAGCGAGCGGGCGATCTCTTCCTGCAGCTTCTCGATCCGGTCCGAGTGAAACTCGATCACGTCACCCGTATCCATATCGATCAGGTGGTCGTGATGTTCACCGTCGGCCTGCTCGAAGCGTGCGCGTCCGCCCTCGAAGGCATGGCGGTGGATCGCGCCCATTTCTTCAAGAAGTTTCATGGTCCGGTAGACGGTTGAAAGCGAGATGCTGGGGTCGATGATCGTCGCGCGCTGGAAGATTTCCATCGCGTCGGGATGATCGTCCGTTTCCGTCAGAATGCGAAGAATGATCTTGCGCGGCCTGGTGATGCGAACACCGGCGCGACGCAGTTCCTTTTCGTAATCCGGCTTGTGGGCGGGGTGCTGATTCATCGGCGGACTATGCGCCAGATGACAATCAGTTGCAAAGATTCGATCATCACTTGCCGGTGCTTCTCCTCAGGAAAGCCCGCATTCCCGGCATTCTTCGCTTTTTTATTGCAAACGATTTGCAATTGCATTGACGGGAAGCGGAATCCACCATAACTATGAAGCGTTGCAGCAGTTTCGATGTGTTTCAGGGGATTCTCATGCCATCAGCCAAGCGATTGGCCACTTTCGTCATTGCAATGCTTGCCGCGTCCTCCGCCTTTGCGCAGGACGAACGTTTCAAGGCGGTCACCACATTCACCGTCATCGCGGACATGGCGCGCAATGTCGCCGGCGATGCTGCGGTGGTCGAGTCGATCACCAAGCCCAATGCCGAAATCCATAATTACCAGCCGACGCCCGGCGACATCCTGCGGGCGCAGGACGCCGAGCTGATCCTCTGGAACGGGCTCAATCTCGAACTCTGGTTCGAGCGTTTCTTCCGCAATCTGAAGGATGTGCCGAGCGTCGTCGTTTCGGAAGGCGTGGAGCCGATGAGCATCGGCGACGGACCCTATACCGGCAAGCCAAACCCGCATGCCTGGATGTCGCCGAGCGATGCGCTGATCTATGTCGACAATATCCGCGACGCGTTCTCGCAATACGATCCGGAGAATGCCGAGATCTATGCGAAGAACGCGGAGGCCTACAAGGCCGAGATCCAGTCCGTTGTCGATCCGATCCGGGAGCGACTGGCGGCCATTCCCGAAGATCACCGGGTGCTCGTCACCAGTGAAGGCGCGTTCAGCTATCTGGCGCGCGATTTCGGGCTGAAGGAACTCTACATCTGGCCGATCAATGCCGACCAGCAGGGCACGCCGCAGCAGGTGCGTCACGTGATCGACCAGATCCGTGAAACCAATGCGCCTGCGGTCTTCAGCGAAAGCACCGTCTCGCCCAACCCCGCAAAGCAGGTGGCGCGTGAGACGGGGGCGGCCTATGGCGGTGTTCTCTACGTGGATTCGCTCAGCGACGACAACGGCCCGGTTCCCACCTATCTGGATCTTTTAAGGGCCACGAGCGAGACCATTGCCGAAGGATTGACCGGGCAATGAACGCACCCGTTGTGAACATGAAGAAGAAGCCGGCGGCGCAGTCCGCCGGCATTGACGTTCGTGATGTCACCGTCACCTATCGCAATGGCCACACGGCACTGCGCGATGCGAGCTTCTCCATCCCCACCGGAACCATTGCGGCCCTTGTCGGCGTGAATGGCAGCGGCAAGTCCACCCTGTTCAAGGGGATCATGGGGTTTGTTCCGCTGGCAAAGGGCGATGTCTCCATTCTGGGCGAGCCGGCCGGTCGGGCGCTCAAGCGCAATGTCGTTGCCTATGTGCCGCAGGCCGAGGAAGTGGACTGGAACTTCCCGGTTCTGGTCGAGGATGTGGTGATGATGGGCCGTTATGGCCACATGAATTTCATGCGCTGGGCGCGCCGGCAGGACCATGAAATGGTCGAGGCCGCGCTTGAGCGCGTCGGCATGGCCGATTTCCGCAAACGTCAGATCGGCGAATTGTCGGGCGGCCAGAAAAAGCGCGTCTTTCTGGCTCGCGCGCTGGCGCAGGAGGGCAGGGTGATCCTGCTCGACGAGCCCTTCACCGGCGTCGATGTGCGGACCGAAGAATCCATCATCGCGCTGCTCAAGGCGCTGCGCGAAGAAGGCCATGTCATGCTGGTCTCGACGCATAATCTGGGCAGCGTCCCGCGTTTCTGCGACCGCACGATCCTGATCAACCGCACGGTACTGGCAGCTGGTCCCACCGAGGATGTGTTCACGCGCGCCAATCTGGAAAAGGCATTTGGCGGCGTCCTGCGCCAGTTCACGCTCGGCGGCGCGGAGCTGCATGAAGATGCCGAGGAAGATTCCCGGCAGGTCACCGTTCTGACCGACGATGAGCGGCCCTTCGTCATCTATGGCGACGAGAAGAACGGACGCCCGGAGGAGGGCAAGCACAAATGAGCGCCTATCTGCTCGAACCCTTCTCCTATGGCTACATGGTCAACGCCATGTGGGTGAGCGCGCTGGTGGGCGGCGTCTGCGCCTTCCTGTCGGCCTATCTGATGCTCAAGGGCTGGTCGCTGATCGGCGATGCGCTTTCGCATTCCATCGTGCCCGGCGTTGCCGGCGCTTACATGCTTGGCCTGCCATTTTCCATCGGTGCGTTCTTCGCCGGTGGTCTGGCGGCAGGCGCGATGTTCTTCCTCAACCAGCGCACAAGGCTGCGGGAGGATGCAATCATCGGTCTGATCTTCACGTCCTTCTTCGGCCTCGGTCTGTTCATGATCTCGCTGTCGCCGGCCTCGGTGAACATCCAGACCATCGTTCTGGGCAACATCCTCGCCATCACGCCGTCCGAGACGCTTCAGCTCGTCATCATTTCCGGCGTCACGCTGGCCGTGCTCGCGGTCAAGTGGAAGGATCTGATGGTCGCCTTCTTCGATGAGAACCACGCCCGCTCCATCGGTCTCAATCCGGGCTTTCTGCGGCTGATCTTCTTCACGCTTCTGAGCGCCTGCACGGTTGCCGCCATGCAGACGGTCGGCGCGTTTCTCGTGATCGCCATGGTGGTGACGCCGGGTGCGACGGCCTATCTCCTGACGGACCGTTTCCCGCGTCTGGTCGCCATCGCGGTCGCCATCGGGGCGGTGTCGAGTTTTGTCGGTGCCTACGCCAGCTACTTCCTTGATGGCGCGACGGGCGGGATCATCGTTGTGCTGCAAACGCTGACCTTCCTCACCGCCTTCGTCTTTGCGCCAAAGCACGGCACGCTCGCCGCGCGCCGACGCGCCCGTGAGGCGCTGAAAGACTCGATGCAGGAGGCGGGCGCATGAGCGGCTTTCTCGACACGGCGCTGATGCCTTTCGCCTTTCCGTTCATGCAGCAGGCGTTCATCATCTCGGTGCTGATCGCCGCGCCCATGGCGCTGCTTTCCTGTTTCCTGATCCTGAAGGGTTGGTCGTTGATGGGTGACGCCGTCAGCCATGCGGTGCTGCCGGGCGTGGTCATCGCCTATATCATCGGCATACCCTTCGCCATCGGCGCATTCGTGGCTGGCATGACCTGCGTTGTGGGCATTGGCTATCTCAAGGAAAACAGCCGCGTGAAGGAAGACACCATCATGGGTGTCGTCTTCTCCGGCATGTTCGGGCTCGGCCTGCTGCTTTACACCAAGATCCAGACCGAGGTGCATCTCGACCACATCCTGTTCGGCGACATGCTGGGCGTGACCTGGGGCGACATCACGCAGACGGGCATCATTGCGCTGTTTGTGTGCGCGGCCATTCTTCTGTTCCGCCGCGACCTGCTTCTCAATGCGTTCGACCCGCAGCACGCCAAGGCAATCGGCCTGCCGGTGCGGGTACTGCATTACGGGCTACTGGCAATCCTGTCGCTCACCATCGTGGCGGCTCTGACGGCGGTGGGCATCATTCTGGCGATTGCGCTTCTGATCGGGCCGGGCGCGGTGGCGTTCCTGCTCGTCCGGCGCTTCGACCGCATGTTGCTTGTCAGCCTGGCGGTGGCGCTGTTCGCTTCGTTCTTTGGCGTCTATCTGAGCTTCTTCATCGACAGCGCGCCGGCCCCGACCATCGTGCTTCTGATGACGGGCATGTTCCTTGTGGCCTTCGTTTACACACTGCGCCGCAATGCGCGGGAAGATGCCGCGCGGGAGGTGGACTCAAGCGAACTGGGCGTGGGGCGATGAGCCTTCGCGGTGTGGAGCCCAAGCGCCCTCGCCCTTCGACAAGCTCAGGATGAGGGTTACTGGAAGCTCCGTGCTTTCTTCAAACGTGAAATGCGGATGCAGAAACATATATCGTACGTAGCGCTACTGCTTTTCTGAGCGAGTTAAACAGCCCTCATCCTGAGCTTGTCGAAGGGCGAGGGCGCTTGGCTCCTAGGTATCGTGATAGCGCCGGGCGTCGCTCTCAGATGCCCGGCGCTTGAGCCTCGTGCGGCTAGTCGGGCAGAACGGCTGTGGCTTCGATCTCGACCTTCGCCTCGTCTTCGATCAGCGCCACCACCTGCACGACGCTCATGGGCGGGAAGTTACGGCCCATGGCGGAACGATAGGCTTCGCCCAGCTCGCGCAGACGGCTGCCATAGGCTTCCTTGTCGGTGATGAACCAGGTCAGGCGCACCACATGCTCCGGCCCGGCACCCGCCTCCTTGAGAAGCGTGACAATGTTCTCAAGCGCCTGACGCACCTGGCCGATGAAGTCGTCGGTCTCGAACACCTGATTGCTGTTCCAGCCGATCTGACCCCCAAGGAAGACGGTGCGCCCCCTTGCAACAACACCATTGGAATACCCCTTGGCAGGAACCCAGTCGGCTGGCTGGAGAATCTGGTGAAGCGGGACAGTCATGCTATTTCCTTCATGCTTGGGAACGAAAGGCGTGATCACACGCCGAGGAAGCGCTGCTGGATTTCATCGGTGAGCGCCAGGGGCGCACCGGTCCATGCGGTGCGGCCTTTTTCGAGAATGACACAGCGGTCCGCCACGGGCAGTAACTCGCTCAGCGTCTTGTCGACGATCAGGATCGACTGGCCCTCCGCCCGGATGGCGCGGATGGCGCGCCAGATGTCCTGCCGGATCACCGGGGCAAGCCCTTCGGTCGCCTCGTCGAGAATGAGCAGGCGTGGATTGGTAGCCAGCGCCCTGCCGATGGCAAGCATCTGCTGCTCGCCGCCCGAAAGCGTGCTCGCATACTGATCGCGCCGCTCCGCCAGTCGCGGGAACAGCGTGTTCACGCCATCGAGCGTCCATTTGCCGGGACGTGCGGCGGCGAGGATGTTTTCCTCCACCGTCAGGTTCGGGAAGCAGCGCCGGCCTTCCGGCACCAGTCCCACGCCGAGCCGCGCGATCCGGTGCGGCTTCATCCGCGTGATGTCCTTGCCGGCAAAGGCAATGCTGCCGGATTGCGGTGGCGTCAGGTGGCAGACGGAGTGGATCGTGGTCGTCTTGCCCATGCCGTTGCGGCCCATCAGCGCCACGGCCTCTCCTTCTTCGACCGAAAGGTCGACGCCGAAAAGCGCCTGCGACTTTCCATAGAAGGTTTTGAGATCCTGGATGTCGAGCAGCTTCATGCGCCGTCTCCCAGATAGGCTTCGCGCACGGCGGGATGGTTGCGAATGTTGTCGACCGAGCCGGTGGCGATGATCCGCCCGTAGACGAGAACGGAGATGCGGTCGGCCAGTGCGAAGACGGCGTCCATGTCGTGCTCGATCAGAAGGATCGGCGCTTCGTCGCGCAGACGATCGAGAAACCCGGTCAGCGCCTGCGAGCCTTCCGGCCCCATGCCCGCCATCGGCTCATCAAGCAGAAACGCCTTTGCGCCGAGCGCCAGTGCGATGGCGATCTCGAGCTGCCGCCGCTCGCCATGCGAAAGCTCGGCTGCCGGCACATCGGCGCGGTCGGCAAGACCCACGCGCGTGAGCGCTTCCCGCGCCGGGTCGGTGAGGCTCCGGTCGCGCATGACGGGTTTGAAGAAATGGAAGCTGGAGCCCTGACGCGCCTGCACCGCCAGCATCACATTGCGCAGCGCCGAGAACTCGGGCGCGAGCGAGGACACCTGGAATGTGCGCCCCATGCCAAGCCTTGCGCGGGCCGCCACATCGAGCGGCTTCACATCCCGGCCCTCGAAGCGGATCTCGCCGCTGTCGGGTGTCAGCGAGCCGGCGATCTGGTGGATCAGCGTCGACTTGCCGGCGCCGTTCGGGCCGATCAGCGCGTGGATCTCTCCCGGTCTGAGGTCGAGGCTGACGCCATCGGTCGCCTTCAGCGCGCCGAAGCTTTTTCTCAGGTCGCGAATGTCGAGGATCGGTTCAGCCATGACGCGCCCTCCCGGCCAGAAGTCCCATCACGCCGCCGCGGGCAAACAGCACCACGGCCAGCAGGATCAGGCCGAGGAAGAACTGCCAGTGCTCGGTGATGCCGCCCAGCGCGAACTCGAACAGCACATAGACGATGGCCCCGGCCAGCGGCCCGGCAAGCCGGCCGACACCGCCCAGAATGATGAGAACGATCAGTTCGCCCGACATGTGCCACGAGAACATGGAGGGGCTTACGAAGCGGTTGAGATCGGCAAAGAGCGCGCCGGCAAGCGCGGTCATCATGGCCGAGATAACGAAGGCCGTGAGCCGCACCCGGAACGGGCCGATGCCGACGGCGGCAAGCCGGGTCTCGTTCTGTCGTCCGGCCTGCAGCGCTGCGCCAAAGCGCGAGTCGCGAAGCATGGCGAAGACGATGAGGCCCAGCGCCAGAAGCCCGAAGCAGATGAGGAAGAAGCTCATCGGCGCGAGCGTGTTCATGCCCGGAAAGGTGTTGCGCACGTAGATCGACAGACCGTCCTCGCCGCCATAGGCGGGCCAGGAGATCGCGAAATAGTAGATCATCTGCGCGAAGGCGAGGGTGATCATGATGAAGTAGACGCCGGAGGTCCTGAGCGAAATCAGGCCGATCAGAACGGCAACGAGCCCGGCGGCAATCGCGCCCGTGATCCAGATGACGATCATCTGGTTGGTGCCGGGCAGACCGAGGAGAAGCGGCTCGCTGTTGAATGCATGGGTGGCGAGAATGCCGGCCGCATAACCGCCAATGCCGAAGAAGGCGGCATGGCCGAACGACACCAGACCACCAAGGCCGAGCGCGATGTTGAGCCCGGTGGCGGCAAGGCCCAGGATCGCCATGCGGGTCGCCAGCGTGATGTAGAAGGTCTCGCCCATCGCCTGTGCAATGAAGGCGGCGGCAAGCAGGCTGGCAATGATCAGGATGCTGATGGTTGTTTCGCGTGTCATGGCCGGTCCCTCACGCATTCGCCGCGAACAGGCCCTGGGGCCTGAAGGCAAGGATGAGGGCCATGACGATGTAGATCAGCATGGAGGCAAGAGCTGCGCCGATCGTGGCGGCTTCCGAATTGGGCATGAACAGGCCGAAGAAATACGGCAGCAGGAAACGGCCCAAAGTCTCTGTCAGCCCTACCAGGATGGAGCCGATCAGCGCGCCCTTGATGGAGCCGATGCCGCCGATGACGACAACCACGAAGGCAAGGATCAGCACCGGTTCGCCCATGCCCACCTGTACTGACTGAAGCGCCCCCACCATTGCGCCGGCAAGACCGGCAAGGGCTGCGCCCAGCGCAAAGACCAGCGTGTAGAGCGTGCCGATGTCGATGCCGAGCGCGCCGATCATCTCGCGGTCGGATTCGCCAGCGCGAATGCGCATGCCCAGCCGCGTCTTGCCGATCAGGAGATAGAGCCCGATGGCGACGGCGATGCCGACGCCGATCACGGCCAGCCGGTAGATCGGATATTGCGCGCCACCGGGCAGATGCACCGCGCCCGAGAGAAGCTGCGGAATATCGAGATAGAGCGGGAAGGAGCCGAACACCCAGCGCGTGCCCTCGGAGAAGATGAGGATCAGCGCAAAGGTGGCGAGCACCTGGTCGAGATGGTCGCGTTCGTAGAGCCGTCTGATGACGAGGATCTCGACGAGCGCGCCGGCGGCGGCTGCGGCGGCAAGGCTGGCGACAAGCCCCAGCCAGAAGGAGCCGGTGGCTGCGGCCACGGTCGCGCAGGCAAATGCGCCGACCATGAAGAGCGAACCATGCGCAAGGTTGATGAGCCCCATGACGCCGAAGATCAGCGTCAGGCCGGCGGCCATCAGGAACAGCATCACGCCGAACTGCAGGCCATTCAGGATCTGCTCAATGAAAAGGGTCAGGGACACGGGGAGCTTTCGCCGTCTGGTTTTGAGGTGGAGCGCTGCGTGGACGTCTCCCTCTCCCTGTTCACGGGGAGAGGGTGAGGGTGAGGGGCTGCGCCATGATCCGCAAAGACTGGCGCCCGCCCCTCATCCGCCTGCCGGCACCTTCTCCCCGCCAGCGGGGAGAAGGAAGCTGTCCTACATCTTGCATTCGGCCGCGTAGGCGTCCTGGTGGTCGGTGAACGCCGTGGAAACGATCTTGTTGGTCAGCGTGTCACCGTCCTTCACCACCTCGCGGACATAGAAGTCCTGGATCGGGTGGTTGTTGCTGTTGAACGAGAACTTGCCGCGAACCGAATCGAAATCCGCTTCCTTCAGCGCAGCGCGGAACGCATCCTTGTCCTTCACGCTTGCCTTGCCGGCGGCGGAGAGGATCAGGTTCGCCGTGTCATAGGCCTGCGCTGCGTAGACGGAGGGCAGGCGGCCATAGGCTTCCTTGAAGCCCTCGACGAAGGTCTTGTTGGCTTCATTGTCGAGGTCATAGGCCCACGATGCCGCGTTCTTCACGCCAAGCGCCGCGTCGCCGATCGCCGGCAGAACGTCCTGGCTGAACGAGAAGGCCGGACCCATCAGCGGCAGGTCGACGCCCGACTGCGCATACTGCTTGGTGAAGGCGACGCCCATGCCGCCCGGCAGGAAGATGAACACCGAGTCCGCATCCGATGCGCGGATCTGTGCGATCTCGGCGGCATAGTCCGTCTGTCCGAGCTTGGTGTAGACCTCGCCGGCGAGCTCACCCTTGTAGAAGCGCTTGAAGCCGGTGAGCGAGTCCTTGCCGGCCGGGTAGTTGGGGGCCATGATGAAGGTCTTCTTGAAGTCCTTGTTGGCGGCCTCGCCCATCGCTTCGTGGAAATTGTCGTTCTGGTAGGCGACGTTGAAATAGTTCGGGCTGCAGCCTGCGCCGGCAAGAGCAGAGGGGCCGGCATTGACCGACAGGTAAATCACATCCTGCGCCGTTGCCGACGGCACGACGGCCATGGCCAGGTTCGACCAGATGATGCCCGTCATCAGGTCGACCTTGTCGCTCTGGATCATCTTGTCCGCAATCTGCACGGCAAGTTCCGGCTTGCGCGCATCGTCTTCGGTGATGACCTCGATGTCCTTGTTGCCGGACTGTTCGATCGCCAGCACGAAGCCGTCGCGGGCGTCGATGCCCAGTCCTGCGCCGCCGCCGGAAAGCGTGGTGATCATGCCGATCTTGACCGGCTCGGCAAAGGCGTTGCCGGCAACGCTTGCCGACAGGGCAAACAGGCTTGCTGCAATAAGCTTTTTCATGAAGTGTCTCCCAATGGTTCCCAGGTTATTAGTTGCCGTTATTTTCGGCTTTGTCACCCGTTTCTCAGGCTACATGTCCGTGCGGACACGCCAGAGCTCGGGGAATAGTTCCACATCCAGCATCTTGCGCAAATAGGAAACGCCGGACGTGCCGCCCGTGCCGCGCTTCAGGCCGATGATGCGTTCCACCGTCGTCACATGGTTGAAGCGCCAGCGGCGGAAATAGTCCTCGAAGTCGATCAGTTTTTCGGCGAGTTCGTAAAGCGCCCAGTGCTCGTCGGGCTTTGAGTAGACGGCCTTCCAGGCCTTCTGCACCTGGTCGTTGGCCTCGCGCCTTGTGCGCCAGTCGGTGCGTCCGGCGTCAGCGCCGATGTCGAAGCCATTGCGCTCCAGAAGCCGCAGCGCCTCGTCGTAAAGACTCGGCTCGGCGAGGATCTCCTCAAGACGCGCCGTGATCTGCGGCAGGTCCGAATGGGGTTTGAGCATCGCCAGGTTGCGGTTGCCGGCCAGGAACTCGATGGAGCGGTACTGCCACGACTGGAAGCCCGAGGACTGGCCAAGCGCATCGCGGAACATGGAGTATTCGCTCGGCGTCATGGTGCGCAGCACGTCCCATGCGCTGTTGAGCTGCTCGAAGATGCGGGCCACGCGGGTCAGCATCTTGAAGGCGGGGCGCAGCTGGTCATCGGCGATGGCGGCGCGCGCCGACCGGATCTCGGTGATGGCGAGCTTCATCCAGAGTTCGGATGTCTGGTGCTGGATGATGAAAAGCAGCTCGTCACGCGCCGGAGACAGAGGCTCCTGCGCATCGAGGATCTTCTCCAGATGCAGATAGTCGCTGTAGGACATGGGCGGCTTGATGTCCGCCGCGTTGTCGTCATCGAGTTCCGGTTGGCTGGCCATGGTTCAGTCTGTCTCTCTCAAGCGGAAACGCTGGATCTTGCCCGTCTCTGTTTTTGGCAGAGCATCGAGAAACCTGATCGAGCGCGGATATTTGTAGGGCGCGATCACCGCCTTCACGTGGTCCTGCAGGCGTTTCGCCGTTGCTTCGTCGCGGGCCACACCCTCGGCCAGCACCACATGCGCTTCGACGATCTGCCCGCGTTCTTCGTTCGGCGCGCCGATCACGGCGCATTCCAGCACCTCGGCATGGGCGAGCAATGCCGCTTCTACCTCGGGGCCGGCGATGTTGTAGCCGGAGGAAAGGATCATGTCATCGGAGCGGGCGGCGAAATGGAAGCGGCCCTCCTCATCCTGATAGAAGCTGTCGCCCGTCAGGTTCCAGCCGGCGCGCACATACTCTTTCTGCCGTTCGTCGGCGAGATAGCGGCAGCCGGTCGGGCCGCGCACGGCCAGCCGGCCGGTTTCGCCGCGCGGCAGCTCGTTCATGTCCTCGTCCACGATCCGCGCTTCATAGCCGGTCACCGGGCGACCCGTGGTTGCCGGGTGCCGGTCGTCGAAACGGTTAGAGATGAAGATGTGCAGCATCTCGGTTGCGCCGATGCCATCGAGGATCGGCTTGCCGGTCTTCTCCGTCCATGCCTCGAACACCGGTCCCGGCAGGGTCTCGCCGGCCGAAACGGCAACGCGCAGCGAGGAAAGGTCTGCCCCTTCGTCCATCGCCGCCATCATGGCGCGGTAGGCGGTGGGCGCGGTGAAGCTCACCGTCGCGCGGTACTTCTCGATGATCTCGATCATGTTGGGCGGGGTGGCGCTTTCAAGAAGCGTCGCCGTTGCGCCAAAACGCAGCGGGAAGATCGCCAGACCACCAAGCCCGAAGGTGAAGGCAAGCGGGGGCGAACCGACAAACACGTCGTCCGGCGTGACCTGAAGCACTTCATTCGCATAGGCGTCGGCGATGATCAGCAGATCGCGGTGGAAGTGCATGGTGGCCTTGGGGATGCCGGTGGTGCCGGAGGTGAATCCCAGAAGGGCGACATCGTCACGGCCCGTCTTCACCGCGTCGAAGGTGACCGGCTTGTCGAGCGCGATGCGGTCCAGCTCGGCATCGAAATTGGCCGTGCCGTCGAAGCCCACCACCTTCTTGAGGAAGCGGCTTTCCTTGGCGCAGGCCACCAGCTCGTCCTTGATGCGCGTGTCGCACAGCGCCAGCTCGATCTCGGCCTTGTCGACGATCTTGGCCAGCTCGCCCGCGCGCAGCATCGGCATGGTGTTGACCACAACCGCGCCCGCCTTGGTGGCGGCCAGCCAGCAGGCCACCATGGCCGGATTGTTCGCCGAGCGGATCAGGATGCGGTTGCCCGGCTTGACGCCGTAATCCTCGACCAGCGCATTGGCAAGGCGGCTCGTCCAGTCCGCCAGTTCCTTGTAGGTGCGGCGGCGTCCATTGCCGATCAGCGCCACATGATCGCCGAAACCGCGCTCCACCAGTCGGTCGGTCAGTTCGACGCCGGCGTTCAGATATTCGGGGTAGTCAAAGCCATCGAGAAGGAAGGCCGGCCATTGGTCTTCCGGCGGGAGATTGTCCCGCGCAAAGGTGTCGGTATGACCTGTCGGTCCGAGCATGTTTCCTCCCTATTTCATCGTTTGCCGTGCGATCACGACTTTCTGGACGTCTGATGCGCCCTCATAAATGCGGAGCGCCCTGATCTCCCGGTACAGGCTCTCCACAATGTGTCCGCGGCGCACACCGTCGCCGCCATGTATCTGCACTGCCTTGTCGATCACCTCCTGCGCCCGGTCGGTGGCGAACAGCTTGGCCATTGCCGCCTCGCGGGTGACGCGCGGTGCGCCCATGTCCTTGGTCCAGGCTGCGCGGTAGATGAGGAGTGCTGCAGCGTCGATGTCGAGCGCCATCTCGGCGATGTGTCCCTGCACCATCTGCAGGTCGAACAGCGGCGCACCGAAAAGCTCGCGGCTGCCTGCCCGGTCCAGGGTCTCATCAAGCGCGCGGCGTGCGAAGCCGAGTGCGGCCGCACCCACGGTCGAGCGAAACACGTCGAGCACCGACATGGCGATCTTGAAGCCATCGCCCGGCTTGCCGATCATGGCGGAGGCGGGCACGCGCACATCGTTGAAGGCAAGCCGCGCCAGAGGATGCGGCGCGATCACGTCGAGGCGCTCCGCGACCTCCAGCCCCGGCGTGTCGGCAGGTACGAGAAAGGCCGAGATGCCTCTTGCGCCCGGCGCTTCGCCGGTGCGGGCAAACACGGTGTAGAGGTCGGCGATGCCGCCATTGGAGATCCAGGTCTTCTCGCCGGACAGCACATAGTCGCCGCCGTCCCGGGTGGCGGCCATGTCCATGTTCGCCACGTCCGAACCGGAGCGCGGTTCCGACAGGGCGAAAGCCGAGAGCGCCTTGCCCGCCCGCGTCCTGTCGAGCCATTGCTGCTGCTCCGGCGTGCCGAACAGGCTGATCGCCCCGGTGCCGAGGCCCTGCATGGCGAACGCGAAATCGGCCAGCCCGTCATGGCGGGCCAGCGTTTCACGGGTCAGGCACAATGTACGCACGTCGAGCGGGCCGGGATTGGCCGTGTCGACTGCGGTGGGTTTCAGGAAACCCGCTTCGCCAAGCCGGGCGACGAGGTCGCGGCAGGCGGCGTCCACATCGCTGTGGTCGACGGGGAGGTTCTTGGCGCACCACGCATCCAGCCTGTCGGCCCAGTCGCGGTGGCGCTGCTCGAAGAAAGGCCAGTCCAGAAACGAACGATCAGCCATCAATCCCCCTCGAAAACCGGTTTTTCCTTGGCGACGAACGCGCGGTAGGCGCGCTCGAAATCCCGGGTCTGCATGCAGATCGCCTGCGCCTGGGCTTCCGCCTCGATGGCCTGTTCCAGACCCATCGACCATTCCTGATTGAGCTGCGTCTTGGTGATGCCATGCGCGAAGGTCGGTCCGGCGGCGATCCGCGCGGCCATGTTCAGCGCCTCCGCTTCAAGCGCGTCGGCGGCGACGAGCCTGTTGTAGAAGCCCCAGCGCTCGCCTTCCTCCGCACTCATGGAGCGGCCGGTGTAGAGCAGTTCCGCCGCACGGCCCTGACCGATGATGCGCGGGAGCATGGCGCATGCGCCCATGTCGCAGCCTGCCAGCCCGACGCGGGTGAACAGGAATGCGGCCTTGGCCTCCGGTGTCGCAAGGCGCAGGTCGGAGGCCATGGCGATGATTGCGCCGGCGCCAACCGCCACGCCGTCGATGGCGGAGATGATCGGCTTGTTGCAGGCGATCATCGCCTTCACCAGATCGCCGGTCATGCGGGTGAAGGCGAGCAGGCCCTTCATGTCCATGTCGACCAGCGGGCCGATGATGTCGTGCACATCGCCGCCCGAGCAGAAGTTTCCACCATTGGGCAGGAACACGACCGCATCCACGTCATCCGCATAGGGCAGGGCGCGGAACGTATCGCGCAGCTCGGCATAGGACTCGAAGGTGAGCGGGTTCTTGCGGTCGGGCCGGTCAAGCTGGATCAGCGCGACATTGCCCTCCATCCGCCAGATGAAATGCTGCGGCTTTAAACCCGCCATGGAGCTCATACCCCGCCCTCCCAATTGCTTTCGAATGTCTTGAGTGTGCCGGCCAGCGCCCGGGCTTCCTCCTCGGGCAGATTGCCGAGCAGTTCGTTGATCCAGCGCTCATGCGCTTCGGCCATGGCGGCGAAGGCTTCCTTGCCGGCCGGCGTCAGCTTGATGATCGAGGTGCGGCGGTCGCCGTCGCGCTTCGTGCGGCAGGCGAGCCCGTCGGTGACGAGCCGTTCCACGATCCCGGTCACATTGCCGTTCGACACGAGGAGAAAGCGCGAGATGTCGCTCATCGCCATGCCTTCGGGTGCGCGGTCGAGCACGGACAGCACATCGAAGCGCGGCAGCGTGGTGTTGAAGCGGGCTTTGAGCCGTTCGCGCAGAACGGCCTCGACCAGGCGCGAGGCGCGCAGAATTCTGATCCACAGACGCAGGCGTTCCTTTGCCGGAGCGCCGCTGCGAACAGCGGCGAGGGGAGCGCTTACCATGTTTCACCTCCAGAGATGGAAATCGACTGGCCGGTGACCGAATTGGCCTCGGGGCTGATGAGCCAAAGCGCAGCAGCGGCCACTTCCCGGGGCTGAATCAGCCGGCCATGGGGATTGGCTTCGACGAACCCCTTGCGGGCTTCCTCGTGGCTGCGCCCGGTCTTCTCGACCACGCGCTGAATGGAATCTTCCAGCATCTCGGTTTCCACGTAACCGGGGCAGATCGCGTTCACCGTCACGCCGGTCTTCACCAGCTCGACGGAGAGTGCGCGCATCAGGCCGATGACGCCATGCTTCGATGCAACATAGGGCGCGACATAGGCGTAGCCCTTCAGGCCGGCCACGGACGCGATGAAGATGATGCGGCCATTGCCGCGCTTGGCCATGGGCGAAAGCGCTGGCTTCACGCTCAGGAACGCCCCGGTCATGTTGACGCCGAGGATGCGGTTCCAGTCTTCGAGCTTCGTGCGATGGGCGGGCGCGCTGGAGGCCGTGCCCGCATTGGCAATGACGATGTCGAAGGGGCCGCGCGCGGCTTCCGCCGTCTCGTAGAGCGCCTGCATCGAGGCTTCGTCGGTCACGTCGGCAGTCAGCGCATGGATGCGTTCGTGCCGGGCCGCCACTTTTTCAAGCGGCTCGGCGCGCCGCCCGCAGATCGTGACATCAATGCCGGCTTCCGCGAGCGCAAGGGCCACGGCCTCGCCGACGCCCGTTCCGCCGCCTGTCACAAGTGCGTGGCGGTTTGCGCTCATGATCACACCTTCCCCGTCATCTGCTCGGCCCGCTCGGCAAGCCGGTAGAGCTGGTCGCGGCCGGGCAGGTAGGGATCGGGCCAGGTCACGCCCCGGTCGCCCAGCGTTGCCGCAGCATGCAGCGTCCAGTAGGGATCGGCCAGATGCGGACGGGCGAGGCAGACGAGGTCTGCGCGGCCGGCCATCAGGATCGAGTTGACGTGATCCGGCTCATAGATGTTGCCGACGGCCATGGTCGCCATGCCGGTCTCGTTGCGGATGCGGTCGGAGAACGGGGTCTGGAACATGCGGCCATAAACCGGGCGCGCCTGTTTCGAGGTCTGGCCCGCCGAGACGTCGCAGATGTCGACGCCGGCCTCCTGCAGCATGCGCGCAATCTCCACGGCTTCGGCCGGGGTCACGCCTGCGTCGCCCACCCAGTCATTGGCCGAGATGCGCACAGAGATCGGCTTGTCCTCCGGCCATACGGCCCGAACCGCAGCGAAAATCTCCAGCGGATAGCGCATACGGTTTTCCAGGCTGCCGCCATAGTCATCCGTGCGCTTGTTGGTCATCGGCGAGATGAAGGACGACAGGAGATAGCCGTGCGCAAAGTGCAGTTCGAGCATGTCGAACCCGCAGCGCTCCGCCATCCCGGCGGCAGCGACGAACTGGTCGCGCACCGCGTCCATGTCGTCGCGGTCCATCGCCTTCGGCGTCTGGTTCGCGTCGGACCATGCCACTTCGGAGGCGGCCATGAGCGGCCAGTTGCCGTCTTTCAGCGGTGCGTCCATCTCTTCCCAGCCGAGCTGGGTCGAGCCCTTGGGGCCCGAATGGCCGATCTGCGCGCAGATCCGCGCATCGGTCTCACGGTGAACGAAATCGACGATGCGCGTCCAAGCGGCTTCGTGCTCCGGCTTGTAGAAACCGGGGCAGCCGGGCGTGATGCGGCCCTCGGGGCTCACACAGGTCATCTCGATATAGACGAGACCGGCACCGCCCTTGGCGCGCTCGCAATAATGCACCATGTGCCAGTCGGTCGGGCAGCCGTCGACGGCCTTGTACTGAGCCATGGGCGAGACGACGACGCGGTTCTTCAGCGTCAGGCCGCGCAGCTTGTAGGGCGCGAACATGGGCGCGCGGGCGGCATTGTCCTCGGCGCCTGCCTGCTGCTGGAACCAGGTCTCCGCATCCGCAAGCCATTCGGGATCGCGCAGGCGCAGGTTCTCGTGGCTGATGCGCTGCGAGCGGGTGAGCAGCGAATAGTTGAACTGCACCGGGTCGAGATCGAGATAGCGTTCCACCTCCTCGAACCACTCCAGCGAGTTGCGCGCCGCAGACTGCAGGCGCAGCACTTCCAGCCGTCGAGCGTCTTCGTATTTGTCGAAGGCTTCTTTCAGCGTCGGTTCGGTGTGCAGATATTCGGCCAGCGCGATGGCGCTTTCGAGCGCCAGCTTGGTGCCCGAGCCGATGGAGAAATGCGCGCTTGCCGCCGCATCGCCCATCAGCGCGATGTTCTCATGCGACCAGCGTTCGCACAGCACGCGCGGGAAGTTGATCCATGCCGAACCACGAATGTGGTTGGCGTTGGTCATCAGCTTGTGGCCGCCCAGATGATCCTTGAAGATCCGCTCGCATACGGCGATGGAATCCTGCTGGCTCATCTCGCCGAAGCCAAACTTCTCCCAGGTCTCCGGGCCGCACTCCACGATGAAGGTCGCGGTCTCGTCGTCGAACTGGTAGGCGTGCGCCCATACCCAGCCATGCTCCGTCTTCTCGAAGATGAAGGTGAAGGCGTCGTCGAATTTCTGATGGGTGCCGAGCCAGACGAACTTGCATTTGCGCACGTCGATGTCGGGCTTGAACACGTCGGCGAAGGTGGTTCGCGTCCGCGAGTTCAGGCCGTCGGAGGCCAGCACCATATCGTATTCGGCCATGAAGGGGCGGGGATCGTCGATCTCCGTCTCGAATTCGAGCCTGATGCCGAGTTCGCGGGCGCGCTCCTGCAAGAGAATGAGCAGGCGCATGCGGCCGATGCCGCAGAAACCGTGCCCCGTGGAGAGCGTGCGCACGCCCTTGTGCACCACGGCGATGTCGTCCCAATAGGCGAAATGTTCGCGGATGCGCTCGGCGCTGACGGGGTCGTTTTCCGCCAGATTGTCGAGGGTTTCGTCAGAGAGAACCACGCCCCAGCCGAACGTGTCATCGGGCTTGTTGCGCTCGAAGACCGTGATGTCGTGGGCTGCATCGCGCAGCTTCATGGAGATTGCGAAATAGAGGCCCGCCGGACCACCGCCGAGAATTGCGACTTTCATGCTCGAGCTCCTTCCTCCCAGGATTGCTCTACGCCTGGCTTTGTAAGCTTGGAGCATTGCACCGGACAGACGACATTTCAAGCATGAAATTTTAAGGTTGAAATATGTCCGGTCTGGGCGCAGTGTACATCACGATCCGCAATGATGACAGTGGAGGCTGGCACGGCTATGCAGGCTCTGTTGCCATGTGCGGAGGGCGGCGCGGAGGGAGAATTGAACATGTTCTATCGTCAGGTTTCGGACTGGGATGACGCCTATGCGAATGGCGCAAACATTCCGCAGGGCGACCGCTGGCCGGACGCCTGGGTAGCCCCGGCGCAGGCTTATCGCGATGCGCTTTCGGCTGCTGGCCGGGCAGAGCTCGACATTCCCTATGGCGATGGCGCACGCAACCACTTCGACCTGTTTCTGCCGGAAGGAAAGCCGGCCGGTCTGGTGGTGTTCATCCATGGCGGTTTCTGGCTGAAACTCGACAAGAGCTTCTGGTCGCATCTGGCCGCCGGTGCGGTCGACAGCGGCTATGCGGTAGCCATGCCGTCTTACACGCTGTGCCCCGAAAACTCGATTTCCGGCATCGTGCGCGAGATCGGCGCGGCGGTCACCGCCGCTGCCGGACGCGTCGACGGCCCGCTCGTCCTGACCGGCCATTCGGCGGGCGGCCACCTTGCCTCGCGCATGGCCTGCGAGACCTCACCGCTGCCTGCGGATGTGCGTGCGCGCCTTCGCCATGTCCTGTCGATCTCCGGCGTGCATGATCTGCGCCCGATGATGAAGACGGCGATGAATGAGGGGCTGAAGATCACGCAAGAGGAGGCGCAGGCGGAAAGCCCGGCGCTGCTCGCGCCCATCCCCGGCGTGCGCCTGACCTGCTGGGTCGGCGCTTCGGAGCGGGGCGAGTTCCTGCGCCAGAATGCGCTTCTCGCCAATGTCTGGGTCGGGCTTGGTGCGCAGACCGCCGCTGTGGAAGAACCCGACCGCCATCATTTCGATGTCATTGACGGGCTCGCGGATTCATCCCATCAGATCGTGCGCTGTCTGTTGACAGCGTAACGCGATGGGCCAAGTCTGGCCCGACCCTGTTTCGAACTTGCTCCATGGAGCCCTTATGAGACCTGTCTTCGTTCAACTGCGCTGCAAACCCGGCAAGACCTATGAGGTGGCCGACGAACTCTACAAGCGCGAAATCGCCTCGGAGCTTTACTCCACGAGCGGCGATTACGACTTGCTCATGAAGGTCTACATCGATGACGGTGTCGATATCGGCAAGTTCGTCAGCGAGAACATCGCCAATGTGCCCGGCATTCGCCGTTCGCTCACCACTTTGACCTTCAAGGCGTTCTGATCCCGGTCCGGTCTTACGTCTCGACCGGCGCCCCCAGAACCACGATCGCCAGGCCGAGCAGCGCCAGCGCGGCGAACCCCGCTGCGCGCCACGGGCTGTTTGCATCACGCCATGCCTTGGCTGCGGCAAGTGCGGCCTGCAGCATGTAGTAAAGCGCGAAGGCCCGCGACGCGTAGCTGATGATGTGGAACACATCCGCCGACCAGGTGAGAACGAGGCCCACCGCCACAAGCAGGGCGTAGGACCGCCTGGGCGTAAGCCGGCCGCGCGTCAACTCTGTCAGAAGTCCGCCCGATCCGCTCGTGTCCGCCACTGCCGCGCTGAACTGCGCGGCAAGTCCCGCCGCCACCAGAAGCACGGAGAGGATAGGCGCAACGGCGGCCATCATGCCAATGATGGCCGTTTCCGTGAGCGGTTGCCCGTCTATGTCGAATGTGTAGCTGATCAGCAGGATGTAACTCATATAGATGCCGGTCGAGATCCATTGCGCCAGCTTCATCGAGCGGATCAGCGTCGACGTGTCATAGTCGCGGCCGAGATAGCGCGATGTCTCAAACCCCTGAACCGTCACGATCAGTCCGAACGCAAGGGCGATGGCGTGCCAGCCGCTCACACTTGGCGCGCGCAGGATCATGTCATGCGCCGACACATGCTGGATGAAGTAGATGCCGAGACCGACCAGCAGGCCGGCAATGATGGCGAGCTTGAGCGCGACGGACGCGTACTCCATCTTTTCGAGCGCCCGGAAACCGCGCGTCCAGCCAACCATCAGGATCAGCACATAGACGGCCGATGTCAGAAGCCGTGCATCCGTTGGCTGGTTCGCTTCTGTCAGGCTCACGCCGAAAGCGCCGAACAGGTTCAGATAATAGGCGACCGACACGATGTAGGCGAAGCCGAGGCTGGCCGAGGCTGTCGTTTCCAGAAGCGTTTCCAGCCTGCTGCCGTGCCGTCCCGCTTCCGCCTGCAGCATGCTCATATTGTAGCGGATCGCCGCGCCGAACAGATACGCGCCCAGACACAGCGCCAGCATGACGAGCGGCGCATTGACGCCATAGGCGAAATTGAGGATTGGCCCCAGAACGAGAAACCCGCTGCCGATGATGGAGGCCAGCGGCGTTGTCATCGCCCTCCATGTCGGCCGGCCATGGAGACGCGGCGACCACAGCGCCAGCATCACCGCAACGACGGTCAGCAGGATGATGGCGTTCAGATACATGGAAGGATCCGGGTTTGTGCTTCGTGTCCGGTGCGACGCCGGTTTGAGGATGGGCATTCTATTGATGAGGCTCGCCGGTGCGTTGCGCAAGATCAAGTGGGTTGCGCAAGATCCGGCCGGGCAAAACACCTTGGCGGAATGCCGGGCTTGCGGTACGACCACACATCAAGTCGGTTTCGCACGAGGGAGGTTGCGGTGAAGCGCTCGAGAGTGAACGAGATCCTGCGCCAGGGAGAAGAGTTCATCCGCTCCTTCGGCTATGTGCTGCCGCCCTTTGCCGACTGGACCCCGGAAGAGATGAAGCACCGGCGCGCCGCAATCGACGGGATTGTCGATGCGCGGCTTGGCTGGGACATCACCGACTATGGCGCTGGCGATTTCGACCGGCGCGGCCTCTTTCTCTTCACGGTGCGTAACGGCAATCAGGAAGATTTGAAGCATGGCCGCGGCATGCTCTATGCCGAGAAGATCATGATCTCCCGGCGTGACCAGCTCGCGCCGCTGCACACCCACGCGATCAAGGCCGAAGACATCATCAACCGGGGCGGCGGCACGCTGTGCATCGAGCTTTTCGGGTCTGATCCGGAAGGCGGGATCGACCGTGTCTCGCCCGTGCGCGTGCCGACCGATGGCGTGATGCGGCGCGTGGATGCCGGCGGAGTCCTGCGTCTGGAGCCGGGCGAGAGCGTCACGCTTCTGCCGGGCGTCTGGCATGCATTCTGGGGCGAGAAAGAGGATGTGCTGATCGGGGAGGTGTCGACCGTCAATGATGACGTGACAGACAATATCTTCGCAGAGCCGATCGCCCGCTTCTCCGAAATCGAGGAGGATGAGGAGCCCTGTCGGCTGCTGGTTTCGGATTACGCGACCCGGTTGTAAGGGAACCTGCCCGGCCCCCGCCCGTTGCCTTCTCCGGCAGAACATGTTTTCTGCGCGGCGAATCTACAGGATTGAGTCATGACCTTGAACATCGGATGTCGGCCCATGCCGCTACGAGCCGGACTTGCATTGACGGCCGCACTTGCGTTGACGATGGTCATCGCTTTGCAGTCTCCGCTTTTCGCGCAGGGGCTGAAGAGCGAAGAAGCAATTGATGCCATTGTGGGCTCCGAGGTGAAAACCGAGGAAGTCGAACCGGAGACGGCGAGCAAGCGCATCATCGCGGCAATCGGTGTCACGACGCAGAATGCCGAGCGCGTGCGCAAGACCTTCTCGCTTGAAGAGCTGGATATCGTTCTCCTTCCCGATCTGGAGAAGAAGGGGCAGGACATCGCCAAGGCGATTGCCGAGCATGAGAAGGAAATCGCCGTTCTGCGTGAAGCCATCGAGGGCAGCGCCCTGTTCTTCCATGCGGTTGATTCACGATCGATCCAGGTCCGCGATGTGGTCGCGCTGGACTATGGTGAGGACGGCACCGTAACCATTTTCGTAAAGGGTGGCGTGAACGGGAACTGACGCGGTGATGCGCGGCGGAATTGCACTGCAAACTCTTGCCGCAGGACACGCTTTGGTTTCTTATGTCTGCGATTTTATAGAGTTGAGCGTGGACGCCTTGCCCGATGGCATCCTAGCCTGCGTAAAAGTTGTCCAAGGAGACGCTTCATGAATGCTGAGACCAGTTTGAGCACGGATGAGATCGGCAAGACGATCCTTGAAAAGATCAAGACCCATGCGCAGGACGAGGTCGAGACGATAACGCTCGACACGCCGCTCGCCGACCTTGGCATTCACTCCCTCGAACTCACCGAGATCATTTTCGATGTCGAAGACGAGTTCAACATCGAAGTGGAGATGAACACCGCCGAGGCGTGGGAGAGCATGGAGACCGTCAGGGATATCGTCGCCGCCGTGCGTGAACTGGTGGACTCCAAGAACTAGATGACAGCTCCACGCATCGTCATAACGGGCATTGGTGGCATCTGCGCGCTTGGAACGGATGCCCCGGCCATCTGGTCGGGCATGCGCGCGGGCCGTCAGGCGATTGGCCCGATCACCACGGTGCCGCTGCATGAACTGAAAGTGCGCATTGGCGCCGAGATCAAGCAGCTGCCGGAGCACGGTCTGGACCGCAAGCGGCTCGTCACAATGGATCGCTTCAGCCTGCTCGCATCCATTGCGGCGCAGGAGGCCATGAGCCAGTCGGGCTTTGCCGTGGATGATGCCAATACGCACCGCGTTGGTGCGGTGGTCGGCACCGGTGTCTGCGGCTGGGAAGCCATCGAGGAAAGCTATCGCGCGATCCTTCTGGAAGGGAAGCCGAGAACGGGCATCTTCACGGTTCCGCGCGTGATGCCCGGTGCAGCTGCCGGACAGGTCAGCATGACGCTCGGGCTGCGCGGCCCGGTGTTCGGCGCGACCTCTGCCTGCGCGTCCTCCAACCATGCGATCCTGTCGGCGGCAGACCAGCTTCGTCTCGGCCGTGCCGATGTCATGCTTGCCGGTGGCTCCGATGCGCCGCTGATCTACGGCATTCTGAAGGGCTGGGAAGCGCTGCGCGTTCTGGCTTCGGAAACCTGCCGCCCGTTCTCCGCCGACCGCAATGGTCTGGTGCTGGGTGAGGGCGCCGGCATGGTGGTGCTCGAGACGCTCGAACATGCGCAGGCGCGTGGCGCGACCATTCTGGCCGAGCTGGCCGGTGGCGGCATGTCGGCCGATGCGTCCGATATCGTGGCCCCCACGGTCGAGGGGCCTTCCGCCGCGCTTCAGGCCTGTCTGAACGAGGCCGGTCTCGCCCCCTCCGATGTCGATTACATCAACGCGCATGGCACGGGCACCAAGGCCAATGACCGCATTGAGACCGAAGCGATCAAGCGCGTGTTCGGCGCACATGCCTCGAAGCTTTCCGTGTCGTCCACCAAGTCGATGCATGCTCACTGCCTTGGCGCATCGGGCGCGCTGGAACTCATCGCCTGCGTCATGGCGATCCGGGAGGGTATCGTCCCGCCAACGGCGGGCTATCGCGAAGCCGACCCGGAATGCGATCTGGACGTCACGCCCAATGAAGCACGCAGGCGCGATGTGCGTGTCGCCCTCAGCAATGGTTTTGCTTTCGGCGGCACCAATGCCGTTATCGCGGTGAAAGCCATGGAATAGCGGGCGCGCAATGCGCCCGTCGGGCTTGCCTTTCTAAACCTGATAATTTAAGTCCACATTATTGAGTGGCGGCCACGAGGTCGTGCGCGTCCGTTGTCGATGGCAATGGCAGCGCCTGTTTTCAGGTTTGGAAGAGGGGAAGTCTTCATGAAACGTCGTTTACTGCTCGGCTCTGCAATCATGGCGGTCATGGCAGCGCCGGCCATTGCCGCTGAATCGCAGGAAGTGGTCGAAACCTACGCGGATATCGCTCTCGCGACCTATCAGGACAGTCTCGAGACGGCGAAAGAGCTGCGCACGGCGATCAATGCGCTTGTCGAAACACCGTCGGAAGAGACCATGGCTGCCGCCCGCGAGGCATGGCTCGCTTCACGCGTTCCCTACCAGCAGACCGAGGCCTTCCGTTTTGGCAACGCCATCGTGGATGAGTGGGAAGGCAAGGTGAATGCCTGGCCTCTGGACGAGGGCCTCATCGACTATGTCGATGCAAGCTATGGCACGGAGTCGGACGCCAACGAGTTCTACACGGTCAATGTGATCGCCAATGACAAGGTAAGCGCTGGCGGTACGGATATCGACGTTACCGAAATCACCACCGAGGTGATCGCGTCGCTGCACGAGGTTGGCGGCATCGAGGCCAACGTCGCCACCGGTTACCACGCCATCGAGTTTCTTCTCTGGGGGCAGGACCTGAACGGCACCGACGCCGGTGCGGGAACACGTGCTTACACGGATTTCGACACGGAAAACTGCACGGGCGGCAATTGCGAGCGCCGCGCGCAGTATCTTCAGGCTGCCGCCGATCTCCTGATCACGGATCTCGAAGAGATGGTCGCCAACTGGGAAACCGAAGGGGAAGCCCGTGCCGAAGTGATGGCGGACCCGCAGGCGGGCCTGACGGCGATGCTGACGGGTCTGGGCTCCCTCTCCTATGGCGAACTGGCGGGCGAGCGCATGAAGCTCGGCCTGCTCCTGAACGACCCGGAAGAGGAGCATGACTGCTTCTCCGACAACACGCACAACAGCCATTACTACGATGTCGTTGGCATCCGGAACGTCTATTTCGGCGCCTATGAGCGTGTCGACGGTTCCACGGTCGAGGGGCCAAGCCTCGCCGATCTGGTGTCGGAAAAGGATACCGCCCTCGCCGATGAAGTGAAGGCGAAGCTCGACACCACGCTTGAAGCGATGGCCGTGATGAAGGCGCGCGCCGAAGGCGGCGAGGCCTATGACCAGATGATCGGTCAGGGCAATGAAGAGGGCAACGCGGTCGTTCAGGCGGCGATTGACGGTCTCGTCGATCAGACCCGTTCGCTGGAACGCGTCATCGTCGCGCTCGACCTTTCCGGGATCGAGCTTGAGGGCTCCGACAGTCTCGACAATCCGGAAGCCGTTTTCGAGTAAGAGCCAATTGCCGCCGGGCCGCCATGCCGGCCCGGCGGCACAGCCAACAAGTTCCGCCATGAACATGATTGCCCGCAGCACGACATTCGTCGTCATTCTTTCAGCCCTTGTCATGACCGCCCATGCGGGAGGTTCGCTGCCCGACACGCGCGACGACCTGACGGAGAAGGACCGCGCCCGGGTCGAAAAGGTCACGAAGCCTGCCGGGCAGTTTGAAAAGGCGGAGCGCTTCGAGCGCATGGCCGCGGGCGCGGCGACCTCCACCAAGCGCATCAATGCCGATGCGTTCTCCCATTCGTCGGCCAATCTGGAATTCGAGGCGCTGGAGCGCTTCCTTTTGGGCAATGGCCTGTTCCGCAAGGACTGGGTGTCGTCGCCCGCTTCCACGCAGGCCTCTGACGGGCTGGGGCCGCTGTTCAATGCGCGGGCCTGCCAGTCGTGCCACATCAAGGACGGGCGCGGCCATGCGCCGGCGCGGGTTGAAGATTCCGCCGTGTCGCTGCTTGTGCGCGTTTCGGTGCCGCCGAGTAAGGAGCAGCAGGAGGCGATTGCCGACGGGCGGCTGCATGCCGCGCCCGATCCGGTTTACGGGCTGCAGCTTCAGGATCACGCCGTGGCCGGCCTCACCCCCGAAGGCCGCGTGCAGATCACCTATGAGGATGTGCCCGTGGCGCTGTCGGGAGGCGAGACCGTCACCCTGCGCAGGCCGGTGCTCGGCATCACCGAGCCCGGGTTCGGCCCGTTCCGTGATGATCTCATGCTGTCGGCGCGCGTTGCGCCGCCGATGATCGGCCTTGGACTTCTGGAGAGTGTTCACGAAGCTGATATCCTCGCCTGGGCGGACCCGGACGACGAGGATGGCGATGGCATTTCCGGGCGGCCCGCCCGCGTGCGCGATGCACAGGGAGAGTGGCGTCTCGGTCGTTTCGGCTGGAAGGCGATTGCGCCCACCATTGCCGAGCAGAGCGCAGGCGCTTTCTCCGGCGACATGGGGCTCTCATCGCCGCTCGCGCCCGACCATTGGGGCGATTGCACCGAAGCCCAGACCGCTTGCCGGGCTCTGCCGCACGGTGCGCAGGAGCGGCTGGGCGCGGAAGAGGTGCCCGAAGATCTGCTGGATCTCGTCACCTTCTATTCCAGCCATCTCGCCGTTCCGGCCCGTCGCGATATCGACGACCCGCAGGTGCTCGCCGGCAAGAAAGTGTTTTACGAAAGCGGCTGCGCCTCCTGCCATCGCGCGAAATATGTGACGCGTCGCGATGTGGACGATCCGGCGCTCAGGTTCCAGCTGATCTGGCCCTATACCGACATGCTTCTGCACGACATGGGTGAAGACCTCGCCGATCACCGGACCGAAGGGCTTGCCGATGGCTATGAATGGCGCACCCCGCCGCTCTGGGGCATCGGGCTCACCGGCACGGTGAATGAGGAAGCGACCTTCCTGCATGACGGGCGCGCCCGCACCCTGCTTGAAGCCGTGCTCTGGCATGGTGGGGAGGCGCGGGCCGCGCGCGACCGGGTGGTCGAAATGGCGAAGCAGGACCGGGACAATCTGGTCCGCTTTCTCGAGTCGCTTTGAAGCGCCTGTAAGGTCTGAAGCATCATTGTCTCTGGCAACTCCGGACGGAAAACCGGTTCCCGCTTTTCCTGGAATTGCTTTATCTGCCTGTTTCCTGCTGCAGGTTGAGTTCGGCAACGAAATCAAACCTGTCGCCCTTGAAATAGGAGCGCGTGAACTCGACCACCCGCCCCTCCGCCGTGCGGGATATGCGCTCCAGAAAAAGCGCGGGCTCTCCGGCGTCGGCCTCCAGCAGGCGCGCATCGAACTCCGGCAGCGCGCAGGCATGCATGCGTTGCAGGGCCTTGTGCGGCCGTGCGCCCGCCTGCGCCAGCGCTTCATAGAGTGATGTGCCGAGCGCTGAGAGATCGGGCAGAAGGTCGGCCGGCACGATGGCCAGTTCCACCGCGAGCGGCAGGGCATCGGCCAGCCGCAGCCGGTGCAGCCGCACCACGCGGTCGCCCGGCGACAGGCCAAGCACCATCGCTTCCTGGGCAGACGGATTGGCGTATTCGCGCGCCAGCCAGCGCGTTTCGGGCTTGCGGCCATAGGAGAGCATGTCTTCGGTGAAGCTGGTGATCGCCGCCAGCGGCTGCTCGAAACGCTCTGCCGGCTCCAGCACATAGGTGCCCGACCCCCGGCGCTGTTCCAGAACGCCTTCGCGCACCAGCAGCTCAATCCCCCGCCGCACGGTCACGCGCGACAGCGCTGTCGCCTCGGCCAGAATGCGCTCCGAGGGCAGGGCGGCGCCCGCTTCCAGCGTCCCCGCATCGATCAGGCGGCGAATTGCATTGGCGAGCCGGATGTAAAGCGGGGTCGCATCCGCTTCGCTGGCCTGCATGTCACGGGCGAGAAGCGCGCCAAGGGGTTCTCCCTGGTCCTGCCGGGCGTCGGTCATGAGTTCGCGCGTTCCTGTGATGTGAGAATTGGTCTTAACAATGTAAGCCCAATTATGGCAATGACCATACCGCTTTGCAAGTCCACTCAATGCGTCTTGCTGCATTGTCGCAATTCTGAAGCACAATGATTGCAAAGTGCGGAGGTGGAATTCCGAATTTGCGAAGAGATTTGCAGGGAGGGAATGGATTCCAGCGAAAAAGCCTGTATAAGCTGTTTGGTATTAAATTGGTCTATCATGGGCCAAGCAAACCGGAAACCGATGAGCTCGCCATGACAAAACCGACGGAAACCGCCAGCCAGGCCTATCGCGACATTGAACGCTTCGCGACAGCCGACATGCTCACCGCCATGCTTGATGGTCAGCAGGCCGCAATGGATGCGGTCAGGGCCGCGCTGCCGGCGCTTGAAACAGCCATTGAAGCGACGGCCCGCCGCCTGGCCGATCCTGATGGCCGGCTTATCTATGTCGGTGCAGGCACATCGGGCCGTGTGGGCATGCTGGATGCCGTCGAGCTTTATCCGACATTCGGCTGGCCGGAGGAGCGCTGCATTTTCCTTCTGGCCGGCGGCAGCATCAGTGTGGCCGAGGCGCGCGAAAGCGCGGAAGATGACGAGGATGCGGCCCGCGCCGAGATCGCCGGTGTCGACTGTGGCCCGCGTGACGTGGTGGTCGGCCTGGCTGCCAGTGGCAGCACGCCCTACACATGCGCAGCCATCGAGGTGGCGCGGGAGCGTGGCGCGCTCACCATCGGCATTGCCAACAATCCCGGCAGCACGCTTCTCGAAAACGCCGAGTGTGACGTGCTTCTCGAGACCGGTGGCGAAGTCCTGGCCGGGTCCACGCGCATGGCCGCAGGCACAAGCCAGAAGATTGCGATGAACCTCTTCTCCACTTCTGTCATGATGCGCCTCGGCAAGGTCTATCGTGGCCGCATGGTCGATATGAAGCCGACCAACAAGAAACTGGTGCAGCGCGCCGTCGAGATGCTGATGCAGGTCGCGGAGTGCGATGAGGCATCGGCCCGCGCCGCGCTGGAGAAGACCGCCTTTCACGTAAAGCCGGCCGTGCTGGTGGTGCGCGGCCTGTCGCCCGAGGAAGCCGCTGCGGCGCTGGCGCGTCATGGCGGCGACCTTCACCGCGCACTCGACGAACCGGGTTGATCGGCCCGTCCCGTTCCGCCCCACTCCGTACCGCCCCACAGGCATGATTCATATGGAAAGACTGAAATGACCGAGACACCTTCCCTGATGTTTCAGGAAACCGCCGAAGCTTCCGAGGCTGTTGGCCGGCTCTTTGCCAATGAGGCGCAGGCCTTTGCCGAGCTTGGCAGGGTCATCGCCGAGCGCTCGCCCGCGCTGGTCAGCATGTCCGCGCGCGGGTCTTCGGACCATGCGGCGAGCTTCTTCAAATATCTGTTCGAGATCCACACGGGCATTCCCGTGGCGTCCATCGGTCCTTCGGTTGCCTCGGTCTATGATGCATCGCTGAAGCTCGACCGCGCGCTTCACATCACCATTTCCCAGTCCGGCGGCAGCCCCGATATCGTGGCGGCGCAGGCATCGGCCAAGAAGGGTGGCGCAGTCACGCTGGCCGTGGTCAATGTGGGCGACAGCCCGCTCGCAAACGCCGCCGACATCGTTCTGCCGATCCATGCCGGACCGGAGCGCAGCGTCGCGGCCACCAAGAGCTTCATCGCTTCTGCTGCAGCGCTTGCCGGTGTTGCGCAGGTCGCGTCCGGCTGCGCCGCGCTCAAGGGGGCGCTCGACCGGCTGCCCGAGGCGCTGGCTGCTGCCTGCGACGTGAACTGGGAACCGGCCCTGCCGCTTCTCGCCGATGCCGGCTCTGTCTACACGGCTGGCCGTGGTCCGGGCTTCGCCATCGCACTGGAAGCGGCACTCAAGGCAAAGGAAACCGCGCAGCTTCACGCCGAAGCGTTCTCGCTGGCAGAGCTCATGCACGGGCCGATGCAGCTGGTCGACAAGGGCTTCCCGATCCTCGCCTTCGTGCCCGAGGACGAGGCGCTGGCCTCCAGCGAGCAGTCGCTTGAGAAACTGCGTGGCTTCGGCGCGCAGATTGCGAGCTTCTCCTCGCGCGATGTGGGTGAGCGCACGATCAAGACGCCGACCACCGGCCACGGTCATATCGACCCGCTGGTTTCGCTGGTTGGCTACTACCGCCTGATCGAGCGCGTTGCGCGCGAGCGTGGCCTCAACCCGGACACGCCCGACAAGCTCAACAAGGTCACCCAGACCATCTGACGCTCTACCCTGTTGAATCTGCGCATCATGCTTTCCGAAAATCGGTTCCGATTTTCGGGCCGATGCGTTAGCTTCCGGCACTTCAACCCGTGCCGGAAGCTTCCCATGACCTTCATCCCGGATTTCGCCACCATTGTTCAGTTCGCGCTGGCCACCTTTGTGATCTCCATCACGCCGGGGCCGGACATGACCCTTTTTGTCGGTCGTGCGCTCAGCCAGGGCCGTGCAGCGGGCTTTGCCTGCATGTTCGGCGCCATGACCGGAATCATGATCCATACGGCGCTCGTGGCGCTGGGGCTCTCGGCGCTGATCGTTGCCTCGCCGGAGGCGTTCCTTGCGCTCAAGGTGTTTGGCGCTGGCTATCTGATCTGGCTTGCCGTTCAGGCAATCCGCAAGGGCTCGGCCTTCACGCCGGACAACAAGGGCGGTTCGGGCCGCTCGCTTCTGAAGAACTGGGCCACGGGGCTCGGCATCAATCTCCTGAACCCGAAGATCATCCTGTTCTTCATGACCTTCCTGCCGCAGTTCGTTTCGGCCAATGATCCGGATGCGCCGGGCAAGCTGTTTTTTCTGGGGCTGCTGTTCATCCCGCTTGCGCTCCCCATCGTTGCGCCGATGGTGATTGCGGCAGACAGTTTTTCGAAGTTCCTGAAAAAGAGCCCGCGCGTCACCCGCGTGGTCGATTATCTCTTTGCCGGCGTCTTCTCGGCCTTTGCGCTGAAGATCCTGACCGCGCAGGCCCGCTGATCGGGGAAACCAGACAAACAAAAACGCCGGCTCGCAGATCGCGCGCCGGCGTTTTTGTTTGAAGGTGGTTTGGTCCTACTCGCCGTGGCCGGCGATCATCATCGCTTCAAGCTTCAGCCGGTCGGCTTTCTTCATGCGCTCGGAAGCGGATTTGAGCTGCCCGCAGGCCGCGAGGATGTCACGACCGCGCGGGGTGCGAATGGGGGAGGCGTAGCCAGCCTTGTTGACCAGATCCGCGAACTCTTCGATCTGCTCCCAGTCGGAGCATTCGTAATCGCTGCCCGGCCATGGGTTGAAGGGGATCAGGTTGATCTTGGCAGGAATGCCCTTCAACAGCCGCACGAGCTCGCGCGCATCGTCGAGCGAATCGTTGATGCCCTTCAGCATCACATATTCGAAGGTGATGCGGCGTGCGTTCGACAGGCCGGGATAGGCGCGGCAGGCGTCGAGCAGCTCCTTGAGCGGATACTTCTTGTTGATCGGCACCAGCTCGTTGCGCAGCTCGTCGCGGATCGCATGCAGCGAGATTGCGAGCATCACGCCGATCTCTTCGCCGGTGCGGTAAATCTCGGGAACCACGCCCGAGGTGGAAAGCGTAATGCGGCGCTTGGAGAGCGACAGGCCTTCGCCATCGGAGGCGATCAGCAGGGCCTGTTTCACATTCTCGAAATTGTAGAGCGGCTCGCCCATGCCCATCATGACGATGTTGGTGACCTTGCGGCCTTCGGCCGGCACGATCGCGCCATCGGGCGTATCGGCTTCGGGGAAATCGCCGAGCCTGTCGCGCGCCACCAGAAGCTGGTCGAGAATTTCGCCCGGCGTCAGGTTGCGCACCAGCTTCTGGGTGCCGGTGTGGCAGAAGGAACAGGTCAGCGTGCAGCCCACCTGGCTGGAAACGCACAGCGTGCCGCGGCCTTCTTCGGGAATGTAGACCGTTTCCACATCCACCGGGCGCCCTGCGCCGCGCGGGGGAAAGCGCATCAGCCACTTGCGGGTGCCGTCCTGCGAGATCTGCTCTTCGATGATCTCCGGGCGCGCGATGGTGAAATGCTCGTCGAGCTTGGTGCGCAGGTCCTTCGAGATGTTGAACATCTGCGAGAAGTCCGACACGCCGCGCACATAAAGCCAGTGCCAGAGCTGGCGCACGCGCATGCGCGCCTGCCTTTCCGGCACGCCGAGCGGGAGAAGCGCTTCAGCGAGTTGTTCGCGCGAAAGGCCGATCAGCGGCTGCTTTTCGGCGGTTGCGGCGGGGCGCAGCTCAGCGCGCCCCTCGGGCGTCGATAGATCGAGTGTCAGTGCCATGGCGTTCTTGAAACGGTTGCGGGCAGCGCTCTCCGAATGACGGGGCTGCCCTTCATTTGCCGCGCTCATAGCACGCCTGAAGGCTGCCGTCACCTCTGGCGGTCGGCAGCCTCGTTTTGCAGGATGCTATTTGCAGTTCTGCGTGGCGTTGATCGCAGCCGTCACACCGCTCAGCGAGAAGGTGTAGCTGGTGTCGTTGCCGCGACCGGACTTGGCCGCGACCTTCATGTCGGAGCCACCCTTCATGGCCGCGATGAGCTGCGGCTCTTCCGCTGCATTCTCGAGCCAGGCTGACTGGCCCTTGGTGAACATGGTGAAGCTCTTGTTGCCGACGGTGACAATCACCTTGGAGCCCGTCTGGAAATTGTAGGCGGCAATGAACTGGGGCTCGGAGGCAACGTTCTGGCCGGGCTTCTGGCTCACAAAGAAGAAAATGTCGCCATGGTCCAGGCTGGCCGGCTGCTTCGCTTTCGGCACGCTCATGGCGTAACACACCTTGCCGTTGCCGGACTGGTAGCTGTAAACGCCCCAATCGCGATGCTGCCCCACCGCCGTAGCCTGGGCCAGTGCAGGGCTCGCTGCCGCCATTCCGCAAATGAGCATCAGTGTCGAAATCAGTACGCGCATCGTCTTGACCGTCTTTTTTGCCAGTGTTTCGAGGCCGGGTAGCCTCTCTCTAGATCACTTCATTTTTACTTAATCTGGGTTACCAAAGCGTGAAGCGAATTGACGAATTCTGCATGCGCTAAACCCCGATCCGTCATCACACAATTGGTGCGACAACTGTCGAACACCCCTTCGTTATCGGTTGAAACGAATGAAAGAGGCAAGATTTTGACTGGTTATGCGTCGAACCCGGTCTCGGAGAGCGCCTTCCGCGCGGCATAAGTGTGAGCCGGCGTAATATGACGGCGCACGGCGTTGAGCGCAGCGGCGAGAACCGCCACGTCATCGGTGAAACCGAAGCCGAGCAGGAAATCCGGCACCACGTCCAGCGGCAACACGAAATAGGCGAGCGCCGCCAGCAGAATGCCGCGCACGCGGGGTGGCGTGTCCTGATCGAGCGCGCAGTAATAGCCGGCGACAATCTCTTCCATGAACGGCACCTGGCGGGCGGCCTTCTTCATCGTGCGCCAGAATTTTGCGCGCACACGCTCTTCGCGCCTGCGGTTTTCGCGCGGCTCGACCGGTTCGAGAATTTCGCCGATTTTCACGTCGTCCATAGCGTCTCCTGATTGCAGAAATGTGGGAGATGCGTGGCGAAATTCAATGTTTGCCCGTTTTGAGCCGCCCTAAAACGCCTCAAGTCCGGGCAAAACGGTTCATGGCGGCGGCAAGCTTCAGGTCCAGCTCGGTCAGCCCGTCGGCGTCATGGGTGGAAAGCACCACGTCCACGGTTTTGTACACGTTCGACCAGTCGGGATGGTGATTGAGCTTCTCCGCCGCCAGCGCCGCGCGGGTCATGAAGGCAAAGGCCTCGGAGAAATCCGCAAAGACGAACCGCTTCTGAATTGACGCGCCATCCTCGGCCAGTTCCCAGCCCTCGAGCTTTTCAAGGGCCTCTTCCAGCGCCGTCGGATCGAGCTTTGGTCTTGTCATCGCGTCTCTCCATGGTATCGCCTGTGTGGAATGTCACTTCCGGATGATAGCGCCATGAGCATGAACGCAAAGCCCCGCACATCGATCCTCTTTGTCTGCCTCGGCAATATCTGCCGTTCGCCGCTTGCCGAAGGCGTGTTTCGCAGCGTCGTTGCGGAAAAGGGCAGGGAGGATGCGTTTCTCATCGATTCGGCCGGCACCGGCGCCTGGCATGCGGGCAATGCGCCCGATCCGCGCTCGGTGGCGATTGCCCGTGATTTCGGCGTCGACATCACCGGCCAGCGGGCGCGTCAGGTGGTGGCGGAGGATTTCGACCGCTTCGACCTGCTGCTCGGCATGGACCGCAGCAATGTCCGCACCCTGCGCGAGCGTGCGCCTGCCGGAGCGGCGGACCGCGTTCATCTCTTTCTCGATTATGCGGGCGGGCGCATGATCGACATTCCCGACCCCTATTACGGGGGCGATGATGGCTTCGCGTCCGTCTACCAGACGATCCGCGAAGCCTCGGAAGCGCTGTTGTCCAGGCTCGACTGACGGTCATAGTCCGCGCCGACCAGCGGCCAGGCCTCTTCGATCACATAGGGGCCGCCGCCGACGGAAGCGCGTGACGACATCAGCACGAAACGCCCCACGGTGAACGGCACCGAAGCGAAATTGCCGCGCGCCGAAAGATAGTGCGCTACCTCATGCGGATTGGCGTTCTTGAGGCGGGCGAGCGTCACATGCGGCGTGAATTTGCGGGGATCGGGCGGCAGTCGCAGTCGCCGGCAGATGCTCTCTATCTCGCCCTGCAGGGCGTAGAGATCCGGCGAGGCGGAAACGCCGGCCCAGATGGAGTGCGGCTTCTTCTGTCCGAAGGCGCCGACGCCGGAGAGCTTCATGGTGAAAGAGGGACGCCGAACCCGATCAAGCGCATTGGCGATCTCGTCGGCCGTATGGCCTTCCACATCGCCGAAGAAACGCAATGTCAGGTGATAGTTTTCGACGTCGATCCAGCGAGCTCCTGGAAGACCCCCGCGCAGGAGTGACAACGACAAAGCCGCGTCACGCGGGATCTCGAGGGCGGTGAAAAGTCGCGGCATGGCAACCTCCTCGAATCGAACTGTCGCCATCAGCGAATCACTGATCGCCAGTCTCGGCAAGCGGTTTTTGCCGCGCTTTTTAGGCGTCGTCTCCCTGATGCGCTTCGATCACATCGCGAATGGTTGGCAGCATGCGTTCGACCATGCGCCTAACCCCTTGTGGGTTCGGGTGCATTCCGTCTTCCAGAAGCAGCGACTGTTCCGCCGCCACGCCATCGAGAAAGAAGGGGATAAGCGTTACGTCATGCTTCTCGGCCAGCCGTTTGAAGATCGGGTTGAAGGCGGACGCGTAGTCCTCGCCCAGATTGGGGGCGGCAAGCATGCCCGCCAGAACAACCCGCTGGCCGCGCTCATCCAGCTTGGCGATCATCCGGTCGAGGTTCTCTTCCGTTGAAGCCGGCGGGATGCCGCGCAGCATGTCGTTTGCGCCGAGTTCCAGGATCACGATGTCGGTGCTCTCGGGGATGGACCATTCGAGCCGCGAAAGCCCGCCGCTGCTCGTGTCGCCGGAAACGCCGGCATTGGCCACCTTCACCGCATAGCCTTCCGCCTTCAGCGCATCCTCGAGCTGTTCGGGAAAGGATTCCCCCGGCGCAAGGTTGTAGCCGGCCATGAGGCTGTCGCCGAAACCGACGATTTCGACCTGGTTTGCAAGCGCTGCGGGAGCCGTGACAAGCGCGAGCGTCACAGCCGCTGCGGCCGATGAAATTTTTGTGAACTGGCCGAAAGATCGAAAAAAATTGAATGCCATGCGGGATAACCCATATTTGCCGGAACCGTGCAATTGTACGATCCCAGCGCCATTTTTTCCCAATATAGGATATCTTTTCCGTGACAGAAGCCGTGATCGAACTTGAGAATGTGTCGCTGACGCTGGGTGAGGGTGCTTCCTCGGTCCATGTTCTCAAAGGGGTCAGCCTGTCGGTGGAGCGTGGCCGCTCGACCGCCATCGTCGGCCCGTCCGGCTCTGGAAAATCAACGCTTCTGATGGTCATCGCCGGGCTGGAGCGCATTGATGGCGGCACGGTGCGTGTGGGCGGAACGCAGATCAACGGGCTCAGTGAAGACGCCATCGCCGCCTTTCGCGGCCGCTCCATCGGCATCGTCTTCCAGTCCTTCCACCTCATTCCCAACATGACGGCGCTCGAAAATGTGGCCGTGCCGCTGGAACTGGCGGGCCATCCCGACCCGTTCGGCGCGGCGGAGGAAGAGCTGGCAGCTGTCGGTCTCTCGCAGCGCCTTACGCATTATCCCGGCGAGCTCTCCGGCGGCGAACAGCAGCGCGTGGCGATTGCGCGTGCGCTGGCTCCCGGGCCTGCCATCCTCATTGCCGACGAACCCACTGGCAATCTTGACCAGGCGACGGGCCGGCAGATTGCCGACATGCTGTTTGCCAAGGCGAGCGAACGCGGCACATCGCTGGTGCTCGTCACGCATGACCCGGCCCTTGCTGCCCGCTGCGAACGCCAGGTGGCGATGCGCTCGGGCCGCATCGAGCCTGCAGCCGAGGCCGAAAAGGCTGCAATGGCATGAGGGCCGGCGACATGAGTTTTGGCCGAACCCTGCGCCTTGCCTTCCGTTTTTCCCTGCGTGAAATGCGCGGTGGCCTGTCCGGCTTCTTCATCTTCCTTGCCTGTATCGCGCTGGGTGTCGGCGCGATTGGCGGCGTCAATTCGGTCGCCCGCGCGATCACCGGGGCGGTGGAGACGGAGGGGCAGTCTCTGCTCGCTGCCGATCTGCGCTTCGAGCTGAACCAGCGCCGTGCGGGTGAAGATGAGCGTGCGTTCCTCACCGGTCTCGGCGATGTTTCCGAAAGCGCAAACATGCGCTCCATGGCCCGTTTGCCCGACGGTTCCGATCAAACGCTGGTCGAGGTCAAGGCGGTGGACGGCCTCTACCCGCTCTATGGCGAGCGCGTGACCGAGCCGCAGCTTTCGCACGACGATCTCTTTGCCGAGGTGGATGGTGCATTCGGCGCTGCCGCTCCGGCATTGCTGTTTGAACGTCTCGGCATTGCGCCCGGCGACCGCATCATGCTCGGCGGCCAGCCGATCGAGCTGCGGGCCGTTTTGACCACCGAGCCCGATGCTGTCTCGGACGGTTTCGGGTTCGCGCCACGGCTGATGATCTCGCTTGATGCGCTGGAAGCGACGGGCCTCATCCAGCCCGGCAGTCTGGTCGAGCATGTCTACAAGGTGCGGCTTGTCGGCGACACCGATGCCGGTGCGCTGGAGGCCGCACAGGCGCAGGCCGGCGCAGAGTTCCCCGAGGCCGGCTGGAGCATTCGCACGCGCAGCAATGCCGCGCCCTCGCTTTCCCGCAACATTGAGCGGTTTTCTCAATTCCTCACCCTGGTGGGCCTGACGGCGCTGGTGGTCGGTGGTGTTGGCGTGGCCAATGCCGTGCGCGCCTATCTCGACAGCAAGCGCGCCGTCATCGCCACCTTCAAGAGCCTCGGCGCATCCGGCGCGTTCGTCTTCACCGTTTATCTGGTGCAGATCCTGATGATCGCCGGGATCGGCATTCTTGCCGGTCTGGTGATCGGCGCGCTGATGCCGTTCGGCGCATCGGCCGTGCTTTCCAGCGTGTTGCCGGTGCCGGCCACGGGCGGGTTCTATCCGGCAGCACTGGCCGTGGCGGCGCTGTTCGGCGTCATGATCACGCTGGTCTTCGCGCTCATGCCGCTTGGTCGTGCGCGCGATGTGCCGGCGACGGCGCTGTTCCGCGAAATGGGTGTCGATGGTCGTGGCTGGCCGCGCCCCGTCTACATCCTCCTGTCCATGGCCATCGCTGCCTCGCTCGCCGGTTTCGCCATCTGGTTCTCCGATGACCGGCGCATGGCGGCGGTGTTCGTCGGTGCGACGGTGTTTGCCTTCATCGTGCTGCGCGTGGTGGCGCTCGGCATCGAATGGCTGGCGCGCCGCAGTCCGCGTGTTGCGTCCACCCCCTTGCGTCTGGCGCTTGGCAACATCCATCGCCCCGGCGCGCTCACGCCCTCGGTCGTTCTCTCGCTGGGGCTTGGCCTGACGCTGCTCGCCACGCTGGCGCTGATCGACGGCAATCTGCGCCGGCAAATTACCGGCAATCTGCCGGAGGTCGCGCCGAACTTCTTCTTTGTCGACATCCAGAGTGGTGAGGTGGAAGCCTTCGCTGATCTGGTGAGCGAGCAAGCGCCCGACGGCAAGCTGATCCAGGTGCCCATGCTGCGTGGCCGCATCACGGCGCTCAATGGCGTCAATGTGCGCGACATGGAGATCCCGCCGGAGGGCGGCTGGGTGCTGCGCGGCGATCGCGGCATCACCTATGCCCGCAACGCACCGGAAAACTCCACCCTGACCCAGGGCGAATGGTGGCCGGCCGATTATGACGGCGAGCCGCTGGTTTCCTTCACGGCGGAGGAGGGCGGCGAGCTCGGGCTCAAGATTGGCGATACGATCACCGTCAACGTGCTGGGCCGCGATGTCACGGCGCGGATCGCCAATTTCCGTGCGGTCGAATGGGAATCGCTCGCCATCAACTTCGTGATGGTGTTCTCGCCCAACACGTTTGCCGGTGCGCCGCATGCATGGCTCGCCACGCTGACGGATGCCGAGGCAACGCAGGCCGACGAATCACAGATCCTCAACGCTGTCACGCGCGGCTTCCCGACCGTGACCACGGTGCGGGTCAAGGATGCGCTCGATGTGGTGAACCGGCTGGTCGAGCAACTGGCGACCGCCATTCGCGCCGCCGCAGCTGTGGCGCTGATCGCCTCGGTTCTGGTGCTTTCAGGCGCGCTGGCGGCCGGAAACCGGGCGCGGGTGCATGATGCGGTGGTGCTGAAGACGCTGGGCGCGACACGGCGCACGCTGATCGCCGCCTTCTCGCTCGAATATCTGCTGATCGGTCTGGCGACAGCGGTGTTCGCGCTGCTCGCCGGCGGTGTCGCGGCATGGTTCGTTGTTGCGCAGGTCATGGGCCTGCCATCGAGCTTCCTGCCGGAGGTGGCTTTGACCACCATTGCGGTGGCGCTCGTCCTGACCGTCGGCTTCGGCCTGATCGGCACCTGGCGGGTGCTTGGGCACAAGGCGGCTCCGGTTCTGCGCAATCTCTAAAGCGAGAGACTCTGAAACAGCGGGGCGGCCTTTGGGCCGCTTCCGGCAGCCCCAGGCATGAAAAAGCGTTAACCGTGCCGCCGGGGAAGCGCTTTTTTTGCCCGCGAAGTGTTGCCGCATCTGCATTTCTGGGCGTTTCAGGTCTTGTCGTCAGCTTAAACTGACATCATATTTGCATTACGCATGCTGGTATCCCGCCAGCGGCGCACGGTCGTATGGCCGTCACCCGACGGGATTAAAGCCAGAAAGGGATAATTATGGCTGACCTTCGTAACTATCAGGCCCGCGCAACGCCCGGCGTACGCGCGGACGCGGCCATCGACGAGGGCCTGCGCGCCTACATGATTCGCGTCTACAACCTTATGGCGCTTGGCCTGGCCATCACCGGTCTTGCAGCCTTTGGTGCATTCAATCTCGCCATCGCGGATGGCCAGCTGACCGCATTCGGCCAGCTCATCTACGCCAGCGCCTTCCGCTGGGTTGTCATCCTCGCACCGCTCGCGCTGGTGTTCTTCCTCAGCTTCCGCATTCAGAACATGAGTGTCGCGGCTGCGCAGACGACATTCTGGGTCTATTCGGGCCTCGTGGGTCTTTCCCTGTCGACGATCTTCCTCGTCTACACGGGTGAGAGCATCGTCCGCACCTTCTTCATCACCGCCGCATCGTTCGGCGCGCTGTCGCTCTGGGGTTACACGACCAAGCGTGACCTCTCGGGCATGGGCTCGTTCCTGTTCATGGGTCTGATCGGCATCATCATTGCCTCGATCGTGAACATCTTCCTCGGCTCGTCCGCGCTGCAGTTCGCCATCTCGGTGATCGGTGTGCTGGTGTTCGCCGGCCTCACGGCTTACGACACCCAGCAGATCAAGGAGATGTACTACGAGGGCGACGACGCCACCGTGTCCGGCCGCAAGGCAATCATGGGCGCCCTGCGTCTCTACCTCGACTTCATCAACCTGTTCATGTTCATGCTGCAGTTCCTCGGCAATCGCGAGTAGCGGGCGCTGAACTTTGAACGACGATACGAAAGGGCGGCTCTCGGGCCGCCCTTTTCTTTGATCCGGTTTCCCAAAAGGCGTTTTTGCTCCATGCCGCTCACCATCCGCCCCGCCAGTCTCGATGACGCGCCCGCCATCACCCGCATCTACGCCCATGCCGTGAACGAAGGCACGGCAAGTTATGAGCTTGATCCGCCGGGCGAGGCCGAGATGCGTGAGCGCATGAGCGCGCTCCTCGGCAGCGGCTATCCCTATCTGGTGGCGGAGGAGGAGGGCGTGCTGCTTGGCTATGCCTATGCGGGGCCGTTTCGCCCGCGCCGCGCCTATCGTTTCATGGTGGAGGATTCCGTCTATCTCGACCCGCAGGCGCAGGGGCGCGGTATCGGCCGCACTCTGCTCGAAGCGCTGGTCGAGGCCTGCACGCAGTGCGGGTTCCGCCAGATCGTTGCGGTCATTGGCGATGGCTCGGAAACCAGCGCTTCAGTCAAGCTGCACCGGGCCATGGGGTTCGAGGATGCAGGGGTGCTGCGCGGCAGCGGGTTCAAGCATGGCCGCTGGCTCGACACGGTGTTCATGCAGCGCACGCTGAATGCGGGAACGAACACGCCACCCGATCCACAATCGCTCCCCGAGCGGCTGTTTCGTGGTGAGGCTGTGGGCTGACCCAAGGGGGCAGACCGAGGGGGCAGACCGCCATGCGTCCGGGCGGACGCACAAAGGCGATCCAGACCAGCGTTGCTCCAGCCGGCTTTGCTCAGGTGACCAGCTTGAGCTTCTTGTCGAACACGGCGAGCACCCGCGTCAGTTCGTGCCCGCGCTTCAGGATCGCGCCGGTGGCCGCAACCACACTGTATGCGCCCTGCTTACGCGTGAGCTTGGGGTCTTTCACGATCTGGAAAAGGGGCACTTCGCTGGTGCGTCGGAAAACGGAGAAGATGGCCCGGTCCTTCAGGTGGTCGATTGCATAATCGCGCCACTCCCCGGCGGCGACCATGCGCCCGTAGATGCGAAGAATCTGGTCCAGTTCGCGCCGGTCGAAGGTTACGGGAAGGCTGGAGCGCGCACGGCGCTCTTCATGCAGCGGGATCAGTATCCCGGAGCTGTCCCTATCCTCCCCGGCGCTGCCGTAATCGCTCATTGGCTAAACCTCATGACGATTTGGTGACACGAAAGGTTCGCCCGCCATAGCCGGAAATGCAAGCCCTGCCTTCCTTCCCGGCTTACGATCCAGACTGTCCAGAGGCATCGGGGCAACCGAAAAACCGGTCTCCACTGTCTCGGTCCGATGCTCAGGCCGCGCGGGAAAGGTTGGAAAAGCCTGTTAACCTTTCTTGATGCCGTGCTATATTCGGAGTGGTTAGACCATCCCCGACATTTTGCCGACGCATGTTTTGTGAACCTGCAAGCCACTATCGTTAGCCGGTAGTCACAAATCGGGACCGTTTGTCGGAATTGGTGATGACGTGCCTTTTTCTCGACACATTTTGTCCAAGCTCACGCCCCATTGTGCCGCGACGATCCGACCGTTGCCTGAGACGGTTCGGTCCGGACACGGATCCCGAAAACCCCAAGCCCCCCCGCCCTCGGGGTCATGACCGGATCGAACCAACTCGGATCTCCGAGCCGGGCAACGGTCCCAAAAGATCAAAACCGGTGCTGAATGATTCAGCACCGGTTTTTCTTTTGGGACCACCGGGTTTTTTGACTTACGGGGTTGGCTCACGGGGTGCCCATGCTTGGCTCACGGGGTGCCCATGCTTGGCTCACGGGGTGCCCATGCTTGGCTCACGGGGTGCCCATGCTTGGCTCACGGGGTGCCCATGCTTGGTTCATGGGGTGCCCGTGCCTGGTTCATGGGGTGATTGCGACAGCGCCGAGGATGGCGCCCGGCCTTCCTTCCCTGTCGACGCGCTGGAGAAGCAGCGCGCAGCCATTGCCTTTCTTCACCAGCTCGCTCTTGGGCATTTCGAAGCTCTTGGCCGTTCCGTCCCACATGCCGATTGTCTGGATCTGGTTCACCGCGTTGCGATATTCGATGGTGCGGCCCCGGTTCTCTCCGGCGCGGATCTCCACCGTCGCGCGTGGCGCAAAGTCGACAAAGACCAGATGCGCGTCGAGCAGCTCGTTGCCCGCGTCGCCGCGAAATGCGCCGACTTCGACGAGAATGGTGTCGCCCCTGTCCTGAAGCGACAGATCCACCTGTAGCCCGTCCGGCGTGCCGGCCATGCTGTCGAGCGATGCGGTCACCCTGCTCCTGTCCGCGCCGTTCATGTCGGTGCGGCCATTCACGATCATCTGTGGCGTGTAGACGGAGGCTTTCTGGAGAGAGCGCGCATAGTTCTTCTGCCGCGCGGTGTTCGCGGCGCTGCCAAGCGCATCGCGCCAGCCCAGATAGTCCCAGTAATCGACGTGATAGGCGAGGGAGATGACGTCGTCCCTTTCCGCCAGTTCGCTGAGCAGCGCATCCGCTGGCGGGCAGGAGCTGCAGCCCTGACTGGTAAACAGCTCGACCACACCGACCGGCCGCGCCATCTCCTGGGCGCCGGCAATGCCGGTAAGGGCGTAGAAGCCTGCAACCGCCGCCAGCAGCTGGCGGCGCGTGGTGAGCCAAGTCATCTGTACTCCGTTCGGAAACTGAACCCGATCCTGTTTTCAGGCACTATAGGTGGCGGGCGGGCTCAACAAGAAGTCACGTTCCGGTGAGGAAATGCAGCCGGAAACAAAAAAGACCGCCGGCGTTTCCGCCGACGGTCTGTCTCAGGCAGGTGGCAGACCTGGATTATGCAGCCAGGTCGCGCAGCACGTACTGCAGGATGCCGCCATTCTTGAAGTACTCGAGCTCGTCGAGCGTATCGATGCGGCAGAGCAGCGGAACCTCTTTCACCGAACCATCGGCAAAGGTGACCTTGGCGTTGACCTTGGCGCGGGGCTTGAGCGTCTCAAGACCCTCGATGCTCACCGTCTCGTCGCCCTTCAGGCCAAGCTTCTCCCAGCTCGTTTCTTCAGCGAAGACGAACGGGATGACGCCCATGCCCACCAGGTTGGAGCGGTGGATGCGCTCGTAGCTCTCTGCGATCACGGCGCGGACGCCGAGCAGGTTCGTGCCCTTGGCAGCCCAGTCGCGCGAGGAGCCATTGCCGTATTCGCCACCGGCGAACACCACCAGCGGAACACCTTCCTTGCGGTATTCCATGGCTGCGTCGTAGATCGACATCTCTTCCTTGGAAGGATAGTGGATCGTGTAGCCGCCCTCGGTGCCGTTCTCGCCCAGCATGTGGTTGCGGATGCGGATGTTGGCGAAGGTGCCGCGCATCATGACTTCATGGTTGCCGCGACGCGTGCCGTACTGGTTGAAGTCGACAACGCCCACGCCATTGTCCATCAGGTATTTGCCGGCAGGCGACTGTGCCTTGATGGAACCGGCCGGGGAGATGTGGTCGGTGGTGATCTTGTCGCCGAACAGGCCGAGAATGCGCGCACCCTCGATGTCCGTCACCTTGCCGGTCGACTTGGTCATGCCGGCGAAGTAGGGCGGGTTCTGAACATAGGTCGACGTGTCGTCCCATGCGTAGGTCTCGCCTTCCGGCACCTGCACGGCCTGCCAGTTCTCGTCGCCCTTGAAGACCTCTGCGTACTTCTTCTCGAACAGGTCGCGGGTGACGTTCTTCTGGATGAACTCCTGGATCTCCTGGTTGGAGGGCCAGATGTCCTTCAGGAAGACGTCATTGCCGTCCTTGTCCTGACCGATCGGCTCCTTCGTCAGGTCCTTGGTCACCGAGCCGGCGAGCGCATAGGCGACGACCAGCGGCGGCGAAGCCAGGTAGTTGGCCTGCACGTCAGGCGAAATACGGCCTTCGAAGTTGCGGTTGCCGGAGAGAACGCCGGCAGCGATCAGGCCCTTGTCGTTGATGGTCTTGGAAACCGGGGCCGGAAGCGGGCCGGAGTTGCCGATGCAGGTCGTGCAGCCGAAGCCGACGAGGTTGAAGCCGATCTGGTCGAGCTCCTTCTGCAGGCCGGCATTCTCCAGATACTCGGCAACCACCTGCGAGCCGGGAGCGAGCGACGTCTTAACCCAGGGCTTCTGCTTGAGGCCCAGGCGGTTGGCGTTGCGGGCCAGAAGGCCGGCGCCGATCAGCACGCTCGGGTTCGAGGTGTTGGTGCAGGAGGTGATGGCGGCAATCGCCACGTCACCATGGCCGAGGTCGTAATCCTCGCCTTCAACCTGCCAGCGCTGTTCCAGCGTGGACGGGTCTTTCTTGTATTCCTTCTCGAGCGATTCGGCGAAGCCGGATGCGATGTTCTCGAGCGGAATGCGGCCTTCCGGACGCTTCGGGCCTGCCATGGACGGCACGACTTCGCCGAGGTCGAGCTCGAGCGTGTCGGTAAACACCGGATACTCGGTGCCCGTCTCGCGGAACATGCCCTGCGCCTTGGAGTATGCTTCCACGAGCGCGATGCGCTCCTTGGAGCGGCCGGAGACGTTGAGGTAGTTCAGCGTTTCCGAATCAACCGGGAAGAAGCCGCAGGTCGCGCCGTATTCCGGGCCCATATTGCCGATGGTCGCGGCGTCCGCCAGCGTGAGGTGGTCGAGGCCTTCGCCGAAGAACTCGACGAACTTGCCGACAACGCCCTTCTTGCGGAGCATCTGCACGACGGTCAGCACCAGGTCGGTTGCCGTCACGCCTTCTTTCAGCTTGCCGGTCAGCTTGAAGCCGATGACTTCCGGCAGGAGCATGGAGACCGGCTGGCCGAGCATGGCCGCCTCTGCCTCGATGCCGCCCACGCCCCAGCCGAGGACGCCCAGGCCGTTGATCATCGTGGTGTGCGAATCGGTGCCCACGCAGGTGTCCGGATAGGCAATCGTCTTGCCGTCCTCTTCCTTCGTCCAGACGGTCTGGCCGAGATATTCGAGGTTCACCTGGTGGCAGATGCCGGTGCCGGGCGGAACGACGCGGAAGTTCTTGAACGCGTTCTGACCCCATTTGAGGAAGCGGTAACGCTCGCCATTGCGCGCATACTCGAGTTCCACGTTGCGGTCGAATGCCTTCGGCGTGCCGAACTCGTCGACGATGACCGAGTGGTCGATGACCAGATCGACGGGCACCAGCGGGTTGATCTTCTGCGGGTCGCCGCCGAGCGACACCATGGCGTCGCGCATGGCTGCCAGATCGACCACGGCGGGAACGCCGGTGAAGTCCTGCATCAGCACGCGGGCCGGACGGTAGGCGATCTCGTGGCCGGCCGTGCCGCGGTCGTCGAGCCATGCTGCGACTGCTTCGATGTCGGACTTGGTGACCGAGCGTCCGTCCTCGTTGCGCAGCAGGTTCTCGAGCAGCACCTTCATCGAGAAGGGCAGGCGGGAAATGCCTTCAAGCCCGTTCTTTTCGGCCTCTTTGAGGTCGAAATAAACATACTCTGCATCCCCAACCTGGAGGGTGCGGCGGCAATTGAAACTGTCAAGTGATTTGGTCACGGGCGATCCTATCCTGTTCTGCTATCCGAAACGGGAACGGACTCCTCGAGGCATCACGCGCAAAAGGTGCGGGTACGGTCATTTCCGCTGTCCGCCCCCAAGCGTCCCGGCCGTTCAAGGCGGCGCGCGCGCGGGGTATCGGCACAAAGAGTTACACGCCGACCGCTGGCGTGGTTGAGGCGGATATAGAGAATTTTGTAGAAGAGTTCTAGAGTGGGAAACGGCAAATCTGCCGCGTCGTGAAAAAATCAGGAATACACCCTTGCCGAAGGATGAAGACATGATGCGGCTCGCCGCCGAAAACGTGAGTGGCGAGCGGGGCGGTGAAACCGTGTTCTCCGGCATATCCTTCGTGCTCGAAGCCGGCGAGGCGCTGACGGTGACCGGGCCGAACGGCGCGGGAAAGTCGACATTGCTCCGGGTGCTCTGCGGCCTTTTGCCCATGGCGGAGGGCGTGGTGTCGTTTTCCGGCGGTGGCGACGAATTTCCCGACGCAGGGGCTGCCTGCCACTATCTCGGTCACCGCAATGCAATGAAGGCGGAACTTGGTGTCGAAGAGAATCTGCGCTTCTGGCAGGACTTTCTGGGGCATCCGCATCTTTCGCCCTTCGAAGCGCTGGAAATGGTCGGGCTCGGTGATATCGGCCATCTGCCCTTCGGCTATCTCTCCACCGGCCAGCGCCGGCGCGCCTCCATTGCCCGGCTTCTCGTCAGCTACCGGCCGGTCTGGCTTCTGGATGAACCCACTTCCGGCCTCGACAAGGCGTCCGAAGCCCAATTTGCCGAACTGATGGGCGTGCATCTGGAAGATGGCGGGCTGATCGTGGCCGCCACCCATCTGCCGCTCGGCTTGACCGGCGCGCGCGAATTGCGCATGGGGCAGGTTCAGGCATGAGGACGTTTGACGGTGCGCGGCTGTCAGGCGCTCTCGGCCCCACACCCGGTCAGGAGCTTTTCCAGTCATGCTAGCGCTTTTCCGCCGCGAGCTGCAGATCGGCGTGCGCACCGGAAACGGCGCGCTCACCGGTGTCCTGTTCTTCCTCGCCGTGGTGGCCGTCATCCCCTTCGGCGTGGGACCGGACCTCAACCTTCTGGCGCGGATCGGCCCGGCCATCCTGTGGATCGGCGCGCTGCTTGCGGGCCTGCTCGGGCTTGAGCGCCTGTTCCAGGCTGATCGCGAAGACGGCTCGCTTGATCTCATGCTTCTCGCCGACAACCGCCACATGACGGCGCTGACCGTGTTCGTGAAGTGCCTCGCGCACTGGACGGTGAACGTCCTGCCGCTGGTGGTGGTGACGCCGCTGCTCGGCCTCTTCATGAATGTCGAACCGGTGGGCATTCTGGCTGCGACCGCGACGCTGGCCGTCGGCACGCCTGCCATCACCTTCATCGGCGCGGTGGGCGCGGCCCTTGCCGTGGCGCTGCCACGGGGCGGGCTTCTGGTCTCGGTTCTGGTTCTGCCGCTCACCATCCCGGTTCTGATCTTCGGCGTGGCGGCGGCGCGCGGCGCGGTTGCCGATCCGGACCCGTTTTTGCCGCCCTTCCTCATTCTTGCCGCGCTGATGCTGTTTTTTGCGGTCATCGGGCCGCTGGCCGCCTCGCTCGCACTGCGGTGGGGCGGCGATTGATGTGCGGCAATCGATTCGATTGCGGAACAGGACACTCGACGCTATGGGTTCAGGCATGACAAACGCCACCCCGCAAGCCTCCACGCTCTCCGGTCGCCTGACGGCGCTCGCCAATCCCACGCGCTTTCTCGCGCTGGCAGACACGCTCGTGCCCTGGCTTGGCGGCACGGCGCTGGCGGTGCTTGCGGCAGGCTTCTACATGGCCTTCACCGCGCCCGAGGATTATCAGCAGGGCATCACGGTGCGGATCATGTACATCCATGTGCCATTCGCCTGGCTCGCCATGTTCTGCTACTCGCTCATGGCGGCGTCTGCGCTTGGCACGCTTGTGTGGAAGCATCCGCTCGCGGATGTGGCGCTCAAGTCCGCCGCTCCCATCGGCGCGGCCTTCACCGCGCTGGCGCTGTTCACCGGCTCCGTCTGGGGCAAGCCCATGTGGGGCACCTGGTGGGTCTGGGACGCGCGGCTGACCTCCGTTTTCATCCTGTTCCTGATGTATCTCGGCATCATCGCCCTGACGCGGGCGATGGACGATCCCGGCCGTTCGGCGCGGGCCGCGGCGATCCTCACGCTTGTCGGCTTCGTCAACATCCCGATCATCAAGTTCTCGGTGGACTGGTGGAACACGCTGCATCAGCCGGCATCCGTGTTCCGTCTCGATGGTCCCACCATCCACACATCGCTTCTTTGGCCGCTGCTCGTCTGCGCGCTTGGTTTCACGCTCGTGCTTCTCACGCTTCACCTGATGGCCATGCGTGCGGAGATCTGGCGTCGGCGTGTGATCGCCATGCGCAGGCTTTCGGCGCGCGCGGCAGAAAGGGCAGCGCGATGACCCACGCAGGTTATGTGTTCGCCGCTTATGGTATTTCGGCACTGGTGATTGCGGGGCTCTGCCTCTGGATCCTGATCGATCAGGCAGGCCGCAAGCGCGAACTCAAGGAACTCGAAGAGCGCGGCGTTCGCCGCCGCTCCGAGCGCAAGGCAGAGAAGAAATGAGCGTTACCGGCGAAAAGTCCAACCGTTCGCGGCGGTTGCTGTTTCTGCTGCCGCTTCTGGTCTTCCTGGCGCTGGCCGCCGTTTTCCTCATGCAGCTTTTTTCCGGGCGGGACACCTCGCTCGTGCCTTCGGCGCTGATCGGCCGTGATGCGCCGCAGACGGATCTGCCGCCGCTTGAGGGCATGTCCCTGCCGGGACTTTCCTCTAACGCCTTTGCAGGCAAGATCACGCTGGTGAATGTCTGGGGCTCCTGGTGCCTGCCCTGCCGGCAGGAGCATCCGCTGTTGATGGAGCTGGCCAGAGACGGGCGTTTCGTCATCGCCGGTTTGAACTACAAGGACAAGCCGGAAAACGCCCGCCGCTTTCTCGGTGATCTCGGCAATCCCTATGATGCAATCGGCGTGGACCAGAATGGCCGCGCGGCCATCGACTGGGGTGTCTATGGCGTGCCGGAAACCTTTCTCGTCGGGCCGGAAGGCAGGATCCGCTACAAGCATGTCGGCCCCTTCACGCCCGAAAGCGTGCAGAACGACCTGATGCCCGAGATCGAAAAGCTTCTGGCGGAGCGCCCGGCAGGCTGATTTTTCTGAGCCAGTCGGCTGGTCCAGAAAAAATGCTGCGCTGCAACAAAACTCTCGGACGACGCATGCTAGCCTCTCCTTCAAACTTTGAAGGAGAACTGCATGGAAAGCCGGATCAGCGCACATTTCGAAAAGCAGGCCGAGGCCTGCGACCGTATGGGCTCCCCCTTCACCGCCCAGCTGTGCCGGCTCCTGCCTGAAATTCTGGATCGCAACACGAGAACCGGCGCGCGCGTGCTCGACTGGTCCGGAGCGCCCGGCGAAGATGCGCTGGCGCTGCGGCTTTGCGGCGGGCTTCATGCGCTGGTTCTGGCGGGAGAGGACGCGGAGTTAGCCGGCGTCTATCCACCCGGAACGGCCTCGCGTGATGCCGTTGGCGCGGCTGTCGCCGGCACCATTGCGCGCCATGATGCACGGCTCTGCGCCACTCTGGACAGCGCGCCGCAGACCAATGAGATCGCCCGCTCGGCCATGCTCCTGCCGGGTTTCCTAACGATTGCCCGCGAAACCGGCCTTCCGCTTGACCTTCGTGAGATCGGATCAAGCGCGGGTCTGAACCTTCTGTTCGACCGGTTCCACTATCGTTACGGCGAGGACATCTGGGGCGATGCCGCCTCACCGGTAAAGCTCGCGCCGGAAGTGCGGGGCGCTGCGCCCGACCTTTCCGGCAGGCTTGAAATCGCCTCGCGCGAGGGCAGTGACATCGCCCCCATCGATGTTGCGCTGGAGAGCGAGCGCCTGCGTCTCACCTCCTATGTCTGGGCCGATCAGGCGGCGCGGCTCGAACGTCTTGTCGCGGCGATCAGCCTTGCGGATGGCGCTTCTCTCTCGCTGGAAAAGGCGGATGCGGCCGATTTTGTCGAGGCGGCGCTTGCCATGCGCGAACCCGACCGGGTGCTGGTGCTGTTTCACTCGATCATGTGGCAATATCTGCCGTTCGAAACGCAGTCCCGCATCGAGGGCGCGCTGGAAAAAGCGGGGCACGCCGGCGGGGCGCCCATCGCCTGGCTGCGCATGGAGCCGTCCGACATGAAGGAGCCCTTCGCGCGCGTTTCGCTCACCCTGTGGCCGGAAGGAACGCGCCGCGATCTGGCGCGCTGCGACTTCCATGGCCGCTGGATCGAGTGGATTGGCGCTGACGTCTAGGGTCCTGACCCTAGAACGGTTCACCGTTGCAGGGAAACGCGGCCCTGAATGTCTGAGCGCCGAACGCCCTACCGCGCCGCGATGGCTGCTGCTGCACTTGCCATCAGCGATGCGCTTGTACGGTTGGCGATGCGCATGGCGCGCGGGCTCCTGAGCAGCTTTCGGGCCTGCGCCGCCGCGACGATCCAGCCCGCGTCCACCACCAGCAGCACGAGCAGCATGGTCAGTGTCAGCTCTGCCCAGCCCATCAGGGTCACCGAAGCCAGATCAATGATCGTGGGCAGCAGCGAGACGTAGAACATCATGATCTTGGGGTTGCCAAGTGTGACCGCCAGACCGGCGAAGAACAGCCGCCCGCCCGATTGCGCGTCGGGCACGGCGTCGTCCGGGTTCGTCACCGGCGCGGTCCACATTTTCCATGCGAGATAAAGCAGATAGGCCACGCCCGCATATTTGATGACCGAGAACACCAGATGGAAGCTTTCGGCGAGAACCGCGAGGCCGAAAATCGCGAAGGAAAGCCACACCGCTTCGCCGATCCACATCGCCACCATGAAGGGCAGGACATCGCCCCAGCCGCGCGTGATCACACGGGCCACGAGGGCGGCGATGCTGGGGCCGGGCGTGCCGGCAGCAACCAGAAGCGCGCCGGCGAAGATGACGAGAGCGGAGAGTTCCATCTGTCTACCTTGTCGAAAGGGCGAGTCGCAGTCCCAGCGCCGCAAAGGCTGCCGCGAAGGAGCGGCGCAGCCATTTCATGATCGTCGGGCTCGACAGAACCCTGCCGCGCACCAGCGACGCCATCTGCCCATAGAGCACGAAGACCACGAAGGTCATGACCATGAAGACAAAGCCGAGCCACGCCATGTCGAGCGCGGGAAGGGTGCTTTCAGCAGGGATGAACTGGGGCAGGAACGCCAGAAAGAAGATCGACAGTTTCGGGTTCAGAATGTTGATGAGAAAACCGCGCCGGATGATGGCGCGATGTGCAATCGCCGTGCGGTCTGGCTCTGCATCAAGCATGCCGTTTTCCTTCAGCGCGCCCCATGCCATCCAGAGCAGGTAGAGCACGCCGGCGAATTTGACGATCTGGAAAAGCATGGCGCTGGCATGCAGCAGCGCGGCGATGCCGAGAATTGCGGCTGCGATGTGCGGCAGGATGCCGAGCGTGCAACCAAACGCCGCCGAAACCGAAGCGGGGCTGCCTCGACCAAGCGCAATCGCCAGCGTGTAAATCACGCCGGTGCCGGGAATCAGCACAACGACAAGCGCCGTGAGCAGGAATGCCGGATCCATCTGAAACGTCCTCCACAACCTTGTGGCGATTAGCGCGGGATGTTCGGGTGCTGTCAACCCGGCTGCGAAAGGCTGCTGCCATGGGAGGTGGTGTGAAGGGGAGTGCAACGTCTCAGTCCGCGCCAGGCGCCCTCGCCCTTCGACAGGCTCAGGATGAGGGTTATTGGGACGCATGTAAAAACGGGCCTGGCGGATGCTTCAGCTGCCCATGCTGCAGCCTGATGGGATGCCGGTCACACAGCCACAGCCACTGGATTGGCACCCGACGCCTCAACAACCCTCATCCTGAGCTTGTCGAAGGGCGAGGGTGCCTGGCGCGGCGTTGAAGCCGGCTCCATCCTGCAGCGCCCAGCAGCCATCATAAACCGGAAAAGCATCATCCAGATGCAATTGAGCCCGCAAGTAGATGCGGGCTCAATATTGGGTTCAGACCTCAAGCCGCGCCGGCGCGGCTTTTCTCGAAGCGCTTGCGCTCGTGCGGGTCCAGGTAAAGCTTGCGCAGGCGGATCGACTTCGGCGTCACTTCCACCAGCTCATCGTCCTGAATCCAGGAAAGCGCGCGCTCCAGCGTCATGCGGATCGGCGGGGTCAGCTTCACGGCTTCGTCCTTGCCGGAGGCGCGGACGTTGGTGAGCTTCTTGCCCTTCAGCACGTTCACTTCCAGATCGTTGTCGCGGGAGTGAATGCCGATGATCATGCCCTGATAGACCTTCACGCCGGCGTCGATCACCATCGGGCCGCGGTCTTCCAGGTTGAACAGCGCGTAGGCTGCCGCCTCGCCGTCATCGTTGGAGATGAGCACGCCGTTGATGCGGCCGCCGATCTCGCCCTTGTAGGGCTGATAATCGTGGAACAGCCGGTTCATGATGGCCGTGCCGCGCGTGTCGGTCAGGAGCTCCGACTGGTAGCCGATCAGGCCGCGCGTCGGCGCGTGGAAGACAAGGCGCTGGCGGTCGCCGCCGGAGGGGCGCAGCTCGATCATCTCGGCTTTGCGCTCCGACATCTTCTGCACGACGATGCCGGAATGCTCCTCGTCCACGTCGATCACGACTTCTTCGATTGGCTCGAGAAGATTGCCGTTCTCGTCCTTCTGCATCACCACGCGCGGGCGCGAAACGGCAAGCTCGAAGCCCTCGCGGCGCATGGTCTCGATCAGAACGGCAAGCTGAAGTTCGCCACGGCCGGAGACGTAGAAGGAATCCTTGTCGTCGGCTTCCTCGATCTTCAGCGCGACATTGCCCTCGGCCTCCTTCAGGAGGCGGTCGCGGATCACGCGGCTCGTCACCTTGTCGCCCTCGGTGCCGGCCAGCGGCGAGTCGTTGACGATGAAGCTCATGGTCACCGTCGGCGGATCGATGGGCTGTGCCTCCATCGGCTGGTTGACGGAGGGATCGCAGAACGTGTCGGCCACCGTGCCCTTGGAGAGGCCGGCAATGGCGACGATATCGCCTGCCTGCGCTTCCTCGATGGGCTGGCGCTCGAGCCCGCGGAAGGCGAGGATCTTGGAAATACGGCCGGTCTCAAGCAGCGTGCCGTCGTGATGCAGCACCTTCACCGCCTGGTTCGGCTTGATGGAGCCGGCTGCCACGCGGCCGGTGATGATGCGGCCGAGGAACGGGTTGGCTTCCAGGATCGTGCCGATCATGCGGAACGGACCGGGCTCCGTGCTTGGCTCCGGCACATGCTTCAGCACCAGATCGAAGAGCGGGGTGAGGCCCTCATCCTTCGGACCTTCCGGGCTGTAGTTCATCCAGCCATCGCGGCCCGAACCGTAAAGGATCGGGAAGTCGAGCTGCTCGTCGGTGGCGTCGAGTGCTGCGAACAGGTCGAACACCTCGTTGATCACCTCGTCGGCGCGTGCGTCCGGGCGGTCGATCTTGTTGATGGCGACGATCGGCTTCAGGCCAACCTTCAGCGCCTTGCCGACAACGAACTTGGTCTGCGGCATCGGGCCTTCGGCCGCGTCCACCAGAAGAACTGCGCCATCCACCATGGAGAGGATGCGCTCCACCTCACCACCAAAGTCGGCGTGTCCGGGCGTATCGACGATGTTGATGCGGGTGTCGTTCCATTCCACCGAGGTGGCCTTGGCGAGAATGGTGATGCCGCGTTCTTTTTCGATCTCGTTGGAGTCCATGACGCGTTCGGCGACGCGCTGGTTCTCGCGGAACGCGCCGGACTGCTTCATAAGCTCGTCGACGAGTGTCGTTTTCCCATGGTCAACGTGGGCGATAATCGCAATGTTGCGCAGTTTCATATGTGCTCTTTGGGGTCGGTAGGCGCGCGAAAGGCAAGGCGCGGCCCTGTTGCGTTGCCGCGCTCTTACAGGTTTTTTCGCAATTGCGAAAGTCCGCAGTGCCCGTTGTCGACCCCGGGACCGCTCAAATCATTGTTTTTGCGCAATTCCGGACGGAAAACCGGTTCCCGCTTTTCCTGGAATTGTCTAGCGCATCGGCCCGAAAATCGGGATCGATTTTCGGAAAGCACGATGCACGGCGCTCTAGCCCCAGGAAGCGCCTTCAAGCGCGTTGAGCGGAAACTTCAGATAGCGCTCGCCATTGGCTTCCGGCGCGGGAAGCTGGCCCGCATTCATGTTCACCTGAAGCGCATGCAGAATGAGCTTCGGCATGGGCAGCGTCCTGTCGCGCGCCTCGCGCACGGCAACGAATTCCGCCTCTGTCGCGCATTTCGACATGTGGCTGTTGGTGGCCTTCTGCTCGGCAACCGTGCTTTCGAAGCGCGGCTCGCGTCCGCCCGGCTGATAGTCATGGCCGACGAAGATGCGCGTTTCGTCCGGCAGGTTGAGAATGTCCTGAATGGACTTCCAGAGCCGCTCCGCGCTGCCGCCGGGAAAGTCGCAGCGCGCCGTGCCGGAATCGGGCATGAACAGCGTGTCGTGCACGAAGGCCGCCTCGCCGATCACATAGGTGATCGAGGCCAGCGTGTGCCCGGGCGAGAACATGACCTTTGCCGGCAAAGAGCCGATCGTGAAAGTCTCGCCGTCGGAAAATAGCCTGTCCCACTGCGATCCGTCTGCCTGGAACTCCGGCCAGTTGTAGATGCCTTTCCAGAGCTTCTGCACCTCGACCACCTTCTCGCCGATGGCGATCGGCTTTCCGGTTCTGGTTTTCAGATAGCTCGCGGCTGAAAAATGATCGGCGTGGGGATGGGTATCGAGAATCCACTCGAGCTCGAGCCCCTTCTCCTCGATGAAGGCGAGGAGCCGGTCGGCATTTTCCGTGGAGGTTGCGCCGGATTTCTCGTCGAAATCGAGAACGGGATCGATGATCGCGCATTTGCCGGTCGCCGGATCTGCGACGACATACTGTGCCGAGAAGGTGCGCCTGTCGAAGAAGACGGTCACGTCGGGCCGGGCAGGACCTGCGTCTGCGGTCATTTCGGCTCCCTGGGGCGCGCCTGTCTGATGCATCTTGCTCTCCACGGTTTTCGACAGCTTTCCAAGTTTAGTTAGTGTGCGTTGCGGAAAGATGCAATTTCGCAGACTGCGACCAATTGGGCATGATTTTCTAAGAGTAACCGGATTACCTCCAGTCATTTGCGTGGCACATGCCTCGCGCGAAACAAAAAACCGGGGCGCAAAGGCCCCGGTTCGAGTGCATGCGCTCAGTGTCAGGCCGAGCGCACGGGATCGAGCGTCATTGTGTAGAGCTCGTTGTCATCGCGATCCATAAGGCGCACCGTCATCTGCTGGGTGTCGGCGTCGATGTCGACCAGGCCGAAGAACTGGAAGCCGTCCGAAGGCGGCAGGTTTACGCCCTGCTCCTTGCTCGGCGCCTTCACATATTTCAGTTCCGGGCCGAAGGTCTGGTCCAGATCGTTGGGGCCGAACGTGCCGGCGTGCAGCGGGCCGGACACGAATTCCCAGAACGGGTTGAAGTCCTGGAACTGCGCCTTGTCGGGATTGTAGTAGTGGGCAGCCGTGTAGTGCACGTCGGCGGTCAGCCACACCGTGTTCTCGATGCCCGCATTCTTGATGAAGCGCAGCAGCTCGGCGATTTCCAGCTCGCGGCCCTTGGCAGCGCCATCGTCGCCATTGGCAATCGCCTCGATCTTCTCGCCGTCACGCACCACAAGGCCGATCGGCATGTCGCAGGCGATCACCTTCCAGGTGGCGCGCGAGTTCGAGAGTTCGCGCTTCAGCCACTGCATCTGCGCATCGCCCAGAATGCGGGCCTCATCGCTCAGCTCATCCTGCATGGAAGCGGTGTTGGGGCCGCGATAGGAGCGCAGGTCGAGGAAGAACACGTCGAGCATCGGCCCGTAGGCGATCTTGCGGTAGACGCGGCCGGGCTCTGCCGGGGTGAAGCGGATCGGCGACATCTCGTGGAACGCGCGGGCAGCGCGCGCCTGCAGAAGCGCCACCGATTTCTCGGTGTAGCGGTCGTCTTCGGTGAGGTCCTTGGAGGCCGACCAGTTGTTGACCACTTCATGGTCATCCCACTGGAAGAAGGTCGGGCACACGGCGTTCAGCGCGCGCACATGGTCGTCCATCATGTTGTACTTCCACTGGCCGCGGAACTCGTCCAGCGTTTCAGCGACCTTGCGCTTCTCGTCGATCACCACCTTGTTGACCCATTTGGAGCCGTCCTTCAGCTCCACCTCGTCCTGGATCGCGCCGTCGGCATAGATCGTGTCGCCGGAATGCAGGAAGAAGTCGGGCTCGTGCTTCGACATGGTGGCATAGGTCTTCATGCCGGTCTCATCGATGCCCCAGCCCTGGCCGGCGGTGTCGCCCGACCAGGCGAAACGGATGTCGCGACGTGCAGAGGGCGCGGTGCGGAAGCGTCCGACAATCGGCTCCGAGCGCGCCGAAACGTCGGAGAGATCAACGGCGGTCATGCGGTAGAAAATATCCTGATCGGGCGTCAGGTTCTCCAGCAGCCTTTTCACGGCGAGATCGCTGTCGGGCAGGGCGTCGAGGCTCGGCAGCCGGGTCGGGTTGGCGAAGCTCTCGGTGGTCGAGACTTCAAACTCCACCCGCGCCGGGCGATCCGTGCGGGTCCAGATCATGCCGGTCGTGGTGTCCACGTCGCCGGACTGGACGCCATGGGTGAAGACGGGGCGCGACGAGGCGCGCGAAATGGCGGGCATGGCCAGCCCGCCAAGCGTGGTCGCAAGTGCGGTTGCGCCGCTTCCGATCAGGAATTTGCGGCGGGTGCTCACTCCAAAGGACTTCATGACAGTCTCCCTCGATCTGGTTGGGTCGTGGGAGGCAATTTCACCGTTTAGTGTGGCAACCGGTTATCGGCGGCGTGACATCTATCTGACCATTGAATGACGGCCCGCAGGCAGGCCGTCATCGTCAGGTTTCCGGCCCTAGGCGAGCCCCTTCTTTTCCATCATGGCTTCCGGCGTCGGCATGCGCCCGCGGAACGCCTTGTAAAGCTCTTCGGGATCAGCCGACCCGCCGGCCGCATAGATGTGCCGGAGCAGTTTCTTCGCGGTTTCCGGATCGAACGGATCGCCCGTTTCCTCGAAGGCGCGGAAGGCGTCTGCGTCGAGCACTTCCGACCACATATAGGAATAATAGCCGGCTGAATAACCATCGCCCGCAAACACATGCAGGAAATGCGGCGTGCGGTGGCGCATCACGATGGCGTCCGGCATTTCCATCTGTTTCAGCGTTTCCGCCTCGAAGCTGAGCGGCGCTTCGGGTGCTTCGGCCTGGCTGTGGAACGCCATGTCCATCAGCGCCGAGGCGGTGAACTCCACCGTTGCAAAGCCGGCGTCGAAGGTGCGCGCCGCGCGCATCTTCTCAAGCAGTTCCTGCGGCATGGGCTGGCCGGTTTCGTGATGCAGGGCGAATTTCTGCAGCACCTCCGGCACGGTGAACCAGTGCTCATAGAGCTGCGAGGGCAGCTCCACGAAGTCGCGGGAAACCGAGGTGCCGGAAATCGACGGCCAGGTCACGTCGCTCAGAAGCCCGTGCAGCGCATGGCCGAATTCGTGAAACAATGTGCGTGCTTCATCGACCGAGAGAAGGGCAGGGGTGCCCTTGGGCGGCTTTGCGAAGTTCATCACATTGTAGATGATCGGCGTCTTGCCGGCGCCCAGCCGGTAGCCCGACTGCAACCCGCTCATCCATGCGCCGGAGCGCTTGGACGGGCGATTGAAATAGTCGGCCAGGAACAGGCCGCGTTGCGAGCCGTCGGCATTGCGCACGATGAAGGTGCGCACGTCTTCATGCCAGGCCGGAACGCCCTTCTGCTCCTCGAAGGTCAGGCCGAACAGCCGGTTGGCGACGTCGAAGGAGGCGGCGATCACGTTTTCGAGTGCGAGATAGGGTTTCAGCGCGCTTTCATCGAAGGCGAAGCGCTTGGCGCGCCGCTTCTCCGCATAATAGCGCCAGTCCCAGGGGGCGATGGCGTGGTTCTGGCCGTCTTCGGCTGCCAGCCTCGCCAGTTCCTTTTCGTCTTCGGCGGCTTTCTCGCGCGCCTTTCGCCAGACCGGCTGCAAAAGCTCCTGCACGGCCTCCGGCGTTTTCGCCATCGTGTCGTCCAGCTTCAGCGCGGCATAGGTTTCATAGCCGAGCAATCGCGCCTTTTCTGCGCGAAGCTTCAGCGTGCTCGCAATAATGTCGGCGTTGTCCGTGTCGCCGCCATTCTCGCCGCGTTTGGCGAATGCGTTGAACACCTTCTCGCGCAGGTCGCGCCGTTCGGAGGAGGCAAGGAACGGTTCCACGATGGAGCGTGAGAGCGTTGCCGCATAGCGCCCCTTCTCGCCGCGCGCTTCGGCGGCTTCCGCCATCGCGCTCTTCAGCGCGTCGGAGAGCCCGGCCAGGTCGTTTTCCTCCAGAAACAGTGACCAGCCGCTTTCGTCTGCAAGCACGTTCTGGCCAAATTTCGCGCCAAGCCCGGCCAGTTCCTCATTGATCACGGCAAGCCGCGCCTTGTCGTCTGCGTCGAGCTGTGCGCCACCGCGCACAAAGCGCTTCCAGACCTTTTCAAGAACGCGGTCGGTCTCTGCATCAAGGTCGAGCGTGTCGCGCGCCTGATAAAGCCGGTCGATGCGCTCAAACAGCGCCGCGTTCATGAGAACGGACGAGATGTGCCGGGCCATGCGCGGCGAGATTTCCCGTTCCAGCGCCTGGATCGCCTCATTGGTGTGCGCGCCCGCACGGCACCAGAAGATGGCCGAGACCCGCGAGAGCGCTTCACCGGCGAGTTCCATCGCCGCCAGCGTGTTCTCGATGTCCGGCGCGTCCGGATTGTTGGCGATCTGCTCGATCTCCGCCTCATGGGCAGCGATGGCTACCTCGAAAGCGGGCGCAAACGCGGCATCGTCGAATGCGGTGAAATCCGGCAGGCCGTGCGGCCCGGTCCAGTTCGTCAGCGGGTGCGTTGCAAGATCGATGGGAGCGGATTTCTGCATGGCGTTTCCGGTTCGTTGGAGGAACAGAGCCCTTGCGATGTAAGCGCTGGCGGCTGGCGGCGCAATGGCCGGAGTTGACGATGATAGGGACTGACTATATGTATGGCTTATATTAAGTTTGCCTTATAATAAGGGTCTTTTTGATGACGCAGCACGTGAATCCGGAATCGTTCGGTTTCCTCATCGCAGACGTTTATCGTCTGATCAAAAGTACGATGGATCGGGCAATTTCCAATGCCGGTATCGGCGTGACGCCCGGTGAGGCGCGCACGCTGGTTCATGCCGCGCGCGCCGGCGCAGTTCGCCAGAATGTTCTCGCCGAGCGCATGGGCGTCGAGGCGATGACGCTGAGCGGCTATCTCGACCGGCTTGAGGCGCGCGATCTCGTGCGCCGTGCGAACGACCCGTCCGACCGCCGGGCAAAGCTCGTCGAGTTGACGGACAAGGCCGATGGAGTGCTTGAGGCCATTGGCCGGGTGGGCACCGAGATGCGGCGCAGCGCTGCCGGCACGCTCAGCGAAACTGAGTGGGACGAAATGCTCGAGAAACTGAAAGTGGTGCGGGCCAATCTGGCGGGCCTGTCGCAAAAGCCTGCCGCGCCACGGCAGGGGGAGCCTTTATGAACATGCGCGCAGAAGCACCGGATGCCGAAACCCCGCCACCGCCGCTGATGAGCGAACGGCGGGTCAGCATCATCGGTGCGCTGCTGGTGGCGCTCGGGCCCGTTTCGATGGCGCTTTTCACGCCGGCGCTGCCGGAGATCGTCGAGGCTTTCGGCACCACGGAAGCGGCGGTCAAGATGACCATCTCGCTATACTTTGCCGGCTTTGCAGTGGCGCAGCTGTTCTGCGGCCCCCTGTCGGATGGCCTCGGGCGCAAGCCCGTCACCTTCGCCTTCATCGCGATCTATGTGGTGGCGAGCTTCATTGCGCTGATCTCACCCAACATTGAAACGCTGATCGCCGCCCGCTTTCTACAGGGCTTTGGCGCGGCCGTCGGCGTGGCCGTTTCACGCGCCATCGTGCGCGATCTTTTCACGAATGAAAGTTCCGCCCGGATCATGAACCTGGTCGGCATCATTCTTGCCGTGGGGCCGGCCTTCGCGCCGACACTCGGCGGTCTGACGATGCAGGTAGCTGGCTGGCACGCCATCTTCATTCTCATGCTGGTGGCGGGACTGGTGATCGCGCTCATCATCCATTTCTGTATGCGCGAGACCGTCGAGCGCGATCTCTCGCGCATCAGCCCGAAGGCGCTGGTCCACTCCTATGGCCTGCTTCTGAGCAATGGCTACTTCATGCTGTCGAGCTTCGTCATCGCCGGTGCGGTCGGCGCGCTCTATACGCAGGCAACCGTTCTGCCTTTCATTCTGATGGACAATGTCGGCATGACACCCGCCGAGTTTGGCCTCGGCATGCTGGCGCAATCGGGCATGTATTTCGTCGGCGCTGTCGCCGCGCGGCAGTTGATGAAGTCGCTCGGCGCTTACAGGCTCGTGCCCATCGGCCTCACGGCCATCGGTGTGGGCAGCCTGCTTCTGGTGTTTGCGCTCACCCTGTTCGAGCCCAGCTTCATCGGCGTGATGGGGCCGGTCGGCGTTTATGCCTTCGGCATCGCTTTCGTGATGCCGGCCATGATGACGGCGGGCCTTGCCCCATTCCCCCGCATTGCGGGCTCCGCATCGTCGCTGACGGGCTTTCTTCAGATGACCACAGGGCTCGCCGGCGGAACCATCGCCGCACTCATCGGCGATCCCGTTCTGGCCATGGTGCTCATCATCCCGACGCTTGGAACGGTGGCAATCGTTTCATGGATCATCTGGAACAGGCTGCCGGAGCCAACGCTGGCAACGGCTTTGCGGCATGGCCCGACAGGCCCCGTCTGATACGGGGCCATCGCGCTTCGCTTTTGGTGAAAAGTCAGGCGATCCCGCCTGACAGCATCGGGTCTACTCGAAGTCCGGCCGTTCGAAATCGCCGGTCTTGGGGTCCATCACCCACAGCTCGCCGCTCGAAATGTCGAACCACGCGCCGTGCAGGGTGAGCCTGCCCTTGTCTTCGAGGATTTTTACGCAGGGAAAGCTGCGCAGGTTTTCCACCTGGTAGCGGATCGAGATGCGTTCAAGCGCGGTCTGGCGCTCGGCCTTTGTCATCATCTCGTTCTCGGCCAGGGCTTCTGCGGCCGGCTTGACCAGCCCCATCCATTTGCCAATGAAGTCGCCGGGCGAAAGCGGCTCGGCCGAGCGGTTCAGCGCTGCGCCAATGCCGCCGCAGCGTCCATGCCCCATCACGACGATGTGCTTCACCTTGAGGCTCTGCACCGCGAATTCCAGGGCTGCGGACGTGCCGTGATGCTGCCCGTCCGGCGCATAGGGCGGCACGAGGTTGGCCACGTTGCGCACGACGAAAAGCTCGCCGGGGCCGCAGTCGAAAATCGTTTCCGGCGCCGCGCGTGAATCACAGCAGGCGATGACCATGGTTTTCGGGGATTGGCCATCCTTGGCCAATGCGCGATAGCGATCGCTCTCGGAGCTGTAACGGCCCGCCATGAAGTTGCGGTAGCCGGCGATAAGACGGTCTGGCAGATGGGTCATGGAATTCCGAATAACGGTAAACCGTTCTTCGGGCAATCCGGTTTATGCGTTTGCCCGCAGGCTCAGACCGCCGTCATGCCTCCGCGGTTTCCGCCACATGCTCGATCTCGATGCTCATTTCCGGGCGCGTCAGGATCTGCCGGTCGGTTTCGAGCATCAGTTCGTTCGAGCCGCGTTCTGAGGCCTTGTTGAGGATCGCCACAACCGAGCCCGTCGTCTTCGCAAGTGCTTCTTCCCGCGTCTCGCCTGCGAGCAGCCGCGCAAGATAGAGCGCCGCCGTCAGGTCGCCCGTCCCGTTCGGCGCGCTTGGAATGCTGTCATGCACGGCGCGCAGAACGTCCGTCTCGCTCACCAGAAGATTGGCGAGCCGGTCGGGGCTGCTGGCCGGCGCTGACGTCACCATCACATCCGCCGGCGGGGCCTGCCGCGCCGCGCGAATGGCGCTTTCCGTGCCGGAAATCTCCATCCCCGTCAGCCACGCCAGCTCATAGCGGTTCGGCGTGGTGATGTCGGCCAGTGGCAGCAGCTGATCACGGATCGCCGTTGCCGTCGCCTCCGGCACGTAAAGCCCGCCCTTGTCGCCCAGAACGGGGTCGCAGACATAGCGCGCCTGCGGGTTATGTGCCTTCAGGGTTTTCACCAGCCCGGCAATCGCCGTCGCCTGTTCCGGCCCGCCCAGATAGCCTGTCAGCACGGCCGACACTTCACCCAGCCAGGGGGCGTTTTCCAGGTCGTGAATGAAGCGCGCGAACTGATCTGCTTCCGGCACGATGCGCGTCGCCGGCCCATGGCCGGGGTGCCAGGGCAGAATGACCGTCGGCACCGCCCAGACCGGAAAACCCAGTGCCTCAAGGGTGAAAACGGCCGCCCTGTTGCCAACGCTGCCGCGCGCCACATGGCTTGAAATGACGATAACGGCGCGCGCCTCGCCCCGGTTGTCCTGATTGGTCATGCTGTCCGTTATCCGCCGATTATGCCGAAGACGTAGAGGAGGAGCCAGAGGATCAGGGCCGTCAGCGTGGTCACGGCGATGGCCCTGCCGATGCGGGTGCCCCAGAGTTCAATCGGGTCGTTCTGCTCTGCATCGGTAGCCGCCACGTGATCGCGCACGCGCGTCATCATGGAGCTGCCTTCGCTCTCTCGGCCAACCCGGTCGAGAATCCGGCGCGACTCCGCTTCGGCTTCCTGATCCTGTTTGTTTCCCGACCCCATCTGAAAACCCGTTGCAGTGGATTTGCGATAACCGTACAGCATGGGCAGCCTGATCGGAATTGGTTTCCTGTCAGTGGCCCATGTTCTAGATCGCCGTGCGCCCATTCCGGCGCACAAAGGACGATCTAAGCGATTGATGGAGCATCGGAATAACCGAAAACCGGTTTCCACTTTTCGGTCCGATGCTCTAATGTTCCCAGAACCAATGTTTCGGAGGCGCTCCTTCATGCCGATTGCCAAGCCGCTCGCCGCTGTCTCTCAGCGCGGCCTTCTTTCTCTTCTGGCGCTCTTCGTGATGTTGCCGCTGCTTTCTGCCTGCGGGTTCAACACCATCCCCACCCGTGAGGAACAGGCCAAGGCCGCCTGGAGCGAAGTGCTGAACCAGTATCAGCGCCGCGCCGACCTCATCCCGAACCTGGTCGAAACGGTGAAGGGCTATGCCTCCCACGAGCGCGAGGTTCTGGAAGGCCTCGTCGAGGCGCGCGCAAAGGCCACCCAGGTTCAGGTGTCGACGGACATGCTCACCGACCCGGAAGCCTTCAAGGCGTTTCAGGAGAGCCAGGCCGGCCTGACCGGCGCGCTGTCGCGCCTTCTGGCTGTCGTCGAGAACTATCCGGATCTGAAGGCGAGCCAGAACTTCCTGGCGCTGCAGGCCCAGCTTGAGGGCACGGAAAACCGCATCGCCGTCGCCCGGCGCGACTATATCGAGGCGGTTCGCCTCTACAACACGTCACTGAAGACGCTGCCCTCCATGCTGTGGGCGATGTTCTGGTTCACGGGCAACGAGCCTTATGAGACCTTCACCATCTCGCAGGAGCAGATGGATGCGCCGTCGGTCAATTTCGGCACGAACAGCGGCGGCTGACGGAGACTGATCGATGGGGGAGGCAGTCCGGCGGTGTCCCGCCGCACGTGATCGCCAGCGCCTTTGGCTTGCCCTTGCGGCTGGTCTTGTCGCTCTGTTTCTGGCATCGACGCTGGCCGCTGCGGAACTGCCCCGGCTCACCGGGCGGGTGGTCGATGACGCCGGCATCCTCAATGCGGAAACCACGGCCCGCCTGACCGGAAAACTCGAAGCTTTCGAGCAGAAATCCTCCGACCAGATTGTCGTCGCCACCATTCGCAGCCTCGACGGCGAGGCGCTGGAGCCCTTCGCCAACCGTCTCTTCCGCGCATGGGGGCTGGGGCAGGCGGGTGAGGACAATGGCGTCCTGCTTCTGGTCGCGCTCGATGACCGCAAGATGCGGATCGAGGTCGGCTATGGTCTCGAAGGCACGCTGACCGACCTGCACTCCAAACTCATCATCGAAAACACGATGGTGCCGGCCTTCCGCGCTGGCGATTACGACGCCGGCATCGATGGCGCGGTGGATGACATCATCATGGTGCTGGAGGGCAATGCGGCGGAGCTCGAGGCCCGCGCCCGGCGCAGCCAGCAGCAAGATGACAGCATTCCCTGGCCGACGATCCTGTTCTTCATCGTCTGGGGCACCTTCTTCTTCGGCGGTTTCGCCATGGCGCTTCTGCCGCCCATCTTCGGGCGCAAGATCGGGCCGGGCCAGTATGAGTGGCTCGGCATGAAGGTGAATTACAAGAAGTCCAGCGGGCGCTCCGGACGCAGCTCCTCCGGCGGATGGTCTTCCGGCGGCAGCAGTGGCGGGGGCTTTTCCGGCGGCGGCGGTTCGTCCGGCGGCGGCGGTGCTTCGGGGAGCTGGTAGGATGTTGCGAAAGATCAGGACACTGACGGACGAAGAACACGCCCGCATCGCAAAGGCGATCCGTGACGCCGAGCGCAGCACTGCGGGCGAAATCTACTGCGTTCTCGCGCGGTCCAGCGATCCCTATCTCTATCCCGCGGGCCTCATCGTCGCGCTGGCAATCCTCATTCTCGGCCCGTTTCTGGCGCTGGCGCTCAGGCATTGGTGGATTTCCGTCGATCCCATGGTTTTCGCCGCTGCGCAGCTCGCAGCCTTTGCCGCGGCCGGCGCTCTTCTGATCGCTTTTCCGGGGCTGCGCGTTGCGCTTGTGCCCAAGGCGCTGAAATACCGGCGCGCCCACGAGAAAGCGCAGAACCAGTTTTTCGCCCACAACATCCATGTGACCGAGGGGCGGACCGGCATTCTGATTTTCGTTTCGCTGGCGGAACGCTACGTGGAAATCGTGGCTGACCGCGAGATCGACGCCTGTGTCGAACAGCGTGTCTGGAACGAGGGCGTCGCCATGATGCTGGAGCACGCGCGCCGCGGCACGCTGGCCGACGGGTTTGTCGAAACCGTTGGCTACGCCGGAGAGGTGCTTGCACAGCATTTCCCCGCCGGCCGGCTTAATCCCAATGAAATCGAAGACCGTTTGACGGAAATCTGAGCGCTTTCGGCTGCCTGTGCGCGACCGCAAAGATGAGCGCTCTAATGCTTGCGCATGTCGACCCGACGCAGCTATGGTTAAGAAACTATGAACACGCTGACGATCGACATCAGACGAGCAGAGCCGGAAGACGCCGAGGCGGTGGCCGCAGTCCACGATAGCGCGTGGCGCGGGGCCTATACCGGCATCATCCCCTATCAGGCGCTGGGGCGCATGATCGGTCGTCGTGGTCCGCGCTGGTGGGCCAATGCGATTCGTCGGTCCGCCACCGTTCTCGTCATCGAAATCGGCGGTGAGATTGCCGGCTACGCAACGCTCGGGCGCAACCGCGCCCGTGAGCTGGCGCAGGAAGGCGAGATCTACGAGCTCTACCTGCGGCCTGAATATCAGGGCGTCGGTCTTGGCACGCGGCTCTTCCAGGCCGCGCGCGACATGCTGTCGGCCCATGGTCTGAACGGTCTTGTCGTGTGGGCTCTGGAAGACAATGAGGCAGCGCTGGCGTTCTATGCCGGCGCCGGCGGGCGCGACATTGCCGAGGGCGTCGAGGTGTTTCACAGCCGGGCGCTGCGCAAGCTGGCCTTCGTCTGGGACTGAGCTTCGACCCTGCTGCGCATGTCTTTCCGGTCCGCGCGCGCACCATCAAAATTTCGCACTGCACCATTCGCTGCATTGCCATGCGGCCTGTGACGCGATAAAGCGGCAGCCATCCATTTCCGGGTTGCCTCGTCCGGTGGACCTTATCGGTCGCCGCGCCGGTCTCCGGCAGCCATCACCTGCCAGAACAAAGGTTGCTTCTCCATGCGCATAGACGCCATCTCCACCGGTGATAATCCGCCGGAAGACGTGAACGTCATCATCGAGGTCCCGGTCGGCGGTCAGCCGATCAAATACGAGATGGACAAGAATTCGGGAACGCTGGTCGTCGACCGCTTCCTCTACACGCCGATGACCTATCCGGGCAATTACGGCTTCGTGCCGCACACCCTGTCGGATGACGGCGACCCCATCGACGTTCTGGTCTGCAACACGCGCCAGCTCATTCCCGGCTGCGTCATCAATGTGCGCCCGATCGGCGTTCTGGTCATGGAAGACAATTCCGGACAGGACGAGAAGATCATCGCCGTGCCGTCGGCTCACCTGACGCGCCGCTACGAGAACGTGCACAACTACAAGGACCTGCCCGAGATCACCCTCCAGCAGATCCAGCACTTCTTCGAGCACTACAAGGATCTCGAGCCCGGCAAGTGGGTCAAGATCGGCGACTGGCTGGATGCCGGCGAAGCGCGCAGGCTGATTGTCGAGGCCATCGAGCGGGCCAAGACCAGCAAGTAAGCATGGCGCTGGCGGCGTCTGGATCGGCCTGCGTTCATCAGGGCGCACCACGGGCGATCCAGACGATCACCTGAGCCCAGACGATCAGCTAAGCATCGGACCGAAAGCCGGATTTCAGTTTTCGGTCCCGTGTTCTAGCCGCCGCCACCCGCGCTCATCGGGGCTGGCACCTCACCCGCGTCAACGACCGGCTGGTCGGCCCCGCAAGCAAAGTCATAGGCCTGCCGATCAGCAATGCGGCGGGCCTTTTCATTGGCGTTTTCGTTGCCTGTCGCAACCACATAGCCAACGACGCAGCCCTGCCGTTCCAGAAGCTGCCCGACCTTCTCCACCACCAGCACTTCGATCTTATCGCCGAAATCGTCATCCACGAACCAGCGATGGATCGTCGCGACGGGCCATTCGCGGTCGCCATCCTTCATGATGCGCCATTCGATGGTGGGGCCGGTGGAGTTGAAGGCGGAGAAGCTTTCCCACTCAGGCGCCAGATCGCCGGCCGGCGGGAAGCCATAGAACAGCGATTCCCGTGCATCACTGTAGTAGACAAGAACGGGATAGCCCTTCCAGCCCGAGCATACGAGGTTGATCCAGTCGCCCGGTTCGTCGCCGCCCGGCGCGGCAAAGGGCGCGCAGTTCTTTTCGGTGTTCAGCTCTGTATATGCGCTTTCAATGTCGACCGCTCGCGCCGTGCCGGCCATCGCCGCCATCGCAAGTCCCGCTATCGCAAGTCTGGTCAATGCCATTCTCATGGGCAGGCTCCTCTTCATAACCCCTCATCCCCCTTGGGGGCGGAGCATAGCCTGTTTCGACAGGGGAGCCTTATTTTTCTGCAGCGAAGCCTGAGAGCCGGTCGAGCACGTCCTTGTCGGTGTTCGCCACTGTCACGGTCTTGAGGCGCGAAGTGCTTCCGCCGGTCACCGAAACGCTGCCCGCCGGCACGCGAAGCTGCTTGGCGAGCAGTTTTTCAAGCGCGGCATTGGCCTTGCCGTTTTCCGGCACGGCGCGCACCCGCGCTTTCAGATGGCAGCGACCATCCGCCGTTTCCGCCGGGCCTTCAATGGCGTCGCGCGACGATTTCGGCGTCAGGCGCACAAACAGCACCAGCCCGTCATCGGCCTGTCGGCAGAAGGCGGGCAGTTCCGACATGGATCAGAGAAGCGCCGGGGCGACGGTGGTCAGGATGAACTGACGAATGAAGAACAGCGCCAGAAGCAGGATGATCGGCGAAATGTCGATGCCGCCGAGGTCCGGAAGGACCTTGCGGATGGGGCGCAGCGCCGGCTCCGTCACGCGGTAGAGAAAGTTGCCGATGGACCCGACGAACTGGTTGCGCGGGTTGACCACGTTAAAGGCATACAGCCAGGAAAAGATGGCGGAGGCGATGATCAGCCACCAATAGATGTCGAGCGCCATGATGATGGTCTGGATAAGCGCGAGCATGCCGGTCTCCTGGGCCGTGTTAAGCGCGGCACGCACAGGCGGTTCCTGCATTGCATGCCGGCAATTTTGCGACATGTAGCCATTGGCGGTGGATGCGGCAAGTCTGGAGGGAATTTTTGCACGGCGCAGGGTGCAGTTTCCATGCGCTCTCTTCTTGCGCGCGCACTTCTTGACAGGCCCGCTTCCGCATACCTAAATGCGTGCAATCGGTGGAACGGGGCTGTAGCTCAGATGGGAGAGCGCGTCGTTCGCAATGACGAGGTCAGGGGTTCGATTCCCCTCAGCTCCACCATGCCTCCTTCGGAATGATCGACGGCTTTTTGATGCGGCAAACGGCTCTTTGCCATTGCGGCTTCTCTCCTGCGGCTTGCCTGTCGTCGGGGCTGGCCCTAGGCTTCGGCGAGAGCGAAAGGGTGCCCGATGCAGCATGTCCGTTCCCGCTGGCAGATCTTGCATATTGCCATGCTCGTCATGCTTCTGCCGGGCCTTTCTTCCGTTCACGCAGAACAGGGCGACCAGAAGGCGGATGAAACGGAAAAGGCGACGCTCATCGCCTCCATCTGCCGGATCGTGGAGGCTGAGGCGCGGGACAACCGCATGGAGCCCGCCTTCCTTGCCCGGCTCCTCTGGAAGGAAAGTCGCTTCAATCCCAATGCCGTCAGCCCCAAGGGGGCGGAGGGTGTTGCGCAGTTCATGCCGGGCACGGCGGCGATGCGCGGGCTCGACGATGCATTTGATATTGAAAAGGCGATACCGGCCTCGGCTGCCTATCTGGCGGAGCTGAAAGAGAAGTACGGCAATCTTGGTCTCGCTGCTGCCGCTTACAATGCGGGAGAGGGGCGTGTCTCACGCTGGCTCTCGAAGGGCGGCTTCCTGCCGCTCGAAACCGAGAATTACGTCATGGCGATCCTGGGGGAGCCGGTCGATACGTTCTCCGAGCGCACGCGCGCTGCAAAGGTTCAGCCATTGCATCCCGACAAGCCGTTCGATGAGGCCTGTCTTGCTCTGCCTGTCTCCGCCCGCGCCGTCATGGCGATGGCCAGTGTTCACACCCAGCCCTGGGGCGTGCAGGTGGCGGGGCATTTTCGCCGCGATGTGGCGATAAGGCTTTGGCAGATGGTTCTGCGCCGGCATGCAGCGCTTCTGAAGGATTACGAGCCGGTCATAACCCGGGTGCGCTCGCCGCGCGGATGGCGCGGCATCTATGCGGTCCGCATCGGCGCTGACAGTCGGCCGGATGCGGTGCGTGTCTGTCGCCGTTTTCGCAGTGGCAGGCTGCCCTGTGTTGTATTGCGAAACAGGTAATCGCGTTTCGAAGTAGAGTTCTGCCTCATGCAGAGAAGGCCCGGATCGATGTCCGGGCCTTTCTTGCAATGTTCATTTGAACATTAGCTGTTGTCTACGATCGTACGATTTACGAGCACCGGACGGCCGTCGTCACCGACAACATAGATCTCGCGATATTCATTGCCGTTCGCGTTGAACTGGTGCTGAAGAACAGAACCGACCGGCGTTTTGCTCAGCGTCGACTGAGAAGGACCGTCATAGGTGATGCTTCCCTTGATCGGCTCAATGGCAAATGCCGGAGCTGCAATAAAGGTGGAAATAACGAGAGCGGAGAGAGCAGTTTTCATTTTCAGTACTCCAGTTAGCTATCAACAAGCGTTTCACATTTCCGTCAGGGAAGTGTGTTATTACTTCGAAGCCGAGGCGTCTTCCCTGGCTGGTTCTTCATTTAGGAAGCCCATTTGCGTTCGTTCAGATCGGAAAACTGAAACAGAGCGTTCACAAAAGCTGGAATGTTACGATTTTCTCTTTCCCCAGCGTCATGTCTGCTGTGCGGGCTTTTGCTGCTGACGGTTCTGGGGAGAGCAGGGCGTTGTTGTCGCGCCAATGGACATTCGTATTGACACCTAAACATATGTTCAATAAGCCTCAATCTGAGGAAACGCCATCTGGGAGAGTGGTCAGAAATGTCTGCCAACGTTGCGCTTACCGGCCTTGCCCGGGATCTCGAGGATCGGGCCAAATCCGGCAAGCCGATCCGTATCGGCCTTGTGGGGTCGGGCGAAATGGGTACCGATATCGTCACCCGCGTCGCACATATGCCCGGCATTGAAATCGGCGCCATTTCGGAGCTGAACCTGCCTGCGGCAAGCCGCGCCGTGGATATCGCCTATCAGGAAGAAGGGCACGCCAAGGAAGCGGACACGCAGTCCGCCATGACCGCGGCGATGGAAGCCGGCAAAGTTGCCGTCACCAACAATGCCGATCTTCTTCTCGAGAACGATCTCATCGACGTCGTGATCGATGCGACCGGTGTTCCCGCTGTCGGTGCTGAAATCGGTCTTCGGGCCATGGAGCACGGCAAGCATCTCGTCATGATGAATGTCGAGGCTGACGTCACCATCGGCGCTTATCTGAAGAGCGAAGCCGACCGCCTGGGCGTTACCTATTCGCTGGGCGCTGGCGACGAGCCGTCCTCCTGCATGGAGCTGATCGAGTTTGTTTCGGCCATGGGGCATCCCATCGTCGCCGCCGGCAAGGGCAAGAACAACCCGCTCAACATCGATGCGATCCCGGACGACTATGCCGAGGAAGCAGCGCGCCGCAACATGAACGTGCGCATGCTGGTCGAGTTCGTCGACGGCTCCAAGACCATGGTCGAGATGGCGGCCATCGCCAACGCCACCGGTCTCGTGCCGGACAAGCCGGGCATGCATGGCCCCAAGGCGACGCTGGACGAGCTGTCCTCCGTACTGGTGCCGGAAAAGGATGGCGGTGTGCTGTCGCGCGTTGGCGTGGTGGATTACTCCATCGGCAAGGGCGTGGCGCCCGGCGTCTTCGTTGTCGCCGACATGTCGCATCCGCGCATTTCGGAGCGCATGGAAGACCTGAAGATGGGCAAGGGCCCTTACTTCACCTTCCATCGCCCCTATCACCTCACCTCGCTTGAAGTGCCGCTCACCTGCGCCCGCGTCGTTCTCTACGGCAAGCCGGACATGGTGCCGCTGGACAAGCCGGTTGCGGAAGTCTGCGCCGTCGCCAAGAAGGACATGCAGCCGGGTGAGACGCTCGATGCAATCGGTGAATACTGCTACCGCGCATGGATCATGACGGTGCCCGAGGCTCGCGCCTCCAGGGCCATCCCCTGCGGTCTGCTTCAGGGCGGCACGGTCACCAAGCCCATCAAGAAGGGTGAACTGATCACGTCCGACAATGCTGCCCCGCCGGCCGGTTCCAAGATCGCCGAGCTGCGCGCGCGTCAGGACAAGCTCGTTTACGGCTAGATCGCCATGCGCCCGTTCGGGCGCACACGGACGATCTGATTTATTGATGGAACATCGGACCGGAAGCCGGTTCCCGCTTTTCGGTTCGATGCTCTAGACAGGAGCGTAAAAATGTCGGCCACGGCCAAAAAGAGCGCCTCGAAAACCGATGGCGCCAACCAGCCTTTCATCTACAGGCAGTTCGATCAGGAAAAGCTGCGCGATGCGCTGCGCAAGATGTATCTGATCCGCCAGTTCGAGGAAGGCGCAGAAGAAAGCTACATGCGTGGCCTGATCCACGGCACGATGCATCTGTCCATCGGACAGGAAGCAAGCGCTGTCGGCATCTGCCTCGGCCTTTCTGATGAAGACCAGATCACCTCCACGCACCGTGGCCACGGCCACTGCATCGCCAAGGGTGCGGACGTCTCGCGCATGTTCGCGGAGTTCTTCGGCAAGACCACCGGCTATTGCCGTGGCCGTGGCGGCTCCATGCACATCGCCGATGTGTCGACGGGCAATCTCGGCGCAAACGGCATTGTTGGCGGCGGTCTGCCGATCGCCGTTGGCGCTGCCCTGACCGCCAAGAAGATGAAGACCGGCAATGTCGTTGTCTGCTTCTTCGGCGACGGCGCAAACAATGAGGGCGCGTTCCACGAGGCGCTCAACATGGCCGCCATCTGGAAGCTCCCGGTCGTCTTCGTCTGCGAGAACAATGGCTACGGCATGTCCACCTCCGTTGCCCGCGCAACGGCGGTTCCCAACATCGCCGACCGCGCCGCCGCCTATGCGATGCCGGGCGTGATCGTGAATGGCAATGTCGTGTCGGATGTGGCCGAGGCCATGCACGAGGCGACCGAGCGTGCACGCAATGGCGAGGGACCGACGCTCATCGAGTGCAAGACCTATCGCTATCGCGGCCACTCCAAGAGCGACCGCAATCGCTACCGCACCAAGGAAGAGATCGAAGAGTGGATGACCGAGCGTGATCCCATCGAGGCGTTCGAGGCAGAGCTCGTCGAGTTCGGCGTCATCGACGCCGCCGGTATCGAAGCGATCCGCGAAGGGGTTCGCAAGGAAATCGAAGCAGGCATCGAGTTCGCTAAGGAAAGCCCGATGCCCGAAGTCGCCAATCTTGAGAAATACGTCTACACGGAGCAGGCCTGATGGACGCGCAAGTCGAGACAGCCACGCGTGAACTGAGCTACGCGCAGGCCATCCAGGAAGCCATGGCCATTGCCATGGAGCGCGATGAGCGCGTGTTCCTCATGGGCGAGGACATCGGCGTCTATGGTGGCGCATTCCAGGTCACCGGCGATCTGGTGGAACGCTTCGGCCCCGAGCGCGTCATGGACACGCCGATCTCGGAGCTGGGCGGCGCTGGCGTCGCAGTCGGTGCAGCCGTGACCGGCATGCGTCCGATCTTCGAGTTCCAGTTCTCAGATTTCGCGACGCTCGCCATGGAGCAGATCGTCAACCAGGCTGCCAAGATGCGCTACATGCTGGGCGGCGCCGTTTCGGTGCCGGTCGTCATGCGTTTCCCGGCCGGTTCCGGCACGGGCGCTGCCGCGCAGCACAGCCAGAGCCTCGAAGCATGGCTCGGCCATGTGCCCGGCCTGAAGGTCATCCAGCCGTCCACCCCGCACGATGTGAAGGGCATGCTGCTTGCGGCCATCGAGGATCCCGATCCGGTGATGATCTACGAGCACAAGCTCCTCTACAAGATGAAGGGCGAAGTGCCGGAAGGCTATTACACCGTGCCGATCGGCAAGGCTGCCGTTCGTCGCGAGGGCGCTGATCTCACCATCGTCGCCACGTCGATCATGGTGCACAAGTCGCTGGACGCTGCAAAGCAGCTTGCCGAAGAAGGCATCGACGTCGAGGTCATCGACCTGCGCAGCATCCGCCCGATGGATCGCCAGACGATCATCGACAGCGTGTGCAAGACGTCCCGCCTGATGTGCGTCTATGAGGGCGTTAAGACGCTCGGCGTCGGCGCAGAGATTTCGGCGATGATCGCCGAGAGCGAGGCCTTCGACTATCTCGACGCACCGGTCGTCCGTCTGGGCGGCGCGGAAACGCCGATCCCCTACAATCCGGAGCTGGAAAAGGCGACGGTTCCGCAGGTCGACGGCATCGTCAAGGCGGCCCGCGATCTGGTTACGGGAGCGCGCTGACATGGCTGTTGAAGTCATCCTGCCCAAGGTCGACATGGACATGTCGACCGGCCGCATTTCTTCCTGGCTTGTCGAGGAAGGCGCGACCGTGAAAAAGGGCGATCTCCTGTTCGAGATCGAGACCGACAAGGCGGCCATGGAGATCGATTCTCCTGCCGCCGGCATCGTGCGCAACATCACCGGCAAGGAAGGCATCGACATTCCGGTCGGTCAGGTTGTGGCGTGGATCTATGAAGAAGGCGAGGCCGTGGCCGATGCACCGGCTTCTGCGCCCGCCGAAGCCGCAGCCGAAGCGCCCGCAAAGGCGGAGGCGCCGGCCCCCGTTGAGGCCGCGGCACCCGTCGCCGCTGCTCCGGCAGCGACTGCGGAAGCATCCTCCGGCGTCCGCGCTTCTCCGCTTGCCCGCCGTCTGGCGAAGGAAGCCGGTCTCGACCTGTCCGCCATCACCGGTTCGGGTCCGAAGGGCCGGATCGTCAAGGCCGATGTGGAAGCCGCCGGCAAGGATGGCGGTGCGAAGGCAGCCGCACCGGCGGAAGCAGCTTCCGCCGCTGCGTCCGCGCCGCAGGCCATGTCCGACGATCAGGTGCTGAAACTGTTCGAGGAAGGCTCCTACGAGCTCATCCCGCATGACAGCATGCGCAAGACCATCGCCCGTCGTCTGGTCGAGGCCAAGTCCACCATCCCGCATTTCTACCTGACGCTCGATTGCGAGATCGACGCGCTTCTGGCGCTGCGCAAGCAGCTCAATGATGCCGCGCCGAAGGTGAAGACCGGGGATGGCGAGAAGCCGGCTTACAAGCTGTCGGTCAACGACATGGTCATCAAGGCCCACGCCAGGGCGCTGGCCATGGTGCCGGACGCAAATGTGTCGTGGACCGAGAACGCCATGGTGAAGCACAAAAACGCCGATGTGGGCGTTGCCGTGTCGATCCCCGGCGGTCTGATCACGCCGATCGTGCGCCGCGCCGACGAGAAGACGCTGTCTGCCATCTCCAACGAGATGAAGGATCTGGCCGCGCGGGCGCGTTCGCGCAAGCTGAAGACGGAAGAGTTCCAGGGCGGCAACACGGCCGTGTCCAATCTGGGCATGTTCGGCATCAAGGACTTCGCCGCCGTCATCAACCCGCCGCATGCGACGATCCTCGCGGTCGGTGCGGGCGAGCAGCGGGCCGTGGTGAAGGATGGCGAAGTGAAGGTTGCGACCGTGATGTCGGTCACGCTTTCGACCGATCACCGTGCGGTGGACGGTGCGCTTGGCGCAGAACTCCTCGCCGCCTTCAAGCAGGTCATCGAAAACCCGATGGCGATGCTCGTCTGACCGGAATTTCCGGACAGGCTTTCCCGGTCGGCTTGGGGGCTCGCCACCGGGGAAGCCCACCAAAAAGAAAGGCGGACCGCCGTTCTCATGAAACGGCGCACCGCCTGAAGAATACCGAAAACGACTTTGACCGCGTCTGGCGCTGCCTGCCATCATCACAGGCAGCGCCTTTTCTTTTGCGCGGAAGTCGTTCCGGAAACGTGGAGAGGTTTTAAGCGCCCGCCACCGCTTCGCCGATGAAGCCGCGCTGCCGGAGTTCCGCTTCGATCTCATCCCAGCTTGCGCAGACCGCGTGTGCGCCGGCACCGCTGAGCTTCTCGCCATGGCCGTCGAATGTGTGGCTGCCACCGGTGAAGCCGATGGCCGTCATGCCGGCCGCCACCGCGCCCTGCACGCCGAAGGGCGAGTCCTCGATCACCACGGAGGAGGCCGGCGCGCCGCCTAGCTTCTCTGCAGCGAACAGGAAGATGTCCGGTGCCGGCTTGCCGTTCTTCACCATCGAGGTGCTGAACACGTCGTCGCCGAAGAAATCGGCAATGCCGGAGACCCCGAGGCTGAGCTCAATCCGCTCCATGGAGGATGAGGAAGCGACGCAGCGCGGCGTCTTCAGATTGCTCAGGAAAGGCACGATGCCGCGCGTCGGCTGAAGTTCTTCTTCCAGCAGCGCCTTCGTCTCCAGCCAGATGTCGCCATCCGCATGGGCGGGGAAGGCAAAGCCGGTCAACTCTTCGATGCGGGTGATGATGTCGGCCTGTTTCATGCCGATGCACTGGCCGACGATCTCGCGCTTCAGCGCCAGACCATGCTTGTTGTAAACGCGCTCATAGGCGATTGCGGCAAGCGGTTCACTGTCGACGAGAACACCGTCGCAATCGAATATGATCAGGGGGGTAGTCATGAAAACTCCGGACTTTCGGGGCTGAGGGGGAGGCTGCGTTTCAACGTGGCGAATGAATGCCGCCCTTTAGGGCATTTTTCCGTCACTTGAAAACACCCGGTGTTGCGCGATGTTCCTAGCTCGCCGGGTCAGGGAAGATCGAGGGCGCTTCGATGCTCTTGCGCCCGGCTTCGATGGCGTTGCGCATGGCGATCCGCCCTTCCACGAGATCGGGCGCAACCCAGTTGGGCTCCGCACCAAGGAAACGGTCGAGGAAGGCGACGGCGGAGGCCGGCATCTCGCGCGTGTTCTCGCGGTAGGACCACCAGGTCCGCAGATCGTCGGCACAGCGGGCCAGACGCGGCGCTTCGCCGAATTCCTGCTCGAAGATGGCGGCAATCGCGCACACGCAGTAGTTCGTGTAGAGAAAGCCCTCCGGCCAGAATTTGACGATCTCCGCATTCTCCGCGTCGCCCGTCACCGTGCTTTCCGGCGTCACCGTGACCGGCGCATGGCGGATCATCTCCTTCAGCGCGAGGCCGGCGGCATAGATGATGAAGTCGCCACGGTCGAGCTGGGCATAGGCCTTCTGCGCATCGACCATCTCCACCCAGTCGAGAAAGACGCGGGTGAGCTTCTCCTCGTCCACCTCGAACACGACACCGTAATGCTGCGTCACAGCCTTCGCATTGCCGCGAAAGGTCGTGCGAAACCAGCGCAACTGGCGCAGCCGGTGGCGTAAATCGGGCATGACTGCAAGTTCGTTCTTGAAATCCAGATCCAACGGGTGAACTCCTTAGCCGGAACCATAACATGCGGCATGTCGGTTCCAATCAAATAAGCCGTGATCCACGTATTTGAAGGAATATACAATTTGACATTTCAAAAAACAAATGTTCTTAATTTCAGGATTATTAAGTGTGTTGACGTGCGTACGCTTGGGAAGAGCGTTTCGGGAGGTAATGCCTGATGGCACTATGGCAATGGGGGCTTTTGCTCCTCGCAGTCGTATGGGCGCTACAGTCCTACGGCGTGTGGCTGCAGATGCGTCACTATTCCGACGTCTTTAAAGGCATCACGCAGAAATATGCGGATGGTTTCGTCGGCACGGGCGCATTTCACGGCCGTTTCCTGAAACGCGGTGCAATTGCCATCGTCGTGGTTTCGCCGGATCTCGCCGTGCGCCGGATCCTGACCATGAGTGGCCGCTCCGTCTTCGCAAAATTCAAGCGACATGAGCAGTTCGAGGGCATGACCCTTGATCAGTTGCGGGCCGAACCGGCGCTTTTCGGAGAAAAGCAGCCGGGGCTGACCGCGGCAATTACGCAGGCGGTTGCTCAGATAGACCGTACGCGGGCAGGCGAGGAGCCGCCGCTTCGGGAATCTCTGGCCGCTTCAAAAGCATGACATACGGGACTGCGCGCTCACCGGGGCTCAATTACCGGGGTGAGCAGAAGAGAGAGGGAGGACTATGTCTGTCATTTCCATGATGGCCCAGCACGCCGATACGGCGATGCAGGGGCTGCATATGGCTGGCGCAGTGGCGGGTGATGCCGCGCTGCACGGCAAACTCGCCGCCAAGGCGGCGACAAATGATCTGGTCGTGCTTGCTCAGGCAGGCACCGACCTTTCGGTCGAAGAGTTCCGGCAGAAGCTGGACTCGGTTGCCCAGGAAGAACAGCTCGGATGGCTCACCGCCGCCGGCAAGTACTTCATCGGCATCTTCCAGAAGGGCGGCGAGGTCTTTGCTGGCTTCGTCACCGGCATCATCCCGACGCTGGTCGTGCTGATGACCGCCTTCTACGCCATCACCGAACTGGTGGGCGAGAAGCGCGTTCACGGCCTTGCCCAGAGCGCCGGCCGCATCGCGCTCACGCGCTACACGGTGCTTCCGGTTCTCGCCGTCTTCTTCCTCACGAACCCGATGGCCTACACCTTCGGCTCGTTCCTTGAGGAAAAGCACAAGCCGGCATTCTACGACGCCGCTGTGTCCTATGTGCACCCGCCGCTCGGCCTGTTCCCGCACATCAACCCGGGTGAGTACTTCGTCTGGGGCGGCATTCTCGTCGCTCTGCTCGAGCTTGAGAGCCAGGGCGTCGTGCCCATCGGCTATCACATCACCGTGGCCATCTGGTACGCGCTGGTCGGTCTCCTCGTCATCCTGCTCAAGGGCATGCTGACCGAGCGGATCACGGCCATCCTGGCGCGCCGCCAGGGCGTTGAGCTCTAGGGGAGGCGCAGGACATGGCTAAAACATACAAAGCAGTAAAGATCTCCAGGGGCTCGTCTGGTTGGGGCGGTCCGCTCGTGATCGAACCGACGGACCAGCGCAACAAGATCGTGTCGGTCACCGGCGGCGGCATCCACCCCGTCGCAAAGCGCATCGCAGAGATGACGGGCGGTGAAGCCGTTGACGGTTTCAAGAGCCCGCCCGTTGAAGGCGAGATGGCTGTCGTGGTCGTCGATTGCGGCGGCACCGCCCGCTGCGGCGTCTACCCGCGCAAGCGCATTCCCACCGTCAACCTGACCCCGGTCGGCCAGGCAGGCCCGCTTGCCCAGTTCATCACCGAGGACATCTATGTCTCGGGCGTTTCGCCGGAGAACATCGAGATGGCCGATGGCACGGAAGCGGCCGCTGTCGCTGGCGGCGCGGCCGCGTCTTCAGAGCCGGAGAGTGCTCCGGCTGCGGCGCCGGCCACCGAGGAAGGCGGCCTTGTCGGCCTCATCAGCAGCGTTGGCCGCGTGATGGGCAATGTGGTTGGCGTGTTCTTCAACGCCGGTCGCCGCACCATCGACCAGGTGGTGCGCAACGTGCTGCCCTTCATGGCCTTCGTGACCATGCTGATCGGTCTGATCCTCTACACGGGCATCGGTGACATTCTCGCCGAGCCGATGGGACCGCTGGCCAACAACATTGTCGGCCTGCTCATCATCTCGGCCATCTGCGGCCTGCCGTTCCTGTCGCCCATTCTCGGGCCAGGCGCGGTCATTGCGCAGGTGATCGGCGTGGCGATCATCGGACCGCAGATTGCCAACGGCACGATCTCACCGGCCATGGCGTTGCCTGCGCTGTTCGCTTACAACACGCAGGTAGGCTGTGACTTCGTTCCGGTGGGCCTGGCCCTCGGCGAAGCGAAACCCAAGACCATTGAGATCGGTGTCCCTGCGGTGCTTCTGAGCCGTCAGGTCATGGGCCCGGTTTCCGTGGCCATTGCCTGGGGCGTCAGCCTGCTGGTTCTTTAAAACAACGGGGTGGCGGTCGTCGTTTGGGCGGCCGCCCTTCCCGAAACGAATGTTTGCATGGAGTTATTTGAATGTCGGTGTTTCTCAAAACGCGTATTACTGCAGTCGGTCCCGAAGTCGCGGATCTGGCGGAAGGCGGTGTCCTGATTCTTTTCGCTGACGGCGCGCCGGAGGAACTTGCCGAGGTTTCCGTTCTGCATGCGGTGCAGGAAGGTCCGTCCGATGCCGCGCCGGCCGCTGGCGCCCGCGTTACCGTGGGCGATGTGACCGCCGAAATCACCGCCATGGGCGAAGCCGCCTGGAACAAGGTGCGCGAGATCGGCCATGTGGTTGTGAACTTCAACGGCGCGCCCGCCGTGGAGCGTCCGGGCGAGATCTGCGCCTCCGTCGTCGAGCCGGCAACGCTTGTTGCGGCCCTGAAGACGGATGCAGTCATCACCATCGGCGCATAACGCCGTAACGAACTGAACAACAGATACGAGACCGTTATGGAACGCTCGACCATCGTCAGAGTGCAGGATGGCCTGCATGCCCGTCCCGCCACACGCTTCGTGCGCCTCGCCAAGGGGTTCGAAAGCGATGTGGAAATCATCAAGGGCGAAAAGGCTGTCAGCGCCAAGAGCTCGGTGAAGCTGATGCTGCTTGGTGTGAAGGAAAACGACGAAGTTTCCATTCGCGCCGATGGCGCCGACGCCATTGAGGCCGTCGATGCCCTCATCGCCTATCTTGAAAACCCCATGTCGGGTGTCGAGGAAGGCGTGGGCGAGCCCGCAAAGGCGCCCGCCGCCGAGACGCCTGCGCCCGCAGCGCCTGCCGCACCGGGTGCGCCTCTGGTCGCCGATGGCGGCCTTCATGGTGTTGCCGCCAGCGCCGGGCTTGGCCTCGGTCCTGTCTTCGCGCATTTTCCGCAGCAGATCGTTCCCAACAACACGACGCTTTCCGCTGGCGAAATCGAGCCGGAAAAGCAGCGCTTCGCGGAAGCGATCCAGCGTCTTCAGGAAAAACTCGACCGTTCGCTTGCATCCGATGGCATGCAGGAAAGCGATCGCGGCATCGTCGCGGCGCTGCGCGACATCGCCTCCGATGATGCGCTGCGCGACGAAACGCTTGCCGCCATCGATGGCGGTCTCGACGCCGTATCCGCCGTCATCGCCGCATCCTCCCGCCTGGCCGATGATTTCCGCAAGCTGGACGACGCCTATATGGCCGCGCGCGCCGAGGATATGGAGGCCATTGCCCGCCAGATCTGTCTCACGCTTCTCGGTCAGGAAGATGCGCGCCTCGACGACATTCCCGAAGGGGCCATTCTCGTCGCCGAGGATATTGGCGCATGGGATCTGGCGCGTGCGCCGCTCAAGCGTCTTGGCGGCGTGGTCTGTGGCCATGGCGGCGCGACGTCGCATGTGGCCATCATCGCCCGCACCCATGGCATTCCCGCAGTGCTCGGCCTTGGCGGGGCCGTCAACGTACTGCGCGACGCGAAGCAAGCCGCCATTGATGGTCACACGGGACAGGTCGTTGTCGAACCCGACGCTGCCACCCGTGCGCGCTTTGAAGAGATGATCGGCGCTGCCGCCCGCGAGCGGGAAGCGCTCAGGGTCTACAAGGATGTGGTGCCGCGCCGCGCCGATGGCGCGGTCATTCAGGTGGCGGCCAATCTCGGCTCGCTCGAAGAGGTCGAGGCCGCTCAGGAAGCCGGCGCAATGGGCGTTGGCCTGTTCCGCACCGAGCTTCTTTTCATGCGACATATGCATCTGCCGTCCGAGGACATGCAGGCCGAGACCTATGCCGAGCTTGCCCGCGCTTTCCCGGACCACCCGGTCATCGTGCGCACGCTCGACATTGGCGGCGACAAGCCGATCTCCGGCGTCGAGTTCCCGGAAGAGGAAAACCCCTTCCTCGGCTGGCGCGGCATCCGCATGTGCCTCGACCGCACCGACATCTTCAAGGTTCAGCTCCGGGCGCTGCTGCGCGCTGCCGTTCATGGCAATCTGCGCGTGATGCTGCCCATGGTCTCGACCGTTGAAGAGGTGCGCCGCACCCGTGTTCTGATCGATGAATGCGCCGCCGAGCTGAAGGCCGAGGGCGTTGCCCATGGCGAATTCCCGCTGGGCGTGATGATCGAGACGCCGGCTGCCGTCTTCGGCGCGGAAGCGCTGGCGAAGGAGGTCGCGTTCTTTTCCATCGGCACCAACGATCTGACGCAGTATGTGATGGCGGCGGACCGCCTGAACCCGTCGGTTGCCAATCTGAACGACGCCGCCCATCCAGCCGTCATGGCTGCGGTCGATCAGGCCGCCAGGGCAGCGGTCGCGGCGGGCATCGAGATCGGCATGTGTGGCGAGGCCGCCGCGCGCACCGACCTGATCCCCGAGTTCATTCGCATGGGGCTGACCGAGCTCAGCATGAGCCCGGCTTCGGTGCAGGCCACCAAGAAGCAGCTTTCCGAGCTGTTCGAAAAGGCAGTCTAGCAGCGCTCCGGTCAGGTGTGCTTCCCCTGACCATCGAAGACTTGAAGACCGGCTGCCGCGGATGCGGTTGGCCGGTCTTTTGCCATTTGGCATTGCGTAAGAACAATGAATGAGAGCGCTTTCGCGCTTCAACGAAAAGCGGAAGCGCTCTAAGGCAGATGCGTGAGCAGGCTTTCGAAGATTGCCGTCAGGTCGGCAATCGGCTGATCGGCCTCAAGGCTGCGCGCCATCCGCTCCCGGCGTGCGGCAACCGCCAGCGTGGCGATGTCCAGCAGGTCCGAAGCGGAAAGGCTTTCGTCGAACAGCGCCAGTCCCGAGGCGAGAAGTCCCGGCGCAAACACGATGATGCAGGTCTCGGCGTTCTGCGCTGCGGCAGGCATTGCCGGGTCGCTCAGCGCGTTGCGGCAGATTTCCTGAAGCAGATGCGCGAGCAGGCCCGCCAGAAGCGGCCTTATGGCTTCGGGCGTCTTCGCGTTCTTCAGCGCCAGCAGCACATGGCCCTGCCGCTGGCGGAGCGTCTCATGCGCTCCGGTGAAGGTCGTCTCGCGCATGGCCGGGGGCTCGCGGTCGTCCAGCGTGGCCGCCAGCGCCTTTGCCGCGCGATACATGTGGCGCCGGAACGCGCGCTCGCCTTCCATCGGGTCGGTGCCGAAATAATCGACCAGCGGTCTTATGACCAGTTCGGGCTGTTGCCCGCCGGGCAGCACGGTGCGGGAGGCGGTTTCGGCCAGTGTCAGCGTGTCGTCGACCATGCTGACGGCCCGCCCCAGAAGCTTCTCGATGTCCGTAAAACCGCGCTTTTCCGAAGCTGCGCCCTGCCTTTCGTGGCGATGCGCACGCAGGAAATCGCGGATATCACGCAGGCGGTCCTTAAGATGAATCGCCATGTCTTCCGAGGCGTCACGAAGCATAAAATGCTATCCTCAAGTAATTAGTTTTCTGCCGCCGGCCATTGACCGGATGGCGACATCATTGTTTTGGTCTCTCTGGAAATCAAGCGACATGCTTGTGACCGCCCCGGGGAAATACGCAGGAAGGCCATATGAGCAAGGCGAAGGTACACAATCAGCCCGCCGGTACGACCAGTTCTGGAGAAATTGCAATGACTTCCCGCAAGGGAGGTGTAACCAGCAAAACCGACCGGCTGCGTGTCCGCGCCGCCTGGATGTATTTCGTCGAGCAGAAGACGCAGAACGAGATCGCCGAGATTCTCGGCATCGGGCGTGTCAGCGTCGTGCGCATGCTGGCCGATGCGCGCGCCCGCAATGAGGTGAAAATCACCATTGAGGGCGATCTGGCCGAGATCACCCGGATCGAACGTGCGCTGGAACAGCGCTTCGGCCTCGAGCGCGCCGTGGTCGCGCCGCTCTCCGATCCCGAGGCGGATCCCATTCCCGCCGTCAGCGCCGCGACCGGCAGCTATGTGTCCGACGTCATGGCCGCCGGCATGTCGGTGGGCGTCGGCTGGGGGCGCACGCTGTTCGGCTCGCTCCCGTTCATTCGCGCCCGGCCGCTGGCCGACTTCAAAGTGATCTCGCTTCTCGGCGGTGTCGGCGTCGCCCGTCGCTTCAACCCGGCTGAATTCGCCTGGCGCTTTGCGCGCGCTTTCCAGGGGGATGGCTATCTCATTCCCGCACCCGCCGTTGTCGACAGCGTCGAAACCAAGACGGCGCTGATCGAGCGCTGCGGCCTCAACGAAATTCTGGCGCTCGCCGACACGCTTGATGCCGTCATCGTGTCCGTTGGTGGTCTTGCATCGGCCACCACCTTCTATCGCGGTGGCTATCTCACGGAAGAGGTGCGCTCTGATCTCGAAGCCAAGGGCGCGGTGGGCGACATTCTCTACCACTTCTACGATCTCGACGGTCAGCTGGTGGACCACCCGATCAATGACCGGGTCATGTCCGTCGATGTCGATCGTCTGCGCCGCGCGCCCATGCGCATCTTAACCTCCGGCGGTGAAGACAAGATCGACGCGCTGATCGGCGCAATGAAGCTGGTTGAGCCGACGGTCTTCATCACTGATGAAGAGAGTGCGCGCAGCATCCTGGCCATGGCCTAAAGCAATTCCAGGAAAAGTGGGAACCGGTTTTCCGTCCGGAATTGCTTAGAAAACAATGAATAGGAGCGTTTTCGCAATTCCACGATAAGCGGGAACGCTCTCGTCACCGGCTCCTTTAGCCGGCATGTGCGAAATGCGCATCGTCTATGTGATTTCGCCCGGCAGGCGTCTATAAGAAGCTGACGTGTTCCGGGGAACCGGAGCAGAATGGCCACGCACCGGCAAGTGCGGGCCTTGTGACCACAGGGTCGCGTGCAGGGCGCAAAGGGGAGGCATGCTTTCGACGATGGTGGACAGGTTCGCGCGGCGTTTTCTGCCTTCCTTCTCCGTTTTGCGCAGCTTTGCGTCTGCCGCGCGGCACCAGAGTTTCACGCTGGCCGCCGAAGAGCTCAACCTCACGCAGAGCGCCGTCAGCCGCCACATCCGCGACATGGAATCGGCGCTCGGTTTCAGCCTGTTCCGGCGTGTGGGCCGGCGCGTCGTGCTCACCCCGGCCGGCAAGAACCTTGCCGATGCGCTGGAAGACGATCTGCACCGCATCACGCAGACCCTGCACCGCGCCATCGCTGCGGGCATGGCGGGCGCAACGCTCAATGTCGCCAGCCTGCCCACCTTCGCCAGCCGCTGGCTGATCCCGCGCCTGCCGGAATTCGAAAAGGCGCATCCGGGCATCGGCATCAATCTCATGGCGCGCATCAATCCGTTCGATCTCGCCCATGAGCGTTTCGACGTGGCGATCCATTTCGGCCGCGACAACTGGCCGGACGCCCGCCTCACCAAGCTGTGCGACGAGGCGATGATCGCCGTCGCATCGCCGGCCTTTGTTGAGAAACACGGCGTCAAGGCTCCCGAGAACCTGCTCGACGCCCCGCTCCTTCATCTCCAGAGCCGCCCAGGCGCGTGGGCTGACTGGATGCGCGAGGCCGGTGTCGGCGATGTGCCGGCGCTTCCGGGAAAGCAGTTCGACCAGTTTACCATGGTCATTGCAGGCGCAACCGCCGGGCTCGGCGCCGGTCTGGTGCCTGCCTATCTGATCGAGGAGGAGCTGCGCTCCGGCGTTCTTGTGCAGATCGGAGATACGTCGCTCGCCACCCAGAACGCCTATTTTCTGGTTCAGCCGCTCGGCGTCGAAAACCCCTCGGCAGACGCGTTCGTGGCGTGGATCGTCGCGCAGGTCTGAACCTGCCGTGGATTGGTTCTTGTGCTTTTCCGGCACCGATTGGCAGGGAAAGCATGACCGTCCATCATGAATACAGTCCGAATTTCCATTTCCAATGACCGCCCGGTCTTCCTACATTCCCGCCAGAGGCTCGTCCGGCCGCGCGGCTTTCAGAGCATTTTGCAGTCAGGTGGCATCGCCTGACGCCCGCATGAATACAGAAAGATAATCGAGGGAGCGAAGCACCCATGAACGTCAAGAACGAAACAACCGAACTCCTCAAGCGCCTCGGCGTCGATGAGAAGGCGATTGCCGGTGGCGACCTGACCGTGCGCACGCCGGTCACGGGCGAGGAAATCGCCGCCGTCACGTCCATCTCGGCTGCTGATACCGGAGCAGCCATCGAGCGCGCGCATGCCGCTTTCAAGGCCTGGCGCAACGTGCCGGGTCCGCGCCGTGGCGAACTCGTGCGCCTGCTTGGCGAAGAGCTGCGCGCCTCCAAGGACGATCTCGGTCGCCTCGTCTCCATCGAGGTCGGCAAGATCCGCTCCGAGGGTCTCGGCGAAGTTCAGGAGATGATCGACATCTGCGATTTCGCCGTCGGTCTCTCGCGCCAGCTCTATGGCCTCACCATCGCCACCGAGCGCCCCGGCCACCGCATGATGGAAACTTGGCACCCGCTCGGCGTTGTCGGCGTCATCTCCGCTTTCAACTTCCCCGTCGCCGTCTGGTCGTGGAACTCGGCGCTGGCGCTGGTCTGCGGCGACAGCGTTGTGTGGAAACCCTCCGAGAAAACGCCGCTGACGGCGCTCGCCTGCGAGGCGATCTTCAAGCGCGCCGTTGCCCGCTTTGGCGATGACGCGCCGGCGGACCTGCTCACCGTCATCATCGGCGACCGCGCCGTTGGCGAGGTCATGGTCGACCATCCGAAAGTGCCGCTGGTCTCCGCCACCGGCTCCACCCGCATGGGCCGCGAAGTCGGCCCGCGTCTGGCGAAGCGTTTTGCCCGCGCGGTTCTGGAACTCGGCGGCAACAATGCCGGCATTGTCTGCCCCTCGGCCGATCTCGACATGGCGCTGCGCGCCATCGCCTTCGGTGCCATGGGCACCGCCGGTCAGCGCTGCACCACGCTGCGCCGCCTGTTCGTGCATGAATCCGTTTATGACGAACTGCTGCCGCGCCTGCGCAAGGCCTACGAATCGGTCTCCGTCGGCAGCCCGCTCACCACGGATGCACTGGTTGGCCCGCTGGTCGACAAGGGCGCTTTCGACAACATGCAGAACGCGATTGAAGAAGCGAAGAAGCTCGGCGGCAAGGTCGTCGGCGGCCAGCGTTTCGACAGTGGCGATGCAGACGCCTATTACGCGCATCCGGCCCTGGTCGAGATGCCGGAGCAGGCCGGCGTCGTTCTGGAAGAAACCTTCGCCCCGATCCTCTACGTGATGAAGTACAGCGACTTCGATGACGCGCTCGAGCTTCACAATGCGGTTGGTGCGGGCCTGTCGTCCTGCGTGTTCACCACCGATATGCGCGAGGCCGAGGAATTCCTCAGCGCACGCGGTTCCGACTGCGGCATCGCCAACGTCAATATCGGCACTTCCGGTGCGGAGATCGGCGGCGCGTTCGGCGGCGAAAAGGAAACCGGCGGTGGCCGTGAATCCGGTTCCGATGCGTGGAAGGCTTATATGCGCCGCGCCACCAACACGGTGAACTACTCCAAGGAGCTGCCGCTCGCGCAGGGTGTCTCCTTCGACATCGAATAGGGCATCTGCCGCAGATAACTGCAGGCAAAAAGAAAGGGCGGCCCGGAGCCGCCCTTTTTCATGTCCGGCCTGTGGCCGAAATCATTCCATGCCGAGCGCGGCCTTGTAGAGGTCGATCATCGCCTCTTCTTCCTGGCGCTCCGCCTGATCCTTCTTGCGCAGGCGCACTATGCTGCGCACGGCCTTGGTGTCGAAACCATTGGCCTTCATCTCGGCGTAGACTTCCTTGATGTCTTCCGAAACCGTCTTCTTGTCTTCTTCGAGGCGCTCGACACGCTCTATAAAGGCGCGAAGCTGGCCAGCGGCAACGGTATCTGCGGTTTCGGTGGTGATGTCGTCGGACATGCGAAACTCCGGTCGATTGTACTAAAGCCCGCGACTCGGGGCATTGAGGCGTGGCAGGTTCGATGCCCCAGCTACGCCCGGTGGTCAAGGCATTTGCGTTGCGGCCCGCGCCGCTCCTGCCATGGTGTTGCGCCGCTCAGTGGTCCTTCGGGCGGTTCTCTTCAAAGGCGGCCTTTTGCTCTGCGGTCGCCTCGGTCTGATATTTCGAACGCCACTCCTCATAGGGCATGCCGTAGACGATCTCGCGCGATTCTTCCTTCGAGAGCACAATGCCCTCCGCCTCGGCGGCGTCCCGATACCAGTTGGACAGGCAATTGCGGCAGAAACCGGCCAGGTTCATCATGTCGATGTTCTGCACGTCGGTGCGGGTGCGCAGATGGTCGAGCAGGCGACGGAATGCGGCTGCCTCCAGGTCGCGCTTTTTCTCCTCGCTCAGCGTGGTCATGGCGTTCTCCTTCACGAATGGTCCGAGCGCGATCCGAAATGCTTCACCTCGTGCATCTCGGGCCGTGCGTTGATCTCTAGAAGCAATGGGGCGAGCCGTTCCGCCCAGGCGTTTGCGCCTGCCTCATCGCCGATCAGGTCCTGCCGGATCTCGATCAGCGCATGGGCAAAGCCCCGCTCCGTGGCGTGACGGTGCATCGTGTCGCCGGGATATGCGCCGTCATAGGGCTCATTGTCGCCCACGGTCAGGTCGCCGCCGGCTTTCAGCGCCTCCATCAGCGGGATCGTGGCGCGGTCGTCGCGGTCCCACAGAAGCCCCACCTCCCACGGTCGCCGACGCCCCTTCATGAAGGGCGTGAACGAATGCATGGAAATGATCAGCGGGGCCGCCTGAAACGCGTCCGCCGCCTGTTCCACGGTCTTTGCCACCGCATCGTGATAGGGCAGGTAATAGCGTTCGAGCCTGTCGCGCCGTTCTTCCGGGCTCAGCGGATAATTGCCGGGAATGATCGTGCCGTCATAGAGTTGGCGAATCAGTGTCGGGTCGTTGATGCCCCGGTTCGGGTCGATCAGCAGTCTGGAAAAGCCACACAGAACGGCGGGCGCACCGGTGATCCGGGCCAGCGCGCGGGTTACCGCCTCAACGCCGATGTCATAGGCGATGTGGCGTTCGAATTCCGTCTCCGGCAGGCCGAGCGCGTCGTAACGCTCGGGCAAGTCCCGTTTGGCATGATCCGCAACCAGAACGAGCCCCATGCTCTCTCCCGGGGCCGAATCGCCACGAATGATCTCGAAAGGAGATGTATAAGTGCTGGCAGTCATGGATTCGTTCCCGAAGACATGCGGAGAGGTCATAAATGTGCGCTTATCGCAGTCTAGACTTCTCCTTTCATGATGTGCTGCGTTCTGCAATGGCTGTGACGGAAAACACGCGCGGCAGACATTGCCGCGTTGACAGGCGCACGGACATTGCCGAAAAGGAAAATATGCTCAAGTCGAATTCAAGGTTACCAAAAATGCTTCGACGGGCGTCGCGCGCGAAACGCCGGGGGGCTTTTCTGCTGGTCGCCGCTGCCGGACTGGGAGGCGCATTCCTTGCGCCCACACCGGCATTTGCGGACTTCCGTGTTTGCAACTCCACACAAAACCTCGTTGGCGTGGCCATTGGCTATCGCACCGGCTCGGGCTGGGTGAGCGAGGGTTGGTGGCGGATCGAGAAATCGAGCTGCAAAACCCTGATCGAGGGGCCCCTGGAGTCGCGCTATTACTATCTCTACGCAGAGGACGCCGCGAGCGGTGGCCGCTGGGAGGGATCGGTCCAGATGTGCGTTGCACTGACCGAGTTCAAGATAGCCGGCACCAATGATTGTTTTGCGCGGGGCTTCCAGCGTGCCGGTTTCCAGGAGTACGACACGCGTGAGCAGGAAAACTGGATGGTGGATTTGACTGACGGCCCAGCCGAAAACAACACGCTGACGAACACCGGTGCTTCCCGATGAGACGCGAGCGCAAGGTCAAGATTCTCGCAACGCTCGGTCCGTCCTCTTCCGAAGAGGAGACGATCCAGCGTTTGTTTGAAGCCGGTGCGGATGTCTTCCGCATCAATATGAGCCATGCCAGCCACGAGCTGATGCGCACCCTTGTCGGGCGCATTCGCGCAGTGGAGAAGAAGGTCGGTCATCCGATCGGCATTCTGGCCGATCTGCAGGGCCCCAAGCTGCGCGTTGGCACATTCGCCAACAAGAGCGTCGAGCTTTCCGTCGGGCAGAAATTCACGCTCGATGACAATCCCGAGCCGGGTGACGAAAAGCGGGCGCACCTTCCGCACCCCGAAATCCTGAAATCGGTGGAGCCGGGCCATCGCCTGCTGATCGACGATGGCCGTCTTCAGCTCAAGGCGCTGAAAAACGACGGCAAGTCGATCACCTGTGAAGTGGTCGCCGGCAACAAGATTTCCGATCGCAAGGGCGTCAGCCTGCCCGACACCGATCTGCCCATGGGCGCACTGACCGACAAGGACCGCAAGGATCTCGACGCGGTGCTCTCCGCCGATGTCGACTGGATCGCGCTCTCCTTCATCCAGCGTCCGGAGGATCTGGCCGAGGTGCGCAAGGTCGCGCGCGGCCGGGCCTCCCTGCTTGCCAAGATCGAGAAGCCGCAGGCCGTCAAGCGTCTGGCCGAGATCATCGAGCTGTCCGACGCGCTCATGGTGGCGCGTGGCGATCTGGGCGTGGAAATGCCGCTGGAGGCCGTTCCCGGCATCCAGAAGCAGATCACCCGCGCCTGTCGCCGTGCCGGCAAGCCGGTGGTTGTCGCCACCCAGATGCTCGAATCGATGATCTCCGCTCCCGTGCCCACCCGCGCGGAAGTCTCCGACGTCGCCACGGCGGTGTTCGAGGGCGCGGATGCGGTCATGCTTTCGGCAGAATCGGCCGCCGGTGACTATCCGGTCGAAGCCGTTTCGACCATGAGCTCCATCGCGACCAAGGTGGAGCAGGACCCGACCTATCCGACCATCATCAACGGTCAGCGCAGCGAGCCGGAGCCCACGGGCGCAGACGCCATTTCCATGGCCGCACGCCAGATCGCCGAAACGCTCAATCTCTCGGCGATCATCTCCTACACCTCGTCGGGCACCACGGGCCTGCGCGCTGCGCGCGAGCGCCCGCAGGTGCCGATCATCGCGCTTTCCCCGGTTGTGCAGACGGCGCGCCGTCTGTCGCTCGTCTGGGGCACGCATTGCGTGGTCACCGAGGATGCGGCGGATCTGGACGACATGGTCAACCGCGCCTGCCGCATCGCGTATGAGGAAGGTTTTGCAAAGCCCGGCAACCGCGTGATTGTCACGGCCGGTGTGCCGCTGGGAACCCCCGGCGCCACCAACATGCTGCGTATTGCCTATATCGGCTCGGACGGTCTGGGCGGGATCTAAAGCAATTCCAGGAAAAGTGGGAACCGGTTTTCCGTCCGGAATTGCGTAGAAATATTGAGTTAGGGCGTTTTCGCGTTTCAACGAAAAGCGAAAACGCTCTGACCCGCTCAGCTCCTTGGCACTAAGAATATGGCCCGGCGGGTTTCCCCGTCGGGCTTTTTTATGCGCCGGTAGAAAAACGTAGGGGCTGTTATACGGGGCGAGGGGGCGCCACAGAGCGCGTCAGATGCCCTGGCCGTCCAGCTCGTCGGAAATCTCCGCCACGGCGTTCTGTGCGCTTCTCAGCATGGGGTAGACGTCCAGAACCTGCTCATAGGCCGTCAGCGCCTGCTGCTCGTGTCCCGTGGCCTGCAGAATGCGCGCCATGCCGGCCAGCGCGCCGAAATGGCGGGGCTCAAGCTCCAGCGCCTGCGATATGTCCGTCATGGAGCGGGCATAGTCGTTCATCATGTAATGCACCGTCGCGCGCCGGTTCCAGCCCTCCGCATAATCGGGAAAGAGCACGGTCACCTGATCGAGAAAATCCAGCGCAACGGAGAAATCCTGCGCTTTGACGGCGTCATTCGCCCACTGCATCAGCAGGTTGGCGGTATCGCTGCCCGAATCGTTCCAGGCTTCGCCAATGCGCAGGGCAATCCGGCGTGCGGCCCGTTCGTTCGTTTCTTTTTTGAGGTCGGAGAAAAGCGCGTTGAGTCGCGTCTGCCTGTCTGTCGCCGGCGCTTCAACGCCGGTCACAGGCTCATTGCCATCGGCCGCCTGAAGAGGCGGCAGACCCATCATGAAAATGGCGGCAATGGCTACAGTGAATCGGACCATGCCGCAATCATAGGCGCGGCACAGCCAAAGGAAAACTGAATTTCGCGTGAAGACCGCCCGAACAGGCGGATCAGCCCTGCCGTGCCTTGAAGCGCGGGTTGGACTTGTTGATGATGTAAATGCGTCCCTTGCGACGGACCATGCGGTTTTCGCGGTGACGGGTCTTCAGCGCTTTGAGCGAATTTTTGATCTTCATCGTTCTTGTCCGTGGTTGGCCGTTGGGCCCGAAATGAGAAGGCGCGCTGTCCCGGCGCGCCACAAGTCGATGGGCTCATAGACGACGAAGCTTGCCTGTGTCAACCTTTCGGCGGGTTGTCGAGGGTGAATCCGGCGATTCCACGTTGCAGGCAGCCCGATTTTTTGATGACCACAGCTTTATGGAGATTCATATGTCATATCGCAATTTCCGGTATCCGTTTGCAGCATTCGCAATTTTGCTCTTTGCCTCGTCCGCTCCCCTTCATGCAGATGAACTCGACTGCGACGATGCGCAGACGCAGGCCGACATGACCCAGTGCGCAGGCAAGTCCTATCAAGCCGCCGACAAGAAGCTCAATGCGCGCTATGGCGACGCCATGAAGCGTTACGAGAACAATGAGGAAGCGCGCACGCTTCTGCGCGATGCGCAGCGGGCTTGGATCGCGTTTCGCGATGCTGAATGCGATCTGGTCACGCTCGGCGTGCGCGGCGGGTCCATCGAGCCGATGATCCGCGCCCAGTGTCTTGAAGACCTGACCGAAGACCGTTCAGATCAGCTGGAAGATCTGGTGGACTGTCAGGAAGGCGATCTCAGCTGCCTGTAAGGCGCGTGAAGTGCCCCATCTTGCGGCCGGGCCTTATGTCCGTCTTGCCATAGAGGTGGAGCATCAAATCGGGTTCTGCGAGCAGTTCCGTTGCGCGCAGAACCTCGTCACCGATCAGGTTCTCCATCACGCAGTCCGAGTGGTGCCTCGGGTCGCCCAGCGGCAGGCCCGCTACGGCGCGAATGTGCTGTTCAAACTGCGAAACCGTGCAGGCCGCCTCGGTCCAGTGTCCCGAATTATGCACGCGCGGCGCGATCTCGTTGACCAGCACCTTGCCATTGTCGAGCACGAAGAACTCGACGCCCAGAACCCCCACATATTGCAGGGAGGTGAGAATGTCCGTGGCTGCCTGCGTGGCGGCCGCCCGCGTCTGAGGGGCGATTTCGGCCGGGACAGTAGAGCGGTGCAGAATGCCGTCGCGATGTTCGTTGTGGGCCGGCTCATAGGTGGCGATATGCCCGTCCACCGAACGCGCCGCGATCACCGAGATTTCCTGCTGGAAGGGGATCAGCGCTTCGAGGATCAGCGGAACGCCGCCCATCTCGGCAAACACGCCTTCGCAATCTGCGGCCGTGGCGTCGCGAAACACGCGCTGTCCCTTGCCGTCATAGCCCAGACGCCGTGTTTTGAGCACGCCGCTGCCGGAAAAGCCCTCAAGCCCCCGCGCCAGGTCCTCATCGCTGTCCACGGAAACGAACGGAGCCGTCGAGATGCCTGCCGCGTTCAGGAAAATCTTCTCCGCGAGGCGGTCCTGCGCCGTTTCGAGCGCTTCGGGCGGCGGGAAGACCGACAGCTCCTCGCTCAGCGAGGCGGCAGTCGCCACCGGCACGTTCTCGAATTCATAGGTGATGACGTCGCATTGCGCGCAGAGCCTGCGCAGGGCGCTGGCGTCGTCATAGGGCGCAGGAATGAAGGCGTTGGCCACCTGTGCCGCAGGGCTGTTTTCGGCGGGGTCGAGAATGATGGTGCGGTAGCCGAGCTTCGCTGCCGCCATGGCAAGCATGCGGCCAAGCTGCCCGCCACCGAGAATCCCGATGGTTGCGCCCTGGGGAAGTGGAGCCTTCATGATCAATCTACCGGATATTCGGCCACCTGTGCCGTCTGTGCTGCGCGCCAGTCATCGAGACGGTCGGCAAGGTCTTCGTCGGAGAGCGCGAGAACCGAGGCCGAAAGAAGCGCGGCGTTGATCGCGCCGGCGCGTCCGATGGCCAGCGTTCCAACCGGCACGCCGGCGGGCATCTGTACGATGGAGAGAAGCGAATCCTGCCCCGAAAGCGCCTTGGATTCCACCGGCACGCCGAAAACGGGCAGCGGCGTCATGGCGGCCGTCATGCCCGGCAGATGGGCCGCGCCGCCGGCGCCGGCGATGATGGTCTGAAAGCCCTCGTCGCGGGCATTCCTGGCAAAGTCGTAGAGACGTTCAGGCGTGCGGTGGGCGGAAACGATCCGCGCTTCATATTCCACACCCAGCGCATCCAGCGTGTCTGCGGCGTGGCGCATTGTCGCCCAGTCGGATTGGCTTCCCATGATTATCGCCACTCGGGCGGTCCGCTCAGCCATCAAGCCCCCTCGCAATCAAAAAACAGCCTGTAGTCAAAACTGTCTCTCCCCGCAACCTCGTGCGCCCGCCTGATGTCGAATTCGACAGGAAATCAGGCAATTCAGGCAAGTCACGCAATGATGTCAGGGATGATGTTGTCTTCCAGTTCCTGAAGCCGGTCCTTGAGCGCCAGCTTTTTCTTTTTCATGCGCTGAATGCGAAGCGGGTCGCAGCCCGTAGCGATCATTGCGTTGATCGCGGCGTCGAAATCCGCGTGATCCTGTTTGAGGCGGGCGAATTCGAGACGAATTTCCGCCTGTTCCTGTTCTGATGTCACCACAGTCAGCTGATCCACATATGCAAGATTCTGGCCTGAATCCGGCGGGCGGATCTGCAGCCGATCAAAGCTGTCGAGGCAGGCCCGTCAGCGGCCGCGCTTATAGCACATTTCAGCATTACAGGAAATGCTACCAGACTGTGTTCGACAAGCCACATTTCAGGTGGCACAATGTCTGGATCGCCGGTTCCCGCGGGCGGGTGAGGGGCCGGTGAGTTCTCGAGGAAACAAAGGAGAACCCAATCATGTCTCTTGAATCCCATCTTGCAGAGTTGAAGCGTAAACACGGCGAACTGGAGCGGGAGCTCGACAGCGCCAAGCTCCATCCTTCAGTCGATGAGCTCGACATTGCTCAACTCAAACGGCGCAAGCTGGCCATCAAGGACGAGATGGAAAAGATCATGGCAGGTGCGACCCGTCATTAGAGCAAACCCAGGAAAAGTGGGAACCGGTTTTCCGTCCGGAATTGCGCAAAAACAATGAATGAGAGCGTTCTTGCGATCCAACGAAAACTGGGAAGGCTCTAGATCGCCGCGCGTCCACCCGGATGCGCAAGGGGCGGTCTGATCCATTGATGGAGCACCGGACCAATCCCAAACCGGAACAATCCGAAAAGCGAATGCCGGTCAGGCGCGTTTCGCGCCTGATTCGTGATCTTGATAATGCGGCCCAATTGCGGGCCTTCAGCCTCCGTCTCGGGTCATCCGGGTGCGGGGGCTTCGTCATTCTGGAAACCGCAATCCGGCATTCGCAACATGAATGCCGATGCGCTCACCCTATACCGGGTTTCATGACGCCTATTTGACAGCGGCCTCCGCCTCGCTGTCCTCGACATCCTCCGTGTCGCTGCGCGGGTCGAGCACCGCAGCCTGCGGCGTCACGGCGCGTTCGGAAGGCAGGGCGTTGAACGCTTCGCGCTCGTCCACCGGCACCGGGGCACGCCGCGTGATGCGCAGCAGCGCATAGCCAGCAAGGCTGAAATGGGAAAGCGCGGTGATCAGGAACAGGCTTTCCGGGCGCAGGCTTTCCATCAGCACGCCGCCAACCAGCGGGCCGAGCATGGTTCCGCCACCATAAAGAAACAGAAGTCCGCTTGCCACTTTCACGAAGTCTTCCGGCGAAGCGTGGTCGTTCGCATGGGCGACGATGATCGAATAAAGCGTGTAGGCAAAAGCGCCATAGACCGCCGTCATCGCGATCACATAGGCGCCGTCGCGTGGTGCGGTGAGGAAAATCGTGAACCCCACAAGGCTCGCACCGAACGACAGTCCCGCGATCACGAAGCGGCGGTCGATCCGGTCCGACAGCCGGCCGGCCGGCAGCTGCAGTGCGGCCCCGGCCAGAACGGCGATGCTCATCATCGTGGCGATCTGAAGCGTTGAGATACCAATCTCGCCGCCATAGACCGCGCCCATCGTGCCCCACGCGCCATTGGCCGTGCCCACAAGAAGGCAGCCGACAAATGCCACCGGCGAGTTCATGAAAAGCCCCTTGAGGTCGAGCGTGACCTGCGCCAGCGGCTGCGGGCTCACCGCCTTGGAAACGGAGGTGGGAATGAGCGCCATGCAGAACAGGATGCCGGTCGTCATGAACAGGAGCGTGTTCGACACATCGCCGAACGCCACCGTCATCTGTCCGGCGGTCAGCGACGCATAGGTCAGCATCATGTAGACGCCGAAAACGGTGCCCCGGTTTTCATTGGTGGATTTCTCGTTCAGCCAGCTTTCGATCACCATGAATGCGCCGGCCATGGTGAAGCCGGTGAAGATGCGCAGGATGACCCAGCCGGTCGGGTCCACCCACATGCCGGTCAAAAGCGCAATGATCGCGCCCGAGGCCGCAAACGCGCCAAAGGCCCGCACATGGCCGGCGCGGCGCACGATGCGCGGCGCGATGAAGCAGCCGGCGACAAAGCCCGCCGCCCAGGCAGCGCCCAAGGCGCCCAGAGAGGCCGTCGGGAAGCCTTCCATCTGCCCGCGAAGGGGCAGCAGAAGTCCATGAAGGCCCGATCCCGTGAGCAGGAATGCGGTGCCCAGAAGAAGCGCAATGATAGAGCCGAGAGGTGACAGCATGTACGGGTTCCGAAGGGGGTAGCGTTCGAATTGGCCGGTTATCGTTCAACCGCGCCTTCGCCATCGAATCATGGCGTCAGCAAGGCCGGGGAAGAGACTGGCGGCGTCTTCGAGACACGCGTTTGACACTATGCGCGAATAATGGCGTCGCCGCCATCGCAAAACCGTCGTTCAGGGCGACGATTGCGGTATCCGAAGACCCTTTCGCGCCAGGCTAATCCCGTCGGAACAATGCCTCTGCGGCGTTCTTGGTTGCACCCTTGCTTTCAATGTCCCGTTCGAGCCGCACGATCTCCTCCTTCAGTTGCGCAATCCGTTTGTTGAGTTCCTCTACGGAGAGCAGCGACAGGTCCTCACCGATCCGGTGGCCGGCCGCCTGTTTCTTGTCGTCCTCGTCGAAAATGCCCATTGCGCGTTCTCCCATCGCCTCCATCCGCAAGGTGATGCGCTATGCTGGCAGGCGCGCCCTTGATCCGCGTGCATCACTCGCCGATTGTGTTGTCGGACGTTCTTCAAATCAACAGGGGCATGACGAATCATATGGCGCTTCCAGAGAAGATGACGGCAGTGGCGATCAGCGAGCCGGGCGAGCCGAAAGTGCTGAAACCGGAACAACGCGATGTGCCGAAGCCGGGCGAGGGGGAAATTCTCATCAGGGTGCGCGCCGCCGGCATCAACCGGCCCGACGTGTTTCAGCGCAAGGGGCTCTATCCCGCGCCGCCCGGCGCTTCCGATCTGCCGGGCCTCGAGGCCGCCGGTGAGGTTGTCGCGCTGGGCGAGGGGGTGAAACGCTGGCAGGTGGGCGACCGTGTCACGGCGCTGACACCCGGTGGCGGCTATGCCGAATACTGCCTGACGCATGAAACCAACGCGCTGCCGGTGCCCCATGGTTTCAGCTTCACCGAGGCTGCGGCCATCCCCGAAACCTTCTTCACTGTCTGGCACAATGTGTTCCAGCGCGGCGGCCTGAAAGAGGGCGAGACCCTGCTCGTGCATGGCGGCTCCTCCGGCATCGGCACCACCGCCATTCAGGTGGCGACAGCCCTTGGCTCGAAGGTCATCGCCACGGCGGGCTCGGCGGAAAAATGCGCCGCCTGCGCGTCGCTGGGCGCGGTGCGCACGGTCAATTACCGTGACGAGGACTTCGTCGAGGCCGTGAAGGAAGAGACAGGCGGTCATGGCGCGGATGTCATCCTCGACATGATCGGTGGTGACTATATCGAGCGCAATTACACCGCCGCGGCCATGGATGGACGCATCGTGCAGATCGCCTTCCTCAAGGGGGCGCGGGCAGAGGTCGATTTCTCGCAGATCATGCGCAAGCGCCTCAGCCACACCGGTTCCACGCTTCGGCCCCGTTCTGTCGCCTTCAAGGGCATCATCGCAACAGAGCTGGAAGCGCATGTCTGGCCGCTTCTGGCCGCTCGCCGCATCGCCCCGGTCATGGACATGACCTTCCCGCTGGCCGAGGCCTGGCGTGCGCATGAGCGCATGGAAGAGGGATCGCATATCGGCAAGATCGTGCTGGAAGTGTCCTGATCACCGGCGAAAACGCCTTTCCCAAAAACAGGAAGGCCCCGGCGATGATGCCGGGGCCTTCAGCCCTGGGAGGCTTTGTTTGCGAGAGCAATTCCGGGAAAAACTGAAGCCGGTTACCCGTCCGGAATTGCGCAACAACGATCCAGGTCAGTGGGTCGCGCTGAGCTTGCCCATATTGACGAAGATGGTCTCGCCGGACGAATCGTCCACCCCGTCATTGTCGGTCACGAAATAGGCGGTGCCGTCCGCGTCGATGGCGAAGCCCTCGATCTTGTCGACCACATAACCATTCGTCGCGGCTTTCATCTCCGGCAGCAGGTCACGCTCCAGCGTCTTTTCCACCAGCGGCAGGTCCGCATCCAGCGCAGCCGGTGCGAAACCGTCCAGCGACACGCTGTAGAGTTTCTTGATCTTCGCCGACGAGCCGATCTGGTTGTCGCGCTCCACGATGTAGAGCTTGCCGTCATGCGCGGTGATTTCGGAAAGGCCGACCCAGCCCTTTTCCGCCGCATCCAGCGGATAGCGAACGGCAGCCCATTCCTTGGAGGCAGGCTTGTAGCTCACCAGCTTCACCTGGCCCTTCGGGTCGTCTTTCCATTCGCGCTGGATCGCCATCACCAGCATCTGGTCGTCGCCTTCGCCGACCACGGTCACGCCTTCCATGCCGAAGCGCTGCTCCACGGCGAGCAGTTCGGCGGGAAGTGCGATCTCCTGCTTGATCTCGCCCTTTGCATCGACGCGGAACAGCGCGTGCGGCGTCAGGCGGTCGGTGCGGCCTTCCGAAGCGAGCCAGAAGCCACCCTTGCCATCATTGGCGATGCCTTCGAGGTCGAGCTTCTGGGCAGCCGCGCCATTGCGGGTCACGACCGTCTTTTTCGTGATCCGGGCCGGCGTCTGCGTCGCGTCGATGGTGAAGATCGCGGGCTGGTTGCCGTAGAACGAATCCGAAACGGCGTAGAGCGTGCCGGGCTTTTCCGGATCAGCCACGAGGCCCGAAAGAGCGCCCCAGCCAAACGGTGCGCCGTTCTCGTCCATGGCGGATTCGATGGTCGGGTAGGCGGCCTTGCCCTCGGAAAGTTCGTAGACCATCACATGCGAGCGTGCGCCGCCGTCTTCGATCAGGTCCGCCTCATTGGCCGTCACCAGGAGGTTGCGCTCGGGAATGGCGACCAGACCCTCCGGTCCGATGCCCGACGGCAGCACCTGCACGAATTCCGGTGCGCCGCCCGTGTCGCGGTAGACCGCGATGAGCGAAGCACGCTCCAGCGCAACGAAGATGTACCGCTGATCGCCGAAGGTCGCGACTTCGAGGCCCTCGGGCTCGGTGCCCTTGGCGTCGGAGCGCTTGTCCGGGTAGTGGCCGGCGGCTGCGGCGCGGAATTCCAGATCATTGCCGCTGTCGAACAGAACCTCGCCCGTCTTGTTGAAGATGGTGAAGCTGCGCGATCCGCCTTCATAATCGCCCTCATTGGCGGTCACGAAGCGGTCATTGTCGAGCCACTTCACGGCGTCCGGCTCGCGTTTCACATTGGCTGCCGCCTGATCGAAGTCGATTGCGCCATTGTCCAGCGTGTCGATCTGTTCGAGGTCGATACTGCCGGCGGCAAAATGGTTCACCACCGCGCCGCTTTCAGCCGAAACCACCGCGATGTGGTTGTTTTCCTGAAGCGTGACGACAATTTCGCCCGCGTCGTTGAAATCCACGAATTCCGGCTCCGGGTCGCTCGGCGCGATCTCGGCGAGACCGGCGAGCGAGACGGTTTTCATGCTGTCGCAGTCGGGCATGCTGTCGGTGAGCGTGAACACTTTGAGGTCGCCGGCAGGCATCTGCGGAATCACGCCGTCATTCAGGTCTTCATCGCGCTCATTCTCGATGGCGACGGCCAGAAAGCGTCCATCGGCGCTGATCGCGACCGAATCCGACTGCCCGCCCAGCGCGCAGGAGGCTTCGGCGGTTTTCGCCGCCATGTCGATCACCACCAGATTGCCGGAAGGCTCGGTAAAGCTCTTCGAGGTGTTCACTGCGGCAATCGCCTTCTGGCCGACCACGCCCACGGAGGTGGGTTCGCCGTCCAGCATCACAGCGCCGCCGGCTTTCGGCGCGGCTGCATCGCTGATGTCGACGAAGCCGACGCCGCCCAGCGGGCTGTCGGAATAGATCAGCGTCTTGCCGTCCGCGCTGCGGGCGATGATTTCGGAAGAGGTCTCCGTCGCCTTGTCGGTATCGGCCGGCAGGTTCTCGGCCACTGCAAAAGTGGCGATGCGGTTGAAATTCATCTCTGCCTGAGCCGGTAAGATGACAGCCGTGCTGGCCAGCAGAGCAAGAATGATCGCGTTGCGTTGCATGTTCAAAACTCCCTCAAGTCCCGTAGGAGCGGCACAATCGGAGGGCTTGGTTTCACGCCGATGACGGATCAATGACGGTTCGGTGACGCCCCCGTTCCGGGGTGCTGCGCAATTTGTTGCGTAAGGGGGGTGTTTCAGTTTATAAAGCGGACGAAATTTCCCAACATCGGTGGTTATAACCACCGCCCGCGGTAGGGACGCGGGCGAAGGAAGAGGATTCTTGAACTATGGCCAACACGCTTCTCATGCCCAAGGCCACCGCCGTGTGGCTGGTCGACAACACGGCGCTGACGTTCGATCAGATTGCAGAGTTCTGCAAGCTGCATCCGCTTGAGGTTGGTGCCATTGCCGATGGCGACGCCGCTCAGGGCATCAAGGGCATGGACCCGGTCATGACCGGCCAGCTCACCCGCGAAGAAATCGCCATGGGCGAGCGCAATTCGAACCACAGGCTGCGGCTTTCCGAGCCGAAGGTGCGGGTGCCGGAGACCAAGCGCAAGGGGCCGCGTTACACGCCGCTCTCCAAGCGTCAGGACCGGCCCAACGCCATTCTCTGGCTGGTGCGCAATCATCCGGAGCTCAAGGACGCGCAGATTTCGCGTCTCGTCGGCACCACCAAGTCGACCATTGAGGCCATTCGCGAGCGCACACACTGGAACTCGCCCAATCTCGTGCCGATGGACCCGGTGACGCTGGGCCTGTGCTCGCAGATCGATCTCGATCTGGAAGTGCAGCGCGCTGCCCGTTACCTGCCGCCGCAGGAGAGCACCGGCGAAACGCTTCTGCCGGCATCCGAGACCGAGCATCTGCCGCTCGGCGAGCAGGATTCGTCCTCCTCGGAAGAGAAGGAACTCGACGCAGAAGCCGTCTTCGCAAAGCTCTCGTCGATGCGTTCCACCGAAAACAATGACGATGATGAGGACGATCAGTCCTGATTCGCGATACCTGATAATCTCCCCCGGCAGTTCGGGGGGAGAAATTAGAGCAGCCTGATCTCGTATCAGGCTGTTTTCGTATTGGGTGATGGCGGCAGAAAGTCCTGTTGCAGGAGAGCTTCCGGTTCAGCAGGCCTGTGCCCTGCCGATCATGGCTTCATGAATTTCCATACGGCGGTAGAAGTCGGCAAGCTGCTTGCCGCGCTCTGGCCGGAACCCGCGCCCTGCCGGCTTGATCGCCGCAATGCGGTCGATGCGAAAGGTGCGGAAATCTCCGCGCAGCTCGCACCAGGCCACCAGCGTCCAGACCTTTCCCCAGAACCACAGGCCCAGAGGCCGCACATCGCGCTCCGATGTCCGGCCTGCCTCGTCGCGGTAGTCGAGGGCAAGCACGTCGCGCGTTTCCACCGCGCGCTCCAGCGCATCGATGGTCTGGCGGTCCATGTCGCTCACCACCCAGCGCGGGGTGTGAATTTCGGTTTTTGCAATCCGGTCGCGCTCCGGTTCCGGCAGCACGGTTCCGATCTTGATGAGCGCTTCTTCGGCGGCCCGCGCCATCGCTGCGCCGCCGAAGGCGCGCACCATGCGCGCCCCGGCCACCAGGGCCACGATCTCGTCGCGGGTGAACATGAGCGGGGGGAGCTCGAACCCCTCCCGCATCAGATAGCCCACGCCCGCCTCGCCATCGATGGGAACCCCGGTCGATTGCAGGTCGGCGATATCGCGATAGATCGTGCGTTCCGAGACTTCGAGACGCTCGCTCAACAAACGCGCCGTAACCAGGCGCCCGCCCCGCAAATGCTGGACGATCTGAAAAAGTCGGTCAGCACGGCGCATGCGTTGTTCTCCTCACGCAAAAATTCCGAAGCTGTTTCCGTCGGGATCGAGACAATACACGAAACGACCGGCAGGAATAGTGACGATGGGCGACACCACTTTGCCGCCATTGTCCGTCACGCGCTTCATGGCGTCTTCAAGCGGCGCTGCGACTGCGAGATGAATGGTCGGCCCGGTGCCTTCGGGAGCCGGCTTGCCGGGGTATATGTGCCCCGAGATGGATTCCTGCGGGTCTTTCGAGGCGAACACGGCAAACGGGTTCGGCCCGTCTTCCTGCAGCGCCAGTTCATTTTCAACGACAGCGCCATAAAAAGCGCGCGCCCGGTCCATGTCGGTGACCGGAATTTCCGCCCAGACGACAGCATGCAACGGCAAAGTGGCAGACACTTGGGTAACCCTCCATTTTCAATGCCTGCAGAATGACACAGCCCTCCTGACAACACACTGTCAGGAGGGCCGTTACGCTGCGCAGAAAAAAGGGCAGGGCATCATCGCCGACCGGTGCTGACGCCGTTTTGTCAGGAGATATCCGGCTTCACTTCCACCGTGTAGTTCAGCGGCAGGCGTCCGCCATCGGCGTAGATCGTCTGTCCCGTCACATAGCTTGCATCGTCATCGGCCAGGAAGGTTGCCACCGAGGCGATCTCGCCTGGCTCGCCGGCGCGGCCGAGCGGCGTGCGCGAGAGCATGCGGTTGCGCGCCGCCTGGTCGCTGTTCACCTTGGCCAGCATCTCGGTCATGATCGAGCCCGGCCCGATCGCGTTGACGCGAATGCCATAGGGCGCGAGCGCCAGCGCCATCACGCGGGTGAGCTGGTTCACGCCACCCTTGGAAACCGAATAGGCGATCTGCTCGGGGATCGCGAGAACGGCGTTGATCGACGACATATTGATGATCGTGCCCGGCGCACCGCCATTCTGCACTTTCTCGACCATGAAGCGGGCCACGGCCTGCCCCGCGAGGAAGGAACCCTTCAGATTGATGTCGAGAACGCGGCTGAAATCCTCTTCGCTCAGGTCGAGAAAGTCCGACGCATGCACGATGCCGGCATTGTTGACGAGAATGTCGACGTCGCCGAAGGCGTCGATGGTTTCCGCCAGCATGTTGTGCACGTCCAGCCGCTTGCTCACATCCGCCTTCACGAAGCGCGCATCGCCCAGTTTCTCCAGATCGGAAAGCGCCTGCGCGCCCTTTTCGCCATCCACATCGGCGATCACGACCTTGACGCCGTGGCGCAGAAACCGCTCGGCGATTGCATAGCCAATGCCGCTCGCGCCGCCCGTTACGATTGCTGTCTTGCCGTCCAGTGCCATGATGAATCCTTATGCCAAAAATCGGCCGGACCCTGCGCCGGGGGCACGGCAAGGTCAAGGGCAGCGCCCGTCACTTCCCGGACTTGTCCAGCGCCTCGCTGATTTCATCGAGGATCGCCGGATCGTCGATAGTGGCCGGCATCGCCCATTCCTGATGGTCGGCGATCTTCTGCATGGTGGCGCGCAGGATCTTGCCCGAGCGTGTCTTGGGCAGCCGTTTCACCGGCACCACCTTCTTGAACGCGGCAACCGGCCCGATCCGCTCGCGCACCATCGCCACCAGCTCGCGTTCCACCGTGCTCATGTCCGCCCCGGCCCTGCCGTGCAGCACCACGAAGCCGCAGGGCACCTGACCCTTGAGCTGGTCGGCAATGCCGATCACCGCGCATTCGGCAACGGCGGGGTGCTCGGCCACCACTTCCTCCATGCCGCCGGTCGAAAGCCGGTGTCCCGCCACATTGATGATGTCGTCCGTGCGCGCCATGATGAAGAGATACCCATCCTCATCCAGCATGCCGGCGTCCGCCGTCTTGTAGTAGCCCGGAAACTCGCTGAGATAGGCCTCGCGAAACCGCCTGTCGTCGTTCCAAAGCGTCGGCAGTGCGCCGGGCGGCAGCGGCAGCTTCACCACCACATTGCCGAGCGTGCCCGCCGGCACGGGGTGTCCCGCATCGTCCAGAACCTGAACGTCATAGCCCGGCATCGGTACGCCCGGTGAACCGTATTTCACCGGAAGCATGCCAAGCCCGACGGGGTCCTGACTGATTGGCGCACCCGTCTCCGTCTGCCACCAGTGGTCGATCACGGGAACGCCCAGCGTCTTCTCCGCCCATTTCACCGTGTCGGGGTCAGCCCGTTCACCGGCCAGAAAGAGCGTGCGGAAGCGGGAGAGGTCGTGCCCGGCCATCATCTCCGCATCCGGGTCCGCCGTGCGGATCGCGCGAAACGCCGTCGGCGCGGTAAAGAGTGCGGCCACGCCGTGTTCGGCGATCACCCGCCAGAACACGCCGGCATCGGGCGTGCCCACCGGCTTGCCCTCGAACAGAACCGTCGTGCAACCGTGTAACAGAGGCGCATAGACGATGTAGGAATGGCCCACCACCCAGCCCACATCCGACGCCGCCCAGAACGTCTCGCCCGGCTCGATGCCGAACTCGTTGTACATCGACCATTTGAGCCGCACCATGTGCCCGCCATTGTCGCGCACAACGCCCTTGGGGCGTCCCGTCGTTCCAGACGTGTAGAGAATGTAGAGCGGATCGGTCGCGAGCACCGGCTCGCACGGCACGACAAGACCGGCAGCACGCGCCGCCTGCACCATCCGCGCATAATCATGGTCGCGTCCCTGCACCAGGTCGCAGCCCTGTTCCTCGCGCTGCAGGATCAGGCAGTTCTCGGGCTTGGCGGAGGAGAGGCGGATCGCTTCGTCGAGCAGCGGCTTGTAGGGCACGATGCGGCCGGGCTCCAGCCCGCACGAGGCCGAGATGATCGCGCGCGGAGCCGCATCATCGATGCGCGCGGCAAGCTCGCGGGCGGCGAACCCGCCAAACACGACCGAATGAACAGCCCCGATGCGCGCGCAGGCCAGCATGGCGAACACCGCTTCCGGCACCATGGGCATGTAGATGACCACGCGGTCGCCCTTGCCGACGCCGAAATCCCTCAGCACGGCGGCCAGCGCCGTTACCTCGTCCTTCAGCTCGCCATAGGTGAAGCTCTTCTTGCGGCCACTGATCGGGCTGTCATAAACGAGGGCGGGCTGGTCCTTTCGCCCGCCCTCGACATGCCGGTCCACCGCATTGAAACACGTGTTGCAGGTCGCGCCGGGGAACCAGCGCCCGTAAACGCCGGCCTCCGCGTCGAAAACCCTGTCCCAGGGGCTGTACCAGTCGATTTCGGCGGCAGCCTCCGCCCAGAAACGCTCCGGATCCTGCTGCCAGCTCCGGTAAACTTCGTGATAGCGCGACATCACCCCGCCTCCTCCCTGCGGTTTGAGCCTGATCTCGCCCGACGATAGCGGATCGTTGGCGGAAAGGTAAATCAGACTTGCGGTGAAGGCGATGGTTTTGACAGGTGGGGCCGGCAGCGGGCACAAGGGGCGATGGTTTCCCGAATCGGACCGTCATGACCAAGATCCTGCTGCTGCTCATTCTGGCGATGATGATCGTGCACATCATCCGGCCGCTCGGCCTTCCGGGCCTGAAGCGCCGCGCCGACTTCTGGAAGCTCGCCCTGATCGCGCTCGGCGCGGTCTCGCTCACCATTCTTTTACGAGGCGGCGAGTAGGGCGCAGGTGATTCCCGTGAAACACTGAGCCGGCTCTGGAGCATTTTGCAGTCAGGTGGAATCACCTGACGTCCGCATAAATGCGGCGAAACAGGCAAGTAGAGCGGAGCAGCGTTTCCATGAAACGATGAACTGCTCTAAGCGGCAGCCCCAACATTCACCCCAAGCACCCAGCAATGCACCCAAAAGAAAACGGCCCGCCGACAGTCGCCGACGGGCCGTTCCAATGCTTTCTCGATGCCTCCTGATCAGGCGGCTTCGAGGCCAGGCTCCCACTTGCCGGTGGCGGCGAGGCTGTTCATCTTCGCGCGGTGGCCGAAGGCCTGCTGCGCGGCAGCAACGTTTTCCTTCTTGCCGCCCCATGCCTTCAGGCCGGCGGCCTGCAGCGCACGACCGTAGGAGAAGGTCAGCGCCCACGGCATGTCGAAGCCGGCATTCATGAGCGAGAGATGCGCCGTCGCTTCTTCGTCCGACTGGCCGCCGGAGAGGAAGGCGATGCCCGGCACGGCCGCCGGAACGGTCGACTTCAGGCAGCGCACGGTCTTCTCGGCCACTTCTTCGCGGCTCGCCTTGCGGGCGTTCTTGCCGTCGATGACCATGTTCGGCTTCAGCACCATGCCCTCAAGCGAAACGCGCGCGTCGTAGAGCTCGTCGAAGACGGTCTTCAGAACCCACTCGGTCACTTCATAGCAGCGGTCGATGGAGTGATCGCCCGGCTTGCCGTCCATCAGCACTTCCGGCTCGACGATCGGCACGATGCCGGCTTCCTGGCAGAGCGCTGCATAGCGCGCGAGCGCCTGTGCGTTCTGCTTCACCGCGCCCCAGCGCGGCAGGTCGTTGGAGATCGAGATCACGCCGCGCCATTTGGCGAAGCGCGCGCCAAGGCCGTAATACTCGTTGAGGCGGTCGCGCAGGCCGTCGAGGCCCTCGGTGATGGTTTCACCTTCAAAGCCGGCCAGCGGCTTCGCGCCGCCATCGACCTTGATGCCCGGCACTGCGCCGGAGGCCTTGATGAGATCGACCAGCGGCGTGCCGTCGGCTGCCTTCTGGCGGATCGTCTCGTCGTAGAGGATGACGCCGGAGATGCAGTTCTTCATCGCATCGTCGGCGCGGAACATCATCTCGCGATAGTCGCGACGGTTCTCTTCCGTCGACTCGAGGCCGATCGTGTCGAAGCGCTTCTTGATGGTGCCGGAGCTTTCGTCCGCCGCCAGAATCCCCTGTCCCGGGGTCACCATGGCGGCTGCAATATCCTCAAGCCGTTCGCTCATTTCAGGTCTCCTGTCTGTTCATACCCGGGCGCATAGCAGATGCGCCCGGCAAACGGAATGCGCCCTCTCAATCCCTAATCGATTGAAATGACAGACTATTCACACTTTGCTTAACGCAGGGGTGAAAAGTGGCTCCTGACCTGTGAAACGAAGCGAATTCAATCGATCTAAGCGGATTTCGAAAGCGCAACGACGCCGGGCAGCGCCTTGCCTTCCATCCACTCCAGAAACGCGCCGCCAGCGGTCGAGACGTAGGAGAATGCATCGGCCACACCGGCATGGTTGAGCGCTGCCACCGTGTCGCCGCCACCGGCCACCGAAACGAGCAGTCCTTCGCCGGTGCGGTGTGCTGCGTGCTTTGCAGCAGCAACGGTTGCCGCATCGAACGGCTCGATCTCGAATGCGCCCAGCGGGCCGTTCCAGACCACCGTGTCGGCGCGGTCCAGCCACTCATTGACCTTCTCGACGCTCTTCGGGCCCACATCGAGGATCATGGCGTCCGCCGGAACGTTGTCGATGGCCACCACTTCGCTTTCCGCGCCGGCCTTGAACTCGCGCGCCACCACGGCGTCCACCGGCAGGATCAGCGCGCAGCCGGCTTCCGCAGCCTCGATCATGATCTGCTTGGCCGTTTTCGCCAGGTCGTGCTCGCACAGCGATTTGCCCACTTCCGTGCCGCGCGCGGCGAGGAATGTGTTGGCCATGCCGCCGCCGATCACCAGCGCGTCCACCTTCTTCACCAGGTTCATCAGGAGGTCGATCTTGGTGGAAACCTTTGCACCGCCGACAATGGCCAGAACCGGCCGCGCCGGCTGGCCAAGGCCCTTCTCAAGCGCTTCGAGCTCTGCCTGCATGGTGCGGCCCGCATAGGCCGGCAGCAGGTGGGCGAGGCCCTCGGTCGAGGCATGGGCGCGGTGTGCAGCCGAAAAGGCGTCGTTCACATAGAGGTCGCCATTCTCCGCCAGCGCCCGGGCGAATTCGGCATCGTTCTGTTCTTCGCCGGCATGAAAGCGCGTGTTCTCCAGAAGCAGAATGTCGCCATTGGCCATCTCGGCAATGGCCTCAGCCGCCGGTGCGCCAATGCAGTCCTTGGCGAAATGAACGCGGTGGTCGAGCACGCTCTCCACGGCATAGGCGATGGGCTCCAGCGAGGCAGCCGGATCGGCCTTGCCCTTCGGGCGGCCGAAATGCGCCATCAGGATGACCTTCGCGCCCTTGCCAGACAGTTCCGTGATGGTCGGCATCACGCGTTCGATGCGGGTGGTGTCGCTAACCTTGCCGTCCTTCACCGGAACGTTCAGATCGACGCGCACCAGCACGCGCTTGCCTGCAATGTCGTTGAGGTCGTCAAGGGTCTTGAAGTCCGGCATGGCGCGTCGCTGTCTCCTGTGTGGGTTCTGAAACGGTGCATTATCTCGCAGCCGCCGGAACCGCTGGTGGAACGGTGGTGTAAATTCGCTGGCGACCATACAGCGCCGCGCGCCGGGCGCAAGATGGCGCAGTGATTATGAGCCGGCGTCGGGGCGGGGCTTCCTGCGGAAAATCCGGCGCATCAGGTCGCGCGGGCTGAGCAGAAGCGGCACGCGCACCTCGGGGGCCTGCGGCTCCACCGAAAGTCCGGCGGCGATGACGCGCCCGTCCTCGTCCACATCGCGCACGATCAACTCGATCTCGCCAAGTGTTGCGCGGTCGCCATATTCAGCGCGCCCGCCAAGCCGCTCGCGCATCAGTTCGGCAATGGTCTTCTTCTGCTCGTCCTCGCTCAGCCCCGGCGCATAAGCCGCCTCGATGTCCGAGGCCGGGCGTTCGGGATCGACCGAGAACGCGCCGAAGAAGTCGGCATCCTCCGGGTCCATTTCCACCGGGCTTGCAAACAGCCGGTCGAGCAGGCGCGGATAGCGATCCGGCACGAAGATGTAGACATGGTCTCCGGCGGAAAGGCGCCCCGCATACTGATAGGTCATGGAGCGCCCGTCGCGCACCACGAGCGAGGGCTTGGCCCAGCGTGGAATGCGCTGGCCACGCTCCACCGGGCTTCCCGCCACCACGCGATAGGCCAGAAGCTCGTGGCGGGCGGAGCCGGGCAGTTCCAGCTCCACCTTGTTCAGCGGCCCCATGCGCGGCGGCAGCGTCAGTCCCAGCCGGCGCGCCAGCGGTCCCACCGTCCAGCCCTGCACGATCAGCGACACCAGCACGATGATGAAGACGATGTTGAACAGCGCCCGTCCGTTCGGCAGCTCATCGATCAGCGGCGTGATCGCCAGCAGGATCGACACGGCCCCGCGCAGGCCCACCCACGAGACGAAGGCGCTCTCGGCGGGCGAGAACCGGAACGGCGCAAGGCACAGTGTCACGGCCAGCGGCCGGGCGACGAAGATCAGGAACAGGCCGATGAAAAGCGCCGGCAAAATGATGTCGGCGAACTGCGACGGCGTGGCAAACAGGCCGAGCACGAGAAACATGATGATCTGCGCCAGCCAGGTCACGCCGTCCTGAAAGCGCTTCAGCATTGCGGTCGAGCGCAGTTTCGCATTGCCGGCGATCAGACCCGCCACATACACGGCGAGGAAGCCCGATCCGCCCATCGCGCCGGCCAGCGCAAACACCAGAAGCGACAGCGCCAGCACGAAAATCGGCAGCAGCCCCTGTTCCAGCTTGAGCTTCACCACCAGCCGCACGATGCTCCAGCCGCCAACAAGCCCGGCCATCAGGCCGATGCCCATCTGCTGCAGAAAGCCGATGGCGACATCGGCGGCCAGCGTGTCCGCCTGCATCGCCTCGCCGCTGGCGATCAGCCCGACAAGCGAAAGCGTGAGGAAGATGGCGATCGGGTCGTTCGATCCCGACTCCACTTCCAGCGTGGAGCGCACCCGCTCGCGCACGGAGATGTTGCCCACCCGCAGCAGAAAGAACACCGCCGCTGCGTCTGTCGAGGCCACGGTCGCGCCGAGCAGGAGGGATTCCAGCCAGCCAAACCCGGTCACGTAATAGGCGGCGACGCCGACCAGCCCCGCGGTCATCAAGACGCCGATTGTCGCCAGCACGAGCGCAGGGGCGGCGGCCTGTCGGAAGGCGGCCACCGATGTGCCGAAGCCCGAATCGAACAGGATCACCGCCAGTGCCAGCGAGCCGATGAAATAGGCGACGGCTGCATTGTCGAAATCGAGGCCCAGCCCGTCCGTTCCGGCGGCCAGACCAATGCCGAGAAAGATGAGAAGCAGCGGTGCGCCGAAGCGAAAGGCGATCAGGCTCGAGAACGCGGCAAACAGCACAAGGGCCGTGCCCACCAGCGTTATGACGTAAATGCCCTGATCCATCCGCCTCTCTTCATCCACTTCGTCGCAAGTTGCTGTTCTTTTTCATAAAGGATGCGGCGGAAGTGAGATGCAAGGGCATGGACAAAAGAAAAACGCCCGGCGCGATGGCCGGGCGTTCTGAAAAGGCGTGAGAATGGAGTTAGATGGTCTTTCCGAACGCAACCGCCGTGTCGGCCATGCGGTTGGAGAAGCCCCATTCATTGTCGTACCAGGACATGACGCGAACCAGGTCGCCGTCGATCACCTTCGTCTGGTCGAGCGCGAAGGTAGAGGAGGCCGGGTTGTGGTTCAGGTCGATGGAGACCAGCGGCTCGTTGGTGTAGGCGAGAATGCCCTTCAGCTGGCCGTCGGCAGCCGCCACGAGCGCGTTGTTGATCTCTTCGACGGTGACCTTCTTGCTCGGCACGAACTTGAAGTCGATGACCGAGACATTCGGGGTCGGCACGCGCACGGAGACGCCGTCCAGCTTGCCATTGAGCTCCGGCAGGACGAGGCCAACGGCCTTGGCCGCGCCGGTCGAGGTCGGGATCATGGACATGGCTGCCGCGCGGGCGCGGTAGAGGTCCTTGTGCATGGTGTCGAGGGTCGGCTGGTCGCCCGTATAGGCGTGGATCGTCGTCATGAAGCCCTTCTCGATGCCGAAGGCGTCGTTCAGGACCTTGGCCACCGGAGCCAGGCAGTTGGTGGTGCAGGAAGCGTTGGAGACGATCAGGTGCTCGCTGGAGAGCTTGTCATGGTTGACGCCGTAAACGACCGTCAGGTCTGCGCCGGAGGCCGGAGCCGAAACCAGAACGCGCTTTGCGCCGGCCTGCAGGTGCAGCGAAGCCTTCTCCTTGGAGGTGAAGATGCCGGTGCACTCCATCACGATGTCAACGCCCAGCTCGCCCCACGGCAGCTTGGACGGGTCGCGCTCGGCAAACACCTTGAAGGAATCGGAGCCGATGCTGATCGTGTCGCCGTCGACCTTCACCTCGGAAGGGAAGCGGCCATGCACGCTGTCATAGCGCAGCAGGTGAGCGTTGGTCTCGACGGGGCCGAGATCGTTGATCGCGACAATGTCGATGTCCTTGCGGCCCGACTCGTAGATCGCGCGTACGATATTGCGGCCGATGCGGCCAAATCCGTTGATGGCTACTTTGACGGTCATGAACTTCCTCCGGCAGGTGGGTGGCCGTGCGCTGGCACGGAAAGAGACGCCGCTTCATAGCGGCGCAAGAGGCAAGAATCCAGATGGCGGGGCAGGCATTCGCCCGCCCCGAACCCTGATAAGGCCGCTATCGGCCTCAACCGAGCTCTGCGAGCCGCTTCTGCGCGGCGCTGGCAGCGGCCTCGGCGGTGATGCCGAAATGCTTGTAGAGCTCCGGTGCGGGCGCGCTTGCGCCAAAGCCGGTCATGCCGATGAACACGCCGTCGGAACCGATGATCGCATCCCAGCCCTGGCGAATGCCGGCCTCGATGGCGATCTTCACCGGCGCATTGCCGGTCACGGCCTTGCGGTAGTCTTCGCTCTGCTGCTCGAACAGCTCGAAGCACGGCACCGAGACGACGCGCGCCGGAAGGCCGGCGGCATCCAGAAGCGCCTTGGCGTCCATGGCGATTTCCACTTCCGAGCCGGTGGCGAAAAGCGTCACCTTGGCGTCGTCTTCCGAACCGGCCAGCTCGTATGCGCCGCGGGCGCTCAGATTGTCCGCTTCGTGGCTGGTGCGCACGGGCGTCAGGTTCTGGCGCGACAGGGCGAGCGTCGAAGGCGTCTTGCGGCTTTCAACGGCCACCTGCCAGCACTCGGCGGTCTCCACCGCATCGGCCGGACGGAACACGAAATGGTTCGGGATCGCGCGCAGCGCGGCCAGATGCTCCACCGGCTGGTGGGTCGGGCCGTCTTCGCCAAGGCCGATGGAATCATGCGTCATCACGAAGATGGAGCGGATCTGCATCAGCGAGGCCAGACGCATGGCCGGACGGGCATAGTCCGAGAACGTCATGAACGTGCCGCCATAGGGGATGATGCCGCCATGCAGCGTCATGCCGTTCATGGCCGCGGCCATCGCATGCTCGCGGATGCCGTAATGCACGTAGCGACCGGAGAAGTCCTCGGCGCTGATCGGGCCGGTCTGGCTCGTCTTGGTGTTGTTGGAGCCGGTCAGGTCGGCGGAGCCGCCAATGGTTTCCGGCAGCACGGCGTTGATTGCTTCCAGCGCCATTTCGGAGGCCTTGCGGCTGGCCACTTTCGGTGGCTCGGCAGCAAGCTTCTCCTTGTACTCGACCATGGCCGCGTCGAAGTTCTCCGGCAGGTCGCCACGCATGCGGCGCTCAAACTCGCCGCGCGTCTCGGCGTCGGCTGCTGCAAGGCGGTCTTCCCAGGCCTTGCGGTCCTTTGCCGAATGCAGGCCGGCCAGGCGCCAGTCGTCGAGAATGTCGGAGGGGATCGTGAAGGGCTCTGCGTCCCAGCCAAGCGCCTTGCGCGCGCCGGCGATCTCTTCCGCACCCAGCGGCGCGCCGTGAACCTTCGCGGTGCCCGATTTGGTCGGAGCGCCGAAGCCGATGGTCGTGCGGCAGGCGATCAGGGTCGGCTTGTCGGAAGCCTTCGCGGCTTCGATCGAGGCAGCAATCGCTTCCGGGTCATGGCCGTCGCAGCGGATCGTGTTCCAGCCGGAGGCCTCGAAACGGGCGCACTGGTCGGTGGAATCGGTCAGCGAGATCTCGCCGTCGATGGAGATGTTGTTGTCGTCGAACAGCACGATCAGCTTGTTGAGCTTCAGGTGGCCCGCCAGCGTCAGCGCCTCCTGGCTGATGCCTTCCATCAGGCAGCCGTCGCCGGCCAGCGCATAGGTGTAGTGGTCAACCAGATCATTGCCGAAGCGGGCGTTCAGAACGCGCTCGGCAATCGCCATGCCGACGGAGTTCGCAAAACCCTGGCCGAGCGGGCCGGTCGTCGTCTCGATGCCGGCTGCGTGGCCGAATTCCGGGTGGCCGGCCGTGCGCGAGCCGAGCTGGCGGAAATTCTTGATCTCATCGATCGTGATGTCTTCGTAGCCCAGCAGGTAGAGCAGCGAATAGAGCAGCATCGACCCATGACCGGCCGAAAGAACGAACCGGTCGCGGTCGGCCCAGTTCGGGTTTTTCGGGTCATGCTTCATGAAGCGGGTGAAAAGCACAGTGGCGATATCGGCTGCGCCCATGGGCAGTCCGGGATGGCCCGATTTGGCTTTCTCTACCGCATCCATGGAAAGGAAGCGGATCGCATTGGCCATCCGGTCGTGTTTGTCGCGTGAGATCATGATTGCTCGCTGGTCCGCATAAGGCAGTTATCGGGGCGCTGCCTGGGCAGCGCTGACCCCTTGGAAAAAGCAGGCGACACATAGCATTTGCGGCCTTGAAGTCAACAAAGGGGCCGTTTTCACCAGATTGTCTGCCGCTGGGGGAGGAGCGTTATGTATCAACCTTGTTACACCAATTTGGGGGATTAGCCGACGTGTTTTGTTGACGGGGGCTTCACCCGGCGCCTAATCTTTTGGGCGTAACTGTATAGTAACGCCAGCGATTCGCGTTCATCGTCCCGGCAGGCAGCCAGTGGCGTTTGCGTGGGGGAGGCGGGCGCATCGCGCAGTTTGGCGAGAGAGAGTAAGCAAGATTGCCTGTGTCAAAACATTTTCGGACAAACCGTGCCGGCGTCGCATATGCGGCGGGCGCCTTCCGGAAATGCAGGACTGGGGTTGGCGGCCATGAGTGGTGACAACACGCTCAAGGAGGTGATCGGTCGGCTGGACAAGGCCATGTCCTCGCTTGAGGATGCGGTTGACGCCCGGCTGGAGCGGGATCGGGAATTTGTCGATTCCGATGCCGAAGTGCAGCGCATGAATGCCGACCGCGCGCGACTGGCCCAGGAAATAGACAAGTCCGAAGCGCGGGCCCAGCGGCTCGAAGATGTGAACCGCGAGGTTTCGCGGCGTTTGGTCACGGCCATGGAAACGATCCGTGCCGTGCTGGATCGGTAGGGCGAAGCGATGGCACAGGTTACGGTCACCATTGACGGCAAGTCCTATCGTATGGCCTGCGATGAGGGGCAGGAAGATCATCTCGTCAATCTTGCGCAGCGTTTCGACCGCTACATCACGCATCTGAAAGACGCGTTCGGTGAGATCGGCGATCATCGCCTTGCGGTCATGGCCGGCATCATGGTCATGGACGAGCTGGTGGAACTGCAGAAGAAGACGCGCGGCATGGAGGGCGAGATCAACACGCTCCGCAAGACGCGCGACGAGGCGGTCAGCCAGGCTGACCGGAACGATTCCGCCGTCACCGGCATGCTGGGCGATCTTGCCACACGCATGGAAACTCTCGCCGGCAAGCTTGCCGGCAAGCCGTAAAACGACGCATAAGCCCGTTTTCCCCGATTTGGGCAATGGCAAGTCAGGCACATGAAGAAACCAAGCAAGAACGATACCCGCGTCCAGCTCGCCGTCATCGGCGCTCCACAGGGACTGCGTGGCGAAGTGCGGGTGAAGACATTCACCGGCGATCCCCTGGCCATTGGCGATTACGGTCCGCTCTCCACCGGGGATGGCCGCACCCTGACAGTTCTGAATGTGCGCCCCGCCAAGAATGTGGTGGTGGCCCGCTTCGCCGAGGTGGGCGACCGCACCGCCGCCGAGGCGTTGAACGGCACGGCTCTCTTTGTCGAGCGCGCCGCACTGCCCGCCGATCTTGAGGAAGACGAATTCTATCATGCCGACCTGATCGGCCTTTCCGTCATCGACGGCGAGGGCGAGCGTGTCGGCAGGGTTCAGGCGCTGCATGATTTCGGCGGCGGCGACATCATGGAAGTCGCGCTGGCCGTGGGCGGAATGGCAATGGTTCCCTTCACGCAGGCTGCCGTGCCGCAGGTGCGCGTCTCCGAGGGGCTCGTCGAGATCGACCGCGTCGCTGCCGGCCTTGTCGATGATGAGGACGCCGACGATCTGGACGATGCCGATGGTCTTGACGATGCGGGCGGGCCGGACATGCCGGGCGATGGGGATGCGCCGTGAGTTTTCGCGCAACGATCCTCACTCTCTATCCCGAAATGTTTCCCGGTTCGCTTGACCTCTCGCTTGCCGGAAAGGCGCGCGAGGCCGGTCGCTGGTCTCTGGAAACGGTCCAGATCCGCGATTACGCCACGAGCAAGCACCGCAATGTCGATGACACGCCGGCTGGCGGCGGCGCAGGCATGGTCATGCGCGCCGACGTTCTGGCGCGCGCCATCGATGACGCCGCGCCGGCCGATGATCCGCGTCCCCGCCTACTGATGAGCCCGCGTGGCCGCCCGCTCGACCAGCAGCGCGTGCGTGAGCTGGCGGCCGGTCCGGGCGCAGTCATCCTGTGCGGCCGTTTCGAGGGTGTTGACCAGCGCCTGATCGAGGCGCGCGGTCTCGAAGAGGTTTCCATCGGCGATTACGTGCTCTCCGGCGGCGAGCCGGCAGCGCTGGTTCTGCTCGATGCAGTGATCCGGCTTCTGCCCGGCGTCATGGGCAATGATGCGTCCGGCGAAGAAGAGAGCTTCGAGGGGGGGCTTCTGGAGCACCCGCAATACACGCGCCCGCAGCTCTTCGAGGATCGTCCGATCCCGGAGATCCTGTTGTCGGGCAATCATGCGAAAATCGCCGCCTGGCGGCGCGAAGAGGCCGAAAGGCTGACGCGCGAGCGCCGTCCCGATCTCTGGGCGGCCTATAGGGAAAGCGGAAAGTGAAACGCCTTCTGCGGCTCGAGGGCGCGGCCCTGGCGCTTCTCGCCCTCATTCTCTATCAGCTTTCCGGCGGCAATTGGTGGCTGTTCGCCATGCTTCTGTTTGCGCCGGATCTCGCTATGCTGGGCTATCTCGCAGGCCCGCGCGTCGGCGCATGGTGCTACAATCTCGTCCATGCATGGCCTGCTCCGGTTTTCGTCTATCTCGTCGGACTGGTGCTGGACGCGCCGCTCGCCACGCATCTGGCGCTCATTCTCGCCGCCCATATCGGCGCAGACCGCGCGCTTGGCTACGGGCTGAAACATGAGAGCGGGTTTCGTGATACGCATCTGGGGCGGATCGGTTCGGACTGAGATTTCGGGCGCGGCAGCCGTCGTTCCATATTGATTCTCCCCGCAATGTCGTGTATGCGCACCCAACGTAACGGCTCCGGCCGGTTTGGATCTAACCAAAGAACACGTGAATTCGCTCCTGTTCCTCCTTTGGGAGGGCACTCTTCAGGCGGTGCACAACTGCCATTGGGATGAGCGCTCTGACGGTTCGAGAAGAACAAGAGGACAGTGAGATGGACATTATCCGTCAGCTTGAGGCCGAGCAGGCCGAGAAAATCGAAGCTCAGCGCAAGATTCCCGAATTCCAGCCCGGCGACACGGTTCGCGTTCTGGTTCGCATCACCGAAGGCACCCGCACCCGCGTGCAGGCCTATGAAGGTGTCTGCATTGCCCGCTCCGGCGCCGGCATCCACGAGAACTTCACCGTTCGCAAGATTTCCTACGGCGAAGGCGTCGAGCGCGTGTTCCCGATCTACTCCCCGCTCGTCGAGGGCGTAGAGGTGGTCCGCCGCGGTAAGGTTCGCCGCGCGAAGCTCTACTACCTGCGCGACCGTCGCGGTAAGTCCGCACGCATCACCGAGAACACCAGCGTCCGCGCCCGTCGTCTCAACGATTCCGTCCGTCAGGCTGCTGCCGAAGAAAAGGCGCGTATCGAAGCTGAGAAGCGCGCTGCCGCCGAGGCGCTGGCCGCCGAGAAGGCAGCTGAAGAAGCCGCCAAGGCGCAGGAAGCTGCTGCTGCAGAGAACAACGCCGAGTAGTCTCTCCGGCATTGGGTTTTTAAGAAAGGCGCACTTCGGTGCGCCTTTTTTGTTTTGATTGGTTTCCTTTACGGCGCTTGCCGCCATTCTGGCTCTTTTACTGGGAAACACTCTGCTTTAAGGAAAAGACCATCACCCGGCCGAGCATCGGTCCGCCACAGGGAGATTGGTCCATGACGTTGCGTACGTCCCTTCAGGCTGCGTCCTTCGCGGCTGCCGCTTTCATGTTTTCCGGTTTTGCCGTCGCTGCCGATACGCTGCCCGACCTTGAGGGTCGTGAAGTCGTGGTGGTCACGGAGAATGCCTACCCGCCGCTTCAGTTCATCGACCCCAAGTCGGGCGAGCAGATCGGCTGGGAATACGATGCGATGAACGAGATCGCCAAGCGTCTCAACTTCTCGCTCACCTACCAGAACACGAGCTGGGACGCGATGATCCAGTCGGTTGCCGACGGTCAGTACGACATCGGCATGACCGGCATCACCATTCGTGACGACCGCAAGGAAAAGGTGGATTTCTCCGCCCCCTATCTGCGCTCCGAAATGTTCATGCTGGTGCGCAGCGACGAAGACAATTTCTCCGACGCGGAAAGCTTCGCGGCCTATGAAGACGGTCTGGTGGGCGCGCAGCCCGGCACCTCGCCCTTCTACACCGCCGTCTACGAAGTGCTCGACGGCAACGAAGGCAATCCGCGCATCAAGCTATTCGAGACCTTTGGCGCGTCCGTTCAGGCGCTGCGCTCCGGCGATGTCGACATGGTGCTGACCGACAGCACCGGCGGCCAGGGCTATGTCGATGCCTCCGATGGCGCTCTCCAGCTCTTCGACGAAGCCCTCGGCTCCGAGGATTTCGGCTTTATCTTCGCCAAGGGCTCCGATCTGGTCGAACCCGTCAACGCAGCCATCGCCGCCATGAAGGCCGACGGCACGCTCGACGCCCTCAACAAGAAATGGTTCCTTGAATACAAGATGGGTGAATAGGACGTGGTTGCCCCGCGTCCTGCCGGCCTGACCGGCCGCCCGTTGAGGAAACTCTAGAGCCCATGGCGGTGTCCGGTTCCAGACCCGCCGCCAAACGCGATTTCCCCTGGTGGCTTGTTGCCGCCGGGGTCATCGCCGTCGGCGTCGCAATCCTCATTGCCACCAGCGAACTCTACGCGCAGGTCTTCTCCATCGTTTCCAAGGGCATCGGCATCACCGTTTTCGTCACGGTGGTGGGCTTTGCGCTGGCCACGGCCGTCGGCCTTGGCATGGCGCTGATGAGCCTGTCCGGATCTCTGGTGCTGCGCCAGATCGCCCGTTTCTACGTGGAGATCATTCGCGGCGTCCCCGTTCTGGTGCTCCTGTTCTGGATCGCCTTTGCCGGTGTTCCGATCATCGTGACCGGCTGGAATGCGGTCACCGCGCCCTTGCAGGAGGCGGGCGTTCTCGGCGAGTTACGGGTGCGCGACATTTCGCTTCTGTGGCGTGCCATCATCGCGCTCACCATCGGTTATTCGGCCTTCATCGCCGAGGTTTTCCGCGCCGGCATCCAGTCGGTTGACGAAGGCCAGATCGAAGCCGCCAAGGCGCTCGGTCTGTCGCGCTTCCAGCGCTTCCGCCTCATTGTCCTTCCGCAGGCGATCCGCACCATCCTGCCGCCGCTCGGCAATGATTTCGTGGCGATGGTCAAGGATTCCTCGCTGGTCTCCGTGCTCGGCGTCGCCGACATTACCCAGATGGGCAAGATCTACGCTTCGGGCTCGTTTCGCTTCTTCGAAACCTACTCGATTGTCGCCTATATCTATCTCATCCTGACCATCGGCCTGTCGCTGGCCCTGCGCGGGCTGGAACAGCGCCTGCGCAAGAACCAGGCAAAGCGTTAGGGGCCTGACCCTGGAGCCCACCGCAACCGGGGCCGGCTGTCGCGCCCATGCCCCGGTAGCGGAATTCCTGCCGTCATGCGCGCATCGCGGCTGGCATTTGCCTTCTGCCGAAGACGCCCGGCACGGATAGATTGCCGAGCCCGGGAAAGGCTGGTATTAGCCCTCTCATGGAAGCACTTTTTGGAAATCCGGCCTACAAGGGCTTTGTTCTGCAGGACGTCAAGCGCCTGCCGGGCCGCTTCTTTGCGCGGGTTTCCGGCTCGCTTCTGAGCCGACTGCCTTAGGCGGACACGCCAACCGGCTCGGCCTTCCCGTCCGCAACGCGCCGCGGGAACGCAACGAGACAAGAGATTAGCCGGCCAGCCTTCCATTTCGCTCCGCTAGGGATGAACAAAATGACCAAAGCACGCACGCTCTACGACAAGATTTTCGACGACCACCTGGTTGACCAGCAGGACGACGGCACCTGCCTGCTCTACATCGACCGCCACCTCGTGCACGAGGTGACGAGCCCGCAGGCCTTCGAGGGCCTCCGCATGGCCAGCCGCGATGTGCGCCATCCGGAAAAGACGCTCGCCGTCGTCGACCACAACGTGCCCACCTCGCCCGACCGCAAGTTCGGCATCAAGAACGAGGAAAGCCGCATCCAGGTTGATGCGCTGGCAAAGAACGCCGCCGATTTCGGCATCGAATATTACGACGCCAATGACGAGCGTCAGGGCATCGTCCACATCGTCGGTCCGGAGCAGGGCTTCACCCTGCCGGGCATGACCATCGTGTGCGGCGACAGCCACACCTCCACCCATGGCGCGTTTGGCGCTCTGGCGCATGGCATCGGCACCTCCGAGGTCGAGCACGTTCTGGCCACGCAGACGCTCATCCAGCGTCGCGCCAAGAACATGCTGATCCAGGTCGATGGTGCGCTGCCCGCCGGTGTCACCGCCAAGGACATCATCCTTGCCATCATCGGCGAGATCGGCACCGCCGGTGGCACCGGCCACGTCATGGAATATGCCGGCGAGGCGATCCGCGCGCTTTCCATGGAAGGCCGCATGACCGTCTGCAACATGTCGATCGAAGGCGGCGCACGCGCCGGCCTCATCGCGCCGGACGAGACCACCTACGCCTACATCAAGGACCGCCCGCGCGCGCCGAAGGGCGACGCATGGGAGAAGGCGCTTGCCTACTGGGATTCGCTGCGCACCGATGAGGGCGCGGAGTATGACCGCATCGTTCGTCTCGATGCCGCCAACCTGCCGCCCATCGTCACCTGGGGTTCCTCGCCCGAGGATGTCATCTCCGTCACCGGCGTCGTGCCGAACCCGGACGACATCGCCGAGGAGACCAAGCGTATCTCCAAGAAGCGCGCGCTTGAGTATATGGGTCTGACGCCGGGCACGAAGATCACCGACATCGCCGTCGACCGCGTCTTCATCGGCTCCTGCACCAATGGCCGCATCGAGGATCTGCGCGAAGCCGCGAAGGTCGCCGAGGGCCAGAAGGTCAAGGACAGCGTCAACGCCATGATCGTGCCGGGCTCCGGCCTCGTGAAGGCGCAGGCCGAGGCCGAAGGTCTCGACAAGATCTTCAAGGCTGCCGGCTTTGACTGGCGTGAGCCGGGCTGCTCCATGTGCCTTGCCATGAATGACGACCGCCTGAAGCCGGGCGAGCGCTGCGCTTCCACCTCGAACCGCAACTTCGAGGGCCGTCAGGGCTTCAAGGGCCGCACGCATCTCGTATCGCCGTCCATGGCCGCCGCTGCCGCCATCGCCGGTCACTTCGTCGACATCCGCGAGTGGCCGAAGGGCTGATCCGCGCACCGCATCGCGCACCAATAAAAAAGGCCGGTCCCAGCGACCGGCCTTTTCTTTTGCTGTCTTGAAACGATGAACCGCTCTAGTGCGTCGACTGCGCCGCGCGAACCTTGGCCACGTCCTCCGCCGAGATGGCGGCTGCGTCATTGCCCCAGGAGGAACGCAGGAAGTTGACGAGTTCGGCAATCTCCGCGTCGTCCAGACGCTCTGCATAGCCCTGCATCACGAGCTTCATCGGCCGCTTCTCGGTCGAGGGAACCTCTGCGCCATTCAGAATGACGGAGATCAGCGGGCCAACCTCGGCGCTCACCACCATCGGGTTGTTCTCGAGCTCCGGGAAGATCTCCGGCGCGCCCTTGCCGGTCACGAAGTGACAGCCCGAGCAATTGTCGAGATAGAGGCGCGGTCCGAGCGGCATGTCGGGGCTGGCTTCCGTCAGCATGGCTGCGGTTTCTTCACCTGCCGCATCCGCTTCTGGCTGCGGCATCGCCTTCATCACGCCGGCCACCTCGGTGGTCTCCGCATCCTTGCCCTTAAGGAAGGCGGCGATGGCGAGATTGTCCGCGTCGGTCAGATGCTGGAGCGAATGCTCCACCACCAGCGCCATTTCGCCATTGGCGGCAGAATGCGCGTTGCGGCCGGTGGCCAGATAGTTTGCCGTCTCTTCAACGCTCCAGCCCGCAATGGTCGAATTGGGACCATAAAGTGCCGGCGCTTCCCAGCCGCCGATCACGCCACCGGCGAGGAATGTCTTCTGGCTCGCCGTCACACCGTCCTGCATCATCAGCCCGTTGCGCGGGCTGTGGCAGGCGGCGCAATGGCCTGCACCCTCCACCAGATACTGCCCGCGATCCTGCATCTCAGATGCGCCCAGCGGCTTGAACCCGGCCTCATGCGAGAGCGCCATCCAGTTCCAGGCGCGCAGGCCCCAGCGCTGGTTGAACGGGAAGGCGAGTTGCGTCGCCTGCACCCGGTTCTCCACCGGCTCCACACCGTTCATGAGATAGTCGTACAGCGCGCGGATGTCCGCCTCGCTCATGAAGCGGAAGTTCTCATACGGCATGGCCGGATAGAGATGCGTGCCGTCCGGCATCAGGCCGTCGACCATGGCCGCGCGGAAATCGTCAAGCGACCAGCCGCCGATACCGGTCTTCGGATCGGGCGTGATGTTGGTGGACCAGATCGTGCCCATGGGGCTTTCGATGGGGCGGCCGCCGGCCAGCGGTTCGCCGCCTTCCGCCGTGTGGCAGGCCACGCAGTCGCCCGCATACATCACATACTGGCCCTGGCCCTCTTCCGGCTGCCAGTCGGCCGCCAGGTTCTGGGTGGGGGCGGAGCGTTTCACCGGAACGAACACGAATGCCAGAAGGGCGATGACGCCCACCACAACGAGCCCGGCGAGGATTCTGAGAAAGGTTTTCATCTGTATGCTCCTCAGACCAGCGGACGCGGATTGGGCAGATACTGGGTGCGGATCGCCTGAACCGTCCAGTAGGCCAGGCCGCCAAGCAGGCCCGTCGGGTTGTACTGCGTGTTCTGCACGAAATTGCCCGCGCCCATGACGAAGACATTGTGCTTGTCCCAGGCCTGGCAGTAGCGGTTGACGACACCTTCCTGCGGGGTTTCCGACATGATGTGGCCGCCGGTGTTGTGCGTCGTCTGGTAGGGGCGCACGTCATAATGCGCGCCCGGTCCCTTGAAGCCGACCTGCATGATGTCCGGGTTCATGGATTTGGCGAGCGGCTCCATTTTGCTCTTCATGAACTGGTTCATGCGCAGATCATTGTCGTGCCAGTCGAAGGTCATGCGCATCAGCGGACGGCCATGACGGTCCGTATAGTTCGGATCGAGGTCGAGATAGTTGTTCGCATAGGCAAGGTTCGAGCCGTGCGAGCCGATCGACATGGCGTGGCCGTACCAGCGCCCGATGCCCTCTTTCCAGCCTGCGCCCCATGCGGGCGTGCCCTTGGGCAGCGGCATGTTGCGGATCGGCTGGCCGTTGAACGTGCCCGAGCGCCAGTAAGCGCCGCCAATGAAGCCTTCTTCGCCGAAATCGATCTGGTTGATCGCGAAATCGTCGATGCAGGTGCCGTTGGCGCCATGCCCGACGAACGGGTTGAAATTGTCGTCCTCGAAGAACATCGAGATGCCGCCATTCATCTGGTAGGCATAGTTCTTGCCGGTAACGCCCTTGCCCGTGGCCGGGTCATAGGGTTCGCCGATGCCGGAGACGAGCATCAGGTGCACATTGTTCAGCTGATAGCTCGACAGGATCACCAGATCCGCCGGCTGGAACACCTCTTCCTGCGCTTCCTCATCGAAATAGGTCACGCCCGTCGCCGTCTTGCCGTCTTCGGCCATTTCCACCCGCAGCACCTCGCAATGGGTGCGGTAGGAGAAGTTCGGCTTGCGCTTCAGCGCATCGAGGATCGTCGTCTGCGGCGAGGATTTCGAATACTGGTAACAGCCATAGCGCTCGCAGAAGCCGCAGAAATTGCACGGCCCCATCTGCATGCCATAGGGGTTCACATAGGCGGTGGAGGCGATGCCCGCCGGCGCAGGGAAGGGATGGTAGCCCGATGCGATACAGGCATCGTGGAACTTCTGGCTGTCCCATGTGCGCGGCAGCGGCGGCATCGGGAAGTCCTCGGAGCGCCAGCCCTCGAACGGGTTGCCGCCTTCGCGGATCTCGCCGTTGAGATTGCCCGCATAGCCGGAAATGCCCGCCACTTTCTCGAACTGCGTGAAATACGGCTCGAGTTCGTCATAGCTCACCGGGTAGTCGCCGATGGTCATGTCTTCGGCAATGATATCCTCGCCCCAGTTTTCGATGACGTAGGATTTCAGCTTCAGCTCTTCCGGCATCGGACGCCAGTTGAGGCCGTTCCAGTGGGTGCCTGCGCCGCCAACGCCATTGCCCGGCAGGAAGGAGCCGAGCTTGCGGTAGGGGCGGGCGGTCTCGTCTTCATTGCGACGCACCGTCACCGTCTGCTGGCTCAGCTTCTGCATCATTTTCAGACGCACGCCGTATTTCAGCTCATCAATCTGGTTGGGATACTTGAAGTTCGGCACGGTCGACTGGTCCGGGCCGCGCTCCAGCGCGACGATCTCAAGGCCGTCCTGCGCCAGCTCGATGCCGGCGATGGCGCCGGTCCAGCCCAGGCCGACGATGACGACGTCTTTCTTCTTTTCCTGACGCGCCATGATCAAGCCCTCTCGCCGCTGATGGAAACCGGTCCGAGCGGATATTTGATGTTGTGGCGCTCGGGCCATTCGCGGAATGCGGCGCGCGCGCCGGGAAAGCCGATATAGACCCACGACTGCATGCCGTGATTGCCGCCATACATCGGGTCTGCGAAATAGCCTTCCTTCGTGTTGGCAAGCAGAATGGAGAAGAAGTCGCGCACCTCCGGCTGCAGTTCCACATCGCCGTTCTGCAGCGCAGTCAGCGCCTCGTCCTGCTGGCTGGCTTCAAGCCCGGCGAAGACGTCGCCATGGGTTTTTGAGCACCAGGCGTCGAAGGCTGGAATGGCCTGACGGTAGACTTCGGCAGGCGTCAGCGGCGTCTGCCAGCCCAGTTGAGGCGAAGCGGACGCATCGTGCGGGCCTTCCATGTACCAGTCTTCGGCGCTGCCATAGTCGCCTGCGAGCTGGCGGTCGATGAACACGGGAACGCGCGCCTCGATCGCGCCGGGACCGTCGCCTTCGGACGGGATGAGCCGCGCGGTCGCGGCCATCACGAACGCCCATTCGGCGTCGTTCAGAAATTCACGCTTGTAGTCTTCGAGGGAAACCGGGGCTTCGGCCTTCTCGGCGCTTGCACTGGTCGCGAGCGCGGAAAGGGCCACGCCAGCTGCAGAGCCTTTGAGAAAGCTTCTGCGGCTGGGCAGACCGGGAATGTCAGTCATGGGAAGGTGTCCTGCCAGCGGGTTGAACATCAATCTGCCTGGGAAAGGCAGCATGTTCCTCTCCTAGGACGAGCCCGCTCGACAAACAACTTCAATTTATTGCTCCAGAAAACATAACGCGACGTAATGTTTTTTCATTCAGTGAATTGTATCGATTTAAACTTCGTTTTTTAAATCCTTGGTTGTGGGCGTAATTTTATTCTTCATAGGATTGTTTTGTTTTTTATTTCGATAATTTTATTTCGCAGGAGGGGATTCGAATCGCTGACGATTTTTTATTTCCCAGAACTTCTGTGATTTTCATCTCTCCCGTCAGCGGAAAGAAGCGCCCGCCGGCCTGTGTGCGCATATAGCTGCGCACCGTTGTTTCCTTCAGGTCCAGCGGGCCGCTTGTGCAGCCGCCATTGATCGAGACGCTGATCGAGCCCTTGCCTTCCGTTGCATCTTCGGCCCGCGCCGCGCGGGCTCTGGCCTGTGCAGCCCTGAAGCGCTGCCGGTCTTCTGCCGCGATGGCGGCGGAGAGGACATGCTCATTGGGCTTCAACGCCTGACCGAAGCCCGCAGGCTCCTTGTCTTCGATCACCGTCAACACGAAGCGTTCATCGAAAGCCCTGTTCTTGTCCTCGCTCGCGAGTGCCATGCGCAGCATCACGTCTCCCTGCCTCAGATGAAGCTTCCTGTCCGTTTTGACCGCCACGGCGATGCCTGCCGGGTCGGCGCTGAGCGGATCGAACTTTGACAGTTCGTAAAGCGTGCGGGGATTGCCCGAAACACAGGCGGAAAGCGCGGCAGCGCAGAGGACGCCGGCAAGGCTTGTCACGGTGCGTTTGCGAAAAAACATCGGTGTGGCCCTTTTCATGAGAAACGAATCGAGATAATTAATTATCGTAATACATTAATTAATTCAATCAAACGGAGATTGGTATGCAAGACGTGACGCGCCTGCGGCGGCTCAGCCGGCTGATGCAGGGCATTGTTCTGGTGTGCGGGGCTTTGATCGCCCTTGCGGTGGCTTTGTTCTTCTTCGCGTCGCTGAACGACGCAGTGTTCTTTGAGGAACAGGTGCGGGAGAAGCTCGACCTGTCAGGCCCGCTTGTGTTCACCTCGTCTGCGGTTGCCATCACCGCAGCGCTGATTGCCATCCAGCTTGGTCTCCTGTTTGCCGCGCTCTATAGCGTCTGGCGTATGTTCGGTGCGTTTTCTGCCGAAGAGCCGCTTTCGGGCGAATCCGCGCACTGGATGGGGCGCGCCAGCACGGCCTTTGTCGCCTTGGCCGCCGGCGGCATTCTCCTGCGCATGCTGATGGTTCTGGCGCTCACCATGGGCAATCCGCCCGGAGAAAAGATGCTGACACTTGGTTTCGGCAGTTCGGAGCTGCTGACGCTTCTAATTGCCTGCATCATGTACATGACGGGCCGGCTCATGGCCGTTGCGGCCGATGTCCGCGCCGAACAGCGCGACTTCGTGTGATCGCCATGCCGATAGTCGTCAATCTGGATGTCATGCTGGCGCGCCGCAAGATGCGCTCCAAGGAACTCGCCGAGCTGATCGGCATTACGGAGCAGAATGTGTCCCTGCTCAAGTCCGGCAAGGTGCGCGGTGTGCGCTTCGAGACGCTGGAAAAAATCTGTCAGGCGCTCGATTGTCAGCCGGGCGACCTGCTCGAATATCAGCCTGCGCCCGAGGAAGGCTGAGAAGACAGACCTTGAGAGCCTGAAACGGGTTCCATCAAGGCACCGACTACAAGGCCCCCTTCTCCCCGCTTGCGGGAGAAGGTGAGGATGAGGGGCGAACGCCAGGTTCTGCGAACCAGCAATACGGCGAGGTTTTCATGCGCCGCGCCAGCCCCTCATCCCCCTGCCGGGACCTTCTCCCCGCCGGCGGGGAGAAGGACGCTGTCATCCGGCCAGAGCGTTCCCGCTTTTGCTGGAATTGCTCTAGTTCCGCGCCAGTTTCAGCGGGCCGGTGACGAGGCGATAATCCTTCATCTGCCCGGGCGTCAGATAGTAGAGCGCGCGCGGTGGTGTATCGAGCGCGTGCAGCCAGAGCGCCGGGTCAACGCCCATCTCGTCCAGATGGCGGGAGATCCGTGCCGTGATGATCTGCGCATCGGCCATCGCCTGCGCCGGGTTTTTCATTTCTTCCGCTGCATAGAACTGGTGCACGCCAATGGCGGCCCTGTCTCCGGCCTGCCGCTCCACGCCGCCGGCCAGAATGAGCGGGCATGACGAGGCGCAGATCGCGCCATCGGCAACACTGGTCGCCAGATTGCGTTCCCGCACCAGGCGGGAAATCGCCATCGCGTCCTCAAGCGAACCGCCGGGCGAATTGAGCGCCACATGCGTCACATATTCGCCGCGCGCCTCCAGCTCGCTCTCAAAGCGCGCCGCCGCCCCCTGGTCGATTGCGCCATTGGCGGCAAGCACGCCGCCCGCCTTCAGTGTGAAGCTGATCGGGTCACGCAGCGCATCGCGATCCGTCCGCACGAACTGGCGCGGATCGGCCGACTGTTCGCGCGCGCCATGCGTCTCCACCGCCGGCGGCAGAACCGTCACGCTGCGCTTCATCGGGTCGGCGCTCTCTGCCGGCCATAGCCCGCCATTGCGGTCCACCATCTCGCGCAGATCCATGCCCAGCACGGCTGCCGAGCCAATCAAAACGCCCACAAAGGCCCAGCGCATCAGCTTGCCGTCATCGAAGCGGCTGAAATAGCGCATCAGAAGGCCGCGCTGCGGTTTCTCGTCGAGGGAAGCCAGATGGTCGCTCATGGTTCCTGCCGTTTGCGGTCGGTGAGTGTGGAAAGCGGGGTGATGTTGCGCGCCGGCTGCGGCTCGGCCTCGGGCGGAACAGGCTGCGCTTCTGTCTGTTCGGGTGGGGTCTGCGCCTCCGCAGCAGCCTTGCGGGCCATGATCGCGTCATGCAGCTCGAGCGAGCGCATCATGTCCGCCGCCGTGATCCGGTCTGCCGGGGTCAGCTCGGCCTCGCCCCGGCGGATCGAGGCGAACACCACTGCAAGCACGCCCACCAGAACAGCCGGCAAAAGGTCGATGGAGATCGCGCCCGCCCAGCTCGGCAGGAAGCTGCCTGCATAGCGCAGCACAGCTTCAGCCGAGGAAAGCGGCACATAGCGGCGTTCCGCCACTTTCGGCTGTGCGAGAATTTCCTCCGCCGCATCCGACAACGCCTTGGACTGGGCGGCGACCGAGCTGCGCACCGTCGCCATCACCGCATCCTGACGGTCTGCCAGGTCGCCCGAACGGCCATCTGCAACCGGCGCGATGAAGCCGGCGGAAAGGTCCGCTGCCGCGCGCGCCACCGAGGGCGCGATGGAGGTCTGCTCCAGCGCCGCGATCACGCCCGCCAGCGCCACGGCTTCCTCCGCGAAACGGTCGGAGCGCGGCTGGATGGGGCCGGGGGCCGAAACCAGCGTGCGCATTTCCGCCAGCCGCTCCTGCCCGCGCTGAAACTGCTCGCTCACCGTCTCGCGTGAATTCTGGATCGTGCTTTCCAGCTCGCGCATTTGCGCAGACATCTGGGTCAGAAGCTGCACCACGCTGCCAGAGCCGGACGTGCCGGTCAGCGCGCCGGAATTGCGCTCCTCTTCGGCAAGCCGCGAGAAGCGTTCCGCCGCGCGCTGAATGTCGGGCAGCAGGGATAACGCGCCCAGCGCATTGGAATGAGCCTGATCCAGATCGCCCGTATAGTCTTCCAGCGTTTCCGCCAGATGCTGCTCCACCGCAGCCGAGCCCGCCAGCGCGGCCGCGTTCAGCCAGGAGGACATGGCCACGATCATCAAACAGCCCACGCCCATCACGCCGAACAGCGCCATGCGTGAGCCCGCGTCGCGCATTTCCGGCAGAAAGCGGATGAGATAGGTCCAGAACCCGTAAATGCCGACCGAAACCGCCGCCGAATAGATGACGGCGGCGAGAAACACGAGCGTCGCGGTGCCGTCCAGCAGGCTGCGCACGCCGAGATAGGTGTAAACACCGCTTGCCAGCGCCAGCGTCGCCAGCACGAAGCGGGTCATGGTCTGCATCTGGTCGATATGGCCGCGCAGCGCGCGGGCGGTTTCGGCCTCTCGGCTCATGGGGCCTCCCGTGCTCGCCTGTTCCGGTTTTAATGGTTCAGCGGCAGGGCGCGACCAGAACCGGCAACACGCCGTCTGGCAGGCCATACATGTAGCTGCGGCCCTTGATCAGCACGCCCTCGGTGCACGGGTTAGCCCGGCGCAGATAGAGCTTGCCGCCGTCGCGCTCCAGATAGGCTGTCTCGCGCGGTGTTTCGAGGTCGAGCGCCTGATAGTCGCCGGCCATATAGCCCTTGCCGACCATGATGCGCTTGAAACCCGCGCGGCTCTCGATCACCAGATTGCCATAGGCGTCCGCATAGACGCGGCCCTGGCCTGCGCCATCAAAACTGCCGGCCAGCGCCGGCGCAGTCGTCGCTGCGGCCGCAAGGGCCGCGGCCACGAATAAAGATCGTAAAGGCATGCGCCATCGCTCCTTAAATCCTCGTGGCCCCCTCGATCTTCATACATTAAGCTTTTCTTAACCTTTGTCACGTCGAGCATGCAGCGCGAACATGCCGATTGACAGACGTGGTTAATTTCGGGGAAGGGTGCTCCATGGGCGAGAATCATCAGATCGACATCAATCCGCTGCGTCTCAAGGATGCGCATGTTCTGGCGCCGCTTCTGGCGGCTTACACGCAGTCGCTGAAGCGCGGTGCGCCGCGCCGCCCCGACGAATATTACGCCGAGACGCTTCTGCAGGACCGCGCGGTCGAAGTCGTCGGCGCGAGCCTTGATGGCGCGCTGGTCGGCTTTGCGCTGTTCTACGACCTGCCGGACCCGGTGTCGGGCATGCGGCACGGCCTCGTCGATCATCTGTTCGTGCACCACGATCACCGCCGCAAGGGCATCGGCAAGGCGCTGGTCGATGTGATCGCCGACCAGGCCGAAGAGCGTGGCTGGGCCCGTCTGGCGCTCAATGCGCCGCGCCAGCCGGATGAAGGGCGCAAGCTCTACGAGGCGCTGGCCGCCCCCGCCGACTGGACCACGCATGTCATTCGTTTCGACCAGGGTGCGGATCGGTCCCCCGGCTCGGACGCGCAATAGAGGCATTATGAAATCTACAGGAACGACCTTCATGCGGCTGCGCCAGCGCGGCCTTTCAGGGCTTGTGGCCATTTGCTGTGCGGGCATTCTCGCCGGCTGTGTCGCCGCAACGCCTGAAAAGCCGGATGCCGCGAAGCCGGCCTTCACCGGCCCCGTCACGCTCACCTGCGATGACGGCATGCAGATGAGCATCACCCCGAAGGGATCGAGCATTTCCGTCGTCAGCCCGCGCGGGCTGGAGCTGGAGTTGCCGGCGTCGCCGCCCGGCCAGCATGTTCGTTTCGGTGAGTCGCTTTATGCCGTCGTGATTGAGGGCGGCGAGGCGCTCTGGATGGTCAGCGGCAAGGTGCCGATCACCTGCCGTCGCTGATTTCGGGAGTCGCCGCGCGAAAAATCCTCTTCAATCGTTTGAAGCCGCGCAATGCCGCTCGCCACGCGTTACACCTGCGATATATTCGTTGAAGGGAACGCTGTTGCGGCTTTGACGCACTGCAAAAACCGCATTAGAAAGCCACAGCCGCAGGGCGCGAGTTCGGGATACGATATCGCTCTCGCAACAGCCACCCCGCCGCGCCGGTATCGAATTGGGGAAGCCATGAGCAAATCCACAACTGTCAAAGCCAGGCCGCTTTCACCGCACCTGCAAATCTATCGCCCGATTCCGACGATGGTCATGTCGATCGTGCACCGCATCACCGGCGGCGCGCTTTATTTCGGCATGGTGCTCTTCGTCATCTGGCTGGCCGCCGCCGCCGGTTCGAAGGAAACCTTCGACCTGGTCAACGGCATTTACGGCTCCTGGTTCGGCCGAATCGTCCTGTTCGGCTTCACCTGGGCCATGATCCATCACCTGATCGGCGGTCTGCGCCATCTCGTGTGGGACACGGGCCGCGGCCTCGAAAAGGCCACCGCGACGAAAATGGCCAAGGCCACCATCGCCGCTTCCATCGTACTCACCATTCTCGTGTGGGTCATCGGCTACGCCGTTCGTGGAGGATTTTGATCATGAGCGACATGCGCACACCGCTTAACCGCGTTCGCGGCCTCGGCTCCGCCAAGGAAGGCACGGATCACTTCTGGCGTCAGCGCCTCACCTCCGTGGCCAACGTCCCGCTCGTCATCTTCTTCATCGGCTTCGTCATCGCCATCAATGGCGCATCCTATGAAGAGGTTCGCGCGACCATCGCCAACCCGGTCATCACCGTGCTTCTGGCGTTCGCGCTCCTGTCCGTGCTCTACCACATGAAGCTCGGCATGCAGGTCATCATCGAGGACTACATCCACGCAGAGGGCTGCAAGGTCGCCCTGATGATCGGCAACATCTTCTTCACCCTCATTCTGGGCGTCGTCTCCCTCTTCGCCCTTCTCAAGATCGCCTTCGGAGGCTGAACCCGGTTATGGCAAAGGCAACAGATAAAAAGGCGGCAGACGCCTACACCTATGTCGACCACAAGTTCGACGTTGTCGTCGTCGGCGCTGGCGGCGCAGGTCTGCGCGCTACGCTCGGCATGGCCGAGCAGGGGCTGAAGACGGCCTGTATCACCAAGGTCTTCCCGACCCGCTCGCACACGGTCGCCGCCCAGGGCGGCATCGCCGCGTCGCTCAAGAACATGGGCCCCGACCACTGGCAGTGGCATCTCTATGACACGGTGAAGGGTTCCGACTGGCTCGGCGATGTCGACGCCATGGAATATCTCGCCCGCGAAGCGCCCGCCGCCGTTTACGAGCTCGAGCATTACGGCGTGCCCTTCTCGCGCACCGAGGAAGGCAAGATCTACCAGCGGCCGTTCGGCGGCCACATGCAGAACTTCGGCGACGGCCCGCCCGTGCAGCGCACCTGTGCTGCGGCAGACCGCACCGGCCACGCCATCCTGCACACGCTCTACGGCCAGTCCGTCAAGAATCACGCAGAGTTCTTCATCGAGTATTTCGCGCTCGATCTCATCATGACCGACGGTGTCTGCACCGGCGTCGTGGCGTGGAACCTTGAAGACGGCACGATCCATCGCTTCTCCGCCAAGATGGTGGTGCTGGCGACGGGCGGTTATGGCCGCGCCTTCTTCTCCTGCACCTCCGCCCACACCTGCACAGGCGACGGCAACGGCATGGTCGCCCGCGCCGGCCTGCCGCTGCAGGACATGGAGTTCGTGCAGTTCCACCCGACCGGCATTTACGGCGCGGGCTGCCTCATCACCGAGGGTGTGCGCGGCGAGGGCGGCTATCTGGTCAACTCCGAGGGCGAGCGCTTCATGGAGCGTTATGCGCCGTCGGCGAAAGACCTTGCCTCCCGCGACGTGGTTTCGCGCTGCATGACCATCGAGATCCGTGAAGGCCGCGGCGTCGGCAAGAACAAGGATCACATCTACCTGCATCTCGATCACCTGGACCCGGCGGTCATTCACGAGCGCCTGCCCGGCATCGCCGAATCGGCCCGCATCTTCGCTGGCGTCGATGTGACCCGCGAGCCGATCCCGGTCCTGCCGACCGTCCACTATAATATGGGCGGCATCCCGACCAACTACTGGGGTGAGGTGCTGAACCCGACGAAGGACGATCCGGATGCGATCGCGCCGGGCCTGATGGCCGTCGGCGAGGCAGCCTGCGCTTCCGTCCACGGCGCAAACCGTCTCGGCTCCAACTCGCTGATCGATCTGGTCGTGTTCGGCCGCGCCGCCGCCATCCGCGCCGGCGAGGTTGTCGACCGCGATGCGCCGGTTCCGGCGCTCAACGAGGCCGCCTGCGACAGGATCATGGAGCGCTTCGACCGCCTGCGTAACGCCAACGGCTCCCAGCCGACGGCAGAGCTGCGCGAGAAGATGCAGCGCGCCATGCAGGAAGACGCCGCCGTGTTCCGCACCCAGGAATCGCTGGAGCAGGGCTGCGAGCGCATCACTGCAGTCTGGAAAGAGCTTCCCGACATCAAGGTCACCGACCGCTCGATGATCTGGAACTCCGATCTCATGGAAGCGCTGGAGCTGGAAAACCTGATGGCCAACGCCATCACCACCGTCTTCGGCGCCGAGGCGCGCAAGGAAAGCCGTGGCGCACACGCCCGCGAGGACTACAAGGATGGTCCGATGGGCGGCCGCAACGACGAGGACTGGCGCAAGCACACCCTGTCCTGGGTCGATGAGAGCGGCAAGGTGACGCTGGACTATCGTCCCGTCCACACCGACCCGATGCTGAAGCCGGAAGACGGCGGCATCGATCCCAAGAAAATCGCGCCCAAGGCGCGGGTTTACTGAGCTGAGGAAGTCATGGTCGAAATCACCCTTCCCAAGAATTCCCGTGTCCAGGAGGGCAAGGTCTGGCCGAAGCCCGAGGGCGCGACCAACCTGCGCGAGTACAAGATCTACCGCTGGTCGCCGGACGATGAAGCCAATCCCCGCGTCGACACCTATTATGTCGACATGGACGATTGCGGGCCGATGGTCCTCGACGGGCTGATCTACATCAAGAACAAGATCGATCCGACGCTGACCTTCCGCCGTTCCTGCCGCGAGGGCATTTGTGGCTCCTGCGCCATGAACATCGATGGCACCAACACGCTTGCCTGCACCAAGGGCATGGATGAGGTTGCCCAGGATGCGGTCAAGATCTACCCGCTGCCGCACATGCCGGTGGTCAAGGATCTGGTGCCGGATCTCAGCGTGCCCTACGCGCAGCTCTCCTCCATCGAGCCGTGGTTGCAGACGGTCACGCCCGAGCCCGCGACCGAATGGAAGCAGAGCCATGAGGACCGCACCAAGCTCGACGGGCTTTACGAGTGCATCCTGTGCTTCTGCTGCCAGACCTCGTGCCCGAGCTACTGGTGGAATGGTGAGCGCTATCTCGGCCCTGCCGTGCTGCTTCAGGCCTATCGCTGGCTGATCGATTCGCGCGACGAGAAGACGGGCGAGCGCCTCGACAATCTGGAAGATCCCTTCCGGCTCTATCGTTGCCACACGATCATGAACTGTACGCAGGCCTGCCCGAAAGGCCTGAACCCGGCCAAGGCCATCGCCAACATCAAGAAGATGATGGTGGAGCGCCGCGTCTAGCGCAATTCCAGGAAAAGCGGGGACCGGTTTTCCGTCCGGAATTGCGAAGACAAACAGAGAGAGAGCGGAGCAGCGTTTCCATGAAACGGTGTTCCGCGTCTAACCGGGTTGCCTTTACCCGTATGGGTGAAAGGCTTTCAGATCAGATTGACGGGCTGGCTTTTGCCGGCCCGTTTTCGTTTCCGCTTCTCGGAAACCCGGCCCCCTGTCAGGCCGCGCTCGGCCAGCGTGGGTGCAGGTCGTCGATCACATAGGCATGACGGTGCTTCCCGCCTGTCCTGTGTTCGCGCAGATGCGGGTGATCCGGCGCAAGTTCCGGATGCTCATGCGGAATGTCCGCTGCCTCCTCTGCCGGCCAGAATTTTACGGCAAGCACGATGGCGACTGCCGCGATCGCGGCCATCACCAGGAAGGTGGCTTCAAGGCCGATGCGCGCGCCAAGCTGCCCCGCCAGCGGATATGAGACAAGCCAGCAGGCATGCGACAGCGCGAACTGTGCGGCAAAGATCGCCGGACGGTCTTCCGACTGCGCCGAGCGTCGTAACAGCCGGCCTGAGGGCGTTTGCGCGGCGCTGTAGCCGATGCCGATCACCAGCCAGAGCGGCAGCAGGGCCGCATAGTTGTTCACCGCCGCTCCAAGTGCGGTGCCGACGGTCAGGATAACCGCCCCCGCGATCATCACGGGCCGGTCTGCAACCCGGTCCAGCAATTGCGGCAGCGCCAGCGCGGCCACCATTGAGCCGCTGCCAAAGGCTGCGAACGCCCACGCGACCTCCACCTCGCTCAGGCCGAACCGCGCCTGCACGATAACCACCGTGTTCACGATCACCATCGCGCCCGCCGCAGCTACGGCAAGGCTGATCGCCAGCAGGCCGCGCAGTCTGGGTGTGGCGAGATAGATCCGCATCCCCCGTGTCGTGCGTTCGGCAAAGCTGCGGCGCGTTTTGGCCGTGGCTGCGGGCAGTGTGATGCTGAGAATCAAAACCGCCGAAACCAGAAAGCCGGCCACCGTCCCTGCAAACAGATAATGGAAGCTGATCACGGTCAGGAGTGCGGCTGCGAGCATCGGCGAGATCAGGTTTTCCAGGTCATAGGCCAGCCGCGAAAGCGAAAGGGCGCGGGTGTATTCTTCCTCGTCCGGCAGAATGTCGGGAATGACCGCCTGAAAGGTCGGCGTGAAACTTGCCGAGGCCACCTGCAACAGGAAGATCAGAACATAGATCTGCCAGACCTCGGTGATGAAGGGCAGCGAGAGCGCCACCGCCGCGCGAAACACATCCAGCGACACGAGCAGCGCGCGCCGGGGCAGATTGTCCGACAGCGCCTGCGCCACCGGCGCAACGCCCACATAGGCAATCATCTTGATGGCGAGCGCCGTTCCCAGCACCGCGCCCGCATCCGCCCCGGCAAGCTCATAGGCGAGCAGTCCCAGCGCCACGGTCATCAGCCCGGTTCCCAGAAGGGCGATCACCTGCGCGGTAAAAAGCCGGCTATATGTCTGGTTTCTGAGAATGCCGAGCATCGTCTTCCTGCCTGCGCTTTCGTCTGGTCGCGATACTGCCTCCCGGCAGCCTGCGTGTCCATGGAGGCAGGCCGCTGGGGGAAGGCGATCCGCCGTCCCGTCACCTCACGCAAGCGTGTAGCGGCTTGATTTGAATTCGTCGCCCGGCGCGGTAGCTCTGTGCGGGAACACAGGAGAGACTTTCATGTTGCGACGTTCCCTTTTGGCTGCTGCCTTTTCCTTCACCGCCATGGTGGCGGTGTCGCAGCCGGCATCGGCTGAAAAGCAGACGGCCATTCTCGCCGGCGGCTGCTTCTGGTGTGTCGAGGCGGATTTCGACAAGGTGCCGGGCGTGCTCGACACGGTGTCCGGCTATGCCGGCGGCAGGACCGAGAATCCCACCTACCGCAATTACGCTTCGGGCGGGCACCGTGAAGTGGTGAAAATCGATTTTGACGATGCGAAGGTCAGCTATGACCGGTTGCTGGAAATCTTCTTCCGCTCGGTCGATCCCACCGATGCCGGCGGCCAGTTCTGTGACCGGGGCGAAAGCTATTCCACCGCTGTCTATGCGCTGAACGACAAACAGAAAGCCGCTGCCGAAAAGGCAAAGGAAGAGGCCAATGCGGCGCTTGGCGGCGCGGTCGTCACGCCGGTTCTTGGCGCGGCCACTTTCTGGCCGGCGGAAGACTATCACCAGAACTACTATCAGAGCGACGAGCGCATTCTCTCTCGCTTCGGACTGGTGAAGAAGAAGGATGCCTATAAGGGGTATCGCAAGGGCTGTGGCCGCGATGCGCGCGTTCAGCAGGTCTGGGGCGACGCCGCCTTCACCGGCATAAAGTAATTCTCATCCGGCAGGGCGGGCGGGTTGTTCCCCGCCCGTCTCCCAAGCTTGGATCAGAGCCTTATCCCGCAGCGTCGTTCCGCGCGGCGTCGATGCGTTCAAAGGCAATCTCCGCCGCAACGTCATTGGTTGGCCGCTTCTGCGCTTCCGCGCGCTCGAAGATGTCGGTCAGCGTTTCGGGGATCTTCGCCACTTTCGCCATGGTCGCCTCGCGGTCATAGCCGCCGGGCGCGAGTTCTGCCGCGACATTGATCAGCCCGCCGGCATTGATCACATAGTCGGGCGCATAGAGCACGCCGCGTTCCATCAGAAGCCGGGCGTCTTCATGGTTCACGAGCGGGTTGTTGGCCGCGCCCGCAACGATCTTCGCCCCAAGCAGGGGGATCGTTTCTGCCGAAAGCACGCCGCCCAGCGCGCACGGCGCAAACACATCCGCCTCAACCTGCAGGATCGCATCGAGCGCAACAGGCTCTGCGCCGAACGCCTCTTTCGCCTGTGCCATGCGGGCCGTGTCGATGTCGGTCACAGAAAGCCGCGCGCCTTCCGCATGCAGTTTCTCGCACAGCGTCCAGCCGACCGAGCCCAGCCCCTGAACGGCCACATGCACGCCCTCAAGCGTGTCGACGCCGCGATGCTTCAGCGCCGCTTTCACGCCCAGGAAAACGCCATGCGCCGTCACGGGCGAGGGGTTGCCGCTGCCGCCCACCGTGGTGCCCGTCACATTGGGGGTGCGGGCGCGCAGGAAGTCCGCATCGGCGACCGTGAAACCCACATCCTCGCCGGTGAAGAACTGGCCTTCCAGTGCTGCCAGCATCTCGGCATAGGCTTCCAGAAGAGCCGGTGTCTTGTCGGTCTTGGAATTGGCGATGATCAGCGCCTTGCCGCCGCCGAACGCCATGCCCGCCACGGCTGATTTGAAGGTCATGCCGCGCGAGAGGCGTAAAACGTCCGTGAGGGCGGCCTCGAAGGTTTCGTGCGGCCACACGCGCGTGCCGCCCAGCCCGGGGCCAAGCACCGTGTTGTGGATCGCCACGATGGCGTTCAGGCCGCGTTCCTCATCGCGGCCGTGCCAGACGCGCTCGTGATTGTCGAACGCGTCCAGCTTCGCGGCCTCGGCCGTGATGTCGGTGATTGTGAGTGTCGATTTCTGCGCCGCGGTTTTCAGCGTCCGCGGTGTGTGGGTCTGCAGCATGTCATTCCTCCCGAACGACTTGTTTCGTAAGGAAAGTCTAGCTGCATCACCCGGTTTTTGGTTGCGAAGTGTGTCCATCGAACGACCTTCCGTTGCGTCGGCCGACGGTTTTCATCGCGAAAGTGTCGTCAGCCGTATTTGGCGTCCAGCGTGATCTCGATGGCGCCAAGCGCCTTGGAGACGGGGCAGGAGGCCTTTGCCTTCTCGGCGATCTCGATGAATTTCGCTTCATCGAGGCCGGGCACGCTGCCCACCAGTGTCAGCGCGCTCTTGGTGATCTCGAAGCCGCCGCCCTCGGCCGGCTGCAGCGAGACATCGGCGCGCACGTCCAGCTTGTCGGCCGGCGTGTCGTTGCCTGCCAGCATGTGCGAGAGCTGCATGGCGAAACAGCCTGCATGCGCGCCCGCGATGAGTTCTTCCGGATTGGTGCCGGTCTTGCCGCTTTCGTCCTCGAAGCGGGCCTTGAAGCCGAGGGGGAGGCCCGAAAGCGCACCGCTTTGCGTGTCGAGGCTGCCTGAGCCCTCAACCAGCGATCCCTTCCAGGTGACGTTCGCATGCCGTTTCATAGCCATGGTCTTCTCCTCGTTGAAATAGTGCGTTGAGACGGAAAGGCCAGATCGCCCTAGATTGCCTCTCCGCGCAGCAGTCTCGGCGTGCCGGGGGCGATGCCCGAGGCCTGCTGGATGAAATAACGCTTCATGGAGGGCATTCGTTCAACCAGCCCGAGGCCGAAATCGCGCAGCGCCCGCACCGGGGCGATGTCGTTGGAGAACAGCCGGTTCAGAACGTCGGTCGTCACGCCCATCTGCACCGTGTCGAAGCGCCGCCAGCGCTCATAACGCTGCAGCACGTCGAGCGCGCCGATATCCTCGCCCAGCCGCTCGGCCTCGACGATCACCTCGGCCAGCGCCGCCGCGTCCTTGAAGCCCAGATTGAGCCCCTGTCCGGCAATGGGGTGGATGCCATGCGCCGCATCGCCCGCCAGCGCAAAGCGCGGCTTCACGAAGTCGCGCGCCAGCGTCAGTCCCAGCGGCCATGCCCGGCGCGGACCCTCGACGCGGATCTCGCCGAGCTTCAGGCCGAAGCGCAGCTCCAGCTCCTGCTCGAACACCAGGTCGTCCTCATTGACCAGCCGCTCCGCATCCTCGGTGCGTTCGGTCCACACGATGCACGAGCGGTTGCCTTTCAGCGGCAGGGTGGCGAAGGGGCCGGCCGGCAGGAAATGCTCTTCCGCGCGGCCGTGATGCGGGCGCTCATGCGCCACCACGCACACAATGCCCGACTGGCCATATCCCCAGTGCACGGTCTTGATGCCCGCCATGTCGCGCAGCCGCGAGCGCACGCCATCGGCGGCGATCAGCAGGCGTGCCCGGCAGGTGGAGCCGTCGGCAAGGCTGGCCTCCACATGGCCGCCCATATCGGTGAAACCCTCCACCGCCACGCCCTCGATGATCTCGATGCCGCATTCGGCGGCGCGGGCGCGCAGCGCCCCGTTGGTGTGCCGGTTCATCACCATATGCGCGAAGGGCTCGCCCGCTTCGGCTTCGCCGCCAAAGGTCAGGAGCACGGGGCGCACCGGGTCGGCGGTGCGCGAATCGGTAATTTCCATCTCGGTGATGGGCTGTGCTTCCGGCTCGATCTCGTCCCAGCAGTCGAGACGCTTCAGCATCCGGCAGGCCGCTGCGGCGATGGCCGATGCGCGTCCGTCGCGCTGCCACACGCCTTCGGGCGCGGCGTCCACCAGCGCCACTTTCAGGTTCGGCTGCGCGCGGCAGATCGAGACGGCGGTCGCCAGGCCCACATAGCCCGCCCCGGCAATCAGGATGTCCAGCTCCCGCGTGGAAGTCTGTTTCGTGCTCTTGGCCATGCCGTTACCTCGTTCGTCACCGGTTCTGTGCCCGTATTCGCCGGGCGTGTCACTGCTTGGCTTGACTTGACCCCCGCCTTCGTCTTGGAAACCGTCAGCCATCGTTTCAAGCTGCCGGAGGGGATCCGTTAATGTCGTCGGCCATGCAAGACCTACTCGCCATACTCGATCTTGAGACATTGGAACACAATCTGTTTCGTGGTCGCAGCCCTCAATCGGCCTGGCAACGTGTTTTTGGCGGTCAGGTCATTGGTCAGGCCCTTGTCGCGGCGCAGCGCACCGTCAATGCCGCCCGCCATGTCCATTCGCTCCACTGCTATTTCATGCGGCCGGGCGATCCCGCCGTTCCGATCATCTACGAGGTCGACCGCATCCGCGATGGCGGCAGCTTCACCACGCGCCGCGTCGTCGCCATCCAGCATGGCCATGCGATCTTCTCGCTTTCGGCCTCCTTCCAGAAGGAAGAGCCCGGCCTCGATCACCAGATCCCCATGCCGCAGGATGTCACCCCGCCGGAAAACCTGCGTACCCAGCGCGAATTCCTGCAGGAGTTCGGCGACAGCGTGCCGGAAAACATCCGCCGCTACTGGGCGCGCGAGCGTCCTATAGAAGTGCGCCCCGTCATCGTCGAGCACTACACCAGCCGCGACAAGCTGCCGCCGCGCCAGGATGTCTGGATCCGCACCACCGGTCCTGTGCCGGATGATCGCGCGCTTCAGGCCGCCGTGCTTGCCTATCTCTCCGACATGACCCTGCTCGATACCTCCACCTTCGCCCATGGGCGAAACGGTTTCGATCCCGATATCCAGATGGCAAGTCTCGACCACGCCATGTGGTTCCATCGCCCGCACAGGCTCGACGACTGGCTGCTCTACACGCAGGACAGTCCGTCCGCGCAGGGCGCGCGCGGCTTCTCACGCGGCAGCCTCTATGCGCTCGATGGCACGCTGGTCGCATCAGTGGCCCAGGAAGGCCTGGTGCGTCTGCGTACAAAATAGGCAAATCGTATATTCTGCCTAATTTCTGTTCATTTATGATTTGCCGGCGTTGAGCTCTCTCAGCGCCGGTTTTCTTTTTTCATATCTTTTTCAATGTCTTGAGTGACGCGCCGTCAAACTGGCACGGCATTTGTTTCTCCTTTGCTGACGCGGCCCGCATGGCGGTTCGCGCGATGCAGGCAACCCGCGGGAACCCCGCAACAGCAAAGGTGAACTGCCATGAAAATCGTGATGGCAATCGTCAAGCCCTTCAAGCTGGAGGCCGTGCGCGAAGCGCTCACCGGCCTCGGCATTCAGGGCCTCACCGTGACAGAGGTGAAGGGCTACGGACGACAGAAAGGACACACGGAGATCTATCGCGGCGCAGAATACGCCGTGACGTTCCTGCCCAAGATCAAAGTCGAGGTGGCCGTCGATTCCGACCTGGTCGACCGGGCGGTCGAGGCCATCGCCGAGGCCGCGCGCACGGGCCAGATCGGCGACGGCAAGATTTTCGTCCACGCGCTTGATCGCGCGGTGCGCATCCGCACCGGCGAAACCGGCGTCGAAGCGCTTTAGGCGGCATATTCCGATGGAGAATCAGATGATGTATCGAACACTGAAAAACGCCGCACGTCCGCTGGCGCCGGGCGGGCTCGCACTGGCGGCCATGTTGGCAACCATGCCCCTGCCGGCGCTGGCGCAGGAAACAGCGCCCGAATTCGCCTCGGCCGCCGAGACGGCCTTCATCTTCAACACGCTGCTGTTCCTGATGGGCGGCTTTCTGGTCATGTGGATGGCGGCCGGCTTCGCCATGCTCGAGGCCGGCATGGTGCGCACCAAGAACGTGTCCATGCAGCTCCTCAAGAACATCGCGCTCTATTCCATCGCCGGCCTCATGTACTGGGTGGTGGGTTACAGCCTGATGTATGTGGATGTGTCGGGCTATATCGGCTCCTTCGCGCCCTACAGCTGGCCGGCCGCCGGCACGGCCAACGAAGGTGACTATTCGGTCGCCTCCGACTGGTTCTTCCAGATGGTTTTCGTCGCCACGGCGGCATCCATCGTGTCGGGCACGCTGGCCGAGCGAATCAAGCTGTGGCCGTTCCTGATCTTCGTCGTCGTTCTCACCGGCTTCATCTATCCCATCGCCGGGTCGTGGAAGTGGGGCGGCGGCTGGCTCGACGCCATGGGCTTTCAGGATTTCGCCGGTTCCACGCTGGTCCACTCGGTTGGCGGCTGGGCAGCCCTTGCCGGCGCGCTTCTTCTGGGTGCGCGCAATGGCAAATATGCCTCTGATGGCCGTGTCTCGCCGATCCCGGGGTCCAACATGGCGCTCGCCACGCTTGGCACCTTCATTCTCTGGCTCGGCTGGTTCGGCTTCAACGGCGCATCGCAGCTCGCCATGGGCACCAATGCCGATGCTTCCGATATCAGCCGCATCTTCGCCAACACCAACCTGGCGGCGGCTGCCGGCGTGGTGGCGGCGCTGCTTCTCACGCAGGTGCTCTACAAGAAGGTCGACATCACCTTCGTGCTGAACGGCGCGCTGGCCGGCCTCGTGTCCATCACCGCCGAGCCGCTCACGCCCAGCCCGTTCATGGCGATTGTCATCGGCGCTGTCGGCGGCATCATCGTGGTGCTCACAGTGCCGCTGCTCGACAAGCTGCGCATCGATGATGTGGTCGGCGCCATCCCGGTCCACCTTCTTGCAGGCATCTGGGGCACGCTTGCCGTCCCGCTCACCAACTCCGACGCCAGCTTCAGCGTGCAGATCGTCGGCATCGTCGCCTATGGCGCGTTCACCTTCGTCGTCTCCTATGTGGTCTGGATGGTTCTCAAGCAGACCATGGGTCTGCGCGTCAGCGCCGAGGACGAAATGAACGGTCTCGACGTGGCCGAAGTCGGGGTGGAAGCCTATCCCGAGTTCATGCCCATGCATGGCAGATGAGCATCGGACCGAAAAGTGGGAACCGGTTTTCGGGTTGTTCCGATGCTCCGGCAAAAATGTAGATCGTCCTTGGTTCGTCCAAATGGATGCACGGCGATCTAAAGCATCGGACAAAAAAGTGGAGACCGGTTTTCGGGCAAATCCGATGCTCCCACAATGATTTAAGTCATCGCATGCCTTGCCTGACAATCGGCCTTCGGGCCGGTTGCCTTCCTGATGGGCCCGGTTCGCCGGGCCCTTTTTTGTCGGGCGGCGAGAAATCATCGCCCACCCCTCCATGGTTAATGCCGCCTTAACCATCGGGCCGCTAGGGTCGGCCTTGAGTCATTACGGCGCGGTTCGCGTCGGAAACCAAGCGCGAGCGGAGAATTGTGCGCATGAGTTCCGGGTCTTCGGCATTCCTGGCCATGAGTGAAAACAGCTACGGTCTGCAGGCATTTTTGCGTCGCCAGGCGGCGCGAATCGGTGGTTTGGCGCTTCTGGCGTTTGTGGCCTTCGCGGTGGCCGCGCTGGCTACGTGGAATGTCGCAGACCCCAGTTTCAGCCACGCCACGGCAAATCCGGTCACCAACGCCATGGGTTATCCCGGCGCGGTGTTCTCCGATCTCGCCATGCAGTTCTATGGCCTGGCCGCGCTGGTCGGTCTGGTTCCGGCCGTCTGCTGGGGCGCGCTGCTCCTGCTCGGCCGTGAAATCGACCGCGGCCTGAAGCGCGCCGGCGCATGGTTCCTGGGCGCGGTTCTGGCTGCCGGCATTGTCGGCGCTTTCGCGCCGCCCGCCACCTGGCCACTGCCCACCGGGCTTGGCGGCGTTCTCGGCGATGCGATCCTGTCCCTCCCGGCCAAGTTCACCGGTGCTTATCCGCGCGGCATATTCGGCTTTGTCATCGCTGCCGTTCTGGCGCTGCCTTCTGGCTGGCTGCTTGCGTTTGGCGCCGGCATTCTCTCGCGCCCCGACGCCGAACCCTTCGACGACGAGATGGAAGACGAATCGCCCTTCGACACGCTTGATGAAGATGAAGAAAGCGGCGGTTCGGTCATTCTTGGCTACATGGCCCATTGGTGGCTGTCGTTCTGCGCCTTCTTCCGCCGCAACCTTGTGCGCGGCGAGCGGAGCGAGCGGCGTCGCGGGCGTGCTGCCGAGCCGATCGCGGACGATGTTCCCTTCGATGATTTCAATGACGATTTCGGCGACGACTTCGGGGATGAGGCGCGCGTCGAGCCCGACTTCAATGATGCGCCCGTGGTCGCACCCCGCGTCCATGTGGAGCCCGAATTCGATGAGCCCGCACCGCGCCGTGTCGTGGAGCAGCCCGCCGCGCCGAGACGCGTTGTCTCTCAGGCGGCTCCTGCCGCCGCGCCGGCTGCGCAGCAGCGCGTGGAAAACCCTGCTCCCCGGCCTGCCGAGGGCGCGCGGGTGCGCCGCGAGGCCCAGCCTTCCTTCCTTGATAGCGGCACGTTCGAGCTGCCGGAGCTGCACCTTCTGGCCGAGCCCAAGACCTCGACCAAGGATCCGTCGCTGTCCCGCGACGCGCTTGAGCAGAATGCCCGTCTTCTCGAAGGCGTTCTGGAAGATTTCGGCGTCAAGGGCGAGATTATTCACGTGCGGCCCGGCCCGGTCGTCACGCTCTACGAGCTGGAGCCGGCCCCCGGCATCAAGTCGTCGCGCGTCATTGGCCTGGCAGACGACATCGCCCGCTCCATGAGCGCCATAGCGGCCCGCGTGGCCGTTGTTCCCGGCCGCAACGCCATCGGCATCGAGTTGCCCAATTCGACGCGCGAAACCGTGTTCCTGCGCGAACTTCTGGCCAGCCGCGATTTCGAATCGAGCAAGGCCAAGCTGGCGCTCACGCTGGGCAAGACCATCAATGGCGAATCGGTCATCGCCGATCTCGCCAAGATGCCCCACCTCCTCGTTGCCGGCACCACCGGTTCGGGTAAGTCGGTGGCCATCAACACCATGATCCTGTCGCTGCTCTACCGCATGACGCCCGAGCAGTGCCGCCTGATCATGATCGATCCGAAAATGCTCGAACTGTCGATCTATGACGGCATTCCGCATCTTCTCACCCCGGTCGTGACCGATCCGAAAAAGGCCGTGGTCGCGCTGAAGTGGACCGTGCGGGAGATGGAAGACCGCTACCGCAAGATGTCCAAGGTCGGTGTGCGCAACATCGACGGCTTCAACCAGCGCGTGGTCGCCGCCAAGAGGAAGGGCGAGACGATCAAACGCACGGTGCAGACCGGCTTCGACCGCGAGACCGGCGAGGCGATCTACGAGAGCGAGGAACTGGATCTCGAGCCGATGCCGTTCATCGTCGTCATCATCGACGAGATGGCCGACCTGATGATGGTCGCCGGCAAGGACATCGAAGGCGCGGTGCAGCGTCTGGCGCAGATGGCGCGCGCCGCCGGCATCCACGTGATCATGGCCACGCAGCGTCCGTCGGTCGACGTCATCACCGGCACGATCAAGGCCAACTTCCCGACCCGTATCTCCTTCCAGGTGACGTCGAAGATCGACAGCCGCACCATTCTGGGCGAGCAGGGCGCCGAGCAGCTTCTGGGCATGGGCGACATGCTCTACATGGCCGGTGGTGGCCGTATACAGCGTGTCCACGGTCCCTTCGTGTCCGATGGCGAGGTGGAGAGCATCGTCGCGCATCTCAAGACGCAGGGCATTCCCGATTATCTCGACGCCGTGACCGAGGATGAAGACGAGGATGATGGCGGTTCCGGCGGCTCAGGCTCCGGTGGCGGCGGCAATCTCGGCAATTCCGAAGACCCTTACGATCAGGCCGTGGCCGTGGTGCTGCGCGATGGCAAGGCGTCCACCAGCTACATCCAGCGTCGTCTGGGCATTGGCTACAACCGTGCCGCCTCGATCATCGAGCGCATGGAGGAAGAGGGCGTCGTCGGCCCGGCAAATCACGCCGGCAAGCGCGAAATCCTCGTGCCCACCGAGCAGGACGAGGTCTGACACCGGCCCGCAACGCTGGAACCCGGGGCCCGTCAGGTCGTTATCGGGCAGCCAAAATTCGGCCCTACTGGTTGGTTACCGGTGGGGCAAATGTGGAGATCGAACACGATGATTTTTCGGGCAACCGACTTTCTGGCGCGACGCGCAGCCATTGCAGCACTGGCTCTGGCGGCATCTCTTGTCGCGCCGATGGTGGCGCAGGCCGCCCAGAGCGCTGATCAGATTGCGGCGCATTTTTCCAGCGTCCGCACCATGATGGGCGAGTTCGTGCAGTTTGGGCCGCGTGGCGAGCAGACCGGCGGCAAGTTCTACATCGAGCGTCCGGGCAAGATCCGCTTCGACTATGAAGCCCCCTCCGGCTTCCGCGTCACTTCCGACGGCAGCTCGGTGGTGATCATGAACAAGAAGCTCAACACGGCGGATCTCTATCCGCTGTCCAAGACGCCGTTGAAGCTGCTGCTCGACGAGCGCATCGACCTGTCCGGTGACAAGGTTCAGACCGTTCGCGAGGACGATGACCTGACGACGATCAAGATGGCCGACAAGTCGGTCTTCGGAAACTCGACCATCACCATGATGTTCGATTCCGCCTCCTACGATTTGCGCCAGTGGACCATCACCGACGCGCAGGGCAAGGACACGACGGTCATGATCTTCAACGTCCAGCAGGGCGTGACCTTCGATCCGAGCGTGTTCGAGATCGACTATCGCCGCGTCGACAAGATGAGCCGCAACAAGCGCTGACCGGGCGTTTCTGCGCGTTTTATGAGGGGCCGGGCTGTGGACAGCCCGGCCTTTTCCTTTTCGACAGAATGCCGCGCTTGTCTTCGCTGCGGCTTCCGGGCAATTTTACGCTTCTCGCAAGCGATCAATCCCGGACCCGTTTCATGCCCTTCTCCATCGCCACCTGGAACATCAACTCCGTGCGGCTGCGCATGCCGCTCGTCGAGCAGTTTCTGGAGCGCTACAGTCCGGATGTCCTGTGTCTGCAGGAAACCAAATGCGCTGACGACCAGTTCCCCGCCGCCGCCTTCCGCAAGGCCGGCTATGAGCACATCGCGATCCATGGCCAGAAGGGCTATCACGGCGTCGCCACCGTTGCCCGCCGGCCGCTGAAACTGGTCGAGAAACGCGAATTCTGCGGCATGGGCGACACCCGCCACATCTCCGTTTCCGTCGAGGCCGCGCCCGGCCGTTCCGTGCTCCTGCACAATTTCTACGTTCCCGCCGGCGGCGACGAGCCCGACCCGGACATCAATCCGAAGTTCCGCCACAAGCTCGATTTCCTTGCCGAGATGCACGCCCTGCGGGCGGAAGAGGACGGCAACTCCGGTTCGATCCTTGTCGGCGATCTGAACATCGCACCGCTGGAAACCGATGTCTGGTCGCACAAGCAGCTTCTGAAAGTGGTCAGCCACACCCCGGTCGAGACCGAAGGGCTGGAGCGGCTGCGCAGGGAAGGCGGCTGGGTGGACCTGATGCGCGAGAAGATCCCGCCGGAAGAGAAGATTTTCACCTGGTGGAGCTACCGTGCGAAGGACTGGGCGCTTTCCGACCGCGGCCGCAGGCTCGATCACATCTGGTCGTCGCCCAACCTCTCGCCGGCGCTCAGCCGGATCGAGGTGCTGCGCGAGGCGCGTGGCTGGGACCGTCCGTCGGACCATGTGCCGGTGATTGCCGGCTTCGATTTCGGCTGATTTCTTTTTTCGGAATTTTTCCGGTTTTTCCCTGAAACGGCGTAAAACGAGCCCGTTTCAGAGCAAATTCCGGAAAAATCTCCAAACCGTGCGAATCACCGGATAAGGCGCGACGCGGCCTCTTCCATGCGCGCGATCATCGCCTGCAGATTTTTCGAAATCCGCTGGTGCAGGCGCATGGCCGTTTCGGGAAATTCTTCGAGAATGCGGTGAAAGGTCGAGCGGCTGACGCGGATCAGCCGCGTTTCGCTTTCGGTCATCGCGCTGGTCATGCGCCGGCCTTCCGCGATCAGCGCGAATTCGCCCATGATCTGGCCCGGCCCAAGCGTTTCGATGATCTGCCGCTTGTCGTCATGTTCGGTGAAAAGGACGACTTTTCCCGAGGCGACAATGAAGGCGCAGTCGGCAAAAGCGCCTTCCCCATAGATATCCCGTCCGGCGGAAAGCGTCATGCTTTCGGCGCCGAAGGCCATGAGGCGCAACTGCTCCCGCGTGAACCCTTCGAAAAGACTCACACCGGACAGAATGCGAATGTCATCGTCCAGCGCCATTTACGTCGTCCCCGACCCGTCCCCGACGATCTGTAAACGCCTTACGCGCTGACTCACGGAACGAGCTTATAACCACCGCTTTCTGTCACAAGAATTTCAGCTTTGGAAGGATCACGCTCGATCTTTTGCCGAAGGCGATAAACATGTGTCTCAAGCGTGTGCGTCGTCACGCCCGAATTGTAGCCCCATACCTCTTCCAGGAGCACGTCGCGGGTCACCACTTTCTGCTCGGCGCGGTAGAGATATTTGATGATCGCGGCTTCCTTCTCCGTCAGGCGGATCTTGCCGCCGCGCTCGTCCAGGAGAAGTTTCTGCGACGGCTTGAACGTGTAGGGGCCAACCGCGAAGGTCGCGTCCTCGCTCTGCTCGTGCTGGCGAAGCTGTGCGCGAATGCGGGCGAGAAGCACCGCGAAGCGGAACGGCTTGGTCACATAGTCGTTGGCGCCGGCCTCGAGCCCGAGAATGGTGTCCGAATCGGTGTCCTGCGCCGTCAGCATGATGATCGGCGCGCGATAACCGCCCTTGCGCAGAAGCTTGACGGCCTCGCGGCCATCCATGTCGGGCAGGCCGACATCCATGATGAGCAGATCGACAATTGCGCTGCGCGCAGCCTGTATGCCCTTCGTTGCCGTTTCTTCCTGAAGAATGTCGAACTCTTCATAGAGCGACAATTGCTCGACGAGAGTCGTCCTCAGGTCTTCATCATCATCAACGATTAGGATGGTGCGTGACGTCATAATTCGATCCACTATCCAGGAAAACGTTTGCTGGTTCAAATGGAATTGCAGTGTTGACCATTCCAGCTTTATGCGGAACGTGACAGTGCGAAAAGACCATGGCGAACATTTGTTCCACAGGGCAACATATTCGAAGACGCGGGTTTTTCCCAGAATGCAGTACAAAGCCGGCAAAAAGGTTGATCTGATCGAGGTGCGGCGCAGGCCGGGAAAACCGACCCAGGCGCTGTTGACGGTCGGGCCGCTCGTTTTTCCCTGTGCGCTCGGGCGCGGCGGCACGACCATGCTGAAACGCGAGGGCGACGGCGCAACGCCGCTCACCCGGATGCGCCTGCTCTACGGTTATTTTCGCGGCGACCGCGCCCGCTCCGGCCCGCCCGCATCCCGCCTTGCGATGACGCGCATCGATCCGCGCGATGGCTGGTGCGATGCTTCCGGCGACCGCAATTACAACCGCCCCGTCCGGCTGCCCTATCCGGCAAGCCATGAACGGATGGAGCGCGAGGACCGGCTCTATGATGTGTGCATGGTCTCCGACTGGAACATGCGCCCGGCAATGCGCAATCGCGGCAGCGCGATCTTTTTCCACATCGCCAGGCCCGGTTTTCCGCCGACCGAAGGCTGTATCGCGGTTTCGCCGCAGGCCATGGCCCGCATTCTGCCGCTGATCGGCCCGCGCACCCGAATCAGGGTTCACCGGTAGGGTCCTGACCCTGGGCCGGTTACCTCTCTGCGGGCTCCCGCGCCACGGCGTGATATTCGGGGTTGGGATGCATATCGACGGCAGCGGCCATGCGGTTGGTCATGTTGAAGAAGCTGGCGACGGCGGCGATGTCCCAGATATCGCGCTCGGAAAATCCGCTCTCGCGGAGCGCCTGCCGGTCCTTTTCCTCGATCTTGTCAGGGATTTCGGTCAGCTTCACCGCGAAATCGAGCATCGCCTTCTGTCGCGGATCGAGCCGGGCCGCGCGGTAGTTCATGACCATCAGTTCGCCAAGCACGGGATCGCCCGAAAGCTCGCGCACCGCCGCGCCATGGGCAGTCAGGCAGTAGAAGCAGTGGTTCACGCTGGAGACGGCAACGGCGATCATTTCACGTTCGAGCTTGGAAAGCCCCGAATCGCTCAGCATCAGGTCGTTGTACATCTGGGTAAACGCCCTGAGCTTGTTCTCATCGAAGGCATAGGCAAGCAGAACGTTGGGAACGAGGCCCAGCTTTTCGCGGCACTTTGCGAAATAGGCTTCCGTCTCTTCGCTCAGGCCTTCAAGAGGCGGAAAATGCAATGCAGTGACCGGTTGCGTCATTTTGCGAACACCCTTTCGATAGGAATAGAGGTGTATGGAGCCTGCATGGTGGAATGACGGGTCGTCAAACCGCTTTTGTCTGAATACGATGGGCCAGTTTGGTAAACCAACAGGGATTTTTCGGCATGGTAGCCAAAGCAAAGACCTCCAAGACCGCCAAGAAGGGCGGAGCCAAGGGCAAGACTGGAGGCGTGGAGAGCGTGCATCAGATCATTCTGTCGCGCGCACCAGCGGAGGACCTTCGCGCGTATGAGGACGCCGCACTGCTGCTGGCGGCCGAGGACGCAGCGTCGGCGATTTCGGCGCACAAACCCGGCACCAGCGTGGTCCGCGTGGACAACAGTACCGGCGTGGAGCGTTGCGGCCGGGGCGTCACGACGGTGACGCTCGTGAATGACAACATGCCGTTCCTGTTCGACTCGGTGATGAGCGAACTCAGCGAATTCGGCGTCGAGGCGACGCTGGTGCTGCATCCGGTTCTGGTTGTCCGGCATGGCAAGAACGGCGTGGACGAGATCGTCGGCGACGTGGCGAACACCAAGGTCGGCCCCGGCGATGACAAGGTGAGCCTTATCCATGTTCACCTGCCGAAACTGACCGACGAGCAGAGCGAGAGCCTGAAGGCGCAGCTCGACAAGACGCTGGCGCAGGTGCGCGCGGCCGTTGCCGACTGGAAGCCGATGCTGGCCCGGCTCGACCAGCAGATCACCGAGCTGCGCTACGCGCCGGTGCCGCTGGAAAAAGACGCCGTGGCCGAGGCCATTGCCTTCCTGGAATGGCTGCGCGACGACAATTTCACCTTCCTCGGCATGCGCGAATTCCTCTACACCGGCGGTGAGGAAAGCGGCACGCTGGAGCGCGCCGACAAGAAGGGCCTCGGCATCCTGTCCGATCCCGACGTCCTGGTTCTGCGTCGCGGCAATGAGACCGTTTCGACGACGCCGGAAATCCGTGCCTTCCTGCATGGTCCCGATCCGTTCATCGTGACCAAGGCAAACGCCAAGACGGTTGTACACCGCCGCGCCTATCTCGACTATATCGGCATCAAGACATTCGATGATGAGGGCAAGCTGACCGGCGAGCTGCGCATTGTCGGCCTGTTCACCTCCACCGCCTACACGCGCTCGGTGATGAAGATCCCGTATCTGCGTTCCAAGGCGGAAGCCGTGATCGTCAAATCCGGCTTTGCGCCCACCGATCACTCGGGCAAGGCGCTCACCAATGTGCTGGAATCCTATCCGCGCGACGAGCTTTTCCAGATCGGCCTGCCGATCCTGCGCAAGCATGCCGAGGCGATCCTTGCGCTGGGCGAGCGCCCGCGCGTGCGCGCCCTCTACCGCGTCGACCAGTTCGACCGCTTCGTGTCGGTGATCGTTTTCGTGCCGCGCGACCGCTACGATTCGCAGGCGCGCGTGGAGATAGGCAATTACCTGAAGGACGTCTTCAAGGGCCGCGTCTCGGCCTATTATCCGGCCTTCCCGGAAGGCACGCTGGCGCGTGTTCACTTCATCATCGGGCGTTCGGGCGGCAAGACCCCGCGCATCGAGACGGAGACGCTGGAAGCCGAAATCCGCAAGATCGTGCGCACATGGGACGACGCGCTGCAGGAGGCGGTGGAAGAAACCGGCGCCGACATCAAGCTCGCCAAGGTGGCGGCTGGCTTCCCCGACAGCTACCGCAACGGTTTCTCGGCGGAGACGGCGCTGATCGATGCCGAGCGCATCAGCCGGCTCTCCAGAAAGAACCCGATCGCCATCGATTTCCATCGCCATGAAGATCAGGACGAGGCGCAGGCCGCGCTGAAGATCTATCATTACGATACGCCGGTGCCGCTGACCGAGCGCGTGCCGCTGCTGGAGAACATGGGTTTCCGTGTGATCAGCGAGCGGACCTTCGAGGTCGGCGACGCCGACGACACCGACAGCGCCCAGATTTTCGTGCATGACATGGAGCTGGAGAACGCTTTTGACGGGGCCATCGACCTTTCGGACGAGGGCGCGCTGTTCGAGGAGATGTTCCTTTCGGTCTGGCGCAGCGAGCATGATGACGACCGCCTCAACGCGCTGGCGCAGACGGCGCGCCTGCGGGTGGACGAGATCGCCATTCTGCGCGCCTACAGCCGCTTCCTGGCACAGGCCAACATTCCGCAGAGCCAGGGCTTCATCGCGGCGACGCTGAACCGCTATCCGCAGATCGCGCGCAGACTGTTCGAGTTCTTCGTGGTGCGTTTCGACCCGGCGCGGGCCGAAAAGGCCAGTGCGAAGGACGAGGCGGAAGCGCTGCGCAAGGCCATCGAGACCGATCTGGATGCGGTGCCGAACCTGGATGACGATACGATCATCCGCCGCTTCCTGAACCTCATCGAATCCACGCTGCGCACGAACCATTATCGTCCGAAGGAGGACGAGGCTGTGCGGTCGCTGGCGCTGAAATTCGATTCCCGCGCCATCACCGGCCTGCCGCAGCCGCGCCCGTGGCGCGAAATCTTCGTCTACGGACCGGAAGTGGAGGGCGTGCATCTGCGCTACGGTCCTGTGGCGCGTGGCGGCCTGCGCTGGTCCGACCGTGCGCAGGACTACCGCACCGAGGTACTGGGACTGGTGAAGGCGCAGCAGGTGAAGAATGCCGTGATCGTGCCCGTGGGCGCGAAAGGCGGCTTCTACCCGCGTCGTCTGCCCGTTGGCGGCAACCGCCAGGAAGTCTTCGAGGCGGGCCGTGCAGCCTATATCAACTTCATCTCCAGCCTTCTGTCGCTGACCGACAATCTGGACGGCGACAGGGTTCTGCCGCCGGAAGGCGTGGTCCGCCATGACGGCAACGATCCGTATTTCGTGGTGGCCGCCGACAAGGGAACGGCAACGTTCTCCGACACGGCAAACAGCATCAGTCAGGCACATGATTTCTGGCTCGACGATGCATTCGCCTCGGGCGGTTCGGCCGGCTACGACCACAAGAAGATGGGCATCACCGCGCGCGGTGCGTGGGAGGCCGTGAAGCGGCATTTCCGCGAGATGAACCGCGACATCCAGACGGAGCCCTTCACCGCCGTGGGCGTGGGCGACATGTCGGGCGACGTGTTCGGCAACGGCATGCTGCTCTCCACCTGCACGAAGGTGGTGGCGGCGTTCGATCACCGCGACATCTTCATCGACCCCGATCCGGATCCGGCGGTTTCCTATGCCGAGCGCAAGCGCCTCTTCGACATGGGGCGTTCAAGCTGGCAGGACTACGACAAGGACAAGCTCTCCAAGGGCGGTGTCATCGTCTCGCGTTCACAGAAGTCGATCACGCTGCCCAAGGCGGCGGCTGACGCGATCGGGCTCGACAAAACGACGGCGTCTCCCACCGAGATCATGATGGCGATCCTGCGCGCTCCGGTGGACCTTCTGTGGTTCGGCGGCATCGGCACCTATGTGCGCGGCGCTGGCGAAAGCGATCAGGATGTGGGCGACCGGGCCAATGACGCGATCCGCGTGGCTGCGCGTGAAGTGGGCGCGAAAGTGGTCGGCGAAGGGGCTAATCTGGGCATGACCCAGCTTGCCCGCATCGAGTTCGGCATGAAGGGCGGCCGCTGCAACTCCGACGCCATCGACAACTCGGCCGGCGTGAACTCGTCGGACGTGGAGGTCAACATCAAGATCGCGCTGGCGGCGGCGATGCGCGGCGGCGGGCTCGAACGGCCTGCGCGCGACAAGCTTCTGGCCGAGATGACCGACGAGGTTGCAGGGCTTGTGCTGGCCAACAACTACCAGCAGACGCTGGCCATCTCGCAGGTGGTCAAGCGGGGCATGCCGGAAATGCCGCATCAGGCGCGCATGATGACGCTGCTCGAGCAGCGCGGGCTTCTCGACCGGGCAGTCGAGTTCCTGCCCGGGCCGCAGGAGCTGGCCGACCGCGAAAGCCGCGGCGAGCCGCTGACGCGTGCGGAGATCGGCGTGCTTCTGGCCTATGCCAAGATCGTGCTGTTCGATGAGATCGTTGCGAGCCCGGTGCCGGATGCGCCGCATCTGGAAGAGGATCTGTTCGCCTACTTCCCCGACCTCATGGCAAAGAAGTATGAAACGGAAATCCGTGCGCACCGTCTGAAGCGCGAGATCATCGCCACCGAACTGGCAAACGATGTGATCAACCGTGGCGGGCCGAGCTTCGTGACGCGCCTGCAGGATCTGACGGGACAGCCGGCCGCCGATATCGTCGCCGCCTTTGCCGTGGTGCGCGAGGGCTTCGAACTGCGTGGCGTCTACCGGGCCATCGACGCGCTGGACAACCAGATCGACGGCATGGCGCAGCTCGAGCTCTACCAGCTCGTCTGGCGTCTGATCTACGCGGCGACCTCCTGGCAGCTCAAGAATGTGAGCGGCAAGGAAACCGTCGGGCAGCGCATCGAGCGCCTGCTGGCCGCGCGCAAAGCGCTGGAGCCGAAGCTTCTGCCGATGCTGCCCGCCTTCATGCGCGAGCGTCTGGACAATCGTCAGGCGCAGCTTGTCTCCTCCGGTGCGCCCGAGGAACTGGCCAGGCGTCTCGCCTTCCTCTCGGTTGCGCAGATGGTGCCGGACATCGAACTGGTGGCGGAGAAATCCGGTGCGCCGCTGGAGAAGGCCGCAAGGGCGTTCTTCGGTGTCACCGAGGCCTTCCGCATCGGCCGGATCGAGGATGCCGCGCATGCCATCGTGCCGTCGGACTATTATGACGGGCTGGCGCTGTTCCGCGCCACCGACATGATCAGCGCGGCCCGTCGTGGCATGAGCATTGCAGCACTCACCGATTACGCGAAGGACGACGATCCGGCTGCGAAATGGGTCGAGGCCGGCGGCGAGCATGTCGTGCGCGTGCGCGAACGTCTGCACTCGCTGGTGGAGGGCGGTGACCTGACCGTGTCACGTCTCACCGTTGCGTCCGGTCTGATGAGTGACCTGAGTGTCTGATGCAGCCGGGGCGCCGGACGACGCGGTTATGAACCGGCCAGAAGCGGAGCACAGGACTGTGCCCCGCCGTGGCATCTGGGGCTGGATGCTGTTCGACTGGGCGCAGCAGCCCTTTCATACCCTCATCATCACCTTCGTCTTTGCGCCCTATTTCGCCGCCTCCGTGGCGCCGGATGCGGCGCGCGGACAGGAGCTGTGGGGGCTGGCGACGGGGATCGGCGGTCTCACGATTGCGCTTTCCTCGCCCATTCTTGGCGCGATTGCCGATGCGACGGGGCCGCGCAAGCCGTGGATCTTCGTGTTCTCGCTGATCGGCATCATCGCCTGCGCCTCGCTGTGGTTCGCCACGCCGGGCGGGGGGCATGTCACGCTCATTCTCATGGGCGTCGCGCTGGCCGTGTTCGGTATGGAATTCGCCGCCGTCTTCAACAATGCGATGATGCCCGACCTTGTGCCGCGCTCCGAGCTTGGCCGGCTTTCGGGCTCGGCCTGGGGGCTTGGCTATATTGGCGGGCTTTTGTCGCTGGTGCTGGTGCTTGGCTTCATGGCGGCGCAGCCGGACACGGGCCGCACGCTGCTCGGCTTCGAGCCGATCTTCGGCCTTGATGCGGCGACGCATGAGGGCGACCGCGCGGCAGGGCCGCTGACGGCCCTGTGGTATGCGCTGTTCGTGCTGCCGATGTTCCTGTTCACGCCGGATGCGCCGCGCCGCAGGGCGGCGACGGGAGCGATCCGCGAGGGGATGAAGCGGCTGGGCGGCACGCTGAAGCGGCTGCCGGGACAGCGCAGCTATTTCAGCTTCCTCCTGTCATCCATGTTCTATCGCGATGCGCTCAACGCGCTCTATGCTTTTGGCGGCATCTATGCGGCGGGCGTGCTGTCCTGGTCGATCACGCAGATCGGCCTGTTCGGCATTCTCGCCAATGTGACGGGCGCGCTGGGCGCGTGGCTCGGCGGGCGGATGGACCGTAGGTTCGGGCCGAAACTCGTGGTGAGCATCTCCATCGTGGTGCTGACGCTGTGCGCGCTTCTGGTGATCTCCACCACGCGCGACGAGCTCCTGTTCATGCCGATCAGCGGCGGCGGGGCAAGCAGCCTGCCGGACATCGCCTTCTTCGTGGCGGGTGCGTTCATCGGGGCTGCGGGCGGTTCGATACAGGCGGCGTCGCGCACGCTTCTGGTGGACCAGGTGCCGCGCGAGCGGGTGACGGAAGCCTTCGGGCTCTATGCCCTTTCGGGCAAGGCCACGGCCTTTATCGGGCCGTTCGCCATCGCCATTGCGACGGGCTATTTCGCTTCGGAGAGTTTCGGCTTTTCGAATGAGGATGCACAGCGTCTCGGCGTGACGCCGATCCTGGCGCTGTTCCTCATCGGCCTTGTGCTGGTGCCCTTCGTCAAGAGCAGGCATCAGGAGGCGGATGCCTCCTGATCTGTCTGTTCAGGCGTAGCGTTCCCGCTTTTCCTGGAATTGCGAGAACGCTCTAGCTTATTGTATTTGCGCAATTCCGGCCGGAAAACCGGTTCCCACTTTTCCTGGAATTGCTCTAGTGGCGGAAGTGGCGCATGCCGGTCATGACCATGGCAATGCCATGCTCGTCGGCGGCGGCGATGACTTCGTCGTCGCGCATGGAGCCGCCCGGCTGGATGACGGCGGTGGCGCCGGCCTCAACGGCGGACAGAAGTCCGTCGGCGAAGGGGAAGAAGGCGTCTGAAGCGACGACCGATCCCTTGGTCAGCGGCTCTGCATTGCCGGCAGCTTCGGCTGCATCTTCCGCCTTGCGGGCGGCGATGCGGGCGGAATCGACACGGCTCATCTGGCCGGCGCCAACACCCACGGTCGCGCCGTCGCGGACATAGACGATGGCGTTCGACTTGACGTGCTTGGCGATGCGGAAGGCGACGATGAGGTCGGCCATTTCCTTCTCGCTCGGCGCGCGCTTGGTCACGACCTTGAGGTCGAGATCATCGACCACGCCATTGTCGCGCGACTGGACCAGAACGCCGCCGGCCACGGTCTTGACGGAGAGGCCGGGTGCGCGCGGGTCGGCAAGGCCGCCGGTGACGAGCAGGCGCAGGTTCTTCTTGGCTGCGACGATGGCGCGCGCCTCTTCGGTCGCGTCGGGCGCGATGATGACCTCGGTGAAGATCTTGACGATCTCGGTGGCCGCTTCCGCGTCGAGCGGGCGGTTGAGCGCCACGATGCCGCCGAATGCGGAGACGGGGTCGCAGGCGAGCGCCTTCTCATAGGCTTCGCGCAGCGTCGCGCCCTCGGCCACGCCACACGGATTGGCGTGCTTGATGATGGCGACGGCGGCGGAGCGCTCCGGTGAGAACTCGGAGACGAGTTCGAAAGCGGCGTCCGTGTCGTTGATGTTGTTGTAGGAAAGCTGCTTGCCCTGAAGCTGGGTCGCGGTGGCGACGCCGGGGCGGCTTTCGCCGGTGACGTAGAAGCCTGCCTTCTGGTGCGGATTCTCGCCGTAGCGCATCACTTCCTTGAGCCTGCCGCCGACGGCGCGGAAATCCGGTGCGTCGACCGCGAGCGTTTCAGCGAACCAGCCGGAGATGGCCGCATCATAGGCTGCGGTGCGGGCGAAGGCCTTGGCGGCCAGTTCCTGACGCAGGCGATAGGGCAGTGCGCCATCGTTTTCGGCAAGGGCCTCGAGGATGCGGGCATAGTCTGCCGGCTCCGTGACCACGGCCACATAGGCGTGGTTCTTGGCTGCCGCGCGCAGCATGGCCGGGCCGCCGATGTCGATGTTCTCGACCGTGGTTGCATAATCGCCACCGCCGAAACGCACCTCTTCGAACGGGTAGAGATTGATGACCAGAAGGTCGATGGGCGCGATGTCGTGTTCTTTCATTGCGCTCGCATGGTCCGCATCGTCGCGAATGCCGAGCAGGCCGCCATGAACGCCCGGATGCAGCGTCTTCACGCGCCCGTCCATGATCTCGGGAAAGCCGGTCAGCTCCGAAACGTCGCGCACGGCGATGCCTTCGCCGGCGAGTGTTTTGGACGTGCCGCCGGTGGAGACGATCTCGACATTGCGGCCCGAGAGCGCGCGGGCGAAATCGACGATGCCGCTCTTGTCGGAGACCGACAGGAGCGCACGGCGGACGGGAACGAGATCGGGTGCGGGAATGTTCTTTGCTGCAACGGACATGCGAGGCGGCTCCGGCTTTGGGAAAGGATGCTGGGGACGTACCGGCAGGCGGCATGCAAATCAAGCGTGGCGCGGGTTGCGGGGCGCTTTTGCCACTGAAACGGGTTGCATTGTCGGGGCAAAACGGCATTGCTGCGCGTCATGATGGAGAAACCCGCTGTTCTTTACGCCTGCGAGCCGGATTTACCGGTGTCCGAGTTTGCCCAGGTGCTGCGCGAGTCCGGTCTGGATGCGATCCGCCCGGTGGATGACGAGGCGCGGCTTCAGCGCATGATCGCGGGCGCTGGTCTGGTGATGACGGCGCGGCGCAATGTGGAGGGAAAGCCGCTGGTGGGCGTGGCCCGCTCGGTGACGGACTTTTCGTGGTGCGCCTATCTTTCCGACCTCGCGGTTTCTTCGAAGGCGCAGGGGCTTGGCATCGGCCAGGGGCTGATCGATGCGACCCGCCGCGAACTCGGCCCGGAGGTGAGCCTGATCCTGGCTTCCGTGCCGGATGCGGTGGGCTTCTATGAACGCATCGGCATGAACCGGATCAGCGATGCGTTCTGGCACGGTCGGGAGCGGTAGGCCGCTGACCGCAGAAACGTTGATCCTTTGGAGCAAGCAGACATGAACAATTATTTCGAAAGCCCGTTCAAGGGTGTGCCGCTCGCTGAACAGGTGACGAACCCGAACATCTCCGTGGGCCGGTACAGCTATTATTCGGGTTATTACCACGGTCATTCATTCGACGATTGCGCCCGCTATCTGCTGCGCGACCGGGACGATGTGGACCGGCTGGTGATCGGCAGTTTCTGTTCCATCGGAACGGGAGCGGCTTTCATGATGGCGGGCAATCAGGGGCACCGGAACGACTGGGTTACGACGTTTCCCTTCTTCTACATGTCGGAGGAGCCCGCCTTTGCGGAAGCGCGGGACGGTTACGTGCCGGCTGGCGACACGGTGGTTGGAAACGATGTGTGGATCGGTGCGGAAGCCATCATCATGCCCGGCGTGCGCATCGGCGATGGCGCGATGATCGGCTCGCGGGCGGTCGTTACAAAGGATGTGCCGCCCTACACCATTGTGGGGGGCAACCCGGCGCGACCGATCCGCCGGCGTTTCAGCGATGAACAGATCGCCATGCTTCTGGAGATGCGCTGGTGGGACTGGCCGCTCGAGGCGATCAGGGATGCCATGGAATATCTGTGCTCAGGCGACGTGGCGGGGCCCCATCGGCACTGGCGGGAGAATGGCGGCGCATGACCGGCTCTGTGGGCCGCTCGACCCGCGCCTTCGGCTGTGGCAAAAAGGAACGCGCTGCCGTTTTGCCAAAGGCAAGCCTGACGGCCTGAACGTGAGAAGCGACGCGGAGCCGCAAATTATGCGGCAAAAATTATAAAAACTGTATATTTTGCATATTGCAATTCATTTTGCGATAAAATATACGGTATTGAGTTTGTTTCTCAGGATCAGGGCCTGACATGGATCAGATCGACCGTAAAATCGTGACTCTTCTCGCCGAAGACGCCCGGCGCTCGCTTGCCGACATTGGCGGCGTGGTCGGGCTTTCCGCATCGGCGGTCAATGAGCGCATCCGCCGGCTGACGGCGAGCGGCGTGATCCGGCGTTTCACGGTGGACGCCGATCCTGACGCGCTTGGCTGCCCGGTTCTGGTCTTCATCTGGGTGTCGCTGGTTCAGAACGTCAATGAAGAGGCCTTCCGGATCTTTGCCTCCGCGCACAAGGCGGTGGAGGAATGCCACCATGTGACGGGGCCGTGGTCCTATCTCATCAAGGCGCGGGTGCCGGAGCTGGCCGATGTGGAGAGCGTGCTGGACGACATGAAGAAGCACGGCTTTCTGGCGCGCAGCGAGTCTGTCGTCGCATTGTCGACCGTGGAGCCCGGCTCCTTCGCACCGGTCGAGAAGCCCTGACATGGATACGCTGCTGTTCGGCAAAAGCCTGCTGCTCGGGCTGGCCGTGGCAGCGCCCCTTGGACCGATTGGCGCCCTGTGCGTGAACAGGACGCTGGAGCATGGCCTGTGGGCCGGTGTTGCCGGCGGGCTGGGCACGGCGCTGGCCGATGCCGTCTATGCCGCGCTGGCGGCCATCGGGTTTGCGGCCTTCGCGGCCGCGCTGGCGGTCGTGGATGTGCCGCTCAAGCTTGTCGGCGGGGCGTTTCTCGCCTGGCTCGGCTGGAAGAGCCTGTCGCCTGCGCCCGTTCGGGCCGCAGCGGAGGCGCGGGCGAGCGATCTCGCCGGAACGGCTGCCGCGACCTTTTTCCTGACGATCACCAATCCGATGACCATTCTGGCCTTTGCGGCGATGTTTGCCGGGCTCGGGCTGGCGGATTCTCCGCATCCCGCCGATGCGCTGGTGGTGGTTGTGGGCGTGTTCCTCGGCTCGCTGCTCTGGTGGTTCATTCTGAGCGGCGGGGTGGCGCTGGCGCGCACGCGGCTGCCGGACAGCCTGTCGCGCTGGGTGTCGCGCATCTCCGGCGTGATCCTTCTGGCGTTCGCCGCTTTCGCAATCGGGTCGGTGGCGCTCGCCTATCTCTGATCGGTGGGGCCGGGCTTCCATTCGCTTGGCGTCGTGCCGGTGATGCGCCGGAATTCACGATTGAAATTGGACTTGGTGTTGAAGCCGCTTGAGAGCATGGCGTCGGTGACATTCGCGCCATCCTCCAGCGCGCGGCAGGCATGATGAATGCGGTGCGCGTTGATGTAGCGCGAGACGTTTTCTCCACTCACCAGATTGATGGCCGAAGAGAGCTGCTTGACCGGCACGTGAAGCCGCCGGGCGAGCCGGGCAAGTGTGAGTGCGGGATCGAGATAGAGCGTTTCGGACTGAAGCAGCGCGTCGAGCCGCTGGATGAGATGGGCGTCTTCTTCGCTTGGATGCGGGGGCTCGGCCATGGTTTCCGGCTCTGGCTCGCCGGTGGCGCTGGGCGACACGCTCAACAGGCCGATGGCGAGCAGGGCGGCTGACGAGAAGACGCTGATGATGAGCGGCGGCAGCCAGCTCTGGCCGGTCATGACGGCGAGCGCAATGAGCGCGTCGCTGAGCGCGGACAGGATGAGAGCGAGGCCGATGCCGCCCCAGAGCCGGGCCGGCAGGCGACCGGCCTCAAGCCGCGCCAGAGGCAGGTCGTCGCCACTGCGGCGCAGCTTCACCAGAATGGCGACCCCGTAGAGAACGAAGACGCCCGGCACCACAACGTCCAGCGTGCCGGGCGCAAAGATGACGCAGAAGGCTGCAAAAGCCGGCGCCGCCAGATGCACGAGATCGCGCGGAAGCGAGAATGGCCGGAACGAGGCCGTCTGGAATGCCAGCCATGTGAGCGGCGGCACGAAGGTGGCGGTGACGGGCTGAAGGGGCAGGAGTGCGTCTATGCCGTAATGCTGGCGCAGCGAAACGATGAGGCTCTGCAGTGCGCAGGCCGCCAGAAGCGCCATCAGGAATGGCGGGCGCTCGCCGGAAATGGCGATCCGGATGAGGAGCGCACCGAGCACGAGCGCGATGATCATCGGAATGGGAAGAACCAGCATGGGCGGTGTCTGCATGTTTCCTGCAAGGGCTTGGGTTGTGGCATCGCCACCGGCCGGTGGCAATATCCGCTGAAGCACCGGATGAAAAAGTGGTCTCCGGGTTTCCGATACTCCGGTGCTTGTTCAGTAGGGTGAAACGTCACGCGGCAGTTTCCACTGCATTGACGTTGTGCGTGGTTCGACAGGCTCACCATGAGGGAAGTGGTGCTTTGCAAAGAGCTTCCGTTGAGGGGGGCACAACCAATGCCATCCCTCATGGTGAGCCTGTCGAACCACGCACGGCATCCAGAACCCATGGTGCGAAATTCGGTTTGGCGCGACCTGAAACCGGTTCAAGGACGCGGATTGCCGGTGGCCCGGGCAGATTGGCGTCATCCAGATGAAAGGATGACGGATATGAAAAAACTGCTTTCTGCTTTTCTCATTGGCATGGGTCTGACGGGCGCGGCCTTGGCCCAGCCGTTTGCCGGCTATGATCGACTGACCGTGAAGGCGGATCACCGCCCGTCGGTTCTGGCAGCTTCGGTGTGGTATCCGGCGGGCACGCCGACCTATCGCGGGCTGGTGGGCGACAATGCCGTGTTTCAGGGCACGTCCGCCTATGTGGGCGCGGGGGTGGCGGAAGGGCGGTTTCCGCTGTTCGTGCTATCGCATGGCTCGGGCGGCAATATGGACGCCATCTCGTGGCTTTCCTCAGCGCTCGCCCTGCGCGGCGCGATGGTGCTCGCGGTGAACCACCCGGGCAGCACGTCGGGTGATTCCTCGCCGCGCCGCTCAGTGCGGCTCGATGAGCGGGCGGCCGATCTGAGCGCCGCGCTGGATGCGCTGTTTGATGAGCCGGCTTTTGCTGATCACGTGGACCGGTCCCGCATCGCATCGCTGGGTTTTTCGCTGGGCGGGGCGACGGCGCTGAACCTTGCCGGGCTGCGTTTCGATCCTGATGCGTTTGCCGACTATTGCGCCTGGATTGGTGATGGTGGTCAGGACTGTGTGTTCTTCGCCAAGGGCGGTGTCGATCTGAATGCATTGCCGGATGGCTTTGGCGCGGCATCGCGCGATGAGCGCATCGGACGGGCCATCGCCATCGATCCGGGCATGACCTATGCGGCGACGCCTGAAAGCATCGCGGGGACCGACATGCCGGTGCTCCTCATCAATCTCGGTCAGACCCATCTGTTCAAGGCGGCGGATGTGGGGCCGGACGGGAGCGGTCTTACCGGAAAGCTGCCCTCTGCCGTGTTGAAGACGATTGCCCCGGCGCATCACTTCACCTTCCTTGCGGAGTGCAAGCCGGAAGGGGCGGCAATGCTGGCTGAGGAAAAGGACGATCCGGTGTGTGACGACCCGGAAGGCGCGGACCGGGCGGCGGTTCACGAGGCGATTGTCGAGGAAATCGCGGCGTTTGCCGGGCTTTGATCCGGCTTTTGATGGAGCATCGGATGAACCCGAAAACCGGATCTCACTTTTCGGTCCGATGCTCTAGCTGTTGCCGTTGATGGCGTGTGTCTTGCGCAGTTGCCAGCGGATTTCCGGGGTCTCTGAAGCCGTGGTGTAGAGCACGATCTGGCGGCTCTTGCGGGGGCCGCCAAGGCCGGCGAAGAAGATCGATTCCTCGACCACGGGAACGATGCTCTCGACCGTGAAGAGCCAGGTGTCGGTCGCCTCGCCGGCAAGGATGTGGCGGCCTTCGGGATCGCGGTAGATGTCGATGTCGGGGTGGATGTGGAAGCGCACGGCCACGGCATCGTTTCCGACAGCCGTGGACGGCGAGCCATCCGGGCGCATGATGCGGTCGACGCCTTCGAGAAATGCGCCGTCTTCGGAAAGGGAGAGGGCGCGCTCGTGCAGGAGGCCGAAGCGCGAGACATAGCCATTGTGGCTGGCGGTGAAGCGGTGGACGCCATTGGCGTCGTCACGCTGGCATTCGACCTTGCGCGGGCCGCCGATGAGCGGCGTGCCGATCAGCTCGCTCCAGCGCGAGGAGAGGCTGAAGCGGGCCTGCGATGTGTCGTTGAGCGTGACGGTAGAATGGGCCGCCGTGGTGCGGGCAAGCGGGCGGTAGCTGTCATCGCCGTAATTGTCGATGCCGCTGTTGACCACGAACTGGTGCCGGCCCGACGACATCTCGAAGGAGAGGCAGCCCGCATGGGCGAAATGGGAGAGGTCTGCCGGTGGCGGAGCGGCCGTGTCGGCGATGACCGTGGTGGCGCCGAGCGCCAGCCGCTCATAGCCCGAATGGGGTGCATGCAGGAGCGGCGCGCCGCCGGTGTCGTCATAGCGCAGGATGGCGGCGACGCTGTCGTGCTGGGTGATGCCCATGCCGTTGAAGCGGGCGAGCGAGCCGTCACGGTGGCGAAAGAAGCGCAGCGCCGGCAGCATGCGCTCCACGGCGTCGATGAGCGCCTGCGGCGGCTGCTCGGCCTGATTGGTGTAGGTTTGGCGGAGCGGCAACAGGTCGGTCAAAAGCTCCATGATGGCGCGCGGATTGCGCGATACATGGCCACCATCGGCGAGGATCTGGCGTTCGAGCTCCTGGGCGAGATTGCGGCTGGCTGTCTTGACCGCGGCGGCGGGGGCCGGCAGCGAAAGTGCGCAGAAGGCGAGCGCGATGCGGGCGCGCAGCCGGTCTTCGCCATCGGGCATCTCGCGGGTGTTGGTGCGCAGATAGCGCATCTGCACGGCGAGCATTTTCAGGAACTGGCGATAGAAGGGCAGTTCCGCCCCCTGCAACACCACCGAGGAATGCTGCAGCCAGGCGATGAGACGCTTGGCCGTGGTGCCGGGCTCCCATGGTGTGCCGGAGATGCGTTTGCCGTAGAGCGTCATCCATTCTTCAACCAGCGCGCGGGCATTGGCGGAGGCGAGGTCGCTCTGGGCGGCGCGCATGTGGCGCAGCCAGCGGAAGCTGTGCAGGGCCTCCTGCCAGGGGCGGTCGGTGACGGGAACGCGGAACGGCGACTGGCCGCGTGTTTCGACCAGCTGGCCGGCGAGCAGGAACTGGCCGTGATAGATGTCGCGCGCCACCTGCGGGTCTGCGATGCGCAGATCAGGCGGGGCGATCAGCACCCGCTCGGGCGTGCGGCCGGAATAGCGCCAGCGATAGGTTGGGCCCGCACGCAAGCGGCGGCGCAGGCGCGCCCACGCCTGCCGCGCAACAAGGCCCCACAGCTCGTGGGGGGAATGTCCTCGTGCTTGATCCAACGTCCGAGTTTTCTTTCTGTGACCCCAAATCAGGCGAGAGTCTAAATGATTCAAAGATTTGTGCGAAGTTGAAATATATCAGGACGCACAGATGGCAGGACCGGCTCAGCGCTGGCGGATAAGGCGCGCAGCGAAGAAGCCGTCGAGCCCCCGCGCCAGCGGATCCTCGCCGAGCGTGTCGGCGGGCGTGGTGCGCAGGAAGCCTTCGGGCGTGACGAAGGCGGCGATGCCGGGCACTTCGTCAGGCTGGATGGGATCGAGCGCCACGTCCGGCGTTTCGGCCAGGAAGGCTTCAAGCATGTCCTCGCCTTCGGCCCGGTCGAGCGAGCAGTTGGAAAACACGATCCGCCCGCCGGGTTTCACCAGCGTGACGGCATGGTCGAGCAGGGCGCGCTGCAGGGCGGCGAGCTTCTCGATGTCTTCAGGCGACTTGGTCCACGGCACATCCGGGTGGCGGCGCACCGTGCCGGTGGACGAGCAGGGGGCGTCGATGAGGATGGCGTCGAAGGGCGTGTCCGGCTGGAACTTGCGGATGTCGGCCTCGACGATCTCAGCGTCGAGGCGAAGCCGCGTCAGGTTCTCGGCAAGCCGCTTCAGGCGGCTCTTCGACAGGTCGACGGCGGTGACATTTGCGCCGGCATGGATGAGCTGCGCGGTCTTGCCGCCGGGGGCGGCGCAGAGATCCGCCACGCGCGCGCCGGCGATGTCGCCGAGCAGCTTTGCGGGCAGGCTGGCAGCCGTGTCCTGCACCCACCACGCGCCTTCCTCGAAGCCCGGAAGCGTGTCGACGCCGGCCTCGAGCCGGGCGATCCGCACCGTGCCCGTGGGCAGAACGATGCCGCCCAGCGCCTCGGCCCAGCGCTGCGGGTCTTCCTTGACGGTGAAGTCCACCGGCGGCTCGACGCGATGCATGGCGAGAATGGCGGCGGTGGTCTCCGCGCCATAGGCCGCTTCCAGCCGCCCGGCAAACCAGTCCGGCGCTTCGCGCGTCTGGTCGAGGGCGGCGGGCAGTGCGCGCGCCTTCACGCGGATCAGATTACGCAGCACGCCATTGACGAGACCGGCAAAGCGGGCAAGGCGCGGGTCGCTCTTCGCCTGGGTGACGGCGAGGTCGACGGCGGCGCTGTCGGGCACGTCGAGAAACAGGATCTGTGCTGCCGCCACATGCAGCGCGTGAGAGAGCGCGCGGGCATTGGCCGGCAGGGGGCGCTCCAGACGGCGCGCGAGCAGGGCCTCGATGGTGCTGCGATGGCGCAGGGCGCTCATCAGGATGGCGCGCACCAGCGACCGGTCGCGCGCATCGAGCGCGCGGAAATTGGGCTGGCCATGGGCCGGGTCGGTAAGACCGTCGAGCGAGGCATGGGCATCCACGACGGCGGCGAGCAGCTTTGTCGCCACGCGGCGCGTTTCAAGGCCGGGCTTATCAGGCTCTTGGTTTACTGGGCGGTTCTGACCGGCGGGCTTCTTCCCGGCCGTGCGGCGTGCGTTCGGGCGGCTCACGACCAGGGGCCTTTCGATCCATCGGCGTCACGGCCCCATTTCTGCTGGGGCTTTGGGGCGGGCTTTGGTCGCTGAGGCGGTTCGTCTGGCCGTGCGTCCGGTCTCGCCCCCGGTCTTGCCCCCCACGGGCCGTGGTTAGCATCCTCTTCGGGGGCGGGATCGCGCTGTGGGGCGGAAGGCCGGGCCTGCCGCCCGCCGCCACGGGGTTCCTCCGCCATGGCGTAGAGGGCCGCGATGCGGTTGTCCGTGTCGGGGTGGGTGGAGAACAGATTGTCCATGCGCTCGCCCGACAGCGGGTTGATGATGAACATGTGCGCGGTGGCGGGATTGCGCTCCGCGTCCTGATTGACCACCTGTTTGGCGCGCCGGGCGATCTTGTCGAGCGCGGAGGCGAGCCACAGCGGATTGCCGCAGATCTCCGCGCCGCGCCGGTCGGCCGAATATTCGCGGGTGCGGCTGATGGCCATCTGCACCATCATGGCGGCGAGCGGAGCGACGATCATAGCAACGAGCACGCCAATGAAGCCGAGCGGATTGTTGTTGTCGCGGTTGCCGCCGAAGAAGAAGGCGAAATTGCCGAGCATGGAGATCGCGCCGGCCAGCGTCGCGGTGATCGTCATGGTCAGCGTGTCGCGGTTCTGCACATGGGCGAGCTCGTGCGCCATCACGCCGGCGACCTCTTCATAGCTCAGCCGGTCGAGCAGGCCAGTGGTGGCTGCGACGGCGGCATTCTGCGGGTTGCGGCCGGTGGCAAACGCGTTGGGCTGGTCGTTCTTGATCAGGTAGACGCGCGGCATGGGAAGGCCGGCGCGGGCCGCCAGATCGCGCACGATGGCGTAATATTCCGGGGCGTTGCGCTCGTCCACTTCGACGGCGTGGTGCATTTTGAGCACCATCTTGTCGGAGTTCCAGTAGCTGAACAGATTCATGCCGGCGGCAAACAGGAAGGCGATCATCATGCCGCCACTGCCCCCGATCAGATAGCCCACGCCCATGAAAAGGGCCGTCATGAAGGCCAAGAGCATCGCGGTGCGTATCGTGTTCATTGTTGTCCAAGCTCCAGAAACAGGCCGCGCCGGGCATTTTCGACCGCGCGACCAATCGCTTATATGATGGGGAACGCGCTTCGTGTATTCAATAATCCGGTTTTCGAGAGGAAGTTGCGGTGAAAGACGAAACGGACCGAAAAGAAGATGCGTCGGCAAAGGTTCTCTCGCCGGCAGCCGAGCGTGCGCTGGCGGAAGCCGAGGCGCGCCGGAAGGACATCGAGGCTGCTGCGGCAAAGGCTCCGAAGGAGCTGGGCGGGCGCGGCGGCCATGACCCGGCGCGCTACGGCGACTGGGAAGTGAAGGGCATCGCCACCGATTTCTGACAGGGTTGCCCGGATCTCAATGAAGGAATATATTCCTTCCATGATCCGGTCTCGCCTGAAATGCATGGTCTTTGTCTTGCTCGCGCTCTTCTGGAGCGGGCAGACGGCTGCGCTTGCCGGGCGCAGAGATGCGATACCGGGCCCTGTGCGGGCCAGCGTTCTGCGCGTTGTTGACGGCGATACTTTCATTGCCGAGGCGCATATATGGCCGGGGCAGCGCATCACGGTGAGTGTGCGCATTCGCGGCGTCGATGCGCCGGAGCTTCGCAGCCGATGCACCGCCGAGAAGGCGGCGGCCCGCCAGGCGAAGGCTGCGCTTGAAGCGCTTCTGGATGGCGGAACGGTGTGGATCAGCGCCATCAGCGGCGGCAAATATTACGGGCGGGTTCTGGCCGATGTTGCGACGGAGCCGGGTGGCGATGTGGCCGCGCGGCTGCTCGATGCGCAGCTGGTGGCTGCCTATGGCGGTGGCCGGCGGGTTTCGTTTGTCTGCTGATGGGGCGGGTTTTGAAGCGTCGGCGCTCGCCCCTCATCCTCACCTTCTCCCCGTGCACGGGGAGAAGGGGGCCTTGAAGCCTGCGCCTTCCTATTGGATCACCGTGCGTTCATGCGGAGATACAAAGGACGTGATGCAACCCTGAAGTAACTGAAGACCGGTTTGGGTTCGACGCCCGGCAATGGCGTCCTTCTCCCCTCCGGCGGGGAGAAGGTCCCGGCAGGGGGATGAGGGGCGAACGCCTTCCTTTCAGATACAGAACCCATCCCAAAAAACAAAAGGCCGTTCCCGAAGGAACGGCCCCGTGTTTTCGAATTCGCACGCGGTCATGGTCAGGCTGCCGGAGCAGGCTGTCCGCGTTTCATGCGCTTCAGCGGGAAGTCTGCTCCCCGTGAAGGCAATCCATCGAGACCACGTTTGAACGGAAATCACTCGACATTGGATCACCCCCTTTCGGTTCGTTGACGATAAACACAATGTGGAGATGGATGCCGTCTCGTGCAAGGGGCAAAGAAAACGCCGCGCATTCGGGTGAATGCGCGGCGTTCTGCCCAAAGTCCGTTTGTATGCGCCCGGGAGCCGCTTCCGGCTCCGGGCAGGGCGTCAGCCCTTCTTGTTCTGACGGTTGTCGATCAGATCGTCGACCACGGCCGGATCGGCGAGCGTCGAGGTGTCGCCCAGCGCGCCGTAATCGTCCTCGGCGATCTTGCGCAGGATGCGGCGCATGATCTTGCCCGAGCGGGTCTTCGGCAGGCCCGGCGAGAACTGGATCTTGTCCGGCGAGGCGATCGGGCCGATCTCGCTGCGTACATGCGCAACCAGCTCTTTCTTGAGCTCCTCGGAACCCTCTTCGCCGGCCATCAGCGTGATGTAGCAGTAGATGCCCTGACCCTTCACATCGTGCGGGTAACCGACGACGGCGGCTTCCGACACCTTGTCATGGCTGACCAGCGCGGATTCGACCTCGGCCGTGCCCATGCGGTGGCCGGACACGTTGATCACGTCATCGACGCGGCCGGTGATCCAGTAAAAGCCGTCCTCGTCGCGGCGGCAGCCGTCACCCGTGAAATACTTGCCCTTGTAGGTGGAGAAGTAGGTCTGGATGAAGCGCTCGTGATCGCCATAGACCGAGCGCATCTGGCCGGGCCAGGAATCCGTGATGCACAGATTGCCGCTGGTCGCGCCTTCGAGCACCTTGCCCTCGCCATCGACGAGCTGCGGCTGCACGCCGAAGAAGGGGCGGGTGGCCGAGCCGGGCTTGAGATCCGTTGCGCCGGGCAGCGGCGTGATGAGAATGCCGCCGGTCTCCGTCTGCCACCAGGTGTCGACGATGGGCGACTTCTTCTCGCCGACCACGTTGTAATACCACTCCCATGCTTCCGGATTGATCGGCTCGCCGACCGAACCGAGAATGCGCAGGGAGCTGCGCGAGGTGCGGGTGACAAAGTCGTCGCCGGCGCCCATCAGCGCGCGGATGGCGGTGGGGGCGGTGTAGAAGATGTTGACGTTGTGCTTGTCGACCACCTGCCAGAAGCGGGACGCGTCCGGATAGTTCGGTACGCCCTCGAACATCAGCGTGACGGCGCCGTTGGCCAGCGGACCGTAGACGATGTAGCTGTGGCCCGTGACCCAGCCCACATCGGCCGTGCACCAGTAGACGTCGCCCTCGTGATAGTCGAACACATATTCATGCGTCATCGAGGCGTAGACGAGATAGCCGCCCGTGGTGTGCAGAACGCCCTTCGGCTTGCCGGTGGAGCCGGACGTGTAGAGGATGAACAGCGGATCTTCGGCGTTCATCTTCTCCGGTTCGCACACGGGCTCCGCCTTCGCGGTTTCCTCGTGGTACCAGAGGTCGCGGCCCTCGAACCAGTTGATCTTGCCGGCGGTGCGCTGCACGACCAGCACGTGACGCACCTTCGCTCCGGCTGCTTCAGCGAGCGCGATGGCCTTGTCGGTGTTTTCCTTGAGCGGAACCTTGCGACCGCCGCGCAGGCCCTCATCGGCAGTGATGACGAAATCGGACTTGCAGTCCTCGATGCGGCCGGCGAGCGAATCGGGCGAGAAGCCGCCGAACACCACCGAATGGACCGCGCCGATGCGCGTGCAGGCGAGCATCGCATAGGCCGCTTCCGGGATCATCGGCATGTAGATGGTGACGCGGTCACCCTTCTTGACGCCGTTCGACTTCATCACATTGGCGAGCCGGCAGACCCTGTCGTGCAGTTCGCGATAGGTGATCTTCCTGTCGTCGTAGGGATTGTCGCCTTCCCAGATGATGGCGGTCTGGTCGCCGCGCTTCTCCAGATGGCGGTCGATGCAGTTGTAGGAGACGTTGGTGACGCCGTCCTCGAACCATTTGATCGACACGTCGCCCTCGAAGGAGGTGTTCTTCACCTTGGTGTAAGGCGTGAACCAGTCGATGCGCTTGCCGTGCTTTTCCCAGAACTTCTCCGGGTCCTTGATGCTGTTCTCATACCATTCGAGATACGTCTCATTGTCGATGAGCGCGTTTTCCTTCCACGCTGGCTGGACGCGGTGAACATGCACTTCGGACATTTTTCCTCCTCCGGGTAGGCACTTGCTGGGACTGGAATCGCGTCATGCGACGCGGAGGCTCCTGGCTCGCGCGCATTATTACCATTCTGCCTGTTGCTACAACATTAGACATTTGGCGGCACGGGTGCGGCGGCGAAAGAACGCATGGTCCAGACCGTTAGCACCGATTCCGAAAGGCTGCTAACAATATGTAATAACACGATAAATTTACGTCTGCGTGAGCGCTTTCAACTGGACGGTCGCCGGTTTTAGCCCGACACTTTTTTGATCCGGAACCTGATTCGGAAAGGCAGCACATGCAGCAAACGGGCGAAATGGAGCTGATGCTCCGGGGCTATGGGCTGACGACGGCGGAGTTTCTCTACCACCTGCCGGACCACCCGACGATCTTGCAGAGTTTCATCTGGCAACACTACGACACCGCGCCGGACTTTCCCGCGCTCTACCGGTTCATCGACTTCTGGAACGAGACCCTCGACGGGCCGCTTCACTCGGTGACCTACACGCACAGGAAGCTGATTTCGCCGAGCGAATGGCGCAGCCTGGCGGGAGAGCTGGTTCTGCACTGAGGCGCAAGGCCCATGGCTGAAGTGCCCGGCCCGTAGGAACTACGCCTTTTTGATGATCTTTTCACCCACCTCCCGTGGGGCGTAAATTTGTGAACCGCAAAAACAACGCGGGGGGAAACGCGCAGGGCGCGAACAGTTCGCGGCCTGCGCAGATTGGGCGCAGATTGGGCAAAGACATGAAAACACTTGCAAGAATCTGCTGGGTGACGGCGGCTCTTTACGCTGTGCTCGGAATGAGTTTCGGCATCTATATGGCGGCGTCCGGGGATCACACCCTGTCGCCGGCCCATGGGCACCTCAACCTGGTGGGCTGGGCGAGCATCGCTCTTTACGGAACGTTCTACACGCTCGTGCCGACGGCGGCCGAAAGCCGGCTGGCCGGGGTGCAGGTGATCCTCGCTGAAGTGGGCGTGATCATCATGGTGCCGGGCATTGCGATGGCGATCATGAATGCCGGCGAGGGCCTCGCCAAGGCGGGCGCGACCCTCGTTCTGCTTTCCGCGCTTCTGTTCCTGATAATCGTGGCCCGCTCGACGGGCCGTGCGACCTCCGGCGGGTGATGGGCGGAAGGCGCAGGTCTAGAGCGTTCCCACTTTTCCTGGAATTGCTTTAGCGTGCGCCGAAGATCGCCGATCCGACGCGCACGCTGGTCGCGCCGAAGGCGACGGCCTTCTCGTAATCGCCGGACATGCCCATGGAGCATTTTTCGACGCCGGCTTCGGCCGCGAGCTTCCTGAGCAGCGCGAAATGCGGGCCGGGGTGTTCGTCAAAGGGCGGAATGCACATGAGCCCTTCGATGGCGAGACCGTATTCCTCGCGGCAATGTTTGACGAAGGTGACGGTCTGGCGCGGATCGATGCCGGCCTTCTGTTCTTCAAGCCCCGTATTGACCTGGACATAAAGACGCGGGGCTTTGCCCTGCTTCTTGATCTCGGCGGCAAGCGCGCGGGCGATCTTTTCGCGATCGACGCTCTCGATCACGTCGAACAGGGCGACGGCGTCGGCAGCCTTGTTGGACTGGAGCGGGCCGATCAGGCGAAGCTCGATATCGGGGAAGGCTTCCTTCAGTGCGGGCCATTTGCCCTGGGCTTCCTGAACACGGTTTTCGCCGAAAACACGCTGGCCGGCTTCGATGACCGGACGCACCTGATCGGCCTCGAAAGTCTTGGAAACGGCGACCAGCGTGACCGCGCCCGGAGCGCGGTCTGCGGCCTTTTCGGCGGCGGCGATATTCGCTTTGACGTCCTGCAGATTTTCGACGGCGTGGCTCATCCTGTCGCTGATCCCTCTTTCAAAAAGGCCTCTTGGAGTTGACGGTTCGCCGAAACCATGGTGAAGGTCCGCCAACATAATTTCCGCTCTTATCTTGTGAAAATCCGGCCATGGCAACCGAACGTTATAACCCCCGCGTAGCAGAACCCCGCTGGCAGAAGGCCTGGGACGAGGCCAAGCTGTTCGAGGCCAGCAATGATGACGGGCGTCCGAAATACTACGTGCTCGAGATGTTTCCCTATCCCTCGGGCCGCATTCACATCGGTCATACCCGCAACTACACGATGGGCGACGTGGTTGCGCGCTACAAGCGCGCCAAGGGCTACAACGTTCTGCACCCGATGGGCTGGGACGCCTTCGGCATGCCGGCGGAAAACGCCGCGATGCAGAACAAGGTGCACCCCAAGGAGTGGACCTATCAGAACATCGCGGTGATGCGCGATCAGCTCAAGACCTTCGGCCTGTCGCTGGACTGGAGCCGTGAGTTCGCCACCTGCGACGTGGACTACTACCACCGCCAGCAGATGCTGTTCGTCGATTTCTTCGAGAAGGGGCTGGTGACGCGCAAGACCTCCAAGGTCAACTGGGACCCGGTGGATCAGACCGTACTCGCCAATGAGCAGGTGATCGACGGTCGCGGCTGGCGTTCGGGCGCGGAAGTCGAGCAGCGCGAGCTGGCGCAGTGGTTCTTCAAGATCACCGATTACGCGCAGGATCTGGTCGACGCCATCGACGATCTGGACCAGTGGCCGGAGAAGGTGCGCCTGATGCAGCGCAACTGGATTGGCCGTTCCGAGGGCATGCTGGTCCGCTGGGCGCTGACGGAAGAGAGCGCGCCCGGGGGCACGAACGAGGGCACGAACGAGGGCACGAACGAGCTGGAGGTCTACACGACCCGGCCCGACACGCTGTTTGGCGCTTCCTTCATGGCGATTGCCGCCGACCATCCGCTTGCCAAGACGCTTTCCGCCGACAATGCCGAGCTCGCCGCATTCTGCGAAGAGTGCCGCCGCATGGGCACTTCGGCAGCGGCGCTGGAAACGGCCGAGAAGAAGGGCTTCGACACGGGCGTGCGCGTGCGTCATCCCTTCGATCCGGAATGGACACTGCCGGTCTATGTCGCCAATTTCGTGCTGATGGACTACGGCACGGGCGCGATCTTCGGCTGTCCGTCGGGCGACCAGCGCGACCTGGACTTCGCCAACAAATACGGCCTGCCGGTGACGCCGGTGGTGATGCCGGAGGGCGCGGACGCCGCGACCTTCCAGATCACCGAGGAAGCCTTCACTGACGACGGCGTGATGATCAATTCGCGCTTCCTCGACGGCATGAAGCCGAAGGCGGCGTTCGAGGAAGTGGCCAACCGCCTCTCCTCCGAGACGATCAATGGCCGCCCGGTGGGCGAGCGCAAGGTGAACTTCCGCCTGCGCGACTGGGGCGTTTCGCGTCAGCGCTACTGGGGCTGCCCGATCCCGATGATCCACTGCGACGATTGCGGTGTGGTGCCGGTGCCGAAGGCCGACATGCCGGTCAAGCTGCCCGACGACATCGAGTTCGACCGTCCCGGCAACCCGCTTGACCGTCACCCGACCTGGAAGCATGTCAAATGCCCGAAATGCGGCTCGGACGCGCGGCGCGAGACGGACACGATGGACACGTTCGTCGATTCGTCCTGGTACTTCGCGCGCTTCACCGCGCCGTGGGAGAATGACCCGACCAACCCGGAAGCGGCCAATGAATGGCTGCCGGTCGATCAGTATATCGGCGGCATCGAGCACGCGATCCTGCATCTGCTCTATTCGCGCTTCTTCACCCGCGCCATGCGCGACACCGGTCATCTGAGCCTGGCGGAGCCCTTCAAGGGCCTGTTCACGCAGGGCATGGTGGTGCACGAGACCTACCGCGCCGCCGATGGCCGCTGGCTGGCTCCCAACGAGATCGAATTCTCCGGTTCGGGCGATGCGCGTTCGGCTGTCGAGATCTCGACCGGCGAGCCGGCGACGATCGGCGCGCTGGAAAAGATGTCGAAGTCCAAGAAGAACACGGTGAGCCCCGAGGACATCATCGAGTCCTTCGGCGCGGACACGGCGCGCTGGTTCATGCTGTCGGATTCGCCGCCCGAGCGCGACGTGGAATGGACCGACGACGGCGCGACGGGCGCACACCGCTTCGTGCAGCGCGTCTGGCGTCTGGTCTGCGAAACGGCGGAACATGTGCGCGGCGTGACGCCGAAGGCGGCAACCGACGGACCGGTTCTTGCTGCTTCCAAGGCGGCGCACAAGGCGCTCAAGGCCGTGGGCGAGGACATCGAGAAGCTGGCCTTCAACCGCGCCATCGCCCGCGTTCACCAGCTCGTCAACGATCTGCAGGAGCCGCTTTCCGCACTTGACGCCGGCGCCGACGAGGCCGCGAAGGCCGCAGCGCGCGAGGCTGTCGACATCCTGATCCATCTGGTTGCCCCCTTCATGCCGCACCTGGCCGAAGAGTGCTGGGCGCAGATTGGCGGGGAAGGCATGGTTGCCGCGAGCGCCTGGCCGGAATTCGATCCGGCGCTGGTCGTGGACAATGAAATCGTTCTGCCCGTGCAGATCAACGGCAAGAAGCGCGGCGATTTGACAATTGCGCGCGACGCAGATCAATCTGCGGTCGAAGATGCGGTGCTCAAACTCGATTTCGTCCAGAAGGTGCTGAACGGTTCGCAGCCGCGCAAGGTGATTGTCGTTCCGCAGCGCATCGTCAACATCGTTGCCTGATGCTGCGGGGCCCGGATTTATGCTGTTTGGAAAACAGGGGGAAACCTTGAACCCGACGTTTCGTGTTTCGCTTCTGGCCGGCCTGGCTTTGTCTTTAGCCGTGGCGTCTGGCTGCACGGTGCGCCCCCTTATGGCGACGCCGGACGTAACGTCGAGCGGCGTTGCCTCATCGCCTGCGATGTCGTCCATCGCCATCGCGCCGGTGGACACGCGCTACGGGCAGCAGGTCCGCAACCACCTGATTTTCCTGCTTAACGGCGGAGCCGGGCAGCCAACCAGTGCGCGCTACGCGCTTGATCTCAAGATCACGCGTTCGAGCTCTGCAGCGGCCCGCGTTCAGGTGCGCACCGACAACGAGCCCACCGCCAGCCTTCTCACCATGACCGCCGTCTACAAGCTGACCGATGGCGAGACCGGAAAGGTTGTCGCGACCGGAAAGCGTGAGATTTCTTCCGCCTATGACGTGCCGCGTCAGGAGTTTGCGGCGCTGCGCGCTGCGCGCAATGCCGAGGACCGTGCGGCCCGCGAGCTGGCCGAGCAGCTGCGTCTGGCGCTCGGGCAGGACCTGGCGCGCGCCGGGGCCGGATCGTAAACGCGACCCGGCGGCATGTTCGCGGTATCGTTGCAACCACGGAGCCCATTCTTGCGTTCGTGTCATTGCGTCGTCACAGTATTCGGTGAAACAGCCTGCGAGGCGTGATCTCTGAATGTTGCCCAGTTTCCGTAAGAGATCCTCTTCGGGTAAGACGAAGGAGCGGGATGACGGTCATGACAGGAACCGAGATGCTTCAGGGAGCGCTTCGTCCATGGCTCTGCACACGACGCTGACGTCTGTGGCCGCGGTTCTGGGGAACCGCGTTCTGGGCCGTGATGTTCACGCGCCCGATGACCCGCATGTGGTCGATCAGCTGATCGCCGAGCGCACCACCCATCTTTCGCAGAACATGCTGTGGCCGCTGGCGCAGCCATTCCTCTATCGCTTCCTGCACTACCGCCAGGCGGTGGTGATGGCTGACGAAGTGGCGGAACTCTCCGGCTGGGAATCCTTCGATTACATCAGCAGGCTCCTGTCGCTGGAGATTTCGGCGAGCGGGATGGAGAACATCCCCGCAAAGGGCGGTTTCATTCTCGCGCCGAATCACCCGACCGGCATTGCCGACGGCATCGCCGTCTATGATCTGATGAAGGGCGTGCGGCCGGATCTCGCAATCTTCGCCAACCGGGATGCGCTGCGGGTCAACACGCGGTTCCGCGATCTCATCATTCCGGTGGAATGGCGCGCGGGCGAAAAATCCCACGCCAAGAGCCGTGACACGCTGGAGATGACGGCCAAGGCCTTCACCGGCGGCAAGGCCATCGTTCTGTTCCCGTCCGGGCGCATTGCCTACTGGAACAGGGACAAGCTCACCGAGCGCCCGTGGCAGCCTTCAGTCGTTGCGCTGGCGCGCCGCTATCAGGTGCCCGTCGTGCCGATGAACATGACGGCGCGCAATTCGGGCCTGTTCTATCTCCTGTCGCGCTATTCCACCGAACTGCGCGACATGACGCTGTTCCATGAGCTTCTGAACAAGAAGGGCCGGGCGATCAACATGGTGATCGGCAAGCCGATCATGCCGGATGCGCTGGGTGAGGGGGAGCCGGCGGATATGGCCGCGCGCCTTCAGGAGCACACGGTGCACCGGCTGCGCGAAGATCCGCACGCGACCTTTGAAGGTTAGTGGCCGACGGTTGGCGCCACGCATGCCGACGGGCGTGCTGAACATTGTGACAGCCCCTTTTCCCCGTGAACGGGGTGAAGGTCCCGGCAGGGGGATGAGGGGCGTGCGACGTTAGAGCGGTTCACCGTTTCACGGAAACGTCGCTCCGCTCAATTTATCGGTTTTTCCGCATTTGTGCGGACGTCAGGTGAGATCACCTGACTGCAAAATGCTCCAGAAAACAGTTTTCGGAGAGGAAGGGCGCGCCTGCTGCTGGCGCTGGCACCGGCCCCTCATCCTCACCTTCTCCCCGCGGGCGGGGAGAAGGGGGCGCCTGTGTCGGTGCAAGACTTGCACCGGGGGGGACTTTAGGTTCCATCTACTGCCGCGCTATTCCACCGAACTGCGCGACATGACGCTGTTCCATGAGCTTCTGAACAAGAAGGGCCGGATGCGCTGGGTGAGGGGGAGCCGGCGGATATGGTCGTGCGCCTTCAGGAGCACACCGTGCACCGGCTTCGCGAAGACCCGCACGCGACCTTTGAAGGTTAGCGGCCACGGTTGGCGAGACGCATGCCGAGGGGCGTGCTGAACATCGTGACAGCCCCCTTCTCCCCGTGAACGGGGAGAAGGTCCCGGCAGGGGGATGAGGGGCGTGCGATGGTAGAAATCAGTTTTCGGAGAGGAAGGGCGCGCCTGCTGCTGGCGCTGGCGCTCGCCCCTCATCCTCACCTTCTCCCCGCTTGCGGGGAGAAGGGGCTTCGATGCCGGTGATTTTCCTGCACCGATGTTTCGAGCGTGAGAAGCCTCAGCCGATCTTCTGGCCGGTCTTCGCCCAGTCGGCGAGGAAGGCTTCGAGGCCCTTGTCGGTGAGCGGGTGCTTGACCAGCGCCTTGAGAACGGACGGCGGCACGGTTGCCACGTCGGAGCCGATCAGGGCGGCCTGCTTCACGTGGTTTACGGTGCGGATCGATGCAGCGAGGATCTCGGTGTTGAAGCCGTAATTGTCGTAGATCGTGCGGATCTCGGCGATCAGGTCCATGCCATCGATGCCCATGTCGTCGAGACGACCGATGAAGGGCGAGATGAAGGTTGCGCCGGCCTTGGCGGCGAGCAGCGCCTGGTTTGCCGAGAAGCAGAGCGTGACATTGACGAGGCGGCCCGAAGAGGTGATCGCCTTACAGGCCTTGAGGCCGTCCATGGTGAGCGGCACCTTGATGCAGATATTGTCTGCGATTTTGGAGAGGATTTCGGCCTCTTTCATCATGCCTTCGAAGTCCGTCGCGGTGACTTCGGCGGAAACCGGGCCATCGACGATGTCGCAGATTTCCTTGGTCACTTCCATGATGTCGCGGCCCGACTTCATGATCAGCGACGGGTTGGTGGTGACGCCGTCGAGCAGACCCGTTTCGCTCAACTCACGGATTTCGTTTACGTCGGCGGTGTCGACGAAGAACTTCATGGCAAACTCCTTAAGGCAGTCGGAAGGCCGGGATTGAGAGGATGCGACGACATCCTCCACATGTTCGGTCTTTGCTCTAATGCAAGAACAGGGCAAGGTCACGCCCGATGACAAAAGATTCGCCAATGAGCACCGTCGTGCCGGTCATGGTGCCGATGCCCGCCGAGCGGCCTTACTCCTATGCGGTGCCGGAAGACATGCGCGTGGAGCCGGGCTCCATCGTGCGCGTGCCGCTGGGGCCGCGCGAGGTGGCCGGCATCGTGTGGGATGGGCCGGGCGAGGCGGTGGCCGCCAAAAAGCTGAGGGCCATCAGCGCGGTTTTCGACTGCCCGCCGATCTCCGAAGAAATGCGCCGTTTCGTCGACTGGGTGGCAAGCTACACGCTTTCGCCGCCCGGCATGGTGGCGCGCATGCTGTTGCGCGCGCCGGCGGCGTTTGACCCCGAGCCGCCGACCGAGGGGCTGCGGCTTGTCGACGGGACGGGGCCTGACCGGCTGACGGCGGCGCGCGAACGGGTGATGGAAATGGCCGGCGACGGCCAGGCCTGGACGCGGGCCGGGCTTGCCCATGCGGCAGGTGTTTCTGCCAGCGTGATCGAAGGCTTGCGTTCGCAGGGCGTGTTCGAGACGGTTTCGATCCCGCCGCGCCCGCTGGTGGCCGCACCCGACCCGACCTTCGGGCGCGCGACCCTGACCGATGGCCAGGCGGAAGCCGCCGCGCGCCTGCGGGAAAAGGCCGGGACCGACGCTTTTAGCGTGACGCTGATCGACGGTGTGACGGGCTCGGGCAAGACGGAAGTCTATTTCGAGGCGGTGGCGGCGGCGCTGGAGCGCGGCAAGCAGGTGCTGATCCTCATTCCCGAGATCGCTCTGACGCAGGCCTTTCTGGAACGCTTCCACAACCGATTCGGCGCAAAGCCCGCCGAATGGCACTCTGATCTTGCGCCAAAGAAACGCGAGCGTGTCTGGCGGCAGGTGGCCGAAGGGCAGCTGCGGGTGGTGGCGGGGGCGCGTTCGGCGCTTTTCCTGCCGTTTCGCGAGCTCGGCCTGATCGTGATCGATGAAGAGCACGACCCGGCCTACAAGCAGGAAGACCGGGTCTTCTACAATGCGCGCGACATGGGCGTGGTGCGCGGCCATATCGGCGGGTTTCCCGTGGTGCTGGCCTCGGCAACGCCATCGCTGGAAAGCCGGGTCAACGCCAATCAGGGGCGTTATGAGCGCATCGTTCTGTCGTCGCGCTTTGCAGATGCGGCCCTGCCGGACCTCGCCACGGTGGACATGCGCAAGGCCGCGCCCGAGCGTGGCGGCTTTCTTTCGCCGGTTCTCATCGAGGAGATGAAGAAGACGCTGGCGCGCGGCGAGCAGTCCCTGCTGTTTTTGAACCGGCGCGGTTATGCGCCGCTGACGCTTTGCCGGGTGTGCGGGCATCGCTTCCAGTGTCCCGACTGTTCGAGCTGGCTGGTGGAGCACCGTTTTCGCGGGCAACTCGTTTGCCATCACTGCGGCTATAACGAACCGCGCCCGGAAGCCTGTCCGGAATGCGGAACGCTCGATCATCTGGTTGCCTGCGGGCCGGGCGTGGAGCGCATCACCGAAGAGGTTGACCGGCTTTTCCCGGACGCGCGCACCATCATGCTGTCGTCAGACATGATGGGCGGCGTGAAGCGGCTGCGGCTGGAGCTGGAGGCCATCGAGAAGGGCGAGGCGGACATCATCATCGGCACGCAGCTCGTGGCCAAGGGGCACAACTTCCCCGGCATGACGCTGGTGGGCGTTGTGGACGCGGATCTGGGGCTTGCCAATGGCGACCCGCGCGCCGCCGAGCGCACTTTCCAGCTTCTGGCGCAGGTGACCGGCCGCGCCGGGCGCACGGGGCGAAAGAGCCTTGGGCTTCTCCAGACCTATCAGCCGGAACACCCGGTGATGCGGGCCATCGTGACGGGGGATGCGGAGGCGTTTTACGACCGCGAGACCGCCGAGCGCGAGCGTGCGGGCCTGCCGCCTTTCGGGCGTCTGGCCGCCATTATCGTGAGCGCGGCCACGCGCATGGAGGCCGAAGGCCACGCGCGGGGCCTGCGCCGCGCAGCGCCACAGGCCCCGGAGATCGATGTGCTGGGACCGGCCGAAGCGCCGCTTGCCGTGGTGGCGGGGCGGCATCGGTTCCGGCTTCTTGTGCACGGCGCGCGCCGCTCGGACATTCAGGGTTTTCTGCGCGACCTTTTGAAGGCCGGCCCGAAGCCGCGCGGCTCCGTGCGCGTGCAGGTGGACATCGATCCGCAGAGTTTCCTGTGAAGTGTGGCATCGCTGCTATGCCGCTGTGACCGCAATACGGTTTAAGAGGGCCGAAAGCGCGACGCGGGCATGTTTGCCTGCAATACAACCAAGGAGGTTCTGATGGCGTTGTCCTTTCCCTGGCCGGTAACCCAGGGCGAATGGCTGGCATGGTCCGCAGCGGCGGTGACGATTCTCATCGGCCTGTTCGTGATGTTCATGCCGCGGCTGGCGCTGAAACTTTTCAGGCTGCAGCCGGCGGCCGAGCGCACCGAGATGCTTGTGGTGCCGCGCGCCATCATTGGCGGTTTCTATATCGGCTTCGGACTGGCGGCGATGATGCTGGCGCAGCCCTTCATTTATCTGGCGCTTGGCGCGGCCTGGACCGTGTCGGTCTTCGGCTGCGTGATCTCGATGTTGTCGGATGGAGCGAAGGCTCTCTACAGCTGGGTGTTTCTTGTTCTGTCGCTCGTTCTGGCGGTGCTTCCGCTGGCATTTGTCATGGGATTCGTGGCCTGACGGAATAAAAATGCGTCGAAACTGCGACAAAGCAACCGTTATGGCGGGGTCTATGCGTGTTGCGACTCTCGGAAGCCTGTGCTAGACGGCAATCGGCTTTCAGCAGGAAGGCATGTCCTATGTCTTTTTGCGAGGGGAAAAATTCAATCAGGTCAGAGATTTAGCCCGAGCAGGTAGCTCCAGCATAAAATCTTGTGGCCTTCTAGGCGTGAGAGAAGACCATCCCGTGGCACAATCTGGCTCCATGATTTCCGGAATGGCAGGGCGCTACGCTGGTTCGCTTTTTGAACTGGCGAAGGAAGCCAAGGCGATTTCCACAGTCGAGGCTGACCTCGACCGCTTCGAGAAACTTCTTGAAGGCAGCGACGACCTGCAGCGTCTCGTCGAGAGCCCCGTGTTCTCGGCTGACGACCAGCTGAAGGCGATCAGCGCCGTTCTCGACAAGGCCGGGATTTCGGGCCTGGTCGGCAATTTCCTGCGTGTCGTTGCGCAGAACCGGCGTTTGTTCGCCGTTCCGCAGATGATCCGCGCATTCCGCCATATCGCCGCAGAAGATCGCGGTGAGACGACGGCGGACGTGGTTGCGGCGCACGCGCTCAACGCGACGCAGGAGAAGGAACTGAAGGCCGCCCTCAAGGCAGTGGCTGGCAAGGACGTTTCGATCAACGTTTCCGTTGATCCCTCCATTCTCGGCGGGCTGGTGGTCAAGATGGGCTCGCGCCAGATCGACACATCGCTCAAAACCAAACTTAATTCGCTCAAGCTTGCACTGAAAGAGGTCGGCTGATGGACATCCGTGCGGCGGAAATTTCCGCAATTCTGAAGGATCAGATAAAGAACTTCGGCAAGGAAGCCGAAGTTTCAGAAGTTGGCCAGGTGCTCTCCGTGGGCGACGGCATTGCCCGCGTCTATGGTCTGGACAATGTCCAGGCCGGTGAGATGGTGGAGTTCCCAGGCGGCATCCGCGGCATGGCGCTCAACCTGGAAGTCGACAATGTCGGCGTCGTTATCTTCGGTAGCGACCGTGACATTAAAGAAGGCGACACGGTGAAGCGCACGGGCGCCATCGTGGACGTTCCGGTCGGTCCGGAGCTGCTCGGCCGCGTTGTTGACGCGCTTGGCAACCCGATCGACGGCAAGGGCCCGATCAAGACAAAGGCGCGCGCCCGCGTTGACGTGAAGGCGCCGGGCATCATTCCCCGCAAATCGGTTCACGAGCCGATGTCGACCGGTCTGAAGTCCGTTGACGCCCTGATCCCGATTGGCCGCGGCCAGCGCGAGCTGATCATTGGCGACCGCCAGACCGGCAAGACCGCCATCGTTCTCGACACCTTCCTCAACCAGAAGCCGCTCAACGACGGTGACGACGAGAGCCAGAAGCTCTACTGCGTCTATGTTGCCGTTGGCCAGAAGCGCTCCACGGTTGCACAGCTGGTGAAGGTTCTGGAAGAGCGCGGCGCTCTCGAATACTCGATCATCGTCGCCGCCACCGCTTCCGACGCCGCTCCGATGCAGTTCCTGGCTCCGTTCGCCGGCTGCGCCATGGGCGAGTACTTCCGCGACAACGGCAAGCACGCCGTGATCGCCTATGACGATCTGTCCAAGCAGGCCGTTGCTTACCGTCAGATGTCGCTCCTGCTGCGCCGCCCGCCGGGCCGTGAAGCTTACCCGGGCGACGTTTTCTACCTGCACTCCCGCCTGCTCGAGCGCGCGGCGAAGATGAACGACGAGCAGGGCTCCGGCTCGCTCACGGCTCTGCCGGTCATCGAGACGCAGGCGAACGACGTGTCGGCCTACATTCCGACCAACGTGATCTCGATCACCGACGGTCAGATCTTCCTCGAGACCAACCTGTTCTTCCAGGGCATCCGCCCGGCCGTGAACGTCGGTCTGTCGGTGTCGCGCGTCGGCTCCGCAGCCCAGATCAAGGCGATGAAGCAGGTTGCCGGCTCCATTAAGGGTGAGCTCGCCCAGTACCGTGAAATGGCTGCGTTCGCGCAGTTCGGTTCTGACCTCGACGCCTCGACCCAGCGCCTGCTCAACCGCGGTGCACGCCTGACCGAACTCCTGAAGCAGCCGCAGTTCTCGCCGCTGAAGACGGAAGAGCAGGTTGCCGTGATCTTTGCCGGTGTGAATGGCTACCTCGACAAGCTTCCGCTTGCCGATGTCACCCGTTTCGAGCAGGGCCTGCTTTCGCACATGCGTGCGGACGGCAAGGACGTGCTTGATGCGATCCGCAAGGAAAAGGCGCTTTCCGACGATCTGCGTGAGAAGCTCAAGGCACAGATCGACGCATTCGCCAAGAACTTCGCCTGAGGCTAAGCGAGCATGGCTTCCCTTAAGGAACTTCGCAACCGAATCGCCTCGGTCAAGGCGACGCAGAAAATCACCAAGGCGATGCAGATGGTCGCCGCGGCGAAACTGAAGCGCGCCCAGGAGGCGGCCGAGGCTGCGCGGCCCTATGCGGAACGCATGGGGGCCGTGCTCACCAACATCGCCGGCGCCGTGTCGGGCAACGACGCGCCGCCGCTGATGGCAGGTACCGGCAAGGACGAAACGCATCTTCTGGTGGTCTGCACCGCCGAGCGTGGTCTTTGCGGTGGCTTTAACAGCCAGATCGCCAAGAAGGCGCGCGAGCATATCCGCGCGCTGCTTGGCGAAGGCAAGACAGTGAAAGTGCTGTGCGTCGGCAAGAAGGGCTATGATGTCCTGCGTCGCGATCATGGCGATCTGATCATGGACCGCGTGGATCTCCGCGAGGTCAAGAAGATCGGTTTCGACAACGCGAACGACGTCGCCCGTCAGGTCATCGGCCTGTTCGAAAAGGGCGAGTTCGACGTCTGCACGCTGTTCTATTCCGAGTTCGTATCGGTGATGTCGCAGGTGCCGACCGCACTGCAGATCATCCCGGCCGCCGTTCCCGCCGGGGACGAGGGCCAGGGTTCTGACGCAGTCTACGAGTACGAGCCTGACGCGCCCGCCATTCTTGCCGATCTGATCCCGCGCAATATCGCGGTTCAGATCTTCCGCGCGCTCCTGGAGAACGCGGCCGGCGAGATGGGTGCCAAGATGACCGCCATGGACAGCGCGACGCGCAACGCAGGCGAGATGATCGACAAGCTTTCGATCACCTACAACCGCCAGCGCCAGGCGCAGATCACCAAGGAACTCATCGAAATCATTTCGGGCGCGGAAGCGCTCTAACGGACCGAAGAGGTTAAACGAAAATGGCCAAAGCAGCGACCCCGAAGACGGCGTCCGCGACCGCCGCCAAGAAGGCGGCCCCGGCGCGCAAGGCGGCTTCCACCCGCTCGGCATCGTCCAGCGCAGCAACGAAAGCAACCGGCTCGGCCGGCACGATCCGCCAGGTTATCGGCGCCGTTGTCGACGTGCAGTTCGAAGATCACCTGCCGGCGATCCTGAACGCAATTGAGACCGAGAACAACGGCACGCGCCTCGTGCTTGAGGTGGCTCAGCATCTCGGCGAAAACACGGTTCGCTGCATCGCCATGGACTCCACCGAGGGTCTGGTGCGCGGCATGGAAGTCCGTGACACGGGCAGCCCGATCTCGGTGCCGGTTGGCGACGCAACGCTCGGCCGCATCATGAACGTGGTTGGCGAAGACATCGACGAAGCCGGCCCGGTCAAGGGCGACGGCGTTCGCGCTATTCACCAGCCGGCTCCGGAGTATGTGGATCAGTCCACGGAAGCCGAGATCCTGGTCACGGGCATCAAGGTCGTTGACCTGCTCGCACCGTACGCGAAGGGCGGCAAGATCGGCCTGTTCGGCGGCGCCGGCGTTGGCAAGACCGTTCTCATTCAGGAACTGATCAACAACGTCGCAAAGGCGCACGGCGGTTACTCCGTGTTCGCAGGCGTTGGCGAGCGTACCCGTGAGGGCAACGATCTCTACCACGAGATGATCGAGTCCGGCGTGAACCAGGACCCGGCAAAGAACAACGGCTCCACCGAAGGCTCCAAGTGCGCCCTCGTGTTCGGCCAGATGAACGAGCCGCCCGGTGCACGCGCCCGTGTTGCTCTGACCGGTCTGACGGTTGCCGAGCATTTCCGCGACCAGGGCCAGGACGTTCTGTTCTTCGTGGACAACATCTTCCGCTTCACGCAGGCGGGCTCCGAGGTGTCGGCTCTTCTCGGCCGTATTCCTTCGGCCGTGGGTTACCAGCCGACGCTGGCGACCGACATGGGCGCCCTGCAGGAACGCATCACCACGACCACCAAGGGCTCGATTACCTCGGTGCAGGCCATTTACGTGCCCGCCGATGACTTGACCGACCCGGCGCCGGCAGCTTCGTTCGCCCACCTGGACGCAACGACCGTGTTGAACCGCGCCATCTCGGAAAAGGGTATCTACCCGGCCGTGGATCCGCTGGACTCCACCTCGCGCATGCTTGACCCGATGATCGTCGGTGAGGAGCACTACCGCGTGGCCCGTCAGGTCCAGGAGATCCTCCAGCGCTACAAGTCGCTTCAGGACATCATCGCCATTCTCGGCATGGACGAGCTTTCCGAAGAGGACAAGCTCACGGTTGCCCGCGCCCGTAAGATCGAGCGCTTCCTGTCGCAGCCCTTCCACGTGGCCGAGGTCTTCACCGGCGCGCCGGGTCTGTTCGTGGACCTGGAAGACACGATCCGCTCGTTCAAGGGTCTGTGTGACGGTGAGTACGATCACCTGCCGGAAGCTGCCTTCTACATGGTTGGCACCATCGAGCAGGCCGTCGAGAAGGCCCAGAAGCTGGCCGCCGAAGCGGCCTGATCAAGGCAATGACCGGGAGGTCCGTTCGGGCCTCCCGCCTTCATGCCAAACCGGTAGGACACGATGGCTCAATCCTTCAAATTCGATCTGGTCTCGCCCGAGCGGCTCCTGGTTTCCCAGGACGTCGAATCGGTTGTCATTCCCGGCACTGAGGGCGAACTGACCGTGATGGCCACACATGCGCCGACAATGACCAGCATCAAGCCGGGCGTCGTTGCAGTGACGGCTGGCGGCAAGACCGAACGCTATGTGGTGTTTGGCGGCTTTGCCGACATTCTGCCCGATGGCTGCACGGTTCTCGCCGAATCGGCTGTGCATGTGGATGACATCAACCGCGAAGATATCGCGCGCCGCATTCAGGAGGCCCGCGAGGATCTGGAAGATGCCGGGGATCACGAGGCGCGTCTGCGTGCCGAAGACTTCCTGCATCAGCTGACGACCCTTGAGGGTGCCATTCTGCCTGCCTGATCGGCAGGCGTATATGGTGCGAAAACAGCCGGGCCAATGCCCGGCTTTTTTGTTAGCCTGCTTTCTATTGTGAAAGGCAGGGGTATACTTCATGGCATTGCGCAGGGTGGCGCGGTTTCTTTGCTGGCTCATGGTCGTTGTGGCTGCGAGCCCGGGCGTGGCGGAGGAACTTGATCCGAAAACGGCCACGCTTGGCCGGCAATTTACCGACATCTTCCAGAAAGGGTCCGCTGAAGAGGTCTGGCAGCACATGTCGGAGCGAATGCAGTCGGCGCTTGGCGATCTCTATCATCTGAAAGGGTTTCAGGCGTCCATCAACAGCGCCTACGGCCCCGAAGTGTCGGTTCATGAAGAGCTGACGGAAGAGAAAGACGGACTGCGGACCTACCGCCGCCGTGCCGGGCACGAGAACGGTTCGGATCTCATCTGGCAATGGAGCTTCGGTCAGGATGACGGGATCGAGGGCTTTTACGTGCGGCGTGTGCCCGTGGAGGCGGATTCTGCCTATCTCGACTATCAGACACAGGCTGCGCTGCGTCTGCCCTTCGCCGGCTACTGGAAGGTCTTCTGGGGTGGGCGCACGGTGGAAGAAAACTACCATGCCGCAGATGCGGGCCAGCGCTTTGCCTATGACTTCGTAATCCAGCGCGCGGGCAAAACCCACACGGGGGATGGTACGGCGCTCACGGACTATTACTGCTGGGACGAGCCCATTCTGGCACCGGCAGAGGGCACGGTCGTTGCCCGTGTTGACGGGCTGCCGGACCAGCCTCTGGGCGAGATGAATGCAGACCGGCCGGCGGGCAACCATGTGGTGCTCGACCTGGGCAATGAAGAGTTCATCTTCCTGGCGCATCTGCGCAACGGCTCGGTTGCCGTGAGCGGCGGGCAGCATGTCGATGAGGGGCAGGAGATTGGCCGCTGCGGCAATAGCGGGAACTCGTCAGAGCCCCACCTTCACGTGCATATGCAGACGACACCGGAATTGGGTGCGGGAAAGGGTTTGCCGGCGCAGTTTCAGAATTATCGCGCCAATGGAGCATTGAAGCTGCGCGGCGAACCGGTCCGCGGGCAGACCGTGATCGCCGTTGAAGATATCCTGAAATAGCCGGCGAAAGTGCCGGGACGCCTCAGGGTGCGAGGTGGCGGAAGGCGGAGACGACGCTCTCATAGACCTTGCGCTTGAAGGGAACGATCAGACCGGGCAGATCGGTCATCGGCTTCCATTCCCACATGTCGAACTCGGCTTCATGTCCGCCGGGCGGCGGGTTGATCGCGATCTCCGAATCGGGGCCTTCAAAGCGGAAGGCGAACCACTTCTGCTTCTGCCCGCGATACTTTCCCTTGAGGGCAATGCCAAGGAGATGTTCGGGCAGTTCGTAGGTGATCCAGTCGGGCGTCTCGGCGAGAAGCGACACGGACTTCATGCCGGTCTCTTCATAGAGTTCGCGATAGGCCGCCTCGCGGGGCTCTTCGCCTTTGTCGACGCCGCCCTGGGGCATCTGCCAGAGTTGTGTTGCGCCGGATAACTCATCCGTTTCGGGCTGAACGATGCGGCGGCCCGCCCAGGCAAGGCCCCTGTCGTTGAGCACCATGATGCCCACGCAGGGGCGATAGGGCAGATCGGCTGCGTTCTTTGTGTTCTCGGCCATGCGGACGATTTCCGTTTCTATCGTGGTTGAGGATCGGCGGCGACGGCCGAGACGGGAACGAGCTCGATTCCGCGTCCGGTGACTTCATTGGACCATGACGCTACGGCGTCGATGGTCTCGTCGAATGCAGAGCCTGTGCCGATGGCGTAGCCTCTGGCGCGTGCGATGCGCTCGAGTTCATCAAGCTTCTTGAGGATTTCGGCGCGCTCGGGGCGACGGTTCTTGCCGGTCGGATCGATGAGCGCGTCGGACGCGGCAAAAGGCACGCCCTCCTGAAGGGCGAGATCCTGCGCGACGCTGCGCGCGGATGTGCCATCATCGATATACATCAGGCCGCGCTGGCCAAGCTCCGCCATGACATCGCCCATGGCTTCGTCATCGGCCGTGAAGCGTCCGCCCATATAGTTCATGACGCCCGTATAGTTGGTGAGGCGGGAAAGCGCCCAGCGCATGCGCGACATGTTCTGGCTGGGGGATGCATCCAGCGTGAGCGTGTTGCGGCCCGGGTTCTGCGTCGGATAACCGAAGGGCTCCATGGGCACCTGCAGAATGACCTCATGGCCTTCCTTGCGGGCCTGCTGCATCCAGCGTGACAGGCTGTTGCCCGCCGGTGCGAACGCCAGGGTGATCTCCGGGCGGAGCGTCTCGATGGCGTATTCCGTGGTTGTCTGCGAAAGGCCCAGCCCGCCGATGATGATGGCGATGCGCGCGCCCCGCGTGCCCGACCAGGAGCGGGCATAAACATCGAAGGGCCGCCGGCCGCCGGCATCGCGCACGGGCAGGGGGCCTGTCTCGGACTCCTCGATCAGCGCCCGGTCGGGCAGATGCGCCAGACGCGGATGCTGGCCCATGGCCGAAGGATCGCGAATGATGATGACGCCGTTTTCGGACGGGGCTTCCGGCTGAAGACGGGTGATCGATGCATCGGGCGCGCCGGATGCGGGCGTGGCCGTTGCCGTGTCAGACCCGGAGGACCGCGCGACGGTCTCTTCTACGGGTGACGTGACGGCGACAGGAGAAGGGCTGCGGAAAGGGCGGTCTCGCAATGCGACAGCCGTGGACGTGCCGAGAACCGCAATGGCGGCGAGAGCGGTGACGATGCGGCCGGTGGTGAAGGTGCCCCGGCGCTTAGGCTTGTCTGGGCGCTTGTTCGGGCGCTTGTCGTGGCCCAGCGGGCGATCGATGTCTTTTTTCCCGGAAGTCATACCCACCCGTCACGATGGCCGAGGCCAGAAACCAGACCGGTCCTCGTCTTCTAAGAAGGCGGACGCGGCGTCAAAATTCTGTCTTTCCAAACGTAGGGCGGCCGGAAGGCAGCCATGCGCGAAATTCGTGTTACTGACGGTCTGTGTCGCCAGAATGTCACCGCCGGTTTGCGAGAAACCGGCGGTGACAAAAGATGTTTAGAGCATCGGGCGGAAAAGTGGAATCCGGTTTCCACTTTTCCTGAAATGGCTCTAGCGGTTCATGACCGCCTTGTCGGGATTTGGCGGGAAAGCGGGATCGGTTTTCTCGCCGCGCAGCAGTTCAAGGGCTGCCTTGAGCTGCATGTCGTCCTTGGGCTCCGGCGGCACATAGGCGATGGAGCCGGACCCCTCGTCGCTTTCTTCCTCACCCTTGATGTGACCGCGCAGGTCGGACTCGCCCCGGCGCAGATCCCGGCCCTGTAATTCCTCGGGCAGGGGCTGATCGACCTTGATGTCGGGCGTGATGCCCTTGCCCTGGATCGATTCGCCGGACGGCGTGTAGTAGAGCGCGGTGGTGAGGCGCAAAGCGCCGTTCTCGCCGAGCGGGATGATCGTCTGGACCGAGCCCTTGCCGAAGGACTGGGTACCCAGAACCGTCGCACGGCGGTGGTCCTGCAGCGCGCCGGCAACGATTTCCGAAGCACTGGCCGAGCCGCCATTGATGAGCACGATGACCGGCTTGCCATTCAGAACATCGCCGGGCCGCGAATCAAAGCGGGCAATCTCATTGGCCTCGCGGCCGCGGGTGGAGACGATCTCGCCGCGATCCAGGAAGGCGTCGGAAACGCTGACCGCCTGATCAAGCAGGCCGCCCGGATTGAGGCGCAGGTCGAGCACATAGCCCTTGAGCTGATCGTCCGGCACTTCTTCGCTGATCGTGTCGATGGCGGTCATCAGGTCATCGAAGGTCTTCTCCGTGAAGGAGGTGATCTTCAGATAGCCGACATCCTCTTCGACGCGGTACTTGACCGCCTTCACCTTGATGATGTCGCGCACGATGGTGAGATCGATGGGCTTGTCCGCACCTTCGCGAATGATGGTGAGTTCGATGGGCGTGTTGACCGCGCCGCGCATCTTGTCGACGGCGTCGTTGAGCGACATGCCGCGCACTTCCTCGCCATCGATGGCGGAGATCAGGTCGCCGGCCAGAACGCCGGCGCGTGCGGCGGGCGTGTCATCGATGGGCGCAACCACCTTGACCAGCTCGCTGTCCATGGTGACTTCGATGCCGAGGCCGCCGAACTCGCCCTTGGTCTGCACGCGCATGTCCTTGGCGGCGTCCGCGTCGAGATAGGACGAATGCGGGTCGAGCGAGGTGAGCATGCCGTTGATGGCGCTCTCCACCAGCTTCTTGTCATCCGGCGGGGTCACATACTGGGCGCGCACACGCTCGAAGATGTCGCCGAAGATCGCGAGTTGCCGGTAGGTCTCGGAACCGGCGGCGTTCGCAGAGAAGCCACTCGTACCGTGAAGGAGCGAGACCGCAGATGCGCCCATCAGGGCGCCGGCAAACAATAGCGACAAGTTACGTTTCATTTCCTGTCCTTCCAGAGTGTCCCGGAGCCCACCAGGGTTTAGGATTGATCGGTTTTCCGTTCTTCCTGAACTCCACATACAGCTCCGGTGTGACGTTCTCAGTCCCCGGTCCTGCGATGCTTGCCAGGCGAGCATCCCCCATCATGCCGATTGGTTCGCCCGCCAAAACGGATTGCCCCAGCGTCACGCTTACCTTCTCTAAGCCGGCAAGCACGATATGATAACCGTCGCCGGCGTTGAGTATCAATAGCTGACCATAGGAACGGAACGGTCCCGCGTACAGAACCGTCGCCCCCGCAGGCGCGGTAACGATTGCGCCCGATTGTGTTCTTAGAATGTCGCCCTGAAGGCGCGCCCCGGTGTCGTCATCTTCACCGAATCGCGCCGCGAACTGGCCGGACACGGGCAGGGCCACGCCGCCCGTGCGCTTGGCAAAGGATGCGCCCGCACTTAGCCGGTGTTCCGGCGAAGTCGGCTGATTAAGGCGCCTTGCGCGCTCTGCCTCGGCCTTGCGCAGCGATGCGATCTCGGTTTCCAGCGAGCCGATCAGCTCCTGCAGGCTGGTGGCGCGGGCGGCCAGCGCCTCGGCTTCGCGCTGCTCGGTGGCCATGCGGCTTTCGGCATCCTGCTGCAGGCGCTTCTTTTCATCGAGCAGAAGCGAGAGGCGTTTCTTTTCCTCGACCTGTTCGGTCACGGTTTTTTGAAGTTTGTCGCGCTCGCTTTCGATGGATGTGACGATGCGCGAGAGGTCTTTCAGGTCGCCGATGAGGATTTCCGTCTCGACCCGCAGCTCCGGCACGACCGCGCCGAGAAGGATGGCGCTGCGCACGGAGGCGAGCGCATCTTCCGGGCGCACGAGAATTGCCGGTGGCGGGTTCAGGCCCATGCGCTGAAGGGCTGCCAGAACCTCGGCCAGAACGCCGCGGCGCGATTGCAGCGATTCGCGCAGATAGCCTTCCTGATGGCGCAGTTCCGTGAGGCGCAGCGAAATGGCGTCGATGTCTTCGCTGAGCTTGCGCTCGGTCTTGGCGGCCTGGATGAGGGCTGCGGTGATGGCCGCATTGTCATCCTTGATGGCGTCGATTTCGGATGCGATTTCGGCGAGGCGCTGTTCGGTCAGCGCCATCTCGCGATTGATGTCCTGAAATTCGGTCTGCGTCTTGCCATGCTGCGTTTCCAGAACCTCTATGCCGTCCTGCGCGGCGGCGTAGGCGGTCAGGACGCAAAGGCAGGTCGCAGCGGCTGCTGCTGTCCTGATCCTGGAAAAGGGCGGGCGCGGCATGTGCGCTTTCATCATCCTTGGTCTGCTGTTTTCGCGCGGTCGGGAAATCGCATTCGGGCAGTATAGGCGACGCTTTCTTAAGGAAGCATCAACCATACGGGAATTGCTGCACAATTCTTGGTTGTGTTTTCCCTATTGTCAATGCAGGCGGGTTGCGCCGGCTTGCCTGATCGCCGTGCGTCCGTCTGAGCGCCCATCCGGCCGCACCGAACTATTCGTGAAGCCGTTCAGTCCCGATGATAGGGATGGCCTGAAAGAATGGTGGAAACACGGTAGATCTGTTCGGCCAGCATCACCCGAACGATCTGGTGCGGCCATGTCTGCGCGCCGAACGCGATGGTGCGGTCTGCCATGCGCCGCAACTCGGGATCGTGCCCGTCCGGCCCGCCAATGACGATGGAAAGATGCCGCCGGCCTTCATCACGCAGATCCGCGATGGCCTGGCTCAGCTCCCGGGAGGTGAGGTTCTTGCCGCGTTCATCGAGCAGGAAGAGCGCCGAGCCTTCCGGGCGCATCTGCGCGATCTTGCGGCTCTCTTCGCGCCGTCTTTCGTCGGTGGATTTGGCGCGGCTTTCAGCGATCTCGCTGACGCCGGAAAATTCGAGCCCGATGGCCGGGCCGCCCTTGGAGAAGCGGTCCAGATAACGGTCCGCCAGATCCCTCTCGGGGCCGGCTTTCATCCGGCCCACGGCGCAAATCCCAATATGCATTCCAGCCTCTCTGCCCGGTGGGCGGAGGAGCCCACAAACGCCGTCAACAAAGACGGCGGTCAGTGAACCGTTTCATCCTCAAGACCGGGCTCAAGATCGGGCGTCTGCCACATCTTTTCGATGTTGTAGAATTCCCGAACTTCCGGACGGAAGACATGAACAACGATGTCGCCCGTATCGACCAGAACCCAGTCGGCGCTCGCAAGGCCTTCGACCTTTGCGTTGCCGCAGCCGGCTTCCTTCAAGGCACGGATCAGGTGATCCGCGACCGCAGCGACGTGTCGATGCGAGCGTCCCGACGCGATGATCATGTGATCGGCGAGCGGGGACTTGCCCTGAATGTCGATGGAGACGATGTTTTCCGCCTTCGAGTCTTCAAGACTCGTGAGGGCTGTTTCAACGGCCTGGGAAACCAGGTTTCGGCTGGCCTCGGCCGGCGAAGGCACGCTGTCGGCCTTCTTCGTGGTTGCTGTTCTCAGTGTCTTTCCTTTCCAATAAGAACAAGCTCACCGTGGACGCATGTCCTGCGGTATCCAATAGATAGGCAGAGTCTCCTTACAGTTTCAAGACATCCGCCGATCACATGTTTTGCGAGCTTTGGCGGTTATTGCGCCCCTTTTGCCGCATTTCTGATTGCGGTCGAGGAGAGCGGGGAGCGCGGACCGTGGATGAATGTCCAGGCCGGCGGCTTGCTTCTGGCGAGGATCGGCGCGTCGTCCTCGTCTATGCGGGCATGGTCGAATGTCTTCGCCATGGTGGATGAGAGAAAGGCGAGCGTTGCGCCCGGACGGTCGATCACGGCGATGGGCATGGACTGCGCGATATCGCGCCAGCGCTCCCAGCGATGGAAGTCGCGCAGGCTGTCCGCCCCCATGATCCAGACGAAGTTCACGCCGTGATTGCGCGCCTGAACCAGCTTGATCGTATCCGCCGTGAAGCGGACGCGGTGGCCGGCCTCGAATGCCGTCACTTTAACGCGCGGGTCGGTGGTGCATTTCTCCGAAAGGGCGATCCGTTCGGCAAGAGGTGCGAGTTCGCGATGGCTCTTCAGCGGATTGCCGGGGGTGACGATCCACCAGAGCTGGTCGAGCCGTAACCGCCGCATGGCGATCTCAGCCACCAGCGTATGGCCGGCATGGGGCGGGTTGAAAGAGCCGCCAAACAGGCCGACCGCCATGCCGCGTTCCACATGCGGCATGCGCAGATAGCGCGCCGGCACCGATGGCGTCGGCGTGCTGATCGTGCTGTTCTCGTCGGACTGCTGCATCGCGAAGCGGCCGCTCAGGGCCGGGTCTGGCCGGAGCCGCGAACGCGATATTTGAACGAGGTGAGCTGTTCGACACCCACCGGTCCGCGCGCGTGCATCTTGCCGGTGGCAATGCCGATTTCCGCGCCCATGCCGAACTCGCCGCCATCGGCGAACTGGGTGGAGGCGTTGTGCAGCAGAATGGCGGAATCGATCTCGTTGAAGAAGCGCTCAACGGCTGCCGCATCTTCCGCGACGATGGCCTCGGTGTGGTGCGAGGACCATGTGCCGATGTGGCGGATCGCTTCATCGACCCCATCGACCAGCTTCACCGAAATGATGGCGTCGAGATATTCCGTGCCCCAGTCCTCGTTTGTCGCAGGTGTTGCCGAAGCAAAGCGGGCGCAGACCTCTTCATCGCCGCGAATGGCGCAGCCGGCTTCTTGCAGCGCGGTCAGAACGGGCGTGAGAAGGCGGTCGGCCGCAGCGCGGTCCACGAGCAGTGTTTCAGCCGCGCCGCAGATGCCGGTGCGCCGCATCTTGGCGTTGACGGCGATGGAGACGGCCATGTCGGTGTCGGCCGAGCGGTCGAGGTAAAGGTGGCAGATGCCTTCCAGATGCGAGAACACGGGGACACGCGCATCGCTCTGCACGCGCTCGACGAGGCTGCGCCCGCCGCGGGGCACGATGACGTCGACATTGCCGCCGAGGCCTTTCAGCATTTCGCCAACGGCGGCGCGGTCGGTGACCGGCACGCGCTGGATGGCGTCGGCGGGCAGGCCCGCCTTCTCAAGTCCTTCGACGAGGCAGGCATGGATGGCGGCGGAGGAGCGCGCGGAATCGGAACCGCCGCGCAGGATCACCGCATTGCCGGCCTTGAGGCACAGCGCGCCGGCATCGGCGGTCACGTTGGGGCGGCTTTCATAGATGACGCCGATGACGCCGAGCGGCGTGCGCACGCGCTCGATCTGAAGACCGTTGGGGCGATCCCATGCGGCGATCACGCTGCCGACCGGGTCTTTCAGCGCGGCGATGGCGCGCATGCCCTCTGCAATGGCGGCGATGCGCGCGGGATCAAGCTTCAGCCGGTCGAGGAGGGCCGGCGACAGGCCCGTTTTCTCGCCGCGCGCCATGTCTTCGCGGTTGGCCTCAAGGATCGCCGCTTCATTGCGCGTGAGCGCATCGGCCATGGCTTCCAGCGCGGCGTTCTTCTCGTCTGGCGTGGCGATGGACAACGGGCCGGCGGCGGCGCGGGCGCGCGCACCGAGATCGTTCATCAGCGCGGCGATGTCCGCACTGTCCTGCCTGTTTTCCATCAGCATTCAACCCTCCGCTTTTTCAATCCGGTTCTGGCGCACATGCGGCGTCGTGACCAGGTCATCGCGATGCACCATGGCGGTGCGCGCTTCGTATCCGAGCACCTCGGCAATGTCGCCGCTTTTCAGACCGGCGATTTTTACGGCATCGGCGGCATCATAGGCAACCAGTCCACGGGCGACCTCGCGCCCGTCGGGGCCGTGAATGGCAACCGTGTCGCCACGGGCGAAACTGCCCGAAACCTGTGTGACGCCCGCTGGCAGAAGCGAGTTTCCGGCGGCAAGCGCCAGAACCGCGCCGGCATCCACGCCGATCGTGCCGGCGGGCTCAAGCTGGCCGGCGATCCATGTCTTGTAGGCGCGCACGGGTGTCGTGCTTGCCCTGAACAGGGTGGAGCGGGCGTCGCTGTCGATCGCGGACAGCGGATTGAGCCGCGTGCCCGAGGCGATGATCATGGAGGTGCCGGCTGCCGTGGCGATGCGCCCGGCGTCGAGCTTGGTGCGCATGCCGCCGCGCGAAAGCTCGGAAGCAGCAGCGCCGGCCATGGCCTCGATCTGTGGCGTGATGGCGTCGACCACGGGGATGAACTGCGCATCGGGATCGCTGGCCGGCGGCGCGGTGTAGAGCCCGTCCACATCGGAGAGCAGAACCAGAAGGTCAGCGCCGAGCATGGTGGCGACGCGCGCGGCCAGGCGATCATTGTCGCCATAGCGGATTTCGCTGGTGGCGACCGTGTCGTTTTCGTTGATGACGGGCACGACGCCCATCTTGAGAAGGGTGGAGACGGTGGCGCGCACATTGAGATAGCGGCGACGCTCTTCCGTGTCGCCGAGCGTGACGAGGATCTGGCCCGATTTGAGCCCGCGCTTGCGCAGCTCCTCGTCCCATGCGCCGGCGAGCGCGATCTGTCCCACGGAAGCCGCAGCCTGGCTTTCTTCCAGCTTCAGCGTGCGCCGCTCAATGCCGAGGATGGTGCGGCCAAGCGCGATGGCGCCGGACGACACCACCAGAACCTCGACGCCATCGGCATTGAGATTGGCGATGTCATCGACGAGCGCGGAAAGCCATTCGCGCTTCAAACCCTTTTTGCGGTCCACCAGAAGGGCGGAGCCGATCTTGACCGTGATGCGACGGTGACTGTTGAGCGCGGGGCGGGTCATGGTCTGCCTATTTCTGCCAGCGCTCATCAACCGCATCGGCGTTTTCTTCTTCGGCGCGGGCGTCCTGGATGATCTTCATCAGGGTGCGCAGCACCTCCTGCACGCCTTCGCCGGTGGCGGAAGACAGGAGGAGCGGCGTCTTTCCGCAGGCCTCTGCAAGGGCGGCCTGCTTCTCGGCGCGGGCGTCTTCGTCCAGAAGATCCACCTGGCTGAGCGCGACCACCTCGGTCTTGTCGGTGAGGCCGTGGCCATAGGCGGAAAGCTCGCCGCGAATGGTCTTGTAGACGGCGGCCGGGTCTTCCTCGCGTGCGGAAACGAGATGCAGCAGAACGCGGGTCCGCTCCACATGGCCGAGGAATCGGTCGCCAATGCCGACGCCCGCATGCGCGCCCTCGATCAGGCCGGGGATGTCGGCCATGACGAATTCGCGCGCGTCGATGCGCACCACGCCGAGATTGGGGTGCAGCGTCGTGAACGGATAGTCGGCGATCTTCGGCTTGGCTGCCGTGACGGTGGCCAGGAAGGTGGACTTGCCGGCATTGGGCAGGCCGACGAGCCCGGCATCGGCGATGAGCTTGAGGCGCAGCCAGATCCACGCTTCCTCACCCGGCAGGCCGGGATTGGCCCGGCGCGGCGCCTGGTTGGTGGAGGATTTGAAGTGCTGGTTGCCGAAGCCGCCATTGCCGCCGCTGGCCAGCCTGAAGCGCTGGCCGATCTCGGTCAGATCGCAGATCAGCGTTTCATTGTCTTCCTCGAAGACCTGGGTGCCGGCCGGCACTTTGAGGATGGCGTCGCCGCCCTTCGCGCCGGTGCGGTTGCGGCCCATGCCGTGCACGCCGGTCTGGGCCTTGAAATGCTGCTGGTAGCGATAGTCGATGAGCGTGTTGAGGCCCTGAACGGCCTCCACCCAGACATCGCCGCCGCGCCCGCCATCGCCGCCATCGGGACCGCCGAACTCGATATATTTCTCGCGTCGGAACGAAACGGAACCCGCGCCGCCATCGCCGGAGCGGATATAGACTTTGGCCTGATCGAGAAATTTCATGGTTTTGGACCGTCTTTCCGTAACGTTGCGCTGAACCGTCTACAGCATTGCGCGCTGAAGTGCGAGAGCAGACAGGGCGCACGTGCCTGCCTGCTCTCGTCTCAATTTTCTATGCGCCCCAGCTCCTGAGGCTGACCCAGGTGCGGCGGTCGAGCTGGTAGCGCTCGACGGGCACCCGGCCGGCCACCACGGAATCCATCATGCCCTGACCGGCAAACTGGAAACCGCATTTGTGAATGACGCGGCGCGAGGCGGTGTTGGTGACGCGGCAGGAAACATTGAGCCGGTCGATATCCGTGGCGCGGAAGGCGAGGTCCACAAGGGCGTGGGCCGCTTCCGTTGCGTAGCCGCGCCCCCAGTAGGGTTCGCCGATCCAGTATCCCATCTCAAGACCGTGGGCGCGGTTTTCCAGGCCCGCGCAGCCGATGAAAGCGCCACTTTCGGACAGGGTGATGGCATAGGTGCAGCCGCTGATCGCGCCGGCGCGAATGCTGGACAGAAAACTGTGTGCGTCGGCAACGCGATAGGGATTGGGCAGACGGCCGAGCATTTCGGCCAGATGCCGGTTGTTGGCGAGCTCCACCAGCTCGGTCACATCGTCATCGCGCGGGATGCGCAGGACGAGGCGTTCCGTGACCAGAACGGGACAATCTATGCTGACGCCGGGACTTTCACCCTCGATATCTTCACTTTCGGCGACCATTTTTTCCTCCGGACAATAGAAAAGGGGAGATGGCGACCCATCTCCCCTTTTTGAACCTATTTCCGGAATGTCCAGACACCGGTCCCCGAGATGGGTCGCCGGTGTTTGGTGCGCGGACCGGCTATTCCGCGGCTTCCAGAATTGGGTTTACAGATACGTACGTTCGGCCGTTTGCCTTCTTGGCAAAGGACACGGAACCAGCCTCAAGCGCAAAAATCGTATGATCTTTGCCCATGCCGACATTGGTGCCGGGATGCCATTTCGTGCCGCGCTGACGGATGATGATGTTGCCGGCGCGAACCTGCTCGCCGCCGAACTTCTTCACACCAAGGCGTTTGGACTCGGAATCGCGACCGTTGCGCGACGAACCACCAGCTTTTTTGTGTGCCATTTCGCTTGCTCCTTTGCGCCCTTGAGAGCGCTCGTATTCCTATTGCGCCGTCAGGCGCCCGATTTCAACCCTGCGGCGATTATTTCGCCAGTTCTGCGGCCTGCTCGCGCCAGTCCTTGATCTGGTCGGCGCTGAACGGCATGGCCTCATCGATGCGCACCACGTCCTCGTCGGTGAGGGCGGCCACCTGAGCGTAGGTGGTGATGCCCTGCTCGGCGAGCTGGCCGGCTGCGACCGGGCCGATGCCCTTGATCTTCGTCAGATCGTCGGGCTCGCCTGCCGGAGCGGTGAAGAGCGGCGCTGCCGCTGCGGGCGCTTCCGTCTTTGCTTCGGCCTTCTTCGGCGCGGCTTCTTTCTTGGCGGCTGCCTTCTTCGACGGCTTCGCACCGCCCGTCAGGATCTCGGAGATCCGCACGGTGGTCAGAAGCTGACGATGGCCGCGCTTGCGGCGCGAATTCTGGCGGCGACGCTTCTTGAACGCGATGACCTTCTTGCCGCGGCCCTGCTCGACGACTTCGGCAGCCACGCTGGCGCCTTCAACGAGCGGCGCGCCGAACGCCACGTCTTCGCCCTCGCCAACGGCGAGAACGTCTGCAAACTGAATGATCTCACCGGGCTCGCCGGCGATGAGTTCGACCTGAAGCAGGTCGTTGGCGGAAACGCGGTACTGCTTGCCGCCGGTTTTAATGACTGCGAACATCTTTTTTCCTTTCGGTGTCCGGTCCGGCTTTGGTCCACGACTTTGTGGCCTGCCGTCTTTTTGTCAGTCCTGAGGGTTAAACGCCATGCGGCGCAGGGCTTTCCCACGTCGCAGGACGCGTGTCCATAACGGAAGCTTGCCACAAGGTCAAGTTGACGGGTTGAAAATGCCGCAGATTGGCTCTTGTGTCGGAGGCGATGACCGGTTATCTAGTGCGCCGCGCTGGCAACAGCAGACCAGCATCTCGCGGAGAGGTGGCTGAGTGGTTGAAAGCACCGCACTCGAAATGCGGCATACTCGCAAGGGTATCGGGGGTTCGAATCCCTCCCTCTCCGCCATACATCGCTGATGCCCTTCGGGGCGCGATGCTGTCATTGATCATCTTGCCGCCTTCAAGTGACGCAGAGAGCTGGGGTTTCTGCGATGCACATCGTCTGTCTTGAGGTTTAGGGGCGACGCAGTCGATACTGATTCTTTCATCCCATGGTCACTGCGGCTTCCCATAAGCTGTCGTTTCTGGGGCACCCATCTATCGACATAAGCAGTGCCGGAGGCGGACCTTCGCTGTGCTTGCAAAAAATAAGCACTGCGGTTGGTTGAGATCGCTGAAAAGCATCCCTGCAATCAAACCCAATCGGAAGATTCCAAATCAAATCGGCCATAATTGCAGGGAGGGGCGCAAAGACTTTCTGGTTGATGCACTTCTTATGACCTAATCACCATGGGCCAGGGGGGGGGGGGCGTCAGCGCTCATTTCTCGCGAAGAATTGGGAGCTTTCTCAAGGCTGCAGATGATGAATCTTCAAAAGATTTGTTAAACAGCTCTACGCTTTGAGCAGCCCTTATGCCAATGTACAAGCCATAATCCAGGATCAGGGCCAAGTACTTTCGCCCCGCTTCATGCGGCGTAATTCCTTCACTGATAACGTGGAGAAAGCGCAGTTGAACTAGGCTAGTTACCTGCTTAAACAGATTGGATGAGTTGTCGATCTCAATCAGGAAGGCGTTCTGCCTTTTCTCCTTAATGCAGAAGTTTTTGATAACCTCCAAGGCAGCCTTAAGGTCATCGGCTTGCTCCGATGCGTCCTGTTCCAAATCGCGGTGCTTGATAGTTAAGGCTTCCGATGCTGCCTGATTGACATTGGAAACCGTCACTCTTCCCCTATTTTCTATGTTAGCCTTCTGTATTGCCTGGGAGAATAGGTAAATTGCGTCGCGTGGGACACCTGCTGAAACCCATGTCAATCGAGGTATAACCTCAGCAGAACTACACAGACGTCTGATTGATGAAAGCCCAGCAAACCGAGCGTGGGCATCGAGAATCGCTTCAATGTGGCTCGTTGTTTTCTCTGGTGTCGTCAGGTTGTAATCTAGATGTATGGCTTGCGCATCATGCGGTAGCTCGAGTCCAATTCGTTCGGTGGTGTCATAAGTTCTTGTAAGGTTCTCAATCGCGCTGATCTTTAGAAAAATCTGGTTTCCCCTTGCGATCGAGTAAAGAATATCAAGTATTCTTGATTGGAGTGCGCGGCCAAGAACATGTATATCATCAACGAACAGGAAAATTTCTGATTCCCTTGTCAGTTTTCCGAGTTCGCGCCGTAGTCTTACGGCCAATTTTTTGTACTCGAGAAATTCTGGTGCGCATCTTTCTACTAGGTTCTGTAGTTCGGTCAGGCGATTGCTCTGACCAAATTTGGCTTCAATTTCAGAAACTAGATCGGAGAGCACATCTCCAATAACTCCATCATCGTTCCGTCTCGAATACGCTTGAAAATCTAGCCAAACTGAAGGTCGATTCTCTCGCTCCCTTGAAGTTAGGCTGTACAAGAGGAGCATCGATTTTCCAGCACCGCGCCGGCCAAAAACGATGTGATTTGCGTTAGAAACAATTTGCTCCTCAGCGCCAGAAACCGTTTCAATGTAGCGAGAAAATAGTTCGTCTCCAAAACTGTGCTTATGCACAGTTTGGCTCTCAGAGAGCAGCTTGAGCAGCAATCTCACTTCTGGCCCAGAAACGATCTTATCTCTGGAGACTTGCTTCAAAGTGGCGATGATATATTCGCTTTCAGAGCCGAGTACGTTCGTCGTTGCTCTGGAGAGGTCGTCAAAAAGCCGGTCTTCTGGGCTACTTACGAAAATGACGATTGCAGTCCCTTGTGAAGTTGGCTTGAATTGGTGATCAAGCCCCCTTAGCCCAGACAGCTTTTCGAATTCTGCTTTTATCTCAAGAAGCTTTGGGATTCCGATATTCATATTTGCCCCCTAAGATTCAATCCGCGCCTTTCCAGATACGCTTTTGTTTCTCTGAGGAAGTCTCTTGTGAGAGTTTCCGCATCGACTTGTCTGATGAATAGATCTTGAGCTCTGGCGCTATGGTCATAATCACATTTGTTTCGGTCGTCCCTAAGCTCTTTCAATCGCGTGCTGTAGGTCGCTCGATTGTTAAAATCTGATGGCAGGTCGCCGATCTTTTTATGGTCTGACGAATCGGTTGAGTGAGTTCCCTGAACCAAGTATCTTATCGCCTTGGACCCGTTGTAAGCGCCATAGTAGAAACGGGAAACTCGCTGCCGCCAGTGAGAATGGTTCTGGACTTTAGCGAAGCGATAGTGCTTCACGCCAAGGTAAAACATCGCTTGCGCCTGCAGCTTTTGCTGCTCGTTTATTAGCTCGATCTGATCGGGTTCGATGAGGCCGTCAAGAATTCCGACCAACTTCATCGGATTACCAAGTTTTAGAAAATCTCTGTGCAAATCCGGTCACTCTTCTCATGTAACGAGATAGTACCCATTACGATCCGAAAAACCACCGAAAAGTTAGAATGATAGGTTAGGCGCCTGAACCACTTTTTTGTGGGCTCGGTCGGCGAGCCAAGCATGAAGACAAGAAGCGTCTGGATGTCCGCTCGGCCTACTTTGCAACGATATGTTCGCGCCTGCAGCGAGCTTCTGTTTCCCGCCCATAGGAGCCATTCGCCCTTCTCTTAATTTGGAGGAGCGCAGCTCAGGTTTCGCTCTCCGCCTAAACACCCACCGCCCCCTCGATAAAGCTCCAGAGCGCGGCCTTGCCGGCTTGGGGCTTTTCTTCCAGCAGGGTTCTGAGCGCGCGGCCTTCGATGACATCCAGAAGGAGGCGGGCGGTTTCTTTTGGGGTGTCGAAGGGGCGGAACGCGCCGCTCTTGGAGCCGCGGGCGAGCAGGTCGGCCAGGGCCGTTACAAGCGCTGCGCGGTTGTCGGAGAAAAGAGCGGCGATCCGGGGGGCGCGGATGGCTTCTGACAGTATTTCCAGACCAAGCACCGCATTCTCCGGGCGTGACGCATAGGCGGCGTAGTCGGTGACGAAACGCCTGAGCGTTGCGTGCGGATCGCGCCCCTCGGTCAAAATCGTGCAGAATGGCCGAAGCTCATCGGCTTCGAGCAGCGCGATCTCGGCCAGAACGGCCTCTTTTCCCGAAAAGTGATTGTAGAGATTGCCAAGGCTGATGCCGGCGCGGCGGGCAATGTCGCGCACGCCCGTCTGGTGGTAGCCGGCTTCCAGAAAACAGGCCAGCGCGGCCTCCACGATCTGCAGCTTGCGCGGATGTGCGGCGGGTTTTGTCTTCTCGGCCATCTTGCCATCTCTGCTTTTGATCTATAATTGAACGAACGACCGTTCATATATTGGTTGATGACGGGGGGCGAGGCAAGGGATCCGGCAAGGGATCCGGGGCGATAGCCACAGAATTTCGGCAGTGCATCGGTTCCAGGCAGACGGGAGAGAGCGGTGATGGGTCTTTTGGGCTTGTGGCGGCAGGGCGCAGGGGTGGCGGGGCATGGCTGACGCAGTTGTGGTGGGGACGGCGCGGTCGCGCGCCCGTTTCGAAGGGCTCGACCTTGCGCGCTTTCTGGCCTTTGTCGGCATGGTGATCGTGAATTTCACGATTGTGATGGGGGCTGAGACTGGGGCCGGGGTTGGGGCTGGGGCTGGGGCCGGCGTTGAAGGCGGTGGCGGTCTTCTGGCCGGAATGACGCTGCTGCTGGAAGGGCGGGCGGCGGCGACCTTCGTGGTGCTCGCCGGGCTGGGACTGGGGCTCGCCGCATCGCGGGGCATGGAGCGCACGGTTTCCGACACGATCAGGCGGGCGCTGTTTCTGCTGGTCGTCGGCCTCTTGAACAGCCTCATCTTCGATGCGGACATTCTGCATTACTACGCGTTCTACTTCCTGTTCGGCGTCTTCCTTCTTCCATTGCGCACATGGACGCTGGTCTGGGTGATCGTGGCGCTCAACATCGCCTTTGTGGGGATGAACTTTGTGCTGGATTACGATACCGGGCGCGACTGGGTGGATTACAGCTATGCCGATTTCTGGACGCCGGCGGGCTTTGTGCGAAACCTCTTCTTCAATGGCTGGCATCCGGTCATTCCGTGGCTTGGTTTTCTGCTGTTCGGCGTGATCCTGAGCCGGCTTGATCTTGGCGAAAGGCGCGTCCGCAATGCGCTTGCGCTGGGCGGGCTGGCGGCGTTTCTTCTGGCGGAAGTGCTGGCGGCGCGGCTTCAGCCGCTTCTGGGCGCAATCGACCCGGAGCTTGCCTATCTGGTCACCACGGGGCCGGTGCCGCCCATGCCGCTTTATACGCTGGCGGGGATGGGCGTGGCGTCCCTGGTCATCGGGCTTTGCCTCTCGCTGGCCGAGCGGCCGGCAATGGCTCCGGTGATGCGGGCGGTCGTGCCGGCGGGGCGGCAGACGCTGACGCTCTACATCGCGCATATCGTGGTGGGCATGGGCGCGCTGGAGGCGCTTGGCATGCTGGGCGGGCAGACGCCGGGGGCGGCGGTTCTGGCGGCGCTGATCTTCTGCGCGGCCTCGGCGGTGTTCGCCTTTGTCTGGTCGCGCGCCTTCAAACGCGGGCCGGTGGAGACGCTGATGCGGTGGGTTGCCGGATAGGCTGAGGCCGGGCGTTCGGTTTTCGTGAGGGCAGCCCTCTGAACAATCGATTGGATTGAGCGGGCCGGAAATGAGCAGTGTCGCCGCGTTGTATTTTCACGAGGCACGTTCATTCCATGTCGGAGCAGACTTTATCGCGGGCGAGCGGGCGATCACCCGCAGCGGCGCAGCCGGGTGGCGGACCCGCGCGGAACACCCTGAAAGCAATCGGCATCGCGGTTGCGGCGGGCGCTGTGGGGCTGCTGGCCGCTTCCTCCCTGCCGGTTCCGATGGCGCTTGCGGCGGCGCTCGCCGTCTTCTGCATCGGCATGTGGGCGACGGCGGCTGCGCCGGAATATTGGACCGCGCTTGTGTTTTTTCTGGTGGCGGTGCTGTCGGGCGTCGCGCCGCCCCGGACGGTGTTTTCCGGGTTTTATTCATCGACCTTCTGGCTGCTGTTCGGCGGGATCATTCTGGGGGCCTCGATCCGTTACACGGGGCTTGGCGCGCGCATGGCGGCGGCGCTCTCGGGCATGCTTGGAACGCGCTATTCCACGGTGATCATGGGTGTGACGGCGTTCAGCCTGGCGCTGGCCTTCGTGATGCCGTCTTCCATTGGCCGGATCGTGCTGCTTCTGCCCATCGTCATCGGGCTTGCCGATCACATGGGCTATGGCGCGGGCGCGAACGGGCGCACGGGGATGATTGCGGCTGCGGCCTTCGGCACGTTTCTGCCAGCCTTCACGATCCTGCCTGCAAACGCGCCGAACATGATCATGGCCGGCATGGCGGAAACGCTTTATGGCGCGCGCTTTTCCTATTGGGGCTATCTGCTGGCGCATTTTCCCGTGCTTGGCCTGCTCAAGACCGGGGTGCTTGTGGTGCTGATCCTGAAGATGTTTCCCGATGCCGATCCGCAACGCCAGCCGGTGGCGCATGACCGGGCGGCTGCCATGACGCCAGCGGAAAAGCGGCTTGCGCTGGTGCTGGCGGCGTGCCTCGCGCTGTGGCTCACGGATGCGCTTCATCAGATATCGCCTGGCTGGATTGCGCTGGCGGCGGCTCTTTATTGCCTGTGGCCTGCTTCAGGGCTGACATCGAAAAAGTGCATCAATGAAGAGGTGAATTACGCATCGCTCTTCTTCGTTGCCGGCATTCTGGGACTTGGCGCGGTGATTTCGTCCACCGGGCTTGGCGAGGCGGTGGTGGCGGGGCTGAGCGGGCATGCGGACTTCTCGGTCGACCGGCCCGTCTGGAATGTGGTGATGCTGACCGGCATCTCGACGGTGGTGGCGATGATCACCAATCTGCCGGGGGTTCCCGCAGTCATGACGCCGATGGCGGAGAAACTGGCCGTGCTGACGGGACTGCCGCTGACAACGGTTTTGATGACGCAGGTTCTCGCCTTCTCCAACGTGTTCCTGCCCTATCAGGCGCCGCCGTTGATCATGGCGATGCAGCTGGGCAATCTGCCGGCGGGGGCCGTCGCGCGCCTGTGTCTTGCCCTGTTCGTCATCGGCCTTGTCGTGCTCCTGCCGCTTGATCTTGTGTGGTGGCATGTGCTCGGGCTGGTATAGGAATGAATGCAGACCAATTGGGCGCAGGGCGCGGTGATGGACATTCAGCAGCTGAGAACATTTGTCGCCGTTGCGCGCGAGGGAAGCATCACGCGCGCCTCGGAGCGGGTTCATCTCAGCCAGCCTGCCGTCAGCGCTCACATCAAGGCGATGGAGGATACGCTGGGGCTCGCGCTGTTCGAGCGGACCCCGCGCGGCATGGATCTGACGCGTGACGGCGAACGCCTGCTGGAAAGGGCCGAGCAGACGCTGGCCGCGCATCGTGCGCTTCTCGAGGAGGCGGCGCGGATCAAAAGCACCCTGACCGGGCGTTTGCGGCTTGGCATGGGGTGCAATTCCGGCACGGAAGCGCTTGGCCAGCTGATGACGGGGTTTGCCGAGCGCTATCCGCAGGTGGATGTGGTGCTGCGGCACGGCACATCGCGCTCGATTGCCGAGGGGGTTCGCAATGGAAGTCTCGATGCCGGGTTCTACAATGAGACGGGTGAGCCGGAAGAAGATCTGAGCGTTGTCGAGATTTCGCGGTTCGCCATCTATCTTGCGGGCCCGCCGGGAACGGTGGCGAAAGACGGTCCCGACTGGCGCAGGCTGGCGGATCTGCCGTGGATCTGCCCGGCCCCGGACACATGTTGCGGCGAGGCGGCGGAAGCGCTCTTTTGCCGGCACAATTTTCGCCCCGAGCGCATCATCAGCGTTGACCGGGAGCAGGTCACGCGGACGCTGATCGCCGGCGGGGTGGGGGTAGGGCTCCTGCATGCGGACGCCGCGCGCGAGGCCGAGGCGGCTGGCGAGGTGGAGCTGATCTGCGAGGCGCAGGCTGCGACGCGGCTTTTTTTCGCCTGCCTCGGGGAGCGCGTGGACGACCCGCTTCTGCGCGCGGCCAACGCCATCGTCATCGCCACGCTCTGACGACAGGGTGCGTCAGAGCTGCATGCTGCCAACGCTTGCGCCGCCGCACACATAGAGCGTCTGCCCGGTGACGAAGCTTGCCTTCGGATCGGCGAAGAACATGAAGGCGTTGGTGACGTCTTCCACCGCGCCGAGCCGGCCAACGGGAATGCGTTTGGCAAGCTCTGCTTCCCGCTCGCTGCCCTTCGGGATGATGCCCCAGAAATTGTCGGTCTGGATCGGCCCCGGCGCCACCACATTGACGGTGATGCCGTGGGGGGCGAGCTCCAGCGCCCAGGTGCGCGCCATGCCCACCATGCCGGCCTTGGATGCGCCATAGGCGGTGCGGGTCTGTGCGCCCAGTGCTGCGCGCGAGCCGTTGAAGAGAACACGGCCGAAGCGGCGTTCCTTCATGGCAGGCAGGAAGGCTTTCAGGAGCGTGAGGGCGGAACCCAGGTGAAGCTGGGCGAGGCCGGTAATGTCTTCGGCGCTGGCGTCTTCGATGAGGTTCGGCCAGATGAGGCCTGCATTCTGCACGAAATGGGTGACGTCGTGCCTGCCGGCGATCTCGGCTGCGGCTGCGCTGACGGCTGTGTCGTCCAGCAGGTCGGCTTCGACCGAGCTCAGACGTTCATGCGAGAACTCCGGCGCGCGGCGCGCAACCGAGACGACGCGGTAGCCCGCATCCAGCATGGTCCGGGCGAGGTCCGCGCCGATGCCCTTGTTGCCGCCGGTGATGACGGCTGTCAGCTCTTTATCCATCGTGTCAGTTCCTGCCGGGCACGAGCGCCACCACGCGCAGCGGGCTGCCGGTGCCGTTCTTGATCTTGAGCGGGGTTGCGATCAGCATGGCCCCGGTGGGCGGCAGCCGGTCGAGATTGTTGAGGCATTGCAGCCCGTAGCGGCCTGCGCCGTGAAGATAGTAATGGGCCGGGTAGGGCGGCGTGTAGTGCGATCCCTGACCGGCGTCGGTGCCGACCGTTTCTGTGCCGAAACCACGAATGCCGCGTTTCTCCACCAGAAGCCGGATCGCCGCCGGCGTGGGGCCGGGTGAATGTGCGCCGTCCTCGCGCATGTTGAGATAGGCCGCACCCCGGCGCTTCGACCAGTCGGTGCGCATCAGAACCCAGCTCTCGGCGGGAATGCGGCCGTGCTCGGCCTCCCACGCCTCGATGATTTCCGGCGTCAGCTCGAAATCCTCGTCCGTGGCAGCGCCGTCAGAACAGTCGATCACGCAGACCGGGCCGATAAAGCGCTCGGCGGGAATCTCGTCGACGCTGCCATTGGGCACGTCGCGGCCGGAGATCCAGTGCGAAGGCGCATCGAAATGGGTGCCGGTGTGCTCGCTGCAGGTGAAGTTGTGCCATTTCCACGCCGGGCCGCGATGGTCATAGGCGGACACTTCTTCCATGCGGAAGCGGGCGCACTGGCCGAATTCGGGCGGCAGCACGATGACCGGAAAATCCTGATCGAGCGTGTGGGTGAGGTCCACCACCTCGATTGCGCCGGTGGCGAGCGCCTCCGCGAGATTGCCCAGAAGGGCGGATGGGTCGGTTGCGTGGACGTTCATGCGCCGCCTCCGTCGGTTTCGCTCATCTCGCGCTCCAGCACTTTTGCGCCGGCGCGCCAGCGCTCGATCAGGTCCTTCGCCACATCGCCGACGAACACGTCTTCCAGCCCGTCTTTGAGGCCGGAGACGATGGCCCGGGCAAGTGCTGCGGGCGCGACCTTGGGTGGCGGCAGGGGCTGGTGCCAGGCGTCGTCCGTCGGGCCGGTATAGACGTTCATCACGCGCACGCCGCCGGGCCGCATCTCCGCGCGCAGGCACTGTGACAGCGAGTAGGCGGCGGCATTGGACGCGGAGAACGCGCCAAAGGCCGGCATGTTGGAATAAGCGTAGACCGACAGGATGTTGACCCAGGCGGCGGCGCTGTTGTCGCCGTCTGCGCCGCGCCCGCGCATGGCCGGGCAGAAGGACTGGGCAAGCCGCATCAGGCCGAGATAATTCACTTCCATCTCGTCGCGGGCGAACACGGTGTCTCCACGGTCCATGATGCCGCCCGGGCGCACGAAGCGGGCATTGTTGACGAGAATGTCCGTCTTGCCGCCGATCTCGCCGGCAAGCTCGGCGACCGACGCGGTGTCGGTGACGTCGAGCGGCACGATCTGGACATTGGGGATCGTTTCGAGCGCGGCGCGGTGCGGATAGGGCCGCCAGCCTTCGGGCTCGCCGATGAAGATGATCGACGCGCCGGCCTTCGCAAAGGCCTCGGCCAGCGCCGGTGTGTTTTCGCTGCGTGCGTCGGTGATGAGCACACGGCGGAATTTCGGATCGGCGGTGATTTCGCGCAGTTGCGGATCGTCTTCCATGTTGGGCGTCCCTTCGGGAGGCAGGGCGTAGAGAACGCCCTGGCCCGACTTGTCGAGCCGGTTGATGATGCGCACCCTGCCGCCGCGTGGCGCGTCGCCATGGACGTGGCACATGACGGAGGGGCCGGCGTCGAGCCGGACGGTGCCGACACGCCATGGGGTGCGTTCGCGGAAATAGGTGTTGGTGCTGGTGCGCACGGTCGTTTCGGCGATGAGTTCGCCCGCCGGGTCGATGTCGCGCCATGGCAGGTCGGTCGACAGGCAGGTGGAGCAGGCGTCGCGCGGCGGATATTGCAGCGCGCCGCATTCGCCGCAGACCTGCAGCATGAAGCGCCCCTCGGCGGCAGCCGCCGTGAGCCCCAGCGCTGCGCGGCTCCTGAGGCCCGAAGGCAGTGTCTGTGTGCGGGTGCGCTTCTGTGGGTCTTTCTTCGGCGGTGGCAGGATGGCGTCGGTCATGTGCCAGCTCCCGAAATGATGGCGGCGCTGGAGCAGACGCCACGGTCGTAATTGATCATGCCGAAGCCCGAGACCATGGCGGTCGCCGCCCCTTTCACCTGTGTGGGGCCGGCTGTGCCGGTGACCTGGCGGATGGCCTCGACCATGCCGATGAAGCCGCCGGCGGCTCCTGCCTGTCCGGCTGAAAGCTGACCGCCCGACGTGTTGTGCGGAAAATCGCCGGCAATGGTGAGATCGCGCTCGCGCACGAAGGCCGGGCCCTCGCCTTTCCCGCAGAACCCCAGATCCTCAAACTGCATCATGGAGATGACCGGGTAGTCGTCATAGGTCTGCAACAGGTCCATGTCGTCGGGCGTGGCGTCTGCCATGGCGTAAAGCTCGTCGATATCCATGGCCCAGCCGCCGCGCATCTGGATCGGGTCTTCGGGAAAGGCGTTGTGGCGTTCGATGCTGCCGCGAATATGTGCGTAAGGAAGGCCGGCGGCGCGGGCGTCCTCCTCCCGCATCACGAGAAACGCTTCTGCGCCGCTGACGGGCATGACGCAATCGAACAGCGCGATGGGATCGGAGATCATGCGCGCGCCGAGATACTGATCCATGGTGAGCGGCTTTTTCATCACCGCATGCGGGTTCCGGAGCGCATTGTCGCGCTGGGCGACGCAGATGCGGCCGAAATCCTCACGGGTCGCACCATAGGCGCTCATATAGTGGTCGGTCAGGAGCGCGAAACAGGCATTCGGTCCGCCTGCTCCGTAAGGGTATGAGGCGTCCTGCGCGAAGCGGCTGAAGCTTGAGAGCATGCGCCGGAAACTGTCGACATGATTGGTGTCGCCGGCAACGCAGGCGACGATGTCGGCGTCGCCCGCCTGCACCGCGCGGGCTGCGCGCCTGAGCGCCACGATGCCGCTTGCCCCGCCCATGGGGATGTGATCGAGCCAGCGTGGCGTGAGGCCGAGATGCTGGGTCAGGCCCACCGCCGTATCGGGAAAGAGCGTGAAGCTTGCCACCGAGAAGCCGTCGACATCGCGGGGGCTGAGGCCGGCGCTTTGAAGCGACTGACGCAGCGCGCGGGCGATCCACCAATGCGCCGTTTCCTTGGAAAAGCGCTGATAGGGCGCGGTGGCGGGCGCGGCGAGCACCACGCCCTCATAGCCCATCCGTTTTGAGGTGCGGCCCGCCATCAGGCCGCGCGCCTTTTCTTCATGGAGCGCGTGTCGACCGTTCCAGGATCGGTGAGAAGCCGGGCGACCAGTGTTTTCAGTTCGCCGCGCTGGATCTTTTGTGTCGAAGTCAGGGGCAGGGCGTCGACAAAGGCGATGTAGCCGGGAACCTTGTAATAGGCGACGCGGTCCAGACACCATTCGGCGATCTCGCGGGCGCGCGCCTCATCGCGTTCGCCGCTCTCGACCACGAGACAGGCGAAGACCTCGTCGCCGCGCAGTTCGTCGGGTGCTGCGGCAACCGCAGCGGCCTTGATGTCGGGATGCTGCATGAGGAAGGATTCCACTTCCACGGCGGCGATGTTCTCGCCGGAACGGCGGATCACGTTCTTCTTGCGGTCGACGAAGAAGAAATCGCCATCGGCATCGCGCATGACGATGTCGCCGGTGTGGAACCAGCCGCCTTCCCACGCTTCGGCGGTGGCCTCTGGGTTGGCGTAATATTCGGAGAAGAAGCCGAAACGCGGATCCTCGCCCGCATGGCGCACCAGAAGTTCGCCGGGCGCGCCGGGGGCTGCCTCGCTGCCATCGTCCGCGACCACGCGGGCCTCGATGTCCGGGCCGGGCTGGCCGAGGCAGTTTGTGCCGCGCTTGCGGGGCTCGTGATTGGCGACGATGACCGCGCCGGCCCCCGTCTCCGTCATCGCCCAGCCCTCGATCAGGGGAATGCCGAAGCGCTCCTCGAACGGGCCGTGCAGCTTGGGATCGATGCCCGCGCCGAAACCGAAGCGCACATTGTGCGCCCTGTCCTGTTCCGTGGGTTCGGCCTTCATGAGAATGGACGGCATGACGCCCAGATAATGCAGGCAGGTGGCGCGGCTGTCACGCACGCTCTGCCACCAGCTGCGCGGGTGAAAACGGTCGAGCGCGATGAGGCAGCCGCCGACCGTGACCATCGCCATCAGCGAATAGGCCATGGCGTTCATGTGGAAGATGGGCAGTGGCGTGATCATGCGCTCGCAATCTTCGTTCATGGCGCAAAGGCCGCCCGATTTCGCGTACCAGCGGCCCGAATGCAGGAAATAGAGGTTCGACAGGACGCAGCCCTTGGGCTTGCCCGTGGTGCCGGAGGTGTAGAGCATCGCCGCTTCGCGGGTGAGCGATGCGCCCTGCGGCGTCTCCATGTCGGCAAAGCGCGAATCGAGCGGCGGGGTGTCCGCCTCGGGCGTAACGACCGGAAAGCCGACGCCGGAGGCGGCAGCCGCCTGTTCGAGATCCGCCACGCGGCTGGCGATCGCCACCGCCAGAACCGGGCGCGCGTGCCCGGCCATGTATTCCAGTTCCGCTGATTGCAGGTCGGGATTGACCGGCACGACCGAGAGCCCGAGCGCATTGAGGGCGAACCAGTGCAGGAAGAAGCCCGGCCGGTTTTCCATCAGGAGCATGACGCGCATGCCGGCGCGATAACCCCCGGCAGCATAGGCGTTCCTCAACCGCTCGATCCCGGCGAGGGCTGCGCCATAGGAGAGTTCGCCGGCGGGAATGTCGTAGACCGTGGCCGTTTCCTCCAGCACGTGCAGGAACGGGCGGTCCGGCCAGCGCCCGGCGGTGTCGGCAAAGGCCGCGAACACGGTGTCGAACGGCGGGATCTGCGATTTCATCTGCTGCGCCTTTAAAGGAACATCTGGATATTGCCGAAGGCGGCGTGGGAATTGAGCAGATCGACGCGCTTGTGGGTGATCTTCAGCCTGCCGTCGATGAGCTTCAGCTCGTGGCGCGCGGTGGCGGCGAGCAGGATCTGGTCGTCGAGCCGCGTCTCCACATAGTGAAACGCGGTGTGGGTCGCGTATTCGCCTTTCTCCTCGTCCATGAGGTCGATGAAGGGGCGGTTCAGAACGTGGTGGCAGCGGGTCTTCGGCTTCTGCGAAAAGGTGCGCTCGCCCTTGAAGCGCTCGACGCGCAGCTTGCGCATGAAGGCGTCTTCATGCAGCAGGGAGGTAACGTGTTTCTCGTCCTGCTGATTGTAGTCGAGCGGCATCCAGTAGAAGCTGTCATGGGTCCACAGATCGAGCCATTCGTCGAACCGGCCATCGTCCAGCATGCGGGCTTCTTCATAGACGAAATCGATCAGGTCATCGCGGGTGGGGGCCTTCATCACGCGTCTCCTTCCATCGTCATCGTCATGTATTTTTCCCATGCGTGGAACTGGTTGCGCATCTGCCGTTCCGTGGTGCCGTTCTCGACGGCGATCTCGTCGAAATTCTCGCCTTCCTGATAAAGGCGCTGGACGTTGACCCATTCGAGGCCATCGGAGTGCAGGCCTTCCTGCGCGCGCTCATACATTTCCAGATCGTCATGGCCGACCATGGAAGTGGGCGCGTTGATCATGCGGTTGTACATGGCGGTGCGCTCCAGAAGCATGTCGGGCGCGCCCACCAGCCGGTAAATGTAGCTTTCGACCAGGGTTTTGTCGGCGGCGATCGGGGTGAACAGCCGCAATTGCTGGATCGGCCCCTTGATCATGATGTTGGGGAAATAAACCGTGTTGTGCCGGTTCTCGCCGAGGATGGCCTTTGTGCGCTCCTCGCCATAGGCCTCGACCATCTGCTCGTAATAACCGGGGATGGCCGAATAATCGGAGTGGATCGAGTGATGCACGCCGGTGTGGCCGTGGCCGTTCGGCCAGGTGCGGATGCCCATGTTCTCGAAGAACTCATAGGGGCTCATGAAGGGGGCGATCACTTCCATGGCCATGGGCTTTTGCGTGCCCTCGGGCTTGTCCATCTTCTCCCACAGATCGATGGCCGTGCCGGCGGAGCTTTCATGCGCGACCATGGGATGGCAGGTGTCGGTCTGATTCTCGACCAGCATTTTCCAGTTGCAGCGATGCATGTAGCGCAGCGGCGGACCGGCCACTTCCAGACGGCCCTCGGGAGAGCGGTCGACCATGTTGTCGAAGGAACTCAGCGCCTCGCCGAAGAAGCTCTCGAAGTCCGGCCCTTCCGCATTGAGGCGGGCGAAGATGAAGCCGCGATAGTTTTTCACCGCGCCGACAGAGGCAAGGCCGTGCACGGATTCGCTCTCTTCGAGGCCGGTATCCTTGTAGCCCTTGCGCAGCGGGATCGCGAGCAGGCAGCCATTCGTCTTGAACGACCAGGCGTGATAGGGGCAGCGGAAGAACTTGCCGGTGTTGCCCGAACGGTCGATGGCGATCTTCGTGCCCTTGTGCGGGCAGCGATTGTGCAGGACGTAGATCTCGTTGTCGGAGTGGCGCACCATGATGACCGGCTTGGTGCCGATCTCGGTGGTGAAGTAGTCGCCCTTGTTGGGCGTCTGGCTTTCGTGGCCGACAAAGACCCAGGTGTTGGCGAAGAGATGTTTCATCTCCAGCTCGAACACTTCCTGATCGATGTAGACGTCGCGGTGGACTTCCGTTGGCCGGATCAGGTTGCTGATGGCTTGCGGGTTGTTCGCGTAACGGCTCATGGCTTGCTACTCCCTTGCTGGCCGCCGCCCTGCCTCCTACAGGTCGAGGACGAGCCGGTCGGATTTTGCGCGTGACACGCAGATCTGCATGACGTCGTTTGCTGCGCGTTCGTCATCGGTGAGGATGACGTCGCGGTGGTCGGGAATGCCGGACAGAACGCTGGTCTGGCAGATGCCGCAATCGCCGCGCTGGCAATCATAGATCAGGTCGACGCCTTCTTCTTCGAGCACCTCGATGATGGACTTGCCCGGCGGGATGGTGAAGACCTGTCCCGTGGAGCTGATCTCGACCTCGAAGGATTTGTCGCCCGCTTCGGCTTCATGCGCCTCGAAGAGTTCGAAGTGCACATGGTCTTTCGCGATGCCGCGGGCATGGGCGATCTCGCGCACCGCCTCGATCATGCCGCGCGGGCCGCACACATAGATGTGGCCTTCGGCCGGGGCCTTGCCGATCAGCGCCTTCAGGTCGATGCAGGTTTCGGGCTCGTCGTCACAATGAATGGTGAGCGCGGTGGTCTCGATGGCCTCAAGCGCGTCGACGAAGGCCAGAAGCGTGCGCGACCGGCCGGCATAGTGAAACGAGAAGGGGCGGTCTTTCGCCTTGCGTTCGGCGGCCATGGAGATGAGCGGCGTGACGCCGATGCCGCCGGCGATGAGAAGCACCGGGGCTTCCGCGTCGACCAGCGCGAAGTCGTTGCGCGGGGCTGACGTTTCGATGATGTCGCCTGCTTTCAGCCCATGCATGAAGCGGGAGCCGCCCTTGCTGTCCTCTTCGAGGCGCACGCCGAGACGGTAATGATCGGGCGCGTCGGTGGCGCCGGGCTCGGTTTCGGCGTTGACGAGCGAATAGTGCCGGTCGCTGCCATCGGGCAGGACGACGCGGATATGCGCACCGGCGGAAAAGCCGGGCAGGGCCGAGCCGTCCGCGGCCTCCAGTTCGAGTGTGCGGATGTTCGGGGTCAGCGCCTCGTTGGCGCGCACCCTGAGCTTCAGTTCGCTCATCGCCGATATCTCCTCCCTCTGCGGCGCCTCCATCAGCTCATCGGCAGGCGAGCTGTCATCCGCAGTGTCTGAATAATATGAATTCGCATATTTTTGCCTGTCAAGCTTCAAGCCTCAAAAAGTGAAATTTCATCTTTTTAAGCTTGAAGCGCGTTGAAACTTGTGGAAGCCTTCGTAGTTGGAGGAGGCCGTCACGGGAGGAAAACGATGACGCGCATTTTTAAAACGCTTGTATCTGCATCTATTTTCTCGACTGCCATGGGTCTGAGCGCCATGGCGCAGGAGACGGTTCTGCGCATGTCCAACTGGCTGCCGCCGTCTCACCCCATCGTCAAGGACATGATGGTTCCCTGGGCGGAACAGCTGAAAGAGGCGAGTGACGGACGGATCGAAGTGCAGATCCTCGACGCGCCGCTCGGGCCGCCGCCGGCGCATTTCGATCTGGCTGCCAATGGCGCGGTGGATCTGACATTCGGCGTGCATGGTTATACGCCGGGCCGCTTCACCCTGACGGAAATCGCCGAAATGCCGTTCCTGGCCGATACGTCCGAGAGCCTCTCGGTTGCGTTCTGGCGGGTGTTCGAAAGCGATCTGGCGCAGGCCGATGAACATCGCGGCACCAAGGTGCTGGGCGTGTTCGGGCACGGGCCGGGGCTCCTGTTCACCAAGGGCAAGGCGGTTTCGCCGCTGTCGGACCTGTCGGGCGCGAAGATCCGCGTTGCGGGCAACATCACCAACAAGCTTGCCGAAGCGATGGACATGGTGTCGATCCAGGCCCCGTCGCCACAGTCTTATGAAATCCTGTCGGGCGGCATCGCCGACGGCATCTTCTTCCCCGTGGAATCCGTGCCCTTCTTCAAGCTGGAATCTCTGGTCGACAAGGCACTGAGGGTTCCCGGTGGGCTTTACAATGTCTCGTTCTTCTTCGTGATGAACAAGGCGAAGTTCGACAGCCTGTCGGATGAAGACAAGGCGGCCATCGAGAAGGTTTCCGGCGAGGCGTTCTCGCGCATGGCCGGTCAAGCCTGGGACGCGGCCGACGCGGCGGGCATGGAGGTCATCCAGTCGACCGTCGAATTCCATGACGCCACCGAGGACGAACTCACCGAACTGCGTGAGAAGACCGGGCCGATGTTCGACGAACTCGCCAAGGCCTATGAGGCCAAGGCGCTCGACTTCGACGTTGTCCTGGGCAAGCTCAAGGACGAAATCAAAGCGGTGGCGGCTGAATAATGGCCGCCCCCTCCGAGCGGATCGCAATGCGGGCTCGGCGGTGGTTACGACTTGCGACCGCCGTGCTCTGCGGAGCGTTTCTGGTTGCGCTGACACTGGTGACGGTGGCCGATGTGATTGGCCGCTATCTCCTCTCGTCGCCGCTTCCGGGCGCAGCCGAGTACACCGAAATCCTGCTTATGGCGATTGTATTCATGGGATTGCCGGCCGTGTGTCTGGATGACGGGCATATCAGCGTCGATCTGCTTACGGCGAGCCTCAAGGGCATGGCTGCGAAGGTGCAGCTCAACCTTGGTCGGCTTCTGGTTTCCGTGGTTCTGGGGCTCGTTTCCTGGCAGCTGTGGAAGCACGGAGCCCAGCTTGAAAGCTATAACGAGGTGACGGTCTATCTGCGTGCGCCGCTCGGGCCGTTCGCCAGGGCGACGGCGGTGATTGCCGGCATTAGCGCCATCATCACCTTTGTCATGGCGGTGCTCAGACTGCCCAAAAGCGACGGCGGGGGCGTGTAATGGCCTGGCCAATCGGAATGGCGCTGCTTCTGGCGCTGATCTTTGCCGGCGTGCCCATCGCCTTCGCCATGACGGCCGTGGGGCTTGTCGGTGTCGTGTCCATCGTTGGCTGGCACCCGGCGCTGGCCATGCTCGGGCAGGTCTTTTTCGACAGCGGCCGCAGCTATACGCTTTCCGTCGTGCCGCTGTTCCTGCTGATGGGCAATCTCGTGGTGCAGTCCGGCGTGGCCGGCGATCTTTATGCGGCGGCGAATGCCTGGCTGCGTCACCGCAAGGGCGGGCTCGCCATGGCCACCATCGTCGCCTGCGGCGGGTTTTCGTCAGTATGCGGCTCGTCGCTCGCCACCACCGCGACCATGGCGCGCATCTCGCTGCCGGCCATGCGCAAATACGGTTATTCCGACCGGCTGGCCGCTTCGTCCATTGCGGCGGGCGGAACGCTCGGCATTCTCATTCCGCCATCGGTCATTCTCGTCATCTATGGCATCCTGACACAGCAGAACATCGGCAAGCTGTTTCTGGCCGGCCTTCTGCCGGGGCTGATCGGCGTGATCGGCTACATCATCGCCGTGCGCCTGTCGCTCGTCGTCTATCGCGAACATCTGGAGACGCAGCCCAAACTGCCGCTGATCGACCGCGTGCGGGCGCTGCGTGGCGTGGTCTGGGCGCTGGCGCTGTTCGTGTTCGTTCTGGGCGGCATTTATATGGGCGTCTTCACCGCCACCGAGGCGGCTGGCATGGGCGCAGGCGGTGCGTTCCTTCTGACCTTCATGCGCGGTCGGCTGACCCTGCGCGCCACGCTGTCCACGCTGTTCGACACGGCGAAGACGACGGCGGTGATGTTCTTCATTTTGTTCGGGGCGCTCTATTTCCTGAACTATGTGAATTTCTCCGGCCTGACGGGCGACCTGCGCACCTGGATCAATGCGCTTGGTGCCGGCCCGTACCAGGTCATCTTCATGATCGTGCTGATCTATCTGGTGCTGGGCTGCCTGCTCGAGAGCATCTCGATGATCACGCTGACCGTGCCGATCCTGTTCCCGATCGTGACGGGCCTTGGCTTCGATCCGATCTGGTTCGGCATCTTCGTGGTGATCGCGACCGAGCTGAGCTTCATCACGCCGCCCATCGGCATGAATGTTTTCGTCATGCGCACGGTGGCCCCCGACATTCCGCTGGAGCGCATCTTCGCCGGCATCCTGCCTTTCGTGGCCATGGATGTGCTGCGGCTCGCGCTTCTGATCGCGCTGCCGGCGATGGCGCTTCTGATACCCAATTCCATGTGACCGGAAGAGATGATGGCGAAAGACGAAGACAGGATCGAGATCGACCGCAATGCCGGGTTTGTCGGCGACTACCTGCTCTATCTGCTCGCCGCCGCCAGCGATGCGGCCAGCACGGACTTTCATGCCCATGTGCGCGAGCAGGGGCTGCGCGTGCCGGAATGGCGCATCCTCGCCTGCCTGAGCGATGAGGACGGTCAGATGGTGACGCAGCTTGCCCAGCTGGCGCTGATGGAACAGTCGCATCTGACCAAGATCATCGATCACATGGCGTCGAAGGGACTGGTGAAACGCCGGAGCGACGAGCGCGACCGGCGTCGCGTGCGCGTGTTCCTGACTGCTGCAGGCCGCGCGCTTGGCGCGCGCCTCGTTGATGAAGCGCAGGCGCATGAAGAAGAGATCATCGCGCGGCTGCGCCCCGGCGAAGCAGCGCTTCTGAAGAGCGCCCTCAAGCATGTTCACGCGCTTTATCGCGCCGGCAGCGGCATCACGCCTGCGCCGGTTCGCGAGCCCGTGAAACTGGAGACGAGACCGACATGAGCGATCTGGAGAAAACCCCGAAACCCGACGAGCCGCGGCTCCTGCACGAGGCGGTGTGCCCGCAGGGCTGGCCGCAGCCGAAGGGCTACGCCAATGCCGTGATGACCGATGGCGGCATCATCTACACGGGCGGGCTGGTCGGCTGGGATCGCGAGGGCCGCTTCCCGGAAGGGTTCGTCGCCCAGGCGCACCAGACGTTTCGCAACATCCGCGACGTGCTCGAAGCGGCGGGCGCTGGGCCGCAACATCTGACGCGCCTCACCTGGTACGTGACGAGTGTCGAGGACTATCTGGCCGATCCGAAAGGGCTGGGGAGAGCCTATCGCGATGTGTTCGGCCGCTGTTTCCCGGCCATGGCCACGGTGGAGGTGACGCGTCTGGTGGAGCCGGAGGCGGTCGTGGAAATCGAGGCGACGGCGGTTTTGCCCCGGGGTTGAACCAATGTGAGTGACATAAATGCCCGTGACTGTGTGCGGGCGAGGAGGAGAGTGCAGACATGAAAGTAGCTGTTCTGGGTGGAGGCAACGGGTCATACGCAGCCGCGGCGGATTTCGCCGAGGCGGGCCATGACGTTCGCTGGTGGCGGCGCGACCGGGCAAGTTTCGCCGATGTCGAGGAGGTCGGCGGCATTACCCTCACCGACCACGAGGGCAGCCGGAAGATCGCGGTCGTGCCGACCGACGATCTCGCTGCGGCGCTGAAAGGCGCGGAGCTGATCGTTGCGCCGACGCCGGCCTTCGCGCAAGAGGACATCGCTACCCGCCTCGCACCGCATCTGGAAGACGGGCAGGTGATCTACCTGCCGCCGGGCACGTTCGGTTCCTACCTGATGATGAAGCGCATTCGTGAAGCGGGCTCGAAGGCCGACATCGCGATTGCCGAGACGGGCACGCTGCCATGGCTGACGCGCAAGCAGGGGCCACTCGAAGTGCGCGTGACGACGCGGGCCTCGCGGCTGCCGACCGGCGTGCTGCCCGCGCGGCACACGGATCATGCGATCAAGGCCATTGCGGCGGTCTTCCCGGCCTCCATCGAGCCGGTGGAGGATGCGCTGTCGGGCGCGCTGATGAACGCCGGCCCGATCATTCACCCGCCGCTGATCCTCATGAATGCCGGTCCCATCGAGCATTTCGACCGCTGGGACATTCACAATGAGGGCACGCAGGCTTCCATCCGCCGCACGCACACCGCGCTCGACAATGAGCGCATGGCGATCCGCGAGGCGCTGGGCTATGGCGCGCCACACTTTCCGCTGGCCGATCACTACGAGACCAGCGACTGGATGTACGGCAATCTCGCGCATGACAAGCTGGTGGATTCCGGCGACTGGCATGAGAAGCTGGACCTGAAGTCGCACCGCTACATGCTGGAGGATGTGGGCATGGGCCTCGCCTTCATGGTGTCGGTGGGCGACTGGGCCGGCGTGCCCTGTCCGGTGGCGACCGGCCTCCTGGCGATTGCCGGCGCGGTGGCCGAGCGCGATTTCCGCGCCGAGGGGCGCACGATGGAGCAGATCGGTCTTGCCGGCGAAAGCCGCGAGGCGGTGCAGACCATGCTGCGTGAGGGCCTGTGATGACGGGCGAGGTGACCATCGCCTGCATCGGCGCCGGACGCATGGGGCGGGGCATTGCGCAATGCGTCGCCTATGCCGGCCACGCGGTGCGGCTGATCGATGCGAAGGAGCGTGACGCCGACGCCTTCGCAAAGCTGCGCGATGAGGCGCTGGATGAGATCCGCACGGCGCTGGCCTCCATCGCCGCGCTTGGCGCATTCAGGGTGGACGCCGTTCCACAGATCATGGACCGGGTGAGCATCGTGCCGCGCGGCGAGGCGGCGGCAGGTCTTGCCGGGGCGCGCATCGTGTTCGAGGGTGTGCCCGAGGTGACGGACGCCAAGCGCGATGCGTTTGCGCTGTTCGACGCCCATGCCGATGGCGACGCCATTCTGGCCTCGACCACCTCGACCATGCTGTCGACGGAGCTGGCGGGCTTCACCTCTGCGCCCGAGCGCTTTCTCAATGCGCACTGGCTGAACCCGGCCTTTCTGATGCCGCTGGTGGAACTCAGCCCGGCCGATGAGACGGATGCGGAAACCACCGCTTTCGTGCGCGCCTATCTTGAAGGTATCGGCAAGGTGCCGATCGTCTGCAAGGCTTCGCCCGGCTACATCGTGCCGCGCATTCAGGCGCTCGCCATGAACGAGGCTGCGCGGATCGTCGAGGAAGGCGTTGCGAGCGCCGAGGATGTCGACAAGGCGGTGACCTACGGTTTCGGCCTGCGCTTCGGCGTGCTGGGCCTTCTGGAGTTCATCGACTGGGGCGGCGGCGACATTCTCTACTATGCGAGCCGCTATCTCGCCGGGGCTTTCGATGACGAGCGCTATGCGGCTCCCGGCATCATCAGTCGCAACATGGAGGAAGGGCGTATCGGCCTGAAGACGGGCTCCGGCTTCTTCGATTACGCCGATGTGGACGTCGACGCTTACCGCCAGCGCCGCATGGCGGCTTTCCTGAAGGCGCTCGACAATGCGGGGCTCGTGCGGCCACCCGTGCTTTAGGCCCGGTGCCTGAAACAGGGTGTGAAACCAGACCGGACGGAACAAGTCCGGAAAACCAGAGAGGACGATGACATGAACCAAGCAACGACCAGATCGATCGCCAGGACCATCAGACGCGGCCTTCTTGCAACGGCGCTGACCAGCGTTGCCTTTGCCGGGCAGGCCAGTGCGGAAGAAACGCTGAAGGCGATTTCCGCCTTCCCGCAATCACTTGCCTTCTCGCAGAGCTTCAAGGGCTTTGTCGATCTCGTGAACGAGCGCGGCAAGGGCGTCATCCAGATCAACTATGCGGGCGGGCCGGAGATGTTTCCGCCGAACCAGCAGGTAGACGCGGTGCGCCGTGGCGTGGTCGACATGCAGTATGGCCCGGCCTCCTATTATCTGGGCACGATGCCGGAGGCGGATGCATGGGTGGCGTCCACCGTCACGGCCGCCGAGGCGCGCGAGAATGGCGGCTTCGGCATCATGCAGGAGGCGTTCACCAAGAAGCTGGGCGTGAACCTGCTGGCCCATCTCGACACCGGCGTCAAATTCTACATCTACACGATCAACGAGCCCAAGCGGACCGAGGATGGCGGCATCGATCTCGATGGCCAGCGCATCCGCTCGCAGCCGATCTACAACGCCTTCTTCGAGGCGCTGGGGGCCATTCCCGTCTCCGTGCCGGTGCCGGATGTCTATACCGGCCTTGAGCGCAGCACGTTCGATGGTTCGGGCTGGCCCATTGTCGGCATTCAGGATCTCTCCTGGGACAAGTTCCTGCGCTATCGCATCGATCCGGGCTTCTTCCAGACGGATCTCGCCGTGGTGGTGAACCCGGCCAAATGGGATGGCCTGAGCGATGAGGCAAAGAAGATCCTGAACGACGCCGCTGCCGAATATGAGCAGACGTCCTACGACAATTTCCAGAAGGTGATCGAGGAGACCGACAAGGCGGTTCGGGAGAACGGCATGGAGGTCATCGAGCTGGAGGGCGATGCGCAGGCGACGTTCCTGGACCTCGCCTATGACAGCGCCTGGAAGCGCATGAAGGATTCCGGGTCGGAGTATTACGACGCACTGCGCGAAGCGTATTATGACCGCTGATCCCGTGCCGGCGGAAGCCTTGAGCTTCCCCTGACGGGCGATCCCGGAGAGGCGTTTCACATCGCTCCGGGGTTGCCCGCAGGGCATTCCCCCGCACCACTTTTGAAAAGCCGCGCGCCATGTTTCTGCTACGCATCTACAACTGGATCATCAACGGACTGGCTGTGCTGGGTGCAGCCAGTCTCGTTTTCATTTCTGCCGCCATCATTGTCGACGTCGTGCTGCGCAACACCGGTTTCCGGCCGTTCCAGTCGACCAGCGCCATCGTCGAATATGTGATGCTGTTCTCCACCATGGCGGCCGCGCCCTGGCTGGTGCGCAACAACGGGCATGTGGCGATCTCGTCTTTCGTGGGAGCGATGCCTGACGGCGCGCGCCTTCTGGCGGGGCGGGTCGTGCTGGTTCTCGCCATCCTGACGCTTGGCCTCCTGTGCTGGCGCTCGGCGGCGGTGGGGCTGGAAATGGTGCAGTCGCGCGCGGTCGACATGCGCTCCATCAACATTCCCTCCTGGGTTCTTTACGCCATGCTGTCCATGGGCTTCGGCCTGATGGCGCTGGAGTTCCTGCGCATGCTGCTTCGCGGCGAAACCTATACCGGCAGCGGGGGAGCACACTGATGGTCTGGTACGAATCCGCCCTCCTGATGATCGGGGGGCTCCTGTTCCTGATGTTCTTCGGCATGCCGGTGGCCATCGCGTTTCTGGCGATCAACATTGTCGGCGTCTACATCTTCATGGGCGGCATGATCGGCATCGACCAGCTTGTCGCCAATGCCTCCACATCCGTCACCAGTTTCGCGCTGGTGCCGGTGCCGCTGTTTCTCATCATGGGCGAGCTTCTGTTCCACACGGGACTTGCCATTCGCGTGTTCGATGCCCTCGACAAGTGTTTTGGCGGCATCAAGGGGCGGCTTTCCTATCTGACCGTGGGCGGCGGCACGATCTTCGCCACACTGTCGGGATCGTCCATGGCCAACACGGCGATGCTCGGCACGACGCTGATGCCCGACATGATCAAGCGCGGATACAAGCCGCACATGATCATGGGGCCGATCCTGGCGACCGGCGGTCTGGCCATGATCATTCCGCCATCCTCGCTGGCCGTGCTGCTTGGTTCGCTGGCGCGGATCGATGTGGGTGCGCTGCTGATCGCGGGGCTGGTGCCGGGGCTGCTTCTGGCGGCGCTGTTCATCGCCACGATCCGCATACAGATCGCACTCGATCCGGATGCCGCCCCCGGCTATGCGGCGGAACGGGCGAGCCTTTCCGAGATCATGCGGGCGGTTCTGGTGGACGTCATGCCCATGGGCATCGTCGTGTTCGCGGTGGTCGGGCTGATCCTGCTCGGCTGGGCGACGCCGACCGAATCCGCGGCCTTCGGCGCGCTGTCCGTCGTCGTGCTGGCGGCGTGCTATCGCACGCTGAGCTGGCAGGCCGTGGTGCGCTCGCTGACCGGCACGCTCAAAGTGTCGGCCATGATGCTGATGATCATCGTCGGCTCGACCACCTTCTCGCAGATCCTCGCCTTCTCCGGCGCGTCTTCGGGCCTGATCTCGTTTGCCACCAGTTTCGAGCTCAACGCCTATGTGGTGCTCGCGGTCATGTTCCTCGTGCTTCTGCTTCTCGGCATGTTCATGGATCAGCTTTCTATCATGATGCTGACCCTGCCGATTTTCATGCCGCTGGTCGGGCTCTACGGGTTCGACCAGATCTGGTTCGGCGTGGTGATGCTTCTGGCGCTGGAACTCAGCCTTGCGACCCCGCCCTTCGGTCTCCTGCTCTTCGTCATGGTTGGCGTGAGCCCGAGGGGGACGACCATCGGGCAGGTGGCGCGGGCCGCGCTGCCCTACATCGCCTGCACGCTGCTTTTGGTCGTGCTGCTTGCGCTTTTCCCGCAGCTGGCCCTCTGGCTGCCGGGCCTCATCAGGAGCTGACGTCATGAAGATCTGGTATCAAAGCTATGTCGATTACGAGAATGGCGCGGGCTACTGGGATGAACTGAGAAAGCATCTCGATGCCATTGTGGACCCCGGCACTGAGATCGACATCAAGGGCATCACCCCGCATGACAGCTACGCCCACGCCATCGTGGAGTTTCGCTGCGCCCGCGAGGTGATCTGCAATGCGGTGCGGGCCGAGCGCGAGGGCTATGACGCTTTCATCATCGGGCATTTTCAGGATGCCGGCCTCTATGAGGCGCGGTCGGTGGTCGACATTCCGGTGCTGGGCATGGGGGAGGCGTCCATGCTGCATGCCTGCCAGCTTGGCCAGCGCTCGGGCATCGTCACCATCAACCGGCGTTACATTCCCTGGTTTCACCACCAGATCGGCAAATACGGTCTCGGCGAACGCGTGACCGGCGTGCACGCCATGGATTTCGAGCCGGGGCAGATCCTTGCCGCCTTCGGTTCCGATGAGCGGCTTGAAACCGTACGCGCCCTGTTTGAGGAGCAGGCCCGGCCGCTCGTGGATGAGGGCGTGGATGTGCTCATTCCCGGCGGCGGCATTCCCATGCTGCTGTTCTCGCAATTGCAGGCGCACCGGGTGGATGGCGCGCCGGTGATCAACGGCATTCCGATTGTCGTGAAGCTGGCGGAAATGGCCGTGAAGCTGAAGGGGCTGACCGGCCTTGGCGTCAGCCGCACTTCGGATTTCGTCAAACCGCCGGAAGAGATCATCGAAGAGTTCATGACCCATCCCAGGGGTCTGTAAGCATAAAAGGGTCTGTAAGCATAAGAGGGCGTCTTCGCGCCTTTGGACAATAATTCTCCGGGCCTGTTGACTGGCTTTTGCAAAGCTGTCCCAATATCAAAGGGACGATATCGGCAGCGCCTGGAGGATTGCTATGCGTGCGGCACGCGGACTCTCCCTGTTTTTCATTTTTGTTTTCGGGTTTGCAGCAATGGCTGCCGCGCAGGATGCGCGCCGGATCGTGACCAGCGAGAATGCCGATTATTTCGGCTTCGACCTGCGCACCGAAAAGGATGTGACGCTCGACCAGTGCAAGGCAGTGTGCCTTGCCGATCCGCAGTGCCGGGCCTTCACCTACAACACCAGCGCGCAATGGTGCTTCCTGAAGTCGGATTTCAACCGCCTCGATCCGTTCGAGGGCGCGGTGGCCGGCAAGGTGGTGGTGAGCGGCGCTGCTGCCGATCTTGGCGCGCCGCCGGCGCTGCGCTTCGTGCCCGACCACGTGCTGCGCGAGGCTGATCAATATCGTGACGAGGTGCTGCGCACGCAGAATGCCGTCAATGCCGGCTTCGCCGCCCTGACCGCCGCAGGCGGGCAGGCGCTTGCGAACAATGATCCGCTCAATGCGATCCGGGCCTATACCGCAGCCCTTGTGGTGGAGCCTGACAATGCGGGCCTGTGGTCTCGGCTCGCGCGCGCCGCGACGGTGGCGCAGCCAGCCGGCGACATGAACCTCTATCGTCTGCAGCGCGCCGGCACGGGGGCGGCCGTGAACGCCTACAATCTGTCGCGCAGCACCGATGACCGCGCCGAGGCGCTGGCCGTTCTTGCGCCGGCTCTTGAGCGGCGCAATCTCTTCCGCCCCGCACTCAGCGCCTATGAGGCGAGCCTGGCGCTCAGGACCGCGCGCGATGTGCAGGAGGCCTATGCCGATCTCAAGCGCCGCAAGGGGTTCCGCGTGATCGATCATTCGGTCGATTCCGACAGCGCCACGCCGCGCGCCTGCGTGCAGTTTTCCGAGGAGCTGGTGAAGAGCGGCGTCGACTACGCCCAGTTCGTGACCGTCGACAATCTGCGCTCCTTCGCCGTTGACCGCAGCGACAAGGAGCTTTGCGTCAGCGGTCTGAAGCATGGCGAGCAGTACCGCATCGTCATCCGGCAGGGCCTGCCGGCGGCCATTGGCGAGGTGATTGCCGAGCCGGTGCCGCTGGAAATCTACGTGCGGGACCGTGCGCCTTCGCTGCGCTTTACCGGCGACAATTTCGTGCTGCCGTCCTCGGCGCGCCGGGGCATCCCGTTTGTTTCCGTGAATGCCGACAGCGCGACGCTGTCCGTCTACCGCGTTGGTGACCGTGCGCTGGCGCGTCTTCTGAGCGAGGGGCAGTTCCTGCGCCAGCTCAACGAATATGCGGTGGACGAGGTGGCCGACCAGATGGGCGCGCCCGTCTTCGAAGGCATGATCGAGGTGGACGCCGAACTGAACAAGGATGTCGTCACCAGCATTCCCGTCGATGAGGCGGTGCCGGAGCGCAAGCCCGGCGTCTACATGATGACGGCGGTGCCGGAGGGCGACCGGAGCCAGAACTGGGACAACCGCGCCACGCAGTGGTTCCTTGTCTCCGATATCGGGCTTTCCACCTTTGCCGGCGAGGACGGGCTTTCGGTCTTCGCGCGCTCGCTTGCGAGTGCGAAGCCGCTCGACGGTCTGAAGCTCAGGCTGGTGGCGCGCAACAATGAGGTGCTTGGCGAGGCGGAGACCGATGGCGATGGCCATGCGCGGTTTGATCCCGGTCTGGCGCGCGGTTCTTCCGGTCTCGCGCCGGCGGCGATCATCGCTGAAAACGGGACTGAGGATTTCGTCTTCCTCGACATGACGCGCGCGGGCTTCGATCTTTCGGATCGTGGCGTGACGGGGCGTCCTTCGCCCGGACCGCTCGACGTGTTCGCCTGGACGGAGCGTGGCATCTATCGCGCCGGCGAAACGGTGCATGCGAGCGCGCTCACGCGCAATCCCGCTTCGGATGCGGTGGAGGATCTGCCGCTGACCTTCATCTTCCGCCGCCCCGACGGCGTGGAGGATCGGCGCGTCGTTTCTGATGGCGCGGCGCTTGGCGGTCATGCGGTGGCGCTCGATCTGCCCGGAAGCGCGATGCGCGGCACCTGGGCGCTCGGCATTTATGCCGATCCGAAAAAGCCGCCGCTGGCCGAAAAGAATTTTCTGGTCGAGGATTTCGTGCCCGACCGCACCGAGTTCGAACTTGCGAGCGCGGATGAGACCGTGCCGGTCGGCGGTGTGACGGATGTGACCGTCGATGGCCGCTATCTCTATGGCGCACCGGCGGCGGGGCTTGCGCTTGAAGGCGAACTGACGGTCGCGCCGACGCGCGAATGGAAAGCCTTCCCCGGCTATGTCTTCGGCCTCGATGACGAGGAGGATGTGGAGGCGCTGCGCGTTTCGCTGCCCGGTCTGCCGGAGACCGATGCGGAAGGGCAGGCGCAGTTCCCGGTGGCGCTGGATGGCGCGCCATCCACCACGCGTCTCCTGAAGGCGGATGTCAGCGTGCGTATGCGCGAGGCCGGCGGCCGCGCCGTGGAGCGCGCGCTGGAGATCGGTGTCGAGCCGGAAAGCGCGATGATCGGCCTGAAGCCGGAATTCACCGGCGGTCGCGTTGCCGAGGGTGCCACGGCGAATTTCCGCGTGATCGCGGTTGATCCGAAGGGCGAGCGTATCGCCATGGACGCCCTCGAATGGAAACTGCTGAAGGTGGAGCGGCACTATCAGTGGTATCGCGATGGCGGTTCCTGGAACTATGAGCCGATCACCACGACGAGCCTCGTGCGCGAGGGAACGGTGGACACGAAGGCCGACAGCGAACCGCAGATTGGCGTTTCCGTGGACTGGGGGCGCTATCGCCTCGAGGTGGAAAGCCCGGATGCGGGCGGGCCGATTACCAGCGCGGCGTTCGATTCCGGCTGGTATGTGGAGGCCGGTTCCACCGAGACGCCGGACGGGCTGGAAGTGGCGCTCGACCGCGACGCCTATGCGGTGGGTGAGACGGCGAAGCTGAAGATTTCGCCCCGCTTTGCCGGCGAGGTTCTGGTGACGGTGGGTTCCGAGAGCCTGCTTGAAACCTTCACCGCAAAGGTGCCGGAAGCCGGCGCGACCGTGGACATTCCGGTGACCGACGCACTGGGGGCCGGGGCCTATGTGACCGCAACGCTGTTCCGCCCCGGCGACGATGCCGAAAACCGCCTGCCCATGCGCGCCATCGGCGTGCGCTGGCTCAAGGTCGATCCGGGTGAGCGTGACCTTTCGGTTGAACTTGGCGTGGAGGAACAGGCGCGCCCCGATGCTGCCCTTTCAATTCCCGTCAGCGTTGGCGGGCTGGAACCGGGCGAAGAAGCCTATGTGACCGTTGCGGCGGTCGATGTGGGCATTCTCAACCTCACGCGCTACGAGCCGCCACAGCCGGACGCCTGGTATTTCGGCCAGCGCATGCTGGGCATCGAAATGCGCGACATTTACGGGCGGCTGATCGACGGTTCGCTCGGCGCGATGGGCCGGCTGCGCACCGGCGGCGATGGCGGCGGCATGGCGCCCACCGGCAGCGCGCCGACGCAGAAGCTGGTCGCCTTCTTCTCCGGCATCGTGAAGGTGGACGATGACGGGAAAGCGGAGGTCTCCTTCGAGATTCCGCAGTTCAACGGCACGGCCCGCATCATGGCGGTCGCCTGGTCGAAGAAGGGCGTGGGCAGCGCGCAGCAGGATGTGATCATCCGCGATCCCGTTGTGCTGACCACCAGCCTTCCGCGCTTCCTGGCGCCGGGCGACGAGGCGCGGCTTCTGCTTGAAATCGCCAACACGGATGGCCCGGCCGGTGACTATCGCCTCACGGTGATGGCCGAAGGGCCGGTGGACGCCGATCTGCGGTCGCTCTCCGATACGGTGACGCTTGAGGCGGGCGGCAAGGCCACGCTCTCCGTGCCTGTTTCGGCGACGAACCAGACGGGCGAGGGCGCGCTGACGGTGGCGCTTGCGCATGAGAGCGGGCTTGCCGTGGAGAAGAGCGTGCCCCTGCCGGTGCGGCCTGGTGTGATGCCGGTTGCCAGCCGCAGCGTGGTGACGCTTGCAGCCAATGGCGGCAGTGTCACGCTGGACGGCGCGCTTCTGGAAGACAGCTTTGCCGAGAACGCGTCGGTGAGCCTCAACATCTCGCGGGCCGACGGGTTCGACATTCCGGCACTTTTGATGTCGCTCGACCGCTATCCTTATGGATGCACGGAGCAGACCACGAGCCGCGCGCTGCCGCTGCTCTATGTGAGCGAGCTTTCAAAGGCTGCGGGGCTGGAAGAGGATCCGGCGCTGAAGGGGCGCATTGAGGACGCCATCACAAGCGTGCTTGCCGCGCAGTCTTCGTCTGGCGGCTTCGGTCTCTGGGGACCGGGATCGGGCGATCTGTGGCTCGACGCCTATGTGACGGACTTCCTCACCCGCGCCGGCGAGCAGGGCTTTGCCGTGCCAGAGGCGGCGATGGGCCAGGCGCTGCAGAACCTCTCGAACACGCTCGCCTATGACACGGATGTCTCCTCGCGCGGCAGCGAGATCGCCTATGCGCTTTATGTGCTGGCGCGCAACCGCAAGGCTTCGGCCGGTGACCTGCGCTACTATCTCGACACGCGGCTCGATGAGTTCTCCACGCCGCTGGCCCGTGCGCAGCTTGCTGCGGGTCTCGCTCTCTATGGCGATGCGGAACGTGCGGAACGGGGCTTTGCCTCCGCCTTCCGTCTCGCTCAGGGCATGAGCGGGCGTTACACGGCGCGCTCCGATTACGGATCGCGTCTGCGCGATGGTGCGGCGATGCTGGCGCTGGCGGCGGAAAGCCGGCCCGAACCGGCGCTGGTGCCGCAGATGATCGATCTGGTGGCCGATGTGCGCGGTGACACGCGTTACATGAGCACGCAGGACGAGGCGTGGATGCTTTTGGCCGCCCGTGCGCTGAGCCAGTCGAGCGACGATTTGCGCCTGACCGTGGACGGCAACGCCCATGCGGGCGCATTCTCGCGGCGGCTTTCGGGACTGGAGATCGAGGCCGCGCCGCTGACGGTGGCCAATCAGGGCAACGAGCCGGTCGATGCGGTGATCACCACCGTGGCCGCGCCGCAGCAGCCGCTGCCGGCGGGCGGCGAGGGCTTCACCATTGAGCGGCGCTACTACACGCTGGACGGTGAAGAGGCGAATGTCTCCGACGCACGCCAGAACGAGCGCTATGTGGTGGTGCTGGAGATGATGGAACAGAACGCCTGGCCTTCACGCGTTCTGGTCTCCGACCTGTTGCCGGCGGGCTTCGAGATCGACAATCCGCGCCTGGTGGGCAGCGCCGAACTGGCGAATTTCGAGTGGCTTGGCGAGACGGATGCGGTTCACACCGAGTTCCGTGACGACCGCTTCATCGCCGCCTTCGACCGCAATGGCGGCGGCAAGTTCCGGCTCGCCTATGTGGTGCGTGCGGTGACTCCGGGCGTCTACACGCATCCGGCGGCGAGCGTGGAAGACATGTACCGTCCGCAGCTCTCCGCCCGCACGGCCACGGGCTTCATGGAGATCGTGGGGCAGTAGGCGGCGGCGATGAAAACGCGTCGACATATGCGCCGGGTTGCCATGGCCGCTGGCCTTGCGGCCCTGCTCGCCATTGGCGGGGCGGTGACGCTCGACCGGCTGGACGCCGCCTATCCGCCGCCGCTTGATCCCGCCCCGCTTTCGGTGGAGGTGCTCGACCGAGACGGGGCGCTGCTGCGGGCCTATGCGGCGTCTGACGGGCGCTGGCGTCTGCCGGCGGATATCGACACGCTCGACCCGCAGTTTCTCAAGATGCTGGTCGCCTATGAGGACAAGCGCTTCTGGTCGCATCCGGGTGTCGACATGCGCGCGCTTGGCCGCGCCGCATTGCAGCTCTTGCGGAACGGGCGCATCGTCTCGGGCGGTTCAACACTGTCGATGCAGCTTGCCCGCCTCACCGAGCCACGCGCGGCGCGCAGCTTCAGCGCCAAGTTTCGGCAGATCGCGCGCGCGCTTCAGATCGAACGCAGGCTTTCCAAGCGGGAGATCCTGGAGCGCTACCTGACGCTCGCGCCCTATGGCGGCAATCTTGAAGGGGTGCGCGCGGCGAGCCTCGCCTGGTTCGGCAAGGAGCCGCTCAAGCTGGGGCTGGAGGAGGCTGCTCTTCTGGTCGCCCTGCCGCAATCGCCGGAAGCGCGCCGGCCTGACCGGCATCCGCAGACGGCAAAAGCCGCGCGCGACCGGGTGCTTGCGCGCATGGCGGGGGCTGGCGTCATCATCGAAAGCGAGGTCGCGCGCGCGTCTGAGGCGAAGCTTGCCGGGCGTCGTCTACCCATGCCTGCCTATGCCGCGCATCTGGCCGATGCGGTGGTGCAAGCGGAACCGGATGAGCGTGTGCATCACCTGACCATCAGCCGGCGCGCGCAGGCGGGCCTTGAGGAAGTTGCCGCCAGAGCGGCGCGCGGGCTGGGGCCGCGCGTTTCCGTGGCGATGGTTCTGGCGGATGCGCAGACCGGCGCGGTGCTCGCGCGGGTCGGGTCGGCAGGCTATTTCAACGCCGCGCGCGCCGGCTGGATCGACATGAGCGTGGCAGAGCGTTCGCCGGGCTCCACGCTCAAACCCTTCATCTATGGCCTTGCCTTCGAGGAGGGGCTGGTGATGCAGGAAACCATGATCGAAGACCGGCCCGGCAATTTCTCGGGCTATCGTCCGCGCAATTTCGACATGGCCTATCAGGGCGATGTTTCGGTGCGCACGGCCTTGCAGATGTCGCTCAACGTGCCGACGATCCGACTGCTCGATGCGCTGGGGCCGGTGCGGCTGGTGGCGCGCATGCGACGCGCTGGCGTGCCGCCCGCTCTGCCGCCCGGAGAGACGCCGGGCCTTGCCATCGGGCTTGGCGGTGCGGGGCTGACGCTGGAAGGGCTGGTGCAGCTTTATGGCGGGCTCGCCAATCGGGGGCGGGTGCGCCCGCTGCACTATCTGGACGATGCAGAGATTGCCGCGCATCCCCCTTCCGTGCTGACGCCACAGGCCACATGGCAGGTCGCGGACATCCTGTCCGGTGTCGCGCCGCCCAGCGCCGCGCCGCGTCTCGGCATCGCATACAAGACGGGCACGTCCTATGGCTACCGCGATGCGTGGTCGGTGGGCTATGACGGGCGGCATGTGCTGGGCGTGTGGGCCGGGCGGCCCGATGGCGGCGCGGTGCCGGGGCTGACCGGCTATCTGGCTGCCGCTCCCATCCTGTTCGAGGCATTCTCACGCTCGGGCGTGGGCATCGTTCCATTCCCGCCTGCACCGGCAGGCGCGATCCGGCTTGCCGCGTCCGATCTTCCGTTTCCCATGCGGCGGTTCTCCGTCTCGGGCGGCGGGTTTCGCGCCGGTGCACCGGTGGAGCCCGCGCCGGAAATCGTGTTCCCGCCGCAGGGTGCGCGCATCGATGTGGGGCTTGCGCGTGGGGCGCGGGTCATGCCGCTGGCGCTCAAGATCAATGGCGGGCGCGCGCCGTTCCGCTGGCTGGCCAATGGCGAGCCGCTGCCGGACGCCTATCGGCGGCGCAGGGCAAGCTGGGTGCCCGATGGCGGCGGCGCATCGACCCTGACGGTGATCGACGCGGCCGGACGTTCCGCCAGCGTCGATGTTTTCCTGGAATAGATCAGGCGGCTTCCGCGAGCGCCTTCAAAACTGTTTCGCGCATGGGCATGGGAGCGACTGCGCCAAAGCCCTGTGTGGAAAGGGCAGCGGCCGCATTGGCGTAGCGCGCTGCCTCGAACGGGTCGCCATGGCGATTGAGCTCGGCGAGGAAATTGCCATCGAACGTGTCGCCCGCACCCGTGGCGTCCACGGCGCTGACCCTGATGCCGGGCACGCGGCGGCGCTCGTCGGGCGTGGCGACGAGGCAGCCATCCTTGCCGAGCGTCAGCGCGACGATGCCTGCGCCAAGGCCCAGATAATGATCGGCGATGGCGTCCGGGTCGCTTATGCCGACGAGCTGCTCGGCGTCTTCCAGACCGGGAAGCGCGATGTCGGCCTTGCGCATGGCGGCTTCGGTCAGCGCACGGGCGCGCTCGAGCGGCCACAGTTTCAGGCGCAGATTGGTGTCGAACGAGATTTTGGCGCCGGCGGCGCGGGCAATGTCGATCGCTTCGAGAACCGCATCGCTCGCATCGGCGCTGATGGCCATGGAGATGCCCGAGACATGCAGGATGTCGGCATTCTCGATGGCGCTGCGGGGCAGGTCGCGCGGGGCGACGCGGCTCGCCGCCGAACCCTTGCGCAGATAGGAGAAGACGTGGCCGCTCTCGCCATGGCTGACGAAGTAGACACCCGTATGGGCATCCGGATTGCGCAGGACATGGCGGGCGTCCACGCCATTGTCTGCCCAGAGCTGCATCAGGCTGTCGCCGAATTCGTCTGCGCCGAGCGCGGTGAAGAACCCGACCGATGCGCCGGCGCGCGCGGCTGCGATGGCGCAGTTGGAGGTGTCGCCGCCATGGCCGAAGAGGTAACGGCCCGTGTCGTCCACCTGGTTGAACTCGATCAGCGGTTCGCCCATGCAGATGATCTTCGGATGGCTCATATCGGCAGTCTCCTCCTGTTGTCGCAGCGTGCGCGGGCTTCTCTTTAGAGCATTTTTATTGCGGGTGGAATGTTGTGCCGTGTACGGGGGCGCTTCAGCGTGCGCCGCGCCCGAACAGGACGGTTCTGATCGTCGAAAGGATGATCAGCATGTCCAGATCAAACGACAGGTGCTTGATGTAGTAGAGGTCGTAGGAGAGCTTGGTGATCTCTTCCCGGGTCGTGCTTGCATAGCCGGAATTCACCTGTGCCCAGCCGGTGATGCCCGGAAGAACCATGGTGCGGTGAATGAATTTGGGCTCTTCCGCCTCGCTCGCCTGCGCCACGTATTCGGCCACGGGGCGTGGGCCCACTAGGCTCATCTCGCCGCGCCAGATGTTGAGGAGCTGGGGGAGTTCATCGAGCCGCAGCCGGCGCAGAAAACGGCACCCCCTGATGATGCGGTCGTCATTGACCTGCGTTGAGCCGCCCTGGCGGCCATGATGCATGGTGCGGAACTTCAGCATGTTGAAGGAGCGGCCGCCATAGCCCCGGCGTTGCTGCACGAAGATGGCAGTGCCGCCATCCAGCATGCGGATGTAAAGCCAGATCACAAAGCCCAGCGGCACGGTGAGCGGCACTGTGATGATGACGGCAAACAGATCCAGCGCGCGCTTGGCCTTGGAATAATAGATCTGGCTGGGCGAGTAGGCGAGATGGGAGACGTCGAATGCATCGACATCAACCCGGCCATCGCGCAGTTCGAGAAAATTGAACCAGGGCGTGACATCGACGCCGACCATATAGGCCTTGGTCAGAAAGCCGGACCATTCGGGATTGTGATGGGTCTTGCTGTCGATCAGGATGCGGTCGTAAGCGCCGATATCGGCATTCTTGTCGGTGATGACGGCGACCTTGCCTGAAAGGCGGGAGGCCACCTGCCTTGCGCCTGGAAAATCCAGAAGCGCAATGTGATCTTCCAGCGAGCGGTGAAGACGCAGATTGGCAATCGACATCAATACGTTCGCGACCAGATAGGCGACCAGCAAAGCAGAATAACTGATCCGAATGCGCAGGCCCGAGAGAAAGGCAACGGCCGTTGTGAAGACCACGAATGTGATGAAGATGGCGATCGTGAACGTGTTTCGTTGCCGGCGAAAACCAAGCAAGGCGAGCGCTATGACGAAAGGCAGCGCCAACAGGATCGCGCAGACGATGGCGAGATTGCCCCAGTCGCTGCGCGAGGCATTCAGGATGAAGGCCGTATAGACAAGGCATTGAAGAACGCCCGCCGCGAGGATTTCCGGCAGCATGGGCCGCAGGTTGCGCAGCAGCCGGCGCTTGCGCAGGGATGCTCCGCAATCGAGAACATCTTCAAGATCGGGCGTTGCCTCCAAAGACGGGCTGCGCTTCGCAGCGCGTCTGGCCTTGTCCTCAACGGGAGCGGACTTTTTTCCCGTTGGTTTGGAGGCGTCGTTCAAATCTTGTTCCTGTCCAGCATGCACAAGCTACTATCATTGCGCTTTGCCATATGTTGATCACCTTCGCAATCTTCAGTTGGTTATGTTTTATTTACAACCAGTTGGAAGCAAGTAATTCATGAAAAACGCCGATTCGCTTTGCCCCGGTTTCTGAACTCAGCAACGCCCCTTATGCAATGGTGCGGCTGACAAATTGTGACACTGGCATTTACGTTTGGCCACTGAGGTCCTATCAAGCCCGCGTTTCAGCAGGTTGTTTCGTCTCATGTATCGCCAAGCCTATATTTTTCTGTGTCTGACAACCCTGTTCTGGGGCGGCAATGCCGTGGCCAGTCGCCTTGCTGTCGGCCATGTTTCACCCATGATGCTGACAACGCTGCGCTGGATCCTCAGCTCCTCACTGCTCATCTTCTTTGCATGGCCGCATCTAAAGCGTGACTGGCCGGCCATTCGCGCAAAGCTTCCGCTGCTGGCGTTTCTTGGCATGATGGGCTTCACCGGGTTCAACGCGCTGTTCTACAGCTCCGCCCAATTCACCTCGGCAATCAACATCGCCATCGAGCAGGGGGCGATCCCGATGGTGATTTTCGTCGTCAATTTCCTTCTTTTCCGGCTCCGCGTGACCGCTCTGCAGGTTGCCGGGTTCATGCTGTCCCTTGTGGGCGTGGCGATTGTTGCGAGCCACGGCGAGTTCGCGCGTCTGCTCGATCTGGATGTGAATTTCGGCGATGCGCTGATGCTTGTCGCGGTCCTGCTTTATGCGGCCTATACGGTCGGCCTGCGCCTCAAGCCCGACATCCACTGGCTGAGCCTGATGTTCGTGCTGTCGCTGTTTGCCCTTCTCGCCTCGTTCCCGCTGGTCGCCTGGGAGGCGGCGACGGACCGGTTGATCGTGCCGGATGCACGGGGCTGGATGGTGGTGGGCTATGTGGTCGTGTTCCCGTCGCTCCTCGCCCAGAGCCTCTATATTCGCGGCAATGAACTGATCGGCGGCAACCGTGCCGGGCTGTTCATCAATCTCGTTCCGATATTCGGGACGCTTCTCTCCATCGTCATTCTTGGCGAGGACTTCTTTGCCTATCACGCCGTTGCGCTGACGCTGGTGCTCGGCGGCATCTGGCTGGCAGAACACAGCGGACGCAAAAATGCCGGCGCATAGCGCCGGCATTCTGTCTTCCCGATTCTGAAACCGGTCGCTTATCCGGCCACGTCGAACGAGAGCGGCTTGGCGGACAGGATGACGTCGGTTGCGCGCAGCTCTTTCAGGACATCTGCCGGGAACGGCGCGTCGAGATAGAGGAGAGCGATTGCGTCGCCGCCCGGCCGGTTACGACCCAGCTGGAAGTTGGCGATGTTGACCTGATGCTTGGCGCAGATCGAGCCCAGCAGACCAATGATGCCCGGCACGTCGTAATTGGTCGTGTAGAGCATGTGCTGGCCGACCTCGGCGTCGAGGTTGATGCCCTTGATCTGGATGAAGCGCGGCTTGCCGTCGGAGAACACCGTGCCGGCAATGGTGCGCGTCTTCTTCGAGGACTTGACGGTCAGCTTGATGTAGCCGTCGAACACGCCCGACTTGTCGCGCTTGACTTCCGACAGGATGATGCCGCGTTCCTTGGCCATCACCGGTGCGGACACCATGTTGACGTCGGCCACCTGCGGACGGATCAGACCGGCGAGGGCGGCGCTGATCAGCGCGCGGCGGTTCATCTCCGTGGTGGAGCCGTCGAACAGGATCTCGACTTCCTCGATGGCTTCGTCGGTCACCTGGCCGACAAACGCACCGAGCACTTCAGCGAGCTTGATGAAGGGTTTCAGGCGCGGCGCCTCTTCGGCGCTGATCGAGGGCATGTTGATCGCGTTGGTGACCGCGCCCTTCGTCAGGTAATCCGACATCTGTTCGGCCACCTGGATGGCAACGTTCTCCTGAGCCTCGCTGGTCGATGCGCCCAGATGCGGGGTGCAGACCACGTTGGGCATGTTGAAGAGCGGGTTTTCCGTTGCCGGCTCCGTCTCAAACACGTCGATGCCGGCGCCTGCGACCTTGCCGGATTTGAGTGCTTCCACCAGATCGGCTTCGTTGACCAGACCGCCACGCGCGCAGTTGATGATGCGCACGCCCTTCTTCATCTTGGCGATGGCGTCCTTGTCGATGATGCCGCGCGTTTTGTCGGTGAGCGGCGTGTGCAGCGTGATGAAATCGGCGCGCTTGAAGAGGTCTTCAAGCTCGACCTTCTCGACGCCCAGCTCTGCCGCGCGCTCTGCCGAAAGGAACGGATCGAAGGCAACGACGTGCATCCGGAGCCCGATGGCGCGCATGGCGACCACGGAACCGATATTGCCGCAGCCGATCACGCCCAGCGTCTTGCCGGTGATCTCGACACCCATGAAGCGGTTCTTTTCCCACTTGCCTTCGTGGGTCGAGGTGTTGGCCTCCGGGATCTGGCGCGCAACGGCGAAGATCATGGCGACGGCATGCTCGGCGGTGGTGATGGAGTTGCCGAAAGGCGTGTTCATCACGATGATACCACGGCGCGAGGCAGCCGGAATGTCGACATTGTCGACGCCGATGCCGGCGCGGCCGACAACCTTGAGATTGGTGGCGTTGTTGATCAGCTTTTCGGTGACCTTGGTCGCGGAGCGGATGGCGAGACCGTCATACTGGTCGATGACGGAGAGGAGCTTTTCCTTGTCCTTGCCGAGCTCGGGCAGGTAATCCACCTCGATGCCGCGATCCTTGAAGATTTCAACGGCGGTGGGCGAAAGTTTATCGGATACGAGTACGCGGGGCGCCATCAGGGCCTCCTGTTGCTTTGCAATGAAATCAGGGGTGGCGGCTCCGCGCGCGGAGCCGCAAATTCAGCGTGAGCCTGTCAGGCTGCGGCCTTGAGGCCGGCCTTCTGCGACTGGAATGCCCAGTCGAGCCACGGCATCAGGGCTTCCAGATCGGATGCCTCGACAGTCGCGCCGGCCCAGATCCGCAGACCCGAAGGCGCATCGCGGTAATGGCCGATATCGTAAGCGACACCCTGCTTGGCGAGAGCCGAAACCATGCCCTTGGCGAAGGCCGCCTGATCGGCCGCATCGAGTGCGGCGATCTCGGGATCGACGATCGACAGGCAGACCGAGGTGTTGGAGCGCGTGGCAGGCACTTTGGCCAGATGATCGAGCCAGTCGCTCCTGCGCACGAACTCGTCGATCACGGCGAAGTTCGCATTGGCGCGGTCGACAAGACCGTCGAGGCCGCCGACGGACTTCGCCCAGTTCAGCGCGTCGATATAGTCTTCCACGCAAAGCATGGACGGCGTGTTGATGGTCTCGCCGCGGAAGATGCCTTCAATCAGCTTGCCGCCCTTGGTGAGACGGAAGATTTTCGGCAGCGGCCATGCCGGTGCGTAGTTTTCCAGGCGCTCGACGGCGCGCGGGGACAGGATGATGACGCCATGCGCGCCTTCTCCGCCCAGAACCTTCTGCCAGGAGAAGGTGACGACATCGAGCTTGTCGAAGGGCAGGCGCTGGGCGAATGCAGCCGAGGTGGCGTCGCAGATCGTCAGGCCCGCACGGTCGGCGGGAATGAAATTGCCATCGGGAACACGGACACCCGAAGTGGTGCCGTTCCAGGTGAAAACGACATCGCGGTCGAAATCGATTGTGCCGAGATCGGGCAGGTCGCCGTAGTCGGCTTCGATGCGGCGCACGTCTTCGAGCTTGAGCTGCTTGACGACATCCGTCACCCAGCCGGCGCCGAAGGATTCCCATGCAACCATGTCGACGCCGCGTTCGCCGAGCAGCGACCAGAGCGCCATTTCGACGGCGCCGGTGTCGGATGCGGGCACGATGCCGATGCGGTAATCCGCCGGCACCTGCAGAATTTCACGGGTAAGGTCGATGGCCTCTGCCAGTTTCGCCTTGCCGACGGACGAACGGTGCGACCGGCCAAGGGGAGCGTCGGCAAGCGCGTCAAGCGACCAGCCGGGACGTTTGGTGCAGGGACCTGAAGAAAAATGGGTATTGGCCGGACGGTTGTCCGGCGTGGGGAGTGCGCTCATGATATATCCTATCCTTACAGATAGCACGCCTCTCGGTGGGGAGAGGTGGCCCACGGACGGAGTTACGCCGATCCGTTTTTCCAGTCAAGTGCGGCATGATCGCCCGATGCGGCGTTAAAACATGCAGCGACAATGCCAGCATGGTTTCCATGGGAGCCTTGAGGCTCTATAGAGGCCATTCGTTTTCTTAATCATCCAGGCGGGGGACCCGCCGGACGTTGCGCCGGGAAGGACTTTTTCATGGCAAATGTGGTGGTTGTCGGCTCGCAGTGGGGCGACGAAGGCAAGGGCAAGATCGTTGACTGGCTGTCGGAACGCGCCGATGTGGTTGCGCGTTTTCAGGGCGGCCACAATGCCGGCCACACGCTGGTCATCGATGGTGTGAGCTACAAGCTTTCGCTGTTGCCCTCCGGCGTCGTTCGTCCCGGCAAGCTTTCGGTCATCGGCAATGGCGTGGTCTTCGACCCGCATGCATTTGTCGCCGAGATGGGGCGTCTCGCCGAGCAGGGCGTGAATGTCACCCCCGACCGCCTGAAGATCGCCGAGAACACGGCGCTCATTCTCTCGCTGCATCGTGAACTCGACGGTTTCCGTGAGGACGCCGCATCCAATTCCGGCACGAAGATCGGCACCACCCGCCGCGGCATCGGCCCGGCTTATGAAGACAAGGTCGGTCGTCGTGCGATCCGGGTCATGGATCTGGCCAACACCGACACGCTGCCGATGAAGATCGACCGTCTGCTCACGCACCACAATGCGCTGCGCCGTGGCCTCGGCCATGAAGAAGTGACGCATGAGGCGATCATGGAAGAGCTGACCTCCGTGGCCGACAAGATCCTTCCCTATGTGGATCGTGTCTGGAAGATCCTCGAGGACGCGCGCCGCGCTGGCCAGCGCATCCTGTTCGAGGGCGCGCAGGGCACCATGCTCGACATCGATCATGGCACCTATCCCTTCGTGACCTCCTCCAACACGATTGCCGGTCAGGCAGCCACGGGCTCCGGTCTCGGGCCGGGCTCCATCGATTATGTGCTCGGCATCACCAAGGCCTACACGACCCGTGTTGGCGAAGGTCCGTTCCCGACCGAGCAGGACAACGAGGTCGGCGAGTTCCTCGGAACGCGCGGTCATGAGTTTGGCACCGTCACGGGCCGCAAGCGTCGCTGCGGCTGGTTCGATGCGGTTCTCGTGCGCCAGGCCGTTGTCACCAATGGCATGAACGGCATCGCGCTGACCAAGCTCGACGTTCTGGACGGCATGGATGAGATCAAGATCTGCACGGGCTACAAGCTCGATGGCGAGCTGATCGATTATCTGCCGGCGGGCCAGGGCGCACAGGCGCGTCTCGAGCCGGTCTATGAAACGCTGGAAGGCTGGAAGGGCACGACCAAGGGCGCGCGCAAGTGGACGGACCTGCCGGCACAGGCTGTCAAATATGTGCGTCACGTCGAGGAGCTGATCGGCGCGCCGGTGGCTATTCTTTCCACCAGCCCCGAACGCGAAGACGCCATACTTGTGACCGATCCTTTTCAGGACTAGTTTCGCGGGCAGAACTGCTTTGCGTGTCCGTGGGGCGGCTGCGCGATCAAGAAGTAAAACAGGTTTGATAAGGCATGGCGGATTTTTCTGCGGTTCTGAAGAAAACGATCGATGCGCTTTCGGAGAATTCTCCGGAAGCGCGTGAGCGCGTTTATCAGAAAGCCCGAATGACAATCGAGAAGAAGCTTGCCAGCGTGCAGCCGGCGCCCTCTGCGGCGGTGGTGGAACGTCAGCGCAAGCTGCTCGAAGACGCCATCGCCAAGGTCGAGGCTGAATACGCACCGCCACCTGCGCCCGAAGAGCCTGATCAGGACGAGCTGGACCAGATCTTTGCAGAGCTGGACGTCGACCCGGTGAAACCGGCCGACCCGCTTTATGGCGATTTTGCTGCGCGGCCTGATGAAAAGTCTCCGGCCTCCGGTGAGGCCGGCGATGCCGCGAAGGCGGATGACGGCGCGAAAGACACTGTCGTCGCCAGTGCGGAAGAGCAGGCGTCCGACAGGGATCGTGGCGTCGATGGACCGGAAGCGGGGCTGGAAACGCCGCCCCCGCCGCCGCGCGCCAAGGGGCGCAAGGGCGTTTCCGGCGGTCTGATCGCGGCGCTTCTGCTGCTTGTGGCGATTGCCGTGGGTGCTTGGTTCTACAAGGACGATCTTGCAGGTCTCGTCGGTGGCGGCGGGGAGCAGGTTGCGTCCGATAGCGGTGAGGCGGCTACGCCTGCCGCTGGTGAGAGTTCCGGAGACGACGGCGCAAACACTGCGGCCGCAGGCGGCGAAGACGCCACTGCCGAGCCGGCAGCGCCCGAACCGGCGCGCAAGTTTACGCAGCGCCTCCTGCCCGATGGCCGCGAGGTGGATGACGGGCCAGCTGGCGGGCAGCCGGGACTGGGTGAGGGGACTTCGGTCGCGCAGGCGACCCAGACAGGTGACGAGGCTTCGCAGGGCGCACCTGCCCAGAATGGCGATGCCGGCGCTGATCAGGCGCTTCCGGTTGGCCAGAAGGCGATCTTCTATGAAGAGCGCACCAGCGTTTCGCAGGGGTCTGCCGATGTCGGCGCCGTGGTCTGGTCCGTGGTGCAGGAATCGCCGGGCAATGATCTGCCGCCGGAGCCGGCCATTCGCGCCGAGGCGACCATTCCCCAGAAGAACCTGCAGCTGAAAATGACGATCCGCCGCAATGCGGATGAATCACTGCCGGCAAGCCACATCATGGAAGTGATTTTCCTGACGCCCGACGATTTCGAGGGTGGCAGCATCGACAATGTGCTGCGCGTTTCCCTGAAGCGCTCCGAGCAGGATACGGGCAATCCGCTGCTTGGCATTCCGGCCAAGATTGCAGATGGCTTCTTCCTCGTGGCGCTCAGCGACAGCGCGGCCGATATCGAGACCAATCTTCTGCTGCTGCGTCGCCAGCGCTGGATCGACATTCCCATCGTCTACAAGTCCGGACGGCGCGCGCTCATCACCCTCGAAAAGGGCATTCCGGGCGAGAAGGTTTTCAACGATGTTCTGGCAGCCTGGCAGAACGCGACGAGCGGCTAGAGCCTCTTGCAGTCAGGCGGTCTGTCTGACGGCTGGCTGAAGTTTCATGAAACAAAAAAGCCGGCGGGATCACCGCCGGCTTTTTTCATTCTCAATTGCGCAAGGCGCGTTCAGGCGCCTGCCTGTCGATGGGCCTCGGCGGCCAGCGTCTTTGCGGCCAGCGCCTGCTGGCGGGCCGAATTCTGCACCGCTTCCTGCACCTTCTCGAAGGCGCGGACCTCGATCTGGCGAACGCGCTCGCGGCTGATGTCGAACTCGCCCGACAGTTCTTCCAGCGTCAGCGGGTCTTCGGAAAGACGCCGTGCCTGGAAGATGCGCTTCTCGCGGTCGTTGAGCACGGACATGGCGTCGCCAAGCATCTGGCGGCGTGTTTCCAGCTCATCCTGTTCGGCCAGCATGTCTTCCTGGCTCTCGCCGTCATCCACCAGCCAGTCCTGCCACTCGCCGGACTCGCCTTCCGTAGCGCGGATCGGCGCGTTGAGGGACGCATCGCCCGACAGGCGACGGTTCATCGACACGACTTCTTCCTCGCTCACTTTGAGGCGGGTGGCGATTTCGGAAACCTGCTCGGGGTTCAGGTCGCCGTCATCGAGCGCCTGAATCTTGCTCTTCACCTTGCGCAGGTTGAAGAACAACCGTTTCTGGTTGGCCGTGGTGCCCATCTTCACGAGGCTCCACGAACGCAGGATATATTCCTGGATCGAGGCTTTGATCCACCACATCGCATAGGTGGCGAGACGGAAGCCGCGCTCCGGTTCGAATTTCTTGACGGCCTGCATGAGGCCGACATTGCCTTCGGAAATGACTTCGCCGATCGGCAGACCATAGCCGCGATACCCCATGGCGATCTTGGCCACGAGGCGCAGATGGCTTGTCACGAGCCTGTGCGCAGCCGCCGTGTCGTCATGCTCCGAATAGCGCTTCGCAAGCATGTACTCTTCTTCGGGCTGCAGCATGGGGAAACGGCGAATTTCCTCCAGGTAGCGGGTCAGACCGCCTTCGCCCGTGGCGACGCTGGGTAATGTCTGGGCCATTAAGCACCCTCCTTTGCCGGATCCGCCCTCATGCGGGGACGCCTTATGTCTTGGCGTTTGCTGGAATGGGAAACAGCGCGATCATCTTTGATGCACCGCACCATATCCCATATAGGAACGATTCCTGACAGTTAAAGTCTCACTCTGCTGTCAACATTGTGTCACCAGATGGTGGACACTATTATTGTACCGACTATTACAAAATATCAAGTGCCTTTGTCAATGCCAGCAGATCGGCGGGCAGATCGGCCTCGAAACGCATCAGTTCTTCGGTTTCCGGATGCCGGAAGGCGAGGAGGTGAGCATGCAGAGCCTGACGCGGAAAAGCGGCGACTGTGGGGCGTATCTCCTCGGGTAACCTGTTGGCCTTGGTGCGGAAGGCGCGGGCGTAATCCCGGTCGCCGATGAGCGGATGGCCGATATGCGCCATGTGCACGCGGATCTGGTGCGTGCGTCCGGTCTCCAGCCGGCATTCCACCCGTGCAGCAAATGCATTGCCCGCGCCGTCGGTTCCATAGCGCTTCTGCACCCTGTAGCGGGTGACGGCGTGGCGTGCGTCACTGCGGCCGGCGGGCACCACGGCGCGCAGCGTGCGGCTCTGCGCATGGCGGCCGAGCGGCGCGTCGATCGTGCCTGCCATGCGCTCCGGCGCGCCCCAGACAAGGGCGGTATAGGCGCGTTCCAGGTCGCCGCTGCGACCATGATCGGCAAAGGCCTCCGACAGGATACGGTGGGCATTGTCGGTCTTGGCGACGACCATCACGCCTGTCGTGTCGCGGTCGAGGCGATGAACAATGCCGGGGCGGCGCACGCCGCCAATGCCGGCAAGGCTGTCGCCGCAATGGTGAAGCAGCGCATTGACCAGCGTGCCCGACCAGTTGCCGGGGGCGGGGTGCACCACGAGGCCAGCCGGTTTGTTGATGACGATCAGCGAGGCGTCTTCATAGAGAACATCGAGCGGGATGGGCTCGGGTTCCGGTTCCGCCGGCTCCGCCTCGGGCACGATGAGGGCGTAAACCTCGCCTTCCGCGACCTTGTGCTTGGTCTCGGTGACCGGGATTTCGTCGCAGCGAACGGCGCCTGCGCGAATGAGCGACTGCAGGCGGCTGCGTGAAACCGCCGCGCCCAGCCGGCCCGAAAGCCAGCGATCCAGCCGCTCTCCGGCGTCTTCGGGGTCAACGGTGAACGCTTTGCTTGCGTCTGCGTCTTCCCATTCGTTGTGGTCTTCGGTATCAGGATCGCGCATTGAGATTGCTTTCAAAACGGTGAGACATGGCCACGCCAGAAGAACAGGAAACCCCGGAGCAGGAGACGCTCGATCCGGCAGCCGAGCGAGTGCGCCGCAAGATGGTCCGCTTCATGGGCATCAATCTGGCCATTCTGTTCACCGCGGTTATGGCGGTCGTGCTCGCCTTTGTCTACAAGACGCTGAGCGAGAAGCCGGAGGAGCCGGCGGCCGCGATTGCCCTGCCGGGTGACGCCATGGAAGGCGTGATCGATCTGCCTGAGGGCGCACGGGTTCTTTCGCAGTCGCTCGACGGCGCGCGGATCTCCCTGCATGTGCGTCTGGCTGATGGCGGTGAAGAGCTTCGTCTTTACGATCTTTCGAACGGTAACATGGCTGCGCGGTTTACGTTGCAGCCCTGATGATCGGGTTCGGCCAAAAAAACTTGGCCGAATTCACAAAGATCGCAAAACGGCTGTTGCATTCGGCCGCGAACGCGCCTATATCGCCGCAATCGCTGCGCTCCCATCGTCTAGCGGTCTAGGACGCCGCCCTCTCACGGCGGAAACAGGGGTTCGAGTCCCCTTGGGAGTGCCACTTCTCTTTTTCAGCATAATCTTTCATTAACGGTGCGGTCGGGCAGTTGTCTGTCTGATGCTTCAGCCATTTACCCAAACCGTGCGTTCGTCTTACGCTGCGTCATTGGGTGAAAGCCGAAGGATATTGCCATGATCCGCTTATGCGTCGCCTTGCCTGTTCTCGCTCTTCTTGCGGGCTGTGCCCACAATCAGGTGGCGTCTGGAGATGATCAGACGGTGAAAGACGATCAATCGCCCGCGCAACTCAGCGAAAAGAACCGTGCCGGAAATGCGGGTGCTTCGCCCGGGGCTGAGGAAGTCGGAGGTTATGATCGGGCGCTGAGGGCGCAGATCCCGGGCTGACCGAAGCAACGTCAGAGTTTCCCGGCGCGCGTGTCGGCTTTGATCCTTTCCGGTCCGTATTTTGTGTTGCGGGCAAAAGAACATCACACCGCATTTCCAGCACAATTGCCTGAAAATCATCAATACATCTTGCCCCTCAGGGCGAATCGCCGGCGGATGCGCGATTGCGTTTGCAGGCGAGCATGCAGCATTGAACAGGTGGGCGGATGAGTGCGGGGCAATACGGGGTGGCGGTGCTTGGCTGGGTCAAGGCGCTTTTGATCGTGCTGTTGATGGGCGCGGGCTGGTCGTTCGCCACCATGCTCGTGAGTTTTCCGCTGCTGACCGAACTGGTTCCTTCCAGAGGCTGGCTGGATCTTCGAGCCTTTGTGCTGGTCGTTTATCTGATGCTGCAGGCTTTTCTGGCCGGAGGCTGGATCGGCTGGCGAATGACCCGGGGAACGCCCTTTCGCGAGGCAGTCTCCAGCAAGATGTTCTGGATCTTCAATCTGGGCATAGGTGTAGCGGTGTCGCTGCTGCTTGCAATCTGGGCGTAAGGCCCGGAAGGGAAGCTGTCTCTGCCGAATGCGGCCCGGCTGGGTGAGCAAAACGCAGGGGCAATCTGACGTGTCGTCTCCGCTCCTCAGGAAGCGGAGACGTATTGCGTCGGTGCAAGCTCTATAGTGCCTTGTCGTTGCGGCGCGCGCGCTCGCCATCGCTGAACGTGCCCAGCTTGCCGTCGACGGTACATTCGCCGCCCCATTCGGGGTTCGGGCAACTGACATTTGCAGCCTGACAGCTATAGGCATTGGTTACTTCACGGCCGCCGTACATTTCCTTCACGTAGCATTTTCCATAATGCTTGGTGCCGGTGGCAGCCTGTGCGGTGGTGGCCATTGCGCCGATGGCGACCAGCGCCATAGCGAGTTTTTGCATTACGCTTTTCATGAAGTCCTCCAGAAGTTTTATGCCCCTGCAGGTAGAAAAGCCGAATTCACCTGAACGTGTACTGTAATCGCTATTCACTCCCGGTTCAGATCCAGCTCAAGGCATGATCTGGTGGGCGCACACTCCAGCGAGAGGCAAGCTCCGCCTGTCATATTGGTGCGAATCGACTTTATGGTTAGCATATCGTCAGGGCTTGACCGTCAGGCTGAGCATACGTGGTGCATGCGCATATCTATCGCTATGTGCCTCTGAAGGGAGCAACTGAGTTTGGAGACCGGCGAAGGCGCAGGTTTCGCGCAGAGATTTTCCGGTGATGAGCTGACCGAACTGCTTCGGTCGGCTGCCGGCTGGGTTTGGGAAACCGACCGGCAGCACCGGCTTGTCTGGATCTCCGGGGAATTCGAAAGCGTCACGGGGCTGAAACCGGAGCGCTTTCTCGGCCGTTCGCGCATCACGCTTGCCCGCAATGCCTTCCATCCGGTCAGCGATGTTGAGGCGCATGAAGCCCTGCTGGCCGCGCGTAAACCCTTCAGCCAGTTCATCTACGATCTCGTGGGCGGCGCGGAGCAGTGCCGCTGGATCTCCGTTTCCGGTTTTCCGCGCTTCGATGAGCGGGGAGAATTTCTGGGTTACCGGGGCGTCGCGCACAATGTGACGTCGACCATGGATTGCCTGCGAAACGGGGCGAATGATGATGAGGGCGACGGGGCGTCGCTGCCATTTCGCTTCAGCGGCGCGGATGGGCATCTGACCCGGCTGATGGCGGCGCTTGACGTTACTCATGACGCCTTCTGCTATTACGATGCCGATGACTGTCTGGTGCTCAGCAACCGGGCGATGATCGAGATGTATGCCGGGCTGGAAGATGTGATCCGGCCCGGAACCTCGTTCGAGGCGCTTCTGTGGGCTGGCGTCACGCGGGAGATCTGGTCAACCGAAGGGCTGGGGGCGGATGCGTGGATACGGCAGGTGCTTGACCTGCGGCAGAGCGAAGAGGCCTTCGAAAGCGTGCTCCGCTTCCATGACGGCCGCTGGATCATGCACCGCGAGAAGCGGCTGGTGGATGGTGGCAGGATCGGCATCTGCACAGACATCACAAGGCTCAAGCGGCATGAAGATGCCCTCGCCGACGCCCTTGAGAAGGCGAAACTCGCCGAGGCCATTCTCAACGAGTTGCCCAATCCGGTTTTCGCCAAGGATCAGGACCTGCGTTTCGTTCTGGTGAACCGCGCGTTCAAGCGGACGCTCGGCGATGATGTGCCGGACATTCTGGGCAAACGGGCGATCGATTTCGTCTCCCCGGAACTGGCAAGTGCGTTCGAGGAAAGCGAGCAGCGCGTTCTCGACACGAGCGAAGATTACGAAGTCGAAGAAGATTTCGAGCAGCCGGGCATCGGCAATTACCGCATCGTGCGGAAGCATCGTGTCGAAACGCAGAGCGGCAAGCCCTATGTGGTCGGCGCGCTGTTCGACATCTCTGATATCCGCAAGCGCGAGAATGACGCTGAAGACGCGCGGCGGCAGCTTGCAGAAGTGCTTGAATCCCTGCCGGCAGGCGTCGTCATTTATGACCGTGATGATCATTATGTGCTGGCCAATCGCAAGCTGCATGAGGCCCTGCCGGCGATGATCCCGGCCATGCAGCCCGGCAAGACCCTGCGCGATGCGGTGCTGCTTGCACATGAGGCGGGATATTTCCGCCAGAGCGGCGATCCGGACCTCGATGCGCTTTACGATGTTGATCCCGAAGCCTGGATCGAAGGCTATCTCCAGTCCTATCAGGTTCGTCACCGTGTGTTTGAACGCAGCCATGCCAATGGCCGCTGGTTCAAGGCGATCGATACCCGCACGGAAGACGGCACATTTGTCGGCGTGCGCGTCGATATCAGCGAACTCAAGCAGCGCGAGGAAGAACTCCGCAACGCCCGTGAGGAAGCGATCATCGCGGACCGGGCGAAGTCTGAGTTCCTGGCCAATATGAGCCATGAAATCCGCACGCCCATGAATGGCGTTCTCGGCATGGCCGAACTGCTTGCCAAGACGGACCTTTCGGCGAAGCAGAAGACATTCGCCGACATTATCCTGAAGTCGGGCAATGCGCTGCTGAACATCATCAATGATATTCTCGACTTCTCGAAGATCGATGCCGGGCACATTGTTCTGGATGCAGGTCCGTTCCATCTGGGGGAGGCCGTCGGCGATGTGGTGACCCTGATGTCGTCACGGGCCAAGGAAAAGGATCTGGAGCTGATCGTGCGTGTGGCGCCGGGGCTGTCGCGCGCGGTCGTGGGCGATGTCGGTCGCATCCGGCAGATCCTGACCAATCTCGTCGGCAATGCCGTGAAATTCACCGAGAAGGGGCATGTTCTCGTCAATGTCAGCGGTCAGGAGACGGAGGACGGCAGGGTCGAACTGCAATTCTCGGTGACGGACACGGGCATCGGCATTCCGAGGGAAAAGCTCGCACTGGTGTTCGAGAAGTTCAGCCAGGTGGATGCGTCTTCCACCCGCCGTCACGAAGGCACGGGGCTGGGGCTTGCGATCACGTCGCGGCTTGTGGATCTCATGGGCGGCGAAATCGGCGTCGAGAGCGTCGAAGGGCGTGGCTCGACCTTCTGGTTCACCCTGACGCTGCCGAAGGCGACGGATGCGGCGCCGCAGCCCTCGGCCCCCGGCGACGTTTCCCACGCCCGTGTCCTCGTGGTCGATGACAACGCCGTCAACCGTATGATCCTCGGCGAGCAGATGGCCCATTGGGGCTTCGATGCCTGCGTTGCCGAAGGGGCAGAGGAGGCGCTGAACGTTCTGAGAGTGTCCACGGAGCTCGGGCTGCGGGTCGACTGTGTGGTCGTGGATTATCAGATGCCGGGCATGAACGGGCTCGACATGGTGGAGGTCATCCGCGCCGAACCCGAAATTGCGCACACGCCGGTGGTGCTGCTCACCTCCGTTGATCAGTCTCTGTCCGGATTTGGCGCGCGCGACCTGTCCATCGCCTCGCATCTCATCAAGCCGGCGCGCGCCTCGGCGCTTCTGGATGCCGTGGTCAAGGCCATTCATGGCGGGCGAGAAGAAGAGGGGGATGGCGGCGTGGAAGTCGCTGCGGAGCCGGAAGTCCGGTCCGAGGAAGTGGAGCCCGCAACCGTCATCTCCGAGCCGGAACCGCCGGTTACCGCAATGGGCGGCATCGATGTGCTCGTTGCCGAAGACAATGAGGTGAACCAGCTCGTCTTCCGCCAGATCCTGAGCGAAGCGGGGCTTTCCTTCGAGATCGTCGACAATGGGCGGCTGGCGGTTGAGGCGTGGGAGCACAGCCAGCCGCACCTGGTTTTGATGGATGTCTCAATGCCGGAGATGAACGGGCTGGAGGCAACGCGGGAGATCCGCCGGCTCGAAAAGGTCGCGCGAACGCGCGTTCCCATTATCGGTGTGACAGCGCACGCCCTGAAAGGTGATCGTGATCTGTGCCTGGAATCCGGGATGGACGATTATCTTTCCAAGCCGATCAGTCCGCGCGCGCTGATGGATAAGATCAACTCCTGGGTGAAATGTCCGCGCAGGAATTCAATCTTGAAATGAGCCGGCTTTGATTGCTAACTGCCTGTAGGGTAACATTTTTATTCAAATTTTCTGAAAGCGACGCCGACTGGCGTGATCGCGCCATATAATAAACTTAAACCTCTCATTAAAGTTGAAATGATTGGTCGCTGGTTGACCTATCAGGCTTCCGGGCGGGCGGAGATCCACAGGGCCATGGGTGGTCCAAACGAGCCCCAACAGGATCTATCCGGGTTTTGAACCCAGCCAAGTGTGATTTGCCTTTCTCAGGCTTTCCCCCGCCCGGCTTTTTTAAGCGGGTCCAATAGGCCTTCGGCCAAGTCTGGACCAGGCTCCTTGCCCCTCGGCCAGAACCCGTTTCTTCCCTTCATATGACAGTTTCCATGCGACGGCGTCTGTCTTGTCCGATCTGCGCCTTCTGTCGTCCTGATGGGCGAATAGTCTGAGAAATAACGATTTTCTCATACGTAATCGGGCTGACATGTAAGTGTCATGGAACTGTTACACAGAGTTGTTATTCCGCTCCCCGACGCCGAGAGGGCGTCTGACCGAATTCCGAACAGGGAGCTGTCTCCAATGAACAAATTCCTCCTCACCGCTTCGGCGGCCACGATCGCCCTTGTCGGTGCGGTCGGTGCGGCTGCGGCCCGCGATCAGGTCCAGATTGCCGGTTCGTCGACCGTTCTCCCCTACGCGAAGATCGTTGCCGAGAACTTCGGCGAGACCTTCCCGAGCTTCAAGACGCCTGTTGTCGAGTCCGGCGGTTCCTCCGCTGGCCTGAAGGAGTTCTGCAAGGGCGTCGGTGAAGACACGATCGACATCGCCAACGCTTCGCGCAAAATCCGCGAAAAGGAAGTTGCTGCCTGCGCCGAAAACGGCGTGAAGGAAATCCAGGAAGTCCAGTTCGGCTATGACGGTATCGTCTTCGCCACCGACATCCAGGGCCAGGACTGGGCGCTCGAGCCGATCGACGTCTACAAGGCGCTGGCTGCCAAGGTTGCTGTTGACGGCAAGCTCGTCGACAACCCCTACAAGAAGTGGAACGAAGTCAATCCGGACCTGCCGGAGTGGGACATTGCTGCCTACATCCCGGGTGAGAAGCACGGCACCCGCGAAGTCTTCGAAGAGAAGGTTCTCGCTGCTGGCTGTGAAGCTGCTGGCGGTCTGAAGGCTGCTGAAGAGGCTGGCCTGGACGAAGACGCCGCTGAAGACGCCTGCATCGCGGTCCGCAAGGATGGCGGCGCGGTCGATATCGACGGCGACTACACCGAGACCCTCGCTCGCATCGACGCCAACAAGACCGGCGTTGGCGTGTTCGGCCTCTCCTTCTACGAGAACAATGCCGACAAGCTGAAGGTCGCAACGATCAACGGTGTCACGCCGACCGTCGAGACCATCTCGACCGGTGAGTATCCGGTGTCGCGTCCGCTTCAGTTCTACGTGAAGAAGGCGCACATCGGCGTTGTTCCGGGCCTCAAGGAATATGTTGAGTTCTTCCTCGACGACCAGATGGTCGGCCCGGAGAGCCCGCTTGCCGATTACGGCCTGGTTCCGGCTCCGGATGCAGAGCGCGACGCACAGCGCGAAGCTTTCTCCGCTGGCGAGACCATGTAATCCGGTTTTCGCATGACGACGCAGGCGGCTCATTGGCCGCCTGCGTTTTCGTCTCTGCGAAATTGGTCTGAATGACGCTGCCGGTACCTGCCGGCGAGGAGGCTTTGTGTCCTGGGGACTTCTCCTTACGATCATCGTGTTCATTGGCGTTGTCGGTTATGTGCTCGGCAATGCGCGCGCGAAGAACCAGATCGCAACCGCGACCGAAAAGCCGCATTCGCGGGCGCACTACCATGGCTGGTGGGTGTTTCTTCTTGCGGTTCTGCCGGCGCTGTTCTTCATGGCGGCCTGGTCGGCTGGCAGCTATGCCTATGTGGACCGCGCGGTAAGCGAACAACTGCCTGCGCAGACCGAAGACAGCGCGATTGCGAGCCGTTCGCTGGCGCTGGGCATGGTGCACAATCTTGCCGAAGGCCTGCGCCGGATTGAAGGCGACCCCGCTTTCGCCCAGGTGCCGCAGAGCTTTGAAGAGCTGCGTCCGATCCTCGCCGAACGCGGTGTGGCGCTTGCCTCCGACACGCAGGACTACATGATCCCCATCGCGCTCGATCTGAATGCGATGCAGGACAATGCGGCGATGATCGGCACCGTGCTGTCGATCCTCATCGCACTGGGTGGCGCCTATCTGGGCCTGAGAAGCGTTCGCCCGCGCAGCCGCGCCCGCAACAATGTCGAGCGCGTCATCACCTGGGGCCTTCTGGCCGCATCCACCATCGCCATTTTGACGACGGTGGGCATCGTGTTCTCGATGCTGTTCGAGACGATCCATTTCTTCCGCTCGGTTTCGCTGAGCAACTTCTTCCTCGGAACGGTCTGGGACCCGCGCTTTGCGGCCGCAGGCGCAGAGGCGCAGGAAGGCCAGTTCGGCCTCATCCCGCTTCTTGCCGGCACGGTCTACATCGCCTTCGTGGCCATGCTGTTTGCCGTGCCCGTCGGTCTCATGGCGGCGATCTACATGGCCGAATATGCGTCCAAGCGTGTGCGTTCGGTGGTCAAGCCGCTGCTTGAGGTTCTGGCCGGCATCCCGACCATCGTCTACGGCTTCTTCGCCATGGTCACGGTCGGCCCGTTCCTGCGCGACATCAGCGCGGCGATTGCCGGCGGTCCGGGCTTCATTCAGGCGCAGAGCGTTCTGACGGCCGGCCTCGTGATGGGCATCATGCTCATCCCGTTCGTGTCCTCGCTGTCCGATGACATCATCACCGCCGTTCCGCGCGCCATGCGCGACGGTTCGCTCGGTCTTGGCGCAACGCGGTCCGAGACGATCAAGCGCGTGATCCTGCCGGCGGCTCTGCCGGGCATTGTCGGTGCGCTTCTGCTTACGGCGTCACGCGCCATCGGTGAGACCATGATCGTGGTTCTGGCCGCCGGCGTTGCCGCAAATCTCACGCTCAACCCGTTCGAAGCGATGACGACGATCACCGTCAAGATCGTCAACCAGCTTACCGGCGACCTGGAGTTCACCTCTCCGCAGACGCTGGTGGCCTTCGCACTGGGCATGACCCTGTTCGTGCTCACGCTCGGCATGAATGTCTTCGCGCTCTACATCGTGCGCAAATACCGGGAGCAATACGAATGAGCGACGCTGTATACAAAGGGGGCAACGCCCCCCGCGCAGCCGCCGCGCGGCGCGACATCGGCATCAAGAAGCGTTATGCGGCAGAGCAGCGCTTCCGGATGTATGGCGTGGCGGCCATCGCCGTCGGCCTCTTCTTCCTGGCTGCGCTCCTGTGGTCGGTGGTTTCCAATGGCTACACCGCCTTCTGGCAGACCTCGATCAATCTGGACGTCAACTTCGCCGAGAGCGTGATCGACCCGAATGGCGAGCGCGCGACCGATCCGAACAAGCTCCTGACGGCCAATTATCCCAAGCTTGCGACCGAAGCGCTTGTGGCGAAACTCGGAGTTGATCCCGAAAACCGCAAGCTGGTTCGCGAAGTGGGCGGGCTCATCTCCAATGGCGTGCGCACGCAGCTGCGCGACATGGTGGTGTCCGATCCCGCGATCATCGGCACGACACGGAATGTGTGGGTGCTGGCGAGCGGCGATGTCGATTCCGCCGTGAAGGGGCAGGTCAATCTCGAGGTGGACGAAAGCCGCCGAAAGGTTTCCGACCAGCAGCTCACATGGATACGCACGATGGAAGCGGACGGGGTTCTGGAGCAGCGCTTCAACACCGGTCTCTTCACCCGTGGCGCATCGAGCCGTCCTGAAACGGCCGGCATGGGCGTGGCCATCGTCGGTTCGCTCTACATGATGATGATCGTGCTGCTTCTGGCGCTGCCCATTGGCGTTGCCGCTTCGATCTATCTTGAAGAGTTCGCACCGCAGAACAAGCTGACCGATCTTATCGAGGTCAACATCAACAATCTGGCGGCTGTGCCGTCCATCGTCTTCGGTCTTCTGGGCCTGGCCGTGTTCATCAACTTCATGCATCTGCCGCGCTCCGCCTCTCTGGTGGGCGGCCTCGTGCTGACGCTGATGACCCTGCCGACGATCATCATCGCAACGCGCGCAGCGCTGCGGGCCGTGCCGCCCTCCATCCGTGCGGCAGCTCTCGGCCTCGGCGCTTCGCGCACCCAGACGGTGTTTCACCATGTGCTGCCGCTGGCCGCGCCCGGCATTCTCACGGGCACGATCATCGGTCTGGCGCAGGCGCTTGGCGAAACCGCACCGCTGCTTCTGATCGGCATGGTGGCCTTCGTGGCCGATTACCCGACCACGCCGCTCGATCCCGCTACGGCGCTGCCGGTTCAGATCTACATGTGGGCGAATGAGGCCGAACGCGCGTTTGTCGAGCGCACCTCGGGCGCTATCATGGTGTTGTTGCTGTTCCTCGCCGTGATGAACATTACCGCCATTATTCTGCGGCGGCGCGTCGAGCGTCGCTGGTAACGGAGTGGAAGGACATGAACATGCTCACTGATGCTGCTGTTGAAGAAGCACTGGATGCGAGCCAGAACTCGGACACCCTCAAGATGCGCGGTGAAGACGTCTGCGTCTTCTACGGCGAGAAACAGGCGCTGTTCGGCGTCAATCTCGACGTGCGCGAAAACCAGGTGACCGCGCTGATCGGCCCCTCGGGCTGTGGCAAATCCACGTTCCTGCGCTGCCTGAACCGCATGAACGACACGATCGACATTGCCCGGATCACCGGCAAGATCACGCTCGATGGCGAGGATATCTACGATCCCCGCATCGATGTGGTGGAGCTGCGCGCCCGGGTCGGCATGGTCTTCCAGAAGCCCAATCCGTTCCCCAAGTCGATCTACGAGAACATCGCCTACGGTCCGCGCATTCACGGTCTGGCGACGAAGAAGTCGGAGTTCGACGAGGTCGTGGAAGCGAGTCTCCAGAAGGCTGGCCTCTTCAATGAGGTGAAGGACCGCCTGCATGAGCCCGGCACCGGTCTTTCCGGTGGTCAGCAGCAGCGCTTATGCATCGCGCGCGCCATTGCCGTGTCGCCGGAAGTGATCCTGATGGACGAGCCCTGCTCGGCGCTCGATCCCATCGCCACCGCCAAGGTGGAAGAGCTGATTGACGAGCTGCGCGAGAACTACACGATCGTGATCGTCACGCACTCCATGCAGCAGGCGGCCCGCGTCTCGCAGCGCACGGCCATGTTCCACCTCGGCAATCTGGTCGAGGAAGGCCCGACGGACAAGATGTTCACCAATCCGGATGACAAGCGCACCCAGGATTACATCACCGGACGCTTCGGCTGACGGCGCGGCAAACGCACAGATAAGGAACCAGACCATGGGCGAGCACACAGTCAGCTCCTTCGATGAGGAACTCGGTGAAATCGACCGCCTCATCCGCGACATGGGCGATCTCTCCGGCGAGATGACGCGCGCTTCCACCAGGGCGCTGCTGCACTCCGATACGGCGCTTGCACAGCGCATCATCTCCGATGACACGATCATGGATGCCAAGCAGCGCGACCTTGATGAGCGCGCCATCACGCTCATCGCAAAGCGCCAGCCGATGGCGCAGGATCTGCGCAGCGTCGTGGGCGCCATCCGCATGGCGGCTGATCTCGAGCGCATCGGCGATCTGGCCAAGAACATTGCCAAGCGCGTCGGCGCCGTGGGCGAAAGCGCCACGCCGCGCACGCTTGCGCATTCCATCGACGCGATGGCCGGCCTCGTGCTGAAACAGGTCAATTCGGTGGTCGAGCACTATGTGGCGCGCAATGCCGAGGCGTTAATCCGGCTGCGCGACGAGGATGAGGAAATCGACATTCAGTACACGTCGGTTTTCCGCGAACTCCTCACCTACATGATGGAAGACCCGCGCAACATCACGGCCTGCACGCACCTCCTGTTCTGTGCGAAAAATCTTGAGCGTATCGGCGACCATGTGACCAATATCGCCGAAAATGCCTATTATGTGGTGACGGGGTCCCAGCTTCCGGTCCAGCGGCCGAAGCTTGACGAAACACAGATGACGGTCGAATCCGATGTCTAATCGGTCGTAGACTGCCCGAGGAGAATGCCTGCCATGATTGCCCCCAAGGTCATGGTCGTTGAAGACGACGAACCGCTTTGCGTCTTGCTCAAGTACAATCTGGAAGCCGAAGGCTATCAGGTCGAGATGATCTCTCGCGGCGATGAAGCCGAAGTGCGCCTGCAGGAAAACGTACCCGATCTGCTCGTTCTGGACTGGATGGTTCCGGCCGTTTCCGGCATCGAGCTGTGCCGCCGGCTGCGCATGCGCCCCGAAACGGAGCGCCTGCCGATCATCATGCTCACCGCCCGTGGCGAGGAAAGCGACCGCGTGCGCGGCCTTTCAACCGGCGCGGACGACTATCTGGTGAAGCCTTTCTCGACGCCGGAATTCGTGGCGCGTGTTCGCGCGCTTCTGCGGCGCGCGAAGCCGGAAGTGCTCTCGACGGTTCTTTCGGTCGGGGACATCGTACTCGACCGTGAATCGCACCGTGTCTATCGCCGCAAGAACGAGATCCGTCTTGGACCGACAGAGTTCCGCCTCCTGGAATTCATGATGCAGCATCCCGGCCGCGTCTTCTCGCGCAGCCAGCTGCTCGACAATGTCTGGGGCGAGACGATCTATATCGACGAGCGCACCGTGGACGTGCATGTGGGCCGGCTGCGCAAGGCCGTGAACCACGGGCGTCTGCCCGATGTGATCCGCACCATTCGCGGCGCGGGCTATGCGATCCGCGAAGCCTGACAGACGCGATACAGTCATTAAAAAAGCCCCGGTTCGACCGGGGCTTTTTTGTTGAAGCTCTTCGCCCGTTATTTCGTGGCCCGTTATTTCGTGGCGGCGTGTCCGGGACGGGCATGCTCGTTCTGCGCCACGGCAAAGCTCGTCACCGGCTCGATGGAGGCGGTCAGCTCGCCATTGCTGGTGATGTCCCACTCCAGGATCGCATCGTCATAGACAAGTGCGGGATCCACATAGACACAGGTGGCGAGAACCTGCGGCGCTTCGGTTTCCAGCTCGCGCATTGCAACCGGCTTCTCCGCCTCGCACTCCTCAAACGTCTCGTAGACCGGGGTGGGGGCGGGCAGTTCCTGGCATTCGCGCGTGTCGCCGGCCCCCACATTGCCTGAGCAGCCGACAATCAAAAGAAGTGCAGCGATGTGTTCCATGGCTTTCTCCTTTCATTGTCTTCACGAAACGGAAGCCATGGATGGTCCGGTTCGCTTATGCCGCATTCGTTTATGTGTGCGTCGCCGTTTAGCGACCGCGTTTCAGAAGGCCCATGATCAGCGAGATCGCGAGCAGGGCGAGGAAGATGTAGAAGAGGATCTGCGCAATGCCTGCCGAAGCGCCGGCAATTCCGCCGAAACCGAGTGCGCCGGCGATGATCGCGACGACAAGGAATATCAGGGCCCAGTATAGCATTCTGTCTCTCCGTTTAGTTATGCCGGTTAAACGTCTGGCACTCGGATTTGGTTCCGCCGGAGAGATTTTGGGCAAAAGAAAAGCCGCCCGGAGGCGGCTTTTTTGAGAAACGCGTGAAGAAGCGGGGGCGTGTCAGGCCGCCGCGTGCGCCTGCTGATCGAAGAAGAGCGCCTGGCTGATGAGCGCCTTGACCATTTCCGGGCTGAACGGCTTGGTCACAAGGAAGGTCGGTTCCGGGCGCTCGCCCGTCAGAAGCCGCTCGGGGAAGGCGGTGATGAAGATGACCGGTACGGTGGCCGCGTCGAGGATCTCGTTCACCGCATCAAGGCCTGAACTGCCATCGGCAAGCTGAATGTCGGCCAGCACCATTTTCGGCTGCGTCTTGGCAAACATTTCGACCGCCTGCTTGTGGGTGCGGGCCGTGCCGACCACGCGATGCCCGAGGCTTTCGACCATTTCCTCGATGTCCATGGCGATCAGGGGCTCGTCCTCGATGATGAGGATGTCTGTCGCCACCTGACGGGAAATCTCCTCGCTGGCTTCGCGCAGCATCGTGTTGATGCCTTTCATATCCGTCTCGAGAATTTCCGCAGCCTCTTCCGGCCGGAAATTCTCGACGGCCACCAGCAGGAAGGCCTGACGCGGACGGGGCGCGAGCGAAGAAAGGTTGCTCATGGCCCGCTTTTCCCATGCCGAGCTCGGCATGCCTTCGGGGACCGGAACGTCCAGCGTTTCGAACAGCGATGTGAAGAGCCTGAAGAGGGCGATCTTGTCGGTCGATGCCTCGGGAAAGATGCTCGTATCGGCGATCAACGCTTCAAGCGTCGCAGCCACCAGTGCGTCACCGCTGGACTGGGAGCCGGAAACGGCCCGGGAAAAGCGCCGCAGGTAAGGAAGGTGCGGAGCGATACGCGCTGACAGGGTCATGGATTTCAAGTCTCCCTCAAGACATGGCAATGAGAATTAGTGCATTTGTGACGGGTGAAACGCCCCATATGCGAAAATGTTCCCGTCGGAGGGAACGAATTCCGCTCAATGGCGTTTGAAAGCAGACGAGACAGTTGTGGCCCGGGCGATGCGGACGGTTTCGGGTCATTGGGAGACCAGATTTGATGGAAAAAGACAGGGCATGAATTACGGCAAACCAAACACCCGAGGAAGCTTGACCCGGCGCGGCAAGGATGAAGACCCGCTCGGCGCAAACTCAGAGATCGGACGCAAGCTCAGGCAATATTACGACGACCTGGTAACGGAAGATATTCCGGATCGGTTCAGCGACCTTCTCAATCAGCTTGAGCAGAAAAGCGGCGCTGAAACGGCCGGAAACAAGGACTGATATATATGAGTGTTTATCCGGGCTTTCGTGACGATCTACTGGCCGCTGTGCCAAGCCTGCGCGCCTTCGCCGTTTCGCTTTCAAAAAGTGCGGACCGGGCGGACGATCTCGTGCAGGAATCGCTGGTCAAGGCGTGGGACAAACAGAACAGCTATCAGCCGGGCACCAATCTGAAAGCCTGGCTCTTCACCATCCTTCGCAACGAGTTCTACTCGCAGATGCGCAAGCGCAAGCGCGAGGTCGAAGACGCGGACGGTGCGATCACCGGACGTCTGTCGGTGCACCCGGCGCAGGAGGGTTCGGTCGATCTGAAGGACTTCCGGCGCGCTCTCGAGCAATTGCCCGAAGACCAGCGTGAAGCGATCATTCTGATCGGCGCGTCCGGCTTTTCCTATGAGGAAGCGGCGGAGATCTGCGATTGCGCGGTCGGCACGATCAAGAGCCGCGTGAGCCGCGCCAGAACGCGCCTGCAGGAAATCCTCGAGATTTCAGGTGAGGGCGATTTCGGGCCGGACGCCATCTCGACCCAGATCACCAATACGGCCTTCATCGCCTAGGTCCTGAGCCAGGATTGCCTAGGTCCTGAGCCAGGATTGCCGTGCGTCCCTTAGGGCGCACATAGGGCAATCGGGTCTGACCGCTCTCAGTCCTTCCCGGCGCTTGAGCCGACAATCGCCTGGGACAGCGCGTCGATAAGGTCGCTGTCCCTGTAAGGCTTTTCAACGATCCTGATACCACCGAACGCCTCGAACACCTGGTGGCTTGAGGCGTAGCCGGTGGCGAAGATGAAGGGGATGCGCCGCGCCTGAAGCAGGCGGGCGAACTCGTCTGTCCAGTTGTCGGACAGCTTGATGTCGAGGATCGCTGTCGAAATTCCCCGGCTTTCCAGAACGTCGGGTCCCAGGTCATCGAAGGTGCCGACAGTGAACACGTCCGTTGCGCCGTGCTCCTTGCACAGTTCTTCGATGCTCATGGCGATCATGGCTTCGTCTTCGACGAGCAGGACGCGGGCGCCCTCCAGAGGTTTCTTCAAGCAGACATCCTTCCGACGCCAGAGAATTCGTTCCTCTTTGCCATCTCATTACCCGTGTAGATTGTCATTAAAAAAAGACGTGTCTGTACGATTTGCGGGAACCGCTCGCACTGGATGCGGCTTTCCTATTCAGCAATGAACCGGGGGCCAGTCAGTGACAAAAGAACAGGAATTCACCCACAAGAGTCTCCCCTGCCAGCAATGTCCCTTGAGAAAGCGCGAGGTCTTTCGCGATTTCGAGGGGGATGAACTGGAGTTCGTCGGTCGTTTCAAGAAGGGCGATCTGGCGGTGAAGAAGGGGGCGACCGTTCTGGTGGAAGGCGCGCACAATCCGCATCTCTATACGGTACTTTCCGGCTGGGGCTTTCGCTACAAGCTCTTGGAAGACGGTCGTCGCCAGATCGTCAATTATGTGATGCCGGGCGATCTCGTCGGGTTGCAGGGCAGTCTGATGGGCGAGATGAAGCACTCGGTCGAGGCGCTCTCGCAGATGTCCTTATGCGTGTTCGAGAAGGCCGAGCTGTTTTCGCTCTACAAGAAGTTTCCCGAACTCGCCTACGACATCACCTGGATCGCTTCGCGTGAGGAATGCATGCTCGACGACCATCTCCTGACCGTTGGCCGGCGAACGGCGCTGGAGAAAGTCGCCTATCTGCTTGTCTTCATTCTGGACCGCGCGCGGCAAAGCGGGCTCTCGAGGAACGGGACGCTTGCCCTGACCCAGCAGCACGTGGCCGACACGTTGGGCATTTCTCTGGTGCACACCAACAAGACGATCGCCCGCCTTGCCAGCCGCAATCACCTGAAATGGGAGGATGGCGGCTGCAAGATCCTCAATCAGGAGGCCTTGGCCGAACTGGCGGGCTGGACTCCCGGCTCAGGGGGGAAGCGGCCTTTTCTATAGGCGTTGGCGGTATCGCCTTCGCCCTGTGGCGATGGGCTTTGGCGGGTGTCGGCGGTTCGATGCCGGGGATGATGTTGCCGGCCATGGCGTAAATCGTCAGGAGTACGGGAATGGCGATGAAGCCGCCGATCGGCCCCCACATCCACAGCCAGAATGCGATCGACAGAAACACGATGAACGGGTTGAGCGTCATTCGCCGGCCAATGACGGTCGGCGTCACGAACTGGGCTTCCGTGGCGTTGACGGCCAGATAGATGAGCGGCGGCAGGAAACTTGCCGTCAGCGTGTCGAAGGTCGCAAGGCCGACGCCCAGCAGAATGATGGCCATCACTGCCGGGCCGATATAGATCACGAAGTTGAGCAGGGTCGCCATTGCGCCCCAGAGCGCGGGGGAGGGAACGCCCAGAAGCCACATCGCCACGGTGACGGCGACGCCCAGCCCGATATTGATGATGGTGATCGACAGGAGATAGTCGGACACCGCATTCTCCACGTCGCGGAAGATGTGCGCCACGCGCCAGCGCAGACGCCGGCCAAAGCACAGGCGCAGGATCGTCGCGCGGGTTTCATGGCGCGTCGCCACGAAAAAATAGAGGCTGGCGAAGAAGATGAGCAGCTGCGCCAGAAGCGATGGCGCAAGCACGGCAACGCTTTCGACCGTGGAGCCTTCTTCCACCGACACCGTCACGCTGGAACCGCCGGTCACTGAACGGATCTGCTCCTGCAGCCCCTTGATCGTGTCGAGCGGCTGCCGGAGGCTGGAGAGCTGAAGCTGCAACTGGCTCCATATCTGCGGCAGCCGGTCGGCCCATGCGGTCAGGGGTGTGGCGATGGCGACGAGAAAGCCGCCCACCAGCGCAATGAAGATCAGCACCACCGCGACAGCCGAAATCGAAGGCCAGACGCCCATGCGCTCAAGCCGCGTTGCGATGGGGCCGAGCATCAGGCCGATGAAGATGGCAAGGGTCATGGGAGCAAGCAGAAAGCGCCCGTAATGCAGCATCACGACAAAGGCGATGAGCCCCAGAAGGATGACCGAAGTCTGCGCGCTCGCGGTGAGTGCGGTTTCCAGTGTCATGATGTGGGAGCGTTTGCCCCCCGGGCTGCTTTGTGATTGATCCATGCAACTTTTCCCGAAATGTTTCATTAGAAAATAGACCGCCGGGTAATTGGTTCCGTGCTAAATGGAACTTCACATATTGTTTGGCGTTGGCTTGGAACTGAAACATTGGAGAATGCTGAGATGGCAACCACGGCAGCGAAATCCGCACGCACCGAGAAAAACGACGAAGTGACCACAGGCGATCTGGAAAAGGACATCCAGCAGTTGCGCTCCGACATGGCTCAACTGATTAGCCATCTCAAGGACATGGGTGGCCAGTCCGGCGAAGCGGCGCGCAAGGCGGCCGGCGAGCGCATCGAGCAGCTGCGCGGACAGGGCGAGGCAGCCTTCAACAGCGTAAGGGACAGCTCGCAGGAACTGGAGAAAGAGCTGGCCCGCACCGTTCGCGAGCGCCCGTTCACCTCGCTGGCGCTGGCCGTTGGAGCCGGCTTCCTGCTGGCTCTCGCCACGCGCCGCTAGGCCGCTGTGATGCTGGCAAGACTGCTTGCCTCCGTTGCGACCGGAGAAGTGTCGGCCTCGCTCAAGCGCGCGCGGGTCGCATCCATGTTCTATGCGCTCGCCGCGTTTCTGGGTCTGTTCGGCATTGGCTTTCTCGTTCTGGCGGGGTTCATTGCCGCTGCGGACGAATGGGGCACGCTCGAGGCCGCGCTTGGCTTCGGCCTTGGTTTTGTGGCCATGGCGCTTGTCGTGCTTGTCAGCCTCAGGATCTGGACCCGTGCCGAACAGCGCCGCGCGCGTGAGCGCCGCGTTTCCGATGCGGGCGTTCTGGCTGGAACGGCGGCACTGACGCTGCTTCCCTCGCTCCTCTCGCGCACCGGCAAGTTCGGTGCGCTCGCCCTTCCCGTGCTCGTGGCCGTTGGCTACGCAATCTACCGCGAGAACAGCGGTGGCGATCCGGATGGCGACGCCGGTTAGTCGGGTGGGAACACCTGACGTCCGCATGAATGCGGACCAAAGGCGGTTGGCGTGGGGCAGCGTTTCCACGAAACGATAAGCCGCTCCAGCCGGGTTTGAGCCGGCCAATCCGGCTCACTTTTTTGCACTGCAATGGAACTCTCCCTCGGCCACGGCATTGGTCGAGGGAAGAAGACAGGAGCAGTGATCATGCCTGAAAACAAGACGACTTCTCAGGAGGCGCGCCAGGGACGGCGCGGCTTCCCGGTTCTCATGGTTCTGGTGTTCGGTCTTCTGCTGGCGGCTGTCGTCTGGTGGGGCGTCGAGGTCTACGGCCTGATGCTCGATGAAGAACAGGCCATAGAGATGCCCGCCGCCGAAGACGGGCCGACTGGATGACGCGGCTTACCGCGCAATTGTTTCACCAGCTTGTTTTCCCAGCTTCATGAGATTCCCGTATTCAAGATACTCAATGAAAGGAGAGACCAATGAGCGATGCAGCTGAAGTTCTCAAACCCAAGACCCATGCCGACAAGATGGACATTGGCATTTCCGATGCGGACCGCAGGGAAATTGCCGCAGGGCTTTCGGAGATCCTCGTCGACACCTACAGGCTCCTGATCAAGACCCACATCTATCACTGGAATGTCGTCGGCCCGCTGTTCCATTCGATCCATGTTCTGACCGAGGAGCAGTACAACGCCCTGTTTGAAGCGACGGACATCATCGCCGAGCGGGTTCGTGCGCTGGGCCATCACGCGCCCATTCTGGCGGGCAAGGGTGTCGACACGTCCATCGAGCTTCGCGCCTCGGGCCGCTCGGCCCTTGAGATGGTGCAGGATCTGGTCGAGGACCATGAGGAAGCCGTTCGCAAGATGCGCGACATCGGCGCTGCCGCAGATGAAAAGGGTGACATGGTCACCGCCGACATGCTGACCGAGCGCCTGACCTTCCACGAGAAGGCGCTGTGGATGCTGCGCTCGATCATCGCCGACTAACGTGTGAGAAACGCGCGGCATCAAAAAAAAAAGAGCCCCGGCCAGATTGGTCGGGGCTTTTGTCGTTCTGCGCCTGCGTGTTTCTGGACTTGCGCCTAGAAGGGTCAAAGGCTCTGGTCGGCCGGCCGGGGCATCACCACGCGGAGCGCGCCCGGATGCAGCCTGATGCGGGTCTCGCGCTGCAAAGGCCGCAGCTCGCCATCAATGGCGCATTTGAAGCGTCGCCTTCGCGAGCAGATGCGCACGGTCACGTCCGTCGCCTCGTGAATTTCCATCTGTTCGTTCTGCCGCCAGCGACCGATCCCCATGTTGAGAAGCCAGAGGATCAGTTCGCTGCGGGTGCGGGCATGGGTGATGTAGACGCCCAGCTGCCCGCCATCGGGCTGGTCGGTAAAGGGAAGGCGCTGGCCTTCTGCATAGAGATTGTTGGTGATCGCCAGGTTTGACGTGGTGGTGCGGACTTTCGTTTCCGAGAGCTCCAGCTCCACGTCCAGTTTGGGCGGGCGGATCATTGTCGCCATCGCGGCACGCACTGAGGCAAATATCTTGCCGATCCGCGAGCGAAAGGTCATCCGTTCGCGCAGCCGGATCAGTTTCGGATGCATGCCGATGGAAAGCTGATGCACGAAATAGTGTCCGTCGGCATCGGCAATGTCGACATTTTTGATGTCGCCATGGGCGAGCGCTTCCATCGCCATGCGCAGATCCTGCGGTATGGCGAGGCTGCGCGCAAAGAGGTTCATCGTGCCTGCGGGAAGAATGGCGAGCGCCTTGTCGGAATGGGCAAGCAGGCCCGCCGCCAGCGAGATGGTGCCATCACCGCCGCCGGCCAGAATGATGTCCGCCGTCTCGTCGCGCGCGGCATCTTCCATGGTTGCGACGAGTTCGTCGCCCCTGCACAGGCTGATGTCTATGGTATGGTCAGCCGCCTCGAAGATGCCCTTCATCTCGCGCGCCAGCGCTTCGGTATCAAGGCTGCGCAGGGTTCCCCCATTGCAGTTTAGGACAGCCAGAACATGCATTGGAGGGTTCCCTGAGGTTTTGCTGCGCGATTGTGTTGTGCTCGACCGTTAAGGAGCGGCTGGTCGAAAGGTTCCCGGGCAAAGTTTGGCAATGCGTTCGGAAAAACGCGGAACAAGAATGAGGGCGGCGCGTTTTAAGGGTGCAAACGGCCACGCACCGATCCTCCCTGGCAAGTTCGGTTCGGAGCGCGGCCTGTACAGAAACACTGCACACGGAGAGCTTATCATGTTCCGCAACCTTTTGGCGACCACTGCAATTGCAACGCTTGTCGCGACCGGTGCGGTCGCTCAGACATCCACGGCCCCCGCAACCGGCGCACCGGCTGCGGCCCCCACCGAGCAGCCCACTGAAATGGTGGTGCGCGCCGATGGCCATCTGGCCACCGATCTGATCGGCAAGTCGGTCTATAACGGCGCCGGCGAAGATGCCGAGAACATCGGCAAGGTGACCGATCTGGTTCTCGATGAGAATGGTGACGTTACCACGCTGGTTGTCGGCGTTGGCGGCTTCCTGGGCATTGGCCAGAAGGAAGTTGCGCTCGAATATGAGATGGCCGAGTGGGCCGAGCAGGATGGCGACCGCTGGCTGGTGATCGAAACCAGCGCCGACGCTCTGAAGGCTCAGGAAGAGTTTGACCGTTCGGCCTATCGTCCGATGCCGGCAGACGCCGATGTGTCGATGACCAAGCCTGCTTCCAAGGATGATCTGGCCAATGCGCCGGTCGAGAGCGAGGAAGGCGCTGGCGAAACAGCCATGGCTCCGACGTCCGACACGACTACAGATGCCATGGGCGATGCGGCGAGCGGCGACGGTATGGCGGCTGCACCCGCGCCGGATGCTTCCGGCTCTGACGACCAGATGGCAGGCACGGAAGCCCCGGCCGCCGGTATGGACGAGACCGCACAGGCTCCGGACGCTGAAGCGCCGATGACCGACGACACGATGACCTCGGCCATCGACCGTTCGAGCCTTGACGAGATGCCAACCGACCAGATCAGCACGGAGCAGCTGACCGGCACCACCGTCTACGGCGCGAATGAGGAGAACATTGGCGAGATCGGTGACGTGATCGTCACGCAGGACGGTCAGGTCGACGCCATCATCGTCGATGTCGGCGGCTTCCTGGGCATTGGCGAGAAAGAGGTTGCCATTGGCATGGACAATCTCGCCTTCATGACCGACGGCAGCGGCTCGTTCTATCTCTACACCGAGTTCACGCAGGAAGAGCTCGAGCAGCAGCCGGCCTATGACGAGGCGGTCTATGGCGAGCAGCGTGACGATATGCGGATGCAGGTTCAGTAATCTGCGCGTACCGCATCGATAAAGGAGCCTCGCGCCAAGCGCGGGGCTCTTTGTTTATGCAGCGTTGACAATGCGTCTTCCCGTCATCGCTTTCATGGACGCTCACGCATCGCCATCTTGGTGCTACACTCAGCCGTGGAGACGTTGCGGCAAACTCAAAAAGGGATTTGTCATGCTTACCCAGATCGAAGGCATTCACCACATCACATCCATGGCGCGGGATGCGCAGGCAACCGACCGCTTCATCACCGGAACGCTCGGCCTGCGCCGCGTCAAGAAGACGGTTAATTTCGACGCGCCGGATGTCTATCATCTCTATTACGCCAATGGCGTTGGCGCGCCGGGCACCGTGATGACCTATTTCCCGTTCCCCAACATCGTGGCGGGCAGCCGCGGCGCTGGCGAGGTGGGAACAACCGTCTACGCCGTGCCCGAGGGCAGTCTCGATTACTGGACGAAACGTTTCGATGAGCACAATGTCACCGGCGTTGCGCGCGAAACCCGCTTCGGCGAAACGCGCCTGCGCTTCGACGGCATCGATGGCGATGGCTTCGCGCTGGTGGAGACGAAGGATGATGCGCGCGCGCCGTGGGACGGTGCGGGCATTGACGCGGATGTCGCGATCCGTGGTTTTCACTCGGCATCGCTCGTCCTGCGCGATAACGGCGGCTCGAAGGCGCTTCTGTCGCTGATGGGCTACACGCCGGTTGCGGAAGATGGCGGCGTCCTGCGCATGAAGCGCGAGGGCGGCAATGGTGCGGATCTGATCGATCTGGAAACCAGCCCCGATGCGCCGGTGGCGCGACAGGGCGCGGGCTCCGTGCATCACATCGCCTTTGCCGTCGCAGACGATCCGGCCGAGCTTGCCGTGCGCGCGGCGCTGGAGGCCGAGGGCTTCCGGGTCACGCCGGTGATCGATCGCGACTATTTTCATTCGATCTATTTCCGTGCGCCGGGCGGCGTCCTGTTCGAGATCGCGACCAATGTGCCGGGCTTCGACAATGACGAGGACATGGCTCATCTGGGCGAGGCGCTGAAACTGCCGAAACAGCATGCGCATCTGCGCGCACAGCTCGAAAAGGCATTGCCGGAAATCGGAGGCTGATCGATGGCAGTCGACAATTATGTGCATCACCTGGCCTCTGTGGGGCCGGGCAAGCCGCTCCTGTTCCTGTTTCATGGAACAGGCGGCGACGAGCGTCAGCTCCTGCAGCTGGGTGCGGAGCTGGCGCCCGGCGCCGGTCTGGTGTCGCCGCGTGGCGATGTGAACGAACAGGGCGCGGCGCGCTTCTTTCGCCGCACCGGCGAGGGCGTGTACGACATGGACGACCTCGCCCGCGCCACCGGACGCATGCGGGATTTCGTGGCGGCCCATGTGGAGCGCGAAAAGCCGAGCGCCGTTCTGGGGCTCGGTTATTCCAATGGCGCAAACATTCTGGCGTCGGTCGCTTTCGCTGCACCGCAGCTTTTCGATGCGGCGGTGCTCATGCATCCGCTCATCCCCTTCGAGCCCGACTGGGGCGAGGGCGCGGTGATGACGCGTTTTCTCGTTACCGCCGGGCGGCATGATCCCATCTGCCCGGAAAAGCTTACGGCGCGCCTGTTGAGCTATCTGGAGGCGGCTGGCGCTGACACGCAGATCGAATGGCACACGGGCGGGCACGAGCTGCGGCCCGACGAAGTCACGGCGGCAGGCCGGTTTCTTGCGCCGTTCCTCGCGCGTGGAAAGGATGAGGCATGAGCGACATCGGGCCGATCATGCTGGAGGAAGAAGGCAGCAAGGGGCGCTATGTCTATCGTGCGGAAGGCCATGAGGCCGAGATGACCTTTTCGAAGGTCGGAACGAGCCAGATCATCATCGATCACACCGGCGTGCCCGACGCTTTTCGCGGGCAGGGTGTGGGGCTCGCGCTGGTGACGCGCGCCGTTGAGGACGCGCGCCGCAATGGCGTGAAGGTGAGACCGCTCTGCCCCTTCGCTGCGGCCCAGTTTCGCCGGCATCCCGAGTGGAGCGACGTTCTGGCCCGCTGAAGTGGATGGGGCAGGCGGGCTTGGGTGACGTTGAAGGAAGCGACGCTCAGGCCGCTGCCTTCAACGTCTCCTCCCCCTCTTCGATGAAGGCCCGGTGCAGCGTCTTAACGGCTTTTTCCAGGTCTTCACTCCGCACGAGGAACTGCACATCCACACCGCGTCCCGTCTCCTGCGAGGCGAGCGGTTCGACGCCCGTTTCATCCAGCGCCTTGAGGCCCTCCAGCATCACGCCAAGCCCGGTCAGGTCGCGGCCGATCACGGACACCATGCCGGCGCGGCGCGCCGTGATGCGGGCGGCCGGATAACGCTCGGCAAGATCGCGCTCGACGCGGCGAACCGATTTCAGCGTCGCTTCCAGATGGTGCACGATGGAATTGGCGTTCGAGCTTTTCGACACGATGCGCACCTTGTGGCGCGTCAGCGATTCGAGGATCGCCGCGTCGTATCCCTTCACGCCCACCATGTCCTGCTCGAACAGTTCGAGCGAGGTGACGGGCAGGCCGGTGACCATCTCGACGCCGGCGGCGGTGGCCGGTTCCGCGTCGATCAGCGTGCCGGGATCCTCCGGCTCGAAGGCGTTTGCGACGCGCAGCGGCACGCCGGCCTGGCGCAGCTTCTTCGCGGCCTTCGGGTGGATCGCTTCCATGCCCATATTGGAGAGCTGGTCGGCGACGTCATAATTGGTGCGGCCGATCTTGCGCACATTCTCCGTGCCGACAAGGCGCGGGTCGGCGCTCGAAAGGTGGAATTCCTTGTGAATGATCGCCTCGCGCGCGCTGGTCAGCGCGGCGATTGTGGCGAATGTCACTTCCGAATAGCCCCGGTCGAACTCGCGCATCAGGCCCTCGCGGCACTGGGCGTAGCCGGTGACGATGGGCAGTTCGCGCGTCAGGTCGATTTCGTCGAAAGCCTGCTCGATGCGCTCATTGAGGCTTGGCTGCGTTTCGTCGCGCCAGCCGGTCAGGTCGATGAAGCGCGCATTGACGCCTTCGCGGCGCAGCAGCAGGGCCAGATTGTTGGCCGAGTGCGCCTCGCCAAGGGCGGACAGAAGTTCGCGGATCGTCTGCATGTGTTCGCCGAGCTGGAAGTGCCCGTAGGAGCAGAGACGCTGCAGGTCGATCAGGCAGCCACGTGCGCCCTCGATGCGCTCGCGCACGAAGTCGTCGGATGCGTGGCGGTCGGCGGCCTCGTCGAACATCTTCTCGTTGATGGCGTACATGGCGCGGCTCACCGCGCTCAGCGCCTCCATCCAGCCATGCTCATTGTCGGCATGGGAGAACAGCGCGTAGACGCCGGGCTCGCCCGACTTCTTGTGCTCCAGCAGCTTGTCGGTGATGCCGCCGAAGGCGGACACAACGAACACGCGGTTGTAGAGCGCGTCCTCGCGGCGTTTGCCGATGAGGATCGTGTCGAGCAGTTCGCGGGCACGGCTCATGGAGGTGCCGCCGATCTTCTCTACGGTGTGGTCGCCAAGCGGTTGCTGGTTGGTACGGCCGTTATCGGCCGCACCCTCTTTTTGTCGGTCAGTCATGATGTCCAATGTTTCTTTGGCTTACGCCAGTTTCCCGGTCTGAATGGCCACGGGGTTTGGTTCGCCACGGTCGGCGAGGAAGTCGGGCCGCGCCTTGCCGGCGCCGAAGGGCTGTTGCAGCCGGTTCGACACGGCGTTGAACACGAAGAACGCATTGGAGCGGGCAAACGGCGTGATGTTGCCGTTGGAGCCATGCATCGTGTTGCAATCGAACAGAACCAGCGTGCCGGCCTTGCCGGTGGCTGCGGTTACGCCGTGCTCTTTGGCGAGGCTGCTCAGCGCCTCATGCGAAGGGACGCCCACTTCCTGCTTTTTCAGCGAGGATTTGTGGTTGTCTTCGGGCGTCTCGCCGGCGCAGGCGATGAAATGTTTGTGCGAGCCCGGCATCAGCATGAGCGGGCCGTTGAGGGCGTCGTTGTCGGTCAGGAGAAGCGAGGCGGATACGGCGCGCATGCGCGGCATGCCGTCTTCCGCGTGCCAGGTCTCGAAATCCGAATGCCAGTAGAATTCCTTGCCGGTGAAACCCGGTTTGTAGTTCAGGCGCGACTGGTGAATGTAGACCTCGTCACCGAGAAGAAAGCGCGCAATGCCGGCAATGCGGCGGTCGCTGGCGAGACGGTGAAAAAGAGGGCTCTGCTCCGGCAGTTTGAAGATGGTGCGCACTTCGCTGGAGCCGGGCTCGGTAATGACGCTGTCATCCATCAGCGCGCGCTCGCCGCCACGCAGGGCTGCGGATTCGGCTTGCAGCGCCTCCACTTCCTGCGGCGTGAAGAGGTCCTTCAGAACAAGAAAACCGTCGCGGTCGAACTGGTCGGCCTGCTGTGCGGTGAGCGGCGCGTCGGGTCGCCACTGGCTCCACACGGTTCTGTCCTGGCGCGGCAGCCAATGTTCTTTCGGCAGCCTGCTTGGATAGGGATCCTGTCGTCGCTCGCCCTTCGGGTCACGTTCCTTTGACATCGCTGTCATGGTCGGTCTCCTTCTGTTTTCAGGGTTTTCGCCGGCGGATGCAGCGTCCGAAGCGCCGCGCCTCATGAGCGGGCGCGGCGCTTCGTCCGTATTGGATCAGGCGTCCTCCAGCGCGTAAGAGCCGTCAGCCTGGTGCACTTCATTGCCGGTGACCGGCGGATTGAAGACGCAGGCCATGATCATCGGCTTGTCGGCGTCGGCGCGCAGAATGTGCTTGTCGTGCTTGTCGAGCGCATACATGACGCCGGGCTTGATCTGGTGCGTTTCGCCGGTGGCCAGATCCTTGATCGAGCCGGTGCCGTCGACGCAATAGACGCACTCAAGATGGTTCTTGTAATGCATGGTCAGGTCGGCGCCGGCATGGATGGTCGTGATGTGGAAGGAGAAACCCATCTCATCCGACTTCAGGAGAAGGCGGACGCTGTCCCAGCCTTCCGAATGGACGTGACGTTCGGTGTTCTTCGCTTCGTTAAGGTCGCGCACGATCATGTTCGTTACTCCGCTGCAATTTTCGTATTCTGAGTTGTCTCAGCGACGGCAGACTGGAGGATGTCCAGTCCGCGCGCAAATGTGTCCTGCTCGATGGTGAGCGGGCAGAGGATCTTCACGACCTCGTCATAGGCGCCGGAGGTCTCGATGATGAGGCCGTCACGGAAACAGCGCTTGCAGATGTCGCTTGCTGTTTCGCCCGAGCCCACATCGACGCCCATCATCATGCCGCGGCCCTTCACGCGGGCCTCCGGCAGGAGCGCTGCGATCTCGTTGAGGCGCTTTTCCAGATAGGCGCTGCGCTCGGCGATGGTGGCGCGGAACGCGTCGTCTGCCCAGAACTTCTCCAGCGCCACGCGCGCGGTGACGAAAGCGTGGTTGTTGCCGCGGAACGTGCCGTTGTGCTCGGCCGGGCCGAACACGTCGTATTTCGGCTTCACGAGCAGCGCTGCGAAGGGCAGGCCATAACCCGACAGCGACTTCGCCATGGTGACGATGTCCGGCGAGATGCCCATCTCCTCGAAGGAGAAGAAGTGGCCGGTGCGGCCGCAGCCCGCCTGAATGTCATCGATGATGAGCAGCGCGCCATGCGCCTTGGCGATCTCGCTGACGCGACGCACCCATTCGCGCGACGCGGCGTTCAGCCCGCCTTCGCCCTGCACGGTCTCGAACATGATGGCCGCCGGCTTGTCGACGCCGCTGGAGGGCTCCGAGAGCATACGGTTCAGAAGATCCGCCGTGTCGATGTCGCCGCCCATCGCACCGTCATAGGGAATGCGCGTGACGTGGTTCAGCGGCACGCCTGCACCACCGCGATGGTAGCCATTGCCGGTTGCTGCCAGCGCGCCGAGCGTCACGCCATGGAAGCCGTTGGTGAAAGAGATCACGTTCTGGCGGCCGGTCGCCTTGCGGGCGATCTTCAGCGCAGCCTCAATGGCGTTCGCGCCGGTCGGGCCGGTGAACATGACGCGGTGGTCCATGTCGCGCGGACGCAGGATGATGCGCTCGAAGGCTTTCAGAAAGTCGGCCTTGGCGTCGGTGTGCATGTCGAGCCCGTGGGTCACGCCATCGCGCTCGATATGCTCGATCAGCGCGGCCTTCATGTCCGGGTCGTTGTGGCCGTAGTTCAGGGTCGAACAGCCGGCCAGAAAATCGATGTAGTCGCGCCCTTCGGCGTCGGTCAGGGTCGCGCCCTGGGCCTTGGCGAACACGCTGGGGAAGCTGCGGCAATAGCTGCGCGCTTCGGATTCGCGTCGCGTGAAAATCTGCTTGTCGTCCGTCGTAACGGTCGTCATCTGTTTTCCTTCGGATTTTTGTTCGGTCGTGCGAATTAGCAAGGGGCGAATTGGGGGAGGCAAATTGTGATGCCGCCATCAGGCGGCATCGTCGCTCCGGGCCTCGTCGGCGTTGCGCAGGGAAACCCAGTTTCCGCGCATGCCCGCAGACGCGTCGTCTGCGAATGCAATCGTCACCATATGTTCGGTGGCGTGTTTGCCGTCGAAATGCGCATCCTTGCGGAAGTAGGGCTCGTGGCTGAGCTCGCCGCCCCGGGAACGCGCAAGCGAGTTGAAAAGTCCCCAGCTCGCCTTGTTGTCGGAGGTGATCGTGGTTTTCAGCGCCCGCACATTCTCGCAGGCATCGCGCTGGAGCAGCGCGGCGAGCAGCTTCTTGCCGACGCCCTGACCCTGGACGCTCTGGTCCACGGCGACCTGCCAGACGAACAGAGTGTTGTCTTCGTCAGGCAGCAGATAGCCGGATACCCAGCCAACCAGCGCTCCGTCGCTGGTTCTTTCGGCGGCGATGCATGTGTCGCCGAAATGGTCGCACTGCAAAAGGTTGCAGTAGAGGGAATTTTCGTCGAGCGGCTCGCAGGACTGGATGAGCCGCCACACATCCGCGCCGTCTTCCTTGGCAGGCGGACGATAGACAATTTCGGGCGATCGCTTGCGTACAAGCTTGATGTCAGTGATGGCCATTGGTCTCCTCATAGCGCGCCGGATATTATGACTATCGAAGGATATTTCAACCGCCGGAATCAAAAATGGTTCCGTGTGATCCGCAAATAATTGAATTACATGGGAATTTGCGGCGAAGTTTTATTCGCTAATCAAATTATATTTTCTCTGCTATCCATGTGCTGATGGGGTGGGCGACAGAGAATCGCCGAGTGGCCACCGCGTTTTTTGGGGAATGGCGGCATGGAAGACCGTACGGAAACAAGCCTGATCGCGCTGCGGCGCATCCTGCGCGCAACCGAGCTGAACGCGCGCACGCTGGCGCGCGCCACGGGGCTGACCACGCCGCAGCTCATCGTTCTTGAAATCGTCGTGGCCGCCGGTCGCGCCACGCCCAAGGACATTGCCGGCAAGGCCGGTGTCGGGCAGGCCACCGCGACATCGCTGGTGGACAAGCTGGAGGCCCGCAAGCTGGTGACGCGCACGCGCAGCGAGCGCGACAAGCGCGTTGTTTGGGTGGCGCCGACGGAGGAGGGCAAGGCTCTTCTTTCAGCCGCGCCCGACCCGCTTCAGAAGACTTTTTCCGAGCAGTTTCAGGCCCTGCCCGACTGGGAGCAGGGCATGATCGTTGCCGCGCTGGAACGCGTCGGCGCAATGCTCAACGCAGGCGCGCTGGACGCCGCACCGCTGCTGGATGTCGGGGCGGTGGATCGCAAATAGCGCGATCCTGCACGGCCCCTCATCCCAGGTCCTGACCCTAAGATGCTCTAAAGCTTGGCGATGAAATCCCGCATGTCTTTTTCAAGGCGCTGGAGTTCTGCTTCCGCGTCGCTTCTCCTGTCGGAAAGCCCGGCGATGCGGTTTTCCTGCTCTTCCAGCATGCGCATGTAGCGCTGGCCGAGCGCACTTTCGCCGGGAACCGAGCCGAGATTGTCGCGGATGCGGGCCTGATCGCTGGTCGTGCGCTCCAGCTCGCGCTGGATGTTCTCCACCTTGCGCTCCGCCGTTGCGGCCTCACGCTTCATGGCTGCAAGCGTTCTCAGCCGCTCTGTCGTCGTCGTGTCGGCTGCCGTTCCCGCCCAGACATAGACGGCGTCCGCGCTGGCGTCGAAGAGGGCAAAACTCTCCGTGCGGCTGCGTTCCATCACGGCTTTCACGCTGGCCTTGCCGCCGGCGTCCACCTTGGCGCGCAGGCGATAATGCGACGGCGTGGCGCTGTCGAGGGCGGTCGAGGCCATCTTCCAGCCGTCGCGGCGCGGGTGCTCGATCAGGATCGTGCGCGGCGCGTCCGGTGCGCCCTTGATCGCATAGCTGGTGGTGATCCGCGATACGGTGGTCGTGTGCAGCGTGCCATCGACGATGGAGACCTCGCTCACGCGTTCGTCCGGATTGGTCTCCGTTGCGATCTCGACCTTGCGGTCGCTGGCAAAGCTCGCCATGCGGCTTTCACCGGCAGGAATGCCCGTGAGCTGCGCATCGCCCACATAGCCGCTCACCGTGTCGTAGACGGTGACAATGCCGGGCGGCAGGCTCGCTTCCGTATCGTTGCTCAGGAACACGGCTGCAACGGGGTGGATGCTGCGGCCCTCCGGCTGGAAGAGCGAGACGCGCTCGGCGCGGATTTCCGCATCCACGAAGGGCACGGAGAGGCTTTTCCCCGCGGCGAGGTCGATGGCGTTCGGCAGGCGATAGGTGGCGCTGGTTTCGCCCTCGCGCGGCAGGCTGCGGTCGGTCGGTTCCGAAGGCATGGGCATTGCCATGTCGGCCATCATGGCCGGCGCGGGTGCTGCGCCAAAGGCGCGCTTGCGCAGCGGCATTGCGTCCATCTCGGACATTTCGATGGCGCTGGCATCGTCCGGGCGGGGTGGCGCGGCATTGCCCACGGCGACGGGGATCTCCGGTCGCTCGTTCCAGTAACGCTGGTGCAGGCGCTGCGCGAGCGTCACGGGCGCGCCGGACGAGAGCGTCAGGCCGATGCCTCTCCAGTCTTCGCCAGTGGCGTTTTCGATCACCGCCCAGGCCTGCAGTCGCGCCTTTTCACCTTCGCCTGAAACAAGCCGATAGGCGGATTTCCAGACCGGTGCGGGCACCACATAGGAAAGCGTGATGTCGCGCGCACCGGTTCCCGTAAGATCAATTGCCACGGAGCGGATCGTGTCGGTGCGCCCGCGCCCGCTCACCTTTGCGGCCTGACGCAGCTTCTCGCGCATGGCCTCGTCGCGAATGTCGAGCTCGGTGTCTGTGCCAAGCTTCAGCATCTCCACCGTGCCGGCTTCGGTCATGACGGAGAGAACGCGCTCGTTGCGTGGTGCTGTTTCGCTGCCGGCCTGTTGCGTGTCGACGCCCAGGATCATGCCTTCCACCGTGCGCCCGCCGGATGTGGCGCGCACGGCAACGCCCTGAAGCGCGGCTGCCAGCGCCGGCACGGAGCCCATTTCGCTTGCGTTGAAGGGCAGGCGACGGAATGTTTCCTCGACGGGGGAGAGGCCGTCCAGCGTCACCGCATCGATTGTGCCCGACGGGTCGCGGATCACGAGACTTTTCAGAAAATCGTCCACCTGGTCGAGCGGGATTTCGATGCGCAGCGTGCCGTTGCCATCAATCCGGGCCGTGCGCCGGATTTCGGCCAGACCGCCGGAGGAGAGCGTGATCGCTTCGATTCGCCCGCTGTCAGCCACCTCGGCAAAGGCCGGCTGAGCGGCTGATGCAAAGGCGAAACACGCGCCGAACAGGGCGGCGCGTGCGATCTCGCGGGTCACATTCTGGGGTTTCTTCGATGTCACGGTCCGTCTCCACGCTGCCTGATTTTGTCAGGGAAGGTCTCAAAACGAGATCTCGATAGCAACGCAAATGGATCGGATCGTGGCGCGGATGGGAAAAATGTCTCCCATCCGCTCAGGATAGCTGTCGTCAGATCAGCGGATTGAGCACCCGCTTGAGGAAGCTCTGGGTGCGCGGCTCCTGCGGATTGCGCAGCACCTCTTCCGCAGAGCCCTGTTCGACGATCACGCCGCCCTCGAGGAACAGCACCCGGTCCGCCACCTCGCGGGCGAAGCCCATCTCATGGGTGACGACAACCATCGTCATGCCTTCCTCTGCCACCTGGCGCATCACGCTGAGCACGTCGCCCACCAGTTCGGGGTCGAGCGCCGATGTCGGTTCATCGAACAGGATGGCCTCGGGCTGCATGGCGAGCGCCCGGGCAATGGCCACACGCTGCTGCTGTCCGCCCGAAAGATTGCCGGGATAGCTCTCCATCTTGTCTTCGAGGCCGACCTTCTTCAGGTAGCCGGCGGCCATCTCGCGGGCTTCCGCGCGGGACATGCCCTTCACGTAGATCGGCCCCTCCATCACGTTCTCGATGGCCGTGCGGTGGGGGAAGAGATTGAAGCGCTGAAACACCATGGAGACCCGCTGGCGGATCGCCTTAATGGATTTGTCCTCGGGGTCGACGCGTTGCCCGTCGATCCGGATGTCGCCTTTCTGGTAGGTCTCCAGCCCGTTGAGGCAGCGCAGGATGGTGGATTTGCCAGAACCCGACGGACCGATAATGCAGACGACTTCACCCGGCTCGACATCGAAGCTGATGCCGCGGATGACCTCGACCGGGCCGTAGCTCTTGTGGATGTCCCTGACCTCAATCATGCGTTTTTGTACCTCTTCTCAAGCTGGCGGGCGAGGTAGGTGAGGGGCAGCGCCATCACCAGATACATGAGCGCAACCAGCGTAAAGACAGTCATGTTGTCGAAGGTGGACGAGGCGATGAGCTGGCCCTGACGGGTCAGTTCGGCCACGGTGATCGTCGACACCAGCGAGCTGTCCTTCAGCATCATGATCATCGTGTTGCCATAGGGCGGCAGGGCGATGCGGAAGGCCTGCGGAAGGATCACGCGTCGCATGATCAGATTGTCGCTCATGCCGATGGACTGGGCGGCCTCGATCTGCCCCCGGTCGATAGCCTCGATGCCGGCCCGGAAATTCTCTGCCTGATAGGCGGAATAGGCGATGCCCATGCCGATCACACCGGCCTGAAAGGCCGTCAGGTTGATGCCGATATCGGGCATCACGAAATAGATGTAGAAAAGCTGGACGATGATCGGAATGCCGCGAATGACCGTGATGAAGGTCCGGCTGATCATCTGGAATGCGCGCACCCTGGTCCAGCCCAGAATGGCCCAGAAGAGCCCCAGAACCGTGCTGACGAGCAGGGACAGAACGGTGACCGCAATGGTGACCCAGACACCTTCCATCAGGACTGGCAGATAGTCAGCGGCACGTGAGAGAGCCTCGGACATGGTATTTCCTGCGTAATGTTCGAAGAAACGGATGGCGCGGGAGACGAACTCCCGCGCCGTTCAGATCAATTGCCCTGAAATCAGTTCAGGCCCCATTTGGTGAGGATCTCGTCGAGCTTGCCCGAAGCCTTGATCTTCTTGAGCCCCTCATTGAGCGAGGCGCGCAGTTCGTCATTGCCCGGTTTCACCGACATCGCCACATCGCCGGTGATGGTGGAGTCGTAGCTCTTCACCAGCCGCACATTCGCAGCACCCTGCGAGAGCTGGTAGGCGACGATGGGCCGGTCGCCGAAGCCCGCATCGATGCGGCCGAGCTGCACGTCGCGCATGATGTCGGGGATGCTGTCGTAGATCTTTACTTCCTTGAAGACGCCCAGCGCCTTCATTGGCTCGATATAGGCGGTGCCGACCTGCACGCCGACCGTTTTGCCTTCAAGATCCTGCGGTGTCTTGTATTCGGTTTCGTCATCCTTGGAGACGAACAGGCCCTCGCCGTAGGAATAGACCGTGTCGGTGAAATCGACGACCTTGGCGCGTTCCTCGGTCGCGTACATCGCGGCGGCGATGATGTCGATCTTGTCGCTGGTCAGCGACGGGATCAGCGCCGACCACTGGGTTGCCTTCACATCCGGCGTGAAACCTTCCTCCTCACCGATGGCGGTGATGATGTCGACCATCACGCCCGAGATCTTGTTGGATTTCACGTCGAGAAAGGTGAAGGGAACGCCCGTCGGGGTCGAGCCCACCTTGTAGGTCGGGGTTTCTGCGCTGGCCGGCGCCCATGCTGCCGATGCCGCGATAAGGGCGGCCGCGCCCAGACCGATAAGGCCGCGACGGTTGGTGAAAAAGCCATTCAAGCTCATGCTACTCTCCTCTCCTGAAGCGCCAATCCGAGGGCAGTCGTTATTTTTTTACTCTCGGATTGAAATTTTTGGATCATTATTTCATGATGCTTGAAGAAACGGAGGCTTGTCAACGGCATGATCGATAAAGTCGGAGATCGCGCGGCGGCTCAGTCGAGAGTTTCAGACGATAAGCAAACAGGGGAGAAGCCCGTGGGCGGAGCGGAAACGACCGAATGGAGCAGCGATGCGATCGGCGCTCGTTTGCGGCAAAGGCGCAAGGTGCGTGGTCTCTCCCTGCAGGTCGTGGCCGGACGCGCCGATGTCTCCATCGGGCTTCTCAGCCAGATCGAGCGCGGCCTCACCATGCCCTCGGTGCATTCCCTGAGCGCGATCTGTAATGCGCTCGAAATGCCCGTCAGCTGGCTGTTCGATCCGGGCGGCAATCCGCAGGAGCGGTATGTCGTGCGCGCGCACCAGCGCCGTGTGCTTGATCTTGGCGCAAAGGGCATGCGCAAGGAATTGATGACGCCGGACGACATCACCGGCATCCAGATGATGCGGCTGATCATCCAGCCGGGCGGCTCGACGGGGGACACGCCCTATTGCCACGAGACGGGCGCCAAATGCGGAACGGTGCTGAACGGAACGCTGGGACTGGAGATTGACGGCCGCACCGTGCTTCTGAAGCCGGGCGACAGCTTCGCCTTTCCGGCAAGCGCATTGATCCGGTTCTGGTGTGAGGGGCAGGAGGAAACCGAAGCGTTCTGGATCGTCACGCCAGCGGTTTACTAGAGCAATTCCAGGAAAAGTGGAAACCGGTTTTCCGTCCGGAATTGCGCAAAAGCGCTCTGGATCGCCAGGCGTCCGTCCGGATGCACATGGGTAATCCAGATTAATGATGCAGCGGCGGTTTTCGCGAAATGCTGCGGAAAGGTTGAGGAGGGGAAGTTCATGACCGAAGCCGTGATCGCCAACGAACAGGGTTTCATTTCACGCTCGCTCTGGAATGCGACGGCAAATCCGTCGCAAGACTATCCGGCGCTTGTCGGCGAGCAGGAATGCGATGTGGCTGTGATCGGCGGCGGGTTTGCCGGGCTTTCCGCAGCGCTCCATCTGGCGGAGGCGGGGGTAAGCGTCTGTCTTCTGGAGGCCGAGACGCCCGGTTGGGGCGCATCGGGCCGCAATGGCGGACAGGTGGTTCCGGGCCTCAAGGAAGACCCCGATGAGATCGAGCGGCGCTTCGGTTCCGAACTCGGCGGGCGCATGGTGCGGCTGTCTGGCAATGCAGGATATTTCGTCTTCGATCTGATCGAGCGTCTTGGCATTGATTGCGGCGCATCGCGCGCCGGCTGGATCCAGCCGATCCACAGCGAGGCAGCCCGCACCACCGTGCGCAAGCGCTTCGACCAGTGGCGGCGGCGCGATGCCGCCATGCGCATGCTCGACCGTGAGGAAACCGCCGCACTTCTTGGAACCGACGCCTATCTTGGCGGCATGCTGGATCAGCGCGGCGGCAATCTGCATCCGCTGAATTATGCGCTTGGTCTGGCCGAGGCTGCGGCGCGCGCCGGTGCGCGCATCCACGGTCACAGCCGCGCGGAGCGCTGGGAGCATGAAGGCGGCGGTGTGCGCATTCATACCGCAAAGGGGCAGGTGCGTGCCGGCAAGGTTCTCGTCTGCACCAATGGCTATGCCGATGGGTTTTCCGGCGCGATTGGCCGGACGGTGGTGCCGATCCGCTCCATCCAGGTGGCGACAGAGCCGCTGCCGGCGGAGATTGCCGGTTCGATCTTCCCGCAGGGGCATTCGGCTTCCGACACGCGGCGGCTCCTTCATTATTTCCGCAAAGGTCCGGGCGACTGCTTCGTGATGGGCGGACGCGGCGACTATTCGCAGGGCGGAACGGAGCATCAGTTCGAGGTGCTGCGCAAGGCGAGCGTCAGGCTCTACCCCCGGCTGGCGGAGGCGCGCTGGGTGCATCACTGGGGTGGCTATGTCGCCATGACGGTGAGCCATTACCCGCAGCTTCTGCGCATGGACGACAATGTCTGGGCGGCCTGTGGCTTCAATGGGCGCGGTGTGGCGATGGCAACGGCGCTGGGCAAGGTGATCGCGGATGCCGCGCGCGGCGTGCCGGAGGCGGAGCTTGATTTCCCCGTGACGCAGGTAAAGCCCATCCCCTTCTACTTCATGCGCCGCTACGCGGTCGCGGCGGCCGTGGCCTGGGCGCGGCTGCGCGACGGGCTGGGGCGCTAAAAGGGTTTCACCGGAAAACGCGGGGGCTGTGCAAGGGAGGACTGGCGATCCCGACAGGATTCGAACCTGTGACCCTCAGATTAGGAATCTGATGCTCTATCCTGCTGAGCTACGGGACCGCTGACGCCTCTCATAACGCGATGAGGCCGCTTCGCCAAGAATGAAATGGCATGATCCCCCTGTGGCAGGCATTGCCTGCCACAGCCTTTATGGCCATGCGCTTTTCAGGAGCTTCAGGCCGCGAGCGCCTTTTCGGCGAGGCGCACCCAATAGCTCACGCCATGGGGGATCACTTCGTCGTTGAAGTCGTAGCGCGTGTTGTGAAGCGCTGCGCTGTCGCCGTTTCCGATGAAGATGAACGCGCCGGGGCGCGCCTCCAGCATGTAGGAAAAATCCTCGCCGCCCATGGTCGGGGTGACATTGGTGTCGACCTGCGCCGCACCCGCCACATCGCTGGCGACGCCGCTGGCGAAAACCGTTTCCTCTGCATGGTTGAAGGTCACGGGATAGTTGGAATCATAATAGACATCCACCTCCGCGCCATGGGCCGCGGCAACGCCTTCGCAGATGGTGCGCATGCGCTTTTCGGCGTCCGCGTTCACCTCTTTCTTGAGGGTGCGTACGGTGCCGGCAAGCTCCACCGTGTCGGGGATGACGTTCAGCGCATCGCCGGCATGGAACTTCGTCACCGACACGACGACCGAATCAAGCGGATGCACATTGCGCGATGCGATGCTCTGCAGCGCCGTCACGATCTGGCTGGCCGCCAGGATCGGGTCGACGACCATGTGCGGCATGGCGGCATGTCCGCCGCGCCCTTTCACCGTGATCACGAACTCGGCCGTCGCCGCCATGATCGGGCCGGGGCAGATGGCGAACTCGCCGACCGGCAGGCCCGGCAGATTGTGCATGCCGAACACGCGCTCAATGGCGAAACGGTCCATCATCCCGTCCTTCACCATTTCGTTGCCGCCGCCGCCGCCCTCTTCGGCGGGCTGGAAGATCACCGCCACACGGCCTTTGAAATTGCGCGTCTCGCTCAGATATTTTGCTGCGCCCAGAAGCATGGCCGTGTGCCCGTCATGGCCGCAGGCATGCATCTTGCCGGGCACGGTGGAAGCCCAGGGCTTGCCCGTCATCTCGGTCATCGGCAGGGCATCCATGTCGGCGCGCATGCCGATGGTGGGGCCTTCGCCGAGATCGCCCTGAATGATGCCGACCACGCCCGTCTGGCCGAGCCCGGTCACCACTTCATCGCAGCCGAATTCCGCAAGCTTCTCCGCCACGAAGGCGGCGGTGCGATGCACATCGAAGAGAAGCTCGGGATTGCGATGGAGATCGCGCCGCCATTCGGCGATTTCCGGCTGCAATTCGGCAGAACGGTTCAAAATGGGCATGACTTGCGGTTCCCTTCAAAATTTTGCCTGCATTCGGATTTCATTGTCGGCCGATTGTGGTCGTTCCGTTGGAATGCCGCATGGCGGGCTTTGCGGTGGCGTGGTTGTCGGATGGCGGCGCGCCCTGCCGGGACGTCTTTCCGAGATCGGGAATAGGTAAGATGTGGCGATGCCTGATTGCAAGCCGATCCGTTTGGACCAGACGGGGCTTTGCGTATTCGGGTATCACGGGCGGGTACCACGGGCGGGTATCGCAGGCATCGGCATTTCGGGCGACGGGATGCACGGTTTTTTGCTATAAGCTTCAGCTTCGCGTTAAATGGCCGGGCTGATCTGGACAGGCCGGACAGGATTGACGCCGCCCGTCGAAAAAGTGTCATCGGCACGTAGGACAACGAGAGCGCCTGACGATGTAGGCGGATATGAAATTCGGATAAAGCGCATGTGTTTCTCAAGGGTGGTCACGCCGATCGTGGTCGGGACTGTGGCCGGGGCAGTGATGGGGATGGTGGCGGCAGTCGCACCGGCATCCGCCGGGCCGACGATCGTGATCGACGTCAACAGTGGCAGGGTTCTGTCGCATGAAGATGCGTTCCAGCGCTGGTACCCGGCTTCCATTACCAAGCTGATGACGGCCTATGTGGCTTTCGAGGCGGTGCAGAAGGGCGAGCTGCAGTTCAACTCGCCGATCACCATCAGCAAGAAAGCCACCCGCGAGCCCCCGAGCAAGATGGGCTATCCTGCGGGCTCGGTTCTGACCCTCGACAACGCCATCAAGCTGATCATGGTGAAGTCCGCCAACGACGTTTCGACGGCGATTGCCGAGAATGTCGGCGGATCGGTGGGCGCGTTTGCCGAGCGCATGAACGCCGCCGCCCGCAAGCTGGGCATGACCGGCACGAATTATGTGAACCCGCACGGCCTGTTCTCCACCGAGCAATACACGACGGCGCGTGATCTCGCCCTTCTGGTGCGCGCCATTCGCACCGAGTTTCCGCAGCATGCGCATTATTTCTCGATGGAAGCCGTGCGCGCTGGCGACAAGATTCTGCCGAACTACAACTGGCTGGTTGGCCGTTTCCCCGGCGCTGACGGCATGAAGACGGGCTATATCTGCTCGTCCGGTTTCAATCTGGCAGCCACGGCCACGCGCAACGGGCGCACACTGGCGACCATCGTGCTTGGCGCGCCTTCCCAGGTGGAGCGTGGCGAGGAGGCTGCACGCCTTCTGGCTGAAGGGTTCCAGATTCAGGGCGCGGTTGCGCCCTCGCTTCAGAATTTCGCACCCTATGGCAATGGCCGGAACGTCGCTGTCGACCTGCGACCGCAGATCTGCTCGGAAGCTGCGGTGAAGGCCCGTTATGAGCGCGGTGATGATGATGGCATGCTTGTGCAGCGTTCGCCCTATCTCACGGCGATGGATCATGAGCCGCGCGCCGTGACGATCGGTCTGGGCGGAGCGACCGGCCCTGCGCCTTCGGTGCCGCGCTTTGCAGATGTGCCCATCCCCACGCCACGGCCCGATTACCCGTTCAAGAGCGCCACGGCCGAAACGGTGCAGGGTGGCTGAGGCGATGGCCGCAAAAATAGCGCTCACGCTGGTCACCGGCTTTCTCGGGGCCGGCAAGACGACCCTGATCAACCGGTTGCTGCGCGATCCGGCTCTTTCCGATACCGCCGTGATCGTCAATGAATTCGGCGCAGTCGGCATCGATCACCTGCTGGTGGAAGAAGCGTCCGACGGTGTCATCGAACTCTCCGATGGATGTCTGTGCTGCACCGTGCGCGGGGCGCTGGTGGACACGCTTCTCGGGCTTGATGAGCGCCTGTCGGACGGGCGCGCGGATGCGTTGAAGCGCGTGGTGATCGAGACCACCGGCCTTGCCGATCCGGTGCCTGTGCTGCAGGCGCTGGCGGCGCATCCGGCGTTGGCCGCGCGCTTCCGGCTGGATGGCGTCGTGACGCTGGTTGATGCGGTGCATGGGCTGGAAACACTGAAAGCGCATGAAGAGGCCCGCCATCAGGTGGCGGTGGCTGACAGGCTGCTCCTGACAAAGGTGGATATGGCCGATGCCGCGACCCTGTCTCGCCTGAAGGCGCAGCTCGCCACGCTTGCGCCCGGGCTCGAACCGCTCATTGCCGCCGAGCTGGAGCCGGTGGCGGTCATCGATTGCAGCGCGCTGGATATCGGTGCGCGCGCCGCCGAGGCGATGCAACATCATCATACCCATGAGCACCATCACCATGGCCATGATCATCACGACCACGACCACGACCACGACCATGATCACGCGCACAGCGCGGCGTTCGACACGATCCTGCTCACGCATGACCGGCCTATCGGCGGCGCGGCGCTTGAAGGTTTTCTCGACCTCCTGCGCAGCCAGTGCGGGGCGCAGATCCTGCGGCTGAAAGGACTTGTCGAGCTGGTTGAAAATCCGGAAAGGCCGCTCGTGGTGCAGGGCGTTCGTCAGGTGCTGCACGAGCCGCGTTGGCTGCCTGCCTGGCCCGACGAGACACGCGGCGTGCGCCTGGTGATCATCGGAGCCGGACTGGACGAGCGCTATATACGCGGGCTGTTCTCAGCCTTTGTGGGCGAGGCAAGGGTGGATACTCCCGACAGGGCCGCGCTGGAAGACAACCCTCTCGCCATCGCCGGTTTCCGGCGCTGACAGACGCGCTCTCGCCTTCGATGCCCGATTAAGCGCTGATCGTCCCCCGTGGGGGAGACGGTGCGCGACAGCTGATACAGTGATGTCGTGCGTGGTTCGACAGGCTCACCATGAGGGATGGCATTGGATGAGGGATGGCGCTGGTTGTGAAACCTGCGGCGACGCCTCTGGTTGAGACGCTCTGTCAGGCTCTCCATCCCTCATGGTGAGCCTGTCGAACCACGCACGGCGATTTAGAGCAATTTCAGGAAAAGTGGGAACCGGTTTTCCGTCCGGAATTGCGCAAAAACAATAAATCAGAGCGTTTTCGCAATTCCAGCAAAAGCGGAAACGCTCTAGCCCCGCTCGACGAGAAAGCGATGCCCGTCCGGCGTCGCTTCGCTCTCCACCAGCAGGTGCCCGCTCTCATTGCAAAAGGCGGGAATGTCGATCACGGCCAGCGGGTCGGTGGTTTCAAGCCACAGCTGTTCGCCCGTCGCCATGCCGGCAAGGCGCTTCCTGGCGCGGAGCACCGGCAAGGGGCAATTCAGCCCCTTGAGGTCGTATGTTTCGGCGATGACCGTCACGCTCAGCGGCTGAACAGGTTCTGGATGCGCCGGCGCAGCGAGGTCCCCTGGCTGCCCGCTTCGGGAGCCGGCACGGACGCCGTGCGTTCGGGGCTGGTGTTCGGTCGCGGTGCGGGGCTTGGAACCGTGCCCGCAGCCGGCGTCTCGGTCGCCGTCTCTTCCTGCTGCTCTCCTGCCACGGCTTCCAAAGCCGTCTGAAGCCGCGAGGCGGGCTCGGCCGTGTAGGCAGAGGCCGTTGCGGCAACGGCTGGTGTGGGCGCTGCTTCCGGTGCTTCGGCAACGGCGGTTGGCGAAGGAATGTTCGGCGGCAGGCGCGAAACCTTCTCGCCACGCGCGCGGCGCTTGCTCCAGTCAGCCACGAGGCGCGCCTCGCTGTGTCCGGCAATCGTCTCCGACTGCTCGGACGAGGACTGCTTCTTGAGCGCTGCATTGAAGGCGAAGTCGTATTTTGCCTGATGCTGCTTGTAGGCGGTCAGAAGCGATTCCGGCTGGCTCATCGGCGGGCAGGATGCCGCCGGCGAGAACTTGCCGCCATTTGCGGGCTCGCTGTTGAACACGTAGCGCTTGCCGCAGACATCCACCTTTGGCGGAACCTTGGTCAGCTCGAAATGGTCGTAGCCGACCTTGAGCATCTTCCAGAAATCGTAATTCGGGTCGTTGCGGTAGCGCGCCATGTTTTCCGCCGTCATGCGGAAGGGAAACGCCTGAACCTGAAACTCCCGCTGCCCGCCCTTGAAGGAATCGCGGGCAAACGCGTAGATCTCGGAAATCTGTTCGTCGGTCATCGAATAGCAACCGGCCGAAGAGCAGGCGCCATGCACCATCAGATGCTTGCCGGTGCGGCCGTTCGCCTGGTCATAGGCGTTCGGGAAGCCGATGTTGAAGGCGAGGTAATAGCTCGATTTCGGATTCATCTGCCCCGGACGGACGGTGTAGAAACCTTCCGGCGCCTGGCGGTCGCCCTCGGTGAATTTCGGCCCGAGCTGGCCCGACCATTTGCAGATGTCATAGCTGGCGATGACGTCGTAGCGGCCATTCTGCTTGGCCTTCCAGACTTCCAGCTTTCCCTCTTCCTTGAAGATGCGCATCATCACGGGAGAGGTCTTGCTCATCCCCTTGGCCTTCATCGTCTGAACGACGCGAGACGGCAGCTGCCGCTCGGCCTTGGGCGCGATGTCTTCAAGCGTTTCGTTGCAGGCGGTCAGCGCAATCGCTGCCGACATGAGAAAGGCATATTTGATCAGGCGTGTCATGGGTATTTCGTGTCCCGCCTATTGGCCCCCGCGCGGAGAACTTAGATTGGCATTCTGCTTATAGAAAATGAAGCCTTATGCTTTCTAAAAGATTACCGATCGCACCATGCAATGAAGCCATGCTGTGACCATTTCGCGGCATTTTGTCTGTATTTATGGCCTTTTCGCGGCTTTTAGGCGAGGAAAGGCCTCCGTGCAAGCCTTGTCGTTAGCCGACGGTTGTGCGGAAGCCCGGTTGTCTGCGGGTTTGCGTCGCTATTCTGACGTTGAAAATATGCTCGCCACTCCGCGCGTGGTTGGATGTGTTTTTCTCCATTTTGAAGCTTTCGACAAAATTTTTGCTTTCTGATTTCGCTGTATCGGCGACCCATAGAAAAATCTTCTCCAATCCCTATTTTCCCGGCACTCATCAATCGGATTGGCGCGCAACGCGCCCTGGAGAACTCAATGCGTAAACTGGCATTTGCAGCAGCCGTCCTCGCCGCCACCGTTTCGGCGTCTCATGCCGAGACGATCCGCGTCGGCATGTCCGGCGGCTATTTCCCCTTCACCTTCGTCAAGCAGGACAAGCTGCAGGGCTTCGAGGTCGATGTGCTGAACGCCGTCGCCGAGGAAACGGGCGATGAAGTTGAATTCGTCACGATGAGCTTTTCGGGTCTGATCGGTGCGCTCGAATCCAACCGGATCGACACCATCGCCAATCAGATCACCATCACGCCGGAGCGCGAGGCCAGGTTTGCCTTCTCGCAGCCCTATGTGATCGACGGTGCGCAGGTGGTGGTGAAGAAGGGCAACGAGACCGAGATCACCGGACCGGAAAGCCTGAAGGGGCGCACCGTGGCCGTCAACCTGGGTTCGAATTTCGAGGCGCTTCTGCGCGAGCTACCTTATGCCGACGAGATCGACATCAAGACCTATGAGAGCAATCTCGAGCAGGAGACGGCGCTTGGCCGTGTCGACGCTTTCGTCATGGACCGGGTCAGCGCCACCCAGGTGATCAAGGAAACGCCGCTGCCGCTGGCGCTCGCCGGCAAGCCCTTCTCCGAACTGCGCAACGCGCTTCCTTTCCGCAATGACGATGAGGGCAAGGCCCTGCGCGACCGCGTGAATGCGGCCATCGCCACGCTGAAAGAGAACGGCAAGCTCACCGAGATTTCGCAAAAGTGGTTTGCCGCCGACATCACCCGATAGGCGATCAAGCCTGTCTATAGAGCATGAGAGGCGGGGACCATGAGGCCGCTTGATCTCGAATACATGCTGGGGCTTGTCCCCGTGCTTCTCAAATATGTGCCGCTGACGCTTGCCATGGCGTCGGTGGCCATGATCCTCGCGCTGGTGCTTGCCTCGCTCATGGCCGTTGTCCGCGTCATGCGTGTGCCGCTGCTCGATGGTTTCGTGCAGTTCTTCATCAGCTTCTTTCGCGGCACGCCGTTACTGGTGCAGCTGTTCCTGTTTTATTACGGCCTGCCGCAGGTCTTCTCGTCGCTGACCGCGATCAATGGCGTCACGGCTGCGATCATGGGCATCACGCTGCATTTCGCCGCCTACATGGCCGAGAGCATCCGCGCCGCCATTCTCGGCGTCGACCGCTCGCAGTGGGAAGCCTCTTTGTCCGTGGGCATGACCACGCCGCAGATGATGCGCCGCATCGTGTTGCCGCAGGCCGCGCGCATCGCCGCGCCCACGCTGGTCAATTACTTTGTCGATATCATCAAGAGCACATCGCTTGCCTTCACGCTGGGCGTGACGGAGCTGATGGGCGCGGCGCAGAAAGAGGCCGCCGGCAGCTTTCTCTATTTCGAGGCCTTCATCTTGGTGGCGCTCATCTACTGGGTGATTGTCGAGGCTCTGACGATCGTTCAGCGGCAGCTTGAGGCGCGGCTCGGAAAGGCGGTGGCGCGATGATTTCGGTCAAGGGGCTCACCAAGCGTTTCGGCGAGAACACCGTTCTCGATGGCATCGATCTCGATATCCAGGCGGGTGAACGGGTTGCCATCATCGGCCCGTCCGGCACCGGCAAGTCCACCCTGCTGCGCTCGCTGAATTTTCTGGAAACGCCCGATGCGGGAACGATCACGGTGGGGCCGGTCACGGTGGATGCGGCCAGCGCAAAGCCTGCCGACAGGCTCGCCCTCAGGCGGCAGACATCCTTCGTGTTCCAGAACTACGCGCTGTTTGCCAACAAGACCGCGCGCGACAATATCGCCGAGGGACTGATCACGGTTCGCGGCTGGGAAAAGACGCGGGCCTATGCCCGCGCCGAAGAAATCCTCGCGACCATCGGTCTTGCCGACAAGGCGCAGAGCTATCCGGCCTCCCTGTCAGGCGGCCAGCAGCAGCGCGTCGGCATCGGCCGCGCCATGGCGGCGGAAGCCGAGATCATGCTGATCGATGAGCCCACATCGGCGCTTGATCCGGAGTGGGTGGACGAAGTTCTTCAGCTTCTGAAACGCGTCGCCGATGCGCGCCAGACCATGCTGATCGTCACGCATGAGATGCAGTTTGCCCGCGACATTGCAGACCGCATTCTGTTCATGGATGGCGGGCGGATCGTCGAGCAGGGGCCGCCCGGGGCGATCTTCAGCAACCCGAAAGACCAACGCACCCGCGCATTCCTGCGCAAGGTTTTGCGATAGCCTCGATCCCGAAACCAGAACGGGCCGCGTTTCCATGAAACGCGGCCCGTTCTGTCAATTTCGCAGTCACGCGGTTGGCAGATGAACCTGCCTGACCGCCAGATGCTTTAGAGCGTGCGGCCGATGGCGAGGAACTTCTCGCGGCGGTGCTCGCGGTAGTCCATCTCTTTCCCCGAAAGCTCGGCGAAGCCCTTCTCGATCTGGGCAGCCGTCGCCTCGAGCACCTTCTCCGGTCCGCGATGCGCGCCGCCGATGGGCTCGGGGATGATCCCGTCGATCACCTTCAGGTTCATGAGATCCTGCGCAGTGATCTTCATGTTGGTCGCCGCATCCTTGGCGCGCGATGCATCGCGCCACAGGATCGAGGCCGCGCCCTCGGGCGAGATCACCGAATAGATCGAATGCTCAAGCATGTAGACCTGGTTGGCGGTGGCGATGGCAATCGCGCCACCCGAGCCGCCTTCGCCGATGACGACGGCAATGTTCGGAACCTTGAGGCCAAGGGACCTGGAGGTCGACTGGGCGATGGCTTCGGCCTGGCCGCGCTCTTCCGCGCCAATGCCGGGATAAGCGCCGGTCGTGTCCACGATGCTGATCAGCGGAATGCCGAAGCGGTCGGCCAGGTCCATCACGCGCACCGCCTTGCGGTAGCCTTCGGGACGGGCCATGCCGAAATTGTGCTTCAGGCGGCTCTGCGTGTCATTGCCCTTTTCCTGACCGAGCACCGCAACGGACTCGCCGTTGAACCGGGCAAAGCCGGCGATGACGGCATTGTCTTCGCCATAGGCGCGGTCACCGGCCAGCGGCGTGAAATCGGTGAACAGGCCGCGCACATAGTCGAGGCAATGCGGCCGGTCGGGATGGCGCGCCACCTGGGCCTTCTGCCACGGCGTCAGGGAGCGGTAGATTTCTATGAGCGCATCCTTGGAGCGCTTCTCAAGGCGTGCGATCTCGTCGGCAACGTCCACCGCTTCACCGCTTTCGGCGAGCTTTTTCAGTTCGAGGATCTGTCCTTCGAGATCGGCAACGGGCTTTTCAAAATCGAGATAGTTGTACATTCACTCGCCAAATCGAACACGAGACACTGCGATAAAGGCATCTCTAGGTTGAACACGGCCTGCCGCCGGTAATGTGACGCTCCACATAACGTTGATGAAGCTAATCGGCAAGCGGATGGTGCTTTTGAACCAGCTCGGCAAGGCGTTTTTCAAGCACATGCGTATAGATTTGCGTCGTTGATATGTCCGAATGGCCGAGCAATTCCTGTACTGCGCGCAGATCTGCGCCATTCTGCAGGAGATGGCTTGCAAAGGCGTGACGCAACACATGCGGAGAGATTTTGGAGGTCTCTATGCCTGCGCGCGCGGCGACTTTCTTCAACTCCCGCGCAAAGACCTGGCGCGGCAGATACCCGCTTTCCGAGCTTGCCGGAAACAGCCAGGTGCTTTCCGCACAGGCCGGTTTTTCAGCCCTAACGGAAAGCCAGGCCTGCATTGCGGTGCGGGCCTTTCCCGAAAGGGGCACGATGCGCTCCTTGCCGCCCTTGCCGCGCACGGCGAAGAAGCGCTCGTCGCGCAGCGCAACGGTTACCGGCAGGCTCACCAGCTCCGAGACACGCAGACCCGAGGCATAGAGCACTTCCAGAAGCGCATGCAGCCTGACGGCGGCAAGATGCTCCGGCGCGCCTTTCGCGGCTTCGCGCGCTTCGGTCTCGGCCTGTTCGAGCAGGCGGCCGGTCTCTTCCTCGCTCAGCGTCTTTGGCAGGCCGCGCCCCTTTTTCGGGCTGTCCAGAACGCCCGTCGGGTCGTCGCCGCGCAGACCTTCCGCATAGAGGAACTGAAAGAACTGCCTTAACGCGGAGAGCTTTCGCGTCTGCGTCGTGGCGGCAAACCCCTGTGCCGAAAGCGCGCCCAGAAAATCGCGCAGTTCGTCCGCGCCCGCATCCTGCAGGGCGTTTCCACCGGCGGCGATGTGCAGGGCGGCGTCTTCCAGATCGCGGCGATAGGAGGCCAGCGTGTTGTCGCTCGCACCGCGTTCGGCCGCCATCATTTCCAGAAAGGCTTCGATGCGCGCGCCGCTGCCGATCTTCATTGTCATTGCGTGGGGTTTAGCCTGTCCACGGGAACGCGTACGCTCATCTCGCCGGTCTCCGGTTCAACGAATGTCGCAAGTGCAATCATGGCGCCGTAAACAAGGCCAACCAGGATCGCCACGATAACCAAAAGCCGAAAAAGTGTCGGCATGCATCAAGACCCGATCTGTTTCTTCTGCCCCTGCGCGTTTTATGGGGTGCCGGCCCATTCATTGCAAGCATGTGGGAAAGTATCTGGACCGCCAGCCTGTCAATCGCTTGACGGATCACGGCTTTTGTGTCGAAACCGGCGCACAGAGGCGCGAGTATGACAGTCACCGAATACCCTTCCGTTCCCGATCCCGAGAAACTGGCCCGCCGGCTGGGCAGGCGGTCGCTTGTCTTCGTCGGTCTCATGGGCGCCGGCAAGACGGTGATCGGCCGTCGCGTCGCCGATGCGCTGAAACTTCCGTTCATAGACAGCGATCACGAGATCGAAACGGTCTCCCGCATGACGGTGCCGGATCTGTTCGCCACCTATGGCGAGGCCGAGTTCCGCTCGCTGGAGCGGCGCGTGATCGCCCGGCTTCTGAAAAGCGGCCCGCGCGTGGTCTCCACCGGCGGCGGCGCGTTCATGAACCCGCTGACGCGCCGTGCCGTTGCGCGCCGGGGCGTTTCCGTCTGGCTCAAGGCCGATCTGCCCACTTTGATGGAGCGGGTCAGCCGCCGTTCCCACCGGCCGCTCCTGAACAACAGCGATCCCGAAGGCGTGATGCGGCGTCTCATGGAAGAGCGCTATCCACTCTACGAGGAATCCGACATCACCGTGCACTCGCGCGATGAGGCCAAGGATGTCATCGTCAGCGAGGTCATCGTCGCGCTCGATGAGCATCTGCGCGAGCAGGCAAGGCGACGGGAAGAAGAAAAACAGAAGGAAAGCCGGTCATGAACGATGCCACGAAGGCGCTTGCCACCGTCAATGTTTCGCTTGGTGCGCGCGCCTATGACATCCTGATCGGGCCTGGCCTTCTGCAGAGCGCTGGTGAGGAAATTGCACGCCGCCTTCCGGGCGTGCGCGCCGCCATTGTGACGGACAGCAATGTCGCGGAAGGTCATCTCGCCACGCTGCAGGCGGGGCTTGAAGCCGCCGGCATCGAGGCGACCGCCATCACCGTTGCGCCCGGCGAGCGCTCGAAGCGTTTCGCCACGCTTGAAGAGGTGGTGTCCGGCATTCTCGACGCCCGTCTGGAGCGCGGCGATATCGTCATTCCGCTGGGCGGTGGCGTTGTCGGCGATCTCGCGGGCTTCGCCGCAGGCATCGTGCGGCGTGGCATGCACTTCGTTCAGGCCCCGACATCGCTTCTCGCACAGGTGGATTCCTCGGTCGGCGGCAAGACCGGCATCAACACGGCGCATGGCAAGAACCTTGTGGGCGTCTTCCATCAGCCGCAGCTGGTCATCGCCGACACGGCGGTGCTCGACACGCTGCCGCCGCGCGAATTCCGCGCCGGCTATGCCGAAGTCGCAAAATACGGGCTGATCGACCGGCCGGATTTCTTCGCCTGGCTGGAGAAGAACTGGCAGGCGGTGTTCGATGGCGGGCCTGAGCGCGTGGAAGCCATTGCGCAGTCCTGTCAGGCAAAGGCCGATGTGGTGGCGCGCGACGAGCTGGAGATGGGCGACCGCGCGCTGCTCAATCTCGGCCACACTTTCGGTCACGCGCTGGAAGCGGCCACGGGCTATGACAGCGCGCGTCTGGTGCATGGCGAAGGCGTGGCCATCGGCATGGCGCTGGCGCATCGCTTCTCGGCCAGGCTCAATCTGGCGAGCCCCGACGATGCCGGGCGCGTCGAGGCGCATCTTTCAGCCGTTGGCCTGCCGACCCGGCTTTCCGATGTTCCCGGCGGCCTCCCTGGCGCGGAGCAGCTTTTGACCTATATCGCGCAGGACAAGAAGGTGTCGCGCGGCGCGCTCACCTTCATTCTCACTCGCGGCATCGGCCAGTCTTTCGTGGCGAAAGACGTGCCGACCAGCCAGGTTCTTTCCTTCCTTGAGGAGTCTCTTCCCCAATGACACCAGAGATGTGGATCACCGGCGGCATCATTCTGGGCCTGATCGCGCTCTCTTTCCTGTTTTCAGGAACCGAAACCGGCATGACCGCTGTCTCGCGGGCCAGGCTGCACACCATGGAGGCCAATGGCGACGCGCGCGCCGGTCTTGTCGACCGCCTGATCCAGCGTCGCGACCGGCTTGTCGGCGCATTGCTGATCGGCAACAATCTGGTCAACATCCTTGCCTCGGCGCTCACCACCAGCCTGTTCCTGAAGCTCTTCGGCGATGCCGGCGTGGTCTACGCCACCATCATCATGACCGTGCTTCTGGTGATCTTCGCGGAAATCCTGCCCAAGTCCTGGGCGCTTGCGAAGCCGGAGCAGTTCGCGCTCACCGTGTCGCCCTTCGCGCGCGTCGTGGTGATGATGTTCGGCCTCCTGTCGTCGCTCGCCAACGGCATTGTACGGCTGCTCCTGTCCATCTTCGGGGTCGATCTGCAAAGCCGCGAATCCATGCTTTCCGCCCATGAGGAGCTGCGCGGCACCGTCGAGGTTCTGCACCGCGAGGGCGCGGTGGTGAAGCAGGATCGCGACCGCGTTGGCGGTCTGCTCGACCTGCACGAGCTGGAACTTTCCGACGTGATGATCCACCGCACCAACATGCGCTCCGTCAATGCCGACGAAGCGCCGGAAGTGGTGGTGCGTGAAATCCTGCGCAGCCCCTATACGCGCATTCCCATCTGGAAGGGCTCCACGGAAAACATCGTCGGCGTCGTCCACGCCAAGGATCTCCTGCGCGCGCTGGGCGATGTGCAGAACGATTATTCCAGGATCGACATTGCCAAGGTCGCTTCAAAGCCGTGGTTCGTGCCCGACACGACAACCCTGCAAGACCAGCTCAACGCCTTCCTGCGGCGCAAGGCGCACATCGCCATCGTCGTCGACGAATATGGCGAAGTGGAAGGCCTGGTCACGCTTGAGGACATCATCGAGGAAATCGTCGGCGACATTGCCGATGAGCACGATGTGGAGGTTCAGGGCGTCAAGCAGGAGGCCGATGGCTCCATCGTGGTGGAAGGCTCCGTGCCGATCCGCGACCTGAACCGCGCGCTCGACTGGAACCTGCCGGACGAGGAGGCAACCACGATTGCCGGTCTCGTCATCCACGAGACGCAGACCATTCCCGACGAGAAGCAGGCCTTCACCTTCTTCGGCAAGCGCTTCATCGTCATGAAGCGCGACAAGAACCGCATCACGAGACTTCGGATCAGGCCGCTCGCCTGATCCGGGCGATTGGACCTGTCAGTGATCGCTGCTCCTAAAATGACCATAGTCATTGCCTATGGTCATTTTCGTTTCTATCTTTCGACAGCAGACGCTGGAGTATCGATATGACTGTTGAGATATCCAAATCCCGTTTCAAGGCGCGTGCCCTTGAGTATTTCCGCGAGGTGGAAAGAACCGGCCAGCCGATAACCATTACGGATCACGGCAGGCCGACACTGGAAATCCGCGCGCTTGAGAAAAAGACAGGTGCGCGCGACGCGCTCGAGCGCCTCAGGGGATCGGTGAAATCCTACGAGCGCCCTTTCGAGCCCGTCGATGAGGCTGACTGGGATGCGTTGAATTGATCGGGATCGACACGCATGTGCTTGTCTGGTGGGCCAATGGCGACACCGACAGACTAAGCCCGGCGGCGCTTGATGCGCTTGATGCTGCTCTGTCGGGCGGAAAAATCTTCATGTCGTCCATCACGGCATGGGAAATCGCCGTGCTGGCCGCCCGCGGCAGGCTCCTTCTATCGGAAGATGTCCGCCGCTGGCTGGATGTGGTCGCGGAGGTCCCTGCCGTCGAGTTTGTGCCCGTCGACAATGAGATCGCGGTTTTGGGCACCCGCCTCGGGGATGGCTTCCACCGCGATCCCGCAGACCGTTTTATCGTGGCGACATGCCAGAAGCTTGCGGTGCCTCTGGTTACAGCCGATGAGAAAATCAGGCGATACCCGCATCTCACCACAATCTGGTGACAGCGAGCCTTACCAGCGCGTCGGTTCGCCCGGCGCTGCCGGTTCGATGGCGAGTGCGTGCACGCTGTCTTTCAGCTCTTCGGCGAGCAGTTCGTTGACGGCGCGGTGGCGCTCGACGCGGTTCATCTTCGCAAACGCATCGGCGACGATGCGCACGCGGAAATGCGTTTCGCCCGTGCCGTCGAAATGTTCCTGATGGCCCGCATGCAGGTGGCTCTCATTGATCACGGCAAGCCGCTCCGGCGAAAATGCATCCGTGAGCTTGCTTTCTATCGTCGACTGGATGGACAATGACGTCTCCTCACACCATATGGGGGCTATCCCCAAATTCACGTTCGATTCAAGCGCTAGGTCGAACTTTGGCCAAAAGTCAATTCTTGTATCCCGGCGCTGAGCGGCCATACTTCCACACTGATTTGGTGACACGCAGTCCGATATGAAACCCTACTCGAAATATTTCGAGAAAATTCGCATTCGACCCGACCCGCAGGCGGAGGCGAAATCTCGCGCGCCACGCTGCCAGTGGGATGGCTGTGATGAGCCGGGCATGCATCGCGCGCCTGTCGGGCGTCACGCGGAGGGGCAGTATTTCCGCTTCTGCGTCGATCACGCCCGGCAATACAACAAGGGCTACAACTATTTCTCCGGTCTCAGCGATTCCGAGGTCGCGCGCTATCAGAAGGAAGCGCTGACCGGCCACCGTCCGACCTGGAAAATGGGTGGCAGCGGAGAGACACGGGCTGCGGCTGATTTCTCCACCTATCGGTCGGGCCGCGCGGCCTATCACAACCGGGTGGGCGACCCGTTCAACATGTTTGGCGAGCAGCAGGCCGCGCGCAAGCCGCGCGAAAAGCGGTTGAAGCCGCTTGAGGCCAAGGCGCTCGAAACACTGGGCCTGGGCGCACAAGCGACTGGCGAACAGATCAAGTCGCGGTATAAGAACCTGGTGAAGCAGCACCATCCCGATGCGAATGGTGGCGACCGGGGTTCTGAAGGCCGGCTCAGAAGCGTGCTTGAAGCATACCGTCTGTTGAAACAGGCGGGTTTCTGTTAAAGCGGGCGTCTGATAAGACGCGTTGAACAAAGTCTGATGAGACGCTCCGGAAAAACGAACAGTTCAAGCGATGCAGGCAAGGGCCTGGCCGCTGGAGGCATGATGAACAAGATTGACCGCGATATCGCCAATTTGCCCGATACGACCGTTTCGGTGAAAGACACGTTCGGCTTTGAGTCCGACATGGTTGTGCCAGCCTATTCCGTGGCCGATTCCCACGTGCCGGACGTCGATCCCGACTATCTGTTCGACAGGCAGACGACGCTCGCCATTCTGGCGGGCTTTGCGCACAATCGCCGCGTGATGGTTTCCGGCTATCACGGCACCGGCAAGTCGACCCATATCGAGCAGGTCGCCGCGCGTCTCAACTGGCCCTGTGTCCGCATCAATCTCGACAGCCATGTCAGCCGTATCGACCTCGTCGGCAAGGACGCCATCGTGGTCAAGGACGGCAAGCAGGTCACCGAGTTCAAGGACGGTATCCTGCCGTGGGCTTATCAGCACAATGTCGCGCTCGTATTCGACGAGTATGACGCCGGCCGCCCGGATGTGATGTTCGTCATCCAGCGTGTTCTGGAATCGTCCGGCCGCCTGACCCTGCTCGACCAGAGCCGCGTCATCCGTCCGCATCCCGCCTTCCGCATCTTTGCCACGGCCAACACCGTCGGTCTTGGCGACACGACCGGCCTCTATCACGGCACGCAGCAGATCAACCAGGCGCAGATGGACCGCTGGTCCATCGTTACCACGCTCAACTATCTGCCGCATGACGACGAAGTCGCCATCGTTCAGGCAAAGAACAAGCATTTCCAGAACGAGAAGGGCCGCGAGACGATCTCGCGCATGGTGCGCGTTGCCGACCTCACGCGTTCGGCCTTCATGAATGGCGACCTGTCGACCGTCATGAGCCCGCGTACGGTGATCATGTGGGCCGAAAACGCCGAGATCTTCGGCGATGTCGGCTTCGCCTTCCGTCTCACCTTCCTGAACAAATGCGATGAGCTGGAGCGTGCGCTGGTCGCCGAGTTCTACCAGCGCGCCTTTGGCGAGGAACTGCCGGAGAGCGCTGCCAACGTCGCGCTGAGCTAAGGCTATTCCAGTCAGGTGGAGATACCTGACGCCCGCAGAAATGCGGAAGACAGGTAGTTGGAGCGGAACAGCGTTTCCATGAAACGATGAGCCGCTCCAGAGCATCGGACCGAAAAGTGGGAACCGGTTTTCGGGTTGTTCCGATGCTCCATCAACAGTTTGGATTGTCTTTTATGCGTCCGGATGGATGCACGGCGGTCTAGGAGGGATGATGCATTATCAGGGTGGATGTCATTGCGGCGGCGTGCGCTACAGCGTCGATGTCGATCTCGAAAATCCGATCACCTGCAATTGCTCCTATTGCAGCAAGCGAGGCAGCATTCTCGCTTTTGCGCCCCTGGACAACTTCTCTCTCGAGAAGGGCGGTGAAACCCTGACGGCGTATCGTTTCAACACCAACACGATTGAGCATCTTTTTTGCTCGACCTGTGGGATGGAATCCTTCGCGCGCGGCGCGATGCCGGATGGCACGAAGATGGTGGCCGTGAATGTGCGCTGCCTCGACGGTGTCGACCTGGCGGGGCTCGATCCGCAGGAATATGACGGCCGGGCGCGCTGAGCCGGCCGAGAAAAGACGGACCCGTGAGCCAGACCAACCGCAAGCCCGGACAACCCGCAGACGCACCGCTTGATCCTTTCAAGCGGGCGACCACAGCATGCATGCGCGCCGTTGCCGGCGATCACGAGCTTGAGGTCTCCTTCTCCAAGGACAAGCCATCGCTCACGGGCAGCCGCGCGCGCCTGCCGGACCTGCCCAAGCGGGCGACGGTCGAAGCGCTGACCGTCACGCGCGGCATCGGCGATTCCATGGCGCTGCGCCGCGCCTGTCACGATATCGATCTGCACCGCCGCCTCGCGCCGGAAGGCAATGAGGCGCGCGCCATTTACGACGCCGTCGAGCAGGCCCGCGTCGAGGCCATCGGTTCGATTGCCATGCCGGGCATGGGCGACAACATCGCCGCCATGCTCGAGGACAAGTATGAGCGCGCCAATCTGGCCGGGGTTTCCGAAAAGGCCGATGCGCCGCTTGAGGAAGCCATCGCGCTGATGGTGCGCGAGAAGCTGACCGGCCGGCCCGTGCCGAAGAGCGGCGAAAAGCTCGTTTCACTCTGGCGCGACTGGGTTGAGGGCAAGGCCGGGGCCGACATCGACGCGCTTGCCGGGCAGATCGAGGATCAGAACGGCTTCGCCCGCGCCGTGCGCGATCTCCTTTCGTCCATCGATCTCGGCGAGGAGCTTGCCGAGGAAGAGCAGACCGAGGATAGCGAGGAAGACAGCGACGCGCCCGAGGCCCAGGAACAGGCCGAGCAGAGCGAGGACGACGAGTCCGGCGGTGAGGAAAGCGAGGGCGAGGAGTCCACGGGCGAGAGCGAGGACACCGAGACCGGCGAGAGCGAGGCCGGCGACACGACCGCCGACGATGTTTCCGAGGATGACGAACTGGATTCGGAGACGCCCGGCGAGGCGCGTCGTCCCGACAGCCCGTTCGATCAGGCCGCCCGCGATATCGACTACAAGGTCTTCACCACCGAGTTTGATGAAACGGTCGGCGCCGAAGATCTTTGCGACGAGGAAGAGCTCGACCGTCTGCGCGCGTTCCTCGACAAGCAGCTTGCCAATCTGCAGGGTGTGGTCGGGCGTCTCGCCAACCGTCTGCAGCGCCGCCTGATGGCGCAGCAGAACCGCTCTTGGGATTTCGATCTAGAAGAGGGCGTGCTCGATACGGCGCGGCTCGTGCGTCTGGTCATCGATCCCATGCAGCCGCTCTCCTTCAAGCAGGAGCGCGACACCAATTTCCGCGACACGGTGGTGACGCTGGTGCTCGACAATTCGGGCTCCATGCGCGGCCGGCCGATCACGGTGGCCGCCACCTGCGCCGACATTCTGGCCCGCACGCTTGAGCGTTGCGGCGTGCGCGTCGAGATCCTCGGCTTCACCACGCGTGCGTGGAAGGGCGGGCAGGCGCGCGAGAAATGGCTCAAGGAAGGCAAGCCCGCCAACCCGGGCCGCCTGAACGATCTGCGCCACATCATCTACAAGAGCGCCGATGCCCCCTGGCGTCGCGCCCGCCGCAATCTCGGCCTGATGATGCGCGAGGGGCTTCTGAAGGAAAACATCGATGGCGAGGCGCTTCTGTGGGCGCACCAGCGCCTGATGGCGCGGCCCGAGCAGCGCAAGATCATGATGATGATCTCCGATGGCGCGCCGGTCGACGATTCCACCCTGTCGGTCAATCCCGGCAATTATCTGGAACGGCATCTGCGCGGGGTCATCGACCTGATCGAGACCCGCTCGCCGGTCGAGCTTCTGGCCATCGGCATCGGCCACGACGTCACGCGCTACTACCGCCGCGCCGTCACCATCGTCGATGCGGAAGAGCTGGCCGGTGCGATGACCGAGCAGCTCGCCTCGCTCTTCGAGGAAGAGGGCGCGCGCCGTAGCGGCGGTGCGATGCGGCGTGCGGGCTAGAGCGTCTGACCGAAAAGCGGAACCCGGTTTTCGGTCATTCCGATGCTCCATCACGCGCGTAGATCATCCTTTGTGCGCCCGGATTGGCGCACGGCCAACCAATCTGTCCGCTTCTAGCCGCCTGTTTCCTGCGTGGCTGCGATCTTTCGGTTTGACGGTGCAGTGCGCGCGCCCAGACGGCCCTCATGGCGCGCACCTACACAGCCCTCATAGCGCGTGCCCACACGGCCCTCATGGTGAGCGCCCACATAGCCCTCATGGTGAGCCTGTCGAACCACGGGGGCGGGGTGAAGGGCTGTGGCACGGCCTGCGCCTCTTCCTTGTGGCACTGGTCTTTGCCCTCGCTGCGCCGGCCTCCGCTCAGGAGCCAGCCATCTCCGTGCCGGTCAAGGCGACCCCGATCCGTCACTTCGCGGTGGGCTCCCACGAAACCCGTTTTGGCCCGCTGGAATTTGCCGGTGGTCTTTCCATGACCTCGCCGGTGGACCACTTCGGCGCATTCTCCTCCTTCCGCTTCATTTCGCCTGGCGCTGATGTCATCGGCGTTTCCGACACCGGCTTTTGGTTCTTCGGAACGCTCACCCGTGACGCCGAGGGGCGGCCAGCGGGCTTTGCCGATTTCAGCATGCAGCCCATGGTGGACGGCGCAGGCAGTTCCACGCGCGAGAAATGGACCACCGATGCCGAAGGCATTGCGGTGAAGGATGATCTGGCGACGGTCAGCTTCGAGCGCGTGCAGCGCATTGCGGAATTCGGGATCGAGCGCGGAGCCATGGGGGCCGCGATCCGCGATCTCGACTTCCTCGTGCCGCGCCACGAACTGCGCAACAATCGCGGTTTCGAGACCATCGCTTACGCGCCCCCGGCAGGGCGGCTCGACGGTGCGCGTGTCGTCGTGGCCGAGCGCAGCATCGACGAGAACGGCAATTGCTTCGCGGCCATTCTGGAAGGGCCGCACAAGGGCGTCTTCACCGTCGCCCGCTCGGACGGGTTCGACATCACGGATGGCGCATTCCTGCCTGATGGCGATCTGCTTTTGCTGGAGCGGCGTTTCACGCTCGCCCAGGGCGTCGCCATGCGCCTGCGCCGCATCGACGGCGCAACCATCGCGCCGGGCAGTGTCGCCGACGGGCCGGTGCTCTTCACCGCCGGCATGGATTATCAGATCGACAACATGGAAGCGCTGGATGTCTGGCAGCGCGCCGATGGCGCGACCATGGTGTCGCTCATGTCCGACGACAACCATTCGCTCCTGCAGCGCAATCTCTATCTGGAATTCCGGCTGCTTGGGGAGTGAGAGGCGGCTGTTGCTCTGCCACGGAGAGCTTAGGCTCCAACGCCGCCGCCCTCCTCTCCACGCTCGCGGGGAGAGGGAAGCGTTGCCGCTGTTCGGTGCCGAGCGTCCTCGCCCTTCGACAGGCTCAGGATGAGGACTGTTTTGCTGATCACGCCCGCAAATAACGGTTCGGAATGAAGCACCCGCAAGCTCAGTAACCCTCATCCTGAGCCTGTCGAAGGGCGAGGGCGCTCGGCACTGCCCTCTCAGCCGCTGTGCTTCTTCAACGTCTCACTGTCGGGTTTGAACGCTGGCGAACGCCCCCTCATCCCCCTGCCGGGACCTTCTCCCCGCAAGCGGGGAGAAGGGAGCGTTGCTGTTGTTGGTGCCTGGCGCCCCCGTCCTTCGACAAGCTCAGGATGAGGACTACTGAGCCTGCGGATTGGTTCATTCCGGGTAGTTTCTTGCTGGCGTCATCAGCAAAACAGCCCTCATCCTGAGCCTGTCGAAGGGCGAGGGCGCTTGGCGCTGCCCTCTCAACCGCCGCGCTTCGCCTGCGTCGCTGCTTCGTCCACCGTCATCCCGTCTGCGCTCAGAACAACGCCAAACAGCTCTTCGGCTTCCGCCGCCGTGTAATACCCCAGCGCCACATCCTGCAGCACGCTATCTGGCGCGCGGCGCAGCGGATCGCCATAGCCGCCGCCGCCCGGCGTTCCCACCGCAACACGGTCGCCGGCTTTGAGCGGAATGTCCTGTTCCTTGGAAAGGTGCGGCGGGACATGGGCCGCGCCGTCCTGCCAGACGGTCACCGCGTTCACCTTGCCGTCCCGGCCGCCAAGCACGCCCTGCGGGCCGGTGCGGCCATGGTCCATCACGAAGGAGGCGCGTGCGTTGCCGCGCAGAAGCTCCACCTCGTAGGAAAGGCCGAACCCGCCGCGATGCTCGCCGGCGCCGCCCGAGCCCTCGCGCAGCGCGTAGCGGCGGTAAAGCACGGGGAAAGCCTGTTCCATCACCTCCACCGGGGGCGATTTGGAGATGCCGATGGTGGAGCAGCCATTGGTCAGGCCGTCATGGTCGGCATTGCCGCCATAGCCGCCGCCGGAAATCTGGTACATCACGAAATCGCGGCCGCGGGCCGGATCGTGCCCACCAAGCGCAAAATTTCCGCTGGAGCCGGCGGGGGCTGCGGTGACCTTTTCCGGGAGCGCCTTCACCATGGCGGCGAACACGGCCTCCGCAATGCGCTGCGAGACCTCGGCCGCGCAGCCCGACACCGGGCGCGGATAGCGCGCGTCGAGAAACGTGCCTTCCGGCCGGTTGATGATCAGCGGCTCGAACGCGCCCGCGCTGAGCGGCACTTCCGGGAAAATGTGGCGCATCGCCAGATAGACGGAGGAAAGCGTGGTGGCGAGCACACTGTTCATCGGTCCCGCGCAGGGCGGGCTCGATCCCTCGAAGTCGAAGGTCAGCGTGTCGCCCTTCTTTTCGATGGCGAGCGCGATGGTCAGCGGGGCGTCCACCACGCCGTCTGAATCCACGAAAGCCGCGCCGCGATAGACCCCGTCGGGGATCGGCGCGATGAGTGCGCGCATCTGTGTGGCCGCGCGCCTGCGCAGCTCCGCAATGGCCTGGCGCACCGTGTCGTCGCCATAGCGGTCGAGCACCTGCGCCAGACGCTCCGCGCCCACTTCCAGTGCCGCGCCCTGCGCCCGGATATCGCCGATGCGCTGGTCCGCAACGCGGATGTTGGAGCAGATGATCGCGTAGATTTCCGGGTCGAGTTCGCCCTTCTTGAAAAGCTTCACCGGCGGCAGGCGCAGACCTTCCTGCTCCACCGCCGTGGCAGAGGCGGAGAAGCCGCCGGGAACCGCGCCGCCAATGTCCGGCCAGTGGCCGGTGTTGGAGAGCCAGCAGAAGATCTCGCCATCGCGCCACACGGGCATGGCGAAGCGCACATCCATGAGATGCGTGCCGCCCAGATAGGGGTCGTTGACGATGTAGATGTCGCCGGGTTCGGGCGCCGCCGTCTCGCCGCCCGCGATGCGCTCGATGAGCGTGCGCGTGGAATACTGCATCACGCCGACAAAGACCGGCAGCCCGGCCGAGCCCTGCGCGATCAGCGCGCCGTCTTCGGCGGCGTAGATGCCATCCGAACGGTCGTTTGCCTCGGCGATGACGGGAGAGAAGGCGGCGCGCGAGAAGGTCAGGTCCATCTCGTCGCAAACCTGCTGGAGCGCGGCCTGAATGACCGAAAGCGTGATGGCGTCGAGGGCGGGGGTGTTCGTGTCGGTCATCCGTGCCTCCCTTTTGCGTTGCCGCCACGCCCCTCATCCCCTTGCGTGCTGCGCATCCTTCTCCCCGCAGGCGGGGAGAAGGTGCCGGCAGGCGGATGAGGGGCGGGCTCCGCGTTCATCAGCTCGCTCCCACCGTGATGATGATGTTCCCATCCGCATCGGATGCCGCCCGGTCTCCGGGTTCGATCACCGTTGTCGTGTCGAGCTGTTCGAGGATCGCCGGCCCCTCGATCTCCGCATCGAGCGGCAGCTTTTCGCGGGCATAGACCGGGGTGTCATGCCAGGCACCCGCAAACCAGACTTGCCGCTTTTCATTCAGCGCTTGGGCAAGTGTCGCCACCCGTCCGGCCGGATCGATCAGGCTGGCGAGATCGATATCCGCGCGCACACCGATCACGGACGTGTTGAGATTGACGAGATTGGCGCGGATCTCGGGCAGGCGCACCCTGAAGCGTTTGTAATAGGCGTCCTCGAACAGCGTCTGCAGTGTGTCGCGGTCTATTTCGGGGCCGGGCAGTGGCACGTTGATGAGGTGCGTCTGGCCGACAAACTGCATGTCCGCCGTGTGCACGCATTCGATGCGCTCCGGCTGAACGGTCTCCTGCGCGATCAGCGCTTCGCCCTCGGCGCGCTGTTCATCCAGCACGCTTCTGACCAGCGCCACATCGAGGCTTGCGACAGGGCGGTTCACCGTGCGCACGAAATCGTGCCGCAGATCGGCCACCACGCAGCCAAGCGCATTGGTGATGCCGGGGCGCGCCGGCACCATCACGCGCGGAATGCCCAGTTCACGGGCAAGCGCTGCCGCGTGCAACGGTCCCGCACCGCCGAAAGCGAACAGCGCAAAGTCACGCGGGTCGTGTCCCTTGCCGAGCGACACCATGCGGATCGCGCCGGCCATCTTGATGTCGGCGATTTTCAGCACCGCACCGGCTGCTTCCACGCCCGAAAGGCCGAGATCAAACCCGAGTTTTTCGGCAAAGATTTCTTCGACATCGGCAACGGAAACCGGATTGTCGACCGAGAGCAGCTTTTTGGGGTTCAGCCTGCCCAGAAGAAGATTGGCGTCGGAAATGGTCGGCTCCACACCGCCACGGCCATAGCAGATCGGGCCGGGCTTTGCGCCCGCGCTCTGCGGTCCCACCTCCAGAAGCCCCGCATCGTTGACGCGCGCGATCGAGCCGCCGCCCGCACCCACCGTATGCACGTCCACCATGGGCACGTGGATCGGCATCGCGTATTCCACTTCGATCTCGTTGGAGACCGCGGGCCGTGCGCCGCGCACCAGCGCCACGTCTGTGGACGTGCCGCCCATATCGTAGGTGATGAGATTGTCGACGCCCGCCCGCCGCGCGGTAAAGGCGGCGGCCATCACGCCGGAGGCCGGGCCGGACATCACCGTCTTGGCCGCTTCGCGGGCCACATGGGCGGCGGAGATCATGCCGCCATTGCCGTTCATCACCAGGAAGTCGCGCGCATAACCGAGGACCCGCAGCTCATTCGAAAGCCGGGCGACATAGCGCTCAAGGATCGGCTGCACCGAGGCGTTGACGGCGGCGGTCACGCCGCGTTCGAATTCGCGCGCTTCCGAGAGCAGGGCGTGTCCAGTGGTGATGTAATCGTTGGGCCAGAGTTCGGCGGCGATTTCGGCTGCGCGCCTCTCATGCGCCGGGTTCGCATAGGCATGCAGGAAATGGATCACCAGCGAAACGCAGCCCGCATCGAGCAGCGCCTTGACTGCTTCGCGCACGCCATCCTCGTCGAGCGGGGTGAGCGCATTGCCGGCAGCGTCCATGCGCTCGCCCACCTCCAGCCGCAGATTGCGCGGCACAACGGGTTTGAACGTGCCCGTCATGCCATAGGCCTGCGGCCGCGTGCGGCGGCCAAGCTCGATGATGTCGCGGAAACCGGCGGTGGTGATCATGCCGGTTCGCGCAAGCTGCCGCTCCAGAACCGCATTGGTCGTGGTGGTCGTGCCATGCACGATCAGGCCGATTTCGGAGGCCGGTACGCCCGTCTCCCGAATGGCGTTGACGACGCCGAAGGCCTGGTTCTCGATGGTGGTCGGGGTCTTGGCGACACGCACCCGGGGGCCCATATCGGTGCCTGAACGTGTGTCGATCAGGATCAGGTCAGTGAAGGTGCCGCCCACATCGATGCCGGCGACCACAGAACCCGAATTGATGCCATTTTTCTCAACCATTGGGAAAATCCGGAATGCGAAACCTTTTTTGACCCGACGATATGAAATAGGTGTCGAACGCTGGAAACTTGACGTCAAATTCATTTGTATACTAATAATCTCGGCAGGCAAGAGCCGCCATTAATGCCGTGATTTGAGTTTGCATCCGCACTCGAAACAGGCATAGAGACTTCCGACCGAACGAGGAAAGTACCGATGGACAGCGCTGCGCTCCGCGAGGCCGAGGCCGAAAAGACAACCGAATTCCCGATTCCCGCCGGCTGTTATGCCGAGCGCGTGACGTCGGTGAAACACTACACGGACAAGCTGTTCTCGTTCCGCATCACGCGGCCGCAGAGCTTCCGTTTCCGCTCCGGCGAGTTCGTGATGATCGGTCTTCCCAATGCCGCCAAGCCGGTGTTCCGCGCCTATTCCATCGCCAGTCCCAACTGGGATGAAGAGATTGAATTCTTCTCCATCAAGGTGCCGGATGGTCCGCTGACCCAGCACCTGCAGAGGATCCAGCCGGGCGACACGGTGCTGATGCGCCAGAAATCCACCGGCACGCTGGTCAACGATGCGCTGACGCCGGCGAAAAACCTCTACATGATCTCCACCGGCACGGGCATTGCGCCTTTCGCAAGCCTGATCCGCGATCCGGAGACCTACGACAAGTTCGAGAACATCATCCTGACCCATACCTGCCGCGAAGTGGCGGAGCTGGATTATGGCAAGGAGCTGGTGGCCGCGCTCAAGGACGATCCGCTGATCGGCGAGCTGGTCGAGGGACGTCTGACGCATTTCACCTCCACCACGCGCGAGACCTCGCCTGTCATGGGCCGCATCACGACGCTGATCGAGAATGGCGAGCTGTTCAAGGCGCTCGGCACCGAACCCTTCAACCGCGAAAACGATCGCGTGATGATCTGCGGTTCGATGGAGATGCTGAAGGACGTCAAGGCGCTGACCGAGAAGGCGGGCCTCAAGGAAGGCTCCAATGCTGAGCCGGCCGATTTCGTCGTCGAACGCGCCTTCGTCGGCTAAGTCCTCGTCTGCTGTACTGCCAGCATGACTGATATCCTCCTTGTCTCGGCCTGCGGGGAGAAGGTGCCGGCAGGCGGATGAGGGGCGTGCGCCGGCTTCAGTCGGCCCTCTGTCTGCATTGAAGCTTCTTCTTCTTTGAGCCCGTGCGCTGGCCCCTCATCCTCACCTTCTCCCCATGCACGGGGAGAAGGGGCATATGCGCCGCGCGCAGTTACACAGCCTGGCGCTGCTTTGACCACATGCTTCGTGGACAGATCCGTTGAGAAAGCCAGCCGGCTGTCAAGCAGGTCACCCTTCACATCGCCGGCAAACAAACCTCCTGCTCCCCAACCCGTCACCCCTTGACCTCACGCATCAGCCATGACAAAAGCAAATTCATAATATCGATAAATCCGGATATTTGGATAATGCAAAAGTCAGAGGCCATCGACGCGCTTGCTGCTCTTGGGCAGGAAACCCGTCTCGACGTGTTTCGTCTGCTTGTTCGGACCGGGCCTGAAGGTCTGCCGGCGGGCGAGGTCGCAGCGCGGCTGGGTGTGGTGCAGAACACCGCCTCCGCCCATCTCAAGGTTCTGGCTCAGTCCGGCATGATCCGTGCGGAGCGGGAAGGGCGGGTCATTCGCTACAAGGCGGACATGACCGGCTTCCGCGATCTCCTGTCCTTCCTCATGGAAGACTGCTGCAACGGAAATCCGGATCTCTGCCGCCCCGCCATCGAGGCGGCGACCTGCCATTGCTAGGAGGCAAGACCATGCGTGATCAGCCCTTCAACGTGCTTTTCCTGTGCACCGGGAACTCGGCCCGCTCGATCCTTGCGGAAGCGGTCCTGAACCGGGTTGGCGCAGGCCGCTTCAAGGCCTACTCGGCAGGCTCGCAGCCCAGGGGTGCGGTGCATCCCTATGCGCTGGAACTGCTGGAGCACATGAACCACGACGTTTCCTTCGCGCGCTCGAAGGACTGGGCCGAGTTCGCAACGCCCGATGCGCCGAAGCTGGATTTTGTCTTCACCCTTTGCGATAGCGCCGCCGAGGAGGCCTGTCCGGTCTGGCCGGGCCAGCCGATGACGGCGCACTGGGGCCTGCCGGACCCGGCGGCAGCCACCGGCACCGAGGCTGAGAAGCATCTCGCCTTTGCCGATGCCTATCGCATGCTCAACAACCGCATTTCCATTTTTACGGTGCTGCCGCTCGCCTCGCTCGACCGGCTTTCCCTGCAGCGCCGCCTTGATGATATCGGCCGCACCCCGGCGCATTCCCAATAGGATCCAAGAACCATGACTGACCAAACCCTGGACCGCGCGGGCAAACCGGCTGGCGGGATCGGCTTCTTCGAAAAATATCTTTCCGTCTGGGTGGCGCTCTGCATCATTGCCGGCATCGCGCTCGGCAATCTGATGCCCGGCCTGTTCGGCTTTCTTGCCGGGCTTGAATACGCCTCGGTCAATCTGGTCGTTGCCGTGCTTATCTGGGCCATGGTCTTCCCGATGATGGTCAATGTCGACTTCGCGAGCCTCAGCCACATTGGCGACCGGCCGAAGGGCCTCGTTCTGACGCTCTTCGTCAACTGGCTCGTCAAGCCCTTCACCATGGCCGCGCTCGGCGTCCTGTTCTTCGAATATGTCATTGCCCCGTGGATCGAGCCCGCCGATGCGCAGCAATACATTGCCGGCCTGATCCTTCTGGGCGCAGCGCCCTGCACGGCCATGGTCTTCGTGTGGAGCCAGCTCACCCGCGGCGACGCCACCTACACGCTGGTGCAGGTGTCGCTCAACGATGTGGTGATGATCTTCGCCTTCGCGCCCATCGTCGCCCTGTTGCTCGGCGTGACGGACATCGTCGTGCCCTGGGAGACGCTGCTACTGGCCACAGGCCTCTATGTGGTCATTCCACTGGTCGCCGGCGCCCTGACGCGCAAATGGCTGACGGGCCGCGCCTCTGGCGCAGAGGCTGAAAAGGCGGTCTCAAGCTTCACCGCGTCGCTGAAACCCGTTTCCGTGATCGGCCTTCTGGTCACCGTGGTTCTGCTGTTCGGCTTTCAGGGCCATGTCATCGTCGAACGGCCCATTCTGATCGTGCTGATCGCGGTGCCGCTTCTGATCCAGTCCTATGGCATCTTCTTCCTGACCTATTTCGCGGCCCGCATCTGGAAAGTGCCGTTCAATGTCGCCGCGCCCTGCGCCCTCATCGGCACGTCGAACTTCTTCGAACTTGCGGTGGCTGTGGCCATTAGCCTGTTCGGCTTGAATTCCGGCGCCGCACTTGCCACGGTGGTGGGCGTGCTGGTCGAGGTTCCGGTGATGCTGTCGCTGGTCGCCTTTGCCAACCGCACCCAGGACTGGTTCCCCAAAAGCTGAACGAGAAAACCCGAGAGCCGAGCGAGCCCCCCGAGTGCCGAGCGAGAAAACCCCCGAGAGCGGAGCGAGAAAACAATGACCGCAACCATCTATCACAACCCCAAATGCGGCACCTCGCGCAACGTGCTGGCCATGCTTCGCGAAGCCGGTGAAGAGCCGGTGGTGATCGAATATCTCAAGACGCCGCCCGGCCGTGAAAAGCTGGTCTCCCTGATCGCCGCCATGGGCGTGTCCCCGCGCGCGATCCTGCGCCAGAAGGGCACGCCCTATGACGAGCTTGGTCTTGGCGAAGACAAGTGGAGCGATGACGAACTGATCGATTTCATGGTCGAACACCCGATCCTGATGAACCGTCCGATCGTTGAAACCCCGCTTGGAACGAAGCTCTGCCGCCCGTCCGAAACCGTGCTGGAACTCCTGCCGGAAGACGCGGTGAAATCCTTCACCAAGGAAGACGGCGAGGTGGTGAAGTAGCGCGGAAGGTTCGGTAACCGCGCGAAATCCTCTCTTCACCGCTGTACATTTGTCTTCGACGCGCGTAGTACGGCGCAAAAGCGTTGGCAGAATGGCCGCGCTGCGCGCCTGCCAGGCTATCTGCATCAGATGATCTCTTAGAGCGCGCTCATTTCCGAAAGAAGATGAATGACCGAGTTCGAAGGCATTGTGCCGGCGCTTGGCCGGGCGTTGGATAAACGCGGCTATACCGAATTGACCCAGGTGCAGAAGGCTGTGCTGGAACTGGAGCCCGCTGGTGCGGATGCGCTCGTTTCCGCACAGACCGGCTCTGGCAAGACCGTCGCCTTCGGCATCGCGCTGGCGCCCACCCTGCTCGATGGCGGGGAGCGCTTTGATCGCGCTGCCGCTCCGCTCGGTCTCGCTGTGGCGCCGACCCGCGAACTGGCGCTTCAGGTCAAGCGCGAGCTGGAATGGCTTTACGCCGAGACCGGCGCCGTCATCGCTTCCTGTGTCGGCGGCATGGACATCCGCACCGAGCGCCGTGCGCTTGAGCGCGGTGCGCATATCGTCGTCGGTACGCCGGGACGCCTGTGCGACCATATCCGCCGCCACGCGCTCGACATGTCGGATCTGCGCGCCGTCGTGCTGGACGAGGCCGACGAGATGCTTGATCTCGGCTTCCGCGAGGATCTGGAATTCATTCTCGACGCAGCCCCCGCCGAGCGTCGCACACTGATGTTCTCGGCAACGGTTTCGCGCACCATCGCCAATCTGGCGAAGAACTATCAGCGCGATGCGGTGCGCATCACCACCGCCGCCGAGCAGAAGCAGCATGTCGATATCGATTATCGTGGCTTCCTGGCCGTGCCGCAGGAGCGCGAGAACGCCATCATCAACGTGTTGCGCTATTATGAGGCGCGCAACGCACTGGTGTTCTGCAACACGCGCGCCACCGTCAATCATCTGACCGCGCGCTTCAACAATCGCGGCTTCTCGGTCGTCGCCCTGTCGGGTGAGCTGAGCCAGAGCGAGCGCACCCATGCGCTGCAGGCCATGCGCGACGGACGCGCCCGCGTCTGCGTGGCGACGGATGTTGCCGCCCGTGGCATCGATCTGCCCAATCTGGAGCTGGTGGTTCACGCCGACCTGCCCACCAACACCGAAACGCTTCTGCACCGCAGTGGCCGCACCGGCCGTGCCGGGCGCAAGGGCGTCAGCGCGCTCATCGTTGCCCCCAATGGCCGCCGCCGCGCCGAGCGCCTTCTGCGCGACGCCAAGGTGCGCCTCGAATGGGGCAGCCCGCCCTCCGCTGAAGAGGTTCTGCGCCGCGACGACGAACGTCTCATGGCCGATCCGAACCTTGATGAGCCGATCCAGGAAAACGAGACCGAGTTCGTCGAGGCGCTGCTTGCCAAACATGGCGCGGAGCAGGTGGCGGCGGCTTTCGTGCGCCTTCATCGCGGCAAGCTTTCCGCGCCCGAAGATGTAACGGAAGTCACGATTTTCGATTCCGGCAGCGCGCGTGAAGAGCGCAAGCCGCGCCGTGAGGACTTCGACCAGAGCACCTGGTTCTCGCTGTCCGTCGGACGCAAGCAGAATGCCGAGCCGCGCTGGCTCATCCCGCTTCTGTGCCGGGCCGGCGAACTCACCAAGAGTGAGATCGGCGCGATCAAGATGCAGCAGGACGAGACCTATGTGGAACTCGACGCGACCTGCGTGCAGCGTTTCCTGTCGACCATCGGTCCGGACGCTCTGCTGGAGCGCAGCATCCGCGTGGTGCAGCTCGATGGTGTTCCCGAGTTTGCGCCGCGCAACGGGCCAAAGCCCTTTGGCGCAAAACGCAGGCCGGTCGGCAAGCCGCATCGCAAGGGCGGTGGCGGCGAGTGGCGCGACGACGCCAAGCCATGGGCCAAGAAGGACGGCAAGCCGAAATTCGGCAAGCCCGCCGGCGGCAAGAAGAAGCCCCGCAAGAAGCCGGACTGACGGGGCCTTCCTTCAGAGAATCAAGAATGTTGCGCCGCGGAAAGAAATCGGGTTAAACACCGCGCATCCGCTCTGGACCCGGTGAAATTCCGGGTGGCTCTGCCGGCCGCTGATCCGCCGGCGCAACCTTGATAGTTCCTGTCTTGCCCAGCCGCAGAAGACTGACGGTGGCTGGGAAGTCATGTTTTCTGAAGGTTCAATGTTCTCTCTTTCCCATTACCGCGAAGAGTGGTTCGGCAATGTCCGGGCCGATCTCCTTTCCGGGCTGGTCGTCGCTCTGGCGCTCATTCCCGAAGCCATCGCTTTCTCCATCATTGCCGGCGTCGATCCCAAGGTCGGGCTTTACGCCTCCTTCTCCATCGCCGTCATCACCGCCATTGCCGGTGGCCGCCCGGGCATGATCTCGGCCGCCACGGCTGCAACCGCCGTGCTCATGGTCACGCTGGTCAAGGATCATGGCCTGCAATATCTGCTTGCCGCCACAGTTCTGGCCGGCCTTTTGCAGATCGGCGCGGGCCTGCTCAAGCTCGGTTATCTGATGCGCTTCGTGTCGCGTTCGGTCATGACCGGCTTCGTCAACGCGCTGGCCATTCTCATCTTCATGGCGCAGCTGCCCGAGCTGATCGGCGTACCGAACCTCACCTATGTGATGGTCGCAGCCGGTCTTGCCATCATCTATCTGTTCCCGCGCATCACCAAGGCCGTGCCGTCGCCGCTCATCTGCATCATCGTGCTGACGGCGCTTTCCATCGGCTTCGGTCTCGACGTGCGCACGGTTGGCGATATGGGCGAACTGCCCTCCACGCTGCCCGTCTTCCTGCTGCCGGACATCCCGCTCAATCTGGAAACGCTGCAGATCATCCTGCCCTATTCGGCAGCCGTCGCTGCCGTGGGCCTGCTGGAATCGCTGATGACCGCCTCGCTGGTGGATGAACTCACCGACACGCCGAGCGACAAGAATCAGGAGTGCATCGGTCAGGGCCTCGCCAACACGGCCACCGGCTTCATCGGCGGCATGGCCGGTTGCGCCATGATCGGCCAGTCCATGATCAATGTGAAATCCGGCGGGCGCGGGCGTCTTTCCTGCTTTGCGGCCGGCGTGCTTCTCCTGTTCATGATCGTGATCCTGGGCGACTGGGTGCGCCAGATCCCCATGCCGGCGCTCGTCGCCATCATGATCATGGTGTCCATCGGCACCTTCTCCTGGTCGTCGATCAAGAATTTGCGCGAGCATCCGCTGTCGTCTTCCGTGGTCATGGTCGCCACCGTCGTCTGCGTGGTCTTCACGCACAATCTGGCGATCGGCGTTCTGGTCGGCGTCCTGCTCTCCGGCATCTTCTTTGCCGCCAAGATCGCGCAGATCTTCCGTGTCACCTCCACCCTGTCGGAAGACGGACGTCAGCGCACCTATCGGGTTGAGGGCCAGCTCTTCTTCGCTTCGGTGGAAGACTTCAACGCCGCCTTCGATTTCAAGGAAGCGCTGGACAAGGTCGTCATCGATGTCTCTCACGCGCACATCTGGGACATTTCCAGTGTTGGCGCGCTCGACCTGATCGTGCTCAAATTCCGCCGTGACGGCGCAGAGGTCGAACTTGTCGGCATGAACCGGGCGAGCGAGACCATCGTTGACAGGCTCGGCATCCACGACAAGCCGGGTGCGCTTGAAAAACTGATGGGGCATTAGGAGGTAGAGATGTCAAAGATCACTGCATTCATCGACGGCTCCATCTATTCGCAGAGCGTGTGCGAACATGCGGCATGGATTGCCGGACGGCTCGATGCCTCCGTGGAGCTTCTCCATCTGCTGGGCCGACACGAAACCGGCAGAGCGCCGTCCGACCTGTCGGGCAACATCGCGCTCGGCGCGCGTTCTTCGCTGCTCAAGGAGCTCTCAGAGCTTGATGAGCAGCGCGCACGTCTCGCCATGAAGCGTGGCCGCGCCATCCTCGAAGACGGTGAGGCCGCCGTGCGCGCCGCTGGCGTCGAGGCTGTGTCGGGTCGTCTGCGCCATGGCGATGTGGTCGACACGGTCGCCGAGGTGGAGGCCGATTCCGACCTTCTGGTCATCGGCAAGCGCGGTGAGGCGGCGGATTTCGCCAAGCTTCATCTGGGCTCCAATCTCGAGCGTGTCGTTCGCGCAAGTCACAAGCCGGTCCTCGTCGCGGCCCGCGCCTTCAAGCCCATCGAAAAGGTGCTCGTCGCCTATGATGGCGGTGCGAGCAGCATCAAGGCGGTCGACGCCATTTCCCGTTCGCCGCTGTTTGCGGAGCTCACCGTCAAGCTTCTGATGGTCGGAACCGACAACACCGAGGCGCGCAACCGTCTTGCAGAAGCCGAGGCCGTTCTGCGCGGCGCCGGTGTCGCGGTGCAGGGCGAGGTCGTGGCGGGCCAGCCCGAAACCGTCATCTCCGAGCGCGTCGAGAGCGAGAATTTCGGCCTTCTGGTGATGGGAGCCTATGGCCATTCGCGCATCCGCAGCCTGATCATCGGCTCGACCACGACCGAGATGCTGCGCTCCTGCAAAATCCCGGTCATGCTGTTCCGCTAAAGCAATTCCAGGAAAAGCGGGAACCGGTTTTCCGTCCGGAATTGCGTAAGACAATGAATTAGACCGCTTTGCGTCCATACGGACGCACAAATGCATGGATCAACAAGATGACGGGCGCGGCAGCTCTTTCAGCGCCGCGCCCGTCATGTCATGAATGCCAGAACTTCATTCCAAGGAAAGGGCGCAAGCCATGGCCGAAACCTTCGTCATCGCCCAGGGCGGCGGTCCCACCGCCGTCATCAACCAGACCGTCGTTGGCGCAACGCTGGAAGCCATGAAGCGCTATCCCGGCTGTCGTGTGCTCGGTGCACTGCACGGCGTGCGCGGCATCCGCGACGGACGCTTCGTCACCCTGTCCGATCTCTCCGAGACCGAGCTTCGGCGCATTGCAGCCACGCCAAGTGCTGCGCTGGGCTCCACCCGCGACAAGCCGAATGCGGCCTATTGCGAAGAGATCATGAAGGGGCTGAAAGCCGTCAGCGCGGACGCCTTCATCAACATTGGCGGCAATGACACGTCCGGCACACAGGCCATCCTGCGCGATGCATCGGGTGGCGGCATGACCTTCATGCATGCTCCCAAGACCATCGACAATGATCTGATGGAAAACGATCACACGCCGGGCTTCATCTCCGCCGGTGAAATGGTGGCCGGCGCGTTCCTGAGCGTCGATCTGGATTTCCGCGCCCTGCCGGGTGTCTATGTGGGCATCGTCATGGGCCGCCATGCGGGCTTTCTCACTGCCGCCGCCGCTGCATGGGCGCTGGATGAGGAGAGCGGTCCGCATCTCGTCTATGTGCCCGAGCGCGCGTTCGAGCGCGGTCGTTTCATCGAAGACGTCAAGGCCACGGTCGCCCGCCATGGCCGCTGTGTCGTCGCCATGTCGGAAGGCGTTTCGGACGCCGATGGCCACTCGCTGATCGAAACGCTGGTGCCCGCCGAAATGCAGGAGCGCGATGCGCACGGCAATCTCAAGCTCTCCGGCAGCGATCTCGGTCAGGCCATCGAGCGCATTCTTGCCGAGGATCTCGCCGGTCAGCGCGCCCGTGTCGACACGTTCGGCTATCTGCCGCGCGGCAACATCGCCACGATCAGCGAGACCGATGCGCGCGAAGCTTTCGAGGCCGGTGCATTTGCCGTTGGTTCCGTGGAACAGGGCGATGGTTCTGTCGCGCTGCAGTTCGATGACGAAAAGACGGTCTGCCGTCTGGTCGATCTCGACGCCGTCGCCGGCAAGACCCGCCACATGCCCGAGAGCTATCTCAAGCCGGATGAGAACCGTCTTTCCGACGAAGGCCTTGCCTATCTGCAGCGCCTCCTGCCGCGCCGCTTCGATCCGGCAAAGCCTTTCGTCTGACGAAAAAAAGGCAGGCGGCGCATTTCTGCAGCCGCCTGTTCTTGTTCCAGATTGTAGACCCTGCGCATTTTGCGCTTCCGGAGTTCGATCCGACGGTCGAATGCTTCAGCGCTTGCGCACGAATTCCGTGCGAAGAACGAGACCCTTGATGCCTTCGTGGCGGCAGTCGATCTCTTCCTTGTTGTCCGTCAGGCGGATCGTCTTGATCACGGTGCCGCGCTTCAGCGTCTGGCCTGCGCCCTTCACCTTCAGATCCTTGATCAGCGTAACGGAATCGCCGTCCGCCAGCGGGTTTCCTTCCGCGTCGACGACCGCGCCGCGCTGTGCTTCAAGAGCGGCCATTTCCGAGGCCGGCATCCATTCGCCGGTCACGTCGTCATATACATAGTCGTCATTGCTGTCGGTCATATCGTGCCTTCTTCCGCACCGGGCCACGGGCCCGGCGCTTCCTCTAACCGGCGGCAGCGTCGTCGGATCTACTTCCGAACGAACGTGCCGTCCTTCAACTGGTCGAAATACTCCACGCGAACCTCTTTGGCCAGATCACCCTCCATGTTGAACGTGACCGACGAGATCGAACCCGCCATGGCGTTCTCGTTGCGCGGGCGGAAAACGAACTCATCGCCCGTCCAGTGATCAAGCGGGAAAGCGCTCGACGTGCCTTCCACCTTCATCGTAAGGCCGCCATCGGCTTCCTCGATGATGAGGTTGCCGAAATAGTTGTTGGCGAACGTGCCGGTGTAGGCGGCGAGTTCGCGCGCGGGCTTCGCGTCCGCTGGCGCCTTGTGTCCCGCATGTTCGCCGAATGGCTCCAGCATCGGCCCGAAGGCGATGGGATACATGGCCAGCCAGTCACGCTGCACCTCGCCATACTGGACAAGATCCATGAAGCTCATGGAGAGGCCTTCAGCCAGACCGATGGGCTGTGCGTTGGTCAGGATCACGATGCCGATATCAGCGGACGGGATCATGATGAAGTTGGTTGCCGCACCGAGCGCAAAAGCGCCCGAGTGGCTGATCATGACGCGGCCTGCAGGCGATACGCCGACGCCGAAACCATAGCCGTAGAAGCTGGCGCGGTCGGCGGGCGTGGAGGGTTTGCCGGAGACCACCTGCGGGCTGAGTGCGGGCAGAAGTGCAGCGGCGTCGACAATGCTGCGGCCCTCAAATTCGCCATTGCCGAGCACCATGCGCAGCCATTTCGCCATGTCATTCACGCTGGCGCTCACACCGCCGGCCGGCGACTGTGCGTCGGGGTCGCGCTGGTAAAGCACTTTCCAGTCATCGCCCTCGCGCATATGGCCATGGGCGCGGTTGTCGCGACCCAGAAAATCCTTCAGCCGGGAGGAAGTGCTCTCCATGCCGAGCGGCTTGTAGATGGCGTCGTCACTGAGCGTCGCCCAGTCCTTGCCGGCCACGCCTGCCACGGCCTCGGCTGCCGCCGTCAGGCCGAAATTCGTATAGGCGTATTGCAGGCGGAACGCGCCGACTTTGAGATGCCGGAGCTGCTCCAGGATGACCTGGCGCGGAAAGCCCAGATCTTCGAGATCATCGCCCGCATGGTCGGGCAGGCCCGAGCGGTGCGCATAAAGGTCGCCAACGGTCAGGAGCGCCGTGCTGTCGGGATTGGAAAGCTTGAACCAGGGCAGGATGTCGGCCATCGGCGTGTTCCAGTCGACCACGCCTTCGCCCACCTGCTGCGCCACCACGGTCGCGCCAACGGACTTGGAAAGCGAGGCAAGCTGGAATGCCGTGTCGGTGTCGACGGCTGCTTCCTCGCCGGCCTTGCGCACGCCATAGCCCTTGGCAAACAGGACTTCGTCCTTGCGCACCACGGCAACCGCGAGACCGGGCACGCCGGTCTCCTTCATGGCGTTCTGGATAAGGGCGTCGAGCGCCTCGACGGCCTTCTCGATCTGGCCTTCGGGAATGGCGACGCCCGCAGTCTGTGCGGGCGGCGGCAGATCGTTGGCCAGCGCGGCTGCCGGCGCGGCGGTCAGGGCCAGCGCGGTTGCGGCTGCGAGAATGCGGGACGCCATGGCGAAATCTCCAGTGTGAATTGGTTGGGCCGCCAGTTGTGGCGGCAAGTCTTTAACGAAATAAAAACGCCGGCTTAGAACCTGCCTCTAGCTGAACAGATGCCGCTCTTTTTCTACCAGCTCGCTGATAAAGGCTGCCGCCACCTGAATGCGGCGGGTGGGGCGCATGGATTCATGGTAGACCGTCCAGTAGCTGCGTCGGATCGGGCCTGCCCAGTCAATCGGCACAAGATCATCGTGCCTGCGCGCGATGAAAGTGTGCAGAATGCCGATGCCCGCGCCGGCGCGCACGGCTTCCACCTGCCCCATGGCCGATGAAACGGCAAAGTCCGTTCTCCAGTTTTCGGAGACCTCGGCGGCGTAATCCAGCGTCGGGCTGAAAACCAGATCGGGCACATATCCCACCAGCCTGTGGGCGGAGAGATCTGCGGCCTGCTTCGGCAGGTCGTGTGCCTGCGCATAGTCTTTCGAGGCATAGAGACCGAGCGTGTAGTCCACCAGCTTTGCGGCCACCAGCCGGCCTTCCGTCGGGCGGTCCACGGTCACTGCAATGTCGGCCTCGCGGCGCGAAAGCGAGAGCGAGCGTGGAACGGGCACGAGCTGCACTGAAAGCCCCGGATGCCGCGCGGTCAGCGCGCCCAGCCGGGGCGCAAGAAAGGCAACGCCAAAACCGTCCGGGGCGCCGATCCGCACGGTGCCGGTCACGTCTTCGCTCTCGCCGGCAATCTCGGCGCGCGCGGCGATCATGTCGGCTTCCATGCGTTCCGCCGTTGCCAGCAACTGCTCGCCCGCCGCCGTCAGCTCCGTGCCTGTCGTCAGGCGGTGAAAGAGCTTTGCGCCAATCGCATCCTCCAGCGCCGCCACCCGCCTTGAGACGGTTGCGTGATTGAGGCCGAGCCGCTTGGCCGCGCCCAGTATCTGGCCGGCCCGTGCAACGGCGAGAAACACGCGCACATCGTCCCAGTTCATGCCATTCCTCCCGGTTAGGCGTTTTCTGCACGATATATCCTATTTCGACTTTAATTTTTGCACAACGGTTGCTGTTTGCATCGCGTTGCCAAACAGCCGTCGAGTGAAGACAATGCCGGCGACTTCATAACCAGGGAGAAGCCTCATGGAGGATTTCGGTCATTTCATCGGCGGCAAGCGCGTCGCCGGCACGAGCGGGCGCAGCCAGGACGTCATGCAGCCCATGGATGGCTCGGTGCGTGGCAAGGTCGCCCTTGCGAGCGCAGCCGAGGTGCGCGCCGCTGTCGAGAATGCGAAGGCGGCACAGCCGGGATGGGCGAACACCAATCCGCAGCGTCGCGTGCGCGTGCTGATGAAGTTCCTCGAACTGGTCCACCGCGAGTATGACGAGCTGGCAGAACTGCTCGCCCGCGAGCATGGCAAGACCATCCCGGACGCCAAGGGCGATATCCAGCGTGGCCTCGAAGTGGTCGAGGTCTGCATCGGCGCGCCGCACATGATGAAGGGCGAATACACCGAAGGCGCTGGCCCCGGCATCGACGTCTATTCCATGCGTCAGCCGCTTGGTGTCGTTGCCGGCATCACGCCGTTCAACTTCCCGGCCATGATCCCGCTCTGGAAGATTGCTCCGGCCATCGCCTGCGGCAACGCCTTCATCCTGAAGCCGTCCGAGCGCGATCCGGGTGTGCCGATGCGCATTGCGGAGCTCTTCCTTGAGGCCGGTCTGCCCGAAGGCATCCTCAATGTCGTCAACGGCGACAAGGAAGCCGTCGATGCGATCCTCGACGATCCGGACATCAAGGCCGTCGGCTTTGTCGGCTCCACGCCCATCGCCCAGTACATCTATGGCCGCGCCACCGCCAACGGCAAGCGCGCCCAGTGCTTTGGCGGCGCGAAGAACCATCTCATCATCATGCCCGATGCCGACATGGACCAGACGGTCGATGCGCTGATCGGCGCTGGCTATGGTTCCGCCGGTGAGCGCTGCATGGCGGTTTCCGTCGCTGTTCCGGTGGGCCAGGAAACCGCCGACCGTCTGATCGAGAAGCTCATTCCGCGCGTCGAAAGCCTGAAGGTCGGTCCGTCGACAGACGCTGCCGCAGACTTCGGTCCGCTCGTCACCCAGCAGGCGCTGGAGCGCGTGAAGGGCTATGTTGATCTCGGCGTCGAGGAAGGTGCGAAGCTCGTCGTCGACGGCCGCGACTTCAAGATGCAGGGCTATGAAAACGGCTACTATATGGGCGGCTGCCTCTTCGACAATGTCACGAAGGACATGCGCATCTACAAGGAAGAGATCTTCGGTCCCGTCCTCTCCGTGGTGCGCGCCAATACTTATGAAGAAGCGCTCGCACTGCCCAACGATCACGAATACGGCAACGGTGTTTCCATCTTCACCCGCGACGGTGATGCCGCCCGTGACTTCGCCGCGCGCGTCAATGTCGGCATGGTGGGTGTGAATGTCCCCATTCCGGTGCCGATTGCGTATTATACTTTCGGAGGATGGAAGGCCTCTGCATTCGGCGATTTGAACCAGCACGGACCGGATGCATTCCGCTTCTACACGAAGACGAAAACGGTCACCTCGCGTTGGCCCTCTGGCGTCAAAGAAGGCGCAGAATTCGTCATTCCGACGATGAATTAGCCTGTTTTTCGCGTTTATCGCTCGATTTTGAAGACACCCGCATCGGTTCCCGGTGCGGGTGTTTTTGCATTTTGAAACAGACGATTTTATCCGGTCATTTTTGTCTCAAACTTGCAATAATGATGCGCGGTAACGGTAAATGCCGGGACGATCCGCCGATTTTTTCAAAATCGCGCCGTTCAATGCGATGACATTGCATTGGTCCAGTGCTAGCTTCCCGCGTCAAGAAGAGCTGGAAAAACCGGCCTCGGTCTGAAACCGGTCGTGGGAACTTTGACATTGCAATCGAATGTCGTTCCACTACGACTACCTAAGGGGAAACAATAAGAAATGCGCTTTACTGGCGACATTTCAGGGGAGTTGCATATCTCATGGAGTATTTTGTCCAGCAGCTTATTAACGGGCTGACGCTGGGTTCCATCTATGGGCTGATCGCCATTGGCTACACCATGGTCTATGGCATCATCGGAATGATCAATTTCGCACATGGCGACGTCTTCATGATCGGCGCGTTCATCGCTCTGGCGATGTTCCTGATCCTGACGACCGTGTTCGGCTTCGTGTTCCTGCCCGTGGTGTTGCTCATTGTGCTGATCGTGGCGATGATCTTCACATCCGCCTGGGGGTGGACGGTTGAACGTCTTGCCTATCGGCCTCTGCGCGGCTCGTTCCGCCTGGCGCCGTTGATCACGGCAATCGGCATGTCGATCGTGCTGCAGAATTTCGTTCAGATCACGCAGGGCGCGCGCGTCAAGCCGCTTCCGCCGCAGATCCAGGGCGGCATCACGCTGATGGAGGGAGGGGCGAACAGCATTTCCGTGCAGCTCTCCTACATGCAGATCATCATCATTCTGACGACCATTGTGCTGATGGCGGGCTTTACGCTTCTCATCACCCGCACCTCGCTCGGCCGCGCGCAGCGCGCCTGCGAGCAGGACCGCAAGATGGCCGCGCTGCTTGGCATCAATGTCGACCGCACCATTTCGCTGACCTTCGTGATGGGCGCGGCGCTGGCCGCCGTGGCCGGCCTGATGTTCCTTCTCCTCTACGGCGTGATCGATTTCTACATCGGCTTCCTCGCCGGGGTTAAGGCCTTCACCGCAGCCGTTCTGGGCGGCATCGGCTCGCTGCCGGGCGCCATGCTGGGCGGTCTCCTGATCGGCCTCATCGAGGTGTTCTGGTCCGGTTACTTCTCGGTCGAGTACAAGGACGTCGCGGCGTTCTCGATCCTCGCAATCGTGCTGATCTTCCTGCCCTCCGGTCTTCTCGGCCAGCCAGAAGTGGAGAAGGTCTGATGGCGATGAACGGTTCCAACAAGGCGGTCGGCACGCAGCCGGCCGACCCGAATTCCTTCGCGGCCTCGGTCAAGGATGCGGCCACCGCCGGGTTCCTGGTCGCGGTACTCGGGTTCTTCTTCATCGGCGTGCGCACCGACATCGCGCCCGGTGGTCTTGATCTCAAGATGCGCTGGGGCGCGTGGATCGTCTCGATCCTCGTCGTCTTCGCCGGTCGGCTTCTGCTCAACCTGTTCGTCTTCAAGACCAACAGCCCGATCACGCAGAAATTCGCTTCCAGCATGCCCGGCAATGGCCGCTTCGCCGGCGCCGGCAAATGGATGATGCGGGCGCTCTTCGCTTTCGCGCTGATCCTGCCCTTCTTCTTCATCACCTTCTTCCCCAACAAGGACCGTCAGTTCATCGATCTGGCGATCCTGATCATGACCTACATCATGCTCGGCTGGGGGTTGAACATCGTGGTGGGGCTGGCGGGTCTGCTCGACCTCGGCTACGTCGCGTTCTACGCGGTTGGCGCATATTCCTTCGCGTTGCTCGCACAGTATCTCGACATCGGCTTCTGGTTCGCGCTGCCGCTTGCCGGCATTCTCGCCGCATGCTGGGGCATCGTGCTCGGCTTCCCCGTGCTCAGGCTCAGGGGCGACTATCTGGCCATCGTCACGCTGGCCTTCGGTGAGATCATCCGCGTGGTGCTGTTGAACTGGTATGAGTTCACCAATGGGCCGGATGGCATTTCGGGCATTCCGAAACCCACCTTCTTCGGTCTGGAACTGAAGCGGGGCGAGGGTGGCTTCGCCGACTTCTTCGGCATCGCCTACGATCCGATCCAGCGCTTCATCTTCCTCTACTACATCATCTTCGTTCTCGCGCTGATCACCAATTTCGTGACCATGCGTCTGCGCAGGCTGCCCATCGGGCGCGCCTGGGAGGCGTTGCGTGAAGATGAAATCGCCTGCCGTTCGCTGGGCATCAACACCCGCAACACGAAGCTGACGGCTTTCTCCATCGGCGCCATGTTCGGTGGCTTCGCCGGGTCCTTTTTCGCAACGCGACAGGGCTTCATTTCGCCGGAGAGCTTCACCTTCCTGGAATCGGCGATCATCCTCGCCATCGTGGTTCTGGGCGGTCTCGGCTCGCAGATCGGCGTTGTCATCGCCTCCATCGTCATGATTGGCGGCATCGAACTGCTGCGCAATCTCGGGTTCCTCCAGCAGATCTTCGGTTCGGGCTTCGACCCGGTTCAGTATCGTATGCTGATCTTCGGTCTCGCCATGGTTCTCATCATGGTGTGGAAGCCGCGTGGTCTCATATCGACCCGCGAACCGTCCGTGGCTCTGAAGGAAAAGAAACGCATTGGCGCCGATATGGTGGCTCAGGGTGAGGGACACTGATGGACGCGGCGACGAACATGAACAACAACGCTCAGGCGACGCCCAACTGGGACAAGGACCCGGTGCTCAGCGTCGAACATCTAACCATGCGCTTCGGCGGCCTCGTGGCCGTCGGAGACCTCTCCTTCAATGTCGGCCGGGGTGACATCACTGCCCTGATCGGCCCGAACGGAGCGGGCAAGACCACGGTCTTCAACTGCGTGACCGGCTTCTACAAGCCGACGGAAGGGCGCATCGTCATGCGTCACGGTCCGGGTCGCCAGCAGGAAGACGTGGATGCGTTGACCGATAGCGGCCAGCGCTGGAAGACCACCGGCAACGGCGCGGTCTACCTTCTGGAGCGCATGCCCGATCACGAGATCTCGCACAAGGCCAAGGTGGCGCGCACCTTCCAGAACATCCGCCTGTTCGGTGGCATGACCGTTCTGGAAAACCTGCTCGTCGCCCAGCACAATCCGCTGATGGTTGCGTCCGGTTTCTCGATCGGCGGCATTCTGGGGCTGCCCGGCTACAAGCACGCGCAGCAGGAGGCCATCGACAAGGCGGTCTACTGGCTGGAGCACACGAACCTCGTGGATCGCGCAGACGATCCGGCGGCTGATCTTCCCTATGGCGCGCAGCGCCGTCTGGAAATCGCCCGCGCCATGTGCACGAGACCGCAGCTCCTGTGTCTCGATGAGCCGGCAGCCGGCCTCAACCCGCGTGAATCGGCAGAACTCAACGAACTGCTGAAATACATTCGCGACGAGCACAAAGTGTCGGTTCTCCTGATCGAGCACGACATGGGCGTGGTGATGGAAATCTCCGACCATGTCATCGTGCTGGATTACGGTGTGAAGATCTCCGATGGCCCGGCCGAGTTCGTGAAGAACGATCCGAAGGTCATTGCCGCCTATCTGGGCGTCGATGACGAGGACGAGATCGACATGCCGGAGGTGCGTGAGGATATCGCCAGGGTCTCGAAGGACGAGCAGGCGGGCGATGCAGCCGCGCCTGCAGCCAAAAAGAAGGCGGCGGCGAAGAAGGCGACCTCAAAGGCTGGATCGACAAAGAAAGCCTCTGCCGCGGGCGCTTCCGGCGCGAAGGCGGCCACGGCAAAATCCTCAACGGCAAAATCTTCATCCGCCAAAACTTCATCCGGGGCATCCGCTGCGGCCAAGCCTGCGGCAGCGAAAAGCAAGGCTGCGAAGCCGGCTCCTGCTGCCAGTGAGGTGAAGATCGCCAATGCCGGAGACTACCCCGGCAGCCAGCCGCACGGCCTCAGGAAGGCGCGCGAGGGCGGGGCCAACAACCTCACCCGCGTGAAGGGCATCGGACCGGCCAGCGAGAAGAAGCTGAACGCGCTCGGGGTCTGGCACTTCGACCAGATCGCGGCGTGGAAGAAAGCCGAGGTGCAGTGGGTCGGTTCCTATCTTGCCTTCCCCGGTCGCATCGAACGGGAGGAGTGGGTCAAGCAGGCCAGGGTTCTCGCCAAGGGCGGCGAAACCGAATTCTCCAAACGCGTTGACAAGGGCGCTGTGCCCTCCAGCGTGCCTGGCAAACGCGGCGCCAAACCGGCCAGCAAGAAGACCACCGGCAAGGGAGGCAAGGCATGAGCGAGCAGAAGAACCCCTTGCTCTCGGTGCGTGGCGTCGAGACCTATTACGGCAACATCGTCGCGCTGCGTGGCGTCGACATGGATGTGCATCGCGGTGAGATCGTCACAATGATCGGGGCCAATGGCGCCGGCAAATCGACGCTGATGATGACCATCTGCGGCGACCCGCGCGCCCGCAACGGCCAGATCGTCTATGATGGCGTCGACATCACCCAGATGCCGACGCACGAGATCGTCAGCCTCGGCATCGCGCAATCGCCGGAAGGGCGCCGGATCTTTCCGCGCATGACGGTGATGGAAAACCTGCAGATGGGGGCCGCACTCGTCGATCCCGAATTCTTCGACGAGGATCTCGCCAAGGTCTTCAAGCTGTTTCCGCGTTTGAAGGAGCGTATCAGCCAGCGTGGCGGCACGCTCTCGGGTGGTGAGCAGCAGATGCTTGCCATTGCCCGCGCGCTGATGAGCCGGCCGAAGCTTCTGCTGCTGGACGAGCCGTCGCTTGGCCTTGCGCCGTTGATCGTGAAGCAGATCTTCGACGCCATTCGCGAGCTGAACGAAAAGGAAGGGCTCACGGTCTTCCTGGTCGAGCAGAACGCGTTCCACGCGCTGAAGCTCGCCCATCGCGGCTATGTCATGGTCAATGGCAATGTGACCATGAGCGGCACGGGCGCAGAACTTCTCAAGAAGGAAGAAGTCCGCGCTGCTTATCTGGAAGGCGGGAGGCACTGATGGAAAACGCAAACGGACTGATCTGGGAAGTCTCTTTCTGGGAGTTCTTCTTTGTCACGGTTCTTCTTGCAGGGAGTGCCGCCTATCTGACGGGACGCGCCATGGCGCGCACCTGGCAGGCCGATGCGCATCTGGCGTTCTACATCGTGCTTCTGACGGCAGCCACGCGCTTCATCCATTTCGCTCTGTTCAGCGGCACGCTTCTGTCGCTGCACTATTACATCGTCGATCTGATCGTTCTGCTGATCATCGCCTTCGTCGGCAAGCGCATCACCCGCGCTGGCCAGATGGCGACACAGTATAGTTTTCAGTATCGGCGCAGTGGACCGCTCGGCTGGGAACGTTCCGGCTGACGGATTCATGGTTAAGCGGCATGAAGCCTTTATTTCTCTTTGGAATTGGGTTTTCATGCCGTTTAAGCGGGCACAATGGTCCGCATAGGCAAAACCGGGAAGCCAAACACCATTTCCGGAAAGCCAAGGGAACTTCTGGTGTTTTTTAAAGGGAGAAGTCATGAAAAAGGCACTTATGGCTGGCGCAGCACTCAGCCTGATGATGACGGGTTCCGCATGGGCGGACATCACCATCGCCGTTGCAGGCCCGATGACGGGCCAGTACGCCTCCTTCGGTGAGCAGATGAAGGCTGGCGCTGAGCAGGCGGTGGCCGACATCAACGAGGCCGGTGGCGTCAATGGCGAAATGCTGAAGCTGGAAGTGGGCGATGACGCCTGCGATCCCAAGCAGGCTGTCGCGGTCGCCAACCAGTTCGCCGGTTCCGGAGTATCCTTCGTGGCCGGCCACTTCTGCTCGGGTTCCTCGATCCCGGCTTCGTCGGTCTATGCCGAGGAAGGCATCATTCAGATTTCGCCGGCCTCCACCAACCCGGCCTTCACCGACAACCGTCCGGGTCCGGGCGTCTACCGCGTTTGCGGCCGCGATGACCAGCAGGGCGATGTTGCCGGCAAGTTCCTCGTAGAGAACTTCGGCGACAAGAAGGTGGCCTTCGTCCACGACAAGACCGCTTACGGCAAGGGTCTCGCAGACGCCACCATGGCGGCCTACGAGGCAGCAGGCGGCAAGCCGGCTCTGTACGAAGCCTACACCGCTGGTGAAAAGGACTACACGGCGCTCGTCTCCAAGCTGAAGCAGGAAGGCGTTGGCGTTCTCTATGTGGGCGGCTACCACACGGAAGCCGGCCTCATGGCCCGCCAGATGCGCGAGCAGGGCATGGACACGGTTCTCGTTTCCGGTGACGCGCTCGTCACCGACGAGTACTGGGCCATCACCGGCGATGCCGGCGAGGGCACGCTGATGACCTTCTCGCCCGATCCGCGCAAGAACGAGATCGCCAAGCCGGTCGTTGACAAGCTGCTTGCCGCCGGCAAGACGGCTGAAGGCTACGCGCTCTACACCTATGCCGCGATCCAGGCATGGAAGGCAGCCGTAGAGGCAGCCGGTTCCACCGATTACGATCCGGTTGTGGCCGCACTCAACGAAGGCGACTTCGCCACCGTTCTGGGTGACCTGTCCTTCGACGACAAGGGCGATGTCACGCTGCCGGGTTACGTCTTCTACGAGTGGAAGGGCGGCAAGTACGATTACCTCGAGCAGTAAGCTTCTGGCTTGACGAGAGGTTTGAGCGGTCCGGCAGCAATGCCGGGCCGTTTTTCGTTTCAGGGGTGATGAGACAAGCCAGTGGCTGGCCAGGATCAGACGCGCCATATGGTGCTTTCGCACCTGCACAGCTCTCCCAACGTCAAGAAAGTTTGCACTGCAGCATTGTCCACGCTAATCATACCGCGTCTTTTTGGCGCGGGAGGGGAGGCTCGCGTCAGGCAATCCCGCACTCCCTCTCCCCACCCTGGAGCCGTTGCCAGTGCAGATTAAGAAGATCCTCGTCGCAAACCGTTCTGAAATCGCCATCCGCGTCTTTCGCGCAGCCAATGAACTCGACATCCGAACGGTGGCCATCTGGGCCGAAGAGGACAAATATTCACTGCACCGGTTCAAGGCGGATGAATCCTATCAGGTCGGGCGCGGCCCGCATCTGGAGCGCGATCTCGGTCCCATCGAGAGCTATCTTTCCATCGATGAGGTGATCCGCGTCGCCAAACTGTCCGGCGCAGACGCAATCCACCCGGGCTATGGCCTTCTGTCGGAAAGTCCCGAATTCGCCGATGCCTGTGCGGAAAACGGCATCACCTTCATCGGCCCGAAGCCCGAGACCATGCGCCGTCTGGGCAACAAGGTTGCCGCGCGCAATCTGGCCATCGAGGTCGGCGTGCCGGTTGTGCCAGCCACCGAGCCCCTGCCGGATGACATGGCCAAAGTTGCCGGGATGGCTGAAGAGGTCGGCTTCCCGGTCATGCTCAAGGCATCCTGGGGCGGTGGCGGGCGCGGCATGCGCGTCATCCGCAGCCGCGACGATCTCGAAAACGAGGTCACCGAGGCAAAGCGCGAGGCCCGCGCCGCCTTCGGCAAGGACGAGGTCTATCTCGAAAAGCTGGTCGAGCGCGCGCGCCATGTGGAAGTGCAGGTTCTGGGCGACACCCACGGCAACGCCGTGCACCTGTTCGAGCGTGACTGCTCCATTCAGCGCCGCAACCAGAAGGTCGTCGAGCGCGCTCCCGCTCCCTATCTGAACGATGAGAAGCGCGCCGAGTTGTGCGGTTACGCGCTGAAGATCGCCGAGGCGACCGACTATATCGGCGCGGGCACTGTCGAGTTCCTCATGGATGCCGACACCGGCGCCTTCTACTTCATTGAGGTCAATCCGCGCATTCAGGTCGAGCACACGGTCACCGAGGAGGTGACCGGCGTTGATATCGTCAAGGCGCAGATCCACATCCTCGAAGGCAAGAAGATCGGCGACAAGGCGTCAGGCGTGCCGGCGCAGGCCGATATCCGCCTCAATGGCGACGCCCTGCAGTGCCGCATCACCACCGAAGACCCGGAGCAGAACTTCATCCCCGATTACGGCCGCATCACCGCCTATCGCGGCGCGACCGGCTTCGGCATCCGGCTCGATGGCGGCACCGCTTATTCGGGCGCGGTCATCACCCGGTTCTACGATCCGCTTCTTGAAAAGGTCACTGCCTGGGCCCCTACGCCGGAAGAAGCGATTGCGCGCATGGACCGTGCGTTACGTGAGTTCCGCATCCGTGGCGTGGCCACGAACCTCACCTTTCTTGAAGCGATCATCAGCCACCCGAAATTCCGTGACGCTTCCTACACGACCCGCTTCATCGACGAGACGCCCGAGCTCTTCACCCAGATGAAGCGGCAGGACCGCGCGACAAAGCTCCTGAACTATCTGGCCGATGTCACCGTCAACGGTCACCCCGAGGCGCGGGGCCGCGCATTGCCCAATGCGGAGGCTGCGGCGCCCAGCGTTCCCTATGTCGACCAGCCCGTGCCGGACGGCTCCAGGCAGGCATTCGACCGGCTGGGGCCGGATGGCTTTGCAAAGTGGATGCGCGAACAGGAGCGGGTGCTTGTCACCGACACCACCATGCGCGATGCGCACCAGTCGCTGCTCGCCACACGCATGCGCACCTTCGACATGGCGCGGATCGCAGGCGTCTATGCGCGTGCGCTGCCCGAGCTTCTGTCGTTGGAGTGCTGGGGCGGGGCGACTTTCGATGTCTCCATGCGCTTCCTGACGGAAGACCCGTGGGAGCGTCTGTCGCGCATTCGCGAGGGCGCGCCGAACCTGCTCTTACAGATGCTCCTGCGCGGGGCGAACGGTGTTGGCTACACCAACTATCCCGACAATGTGGTGCAGCATTTCGTCAAACAGGCGGCGGAAGGCGGCATCGATCTCTTCCGCGTGTTCGACTGCCTCAACTGGGTCGAAAACATGCGCGTGGCGATGGATGCCGTGCGTTCCGAAGGCAAGCTGTGTGAGGCCACGATCTGCTATACGGGCGATCTGCTGGATCCCGACCGCGCCAAGTATGACCTCAAATATTATGTGGGTCTTGCAGGCGAGCTTGAGGCTGCCGGCGCGAACATCATCGCCATCAAGGACATGGCCGGCCTCCTGAAACCGGGCGCGGCGCGCGTTCTGTTCAAGGCGCTGCGCGAGGCGACGGATCTGCCGCTGCACTTCCACACGCATGACACGTCGGGCATTTCCGCCGCCACCGTCCTTGCCGCGGTGGAAAGCGGTGTCGATGCCGTCGATGCGGCCATGGACGCCTTGTCCGGCAACACCTCGCAGCCCTGCCTTGGCTCCATCGTCGAGGCGCTCAAGGGTGACGCCCGCGACACCGGGCTCGACCGCGAATGGGTGCGCCGCATCTCCTTCTACTGGGAGGCCGTGCGCAACCAGTACGCCGCCTTTGAGAGCGATCTCAAGGGGCCGGCTTCGGAGGTCTATCTGCACGAAATGCCGGGTGGCCAGTTCACCAATCTGAAGGAGCAGGCCCGGTCGCTCGGCCTTGAGACCCGCTGGCACGAAGTCGCCCGCGCCTATCACGACGTCAACATGATGTTCGGTGACATCGTGAAGGTGACGCCATCGTCCAAGGTGGTGGGCGACATGGCGCTGATGATGGTCTCGCAGGATCTGACGGTCGCTGATGTCCAGAACCCGGACAAGGATATCGCCTTCCCGGATTCGGTCGTCTCCATGCTGCATGGCGATCTCGGTCAGCCGCCGGCGGGCTGGCCCCGGGCGTTGCAGAAAAAGGTGCTGAAGAACAGCGAGCCGATCACCGTTCGTCCGGGCTCTCTGCTGGAACCGGCCGATCTGGAGCAGGATCGCAGGGCGCTCGAAGAGAAGCTCGGCCGCAAGGTCAACGAGTTCGAATTCTCTTCCTGGCTCATGTATCCCAAGGTCTTCACGGACTTTGCGGCGGCCGCAGAGGATTACGGTCCGGTGAGCGTTCTGCCCACGCCGGTCTATTTCTACGGCATGCAGCCGGAAGACGAGATCTTCGTCGATATCGAGCGCGGCAAAACGCTGGTCATCCGCTGTCTTGCGGTGGGCGACGTGGACGAGAAGGGCATGGTCACAGTGTTCTTCGAACTCAACGGCCAGCCACGCCGCGTCAAGGTGCCGGACCGTGCGCATGGCGCATCCGCTGCCGCCGCCCGGCGCAAGGCCGAGGCCGGAAACGAGGCGCATATGGGCGCTCCCATGCCGGGTGTCGTTTCCACGCTTGCGGTCAGCCCCGGCCAGACCGTGAAGTCCGGCGATGTGATCCTGTCCATCGAGGCCATGAAGATGGAGACGGCCCTGCACGCGGAACGCGATGGCACGATTGCCGAAGTTCTGGTCAAGGCGGGCGACCAGATCGACGCGAAGGATCTTCTCGTCGTGTTTGGCGATGGCGACTGAGCCAATGGATTGACTGAGCCAATGGTATGACGGGGCCTGAGGATTGACGGGCTCTCTTAAACCGATTTAACTGCGGCGCGGTCAGGGCATTCATTCCTGTCGCGCCGTTTCCTTTTGGAGCCCGTTATGTCTTTCCAGAATGCGTCCCTCGGGCGCTGGGCCGTGGCGGCCTGCTTCTTCGTCAATGGGTTCATGGTCGGCAGCTGGGCGCCGCAGATCCCCGTTGTCGCCTCCCGCTTCGAGCTGAGTGAAACGGCGCTTGGCCTTTTGATCCTCGTTTTCGGCTGTGGCGCGGTGTCGGTCATGCCCCTGTGCGGCTATCTGATCGGCCGCCTTGGCTCGCGCCGGGTGCTGCGCGTTGCCGCCGTCGTCTGCGCGCTTTCCTTTGCGGGCCTCGTGGCTGCCACGCAGATCTGGCAGATGGTGGCGGCCCTTTTGTTCTTTGGCGCGTTTCTGGGGGCGATGGACATCTCCATGAACGCCAATGCCGTGGCGGTGGAGCGCTCGCTTGGTCGCGCGGTCATGTCGTCTTCGCATGGGTTCTGGAGCCTTGGCGGCTTCGTCGGCGCAGGGCTCGGCGGCGTGCTTCTGGAGCGCTTTGGCTACATGGCGCATGCGGGCATGGTCGTGGCGTTCGCCTTCGTGATCGCGCTCGCCATGCTGCCGTTTCTGATCGTCGAGGCGCGCCCGGTGGCAGGGCAGGCCGGTGGCGCGCGGGCAGGGTTCCCGCGCAACCCGATGGTCTATGTGACGGGCCTGGTGGCGCTCACCTGCATGCTGCCGGAAGGCGCGGTGCTCGACTGGGCGGCCCTCTATCTGCGGCAGGAAATGGGCGCCGGCATTGCCGAGGCAAGCCTCGCCTTCACGGCTTTTTCGGGAACCATGGCGGTGATGCGCTTTGCCGGCGACCGGCTGCGCAACCGTTTCGGTGCAGTGCGCACGCTGCGTTATTCGGGCATCGTGGCGACCATCGGCATGCTGGGGGCGGGGCTTGCGCCCACGCCGTCTCTCGCCATCATCGCCTTCGCGCTGAGCGGCATGGGCATCGCCAACATGGTGCCGATTGTCTTTTCCGCCGCCGGCAATCAGCCGGGCCTTTCGCCCGGTGCTGGCATGAGCGTGGCCACCACGATCGGCTATTCGGGCATGCTGGTTGCGCCATCGCTGGTCGGCTTCATCGCCGAGCGCACCGGCTTTGCCCCCATCTTCCTTGCCTTTTCGGTTCTGCTCGCCCTTGTCCTTTCCATGGCGGGGCTCGTTCGCTCGGCAGACACCATCGCGGCGCACACCTGAAAATCCTGACCCTAGATACTGCCCATCAACATCAGGATGAGCACGACCACGAGGAGAAGGCCGAGTATGCCGGATGGGCCATAACCCCAGCCGCGTGAATAGGGCCAGGCCGGGATGGCCCCCAGCAGGATCAGAATCAGGATGACAATGAGGATTGTCCCAAGCGACATGATGTTCTCCTCGCATTCTTGAAAACCGTGCAATTCAACGCATTTGGCGCGTGCTGGTTCCCTGAAAATGCAAACGGGCCGCCATGCGGTTCAGTGCATGGCGGCCCGTCTGTCTGTCTGCCCTGAATGCTGCCTATTCGGCGGCTTTCGTAAATGTCTCTCCGGGCATATCGGTGTTTGCGGGGTCGTGTTCCTCGTTCTTCCGGCGGCGGAAGAGACGTGCAAAAAGGCCCCGGCGCTCGTGCCCTGCAGGCAGCGTTTCGCGCGTGAACACCATCAGCGCCGAGGGCGTGACGATCAGCGTGAGCGCCGTTGCAAAGGTCAGGCCGAAGACAATCGCGCTCGACAGCGAGACCCACCACTGCGTCGAGGGCGCGCCGATGGTCACCTCCTGATGGAACAGCTCAAGCCCAAGCCCGAAGGCGATGGGCAGAACGCCCAGAACGGCGGAGATTGCTGTCAGCATCACCGGGCGCGCACGCTCGCGGCAGGTCTGCAGGATGGCTTCCTGCTTCTTCCAGCCTTCGCGCCGCAACCGGTCATAGGTGTCGATCAGAACGATGTTGTTGTTCACCACGACGCCGGCCAGCGCGATGACGCCGATGCCCGACATGACGATGCCGAATGGCTGCCCGGTGATGAGCAGGCCAAGGAACACGCCGATGGTCGCCATCACCACGGTCATCAACACCAGGAAAACACTGGTGAACTTGTTGAACTGGGCGAGCAGCACCACGAAGATCAGGAAGATCGCCGCGCCGAATGCCTTCATGAGGAAGGCGCTTGCCTCTTCGCTTTCTTCGTTCGAACCGGCAAGCTTCCAGCGGCTCTCGCCCAGATCCATGTCGCTCAGGGCGTTGATCACCTCCGCCTGCACGGCAGCGACCTGATAGCCGCTCGCCACATTGGCGCTGATCACGATGGTGCGCTGGCCGTCGATGCGGTTGAGCGTGCCGGTGGCGCGCTCCGGCTCGCGGGTCACGAAGTTGGAAATCGGCACCGGCCCCTGCGCCGTCTGCACGCGCAGCTGGTCGAGCGTCGAAAGCGTGCGCCGGTCTTCCGGCAGCCGCAGGCGAATGTCGACCGCGTCATCGACGCCGGCAGGGCGGTATTCCGAAAGCTTCAGACCATTGGTCACGAGCTGCACGACCGTGCCCACCGAGACGGGGCTGATGCCATATTGCGCGGCCTTTGCCCGGTCCACCTTGATCGCCCAGTCGATGCCGGGCGGGGGCAGGCCGTCGGAAATGTCGATCACACCCGGCACCTTTGCGATGGCCTGCGCGATTTCCGCAGCCTGATCGTTCAGGGGCGCCGGATCGGCAGCCGACAGGCGGATCTGGATCGGCTGACCGGTGGGCGGACCGGCATCGGGCACGCGAACCTCGATCTCGACGCCCGGCGTGCCGGCAAGCTCCTTGCGCAGATCATCGAGAATCTCGCTTGCCGGTGCACGCTCGCGCCAGTCGATGAACTCGTACTGGATGACGCTGATGACATCCTCGTCGATATCCTGCCCGCCACCCTGTGTCTTGCCGACGCGCGTGTAGACGGATTCGATGCCGGGCCAGTTGAGCAGTTTTTCTTCAGCCGGCCTTGTCAGGCGGTCCATTTCCTCCAGCGAAATGTTGCCCCGCGCATGGATATACATCAGGCCGTATTCGGGTTCGACGGAGGGGAAGAATTCAATGCCCGCACCGTATTCGCCATAGAAGTGAATGATGCCGCCAAGCAGCGCGATGGTCAGAAGCAGAACGGTTTTGGGAAAGCGCACCGCCTGCTTGACGAGACCCATATACCAGCCGTCCGGCTTCTCCTCTTCCTCGACATGCGCCTTGGCGAAGAGCGCGCCGAGCGTGGGCGTGAAGATCAGCGCGTAGATCATCGAAGCGCTCAGCGTCACGATCAGCGTGATCGGCAGATATTTCATGAACTCGCCGACAATGCCCGGCCAGAACAGAAGCGGCGAGAAGGCGGCGATGCGGGTCATGGTGGCGGCGATCACCGGGCCGGCCATGCGCTTGGCGGCCAGCTCGAAGGCCTGCGCCTTGTCCATGCCTTCCGACATGCGCCGCTCTGCGAATTCGGTCACGATGATGGCGTCGTCCACCAGCATGCCCACGGCCAGAATGAGGCTGAACAGCACCACCATGTTGACGGTGAAACCGCCAAGAGAAAGCGCGTAGATGCCCATCAGGAAGGACGCGGGAACGGCGAGGCCAATCAGCAGCGAGGCCCGCCCCGACAGCGTGTAGAGAACGACGATGAAGACCAGGATCACGGCGATCAGCACGTGGTTCTGCAGGTCTTTCAGCATGTCGCGGATCATCACCGATTTGTCCTGGCTGTAAGACACGGTGATGTTGGCGTCGCTGCCTTCCTGGAACGTCGTGGCGATGGCTTTCACCGCGTCCACGGTCTCCACCAGATTTGCGCCGACGCGCTTCTTGACCTCGATGGCGATGGCGTTCTGGCCGTTGAGACGGGTGATGGTGCTCGCATCCTTGAAGGTGGAGCGAATGTCCGCCAGATCGCGTGCGCGCACCACCGCGTCGGGGCTGGAGACGATGGGCAGATTGGCCACGTCTTCCACCGTTTCGATCAGCGAAGGCACTTTCACGGCGTAGCGCCCGGCCTGACCTTCCAGCGAACCGGCGGCAACAAGGCTGTTGGACGCGCCGACACCGGCGATCATCTGGTCGAGCTGAAGATTGTAGGAAGAGAGCTTCATCGGATCGATGAGCACCTCCACCAGCTCGTCGCGCGAGCCCTGCAGCGTGCCTTCCAGAACGCCTGGAATTTCCTCGATCTGGTCACGCAGTTCGCGGGCGGCCGTAGAAAGAACGCGCTCCGGCACATTGCCGGCCAGCGTCACGACGAGGATCGGGAATTCCGAAATGTTGACCTCGTGGACGGACGGTTCGTCAGCGCCCTGCGGCAGCTCGCGCCGCGCATCGGCAACCTTGGCCCGCACGTCCTCGATGGCGTTGGAGAAGTCGTAGCCCGCCTGAAACTCGACCAGCACGAAGCCGCCGCTCTGGAAGGCGGAGGAGCGCATCTCCTTCACGCCTTCAAGGCTTTTCAGCCGCGTTTCGATGGGGCGCAGCAGCAGGCGCTCGGAATCCTCCGGCGAAATGCCCTGATAGCCGAGGCTCACATAGATGATCGGTATCGGAACGTCAGGCTCGGCTTCCTTCGGGATGCTGACATAGGCAAGCGCGCCGGCGATCACGAAGAAAAGCAGGATCGATAAAGTCAGCCTGGCGTTTTGTATTGCAATGCGGACGATGTCCATCGGGCAGTCCTGTCTTGTCCCGTCGGAGCGCAGCCATCAATCTGCGGCGTGGGTGCACCCGGTCTTGTTGTTCCTGCAGTCTCGGGCGGAGATTGCCTCCGCCATCGGGGCTGCCCTAACGGCCGGTCATCTCGGAAGCGAGGACGTCCGCCCATTGCTCGATAAGCTTCTTGTCCGCCGGCTCGGGATTCACGACATCGCCTTCCGTCACCAGATCCTGTCCGGACACGATGATGTTGGCGTCGGCGGGAATGCCGGCGAGGAAGAGCGCGCGCGGCGTGTCGTCCAGCAGGTCGATGGGATAGAAGATGACCTTGCTGTCCCCATCGACGGCGCGCACGCCCAGCTCCCCATGCCGGTTCAGTGTCACCACCGAACGCGGCAGCGCAACAGCCTGCACCGGCTCGGCGTGAATGCTGATCTCGGCCGTCATGCCGGCGGGAATTTTCCTGTCGGGGTTCGGGATCGCCACTTCCACGCGGAAGGTGCGGGTCTGCTGCGATGCCTCGCGGCTGACAAAACGAACCGTTCCCTTGACCGTGGAGCCGTTGACCAGCCGCACATCGGCTGCATCGCCCACGTCCACCGAACCCAGATTGTTTTCGCTCACCTCGCCGACCGCGATCACCGGATCGAGCTTGATCAGCGTTGCAATCTCCTGCCCCTGCTGAACCGATGCGCCGAGCTCCACATCGACCCTGTCGATGATGCCGGCAAAGGGGGCGCTTACGGTGATACGGGCAAGGTCGGCTTCTGCCGCTTCAAGCTGCGAGCGCGCCGTGGCCAGAGCAGAGCGTGCGCCATCAAGCTGAAGGCGGGCCAGATTGCCGGATTTGGCGAGCCGGTCTGCGGCTTCGGCTTCAGCCTCGCGCTGCGCCAGAACCTGGCGCGCTGACTCAACCGCCGATTCCTTGCCTTCGGTCTCAAGCCGCAGGATCAGGTCGCCGGTGGAAAGCAGGTCACCCTTGGAAACCGGCAGTTCGGCAACAATGCCGCTTGCCCTCAGGGCAAGCTCGGAACGCTTGTCCGCCGCAGTCCGTCCCGAAATGCGGATGGTGCGCGAATGATCGACCTGCGGTGCGGACGCAACGATCACGACCTGGGCTTCCGCCGGTTTGTTTTCGGGCCTCTCGGCAACCGTCTGTGCTTCTTCGCTTGCGCTGCCGACCGACGAGAATTTGCCTGTGGCGACCCATGCTGTCGTCGCGACCAGAACGGCAATCGCGGCAATCTTATGCAACCTGAACTTCGGCATGTTGTTTTCCGATGCGGTAAGCCGGCCCGTCGATGAAGGACTGGCGCGATAGTGAGACGATCCGCGCAGAGGTCAATTCACAAAGGCAGTTCCTTGCGGCAAAAGCACGCTCCTATATCGCACGCACGGGCTTTACAAAAGCCAAACGGCTATTGCTCCTGACATCAACGAACGTCGGTCTGGAGCCGAAAAGCACGCGCGCACGACAGCTCTGGCGAGCTGGGTGCGCACCAATTGGGACATGTTGACAAAATTCGTAATTATGTCAACAGTGAAAGAAAAATGAGAGAGCGCAGGCAATGAATCTGATCGCCGGATGCACGGAAGACCCCAAGCGAGAGCGCATCCTCAATGGCGCCATGAAGGTCTTTCTCGCCTATGGTTTTGCGCGGACGACCATGGATGACATCGCCCGTTCGGCAGAGGTTTCGCGCCCGGCGCTTTATCTTCTCTTCCGCAACAAGGCGGATATCTTCCGGGCCATCGGCGTCTGCATTCTCGAGCAGTCGCTTGAGGGCGCGCGTGCGGGGTTGAAGGAAGAGGGCACTTTCGGCGAGCGGATCATGGCGTCGCTCGAGCGCGCCCTTTTCGGCCTGATCGAGATGGTCGACCAGTCGGCGCACGGTCAGGAAATTCTGGATATCGAGAACAAGCTTGCCGCAGACATCATCGCCGAATGGCGTGAAAGGCTGAGCGGCATTGTCGAGGCTGCGGTGGCCGAGGAGGCGGAGCGCTCCAAAGCGGATCTGGAGGCGCTTGGCCTCTCTGCGCGCGGGCTGGCCGACATCCTGCTCGATGGCCTTGACGGCATGCGGGTGCGCGGCATCTGCGGCAAGCCGGCGATTGACGGTGCGCGCCGGCTTGTACGCGTGATGGAGATTTCCCTTCTCGCAGCGCGCCCGGAAGCGCGCATCTGACGAAAGAGCCCGGGTTACTGCGCCGTCCAGCCGCCATCCATCGGCAGGGCGGAGCCGGTCATCTGGCTTGCATTGTCGGACGCAAGAAACACCACGAACGCGCCCAGTTCCTCAACGGTGACGAACTCACGCGTCGGCTGTTTGGCGAGCATCACTTCGCGCACCACCGTATCGCGGTCCATGCCGTGCACCTTCATCTGATCGGGGATCTGCGCCTCGACGAGCGGTGTCAGCACATAGCCCGGACAGATGGCGTTACAGGTGATGCCCGTCTCGGCCAGTTCCAGCGCAACCGTCTTGGTCAGACCGACAACGCCGTGCTTGGCGGCCACATAGGCCGACTTGAACGGTGAGGCGCGCAGGCCGTGCGCCGAGGCGATGTTGACGATGCGGCCCTTGCCGGCGGCTTTCATGTGCGGCGTTGCGGCGGCGATGGTGTGAAAGGATGACGAAAGATTGATCGCCAGAATGGCGTTCCACTTCTCAATCGGGAAATCCTCGACCGGCGCAACGTGCTGAATGCCGGCATTGTTGACCAGCACATCAATGCGGCCAAAACGCTCTGCCGCCCGTTCCACAAGCGCGCGGCAGGCTTCAGGCTTCGACATGTCGGCGCTGATATAGACTGCCTCGACACCGTGTTTTGCAGCCAGTTTCCCGGCCGCCGCATGGTCTTCCGGCGTGTCGGAAAACGAGTTGAGCACGATGTTGCAGCCGTCTGCGGCAAGAGCCTCGGCCACGCCCAGCCCGATACCGGAAGTGGAGCCCGTGATGACGGCTGTCCGGTTCTTTTGGTTCGATGCGCTGTTCATGGAGGTGGCCCTTTGTATCGCAAGACGTTATGTTGCGACGCAGCAAAGCGATGGGCGCCGGTGCTGTCAAGCAGGCTGATCGCTGCAAATGGGCGTTCGCGCCATTGACATTCCGGCCGCTGTCGGCCACCTCAAGCGCGACACGGCTGAAAACGGGACAGTTCCCCCATGACCGGAACATTCACGGCCAGCAAATCTATGAGCGGCTATTTTTCTTCGCCCTTTCCGCGGCGTGATGCGGTTGGCGTTGCTGTGGGCAATGTGATCGTCGGTGGTGATGCGCCGGTGGTCGTGCAGTCCATGACCAACACGGACACTGCCGACGTGGATCGCACGGTCGCGCAGGTGGCCGCGCTTCATCGCGCAGGCTCCGAAATGGTGCGCATAACGGTCGATCGCGACGAGGCGGCCGCCGCCGTTCCGCGCATCCGCGAGCGGCTTGAGCGCGTCGGCATTTTCGTGCCGATCGTCGGCGACTTTCATTACATCGGTCACAAGCTTCTTGCCGATCACCCGTCCTGCGCGGAAGCGCTTGCGAAATATCGCATCAATCCGGGCAATGTCGGCTTCAAGGACAAGAAGGACCGGCAGTTCGCCGCCATCATCGAAATGGCGATCAAATACGACAAGCCGGTGCGCATCGGCGTCAACTGGGGCTCGCTCGATCAGGAGCTGCTCACGCGCCTGATGGATGAGAACCAGGAGCGCGGTGCGCCGATGACGGCGCAGGAGGTGACGCGCGAGGCCATCGTGCAGTCGGCGCTGCTTTCCGCCGAGCTGGCGGAAGAGATCGGGCTTGGTCGCGACCGCATCATCCTGTCGGCAAAGGTCAGCCAGGTGCAGGACCTGATCGCCGTCTATACCGAGCTTGCCCGCCGTTCCAACCATGCGCTGCATCTCGGCCTCACCGAGGCCGGCATGGGCACCAAGGGCATTGTCGCCTCGTCTGCGGCCATGGGCATTCTGCTTCAGCAGGGCATTGGCGACACGATCCGCATTTCGCTCACGCCGGAGCCCGGCGGCGACCGCACCCGCGAGGTGCAGGTGGCGCAGGAGCTTCTGCAGACCATGGGCTTCCGCCAGTTTCTGCCGGTCGTTGCCGCATGTCCCGGCTGCGGTCGCACCACGTCGACCGTGTTCCAGGAACTCGCCCAGAAGATCGAGGGCGATCTGCGCAAGAACATGCCGGTCTGGCGCAAGAAATATCCGGGCGTGGAAGCGCTCAAGGTTGCGGTCATGGGCTGCATCGTTAACGGGCCGGGCGAATCCAAACATGCCGATATCGGCATTTCGCTGCCGGGAACCGGTGAAACGCCGGCTGCCCCCGTCTTCATCGACGGCAAGAAGGCTGCAACGCTGCGCGGCGAAGCCATCGCCGAGGAATTCGAGCAGATGGTCGGGGCCTATATCGAGCAGCGTTTCGGCGCGCGCACCGACGCCGAATAATCTCAGCTGAAATCATCTTGAGGGCGCACGCCGTATCGGGTGCGCCCTTCGCTTTTCGGCCTGCCCTCAGGCCGTTGCAGCCAGCTTCTGCTCGCAACTGCGCCAGTGGGTGATCTTGTCCGCCAGTTTCTGCGGGGAGATCGGTTTGGGCAGATAATCGTCCATGCCGGCTTCGAGGCACTTCTCCCGGTCGCCCTTGAGCGCATGTGCGGTGATGCCGATGATTGGCGTACGGTCGCCGGTGATGGCTTCCAGCTCGCGGATCGCCGCCGTGGCTTCGTAGCCGTTCATCTCGGGCATGGAGACATCCATCAGAATGATGGAGGGCTTCAGCGCCCGGTGCATCTCGGCGGCCGTCTTGCCATTGCCGGCAATCCGGTACTTTAGGCCGAGCCCGTCCAGAACCTGGCTGAACACCAGCTGGTTGACCTCATTGTCCTCCGCCACCAGCACGTCCAGCGCGCCATTCGCGCTGCGTGAGCTTGAGAGCCCGCGTTCGATGGGCGAGGAGGCGTGGATCTGGATCGGCTTGGCCGGAACCCTGATTTCCGGTTCGGGTGCAGCCGGTTCCGCCGGGCTCGCCTTTGCCGCACGGCTGCGTTGCATCACCGAGACGAGCGTTTCCAGCAGCATGGAGGAGCGGGTGGGCTTGTTCAGATGCGCGGCGATCCCGCACTCATTCACCAGCCGCGCCGTATCGTTCTGGTCGACGGATGTCAGAAGCACCAGCGGAATGTCCGCAAGCGCCGGGTCCGCCTTGATCATCTTGGCGACATCCGCGCCGTTCATGTCGGGCATCTGGTAATCGAGGATCACGCAGTCGACGCGGGCGTCGAGCTTGGCGGAATGCTGCAGGAAGGCGAGGCCCACCGCGCCGCTCTCGGCTGCGGCGCACTCAAAGTCCCAGCTCTTCAGCTGTTCCTGCAGGATCTCGCGGTTGATCGGGTTGTCGTCGATGACGAAGACGCGCGCACCCGAAACGTCCACCGGCGCAGTCGCCTGCGGGGCTTCCGTGCGGTCGACGGTCAGTGGCACGACGAAGGAGAATACCGACCCCTTGCCCACTTCGCTGGTTGCCGTCATTGCGCCGCCCATCAGTTCGACAAGCCGCGTGGCGATGGCCAGACCGAGGCCTGTTCCCTCATGGCGGCGGGTGGAGGATGTGTCCACCTGCGCGAATTTCTCAAAAACCGCATCGAGCTTGTCCTGCGGAATGCCGATGCCGGTGTCCTCGACGCGCACGGACACTTTCGTGATGTCGCCCTCGATGCGTCCGGAGACATCGATCAGAACATGGCCGCGCTCGGTGAACTTCACCGCATTGCCGACGAGATTGGTCACGACCTGCCGGAAACGCCCCGCATCGCCCATGAAGGAGCTCGGCAGTTCCGGGTCCACGCGCACGATCAGTTCCAGATCCTTCTCCGATACCTGCGAGGACACGAGTGCTGCCACGTCTTCAATGGCTTCGCCCAGTCGGAAGGACGACTCGTCGAGCTGGAGCTGGCCGGCGTCGATCTTGGAGAAGTCGAGAATGTCATTGATGATGGTCAGCAGTGCCGTGCCCGACTTGACGATCACGTCGACGAACATGCTCTGCCGCTTGTCTAGTTCGGTGCGCGCGAGCAGTTCGGCCATGCCCATAACGCCATTCATCGGCGTGCGGATTTCATGGCTCATATTGGCCAGGAATTCAGACTTGGTGCGGTCTGCGGACTGCGCTTTGATCTTCTCCGCCGCCAGCGAGATATTGGCGCTGTGCAGCTCCTGATGCGCACGCGAAATGCGATACATCATCGGCACGAAGATGCGCATCGCCAGAAGAAGGCTCGCTGCGATCATCGCGATGGCGACGCCGATCAGGCCCAGCTGCAGCGTTCCGTGGCTTTCGATCATCTGCGCGTTGAGCATGTCGGAGATGCGTTTCAGTTCCGGGCGCACCTGTGTGTTGGCGAGCGCCTGCAGCTCCCTGAACACGCGCTGGGCGGTGGCGTTCTGGTAGTCGTTGAAGACTTCCAGCCGGTTTGCCTGCGAGATGACATCGCGGATCTGTGTGCGCAGCGCCTTGTCGCCATCTTCGCCAAGCCAGATGCGCCTGACGGTTTCCGGCACCGCGTGGCCGGTAATGTCGGTGGCGAGCGATCCGGTCTGCAGCACCGGCGCAGCCGTCGTTCCGCCAACCTGCCGATAGGTCAGGCGCTGGCTCTCCATCGTAGTCACTTCGCCGCTGATGGCGAAGTCCAGCGCCTCATAGGCGTCGCTGAGCTGATCGAGGGCGTATTCCAGTTCGTCATGGGTGAGGTCCGCCTGGGCGCTGTTCTGCGGGCGAAGCTCTGCCTGTTCGAGGCGCAGCGCATTGTGGATCACATCATTGGTCACATCGGCCATGTGGCTGATGAATGCACTGAAACGCACCTGGTTCTTCGTGGCCTGCGTTTGCCATAGCAGGATCCCCGTTCCGGCCATGACTGCCATCACAAACCCCACCAGCACGACAATGAGGCGCGCACGCATATACTGCTGTGTAGCTACTGTAGGCATTACTCTTCCCAAGACGTCCCCCAATTCCCGTAAGAATTGAGCATCTGGATTAATGCCCGATTAACGCTAAAAAGATGTGTTTTTCATTCTGCTGATGCTCAACACAAGCAAAGAGAAGCGTGTTTAGAAAGAAAAGATGCAGTTCAGGCCCGGTGATGCGTGGTCTCTTGTCTCCGGTTAAGATGTGCCTGAGCCAAGAAATGCGCGCAAAAGAGCACAACCCGGCGCAGAGCGCGCGGGCGTAAAAGAGAAAAAACGGGTTGAACCTGTTTTAGCTCTGGCGCTCGGCGACGAAACGCGCGGCCTGTTTCAGCGTGTCTGCGCGTTCGCCGAAAGGCTCCAGAATATCCTCGGCCTGGGCAACAAGCCCCCTGAGCTGCTGGCGTGTCCAGTCGATCCCGTGAAGGCTCGCAAGCGTCGCCTTGCCGGCGGCGGCGTCCTTGCCGGTTGCCTTGCCCATCGCTTCGCTGCTGGCCGTCAGGTCGAGCAGATCGTCGGCAAGCTGGAAGGCGAGCCCGATGGCCGCGCCGAATTCGCCGAGGCGTTCGATGTCCGCGTCCTGTGCGCCGCCGATCACGGCGCCCGCCTCGCAGGCAAAGCGGATCAGCGCGCCCGTCTTCATCGCCTGAAGGCGAAGAATTTCGTCTTCGCTGAGGCTGCTGCCCTCTGCGGCCAGATCCAGCACCTGACCACCGGCCATGCCGCCCATGCCCGAAGCGCGGGCGAGCCTGTTGACCAGCGTGATCTTGGCTTCAGCGGGCATTGCCGTTTCAGGCGCGCTCACGATGTCGAACGCATAGGTCAGGAGACTGTCGCCGGCGAGAATGGCTGCTGCCTCGTCAAACGCGCGGTGAACGGTCGGCTTGCCGCGGCGCAGGTCGTCATCGTCCATTGCCGGCAAATCGTCATGGACCAGAGAATAGCAATGGATGCACTCAAGCGCTGCCGCAACGCGCAGCGCAGCCGTGTCGTCCGTCGCCTCAAACAGCGCTGCCGTCTCGAGCACGAGGAACGGCCGCAGCCGTTTGCCGCCATTCAGAACGCCATGGCGCATGGCTTTCAAAAGGCGGTCGGGGCGGTAAAGTTCGCCTTCCAGCGGTCGCGTGTCGAGCAGTCGGCGCAGTTCGCCTTCCACCATATCCGCGCCAGCGGCAAGTTTCACTTCAAACGGCAGTGTCATCGTCTCGTCCATGCCGGGAGCGATGCCGTCAAAGGGCGTCCGGGTCAAGTCCGTTTGTTTGCGCCATTGCGCCGAAAGCCCCTGGCGGCTATGCGAAAGGCTGGTTTTGAGGCGTAACGTCACACTGAGGGAAAAACAGGTTTGAGCGGCCCCACAGTCGACCCGGAGAAAAGGACGACGAACAGGCGTGGCAGGCGTCGCGGTCGCAGGGCGGCCGGGCGGCGCGCAGGCGGTCGGGCGTGGCTTGGCTGGTTTGCCCGGCGTGTTCTGCTCGTTCTTGTGGTGCTGGCGCTCATTCCCGCGCTTCTGACGCTTCTCTATCGTGTGCCGGTGGTACACCCCGTATCGACATTGATGATGCGCGATCTGGTCACCTTCACCGGCTATGACCGCGACTGGAAGTCTCTCGAAGAAATGGGGGATCTGGTCCCGCATTCGGTGATGATGTCGGAAGACGGTCAGTTCTGCGCCCATGATGGCATCGACTGGGCTGCGCTCAACCTCGTCATCAGCGACGCGCTTTCGGGCGAGAAGACGCGGGGCGCATCCACCATCCCCATGCAGACGGTGAAGAACCTCTATCTCTGGCAGGGCCGCTCCTTCGTGCGCAAGGGGCTGGAACTGCCGCTGGCGATCTATCTGGATCTGGTGCTGCCGAAACGGCGGATCATGGAGATCTATCTCAACATCGTTGAATGGGGGCCGAACATCTACGGCGCTGAAGCCGCCGCGCAGCATTATTTCGGTCGCCCGGCATCGCAGCTTTCGCGCCGGCAGGCGGCGCTTCTTGCGGTCACGCTGCCCAATCCGCTGGAGCGCAATCCGGCGAAACCTTCGAACGGGCTGAACCGGCTTGCCGCGAAGATTGAACAGCGTGCGCGCAAGGCCGGCGGTTATGTGGGGTGTTTGAAGCCCTGATCATGCGCTTTCGTTGAAAAAAGCGATGCGCCCCACTGGCCAAAACCTCTTTGGACGTGTATAGGCACGCCGACTTCCAATTCCCGGCCGAAATGCTGGGCCTCTGGATTGAAGGGGCCGCAACGGCCTTTGACCGATTAGCGGAGCAGGACCATGGCTGTACCAAAAAGGAAAACGACGCCTTCGAAGCGCGGCATGCGCCGCTCGGCCGACGCCATCAAGGCGCCGACCTATGTCGAAGACAAAAATTCGGGCGAACTGCGTCGTCCCCACCACATCGACCTGAAGACCGGCATGTACCGCGGTCGCCAGGTTCTGGAGCCGAAGGACGCATAAGCGCCTTTCCTCCTCTGGATGAAAAAAAGACCGGTCAGTGACCGGTCTTTTTTTGTTTCAGATAGTTTTGCCGGCTTTTGCCCGTCGCTGCAGCGCCTGCAGGATCGAAAGTGCCTTCTCGGCCATCTCTTCCGGCACGAAGACATGATCGTGATGGTAAGCGGCGACCACGTTGCAGGGGATGGCTTCATCCGCCAGCGCCGTCGCCACGCCGGCCGTCAGCCCCACGCCGTCGAGCGCGGAATAGACTTCAAGGACGATCCGGCGCATCGGCATCTGCGTGTCGAAACCAAGCGTTTCTGCGCGCGCCAGCGGCAGCACGAGCGTCGTGCCTTCCTCTTCCTGAAAAACACCTTCCGCTTCCGCATAAAGCGTTGCGGCGCGGTCCCGCTCCACGCAGCAGAAAACGAAAACGCCCGTCGTAAGAACGGGCGTCATTCCTGCCAGCATGGCCTGCGTATCACGAACGGTCCGGGGCATGTCTCTGGCGCTTCAGTCTGTGTTCGCTCCGGGGAAGGGCGGTCAGGAACCGCCCAGGGAGTTGATCTTGCGCTGCATGTCGGCGATCTGCTCACGTAACTCCTTCAGATCATCGGAGCGCGGTGCCTCTTCGCCGGCATTGTCTTCGCGCGCTGCGCCCTGATTTGGGGCAGGGGGCGTGGGTGCGAACATGCGCATGGCGTTCTGGAACATCTCGATGTTGCGGCGGGTCTGCTCCTCAACCATCTTCATCGGGGCCGACATGCCCATCATGTCCATGGATGATCCGCCGAACGCTTTGTCCATCTGCTCTCGCATGCGTTCCTGCTCCTTGGAGAAGGCCATCATGGATTGTTCGAGGAAGCTCGGCACGACCATCTGCATCTGGTCGCCGTAAAAGGCGATGAGCTGACGCAGAAACGAGATCGGCAGCATGTTCTGCCCGTTGCGGTCGTTCTCCAGCTCGAAAATGATCTGGGTCAGGACCGCATGGGTGATGTCTTCGCCGGATTTGGCGTCCTGCACGACGAAATTCTCGTCGCGCTTTACCATCTCGGCCAGATCTTCCAGGGTCACATAGGTGCTGGTGCCCGTGTTGTAGAGGCGGCGATTGGCGTATTTCTTGATGACGATCGGGTCGTCCTTGGCTGGCATTACTGACCTCCCCGTAGCACGGTTGTCTGTGGCATCGCGCCCGGACGTCTCCTGCGTCGTCCGGTTTTCCGATGCCTTGGATTCAAGGACTGAGGGCTTTGCAAGACGCCACTGCGCCATTCCACCGCCCCGCTGCCGGGGCCGTCGGCGCGCACCCCCTGCATTTGCCGGTGTCAGGATATGCGCAAAATCCCATTGAATGAAAGCGCTTTTCGCAGTGGCGAAGAGCGCGGCGCTCCTGTTCGGCGGTGCGCAAGCTTTGTTGCGCTGCACACAACCGTTTGACTCGCCCCTGATTAGCCGCAACAAATGTGAATGAGAGCAGTCCGTCACAAGGGCTGCACATTTGCACGTGTATGCAATTTTCCAAGGGAGAGCCTTTCATGTCGTCAGCCGAAGCCATTGTCGTTGCCAGCGCCGCCCGCACCCCGGTCGGCTCGTTCAACGGTTCTTTCGCCACCGTGCCAGCGCATGAGCTTGGTGCAACCGCCATTCGCGAGGCGCTTTCGCGCGCCGGCGTCGCGCCGGAAGAAGTGAACGAGGTGATTCTCGGTCAGGTGCTCACGGCCGGCCAGGGGCAGAACCCCGCGCGCCAGGCGGCCGTCGCCGCCGGTCTGCCGGAAGAAGCCACCGCCTGGGGGCTCAACCAGGTCTGCGGTTCGGGCCTGCGCACCATCGCCATCGGCATGCAGCAGATCGCCTGCGGTGATGCCGACATCATTGTTGCCGGTGGTCAGGAATCCATGACGCTCTCCACCCATTGCGCCTATCTGCGCGCCGGCGTGAAGATGGGCGATTATGCCATGATCGACACGATGATCCGCGATGGTCTGTGGGATGCCTTTAACGGCTACCACATGGGCATCACCGCAGAAAACGTTGCCCGCAAGTTCCAGATCACCCGTGACGAGCAGGACGCTTTTGCGCTCGCTTCGCAGAACAAGGCCGAGGCCGCCCAGAAGGCCGGGCGCTTCAAGGACGAGATCGTCCCGGTCACCGTGAAGAGCCGCAAGGGCGAAACCGTGGTCTCGGACGATGAGTACATCCGTCATGGCGCGACCATCGAGGGCATGCAGAAGCTGCGTCCGGCCTTCGACAAGGAGGGCACGGTCACGGCCGCCAATGCGTCGGGCATCAATGACGGTGCGGCCGCCGTGGTGCTGATGCGCGAGAGCGAAGCCCAGCGCCGTGGTCTGACGCCGCTGGTGCGGATCGCCTCCTGGGCGACGGCTGGCGTCGATCCGGCAATCATGGGCACGGGGCCGATCCCGGCATCGCGCCGCGCGCTGGAGAAAGCCGGCTGGAAGGCCGAGGATCTCGATCTGGTCGAGGCCAACGAGGCCTTCGCCGCACAGGCCTGTGCGGTCAACAGGGACATGGGCTGGAACCCGGATATCGTGAACGTGAATGGCGGCGCCATCGCGATCGGCCATCCGATTGGCGCTTCGGGTACCCGCATTTTCAACACGCTGGCCTTCGAGATGCGCCGCCGTGGCGCGAAGAAGGGACTGGCCACGCTTTGCATCGGTGGCGGCATGGGCGTCGCCATGTGCGTGGAAGCGTTGTAGGCTTTGAGCTGGCGCGCGGCGTTTGTGCCGTGCGCCAGCCGGATTATCGCCCGGTCTCAACAGGGCGAAGGCGGCGGGGAACACTCACCTGAGGGAGACGATCTGCATGAAAACGGCACTTGTTACGGGTGGAACACGCGGCATCGGCGCGGCGATAGCGATGGCTCTGAAAGAGGCGGGCTATCAGGTCGCGGCCAATTATGCGGGCAACGATGAGGCCGCCGCGCGCTTTACCGAAGAAACGGGCATTGCCTCCTACAAATGGTCGATTGCCGATTACGACGCCTGTGCGGACGGCGTGGGCCGGGTCGAGGCCGATCTCGGGCCGGTCGATGTTCTGGTCAACAATGCCGGCATCACGCGGGATGTGATGTTTCACAAGATGACGCCAGAAGACTGGCGCGCCGTGGTGGATGTGAACCTGAACGGGGTCTTCAACATGACCCATCAGGTCTTCGCCGGCATGCGCTCGCGCAAGTTCGGCCGCATCATCAGCATTTCGTCCATCAATGGTCAGAAGGGCCAGATGGGCCAGACCAACTATTCCGCCGCCAAGGCGGGAGAGATTGGCTTCACCAAGGCGCTGGCGCAGGAAGGCGCGCGCTTCAACGTGACGGTCAATGCGGTTTGCCCCGGCTACATCGCCACCGACATGGTGATGGCGGTGCCGGAAGTGGTGCGCGAGAAGATCATTTCGCAGATCCCGGTGGGGCGTCTCGGCGAGGCGTCTGAAATCGCGCGGTCCGTGCTGTTCCTGGCCTCCGACGATGCGGGCTTCGTCACGGGCTCCACGCTCACTGTCAATGGTGGTCAGTACTTCATCTGACGAAAAGCCACGTCCTGTGCATTCATTTTTCGGGGCGCTGTGGGTAACCCGCAGCGCTCTGTTTCGTTAAAATGCGTATCAATTTGAAACAACTTCGTTAACGCGGCGTTCAGGCTGCGCGGGCGCGTTTGTGGATAAACTGTGCGCTGTCTGCCCGGAACCGGTGGAAACCACCAGATATTGCGGTGAACGTAGCGGGAACATCCGGATATCAGTGATTCGTAGCCGATTCGTTCCGGGTTTGGTCGAAGTGTTAACGCCATGCGGCATGGCGGGGCCGTAACCCGTTAACGGCTTCGCAAAAAATCCTAACAAAATCTTATGCTTGCACCGTTGCCTGGCAGGCCCGTCGCGCTTCCCGCGCAAATCCTTAACGCGCGCCACGCGTTTTCCGGCTTTGCGGAACATGCCCGATTCAGCATTTGGGTGTCTTTACGTTGCGTCATACTCTATCTTGTGGTGAACAAAACGGGAAACAACGCAGGTCAGTGATTCGTAGCCGATTCGTTCCAGACTCGTTCCAAATCTTAATGGCCGGAAACGGTTTGGGTCATTTTTGGCAGTCTTTGTCGGTGGAGCGGCAGTCTTGCCTTGGAATGCGCATGCAAAGCATGCTAACCCGTGTGCTCGCCTTTTTTCGCTGAGGTAGACGGCTTTTCAGGCCCTATGAATTTCCAAAAACAGAATGCCAAGCCGAGAGTGTTGTCGGGTCGTGACGTAACGGCCATCCTCGGGCCAACAAATACCGGCAAGACGCACCTGGCCATCGAGCGCATGGTTGCGCATGGCACGGGCGTGATTGGCCTGCCGCTGCGGCTGCTTGCGCGCGAAGTCTATTCCCGCGTCGTCGCCAAGGTCGGCGAGCAGAATGTCGCGCTTGTCACCGGCGAAGAAAAGATCTCGCCGCCCGGCGCGCGCTATTCGGTGTGCACGGTCGAGGCCATGCCGCGCGAGACCGACGCCGCCTTCGTGGCGATCGATGAGGTGCAGCTCGCCGCCGATCTGGAGCGCGGCCACATCTTCACCGACCGCATTCTGCATCTGCGCGGCCGTCAGGAAACGCTGCTTCTGGGCGCGGGCACCATGCGCGGCATTCTTGAAAAGCTGCTGCCGGGCCTCTCCGTCATCACCCGTCCGCGCATGTCGGTGCTCAGCTATGCCGGTTCGCGCAAGATCACGCGCCTGCCGCGCCGCTCGGCCATCGTGGCCTTCTCGTCGGACGAGGTTTACGCCATTGGCGAGCTGATCCGCCGCCAGCGCGGCGGGGTGGCTGTCGTGCTTGGCGCGCTCAGCCCGCGCACGCGCAACGCGCAGGTAGCCCTCTACCAGTCGGGTGATGTGGACTATCTCGTGGCGACCGACGCCATCGGCATGGGCCTGAACCTCGATGTCGATCATGTCGCCTTCGCGCAGAACCGCAAATTCGACGGTTTCCAGTATCGCGACCTCAACCCTGCGGAGCTCGGGCAGATCGCCGGCCGCGCCGGCCGTCACCTGCGTGACGGCACGTTTGGCGTCACCGGCCAGGTCGATCCCCTTTCCGATGAACTCGTTCACCGCATCGAGGCGCATGATTTCGACCCGGTGAAGGTGCTGCAATGGCGCTCCGCCGCGTTTGATTTCTCCAGCGTCGATGCGCTCAAAGCCTCGCTCGACGTCACGCCCCCCGTGGAAGGCCTTACCCGCGCTCTGCCCGCTGCCGACGCCAAGGTGCTCGAATTCCTGTCGCGTGACGGGGATGTGCGTGCGCTGGCCGATGCCCGCGAGCGTGTGGCCCTCCTGTGGGACGCCTGTGCGCTGCCGGACTACCGGCGCATCGCACCGGCCCACCACGCAGAAATTGTTGGTGCAGTCTTTTCTGATCTGGCGCGAACGGGCCATGTCGATGAAGACTACATGGCTGAGCAGGTTCAGCGCGCCTCGTCCACCGAGGGGGACATCGACACACTGTCGCAGCGTATTGCGCAGATCAGAACATGGACATTTGTCTCGCACCGGCCCGGATGGCTGGCCGATGCGACACACTGGCAAGAAAAAACACGAGAGATAGAGGACAGTTTGTCCGATGCGTTGCATGAGCGATTGACGAAACGCTTTGTGGACCGCAGGACATCCGTGCTCATGAAGCGCCTGAGAGAGAATGCAATGCCGGAAGCAGAAATCAGCCCCGTTGGCGAAGTCCTTGTCGAGGGGCATCACGTTGGTGAGATGCTAGGGTTCCGTTTCACCGCCGACCGCTCTGCGGAAGGTGAGGACGCGCGCGCCGTCAAGGCTGCCGCCCAGAAAGCACTCGCTGCCGAATTCGAAACGCGGGCAGACCGCTTTGCCGCTTCCGGCAATGGCGATCTGGCGCTGGATTCCGAGGGCCTTCTGCGCTGGCTCGGCCAACCGGTGGCGACGCTGGTTTCCGGTGAGGAAGCGCTGCGCCCGCGCGTCGTGCTTCTGGCCGACGAGCAGCTGACCGGCCCGGCGCGCGACAAGGTCGCCGCCCGCGCCGAGCGTTTCGTGAACTATCAGATCGAATCGCTTCTGAAGCCGCTGGTCGATCTGCGCGATGCCGAGAGCCTTTCGGGCATGGCGCGCGGGATCGCGTTTCAGGTTGTCGAGAGCTTCGGCCTTCTGAACCGCCGCACCGTGGCAGAGGATGTGCGTGCGCTCGATCAGGACGCCCGCGCTTCGCTGCGCCGCCTCGGCGTGCGCTTTGGCGCTTACCACATTTTCGTGCCGGCGCTGATCAAGCCTGCGCCTGCCGGCCTTCTCACCTTGCTCTGGGCGCTCAAGAACGACGCCAAGGACAAGCCGGGCTATGGCGATGTGGTCAATGCGCTTGCCGCCGGCCGCACGTCCATCGTGTCCGATCCGGCTTTCGAAAAGGCATTCTATGGCCTTGCCGGCTATCGCAATCTGGGTCGCCGCGCCGTGCGTGTCGATATTCTCGAGCGCCTTGCCGACCTGATCCGTCCTGCACTTTCGTGGAAGCCGGGTTCCGGCGCACGTCCCGAGGGCGGTTATGATGGCGCGGCCTTTGTGGTCACGCCGGCCATGATGTCCATTCTCGGCGCGACCGCCGATGATATGGAAGCCATCCTCAAGGGGCTGGGCTACCGCGGCGAGGCGAAGCCGGCCGAAGAGGTTGCAACGCATCTGAAGTCGCTGGACGACGCTGCCGCCGAGAAGGCTGCTGCACCGGCCCAGGCTGCCGATGCTGCCGCTCCCGCCGAGGCCGAAGCCGAAGCCGCCGCGAAGACGGACGACGCGCCCGCCGATGCAGAGAAGCCTGCTGAAGCTGAAGCGCCAGCCGAGGAAGCGAAGCCCGAAGCCGAGGCGAAGCCGGAAGCTGATGCCAAGCCGGAAGTTGAGACGCCGGCTGCCGCTGAGGCTCCGGCTGAAAAGGCCGCTGACGAAGAGGAAGAGCCCAAGCCCGTCATGATCTGGCGTCAGGCCCGTTTCGACGGTCGCAAGCGTCAGGGCGGCGGCAAGGGCAACAATCAGCGTCAGCAGGGACGTGGTGGCCGTCAGGAGCGTGAAGGCGCACCGCATCGCGGCAAGCCTAACCGCAGCAAGGATGGCGACAAGCAGGGCTTCAAGCGCAAGGGTGGCGCAGGCCGTCCGCGCGAAGAGCGTCCGGCGCGCATCGATCCCGATTCGCCCTTCGCCAAGCTCGCTGCCCTCAAGGATCAGCTGAAGAAGTAGCGACATGCGATGAGCGGCACGGTCCTGGAACGCCAGCGTATCGACAAGTGGCTGTTCTTCGCACGGGTGGTGAAATCCCGCTCGCTTGCCGCAAAGCTCGCCCAGGCGGGCCGTGTGCGGGTCAATCGCAACAAGATCGAGCAGGCCGCCTACCAGATCAAGGTGGGCGACGTGCTCACCATTTCCCTGGAGCGGCAGGTGCTCGTCTATCGGGTTCTGGCTCCGGGGGCGCGGCGCGGCCCGGCTGAGGAGGCCCGCACGCTCTACGAGGATCTGACTCCGCCGGCGCCGCCCAGGGATGCCGTCGTCAAGGCGTCGGCGCCGCGGCGCGACGCCGGGGCAGGGCGACCCACCAAGAAGGAACGCCGCGCGCTTGATCGCTGGCGTGACGACCCGTGATGGCGATGTTTGCGCCGTTTGAGATTGGAATGGGATTCCGCCTGCGACGATTGCCGCGCAACAACGGGCCTTGCAACCGCCGTTTAAAGGGGCTACCTCACCACTCGACATTTTAAGAAGCTGTCAGCCGAGAACACCCATGACCTATATCGTCACCGACAATTGCATCAAGTGCAAGTACATGGACTGTATAGAAGTCTGCCCGGTGGACTGTTTCTACGAAGGCGAAAACATGCTCGTCATCCATCCGGATGAGTGCATCGATTGCGGTGTCTGCGAACCGGAATGCCCGGCCGAAGCCATCAAGCCCGACACCGAGCCGGGTCTGGACAACTGGCTTCAGCTCAATTCCGAGTATGCCGAAAAATGGCCCAATATCACCGCTAAGAAAGAGCCTCCGGCAGACGCCAAGGAATTCGACGGCGTCGAAAACAAGCTGGAGCAGTACTTCTCGCCGGAACCCGGTGAGGGAGACTAGATCGCCGCGCGCCCATCGGGGCGCACAAACGACGATCTTGATGATTGACGGAGCATCGGATTAGCCCGAAACCCGAATTCCACTTTTCGGTCCGGTGCTCTGAGCCCACAAATTGACGTGGGACATAATGCGAATAGATGGGGCGGTCGCGCAGGAAACTGCGGCGACATATTCGCACATGCGGCAAAATCTTGATTCTTTCGGCTTTTTGTGGTAGCTTCACAAAATCATGCCGGTGACAACACGTCTAATTATGGCGCACACACACTAATCACTGAAAGGTGGGGCTCCAAATCCAGGCCAGGGCAATCTGGGTCAGGATGTTTTGGTTTGCGTGGCGGGCCTTCGGTGCAGGCGCAGTCACCATCTTCCGGAGCTTGAACTCTTTCATGCACACGACAAGCCGGCAGGCGTTTTTGGGTACGGGGCATCGCCGAGGCGAGGCGTTGCTCACATACCCCTTTAGAACAGGAGTGTTAGGCGGATGACCACCCAGCAGAAAAAATCGGCGCAGCGCCAGGGTTTCAAGACTGGCGAATACATCGTTTACCCGGCGCATGGCGTCGGCCAGATCGTTACGATCGAAGAGCAGGAAGTCGCCGGTCACAAGCTGGAATTGTTCGTCATCGATTTCGAGAAAGACAAGATGCGCCTCAAAGTGCCGGTCGCCAAGGCGACGTCCATCGGCATGCGCAAGCTTTCCGAAACCGATTATGTTGATCGCGCACTCAAGGTCGTTCAGGGCCGCGCCCGCGTGAAGCGCACCATGTGGTCGCGCCGCGCGCAGGAATACGATGCGAAGATCAACTCGGGCGACCTGATCTCCATCTCGGAAGTCGTGCGTGACCTTTACCGCGCCGACAACCAGCCGGAGCAGTCCTATTCGGAGCGTCAGCTTTATGAAGCCGCGCTCGACCGCATGGCGCGCGAGATTGCAGCCGTCAACCGCATGTCGGAGACGGAGGCTGTCCGCCTGATCGAGACCAACCTCAACAAGGGCCCGCGCCGCGGTGCGAAGGCCGACAATGAGGAAGCCGAAGAGAAGGAAGAAGCTGCATAAGCTTCCCACCTCATCTGTTTTGAAAAACCCGGCTGTTTCAGCCGGGTTTTTTATTGCCGGCTACTAAACTGTAATCGGCTGGAACTTTTTTCGTCTGCGACTCGTTACTCTAGGTGATGTCTCGTTTCTTCGGTCGAGATCACCGCTTTTTGCAAAGCCTGGTCGGGGTCCCGGGATGTCCGTCATTGGCGTGTTTCTGCACCAGCAGATGCCGCGTCAGGGCGCTCTGACACGTGTAACCGCGCATCGGCAATTGGGCCTGTGCGTATGGGCTGACCGGCTTGGAATCCTCTCCTTAAGAAAGGGGCCAAGCCAGAGCATCGGACCGAAAAGTGGGAACCGGTTTTCGGATCATCCGATGCTCCATCAATGGTTTGGATCGTCCTTTATGCGTCCGGACGGACGCGTGGCGATCCAGAAACGCGGGAGAGCATCATGCAAGACCGGGCGGAACGCAAACTCATCGAAAAGGCCATGAAGGCGCCTTATCTGGCGCTGGAGGAAGAGCAGGACCTCGCACAGCGCTGGCACAAGAAGCAGGACCAGCAGGCGCTTCATCATTTAACAGTGGCGCACATGCGGCTTGTCATTGCCATGGCGTCGCGCTTCAGGAATTTCGGATTGCCCGCTGCCGACCTCATTCAGGAGGGGCATATCGGCCTTCTGGAAGCGGCGGCCCGGTTCGACCCGGAACGGGGTGTGCGCTTTTCCACCTATGCGACCTGGTGGATACGCGCCTCGATGCAGGATTATGTCCTGCGCAACTGGTCCATCGTGCGTGGCGGCACGAGTTCGGCGCAGAAGTCGCTGTTTTTCAAATACCGCCGGCTGAGGGCCAAATTGCAGAAAAGCATGGGCTCACCCAGCGAAATTCATCAGGAAGCGGCCAAGCTTCTCGGCGTTTCGCCTGCGGATGTGGCGATGATGGACGCGCGGCTTTCCGGCCCGGATCTGTCGCTTAACGCGCCGGTGCGGGATGAAGGCGAGGCTTCAGCCGAGCGCATGGATTTCCTGCCCTCCGATGAGGCACCGGTCGACGAGACGGTCGAACACATGATCGATGAGGAACGGCGGGCGCTCTGGCTGACCGACGCGCTGGATGTCCTGGACAGGCGCGAGCTGAAGATCATCCGCGAGCGGCGTCTGGCAGAAGATGGCGCAACGCTTGAAGCGCTCGGTTCGGCGCTGGGCATCTCCAAGGAGCGTGTGCGGCAGATCGAGACGCGGGCCATGGAAAAACTGCGCACGGTGCTCACGCGCGAGCATCCCGCGCTGTCCGGCAGCACGGCCTGAACGGCTGGCTTCGCGCCAGCCGTAATTTAGCGATCAGTGACGATCTTGACCTTGCTGCCGGCCGAGGGCGTTGCGCCGGGGCCAAGTGCGTTGAGGAGCCGGAAAAGCTCCACCTTGCGGTCCACACCGCGCATCTGCGCTGCCAGCGAACCGAGCGTCTCCCCCGGCTGAACCGTTACGACACGCACGCGCAGTGGCTTCAGCGCAGCACGCTCCGCCTGATTGAGAATGCGGAAGCTCTGCCCGACGGAATTGGCAACCCGTTCCAGATCGTTGCTCGTCGCAGGCGCAGCCGTCAGAAGACGATAGACCTGCCCGCCGGAGCGGATCACCGTCACGTCGAACTGCCAGCCATCGGCGCTCGCGCGTCCCTTGGCTGCCGGATATCCATTGATCGTGAACGTGCGGATGGTTTCGGGCTCCAGACCCGCAACCCAACCGCTTGTCAGATAATCCGTCAGCGAAGTGCGCTGGGGCACCGTCGCCCCGTCGAAGCGCACCGCGATGTCGTCCGGCCCGACAGCCGTCACCGCCTTGGTGGAATTGTCGATGATGAAGCCTTCGGGCACCTGGAAAGCGACGCCCAGACCCGGATGCAGGAAGTCGCGCCCGCGCACATAGCCCTCTTCCGGCGAATCCCCGTAGATCATGCCGTCAATGCCGGCGAGGAAGGAATCGCGGTCGCGCTTGCCTGCGGCGTCCGGCTGCTGCATCTCGCGCGCATGGCGCTGCGCGAGTTCGATGCGCCGTGGCGCATTGGGGTGACTGGCCAGGAAGTCGAGGCTGGCGTCGGTCGCGCCGCTCACACTGCGGAAGCCCTGATAGGCGTCCATGGCCTGCAGGAAGCGCGCAGCCGCGAACGCATCATAGCCCGCATGGGTTGTGGTGCGGATCCCCAGACGGTCCGCTTCCAGCTCCTGATTGCGCGAGAACTGCGCGAGCCTCAGCTTGCCGCGTACCAGCGCTGCCTGCGCCGCCTGATCGCGCCCGTCGATCACCTCGCTCACCACTTTCGAGGCGAACTTTTCCTGCGCTTCGAGCTTCTGCCGCTCGATGCCGTGATTGGCTGTGACGTGCGCCATTTCATGCGCGATGACCGCTGCAAGCTCAGCCGAATCATTGGCGAGCGCCAGAAGACCGCGCGTGACATAGAGATAGCCGCCCGGCAGCGCGAATGCGTTGACGTTGGGCGAATTCAGAATGGTGACCGTGTAGGCCGCGCCGGTGTTCTGCTCATCCAGCGTCAGAGACCCCACCACCTTGGCGACCATGCGCTCCAGCTTCGGATCGGAGTATTCGCCGCCATAGGTCTGCAGAATGCGGGGATGCTGCTGGCGTGCAAGCCTTGCAAGACGGTTGCCGCGCGTCACCGAATCGACCGTGACCGGGTTCGACGACGGCATGAAGCTGCCTGTGTCCGTGGGCACCATCTGGCAGCCCGACAGGAGGACTGTGAGCGCTACGGCGAGAATGGCTTTGCGCGGTATGGCTCGCGCTGATGGCTGGAAATTCATGGTAGCGGGCGCTTCATTGGACAGGGTCGTGTCCTTCCGGTTGATTTTGTCCAAAGCATGACCGTCATTAATGCCCAAGTCACGCACTTGGTTCCCTCAACATGGCGTGATGTCCCGTCCGAGCCACGGTCTAGCGCATAAGCTGCAACAGTGGAATCAATTTGTTGTAGAGTAATTTATTTCCCGCCGTGCGCCTATGTAGCGATTGAAGGCTTCTGAGGCATCGCCGGCGATGAACGCTGCGGTTGTGCCGGTCGCGGCGACCTGCCCCTCTTCAACAAAGATCATCGTCCTGCAAAGCCGTTCCGCGTCGCGCGGGTCATGCGTTGCCATCAGCACCGTCATCTGCTGTTCCGCATGCAGGGCGTGGATCAGGTCCAGCATCTCGTCGCGCAGCGCCGGTCCGAGCGAGGCGAAGGGTTCGTCCATCAGGAGCACCGGACGCTTGCGGATTAAAACACGCGCCAGCGCCACCCGCTGGCGTTCACCGCCCGAAAGCGCCCGTGGCAGCCGGTCTTCCTTGCCGGCAAGCCCGGTTCTGGCAAGCGCGTCGGAGACCGCGGCGCGGTCTTCTTCCGTCAGCTTCAGCGCAGGCGAGCGCCCCAGCCCCACATTCTGCGCGACCGTGAGATGCGCGAAGAGATTGTTTTCCTGAAACACCATGGAGACGGGCCGGCGATGCGGCGTCAGCCCGGAAACATCCTTTCCGTCGATCATGATGCGGCCCGAGGTCGGTGTCTCGAAGCCGGCGATGAGGCTGAGAAGCGTCGATTTGCCAGAGCCGCTCGGGCCCATCACGGCGACGATGTCGGACGGGGAGATGGTCAGGTCGAACGCCATTTCGCTCCCGCCCGGATAGGCAAAGCGCAGCTTTTCGAGTGTGATCCCCGCGCCGTGTGCGGCGTCAGCCTTGGTCATGTCTTCTCCTTGCCGAGACGGTCGGCCACGAACATCAATGCCAGACAAAGAAGCCCCAGAAAAAGGGCAATGCCTGCGGCATCCGCCGTGCGATAGCTGCCCATGCGCTGCAACAGAAGATAGGGCAGCGTCTGCACCTGATCGGAGCCGAACAGCGCGATCACGCCGAGGTCGCCGAGCGAAAGAGCGGCGGCGAAGGCGAGCGCGGTCGCGGCAGGGCGGCGCAGCGCCGGCCAGTCGACGAGGCGTAGTCGTGTCCAGCCAGTGATGCCCAGCGACAGGCAGAGCCGCTCATGGCGGGCGCTGGCAGCGTCATAGGCCGGGCGGATCGCGCGGATTGCAAACGGCATCGCCATCACCGCGTTGACGGTGACGACCATCGCCGGTGCAAAGGCGAACACATCGCCCACATGCCGCAGCAGAATGAACCAGCCGGCACCGATCACCAGCGGCGGAATGATGAGCACCATCGCCGCCCCGCTGTCGGTGGCGCGTTCAAGAAGGCCCGCAGGCAGTGCGCCGCGCTTCATTTCGAGCGCCCGGCGTGCCGCCACCAGCGCCAGCGAAAGAACCAGGCATAAAAGCGCGGAGAGGCTGGCGAAAAGCAGGCTGGTTGCTGTGGCCGAAAACACCGCGCTCTCGGTGGCAAGCCGCGCCAGATCCGCTTTCAGACCGGCGACCACGGTCGCAGCCATCGGTCCGGCGACGAAGAGCAGCCCCGCGACGATGATGACGGTGTTGAGAACCGTCTCCAATGGCGTGTGCCAGACAATGCGGCGCGGCGCGACGGGCAGGTTGGCATCGCCGCTGAGCGACGCGCCGAGCCGGCTTAACGCCAGAACAACGCCGCCGGCCAGCGCCAGCTGCACCAGCGTCAGCACCAGCGCGCGGGCCGGGTCGAAGTCGAACCGCAGCGCCTGATAGATCGCCACTTCCAGCGTTGTCGCGCGGGGTCCGCCGCCAAGCAGCAGGACGATGGTGAACGAGGTCACGCACAGCATGAAGACGAGACCGGCAATGCCGGGAAGGGCCGCGCGCATGGCCGGCCATTCGAGAAACCGGAACGAGGCGCGCGCGCCCATGCCGAGCTGGGCCGCAAGACGCCACTGGTCGGCGGGCACGCTTTCCAGCGCGTTCAGGAACAGGCGCGTGGCAAGCGGCAGATTGAAGAAGACATGGGCGACCAGAATGCCCGAAAGCCCGTAAATACCGGGCCAGTGCTCATTGAAGAGCACGGACAGGAAAGGCGCGAAAATCCCCGCTCTTCCCAGAAGCGCCAGAATGCCGAGCGCCGCCACAATGGCGGGAAGCGCAAGCGGCACGGCAAACAGGCGCAGGATGAAGGCGCGCCCCACAAATGCGGGATGGCGCGCCAGCGCGCGCGCCAGAAGGATCGCCGGCACGACTGATAAAAGCGTCGATAACAGCGCCTGCCAGAGCGTGAAGCGGGCGATCCGCAGCAGATAGGCGTCGAAAGCTGCAAACGCGCCCGTACCCTGTTGCAGGGCCTCCACGGCAAGGCCCGCAAAGGCTCCGCCGATCAGCAGGCCGACAGCGGCCAGCGCAAGCCGTCCCGCTGCGATACGCCTGTCCATGAGGGGGCGTCTTTCCATGTCGGGCGCGCGCGAAACGGTCAGCGGCTCATCACCGAAAGCCACTCATCGACCCAGGCCTTGCGGTTTTCCGCCACCTCTTTCGATGAGAATTCGAGCGTCTCGCCCGGCTTCACCAGAGTGTCGAACACCGGGTTGAGCGGCTCCGATGTCTCGCCGGCCGGGAACATCCAGTTGGTTTCGGGAATCGCGTCCTGGAAGCCGGGGCCGGTCATGAAGGCGAGGAATTTCTGCGCCAGCGGGTTTTCCGCACCCTTCACGGTCTGTGCTGCCACTTCCACCTGAAGATAATGCCCTTCTTCAAAGCCCGCCGCCTTGTAGCGCTCGGAATCTTCGGCAATCTGGTGATAGGCGGGCGAGGTGGTGTAGGACAGCACCATCGGCGCTTCGCCGCTGGTGAACAGGCCATAGGCCTCGCTCCAGCCCGGCGTCACCGTCAGCACCTTGTCCTGCAGTTTGCCCCAGGCGTCCGCTGCGTCGTCGCCGTAGACGGCCTTCATCCAGAGCAGCAGTCCGAGGCCCGGCGTGGAGGTGCGCGGGTCCTGAATGGCGATCTTCAGATTACTGTCGCTCTCCACCAGCTCCTTCAGGCTTGCCGGCGGGGTCTCGATGGCCTCGGTGTCATAGACAAAGGCGAAATAGCCGTAGTCGAACGGAACGAACGTGTCGTCCTCGAACCCGCCCGGCACGTTCACCCTGCCCATTTCGACGCCATGGGGCGCAAACAGGCCGGTCTCGCGGGCCTCGTGCACGAGGTTGTTGTCGAGACCGAGCACGATGTCGGCCTTGGTCGATTTGCCTTCGAGCTTCACGCGGTTCAGAAGCGCCACGCCATCGGCCACGGAAACGAAATCCACGTCGCAGCCGCATTCCGCCTCGAACGCCTTCTCCACCGCCGGGCCGGGGCCCCAGTCGGAGGTGAAGCTCTCATAGGTGTAGACGGTGAGCTTGTCTTCGGCCGCCGCATGGCCGGCCATGGCCAGCGTGCCAAGCGCCATGGTGGAAAGCAGGGTGGTCGCGCGCATCTGCGCCTCCTCTCGTTTGGTTGGGGAATGAGGCGCTGTGCGAATAGCGTCTAATCCCTCCGCCGGTGCAAACCGGATCAGGTTCAGCGGGTTGGCCGGGTTCCACTGATGCGGCTTTCCCTTGATCAAGGCAAAGCTGCATCCGTTTCAACCACTGGGCCTCTCAGCCGGCAATCCGCCGGCACCCCGTTAGAGCGACCGGGAAAATAGGGCGCGGCAGGGGCCGGCGCAAGAGGCGGAATGGCGCGAACGCCGTTGGCGCTTGCCCGCCGGCATGATATGGGCCTCGACCATGAGCCTGTTTACCCTTCTCCTGGGCGGAGATCTCACACGCACGCCGGCACTCGATGCCGAAATCGCCGACAGCCGCATCATCGCGGCTGATTCAGGCATGCGTCACGCAGCGCTTCTGGGCGTTATGCCGGAGCTGTGGGTCGGCGATTTCGATTCCGAGCCGTACGGCATGGCCGAGGCCTATGCCCGGGTGCCGCGCCGCGCCTTTCCCGCCGACAAGGACAAGACGGACGGGGAACTCGCCATCGCTGCAGCGCTGGAAGCGGGCGCGACGAGCCTCGTTCTCGTGGGTGCTTTCGGCGGCGCGCGGCCCGATCACATGTTCCTGCATCTCGCGCAGGCGCTTCAGCTTTCAGAACAGGGCATTAAGACGCGGCTGACAAGCGGCGTGCAGGAAGGCGTGCCGCTGCTGCCCGGCATGCGCCATCGCTTCGACTATCCGCAGAAAACGCTGTTTTCGATCCTCGGCTTTTCGGCCCTTTCCGGCCTCACCGTGGAAGGGGCCAAATGGCCGCTCGATGCGGTCGAGGTTCCTTTCGGTTCGTCGCTGACCCTTTCCAATGTGGTCGATGGCGAACTCGCGGTTACCCTCAAAGAGGGCAGGGCGCTGCTGGTCGCCCATCTTTCCAACGACGGAGAACACTGATCCATGGCGCCGCCTCTTTTAAAGCTTGATGGCATTCGCCTGACCTTCGGCGGCACGCCGCTGCTCGATGGCGCATCGCTGATGGTCGGCCCCGGCGAGCGGCTGGCGCTGGTCGGGCGCAACGGCTCCGGCAAGTCGACGCTTCTGAAGATCGCCGCCGGCCTCGTGGAGCCGCAGGATGGCGAGGTGTTCCGCCAGCCGACGGCGACCGTGCGCTATCTGCCCCAGTCACCCGACTGGCAGGGTTTTTCGACCGTGCGCGCCTATGTGGAGGCCGGTCTCGGCCCGGCGGACGACATCAACCGTGTGGCGCTGGTCATCGACCGGCTGGGCCTGTCCGGCGATGAAGACCCGGCAACGCTGTCGGGCGGCGAGGCGCGCCGTGCAGCGCTCGCCCGGGTGCTTGCGCCCGAGCCTGATCTGCTGTTGCTGGACGAGCCGACCAACCATCTCGACCTCGCCACCATCGAATGGCTGGAAGAAGAGCTGCAGCGCACGTCTTCAGCCCTTGTCACCATCTCGCATGACCGTCGTTTTCTCGAACGCGTGAGCCGCGCAACCGTCTGGCTCGACCGTGGCGTCACGCGCAGGCTCGACAAGGGCTTTGCCCATTTCGAGGACTGGCGCGATCAGGTGCTGGAGGAGGAAGAGCGCGATCAGCACAAGCTTGCCCGCAAGATCGAGCGCGAGGAACACTGGCTGCGCTATGGCGTCACCGCGCGCCGCAAGCGTAATGTGCGCCGTCTGGGCGAGCTGCATGCGCTGCGCGAAAAGCATCGCAGCCATCGCGGTGCGGAAGGCGTGGCCACCATGACGGCCAGCGACGCCGCCGAATCCGGCAAGCTGGTCATCGAGGCAAAGGGCCTCGCCAAGTCCTATGACGGGCTTCAGGTGGTGAAGGATTTCTCCACGCGCATCCTGCGCGGCGACCGTGTTGGCCTTGTCGGCCCCAATGGAGCCGGCAAGACGACGCTGATCAATCTTCTGACCGGCAAGCTCGAGCCAGACGAAGGCTCGCTGCGGCTCGGCGCAAATCTGGAAATCGCCATTCTGGACCAGAAGCGCGCTCTGGACCCGCTGGAGACTCTGTCTCATTTCCTCACCGATGGCCGTGGCGACAGTGTCGTGGTCAACGGGCAGGAGCGGCATGTCGTCTCCTACATGAAGGACTTCCTGTTCAAGCCCGAGCAGGCGCGCACGCCCATCCGCGAGCTCTCCGGTGGCGAGCGCGCGCGGCTTGTGCTCGCCCGCCTTCTGGCCCGCCCGGCCAATCTTCTCGTACTCGATGAGCCGACTAACGATCTCGACATGGAAACGCTCGATCTCCTGCAGGAGCTTGTCGAGGGCTTCCCCGGCACCGTGCTGCTCGTCAGCCATGACCGCGACTTCCTCGACCGCACGGTCACGAGCACCATTGCGCCGGCCGGCGATGGCCGCTGGATCGAATATGCCGGCGGCTATGCCGACATGATGGCGCAGCGCAAGGGCGAGGAGCTGGAGCGGCGCAAGGCGCGCACGGCAGAGCAGCAGAAGGCCAGGTCAGCCGGCAATGCAGGTGCGCCGAGGGCAGCTTCGAAGAAGCTCTCCTACAAGCAGAAATTCGCACTGGAGACCCTGCCGAAGAAGCTCGATGAGCTGGCTGACGAAATTGCGGCTCTGGAGAAAAAGCTCGCCGATCCCAACCTCTACACGCGCGATGCCGCCGCCTTTCAGCGCTTTTCCAAGGAGCTGGATGACGCGCGCGCCAGCAGCGAGAAGATGGAAGAAGAGTGGCTGGAACTCGAAATGCTGCGCGAGGAAATCGAAGGCGCTTAGCGGTTTTTGCTGAAGGGTTCCGCTTCGCTTCTTCGCTCGCTTAGCCATCATTGTGGGGGCAAGTCTGGCGATGAAGCCGGCTTGAGTTGGCCCCGACTTCAAGGCCCCCTTCTCCCCGCATGCGGGGAGAAGGAAGCTGTCATCCCGCACGCCTTCACCGGCTGCTAACCAGACTGGTTCACAATGCTTCCCATGAACCAGGAATTTCTCGTTTCCGCAAAGCCCGACCTTCAAAAGGCCCGCACCGCATGGCTTTCCGCGCTTGCCGGTGAGCGGCGTCTCTCCGCGCTCACCGTCGATGCCTATGAGCGCGATACGCGGCAGTTTCTGCAATTCCTGACCGGCCATTGCGGCGATGCGCCGGGCCTCTCCGATATTGCCGAACTGCGCCCGGCGGATCTGCGCGCTTTCCTCGCCTTTCGGCGTGGCAATGGAGCCGGTGCGCGCACGCTCGGGCGCGGCCTTGCCGGGGTCCGCTCCTTCCTGCGCTACCTTGAGCGCCGCGGGCTTGTGAATGCGGCCGCCGCAGCAGCGCTCAAAGCGCCGCGCGCACCCCGTGCATTGCCCAAGCCGCTGACGGCGGTCGATGCCCGCAAGGTCGCTTCCGGCAGCGGGCAACTGGCCGAGGAGCCGTGGATCGCCGCGCGCAACGCAGCCGTCTTCACGCTGCTTTACGGCGCGGGGCTCCGCATTTCCGAGGCGCTGGGGCTTCTATGCAGTCAGGTTGCCGACATGCGCCAGGGTGCGCTGCGAATCACCGGCAAGGGCGGCAAGACGCGGCTCGTGCCCGTCCTGCCCGTCACGGTCGAGGCGGTCGCCGAATATCAGCGTCTCTGCCCCTGGCATGGTGAGGCCGACAAGCCGCTCTTTCGCGGCGCGCGGGGCGGCGCGTTGCAACCGGCCATCATTCAGCGCGAGATGAAGCGCATGCGCTCGGCGCTCAATCTGCCGGAAACGGCGACGCCCCATGCGTTGCGGCATTCCTTCGCCACCCATCTTCTGGGGCGTGGCGGCGATCTGCGCGCGATCCAGGAACTGCTCGGTCACGCCAGCCTTTCCACCACGCAGGTCTATACCGGTGTGGACACGGCGCGGCTTCTGGAAATCTACGATGCGGCCCACCCGCGCGCCTGAAACATTCCCTCGAAACCGCGCGGTTCGATTAACGCTTTGGCCGTGATTTGCGTCTAGCGTGGCCGCATGAAAACGCACGCCAAAGCCACCGCCATTCCCATGGCCGAACGGTTCGCAGATCGCCTCTTCCAGCTGGCGGCTGCCTTTCCGTTTCTTCTCCTTCTCGCGCTTGTCGTCGGCCTCGTCACGGCCACCCCGGCGAAGTCCAGAGAGATTGTCTGCGCGGGCAAGAACCTTCTGACCGAACTCGCAACGGACGATCCCGCAGCGCTCGAAGAGGTGCGGCGGCAGGCGGCCGAAACGCCCAATGGCAGTGGCCTTCTGTGGCGGGTCGAAAAGGAGGGCGTGGAGCCCTCTTATCTTTTCGGCACCATGCATATGAGCGATCCGCGCGTCGTGACGCTGACGGAAGACGCTCAGGCGGCCTTCGATGCCTCCGAGCGTGTCGTGATCGAGACGACCGACATTCTCGACCAGTCCAAAATGGCGGCCGCCATGTTCAAGCGGCCCGAACTGATGATGTTCACCGGCGACGAAACGCTGGCCGATCATCTGAGCGAGGAAGACCGCAAAGCGGTTTCAGAGGCGCTGGCCGAGCGCGGCGTGCCCTTTTCCAGCGTCCAGAAGATGAAACCCTGGATGCTGATTTCGCTGGTCGCCCTGCCGGGCTGTGAGCTTGAGCGCAAGGAAGCGGGCATGCCGATCCTCGACATCAAGCTTGCCGCCGATGCGGAAGCCTCCGGCAAGGAGGTGCTTGGCCTCGAATCCGCTGTAGAACAGCTCGACGCCATGGCTTCGCTGCCGCTCGACCTGCATATGCGCGGTCTGGTGGAGACGCTGGCGCTGGGCGATGGCCTTGATGACGTGATGGAGACCATGGTTGCACTCTATGCGCAGGGCGAGACAGGCATGTTCTGGCCGCTCATCCGCGTCGCCATTCCTCAGGAGGAAAGCGCCGGCGACGACTATGCCGCGTTTGATGAGGCGATGATCAAGGTGCGCAATGGAACCATGGCCGAGCGGGCCGCGCCGATCCTCGACCGGGGCAGGGCGTTCATCGCCGTCGGCGCACTGCATCTTCCCGGTGAGGAAGGTCTCATCGAATTGCTCCGCGCCGAGGGCTATGCGGTCGAACCCGTTCTGTAATTCCAGGGTTCCGGCTAACTAATTGCATGTTATCGTCTGGCCAGCGCTGGGGAGCGCCATCTGGAGTGCGATCATGCGCGACGACAATGATACTGAGAAACCCGGGCGTCATTCTGCCGGGTCCGCCCGGGCGACAGGATCGGAAGGAACGCGGGGCTTCGTGCTCGGTGCCGTGGGCGCCGCGATCATCATCCTCGTCATCATGGCGTTTTCCGGCACCGGCTTTTTCGGCGGGGAAGACGCTTCGCCTGCCGACGATGCGGGTGTCGTGCCCATGGGCGATGGCGGCTAAGGCGCTTTCTGTCCGGCGAGATGCCTGACACGGCACACATCAAAACTCGTAAACCCGACCTGAAACGAAAAGGCCCCGCAGCTTGCGCCACGGGGCCTTTGTCTCGCGCAAATGCGCGGGATCGGATCACATGTGGATCGGCTTGGCGAAGGTCGCGAGAGCCGCTTCCTTGACCGTTTCCGACATGGTCGGGTGGGCGTGGCAGGTGCGCGCCAGGTCTTCCGATGAACCACCGAACTCCATGAGAACAGCAGCCTCGTGGATCATTTCGCCAGCACCAAAGCCGACGATGTGAACACCCAGAACACGGTCCGTCTTCTTGTCGGCAAGCACCTTCACGAAGCCGTCCGTCTTCAGCATGGAGCGCGCGCGTCCATTGGCCGAGAAGGGGAATTTGCCGGCGTTGTATTCCACGCCAGCCTTCTTCAGCTCTTCCTCGGTCTTGCCGACGGAAGCGACTTCAGGGCTCGTGTAGACCACGCCGGGGATCACGTCATAGTTCACGTGTCCGGCCTGACCCGCCAGGATCTCGGCCACGGCAACGCCTTCATCCTCGGCCTTGTGCGCAAGCATCGGTCCGGCAATCACGTCGCCGATGGCGTAGACGCCCTCGACATTGGTGCGGAAGTGACCATCGGTCTTCACGCGGCCGCGCTCGTCCAGCTCGACGCCAACCGTGTCGAGGCCGAGACCCTCGGTGTAGGGCTTGCGGCCCGTCGCCACCAGAACGACGTCGGCTTCCAGCGTTTCGGCGTCGCCGCCCTTTGCCGGCTCGAAGGTCACCTTCGCGCCCTTGCCGGCCTTGGCCACATCCGTGACCTTCGCGCCGAGTTTGAATTCGAAGCCCTGCTTGCCCAGCATGCGCTGGAACTGTTTGGCCACTTCGCCGTCCATGCCGCCGAGGATCGTGTCGAGATACTCGACCACCGTCACCTTGGCGCCCAGACGCGCCCAGACGGAACCAAGCTCGAGACCGATCACGCCGCCGCCGACAACGATCATGCGCTCCGGCACCTTGGAGAGTTCCAGCGCGCCGGTGGAGGAGACGATCACCTTCTCGTCGAACGTCACGTCGACGCCCGGAATGCCGGCCACGGCCGAGCCCGTGGCGATGACGATGTTCTTCGCCTCCACGGTCTCTTCCTTGCCGTCATCGGCCTTCACGGTCACCTTGCCTTTGCCGGCAATGCTTCCGAAGCCGCGAAAGATGTCGATCTTGTTCTTCTTCATCAGGAAGTCGAGACCCTTGGTGTTCTGCTCGACTGTCTTGACGCGGTGCTCCATCATCTTCTTGAGATTGAGCTTCGGCTTGCTCACCTCGACGCCGAGATCGGCAAGACCATGTCCTGCCTCCTCGAACATCTCCGTGGCGTGCAGCAGCGCCTTGGAAGGGATGCAGCCCACATTGACGCAGGTGCCGCCATGGGTGGGCAGCTTCTCGACCACGGCCGTCTTGAGGCCAAGCTGCGCCGCCTTGATGGCGCAGACATAGCCGCCGGGGCCGGTGCCGATCACGACGAGATCATAGGTGTTGGACATGGGTCTTTTGCCTTTTTCTGCTCGGTGATCGCCTAGAGGTCGAGAACCAGACGCTCGGGATCCTCAAGCACGTCCTTGATGCGCACGAGGAAGGTCACGGCTTCCTTGCCGTCCACGATGCGGTGATCGTAGGAGAGGGCGAGATACATCATCGGACGGACGACGATCTGGCCGCCGACCACCATCGGCCGCTCCTGGATCTTGTGCATGCCCAGAATGCCCGACTGCGGGGCGTTCAGGATCGGGGTCGACATCAGCGAGCCGTACACACCGCCATTGGAGATGGTGAAGGTGCCGCCCTGCATGTCGGCCATGGAAAGCTTGCCGTCGCGGGCAGCGAGACCCAGACGACCGATTTCCTTCTCCACCTCGGCAATCGACATCTGGTCGGCATCGCGCACCACCGGCACGACGAGGCCGCGGTCGGTGCCGACGGCAACGCCGATATGGCAGAAGTTCTTGTAGATGATGTCCGTGCCGTCGATCTCGGCGTTAACGGCCGGGATTTCCTTCAGCGCATGGGTCACCGCCTTGGTGAAGAAGCCCATGAAGCCAAGCTTGACGCCGTGCTTCTTCTCGAACAGCTCCTTGTACTTCTTGCGCAGCTCCATCACGGCCGTCATGTCCACCTCGTTGAAGGTGGTCAGCATGGCGGCTGAGTCCTGCGCGTCCTTCAGGCGGCGCGCAATGGTCTGGCGCAGACGCGTCATCTTCACGCGCTCTTCGCGAACCTCGTCCTCGGCCGGGGAGGCCGGGCGGGCTGCCTTGGGCGCTTCGGTGCGGGCGCTGGACGATCCGCCTTCAATGGCGGCGATCACGTCGCCCTTGAGCACCTGGCCACCCTTGCCGGAGCCGGCAACGTCGGAAGCCTTGATGCCCTTTTCGGTCATCATCTTCTGGGCCGAAGGCGCAGCCGGGCGGCCGCCGTCTTCGTCCTTCTTCGCAGCAGGCGCTGCCTCGGCCGGCTTGTCGGCCTTGGGAGCGGCGGCAGAAGCGGTTGCGCCCTGCTCGATGCGCAGCAGCAGTGCGCCGACTGCAACTTCATCACCCGTGGTAACCACCATTTCGGTGATCACGCCGTCGACCGGAGACATCACTTCCTGTGCTGCCTTGTCGGTCTCGAGCTCGAGAAGCGCTTCGTCGGTCTTCACCGCGTCGCCGACCTTCTTGAAGATCTCGCCGACCTCGGCCTCGGTGACGGACTCGCCCGCCGATGGAACATTCACCTCGACGATTTTTCCGCCGGCCATGGTTGCCTCCTGATTTTCAGAGCTGCCGGACGAAGCTTCGCCGGACTGTTTGGTTTCTGCTTTTGCTTTGCTGGCGCTACCGCCTGCGGCAATCATGCCGAGCAGCGCGCCGACTTCGACGGTTTCGCCTTCCTTGACCACGATCTCGTCAAGCGTGCCGGCTGCGGGAGCCGGCACCTCGATGGAAACCTTGTCGGTTTCCAGTTCGACGATCGCTTCATCGGTGGCGATGGTGTCGCCCACCGATTTCATCCAGCGGGCGATGGTTGCCTCGGTTACGGACTCGCCCAGAGTGGGAACCCGAATCTCGGTCGCCATGTCGTTTTTCTCCGTCGCTTGCTATTCGCCAAGCGCATCTTCGAGGAATGCCTCGAGCTGCGCCAGGTGTTTCGACATGAGGCCCGTCGCCGGCGATGCGGCGGCCGGACGGCCCGTGTAGCGAACGCGGGTGTTCTTTGCCTCGATGTGCTGCAGAACCCACTCAAGATACGGCTCGATGAAGGACCAGGCGCCCATGTTCTTGGGCTCTTCCTGACACCACACCATTTCCGCGTTCTTGAAGCGCGAAAGCTCGTTGATCAGAGCCTTGGCCGGGAACGGGTAGAGCTGCTCGACGCGCAGCAGGTAGACATCGTCCAGCCCGCGCTTCTCGCGCTCTTCATAGAGGTCGTAATAGACCTTGCCCGTGCACAGCACGACGCGGCGGATCTTCGAATCCTTCACCAGCTTGACGCTGTTCGCATCCTGATGCTCCGCATCGTCCCACAGCAGACGGTGGAACGCGCTCTCGCCGGAGAGTTCGGCCAGCGTCGAGACACAGCGCTTGTGGCGCAGCAGCGACTTCGGCGTCATCAGGATCAGCGGCTTGCGGAAGTCACGCTTCAACTGACGGCGCAGGATGTGGAAGTAGTTCGCCGGCGTAGAGCAGTATGCGACCTGCATGTTGTCCTCGGCGCACATCTGCAGCCAGCGTTCGAGGCGGGCGGAGGAGTGCTCCGGACCCTGTCCCTCATAGCCGTGCGGCAGCAGGCACACGAGACCCGACATGCGCAGCCACTTGCGCTCACCAGACGAGATGAACTGGTCGAACACCACCTGCGCGCCGTTGGCGAAGTCGCCGAACTGGGCTTCCCACAGCGTCAGCGCCCGCGGTTCTGCAAGCGAGAAGCCATATTCGAAGCCGAGCACGGCTTCTTCCGAAAGCATCGAGTTGATGACTTCGTAATAGGCCTGCTGCGGTCCAAGATTGTTGAGCGGGATGTAGCGGTTCTCGTCGCGCTGGTCGTAAAGCACCGAGTGGCGCTGCGAGAAGGTGCCGCGCTCGGAGTCCTGACCGGAAAGGCGAACCGGGTTGCCTTCGAGCAGGATCGAGCCGAAGGCAAGCGCCTCGGCCGTCGCCCAGTCGATGCCCGCGCCCTCGTCGATCATGCCCTTGCGGTTCTTCATGAAGCGCTGGACCGTGCGGTGGGCTTCAAAGTCCTCCGGCACTTCGGTCAGCTTCTTGCCGATCTCCTTCAGCGTCTTCACCGGCACGGCGGTCTTGCCCCGGCGCTGCTCGTCCGCATGGTCGGCCTTCTTCAGACCCGACCACACGCCGTCCAGCCAGTCGGCCTTGTTCGGCTTGTAGGCCTGGCCCGCATCGAACTCCGTCTCCAGCTTCGAGCGCCATCCAGAACGCATCTCTTCGATGTCGGCTTCGGTGACGAGGCCTTCGGCCAGCATCTTCTTCGCGTAGATTTCGCTGGTCGTGGGGTGCTTGCGGATGTTGCTGTACATCAGCGGCTGCGTGAACGCCGGCTCGTCGCCCTCATTGTGGCCGTAGCGGCGGTAGCAGAACATGTCGATGACCACCGGCTTGTGGAAGGTCATGCGGAATTCGGTCGCAACCTTTGCCGCATAGACCACCGCTTCCGGGTCGTCGCCGTTCACGTGGAAGATCGGCGCTTCGATCATCTTCGCCACATCCGAAGGATAGGGCGAGGAACGCGAGAAGCGCGGATTGGTCGTGAAGCCGATCTGGTTGTTGATGATGAAGTGCACGGTGCCGGCAACGCGGTGTCCGCGAAGGCCCGAAAGACCGAAACACTCCGCCACCACGCCCTGGCCGGCAAAGGCGGCGTCGCCGTGCAGGAGCAGCGGCATGACGCGCGCGCGCTCTTCCGGCGGCACGATCTCTTCGCGCTTGCGGCCAAACACCTGGTCCTGCTTGGCGCGGGCCTTGCCCATCACCACCGGGTTCACGATTTCCAGGTGCGAGGGGTTGGCGGTCAGCGACAGGTGAACATTGTTGCCGTCGAACGCACGGTCGGAGGAAGCGCCGAGATGGTACTTCACATCGCCCGAACCTTCCACGTCGTCAGGTGCGAAGGAGCCGCCCTTGAACTCGTGGAAGATGGCGCGGTGCGGCTTTTCCATGACCTGTGCGAGCACGTTCAGGCGGCCACGGTGGGCCATGCCGAGAACGATTTCCTTCAGGCCCATCTGGCCGCCGCGCTTGATGATCTGCTCGAGCGCCGGGATCAGCGCTTCACCGCCGTCGAGGCCAAAGCGCTTGGTGCCCTTGTACTTGACGTCGATGAACTGCTCGAAGCCTTCGGCCTCGATCAGCTTCTGCAGGATCGCCTTCTTGCCGTTGGCGGTGAATTCGACGCCCTTGTCCGGACCCTCTATGCGCTCCTGAATCCAGGCCTTCTCGGCCGGGTTGGAGATGTGCATGAACTCGACGCCCAGCGTCGAGCAGTAGGTCCGCCTGAGGATGTCGAGCATCTCGCGGATGGTCGCCGTCTCCAGACCGAGAACATGGTCGATGAAGATCGGGCGGTCGTAGTCTGCCTCGGTGAAGCCATAGGCCTCGGGCGACAGCTCGTTGTAATCTTCCAGCGGCTTGGCAATGCCAAGCGGGTCGAGATCGGCATGCAGATGGCCGCGCATGCGATAGGCGCGGATCATCATGATGGCGCGCACGGAATCGCGGGTCGCCTGCAGCGTCTCTTCGGGAGAGAGCTTGGCCCCGGCCTTCGCAGCCTTGTCCTTGATTTTGCCGTCGAAGTGTTTTTCGACCGCGCCCCAGTCGCCATCAAGCGCCGAGACGAGTTCGCCATTGGCGGCCTGAGGCCAGCCCTTCTTCTTCCAGGACGCGCCGGCGGCGTTCTTCTTCACATCGGCTGCGTCGTCCTTGAGCGCGCCGAAGAAGTCCCGCCAGTCCTCGCTGACCGAGGCCGGATTGTCCTGATAGCTGGCGTAAAGCTCCTCGATGTAGGCGGCGTTGCCGCCATACAGGAACGAGGTGAGCGACATTTGGTCGTTGGCCTGATCTTGCCGTGCCATATCACTTCCCGGAACGACGGTTCCGGCTCCTTGGTCGCCGGCAATAAAAGCCGGACAGTCACATTGTTCCCGGCTGCCACTTGTGTGGCAAGCCGGGATTGATCGTCCTCAACCCTTGATCGCTTCGACGAGCGTCTGGCCAAGGCGCGCCGGGGAGGGCGATACCTTGATGCCAGCAGCTTCCATCGCTGCAATCTTGTCTTCTGCGCCACCCTTGCCGCCGGAAATCACGGCGCCTGCGTGGCCCATGGTGCGTCCGGGAGGAGCCGTACGGCCCGCGATGAAGCCGGCCATCGGCTTCTTGCGGCCCTTCTTGGCCTCGTCGCGCAGGAACTGGGCTGCTTCTTCTTCTGCCGAACCGCCGATTTCACCGATCATGATGATGGATTCGGTCGCGTCGTCGGCAAGGAACATCTCCAGCACGTCGATGAACTCGGTGCCCTTCACCGGGTCGCCGCCGATGCCAACGGCCGTCGTCTGGCCGAGGCCGGCATTGGTCGTCTGGAACACGGCCTCATAGGTGAGCGTGCCCGAGCGCGACACGACGCCAACGGAACCCTTCTGGAAGATGTTGCCCGGCATGATGCCGATCTTGCACTCGTTCGGCGTCAGGACGCCGGGGCAGTTCGGGCCGATCAGGCGCGAGTTGGACTTCTCGAGCTTCGCCTTCACATGGACCATGTCCATCACCGGAATGCCTTCCGTGATGCAGACGATGAGCGGGATTTCCGCCTCGATGGCCTCGATGATGGCCGCGCCTGCGCCTGCCGGCGGAACGTAGATCACGGACGCGTTTGCGCCGGTCTTGTCCTTGCCTTCGGCAACGGATGCGAAGATCGGGAGCTCTTCACCGCCCTGGCCGGTCCAGGTGGAGCCGCCCTTCTTGGGGTGAATGCCGCCGACCATCTGCGTGCCGTGATAGGCGAGCGCCTGTTCGGTGTGGAAGGTGCCGGTCTTGCCGGTCAGGCCCTGCACCAGGACCTTGGTGTCTTTGTTGACGAGAATGGACATCTTGGCTCAGCTTCCCTTAACGGCTGCAACGATCTTCTTGGCGGCGTCGTCGAGATCATCGGCGGCGATCACGTTGAGACCGCTTTCGTTGATGATCTTCTTGCCAAGATCGACATTGGTGCCTTCGAGGCGAACCACCAGCGGAACCTTCAGGCCCACTTCCTTGACGGCAGCGACAACGCCTTCAGCGATGACGTCGCAGCGCATGATGCCGCCGAAGATGTTGACCAGAATGCCTTCCACTGCCGGATCGGCGGTGATGATCTTGAACGCTGCCGTCACCTTCTCCTTGGTGGCGCCGCCACCAACGTCGAGGAAGTTGGCAGGCTCGGCCCCGTAGAGCTTGATGATGTCCATCGTGGCCATCGCAAGACCGGCGCCGTTGACCATGCAGCCGATATTGCCGTCCAGCGCCACATAGGCGAGGTCGTATTTGGAAGCCTCGATTTCCTTCGCGTCTTCCTCGGTCGTGTCGCGCAGGGCAACCACGTCCTCGTGACGGAACAGCGCGTTGCCGTCGAAGGAGACCTTGGCGTCGAGAACGCGCAGACGGCCATTGTCCATGACGATCAGCGGGTTCACTTCCAGAAGGCTCATGTCCTTCTCGGTGAAGGCCTTGTAGAGGATCGGGAACAGCGTCTCGCCATCCTTCGCCGCGTCGCCCTCGAGCTTCAGCGCCTCGTTGAGCTTCTTCACGTCGTCAGCCGTCACGCCCGTCTCCGGGTCGATGGCGAGCGTGAGGATCTTCTCAGGCGTCTCTTCCGCAACGGCCTCGATGTCCATGCCGCCTTCCGTCGAAACGACGAAAGCCGGACGGCCGACCGTGCGGTCGATGAGGATCGAGAGGTAGAGCTCGCGGTCGATGTCCGCACCGTCCTCGATGTAGAGGCGGTTCACCTGCTTGCCGGCCGGGCCGGTCTGCTTGGTGACGAGCGTGTTGCCCAGCATCTCGTTGGTGTGAGCGACAACTTCCTCGACGCTCTTCGCCAGGCGCACGCCGCCCTTTGCGTCAGCGCCGAGTTCGGTGAACTTGCCCTTGCCGCGTCCACCGGCGTGGATCTGGCTCTTCACCACATAGAGCGGACCGGGAAGCTGCTTTGCAGCAGCTTCGGCTTCGCCCTTCTCGAACACCGGCACGCCATCGGCCACCGGTGCGCCATAGCTCTTCAGAAGCTGCTTGGCTTGATACTCGTGAATGTTCATGGCGCGGCCTACTCCTACTTCTTCAGGTTGGGCGCGATGTTGGCGCAGGCCTCGCAAAGACCGGCGACGGCCTCGACGGACTGGTCGAACATCTTCTGCTCGTTCTTGTTCAGGTCGATCTCGATGACGCGCTCGACGCCGCCGGCGCCGATCACCGTCGGAACACCGACATACATGTCCTTGACGCCATACTGGCCGGCAAGATGCGCTGCGCAGGGCAGGACGCGCTTCTTGTCCTTCAGGTAGCTCTCGGCCATGAGAATTGCCGAGGAAGCCGGAGCGTAATAGGCGGAACCGGTCTTCAGCAGGCCGACGATCTCTGCGCCGCCGTCACGGGTGCGCTGTACGATCTGGTCGATCTTTTCGTTGGAGGTCCAGCCCATCTTCACCAGATCCGGGATCGGGATGCCGGCAACGGTGGAGTAGCGCGTCAGCGGAACCATCGAATCGCCGTGGCCGCCCAGCACGAAGGCCGTCACGTCTTCGACGGAGACCTTGAATTCTTCCGACAGGAAGTGGCGGAAACGGGCCGAGTCCAGCACGCCGGCCATGCCGACCACGTGGCTCTTCGGCAGGCCGGAGAACTTCTGCAGCGCCCAGACCATGGCGTCGAGCGGGTTGGTGATGCAGATCACGAAAGCGTTGGGGGCGTATTTCTTGATGCCCGCGCCAACCTGCTCCATGACCTTGAGGTTGATGCCCAGAAGGTCATCGCGGCTCATGCCCGGCTTGCGGGCGACGCCGGCGGTGACAATGCAGACATCCGCGCCTTCAATGGCGGAATAGTCGTTGGCGCCAACCATCTTTGCGTCAAAGCCTTCGACCGGAGCCGACTCGGCGATGTCCAGTCCCTTGCCCTGGGGAATGCCCTCGGCAATGTCGAACAGGACAACGTCGCCCAGTTCTTTCAAGCCCGCCAGATGTGCGAGCGTTCCACCGATCATGCCGGAGCCGATTAGAGCGATCTTGTCGCGTGCCATGTGGATAGAATTCCCCCTTGTGTCGAAAGGATAGGTGGTGAGATTTGTCTAAAGAGAAAATGCGCGCGTCGCGTTTTGCCTGTGCCGTGTCACACCGATGCATTCGGGCCTACGTCCCGCCACGGACCTTTGTTCAAAGGCGCGGCAAATTCGTGGCGTGGCCCGCTCTGTAAGCCTCTCTGGAATAAGCATACTGGCAGGAAAATTCAACCGGTTCTTACACGGCCAGAAATTTCAATCGTTTAGACAGTTTGGGAGTTACGTAAACGTAAAAATTTTGCCCGATTAATGTGCATATCTGCAGACTCACCGGTGTTCTGGCCGATCTTCTGGCTGCTTTTCGCGCTGACCGGTCGTCAGTCTTTCTTCCCGGCCTGATCGTCGCCCGTCTCAGGCCGCTCCCTGCTTTTCGCGGTGGTCCGCTCAAGCCAGTCCCGGCTCTGCATTTCGATCAGGCGCGAGGCCGTGCGGTCGAACTCGAAGGCTTCCGTGCCGTTGCTTGCCGTATATAGAGCCTCCGGCGCGGCTTCGGCAGAGACAAAGAGCCGCGCTTCGGCGTCATAGAGCGTGTCGATCAGCAGGATGAAGCGCTTGGCCTCGTTGCGGCGCTTCATGTCCATGGTCGGCACATTGTCGATGAAGACCGTGTCGAACGCCCCGGCAATGGCCAGATAGTCGCGTGCGCCGAGCGGCTTTTCGCAGAGATCGGCAAAGGCAAAGCGCGCCGCCGATCCGGAAGCCTGCGGCACCGCCACCGCGCGTCCCTTCACCGTCAGCGTCGCCGGCTCGACGGGCTGCCCGTCCACCACCGTGTTCCAGGCTTCATCCATCTGCTCCCGGGCCGCCGCGTCGTCGGGCGTCATGTAGACGGGAATGCGGTTCAGCTTCTGCATCCGGTAATCGGTATCGATGTCGAGTTCCAGAACGCGGGTGTGATCCTTGAGAATGCCTATGAAGGGCAGGAAAAGGCCGCGATTGAGCCCGTCGCGATAGAGGTTGTCCGGCGCGACATTGGAAGTCGCGACCAGCACCACACCGCGCTCGAACAACGCCGAGAAAAGCCGCGACAGGATCATCGCGTCGGCAATGTCGGTCACCGTGAATTCGTCGAAGCACAGCACCCATGCTTCCTTGGCAAGGGCGGCTGCAACGGGCGGGATGGGATCCGTTTCCTGCGTCTCGCCGGCCTTCAGCGCCTCGCGGTGCCGGCCGATGCGGTCATGCACGTCGGCCATGAAGTCGTTGAAATGCGCGCGTCGCTTGTGTTCCACGGGCACGAGCTCGTGGAAAAGGTCCATGAGCATGGTCTTGCCGCGCCCGACGCCGCCATAGACATAGAGCCCGCGCACGGGCTCCTGCACCTTGCGGCGTTTGGCGAACAGCCAGCCAAGCGCGCTCGATTTGCGCGCCAGTCTTTTGTCGCTGATTTCGCCGATCAGCTGGTCGAGCGCGGCCGCGATGGTTTCCTGCGCGGGGTCGCGCGCAATCGCACCGGTCTCGACCAGATGGTCGTAGCGCTTTGTGACGGAGGGATGGGTCACGAGACCGTCACGCAATGTCATGTCAGACTTTCAAGCTTGGCCTTTCGGCCGAAATGTGTTGGCGGTCTTGCTTTAGCGCGACAGCGAAATCGGCTGACCGTTGCTGGTCTGACCGTCGAAACGGCCTGCGCCCGACGAATAGAGCGTTGCCAGCACGCTGCCATTGGCGTCGTAGAAAGCGAGCTGCTTGCCCTCGACATTCCACGATTTCACACCGTCCATCGGTGCGGGGCAGCGCAGCGGGCCGGCGCGGTAGCCGGCGCCGAACTTGGTCTGCGGCGTGGCCACGCGGCAGGACTGGCCGGCCACATTCACGCTCCACACGCCGGCAACGCTGCCGGTGGAAACTTCCGCGGCCGTGTTCGGGTCGATCGCGGCCATCTGCGTCTGCTGCGGCGCTTCGGGGAACTGCGACGGGTCCGTCTGCGTGGCGGAGGGCGGCGGCAGCTGGTTCGACGTCACGACGCCGGACGGCGCGGACGGCAGCGGCTGCGGCGCGGGGCTGTTCATGGATGAGAAGCGGTCGCTCTGACAGCCGGCAAGCGCCAGCGCCATCAGCGATACTGCCAGAATTGCGGTTTTGTTATGCGGCATTCCGTTTCTCCGTTTGCGCGACCAATGCACGAGCATCCACACCGGTTCCATCTAAATGCCCGATCGTGGCAAAGTTTGGCGATTATAACAGCCTACCCATGGTTAAGAACCGGTTTCGAGCATGTCTGTTTGTAACTGTTTCTTATTGGCAACAGTATCCGCGGGCCTCTTTCAACCCTCTGGGAACCACCCCGGCCTTCCCGCGTTGATGCAGCTCAACAGGCGCTGGAGCGTTTTGCATGCCGGTCACCATGCCAGAAGGCCGGGTCTCGCATGAAGAAAAGCGACCGCCCGGCGCTGCAAAAGGAGGGCCGAAAATGCTGAAATGGATTCTCATTCTCTTGATCGTTGCCGCCGTCGCGGGTCTGCTGGGCATGAACAGCCTGGCGGGCGCAGCCATGACCGGCGCAAAACTCTTGATCGCCGTGGTGCTGATCCTCTTCCTTCTCGCCGTGTTGGGCATCGTCGTCATAGCCTGACGCCGCGTGCGAATGATGGGCCGATTGATGGGCCGTTCGTCTGGTAATTTTGCCTGTCATCAGCCATATAGGCGCCTGAGACACAGGGTTTTGGAGCCACTATGGCGCTTGAGGCAGCATTCGCGAAGATGAACGGCCTCGGCAACGCAATCATCGTTGCCGACATGCGCGGGCGCGCGGACCGGGTTTCGCCCGATGCCGCCCGCGCCCTCAACGCCGATCCCGCGACCCGGTTCGACCAGATCATGGCCATCCATGATCCGCGCGTCGCCGGCACGCACAATTACATCGAAATTCTCAATTCCGACGGCAGTCAGGCGCAGGCCTGCGGCAATGGCACACGCTGTGTCGTGCAGGCGCTCGCTGCCGAAACGGGACAGAAGGTCTTCACCTTCCAGACCGTTGCCGGCATCCTCAACGCCGAGGAACATGAGGACGGCCTGATCTCGGTCGACATGGGCAAGCCGCGCTTCGGCTGGCGGGACATTCCGCTCGCCGAAGAGTTTCGCGACACGCGCATGATCGAGTTGCAGGTCGGCCCCATTGATGCGCCGGTGCTGCATTCGCCCTCCGTCGCCTCCATGGGCAACCCCCATGCGATCTTCTGGGTCGAGGGCGACGTCAGTGATTACGACCTGCCGCGCTTCGGTCCGCTTCTTGAAAATCACCCGATCTTCCCGGAGCGCGCCAACATCTCCATCGCTCAGGTCACCTCCGACGACGCGCTGACGCTGCGCACCTGGGAGCGGGGCGCAGGGCTTACGCGCGCCTGCGGCTCGGCCGCCTGCGCTGCCGCCGTGTCCGCCGCGCGCACCGGACGCACCGGTCGCCATGTCACCGTCACCGTGCCGGGCGGGCCGCTCGACATTCTGTGGCGCGAAGACGATCACGTCATCATGACCGGCCCCGCCGAATGGGAATTCTCCGGCCGTTTCGACCCCGCCACCGGGGCCTGGGAGCGCGAGACCGAGGGAGCAGCCTGAATGGCGGTGGATGTTCTGACATTCGGGTGCCGGTTGAACGCCTACGAGTCCGAGGTCATCAAGCGCGAGGCGAAAGACGCCGGGCTTGAGGAGCTGGCGGGCGGCGCGGTCGTCATCAACACCTGCGCCGTGACCGGCGAGGCGGTGCGTCAGGCCCGCCAGGCGATCCGCAAGGCGCGGCGTGAAAACCCCGATGCCCGCATCATCGTCACCGGCTGCGCCGCACAGACGGAGCCGGGCACTTTCGACGCCATGGATGAGGTCGATCTCGTTCTCGGCAACGAGGAAAAGCTCAAGGCCCACAATTACCGCGCCCTGCCGGATTTCGGCGTGAACCAGTTCGAGAAGGTTCGCGTCAACGACATCATGGAAGTGCGCGAGACCGCCTCGCACATGGTCGAATCCATCGAGGGCCGCGCCCGCGCCTTCGTGCAGGTGCAGAATGGCTGCGATCACCGCTGCACCTTCTGCATCATTCCCTATGGCCGGGGCAATTCCCGCTCGGTGCCCATGGGCGCGGTGGTCGATCAGGTGCGCCAGCTTGTCGGCAATGGCTATGGCGAAGTGGTGCTCACCGGCGTGGACCTGACCAGTTTCGGGGCCGATCTGCCGGGCAGCCCGCGCCTCGGGCGGCTTGTCTCCACGCTTCTGCGTGAAGTGCCGGAGCTTGAGCGCCTGCGTCTCTCCTCCATCGATTCCATCGAAGCGGATGACGAGCTGCTGCGCGCCCTGGCGGAAGAGGAGCGGCTGATGCCGCATCTCCACCTTTCGCTTCAGCATGGCGACGACATGATCCTGAAGCGCATGAAGCGACGCCACCTGCGTGCCGACGCGATTGCATTTTGCGAGCGTGTGCGCACGCTCCGGCCCGACGCGGTGTTCGGCGCAGACATCATCGCCGGTTTCCCGACAGAGACCGACGCCATGTTTGAGAATTCGCTGAAAATCGTCGAGGAATGCGGGCTCACGCATCTCCACGTGTTCCCCTTCAGCCCGCGCGAGGGCACGCCGGCAGCGCGCATGCCGCAGCTCGACCGCGCGCTGGTGAAGGAGCGCGCCGCGCGTCTGCGCGCCGTGGGCGACGCCGCCTATGCGCGGCATCTCGCATCGCTTGACGGCACCCGTCAGCGCATTTTGATCGAGCGGCCAGGGCTTGGCCGCACAGAGGGTTTCACGCTGGCCGCGCTTGAAGGCGGTCAGCCGGGGCAGATTGTCGAGGCGCGGATCACCGGCCACGACGGGGAGCGGCTCACTGCGGTCGCTGTCACACAGGAAGCGGCGTAGCAGGCATGGCATTCGGATTTATCAAGAAGGTCTTCTCGTTCGGCAAGAAAGAGGCCGGGGAGACACCGCCAGAAGAGGTCACCGAGACCGAAACGCCGGACGCCGCCGCTGCTGCGCAACCGGCTGACGCCGCCCCGGCTTCCGAACCGTCTGAACCCTTGACGGAAGAGCCGGCTGCTCCTGAAGTTGTTCCAGAGCCAGAGCCAGAGCCAGAGCCAGAGCCAGAGCCAGAGCCAGAGCCAGAGCCAGAGCCAGAGCCAGAGCCAGAGCCAGAGCCAGAGCCAGAGCCAGAGCCAGAGCCAGAGCCAGAGCCAGAGCCAGAGCCAGAGCCAGAGCCAGAGCCAGAGCCAGAGCCAGAGCCAGAGCCAGAGCCAGAGCCAGAGCCAGAGCCAGAGCCAGAGCCAGAGCCAGAGCCAGAGCCAGAGCCAGAGCCAGAGCCAGAGCCAAAGGTCGAAGAACCGGACGCAGCGCCTGCGACCCCTTCTCCCCGTGAACGGGGAGAAGGTGAGGATGAGGGGCAGCGCGACGCTGACGATATCACGCCTGCCGCCGAAACCGCGCCGACACCGTCCACCGACGACGCCCGCCCCTCATCCGGTCCTTCGGACCACCTTCTCCCCGCAGGCGGGGAGAAGGAAGCGGAGCCCGTTATTGAGGTTGCGGAAGAGACCGTTGCCGACGAAGCCCCGGAACCGAAGGCCGAAGAACCGGACGCGACGCCCGCGTCACCCGCTGCCGCCGGCAAGGTCGCCGTCTCCAAAGCCGTCGAGCGCGTGGAAGAGAAGGCTCCCGAACAGGAAACGCCGCAGCCGCGCAAGCCATGGTTTCAGCGTCTGCGCGAGGGGCTGTCGCGCTCGTCGCGCGAGCTGCGCGATTCCATCGCCGGCGTCTTCACCAAGCGCAAGCTGGACGAAGACACGCTTCAGGATCTGGAAGACGTTCTGCTGCGCGCCGATCTCGGCCTTGAGACCGCCATGCGCGTGACCGATGCGCTGGCGTCGGGCCGCTACGGCAAGGATGTGTCGGGCGAGGAAGTGCAGACCGTCATGGCCGAGGAAATCGAGAAGGTCCTGGCGCCGGTCGCCATGCCGCTCGAACTCGACCTCTCGCACAAGCCGCATGTCATTCTCGTGGTTGGCGTCAACGGCACCGGCAAGACGACCACCATCGGCAAGCTGGCCGCAAAGCTCACCGAGGGCGGGCTCAAGGTCACGCTGGGCGCTGGCGACACGTTCCGCGCCGCCGCCATCGAGCAGCTCAAGATCTGGGGCGAACGCACCGGCTCGCCGGTTGTTTCATCAAAACTCGGCGCGGATGCGGCGGGTCTTGCCTTCGATGCCTATGAAAAGGCGAAGGAAGCCGGCTCCGACGTGCTGATCATAGACACCGCCGGCCGTCTTCAGAACAAGGCGGAGCTGATGGCGGAGCTTGAAAAGATCGTGCGTGTGCTCGGCAAGCATGATCCCGATGCGCCGCACACCGTCCTCCAGACGGTTGACGCGACCACCGGGCAGAACGCCCTTAATCAGGTCGAAATCTTCCGCAATGTTGCGGGCGTGAACGGTCTGGTCATGACCAAGCTCGACGGCACGGCGCGCGGCGGTATCCTTGTTTCCATCGCCGCCAAGCACAAGCTGCCGGTCTATTTCATCGGCGTCGGCGAGCAGGTCGACGATCTCGAACCCTTCTCGGCGAGTGATTTCGCCAAGGCGATTGCAGGAGTTCAGTAAGCGTGAGCGAGAAACACATCTTTGAACGCGACCCCGCCGATCCCAAGCGCAAGGAGATCAACCCGATCCTCAAGCTGGCGCTGGAACTGGGGCCGCTCATGGTGTTCTTCTTCGCCAATTCGCGCGGCGAGTGGCTGGTCGGGCGCTTTCCCGCGCTGGCGGAGCTCGGTGGCCCGTTGTTCGTTGCAACCGCGCTCTTCATGGCCGCCACGGCCATTGCGCTCGCCGTTTCGTGGGTCCTCACGCGCACCCTTCCCATCATGCCGCTCGTTTCAGGCGTTGTGGTGTTCGTGTTCGGCGCGCTGACGCTCTACCTGCACAGCGAAATCTTCATCAAGATGAAGCCGACCATCGTCAACACGCTGTTCGGCGTGGTGCTTCTGGGCGGTCTCGCCTTCGGCAAGTCGCTGCTCGGCTATGTGTTCGATTCCGCTTTCAAGCTGGATGCGGAAGGCTGGCGCAAACTCACCCTGCGCTGGGGCCTGTTCTTCATCTTCCTGGCGGTGGTCAACGAAGTGGTGTGGCGGATGTTCTCCACCGACACCTGGGTCGCCTTCAAAGTGTGGGGCATCATGCCGATCACCATTCTCTTCACGATGAGCCAGATGCCGCTCATCATGAAGCACTCGCTGGAAGAACCCACGAAGTAAGCGAGAGCATCGGCCCGAAAATCGGGGAAAGCACGGCGCTCTAGCCGGCGGCATCCCGCCTTGCGGCGCTGATGGCGTCGTCCAGCCGGCTGTAGAACCGGAGTGCGGGTGGCCGCATCCCGTGGGTGCGCAGCAGTTTGCGCACCGGCTGGCTCGCCCCCGCGAGATAGACATTGGTTCCCTGCTGGCGCGCCTTGCGCACGAAACCTTCAATGGTCGCGGCCGCCGTGGAATCGAGAAAGCTCACCGAACCGATATCGATGACATAGGCTTTCGGCTGGCCGCCGATCCGGTCGAGCGCCGCCCCCACCGCAGCCGCCGCGCCGAAGAAGAACGCGCCGGCAATGCGATAGACGACCACATCGTCATCCGTCGCGTTCGCCGCCGAATAGGGACCTTCGCCGCTGTCTGGCTGGTCGCTCAGCGATGAAACGCCGTGCTCCACGCGCACCGCTTCCGACATGCGGTGCAGAAAGAGCAGCGCGCCGAGGCCGAAGCCCACCAGAATGCCCTCCGTCAGGTCGCGGAACACCACCAGCAGGAACGTCACCAGAAGCACCACCGCGTCGCCCCACGAGGAGCGCAGCAGTGCTGCAAACTGGTGCTTCTCCGCCATGTTCCACGCCACAACGGCCAGAATGGCGGCAAGGGCTGAAAGCGGGATGAAGCGCGCCAGCGGCGCGGCCACCAGCATGAACGCCAGAAGAAACAGCGAATGCAGCATGCCTGAAACAGGCCCGCGTGCGCCGGCCCGCACATTGGCGGCCGTGCGCGCAATGGTGCCCGTCACACAGAAGCCGCCAAACAGCGCCGAACCGATATTGGCCGCGCCCTGCGCCACCAGTTCGCTGTTGGAGCGGTGCCGGCGGCCGGTCATGGAATCGGCCACCACCGCCGAAAGCAGGCTTTCAATGCCGCCCAGAAGCGCAAATGAGAAAGCGGCGGGCAGAACCGCCATGATCTTTTCGGTGCTCAGGTCCGGCAGATGCGGGGCGGGCAGCATTTGCGGAATGCCGCCGAACCGTGAGCCGATGGTTTCCACCGGCAGACCCAGCGCCCAGGCGACCAGCGTGGCCGCCACCACGGCGATCAGAAAGCCCGGCCAGTGCGGCCGCCAGCGGCGCAGCCCGACGATCACGGCTACCGAGCCAAGCGCCAGCAAAAGTGCTGCGGCGTTCACCGTCGGCGCGGCTTCCGCCAGCGCCTGCAATTTGGGGATGAAAGGCCCGGGCTCCGCGCCCGACAGCGTCAGGCCGAAGAAATCCTTGAGCTGGCTCGTCAGGATGATGACGGCGATGCCGGAGGTGAAGCCGACCGTGACCGGGTAGGGCACATATTTGATGAAGGTTCCCAGCCGCAGAAAGCCGATGGCAAGCAGGATGAAACCGGAGAGGAAGGTGGCGAGGATCAGCCCGTCTATGCCGTGCGCCTGCACCGTTGTGAAAACGAGCACGATGAACGCGCCCGCCGGTCCGCCGATCTGAAACCGGCTGCCGCCGAGCGCTGAAACCAGAAAGCCGCCGACAATGGCCGTGTAGAGCCCGCGCTCCGGCGGCACACCCGAAGCGATGGCGATGGCCATCGACAGCGGCAGCGCGATGATCGCAACCGTCAGGCCGGCAACAATGTCGGCCTTGAGCGCGGCAGGGCCATAGCCCTCGCGCAGCACGGTCAGCAGTTTGGGCGTGAAAAGAGCAGTGAAACCGGGGCGCGTGGCGCTCGCCTGCATGGGAAAGCCTCATACCATCGGCAGCGGAAGGCCGTCGGCGTCTTGCAGGCGGTCGCCGTTGCATTTCGTCTCAGACGGATTTCACCTTTGCCGGGGTCGGCTCCCTGAAGCGCACGCCGCGTCCGGTGCCGAGGCTGGGCGCATGGTCACCGATCAGCTCGATGCCGGCGGCGCCCAGCGCCTCGACCACCTTGGACAGCGTGTCGACCACGCCGCGCACATTGCCTTCGCTGGCCTCCATTCTCTGAATGGTGGGCAGGGAAACGCCCGCTAACTCGGCCAGCTGTTTCTGGTCGATGCCCAGAAGGGCGCGGGCGGCGCGCATTTGTGCGGCGGTAATCATTGGCGCTCCGTCTTGGGATGCATATAATATCTTTCACTATTGATGTCTAGTACATCACTTTTGATGCTCTGACATCAATTAATGATGTTTGGAGCCCTGGCCCTAGGCGCCCGATAACCCGATAATGCCGCCCATGATCAGCGCAACGCCCAGCCAGTGGCCGGCGTCGATCACGCTCAGCGTCCATCCGAAGCCCTGATAGCGCTGGTTGACGACCACGGTCGTCGCCATGAAACCGAGCCACAGGAATGCGCCCGAGATAATGCCGTTCCAGAATGTCACCTGGCCCAGGCCCAGATGGCCGATCACCCCGGCCAGCACCCACGCCATGATCAGCTCCGCCACAAACGCGGCAATGACGAGCGAGGGCGTCATCTTTGCCTCTTCGGGCTTGATGCGTGCGGCCTTCATCCATGCCGTTCCCAGCGCGCGATAATAGAGCGCTCCGAACAGGCAGGCGGCCACCGCCGCCACAAAAATGGCAAGAAAATTGAGCCCCGCAAAATCCATCGTGTCCTCCTCCTCCGATGTCTTGAGCCGGGATTGAACCCATGCCCCCCGGAGTGGTCAAGTGAATTGCCAGACTGTGGTGTGTTTCACTTCGGCATCTTCCAGCGCGCGCGTCACCGGCACGGTGTAGACGGCCAGTTCGGAAAGGCGCTCGCGCGGCAGGTAGCTGCGGCCGGGATCACCGACAATCACGGTGGAGCCGGCCCGTGAAAGCCGTTCGAACCATGGCGTCAGCGTCTCGGTCATGGCCCTGTCGTAGAAAACGTCGCCCGCCAGCACCACGTCCCATTCGCCAGCCGCGCCGACGAGATCGTCCTGCGTGGTTTCGAACAATACGTTGTTTTCCGCCATGTTCAGCGCGCAGGCCGGTGCGCTGAACGGATCGATATCCGCCGCCATCACGCGTTTCGCGCCCGCCATTGCAGCGGCGATGGCAACCAGTCCCGAACCGGTGGCGAAGTCCAGAACCGTGCGGTCGCGCACGGTTTCAGGATGGTCGAGCACATACCGCGCAAGCCCCTGTCCGCCCGCCCAGGCAAAGGCCCAGAAGGGCGGCGGCAGACCGATTTCGGCAAGCTCCTCTTCGGTGCGTTGCCAGAGGTCGTGCGCCTCGTCGGCCAGGTGAAGGGCGATCTCGGGCACATGCGGCGGTCGCGTCAGCGCCGTGTTGGCGCGGATGAACGCCGCCGCATTGTCCGCAGTGATTCGCCTCATGCGCGTTCTCAGGGGATTTTCTTGAGGCCACCCATGCGGCAGATCTCGGCCCATTCGTCCGGCTGCACCGGCTGCACGGAAAGCCTGGAATTGTTGACCAGAACCATTTCCGAAAGCATCGGATTGGCCTTGATCTCCGCCAGTGTCACCGGGCGGGGTATCTCTTCCACCGCGCGAATGTCCACGCATTCCCAGCGCGGGTCATCGGTCGTCGTGTCGGGATGCGCCAGCGCACACACTTCCACGATGCCCACCACGGAGGTTTCCTTGACCGAGTGGTAGAAGAAGCCGCGGTCGCCGATCTTCATCTCGCGCATGTTGTTGCGTGCCTGATAGTTGCGCACGCCGTCCCACTGCTCGCCCGCGTCGCCTTTTTTCTTCTGCATCTCCCACGACCAGGTGGAAGGCTCGGACTTGAACAGCCAATAGGCCATCATGCGTTCTCCGGATTGTTGAAGACCCAGTTCCAGGCCCGTATTTCAACGGATTCGAACAGGCCCGCAAGAGCGTAAGGATCGGCTGCGGCGATCAGCTCCGCCGCCGCTTCGTCTTCGGCTTCCACGGCCACAAGGCTGCCGCAGGGCTTGCCCTCGGCGTCGAGGAAGGGGCCGGCAAACTTCAGCGCGCCGTTTTCATTGAGCCCGTTCAGATACGCCACATGGTCGGGTCGTGTACCCAGTCTCGTTTCGAGATGGCCTGGCTTGTCCTTGCAGATAATGGCGAAGATCATGGTGTTTCCCTCCGTGTCATGTTTCGCTTTTGAGCGGGCGTGAAAGCAGGGCTTCCATGGTGGCCTGCACGGTCAGCCTGCCTTTGAGAAGCTCTGTCACGCTTTCGATAATGGGCGCTTCGAGGCCGCGTTCGCGCACGATGCGCGCGGCAATCCCCGCCGTATGCGCGCCTTCGGCCAGCGGTCGGCCCTCAAGGCTTTCCCCGCGTCCCAGCGCTGCCCCAAAGGCAAAATTGCGCGATTGTTCCGAGCCGCAGGTCAGGATCAGGTCGCCGAGGCCCGAAAGCCCCATCAGCGTGTCGGGCCGCGCCCCAAAAGCCTCGCCGATCCGCCGCAGCTCCACGAATCCACGAGTGATCAGCGCCGCCGATGCGCTCGCGCCAAGGCCAGCGCCATGGGTCGCGCCGGCGGCGATGGCCAGAACGTTCTTCAACGCGCCGCCAATCTCCACGCCGGTCAGGTCGTCGGTCGAATAGCAGCGAAGGCGCGGCGCGGAGAGCCGTTCGGCGAGCGTCACCGCCAGACCGGCATTCTGTGCTGCAACCGTCACGGCGGTCGGCAGGCCGCTTGCCAGATCGCTGGCAAAGCTCGGGCCGGAGAGGGCGGCCACCGGGTTCCCCGGCAGCGCCTCGGCGGCGATTTCGGACATCAGCCTGCCCGTCTCGCGCTCAATGCCCTTGGCGCAGAGCACAATCGGGACACCCTTTACCACATGCGGGGCGGCGTCGGCGAGAACCGTGCGCAGCGTCTGCGCCGGCGTCACCGCCAGCACGCAGTCAGCGCCCTCAAGCGCGCTCTGCATGTCGCTTGTCGCCTTAAGCCGGGCATCGAGCGTGATCCCCGGCAGATACCTTCTGTTGACGTGATCGTCATTGATCGAGCGCGCCAGCGCTTCGTCACGGGCCCAGAGCCGGGCGTGATGGCCGCCGGTCAGCATGGTCGCGCCGAGCGCCGTTCCCCATGCGCCCGCGCCCAGAACGGCGATGGTCCATTTCTGGGCCGATGACTTGGATGACGTCTGGGACGATGTCTCGCTCATGCCTTGGCTCCCCGTTTTCCGGTGCCGAAAAGTGGTGTCGCTGCCTGATCCAGCGGCCAGCGCGGGCGTGGCGCGAAGCCGAGCGCATCGTCCTCGCCAAGCTCTGCTTTGAGCCGCTCCAGACCCGCCCAGGCGATCATCGCCGCATTGTCGCCGCACAGCCGGATCGGCGGTGCGATGAGGCGGAAGCCGGTTTTGTCACACAGCGTGTCAAGCGCCGTGCGGATTGCCTGATTGGCCGCCACGCCGCCCGCCACCACAAGCGCCGGCGTTTCGATGTCGGGATGGGTTTCACGGAAGCGTTCCAGACTTCGCTTCACCCGGTCGCTCAGCGTTTCCGTCACCGCCTGCTGGAAGGAAGCGCAGATATCGGCAATGTCGTCCTCGCCGAGCGGGGCCAGCGCAGAGGCCTCGCGCCGCACGGCCGTCTTGAGGCCGGAGAACGAAAAGTCGGGCCGCGCTTCGCCCTTCAGCGGGCGCGGAAAGGCAAAGCGCTTCGGGTTGCCGCCTGCTGCCGCCTTTTCCACGCTGGGGCCGCCGGGATAGGGCAGACCGAGCAGCTTCGCCGTCTTGTCGAACGCCTCGCCCAGCGCATCGTCGATGGTGGATGCCCAGCGCTGATAGCGCCCCACACCTTCCACATGAACGATCTGCGTGTGCCCGCCTGAAACGAGCAGAAGCAGATACGGAAATTCGATCCCGTCCGTCAGCCGCGCCGTCAGCGCATGGCCTTCCAGGTGATTGACGGGAACTAGCGGCTTGCCGCTCGCCGCCGCAATCGCCTTGGCGGTCGTCAGGCCCACGATCAGCCCGCCGATCAGGCCCGGCCCCGCCGTTGCCGCGATGGCGTCGATCTCGGTGAGCGATACGCCTGCTTCATCGAGCGCCGCCTTGATCACCCCGTCCAGCGCTTCCACATGGGCGCGCGCGGCGATCTCCGGCACCACGCCGCCAAAGGCTGCATGGTCGGCAATCTGGCTAAAAACCACATTGGAAAGTATCTCGGTCTTGCCGCCACGATCATCGATCACGGCGGCTGCCGTCTCGTCGCAACTCGTCTCGATGCCAAGGATGCGCGTCATTCAGCCTTACCTGCTCATGTTGCCGTCGCCGCCAATCCCCGTTAGGGGTGTGGTGCATCCGGTTCGGATGCGGGTTAGCACGGACATGACGGCATGCAAACTGATGTGGTGAAGATCGGCACGCGCGGAAGCGCTCTGGCAGTGGCTCAGGCGGCAGAGGTGCGCGCGCGCCTCATGGCGGCTCATGGCCTGCCCGAAGATGCGTTTGAGATCGTCGTCATCTCCACCTCGGGCGACCAGATTCAGGACCGCCCGCTCTCGCAGGCCGGCGGCAAGGGGCTTTTCACCAAGGAAATCGAGGAAGCCATGCTCGATGGCCGGATCGACCTTGCCGTGCATTCCTCCAAGGACATGCCCACCGTTCTGCCCGACGGGCTCGAAATTTCCGCCTTTCTCGAACGCGAAGATGTGCGCGATGTTTTCATCGGCCGCTCCATCGCCAGGCTTGAGGATCTGCCGCAGGGCGCCAAGCTCGGCACCTCCTCGCTGCGCCGTCAGGCGCTGGTCCTGCGGCTGCGCCCCGATCTCGAAGTCGGCATGTTCCGCGGCAATGTGCAGACGCGCCTGCGCAAGCTGGATGAAGGCGTTGCCGAGGGCACGCTTCTCGCACTTGCCGGGCTCAACCGGCTGGGCGTGCCGCACATCGCCACCGAAATCATGGACCCCGAACGTTTCCCGCCCGCACTCGGGCAGGGTGCAATCTGCATTGAAAGCCGCATCGGCGATGCGCGCATCGGGCCGATGATCGCCGCGATCCATCATCCCCAAACGGGCGATGCGCTTCTTTGCGAACGCGCTTTTCTCGGCGCGCTGGACGGTTCCTGCCGCACCCCCATTGCCGGCCTTGCCCGCATCGAGGGCGACATGCTGCGCTTTTCCGGTCTGGTTCTGACGCCCGACGGGCGCGAGGTGCATGACATCGAGACCGAAGGCCGGGCAGCGGATGCCGTTCGTCTCGGCGCGGAAGCCGGCGCCGCCGTGCGCGAAAAGGCGGGCACGCGGTTCTTCGATAGCTGGCTCTAGAATGCGGCGGGTGCTGGTCACGCGCCCTGAACCGGGCGCATCGGAAACAGCCAGACGGCTTGCCGAAATGGGGTTCGAGCCGCTCGTTCTGCCGCTCACCGAAACCGTGCCGCTTCATGCCGCCATTCACGCCGAGGCGGTGGATGTGGTGGCCGTCACCAGCCCCAATGCCATCCGCCATGCGCCGCAATCCGTTTTCGACGCGCTGAAGGGCAAGCCCGTCTACGCCGTTGGCCGCCGCACGGGCGATGCCGCACGTGCTGCCGGGCTCCATGTGGTGGATGATGAGGCGGGCGACGCCGAACGGCTTTCCCGGCGCATCGACGCCGCCTTTGCCGCCCCCTGTCATGTGACGGTGCTTTGCGGCCGAGTGCGCCGTGACGTACTCGAAACGCGGCTGATGGAAGCCGGCCACAGGCCGCGCCTGATCGAGATCTACGACACGCTGCCGCTTGAGCCTTCCGACGCCGCCGTTCAGTCGCTCATCGGCGACCGTCCGGTCGATGATGTGCTGCTTTATTCGGCCAATGGGGCCGTCCAGCTTGCGCGTCTCATGGCGCGGTCGGGCGTTGGGAAAAAATTAGCGGCTGCGACATATTATTGCCTCTCCGAGCGCATTGCCGAAGCTTTGGGGCCTGATGTCGCAAAAACCGCCCGAATTGCGGATTTTCCGGCGGAAGACCGTTTGCTGCTTCTGCTAAAGACGTAACGTCAATTGCGCTCGCCCCTGTTTTCACCACATGCGGGTGTGATAGGAACTTATATGCACTGCACATAGTGCAGGAACAGCCTTTTGCAGCGGAGTTGCCTGATGGTCAAAACGCCGAGAACGCGTCATTCCAAAACCCAGAAGGAGCCGGTGACCATCGATCTGGATCCCGATCAGGTAAAGCGGGAGAAGGTGGAAACGCCCGACGCGCCCGGCGATACCAGCAAGCAGGAAGCCAAACCGGAAGCGCAGAAGCCTTCTGACGCCGCCAGGGACAGCGCAAAGCCGGAGGCCGCGAAGGTCGAAGCTGCCGCAAAGCCGGCTTCTTCTGCTGCTGCGAAGGACGACAAGGCCTCCACTTCGCCCAAAGACAAGCCCGCGTCGAAGGATGCCGGTTTCGGTCGAGACGCGAAAACCGGTAATGCCGGTGCACGGCAAGACGATCAGGCAGCGCAGTCCGCAAAGCCTGAAGCCTCCACCCCCGCCACTCCCGCCCCGGCCAAGAGCGGCGGCGGCGCGGGTCGCGTGCTTGCCGGCGGCGTTGTCGGTGGCGTCGTTGCGCTGGCCATTGCCGGTGGCCTTCAATGGGCTGGCGTTCTGCCCGCGCTCGACACGAAGAGCAATGCGCCCGACCCGGCGGTCGAGGTGCTTCGCCAGCAGGTTGCAGCACTTGAGAGCAAGCTGAACGAACAGCCCGCCGCCGGTGGCGAAAGCGAAGCCGTCACCGCCGCTTTGAGTGAGGCCAGTGCGCGCGCCGGTGCGACCGAGCAGCGCCTTGCCGAGCTGGGCGATGAGATCACGACCCTGCGCGAATCGATGTCGTCCGGTGCGGCAGGCGAGGGGCCGGGGCTCGAAGCGCTTTCGCAGCGCCTTGCAGCGCTTGAAGAGCAGACGGCCAGCCTTTCGGCGTCCGGCGATGCCGGTGCGGCGCTGGAAGGCGTGACCGCGCAGCTTTCCACCATGGAAACCGCCGTTCAGGGCGCGGCCGAGGCGGCGCGCGCCGCAAACCAGTCGGCGTCCGGCAATGCGACGACCCTATCCACGCTCAAGAGCGAGCTTGATGCGCTGAAGGCGCAGGTTCAGGAGGCGGACGCTGCGCCACGGATGGCGCTCGTCATCGCTGCGACCACGCTCAAATCGGCGGTCGAGCGCGGCACGCCCTATGCCAGCGAACTTGAAACCTACACCGCCATTGCGCCGGCGGGCGAGGCCGAGGCGCTTGCGCCGCTTGAGGCGAACGCCGCATCCGGCGTGCCGAGCCGCGCCACGCTTGCCGCAGAAGCGCCTGCGGTGGCGAGCAGCATCGTCGCCGCCGTCACCCGTGAGGCCGGAGATGGCGGAGGCGGCATCATCGACAATCTGATGGCCAGCGCCCGCTCGCTCGTGGTGGTGCGCCCGGTGGGCAGCGTTGAAGGTGAAGGCCCGGACGCCATCGCCGCGCGCATGGAGGCGGCGGTTGTCGCCAATGATTATGCGAAGGCGCTCGCCGAATACGAGACGCTGCCGGAGGCCGGCAAGCAGGCTGCGGCGGATTTCGCCAACAAGCTTCAGGCGCGTCAGGCCGCCGACCAGATCTTGAACAAGGCGCTCGCCGATGCGCTGAAGGGAGCATAAGCGCAGATGTTCCGTATTCTCTTCTACCTCGTCGTTGTCTTCGTTCTGGGGCTGGGCTTTGCCTGGCTGGCCGAGCGTCCGGGCGACCTGGCAATAACCTTCTCCGGCTACCGCTATGAGGTTTCGCTCATGGTGGCGGCGGTCGGCATCGTGGCCATCGTCGCTGCGGTGATGATCCTGTGGTGGCTGATCCGCAGCATCTGGACGAGCCCTTACACCGTCGCCCGTTATTTCCGGGTGCGCCGTCGCGACCGCGGCTATCAGGCGCTTTCCACCGGCATGATTGCCGCAGGCGCCGGCGATGGCGGTCTGGCCCGTCGCATGAGCCAGCAGGCCGCCAAGCTCATTTCCGCCGATCAGGAACCGCTCATCCATCTGCTCGATGCGCAGGCAGCCCTCCTTGATGGCGACCGACAGGCGGCGCGCGACAAGTTCACCGCCATGCTGGACGATCCCGAAATGCGCCTTCTGGGCCTGCGCGGGCTTTATCTTGAGGCCGAGCGGCTGGGCGAGCGCGATGCCGCGCGCCACTATGCCGAGCGCGCCGTCGAGGCCGCGCCGCAGCTCGAATGGGCCGTCAATGCCGCGCTTGAAGGCAAGACCGGCGAAGGCGAATGGGATGGCGCGCTGAAGCTGCTCGACAGCCGCAAGGCGACCGGCAAGGACGAGCGCGAGAGCGTCGCCAGCCGCCGCGCCGTGCTCCTCACCGCCAAGGCGATGGATGTGCTTGACGCCGATCCGCAGACCGCCCGCACAGCCGCTCTCGAAGCCCACAAGCTTCGGCCCGATTTCGTGCCGGCGGCTGTCACTGCGGCAAGGGCCCTGTTCCGCCAGAACGAGCTGCGCAAGGGCTCCAAGGTTCTGGAGACCGTCTGGAAGAAGGAGCCGCATCCCGAAATCGCGGATGTCTATATCCATGCGCGCCCCGGCGATTCCACGCATGACCGTCTTGCCCGCGCCAAAAAACTCCAGTCGCTGAAGCGCAACAATGTCGAATCGGCGCTGATCGTTGGCCGCGCTGCGCTTGATGCCGGTGAGTTCCAGCTTGCGCGCGAATCCTGCGAGGCCGCAGCCCGTCTCGGCCCGCGCGAGAGCGTTTATCTGCTGATGGCCGACATCGAGGAGGCCGAGACCGGTGATCAGGGGCGTGTGCGCCAGTGGCTCGCCAAGGCCCTGCGCGCGCCGCGCGATCCCGCCTGGGTGGCCGATGGCTATGTGGCCGAACGCTGGGCGCCCATCTCGCCCGTCACCGGCAAGCTCGACGCCTTCGAATGGCGCATGCCGATGGAGCGGCTGGCGCAGGTCGTGGAGAGCGAAGAGGACTTCTCGCCCGCTCCTTCCATTCCCGCGCCGAAGGAAGAGCCTGAAACGGCAGAAGCCGAAACCGTGGTGATCGAAGCCGAAACGGTAAAGCCGGAACCCGCCGCAAAGCCTCAGGAACCGGAAAAGCCCTCGGAACCTTCCCCGGAAACGGCAAAAACCCCGCCGCAGCCCCCCGAACCGCCTGCAAAGCCAGCGCCGGTCAACGGGCAGAAAGCTGCGCCCGGGGAGGCCGAAGAGCCCGTCAAACCGCCCATCCCGGATGACCCCGGCGTGGAGCCGGATGACAAGGACGCCTCGACGTCGGGCCGCTTCCGCCTATTCTAATGATCATGCACTGCGATTCGCCCTTGCGGGGCGGATCGCGCTTCTCCCAGGCACCGGATCGCAATCACGCTCATGTTCGACAGCATTCTGTCCTTTCTGAAAGACCTTCCCGGCGGTAGCCGGCAGACCACCCTCAGGCCCGAGGACGACCCGCGCGTCGCCGCTGCCGCGCTGCTCTTCCACGTGCTGGATGCAGACGGCATCCGCGAGGCTTCCGAAGTCGAGAAGCTCAAGGAGACCCTCTCCCAGACCTACAATGTCACGGGCGCGGAGCTGGAAAACCTCCTTGAAGCCGGTGAAAAGGCCGAGCAGGAGGCCATCGACCTCTACGCCTTCACCAGCGTTTTGAAGCGGCATCTCGATGCCGATGCGCGCAAGTCCTTCATCGGTCTCATGTGGGGCATCGTCTTCGCCGATGGCGAGATGCACGAGCTGGAAGACAATCTCGTCTGGCGCGTTGCGGAGCTGATCGGCGTCGACAATCGCGACCGGGTGGTTCTGCGCCAGGAAATGCAAGAGAAGTACAGCAAGTCCTAGCCTCATGGAGACAGACCCGAGCCGCAAGATCCTCATCGTCCTGCATCAGGAAACGTCCAGCGCCGGGCGTGTTGGTCAGGTTTTGCAGGCGAGCGGCTTTTCGCTCGACATTCGCCGCCCGCCGCTCGGTCATCCCTTACCGGAAACGCTGGAAAATCACGCCGGCGTCGTCATGTTCGGCGGCCCGATGAGCGCCAACGACCATGATGAGTTCGTGCGGCGCGAGACGGATTGGCTGTCCGTTCCCCTGCGGGAGAACAAGCCCTTTCTCGGCATCTGCCTCGGCGCGCAATTGCTTGTCAGGCATCTGGGCGGGCAGGTGAGAAGCCATGATGACGGGCTGGTCGAGATCGGCTGGTATCCGCTGCGCGCCACCGAGGCCGGGCGCAAGCTCCTGCACTGGCCCGAGATGGTCTACCAGTTTCACCGCGAAGGTTTTTCGCTGCCGAAGGACGCAACCCTTCTGGCCACTGCCGAACACTATCCCAATCAGGCCTTCCGCTATGGCGAAAACGCCTGGGGCGTGCAGTTCCACGCCGAGCTGACCCGCGCCATGATGCAGCGCTGGGTGGTGCGCGGCGCGCAGCGTTTCGTCATGCCCGGCGCACAGCAGGGCCGCGATCATCTGGGTGGCCGTCTCATCTGGGACCGGCACCTGAAAACCTGGCTGGTCGATTTTCTGGAACTGATCTTCGATTGCGAATGCAAAGGCGCTCTGCACAGCGGTGACGAGGCCACGGGCCAGCACCCCGCCGGCCGCCGCATGGTGGGCCGCCGGGGCCTCGCCTAACCGACGCCGCGCCACCTCAGTGCTTGCGTGAAAGTTCCCGCGTGGCGGCTTCAAGCCCGGCCAGCGTCATCGGGTACATGCGCCCGGAAAAGATCTCCTGAAGCATCTGGACCGAGTGCGTGTAACGCCAGTGCTTTTCCGGCACGGGGTTGAGCCACACCGCGTTCGGCCATTGCTGGAGCACGCGGTTCAGCCACACATGGCCGGCTTCCTCGTTCCAGTGCTCCACCGAACCGCCTGCATAGGCAATCTCGTAAGGGCTCATCGAGGCGTCGCCAACGAAGACCACCTTGTAGTCCGGCCCGTATTTGTGCAGCACGTCGAAGGTCGGCGTCACCTCGGAATAGCGCCGCCGATTGTCCTTCCACACGCCTTCATAGAGGCAATTGTGGAAGTAGAAATACTCCATGTGCTTGAACTCGGCGCGCGCCGCCGAAAACAGCTCCTCCACAATGCGGATATGGTCGTCCATCGAGCCGCCCACGTCGAAGAACATCAGAAGCTTCACCGCATTGCGCCGTTCGGGCCGCGTCTTCACGTCCAGATAGCCGTGCTCGGCCGTCGCCTGCACCGTGCCGGGCAGGTCGAATTCCTCCACCGCGCCCTCGCGCACCCAGCGGCGCAGCCGTTTCAGCGCGACCTTGATGTTGCGCGTGCCAAGCTCCACCGCATCATCGAAATTCTTGAAGTCGCGCTTGTCCCAGACCTTCACCGCCCGCCGGTGGCGCGATTCGTGCTGGCCGATGCGCACGCCTTCCGGGTTGTAGCCATAGGCCCCGAAGGGAGAGGTGCCGGCAGTGCCGATCCACTTGTTGCCGCCCTGGTGGCGGTCCTTCTGTTCGGCCAGCCGCTCCTTCAGCGTCTCCATCAGCTTCTCGAAACCGCCCATGGCCTCGACCAGCTTCTTCTCCTCGTCGCTGAGGTGTTTTTCCGCCAGCCTCCTCAGCCATTCCCCGGGGATCGCCTGCGGGTCGACGCCATCGCCGCCCGACACCGCCTCCACGCCCTTGAAGACCTGCGAGAAAACCTGATCGAAACGGTCGATGTGCCGCTCGTCCTTCACCAGCGCCGCCCGCGCGAGATAGTAAAATCCCTCCACGTCATAGGCGACGAGCCCCTTCTCCATCCCCTCCAGCAGCGAAAGATACTCGCGCAGCGACACCGGAACGCGCGCGGCTTTCAGCTCAAGGAAGAAGGGGATGAACATCTTGCTTAGAATCTTACCGATTGCATTTGGGATCTATTGGAATGTCTCTCATATACGGGATGTCATGGAAACAGACCAACTGCATTCCCTCGTTCGCTCGGCGGAGTCCATTATCGGTCTCTGGTGGCAGGATGACCGCAGGAACTGGTGTGCCTATTGCGGCATTCCCATGCGTCGTCGGGCGGCAACGGGTACCCGTTTGCCACCCACCAAGGCAACGCGCGATCATGTGGTTCCGCGTGTTCACGCCAGCGGACTGCTGACCCTTCCTTGCTGTCTGGAGTGCAATCAGGCCAAGGGTAAGCAGTCGCTGCCGGAGTTCCTGTCGGGGCCATATTTCAATCAGAAACGAATGAAGAAGCACCGCAACCAGTGGCCGCTCGCCCATCTCTGGTTTGTGGCCGGCCTCGCCTATTTCCGAAAAAGCGAATTGATCGCTCAAAAGGCTCGCGGCTCAAGGCGCGTTGCAGGCTAGAGCATCGGCCCGAAAACCGGAATCGATTTTCGGAAAGCACGATGCGCAGATTCAATGGGTTGGAGCGTAACCAGTCGCGGCGTCCTAGCCCCGCTGGTACTTGATGAACGGCGTCAGTTTCGCGATCCGGTCATAGAGCTTGCGGGCGGTCTCGTTGAAGTCCTGCGTCATCCAGTAGACATTGGCGGCGCCCGCCGCATCCGCCTTCTCGTAAACCGCCTCGATCAGCGCCCGGCCAATGCCCTTGCCGCGTATCGCGGGGTCGGCATAGAGATCCTGCAAATAGCAATTGTTGCCCACGGTCCAGCACGTGCGGTGGAACATGTAGTGCACCAGCCCGACCGGTTTCCCGTCCACCTCGGCGATCAGCCCGTTCGGCTCATAGTCGCCATCGTCGAAAAGCCGCTCCCATGTGGTCGCATAGACCTCTTCGGGAACGCTGGTCTTGTAGAACTCCAGATAGGCGGTCCAGAGCCTGCGCCATTCGGGCTCGTCGCTTCTGGCAAGCGGGCGGATGGTGATTTCGGTCATTCGGGTCTCGTCCTCCTCTTTCCCGCACAGTCCGGCCCCGCACTGTTCGGCGTAGCGGTTTCGCCGGCAAGGGCCAGAAAAATGAAGGCTTTGCGCCTGGTAAAGCCGCCCGTCTATTGCCGTCGCGCCATGAAGGCGAGCTTTTCGAAGAGGTGCACGTCCTGTTCGTTCTTCAGGAGCGCGCCGTGCAGGCGGGGCAGGGCGCTTTTCGCATCCCCGCGCAGATCCTCCGGCTGCACATCGTCGGAAACGAGAAGCCTGATCCAGTCCAGCGCCTCGGAGGTAGAGGGCTTCTTTTTCAGCCCCGGCACGTCGCGGATCTCGTAAAACTGGCTGAGCGCGGCAGACACCAGGTTCTTCTTGATACCCGGATAGTGAACCTCGACAATGTCGGCCAGCGTCTCGGCGTCGGGAAAGCGGATATAGTGGAAGAAACAGCGGCGCAGAAAGGCGTCCGGCAGTTCCTTCTCATTGTTCGAGGTGATGATCACGATGGGCCGATGGATCGCCCGCACCGTCTCGCCGGTCTCGTAGACATAGAACTCCATCTTGTCGATTTCCTGCAACAGATCGTTGGGGAACTCGATGTCGGCCTTGTCGATCTCGTCGATCAGAAGAACGGTCCTGCGGTCCGCCGCAAAGGCCTCCCACAGCTTGCCGCGCTTGATGTAGTTCTTGATGTCGTTGAAGCGCTCGTCGCCGAGCTGGCTGTCACGCAGGCGCGACACGGCGTCATATTCATAAAGCCCCTGCTGGGCGCGTGTGGTGGATTTCACATGCCATTCGATCAGGTCCAGCCCCAGTGCGGCGGCCACCTGCTTGGCAAGCTCGGTCTTGCCGGTGCCGGGCTCGCCCTTCACCAGAAGCGGCCGCTCCAGCGCAATCGCCGCGTTCACCGCCACCATCAGATCCCTGTCGGCGACATAATCCGCCGTGCCTTCGAAGCGCATGCAATCTCTTCCCTGTTCCCGTGCGCAGTGAACCTATTGGCGCGGCATGGCAAGCGCAAGCATCGGCCGGCCAATCTGTGCGCTCTACCGGCTGCACGCGCCGGTTTCGACAAGGGTTCACAGAGCGTTAAGCCGGTCTTTACGCAAAAGAGGGTATTTTAGGCATTTCGGCTTTCCCGGTTCTCGGAGTTCTGCGTTGCGTCCACATTTAGCCGCCATTCTGTCCGCGCCTCTGGTTGCGGCGTCCCTCGCTCTCGCCCCCGCTTCCGCACAGGAAGGCGGGTCCGGCAAGAATTTCTGGTCGGGCGACTGGTCGGTGACCGTTGGCGCAAGTGGCGCTTTCCGGCCGGAGTTCGAGGGCTCCAGGAGTCATCTTTTCAGCCTGGTGCCGCTGGTCTCCGTTGGCCGTCAGGGCAATGACAGGCGTTTCTCCTCGCGCAACGACAATGGCTCCTTCGCCCTGTTCGGGGGCTATGGCTTCGAGGCGGGCCTCACCGGCAAGTTTCTCTTCAAGCGCGACGCGGACGACGCCAATGACCTGAAGGGCCTCGACCCGGTCAAATGGGGCGTGGAAGCCGGCGGTTTCGCCGAGGTCTACCCGACCGACTGGTTGCGGGTGCGTGGCGAGCTGCGCCACGGTTTCCGCGCCCATAGCGGTTTCGTTGCCGATGTGGCGGCAGACGCCTTCTACGATGTGACCCCGCATATCCGCATCTCGGGTGGCCCGCGCGCCTCGTTCGCCAGCAAAGACTATTTCGAGACCTATTACGGCGTTAATGCCAGAGAGGCTGCGGCCTCCGGACTGAGCGAGTACCAGCCTGATGGCGGCGGCCTCAAATCGCTCGGTGTGGGCGGTGCGGTGACGTGGAAGGTGACCGACGCCTTCACCTCCAGCGTCTTTGCCGAATACGCCTCCCTGAAGGGCGCGGCAGCCGATTCCAGCCTCGTTCGCGAGCGCGGCTCGCGCAACCAGTTCACGATCGGCCTGTCCTCCACCTACCGTTTCGATTTCACGCTCGACTGAAGTCACACTTGGTTGTGAAACTTGTGCGCCCGGCGTCAGAATATCTCTGGCGCGGGCCGGGGCTCGTCCCTATATTGCGCGCAGCGATCTGCGCTTCCCGACAGGAATCTTTTTCCCCGGGGCCTTATCGATCCTTAAGGGAGCTGTCCCTGACCTCGCCCGTGGGCTTGGTTACACGGCGCCCACCTACGTTGTAGGTTCCCGGGATCGTGCATTCCATCGGTCGCCGTGGATCGCAGCTTTCTTTTTTCAAATGTCGTCAGCACGCTTCCTTCCGTGCTTCATTCATGGTGATTGAGCCGCATGAGCGACATGATGAACGATCAGGCCTCACAGAAGAAGCAGTTGCGCCGCGAGGCGCTGGCCCGCCGCAACGCGCTCGATCCCGATTGGCGTGCGGAAGTGGCCGAGGCGCTGGCATCGCAGGCGCAGCGGATCGCAGTCAGGTCCGGCACGGTCGTCTCGGGCTTCTGGCCAATGCGCTCTGAAATGGATGTGCGCCCGCTGATGGCGGTGCTGGCTGCGCGCGGGGCGCGGATCGCGCTGCCCGCCATCCTCGACAGGACCACCATCGTTTTCCGGGAATACCGCCCCGACGCGCCTCTGGTCGATATGGGGTTCGGCACATGGGGACCGGATGACAGGGCGGCGGTCCTTGACCCCGAAATCATGCTCGTGCCGCTTGCAGCCTTCGACGCGCGGGGCCACCGCATAGGCTATGGCGCGGGCTATTACGACCGGGCAATCGCGCGGCTGAAGGCGCGGGGGCTTTCGCCCCGGCTTATCGGCATCGCCTTCGATTGCCAGGAGGTCGGGGGCGTGCCCGACGAGCCGCATGACGAGCGTTTGCCCGAGATGCTCACCGAAAGCGGCCTGCGGCAGATTTCCGGTTTTCACGCGCAGAAAAATTGATCTAGAGCGCCGTGCGTCCATTCGGACGCACAAAGGACGCTCTACCTTGTTGAATCTGCGAAACGGCCCGAAAATCGATTCCGATTTTCAGACCGATGCGCTAGAAGCGGCCCATGAGATTTTTGTTTCTTGGCGATATGGTCGGTCGCGCCGGCCGCACGGCGGTCTGGGAAAAGCTTCCCGGCCTTATTTCTGATTTCCGGCTCGATTTCGTGGTCGTGAATGGCGAGAACGCGGCAGGCGGTTTCGGCATCACCGAAGAGATCTTCCGCAACACGCTGGATGCGGGCGCCGATGTGGTGACCACGGGCAACCACGTGTGGGACCAGCGCGAGGCGCTGGCCTTTGCGCCGCGCGAGGAGCGTTTCCTGCGCCCGGCGAATTTCCCGAAGGGCACGCCCGGTCGTGGCTCCGGCGTCTACATCGCGCGCAATGGCGCGCGGGTTCTGGTGTCCAACATCATGGGCCGGGTGTTCATGCATCCCGAGCTCGACGATCCCTTCGCCTGTGTCGAAGATGTGCTGGCCGCCTGTCCGCTGGGCGAGCAGGCCGATGCCGTCATTCTCGATTTCCATGCCGAGGCCACGTCCGAGAAGATGTGCTTTGGCCATTTCGTCGATGGCCGCGCGAGCCTTGTCGTCGGCACCCACACGCATCAGCCGACGGCCGATCATCAGATCCTGAACGGCGGCACGGGCTATCTGTCCGATGCCGGCATGTGCGGCGATTACGATTCTTCCCTTGGCATGGACAAGGAAGAGCCCCTCAACCGGTTCACCGCCAAGGTGCCCAAAGGGCGGTTCGAGGCGGCCAGCGGTCCTGCAACGATCTGCGGCGTCGGGCTCGAAATCTCCGACCGCACGGGCCTCTGCGAGAAGATCGCCCCGCTCAGGCTTGGTGCGCGCCTTGAGGAAACCGTTCCCGCCTTCTGGCGTTGACGCTGGGCGCGGCTGCGCATAACTCTGCAAAACGCTATATTTTGAACAATTGCCAGCGAGGGGTGCTGCCATGGAATGGCTTGCCGGTCACTTTGAGTTTGTCTCCCATCCGGAAGCCTGGGTCGCGCTCGTGACCCTGGTGGTGCTCGAGATCGTTCTCGGCATCGATAACCTGATCTTCATTTCCATCCTCACCAACAAGCTGCCCAAAGAGCAGCAGGCGCGTGCGCGGCGCATCGGCATCAGCGCCGCGCTGATCCTGCGGCTGGCGCTTCTGGGCACGATCTCGATCATCGTCCAGCTCACCGAGCCGGTGTTCGAGCTGTTCGGCCATGGGTTCTCCTGGCGCGACCTCATCTTGATCGCGGGCGGTCTCTTCTTGGTGTGGAAGGCAACCAAGGAAATCCACCATTCGGTCGATCCCGACGATGGTAAGGAAAACATGATGGGTCAGGTCACGATGTCCGCCGGTGCGGCGATCGTTCAGATCCTGCTGCTCGACCTGGTGTTCTCCATCGACTCCATCATCACCGCCGTTGGCATGACCAACGAGCTCGCCATCATGTTCATCGCCGTCATCTCGGCCGTGACCGTCATGCTCATCGCCGCCGAACCGCTGTCGCGCTTCATCGCGGCCAACCCAACCGTGGTCATGCTGGCGCTCGCCTTCCTGCTGATGATCGGCATGACGCTGATCGCCGATGGCATGGGCTTCCACGTGCCCAAGGGCTACATTTACGCGGCCATGGGTTTCTCGGCGCTGGTCGAGTCGCTCAACATGCTGGCGCGCCGCAAGCGCGCGCGCGCAAAGGCGCTGCAGGGCGGGGCGGGCAAGTAGCCCTAAACCCCGTCGAGAATAACGATTGTCGGTCGCCGTGGCAGGTTATCCAGCGCCACGGTGATCGACCGTCCCTCACGAAAATCCAGTTCGAACCCACCGCCCATGCGGCCCGTGAAGGCGCTGAGCGGTGTCGAATGCCGGTGCATCGGCAGGATCACCGACGAGGAAAGCCGGCGCGCAATCTCGCTCATCCCGTCAAGCGACAGCGTCAGCCCGCCATCGACGGGCACCATCAGCACGTCGAGCCTGCCGATCGCCGCATAATGGCTGTCGTCCAGCCGGTGATGCAGATGGCCCAGATGCCCGATGCACAGCCCCGCCACCTCGAAGATGAAGATCGAATTGGCGTCCGGCTCCATCGCGCCATAGCGGCGGATGTCGGTGGTCACATTGCGGATATAGACGTCCTCAACCAGCAGAGAGTGTTTCACCGGCCCGCCCTCTTCGTTCCAGCCTGGCAGAACATGCTCTATGGCGGGGTCGGGATTGCGCGTGAAGTGCGTGCCATGCGCCCTGTTCATGGTCACGACGCGCGGTGGCGGGTTCGCGCCATAAATGCCCGCGAAGTCCGTGGCTATGGTCACGCCGGCCGGCGTCTCGATCAGATAGGTGGAATGGCCCGCATAGGTGATGGTCACCGGGTCGGCCCTTGCAGCGACCGGTGCCACCAGCGAGGCGTAGATCACGCCTGGCAGCGCCTGCGCCATGGCGAGGCAGGTGCTTGGTCGCTCGATCTGCCCGTTTGTCTGTGCAAGGGCTGCAGGCAGCGGAGCGAGCAATAAAGTCAGAATGGCTGCGGTCAGTCGGAAGGCGGTCATCGGCATCTCCCGTGTGTGCAAGAGCACATGGTAGGGCAAAGCGCGGCTCTGCGCCATGTCCGCCCCATGTCGGCCCCATGTCTCTCGACATGTCCGCCCCCATCGCTGCAGTGCGCGGGTTCTGGACGTTGGCCGGCATTTTCACTATAAGGCCCCGGTATTCCATTGCTTTCAAAAGACCGTGAGAAGGAGCCCCATGGCCGGTCATTCCCAATTCAAGAACATCATGCACCGCAAGGGCCGGCAGGACGCCGTTCGCTCGAAGATGTTTTCCAAACTGGCGCGCGAAATCACAGTCGCTGCCAAGATGGGAATGCCCGACCCGGCGATGAATCCGCGCCTGCGCCTGGCCATCCAGAACGCCAAGGCCCAGTCCATGCCGAAGGACAACATCGAACGCGCCATCAAGAAGGCGTCGGGCGGTGATGCGGAGAACTATGACGAGGTGCGTTACGAGGGTTATGGTCCCGGTGGCGTCGCCGTCATCGTCGAGGCGCTGACCGACAATCGCAACCGTTCCGCTTCCAACATCCGCGCCGCCTTCACCAAGGCAGGCGGATCGCTTGGCGAAACCGGTTCCGTTTCCTTCATGTTCGACCGCGTTGGCGAAATCATTTACCCGGCTGACAAGGGCGATGCCGACACGGTGATGGAAGCCGCCATCGAGGCCGGCGCCGAAGATGTCCAGTCGGACGAAAACGGCCACGTCATCACCTGCGCCTTCGAAGATATCGGCGATGTCACCACGGCGCTGGAAGGCGCTCTGGGCGAAGCCGAGTCCGTCAAGGCGATCTGGCGTCCCCAGACCGGCACGCCGGTCGATGAGGAGCGCGCCCAGTCGATCCTCAAGCTCGTTGCAACCCTCGAAGACGACGATGACGTGCAGAACGTCTACGCCAATTTCGAGGTGGACGACGAAACGCTCGCGAAACTCAGCGCAGCCTGATTGCGCTTCTGCCGGGCTTCAGGCCCGGCAGTTTTTGGCTGTCTGGCAACAAAGGACAGGTTCTCGTGAAACAGCATCGTATCGCGATTACCTACTGCACCCAGTGCCAATGGCTCCTGCGCGCCGCATGGCTCGCGCAGGAGCTTCTCTCCACTTTTTCCACAGAACTGTCGGAAGTCGCGCTGCGTCCGGGCACGGGCGGGGTGTTCGAGATCACGTGCAACGGCATCCTCATCTGGGAGCGCAAGCACGATGGCGGCTTTCCTGACGCCAAGACGCTGAAGCAGCGTGTGCGCGACGTGATCGATCCCGAGCGCGATCTTGGCCACATAGACAAGTAGGCAAGCAGACAACAAAAAACCCGCCTCGATGAGACGGGTCTCTGTAAAAACGCTTTTGCGTTCCGGTCGGCTCTGCCTCTCGGTGTCCGCAAATGCCGGATGACGCCATCCGGCCGCAGGATACCTTAGATGCCGAGGCCCTGGTAACGCTGCTTGAAGCGGGAAACGCGGCCGCCGCGGTCCATCAGGGACTGCTGGTTGCCGGTCCATGCCGGGTGCGTGGACGGGTCGATGTCGAGCTGAAGGGTCTCGCCTTCCTTGCCCCAGGTGGAGCGCGTCTCGTACTCGGTGCCGTCCGTCATGACGACCTTGATCATGTGGTAGTCGGGATGAATTTCGGCTTTCATCGTCTTGTCCTGAGTTCTGGCGGGATGGCAATCTGATCCGCACTTGCGGCAATTGCACCCATCTTGAAAACTTGAAGCCGCGGCCAAGGAAGGCTACGGCTTCGGAATTGGTTGGCGAGCCTATACATCAGGTACGACGACAAGACAAGGCTTGAGCGGCGCACATTTTGCCGCTCCCGAACGAGAATTGAGAAGGGGCAGGCGATGGCGCGCAGGCAAAGGGCGTCCGAAGAGCGGGAACAGGCGGCGAAGCGGCGGTCGTTAAAGCCGCTGAAACGCCTCTTTCCCTATATCGGCCGCTATCGCGGTCTGGCGCTTGGCGCGGCCTTTTTCCTGGTGCTCGCAGCCATCGCGACCCTCACGCTGCCGCTGGCCGTGCGCCGCATGATCGATCACGGGTTTTCCCATTCCGATTCCATCTTCATCGCGAATTACTTCTCGATGCTGGTGGTCATAGCTGCGGTTCTCGCAGCCGCCTCGGCGGGGCGCTATTTCTTCGTCATCACGCTGGGCGAGCGTGTTGTCAGCGACCTGCGGCGCGATGTCTTCGATCACGTCACGCGCCTTTCCCCCGGCTTCTTCGATACGGTCCAGTCCGGTGAAATCGTTTCGCGCATTTCGGCCGACGCCACGCAGGTCAAATCGGCTGTCGGGGCCACCATTTCCCAAGCGCTGCGCAACGTCATCATGGGGCTTGGCGCTGTCGGCATGATGGTCGTCACCAGCCCGCGTCTTTCCCTGCTCGTGGTGGCGGCCATCCCCGTCATCGTTCTGCCGCTGGTCGCCTTTGGCCGCTCGGTGCGCCGTCGCTCGCGTTTTGCGCAGGACACGCTGGCCGACGCCACCGCCTATGCGGGCGAGCAGATCGGCGCGGTGCGCACGCTTCAGGCCTTCACCGGCGAGAACGTGGTGCGCAAGAAATTCTCCGATGCCATCGAGACGGCGTTCTCTGCTGCACGCGCATCCATCTTCGCGCGGTCCTTCCTCACCTTCTTCGCCATCTTCATGACCTTCAGTTCGGTCGTGGCCGTTCTCTGGTTCGGCTCGCGGGCCGTTCTGTCCGGCGAGATGACGCCGGGCACGCTCGGTCAGTTCCTGCTTTACTCGGTTCTGGCCGCTGGCGCGCTCGGCGCCCTGTCAGAGGTCTGGGGCGAGCTTTCGCAGGCCGCCGGCGCTGCCGAGCGCATGAGCGAGCTCCTGTCGGAAGAGCCCGCCATTACCGCGCCCGCCAGCCCCGTGGCGCTGCCGCAGCCGGCGCGCGGCGAAGTGGCGTTCGACAATGTCTCCTTCGCCTATCCGACACGACCTGACCGCTCTGCGCTTCATGGATTGTCCTTCACCGTAAAACCGGGCGAGACGGTCGCCATTGTCGGTCCCTCGGGCGCGGGCAAAACCACCGTCTTCTCGCTGCTTCTGCGCTATTACGATCCCGATTCCGGGGCGGTGCGCGTCGATGGTGTCGATGCGCGCGAGGCCGATCCGCTGGCGCTGCGCGGACGCATGGCCATCGTTCCGCAGGACGTGACGATCTTTGCCGCCAGCGCGGCCGAGAACATTGCCTTTGGCCGTCCTGACGCCTCCCGCGCCGAGATCGAGGCTGCGGCCCGCGCCGCGCTTGCGCATGATTTCATCACCGATCTGGCGGAAGGCTACGACACGCCGGTCGGCGAGCGCGGCGTCACCCTGTCGGGCGGTCAGCGGCAGCGCATGGCCATTGCGCGCGCGATCCTGCGCGATGCGCCGATCCTGTTGCTCGACGAAGCCACCTCCGCCCTCGATTCGCAAAGCGAGACGCTGGTGCAGCAGGCGCTTGAGCACCTGATGAAGGGCCGCACCACGCTCGTCATCGCACATCGTCTCTCAACGGTTCTGAAGGCCGACCGCATTCTCGTCATGGAAGAGGGGCGCATCGTCGAGGAGGGCACACACGCCGCTCTCGTGGCAAAGGGCGGCATCTATGCCGAACTCGCCAGCCTTCAGTTCCAGGCGGGCGCAGAGGCTCTCGGAGACGCTGCGGAATAGTCGCGGAGGGCGGGGTCGGCTCTACTTCTTGCCGACCTTGCCGCCGACCGCATCGATCCTGTCGATGTCGGCCAGCCCCCAGGGCATCTGCCTGTCGCGGAAAATGCGTTTGCCCAGCCTCGGGTAATCGCCCACATCATGCGCAAGCCGCTCGCCAGCGACGATGCAGCGCAGCGTTTCATTTCCCGTGTTCTTGATTGAATGGGCCAGCCCGCCCTTTCTGTAGCCGATGAAGTCTCCGGGGCCGATTGCGTGCTCTTCATCGCCGATAAAGGCCGTGGCGGAACCCGCCAGCACGAACACGCATTCGTCTTCGTGGTAATGGCAGTGGTGTTCCGTCGTTTCATAGCCGGGCTCCACTTCGATGATGTGGAATCCCAAGCCGCTCAGACCCGTGAGGTCGCCAAGAGACTTGTTCAGACGCTGCGCATTGGGGTTTAGAAAGTGGGTCTTCTTCAAACCCTCCATCTCGGCAATTTCGCTGCTTTTAACGAGATATGTCGTGCTCAAAACCATTCCCTCCAGAATTGCTTCGTAGAAACGGGCTGACCCTATTGCATCGGGCAAAGAAGTGGAAATCGGCTCCGGTGTCTGGCCGTTTCTGGAGAAGGTCATGGGTGCCCGGACATGCCGGGCATGGCGAAAGGCGGCATGTGCACCGTTCCATCGAGCGGCTGGCACGAGCCCCTTGCCAGCCATTCGATGCGAAGCCTGCACGTCGCTTTTCGTCATCCTCAAAGAGAGGACCCATGTTCGTTCAGAGCCTTTCGGGAAAGCCGAAACGCCCCGAATGGCTCTGTTGTCCGATGCCTGTACGCGTTGGAGGCGACGCTCAGATGAACGTGGCGATTTCCTCCAGCGGCTTCTTCTCCATTGCGTGTTCGGGAATGGTGGCGTCCTCCTTTGGATAGCCGACCACCATCAGGATATAGGGTTTGTCATGCGGGTCGCGACCGCACAGCTCGTTTAGAAAGCTCATCGGGTTCGGCGTGTGCGTAAGAGTTGCCAGACCTGCCTTGTGCAGGGCTGTAATCAGAAAGCCGGTTGCGATGCTCACGGACTCTGGAACGTAGTAGTTCTTGCGCTTCACGCCATCGGCCGAGCGGCTGCGGCGTTCGCCGAAAACGCAGATGAGCCAGGGCGCTTCTTCCAGAAACGGCTTGCTTGCATCGGTGCCGAGCGGGGCCAGCGCATGAAGCCATTCTTCACCCGCGCGTCCTTCGTAAAACGCTTTCTCCTCGGCCTCCGCCGCCTCGCGGATCTGTTTCTTTACCGCCGGATTGCCGATCACCGCGAAGTGCCAGGGCTGGTGGTTTGCGCCATTGGGCGCGGTGCCTGCTGCCTTGATGCAGGTTTCGATGATGTCGCGCGGCACGGGGCGGGTGGAGAAGTCGCGCACGGTGTGGCGTGTGCGGATCTCGTCATAGAAGGCCTGGGCGCGGGCCCGCATCTCCTCGACCGGAAGCTCCCTGTAATCGGGAAGTGGGACCGGACGGTATTCCTGTGTGGCATTTTCGCTCATGCGGACGTCTCCTCCATTTTGTCCGATAAGATTGTCGGACAATCTAGATGGGCTGGTTCCGGCGTCAAGCCTTGGCGTTGCGCTGGTTGCCCTTTGCTTTGCTTTTTGCGGGCGCTGGCGGTGCGGCGAAATGATCGTCAGGCAGCGACTGGATGAGCTGCCGCGCATTCTCCACATGATCGAGCATCGCAGCTTCCGCGCCTGCCGTGTCATCGGCCACCACGCAATCCGTCAGCTGCCTGTGCTGCCGGTTGGTGTCGAACACATCACGCCGGTCCACCAGCACGCGAAACTGCAACCAGTAGAGCGAGTTGGAAAGCCGCGTCAGCGTCTCGTTCAGAAGGGGATTGTCCGCTGTCTCGCGAAACAGCCGGTGGAAACGGGCGTTGAGTTCGGAGAACCGGTTCATGTCGCCCTGTTCGGCTGCGGCGTCCAGATCCGCCTGCAGCGCGACAAGCGTTTCGGGTGCTTGGTGAAGCACTGGCAGGGCGAGCTTCACCGCCAGCGTTTCCAGCGCCCCGCGCACCTGGAAGAGGTTGTCCACCTCGCTGCGCGAGAGCTGGCGCACCATCACGCCGCGATGCGGTTCCGCCGTCAAAAGCCCGTCTGCCGTCAGGCGTCGAAAGGCTTCACGCACCGAGGAGCGCGAAACGCCCAGCCGGCTGGTGAAGGCGTTCTCCGTCAGCCTCTGGCCCGGAACCAGACGCCCGTCGCGCACGGCTTCCGTCAGCGCGTCGGCCACGGTCTCTACTGTCGAACGGGAATCGGTTTCTTCCATGTCCGTCAGAGTGTGCGCAGGCAATGGTCCTGACAAGCCCGACCTCACCGGTTCGTTTTCAAGCCAGGACCGAACCTTTGGCCCTATTGGCCGTAGCGCGCTTCCAGATGTTTCTTGAAATGCGCGGCATTGAGCGGCTCGCCGGTGGCCCGTTCGATCAGCTCCGGCGTCGACCAGCGCGAGCCCTGCGACCAGATCCGTTCACGCCGCCAGTCGTTCACCGCATCGAACTGGCCCCTTGCGAACTGCGCGTTCACGTCCGGGATATCCTTCTCGATGGCCGACCATTGCTGCGCCGCGATCATCGCGCCGAGCGTGTAGGAGGGGAAATAGCCGAAGGCGGCGGATGGCCAGTGCACGTCCTGCATGGGGCCGTCCTGCGGCGTATCGATGGTCGACAGGCCCAGATAGGCCTTCATCTTCGCGTCCCAGGCTTCCGGCAGGTCGGCGGCTTCCAGCTTGCCGGCGATCAGGTCCTGCTCCAGCTCGAAACGCAGGATCACGTGCAGCGGGTAGGTCACTTCGTCGGCGTCGACGCGGATCAGCCCGCGCTCCACATGGTGCACATGGGGCAGGATCTCGTCCATCGACCAGTCTTCGCCCAGATGCTTCGCCACCACCGGCAGCGCCCATTCCCAGAAGGCGGGGTTGCGGCCGATCTGCTTTTCCACGAACAGGCTCTGGCTTTCATGCATCGCCATGCCGCGCGCCTTGCCGAGCGGCCAGTGCGCCCAGGCCTGCAGCAGGTTCTGCTCATAGAGCGCGTGGCCGGTCTCGTGCAGAATGCCCATCAGCGAAGAGAGAAACTCGTCTGAACGGTAGCGCGTGGTGATCCGCACATCGGTCGGAACGCCGCCGCAGAACGGGTGATGCGAGACCGACAGGCTGCCGCGCGTCAGGTCGAAACCGACCGCCGCCATCATGGCGAGACCAAGCTCGCGCTGCTTCTCGACGGCGTAGTGTCCGGAGAGCGGGCGCAGGGGATTTTGCGCGCGTTTCGTTTTCTGGATTTCCAGCGCATTTGGCACGAAATCCACCAGAAACGACTTCAAATCCTCGAAAACGGGGGCGATTTCCGCCGTTCTGTTTCCGGGGTCGAATTGCTCCATCAGCGCGTCATAGGGCGCAAGGCCAAGCGCCTCGGCGCGCATCTGCGCCTCCTCCCGCGCCAGCTCGATAACCCCTTCCAGCGCCGGCAGAAAACCCGCCCAGTCGCCCTTGCCGCGGGCCTCGCGCCACAGCTGTTCGCAGCGCATGCGCGTGCGCGTCTGGCGCTCCACGAAATCGGCCGGGAGGCAGGTCAGGTTGACGTAATTTCGGCGAAATTCGGAAATTGCCGCTTTTTGCTCTCCGTTCAGGTCTTCCTGTTCGGCGGCGTCGATCCAGTCGGCAATCTCGGGTGCTGCGGCCTGACGGTGGGCCATGCCGGCAAGGGCAGACATGGCCTCGGCGCGGGCTTCGCCGCCACCGGGCGCCATATGCGTCGCCTCATCCGCACCGAGGATCGCCAGCGCGTGATTGAGCGCTTCGATCCTGTGGCCGAGTTCATCGAGTTTCTGAAAGGACATGGAACACCTCGTCGGGCATTGGGAGGAACGACGCCCGCAGATGCAGGCGTCGATTGTTTGAAGGAGGGGACACGAAGCCGGGCGGCTTCGCAAGCCGTGTCGTCAGCGCTCGGTGAGCTTCAGCTCGATGCGGCGATTGCGGGCACGCGCTTCCCGCGTGTCTTCCGTGTCGAGCGGCTGATACTCGCCGAAACCGGCTGCAACGAGCCGGTTGGCGGGGACGCCGTTCTCGATCAGAAACTTGACGACCGCCGTGGCGCGGGCCGTGGAAAGCTCCCAGTTGTCGCGGAAGCGACCGGTGCCCGAAAGCGGCACGTCATCCGTATGGCCATCGACGCGCAGAACCCAGTTGATCTCCGGCGGGATCTCTTTTTGCAGCTCGAGAATGGCGTCGGCCAGCTTGCGCATCTCGTCCTGCCCGTTCGGATTGATCTCCGTCGCACCCGACGGGAACAGAACCTCGGACTGGAAGACGAAACGGTCGCCGACAATGCGGATGTTTTCGCGGTCGGAGAGGATTTCGCGCAACCGGCCGAAGAAATCCGAGCGATAGCGGTTCAGTTCCTGCACGCGCTGCGCCAGCGCCACGTTCAGGCGGCGGCCAAGATCGGCGATCTTGGTGCGGGACTCCCGGTCGCGCGCTTCGGAAACCTCAAGCGCGGCTTCCAGCGCGCCGATCTGCTTGCGCAGCGCCGAAATCTGCTGGTTGAGCAGCTCCACCTGCGAAAGCGCCCGCTGGCTGACCAGACGCTCCTCGTCGAGCGCGCCCGAAAGCTCGCCAATGCGGGCTTCCGCCTGCTCGCTCTGGCCGCTGCCACTGGCCAGCAGCGTTTCCAGCCGGGAACGGTCGGCGCGTATGTCTTCCAGCGAGGCGCGCAGGCTGGCGATGGTGTCCTCGGCGTCCTGGCTGTTGGCCTGTTCGAGCGCCAGAAGCTGCGTCAGCTCGTTGATCTGCGCATTGAGCCGGTCGAGCACGGCGTCCTTGCCGGTGATCTCCTGGCTCAGAAAATACTGCGCCAGCACGAAAACCGAGAGCAGGAACATGATGGCGAGCAGAAGCGTCGCCATGGCGTCCACGAAACCCGGCCAGTAGTCGACGTGGCGGTCGTTGCGGCGTCCACGGGCAAGCGCCATGTCAGCTGTCCCGCTTCTTCAGCGTCGTCGCCAGCTTTTCAAGTGTGGCGCGCATGGCGCGCTGCTCTTCCGCCTGGGATTCCACCCAGTCGCGCATCATCTGCTGTTCGCTGCGCATGTTCTTCACGAGACCGGAAATGCCCTCGGCCAGATTGGCCATGGAGGCCGCAAGGCGTGGATTGGAGGTTCCATCCTCCTGAACCGCGCGCAGCTTGTCGGCCAGCTGCTGCATTTCGCTGGACGCGCCGCTGCGGCTGTCTGCGATGTCGGAGCCAAGGTCGGTGACGGACGAAAGCCAGTTTTCCAGCTCGGTATAGAAACGGTTCTGCGCGCGGCCCGCCTGAAGGTCGAGGAAGCCCAGGATCAGCGACCCTGAAAGACCGAACAGCGAGGAGGAGAACGCCGTGCCCATGCCTTCCAGCGGGGCTGACAGGCCGGATTTCAACGCGTCGAGAATGTCGTTGGCGTTGCCCGATGCGGGGTCGAGCGACTGGATGGTGTCACCGATGGACCCGATGGTCTGCAACAGGCCCCAGAACGTGCCGAGCAGGCCGAGAAAGACCAGAAGGCCGATCAGGTAGCGCGAAATGTCGCGGCTCTCGTCGAGGCGGGTGGCGATGGAATCGAGGATCGAGCGCATGGAGCTGGTCGACAGCGCCATCGAAGAGGCTCGGCTCAAAAGCGCCTTCATCGGTGCGAGAAGGACCGGATCGGCTGCATCCGTGCCGGCGCGGAAGGAATTGACCCACCGAACCTCTCGGAACAGACGGATGACCTGCATGAAAGCGAGCAGGATGCCGATCAGCAGAACGCCGAGAATAAGCCCGTTCAGCCCCGGATTGGTCTGAAAGGCGGAGGCGATCTGCCGGTAAAGGATTGCCGCAACGAAGCCGGCAATCGCCAGAAACACCAGCATGGAAAAGAGGAAGACTTGGGGGCTCGACAAGGTATGCGGGTCGTATTCGAGCCCGTAGGATGGTTCGTCGTCCCCACGCGATTTCAGCAAGGCCATCTGCTCCTCGTGTCCACTGCGCCGCAGAACCAGTATTGATTCCTGTATGGCGCAGGATTCTAATCGTAAATATGACGAAATTGAAAGCCGCAGACAGTATCCGGTTATGAGCGCATCAGCTTTTTGATGTCGCAACGACAAAGCCCGGGACCTTTCGATCCCGGGCTTTGCTGGTTCTGAAACACCGTGCGGGACGGGGTTGAATCAGGCTTTTTTTGCGGCTGGCTTGCCGAGTGTCTTGACCAGTGCGCGGTGAATGGCTTCGTTGCCGGCGACGATCTGGCCGGTGTCGAACATCTTGTCGCGGCCCGTCTTGTCGCTGACGAAGCCACCGGCTTCGCGCACGAGGATGATGCCGGCGGCGATGTCCCAGGGCGAAAGCGAATCTTCCCAGAAACCGTCCATCCGGCCCGCTGCAACATAGGCGAGGTCGAGCGCCGCAGAGCCAAGCCGGCGGATGCCCGCCGTCTCGCCCATGACATTGCGCAGGTCGAGCAGGGCCGTGCCGTGGTGGCCGCGACCCAGATGCGGAATGCCGGTGCCGACAACGGCGTCGGACAGCTTGGTGCGCGCCGCGACACGCAGACGACGGTCGTTGAGGAACGCGCCGCCACCGCGCTCGGCGGTGTAGAGCTCGTCCATGGCCGGGTTGTAGATGACGCCGGCGACGATCTGGCCCTGACGTTCCAGGGCAATCGAGATCGAGAAGATCGGAATGCCGTGCAGGAAGTTCGTGGTGCCGTCGAGCGGATCGACGATCCAGCGGTGCTGCGGGTCGTCACCCTCCACCGTGCCGCTCTCTTCCATCAGGAAGGAGTAGCCCGGACGGGCGCGCGACAGCTCGGCGTGGATGATGTCTTCCGCCTTGCGGTCGGCCTGGCTCACATAGTCGCCAGGGCCCTTGAGCGAAACCTGCAGGTTCTGGACCTCGCCGAAATCGCGAGCGAGGGAGCGGCCTGCCTTCATGGCAGCCTGAACCATGACGTTGATAATCGCCGAACGGGCCATGGGATGTAAGCTTTCGTAAGTGTGTGTTTCGCGGAAGCGCCGGGTTTATTCGCCGCGGCGCAGATAGGTGAGTTCGTTGGTGTCGACGACGATCCGCTCGCCAGCCTCGATGAAGGGCGGCACCATCACGCGCACGCCGTTCTCCAGAACCGCCGGCTTGTAGGAAGAAGCAGCCGTCTGGCCCTTCACCACCGGGTCGGCCTCGGCAATCGTCAGCGTGACCTGATCCGGCAGGGAGATGCCGATCGGCTTTTCTTCGTAGAGCTCGACCGTGACGGTCATGCCGTCCTGAAGGAATGCGGCGCGGTCGCCGACGAAGTCCTTCTGCAGCTCGAGCTGCTCATAGGTCTCGGAGTCCATGAACACCAGAGCGTCTTCCTGCTCGTAGAGGAAGCTGAAGTCCTTCTGCTCGAGGCGAACGCGCTCGACGGTTTCGGCGGCGCGGAAGCGCTCGTTGAGCTTCGTGCCGTCGATCAGGTTCTTCAGTTCGACCTGGTTGTATGCGCCGCCCTTGCCGGGCTTCACAGCGTTGGTCTTCACCGCAACCCAGAGGCCGCCATTGTGTTCGATGACGTTGCCGGGGCGAATTTCATTGCCGTTGATTTTCATATGGATCGTCCTGCGGGTCTTGAGCGCGCCAGCGGTTCACGTCCTGCATTTGCATCCCGGCTGTATCGGCCGCGAGAGCAAAGGTTGGAAACAGCAAAACCGCCAGCAAGTTTATGTTTCCAGTGGAGTGAATTCGACATCCGATCTCAAGACCGCATTGCGGATTTCGAATGGCGAGTTCATTCCACTGGCGCGCAATTCGGCGCTTCCAAGACCATAAAAAGCGGTCCAAGGCAAGTCATGCGGCCTTTGGGGGCGTCCGAAAAATGCTAGCGGAGCCGATTTGCGCGCTGGATGGCTTCCTTCATTTCTTCCGGCGTGAGGCCGGCCAGAAAGTCTTCCATCTCCGGATCGATCAACCCGGCGCGGCGCGCGGAGATATACCATGCAGCGCCTTCAATCGTGTCCGGGTCGGTGCCGACGCCGGCGCGATAGAGCTTGGCGAGGCGGTTCTGCGCGGCGATGTTGCCGCCTTCGGCTGCGCGCTTGAGCCAGGCGAACCCGGTTTCCGCATTGCGCTCCCCGCCACGGCCTTCGACCATCCACGTGCCCAGATCGAGCTGTGCGGTGTCGTAATTCTGCCTGGCTGCACGCTCAAGCCATGAACGGGCGACCTTGTCATCGGCCTCGCGCCCGCCAAACCCGTTGGCATAGACCTGGGACATCGCATACTGCGCGTCGGCCAGCCCGGCATTGGCGGCCTTCTCGTAATAGGAGACAGCGCGTTCGCGACTTTCGAAGCTCGACTGCCGGTCGAGGATCATCTGCGCGAGGTTGAACTGGGCGAGCCGGTTGCCATTGTCGGCCGCCACCTGCATGAGTTCGAAGGCGCGGTCGGTGTTCTTCTCGACGAAGCCGCCATCAAGCAGCATCAGCGCATACTGGAACTGCGCCTCGGGCACGCCCTGCTGCGCGGCCTTTGAATACCATTCGGCGGCCTTCTTCGCGTCGCGCGCCATGCCAAGGCCACGGGCATAGATCTCTGCGATGAGGGTCTGCGCAGCCGGGTCGCCCGCCTCTGCGCGGGGCAGGGCCAGATTGTGCGCGGTCAGATAGTAGCCGCGCTGAAAGGCGCCATAGGCGGCGTCCGGCAGCTTGCCGAAGCGGTCCGGGTCCACCTGATCCACCGTGGGGGCGGAAAGCGGCCTGTCGCCGACCGGTTGCAGCCGGTCGGCCCGGGGCGCCTGCTTTTCAGTCCCGGTTGCGGCGGGTGTCGTTTCTGCGGCCTTTTCCGGGCCGGCGTCGCCGGCTGCCTGCGCTGTCGCGGCAAGCCCGCAGAACAGGGCGGCAAGCAATGCTACCGGCTGGAGGCGCGCGCGCATGGTCAGGCTCCTTGAGCGTTCTGGAAGGTCTTCTCGAGAATGACGTTGGCTTCCTTCACGGCGGCGACGGCGTCGATCTCGTCAGAGAAGACGGCTGCACCGAGCGCAATGAAGTCGCAGCCGCTCTGCGCCACGGGTTCTGCCGAGGCGACCACGTTGCCGCCCATCACGATGCAGGGGATCTGGACCATTTCCGACCACCATCCGCCCAGCGTGAGGTTGCGCGGGTGCGGTTCCGGCTTGTTGTCGTATCCGAAACGGCCGAAGAACAGATAATCGGGCTGCATTTCGCCGCGCTGAAGCGCGTCGTCGCGGGTTTTCACGCCGCCTGCGCCGATCATCATGCGGTCCTGGTATTTCTCGATGATTTCGGCCAGCTCCTCGAGCGGGCCGTCGAAATGGATGCCGTCTGCCTTCACCCGCGCGGCGATGCGCGGCGCGCCGGCGATCATCACGGCGACGCCGTGCGCCTGCGCGATGGGGGTGAGGCGCTCGGCACGGGCCTGGAAGCTGACCTCGTCCTGCCCGTAATCGGGAATGATGAGGGAAGCGACATCGCCGGCGGCGAGGGCTGCTTCCAGATGTGCTTCGTCATTGGCAGCCAGTTCCGGCGGCGGTGCAATCAATACGAGGCGGCAGCGATTGGTCATGTAGGAACTCCTGGCGTCTCGACGGAACCGACCCGGTTCGTTTCTGACCCGTCATTTTGGTTTGAATGGGGCATAGACGAAGCACGGGGGGATGGACAAGGAAAATTGGTCCTTCCTGCCGGACGCTCGCCAAGTGCGCTCATAAGGATTATGACTGGCGACGCCCGGCCGTCGGGCGATCCAGACGAATTTCATGACACCTTTGCTTTCCGATCCAGCTTTTTATCTTGCAGCGATTCCGGCCGTTCTGCTGGTCGGCCTGTCGAAGGGTGGCTTCGGCGGCGCGATGGCGCTGCTCGGCGTGCCGATGCTTTCTCTGGTCGTGTCGCCGGTGCAGGCGGCGGCGATCCTGCTGCCGATCCTGATCGTCATGGACATCGTCTCGCTCTGGGCCTGGCGTGGTTACATGGACCGCAGGACGCTTTCCATCATGCTGCCCGGCGCGCTTGTGGGCATCGCCATCGGCTGGGCGACCGCCGCCATCGTGACGGAAGGGCATGTGCGCCTGATCGTCGGTCTGGTGACGCTGGCCTTCTTCCTGCGCTGGACGTTCGAGAAGATCGCAGGGAATGTGCGGATCGCCAGCCAAAGCCGCCCGCGCGGCACTTTCTGGGGCGCGGTTGCGGGCTTCACGAGCTTTGTCGCGCATGCGGGCGGGCCGCCCTATCAGGTCTATGCGCTGCCGCTTGGGCAGGATCCGCGCCTTTACACGGGAACGAGCGTGGTCTTTTTCGCCATCGTCAACGCGGTGAAGCTCGTACCCTATTTCGCGCTCGGGCAGTTCGACCGTTCCAACCTGACGGCGTCGCTGATCCTGATACCGCTTGCGCCGCTCGCCACGCTGGCCGGCGTTTGGGTGATCAAGCGCATGAAGCCGACGGTCTTTTATCCGTTCATGTATTTCATGGTCCTGATCGTTTCACTCAAGCTCATCCATGACGGGGTCTTTGACCTTATGGGGTGGTGACGGGTTCGGGAGCCTGTGCTTAAAAGATGAAAACAGCGGGAGGATGTTTGTGACCGGCAATGCTTTCGAACGGGATCTGGACAAGAACCCCGCCAACCACCAGCCGCTGACGCCGCTTGTGCTTCTGGAGCGCGCGGCGAAGGTGTTTCCCGATGAAGTCGCGATCATCCATGGCAGCCAGCGCATTACCTATGCGACCTTCTGGGAGCGCTCGCTGAAACTCGCATCGGCGCTTGCCGGCCACGGGATCGGCAAGGGCGATACGGTGACGGTGATGCTGTCCAACACGCCGCCCATGCTGGAGGCGCACCACGCCGTGCCGATGACGAAGGCGGTGCTGCATTCGCTCAACACCCGCCTCGATGCCGCGATCATCGCCTTCCAGCTCGACCATGCGGAGAGCCGGGTGGTCATCGTCGACCGGGAGTTCTCCGGCGTGATGAAGGAGGCGCTGGCGCTGGCGAGCGTCAAGCCGCTGGTCATCGATTATGACGATCCCGACTATGCGGACGATGCGCCCTATCCGAAGGGCGAGCGCATCGGCAGCGCCGATTACGAGGAATTTCTGGCTTCGGGCGATGCCGGGTTTGCCTGGTCCATGCCCGACGACGAATGGGACGCCATCGCGCTGAACTACACGTCCGGCACCACGGGCAATCCCAAGGGCGTGGTCTATCATCATCGCGGTGCGGCGCTGATGACCTATGCCAACACGGTGCATGCGGGGCTGACGCGCGGATCGGTCTATCTGTGGACGCTGCCGATGTTCCACTGCAATGGCTGGTGCTTTCCGTGGACGCTGGCGCTGACGGCGGGAACGCATGTCTGCCTGCGCTGGGTGCGCGCAAAGCCCATGTATGACGCGATTGCCGATCACGGGGTGACGCATCTGTGCGGCGCGCCGATCGTGATGTCGGCGCTGCTCAATGCGCCGGATGAGGAAAAACGCGACTTCTCGCACACGGTGACGTTCAACACGGCAGCGGCTCCGCCGCCCGAAACCGTGCTTTCCGCCATGGCCGAGGCAGGTTTTGCGGTGACCCATCTCTATGGCCTGACGGAAACCTACGGACCGGCCGTGGTCAATGAATGGAAGGGCGAGTGGGACGCGCTCGACGGCGCCGGGCAGGCCGCGCGCAAGGCGCGTCAGGGCGTGCGCTATGCGGCGCTCGAGGGGCTGACCGTGATGGACCCGGAGACGATGGAGGAAACCCCGCGCGACGGCGAGACCATTGGCGAGGTCATGTTCCGTGGCAACATCGTCATGAAGGGCTATCTGAAGAACAGGGCGGCGACGGAAGAGGCTTTCGCCGGCGGCTGGTTCCATTCGGGCGATCTGGGGGTGATGCACCCCGACGGCTACATCCAGCTGAAGGACCGTTCCAAGGACATCATCATTTCAGGCGGCGAGAACATCTCCTCCATCGAGGTGGAGGATGCGCTCTACAAACACCCCGCCATTGCGGCCTGCGGCGTGGTCGCGAAGGCGGATGCGAAGTGGGGCGAGACGCCGGTGGCCTTCGTCGAACTGAAGCCGGGCAGAAGTGCGGAAGCCGAAGAGATCATCGCGCACTGCCGCTCTCTGCTCGCGCATTTCAAGTGCCCGAGAACCATCATTTTCTCTGAAATACCAAAGACTTCGACAGGGAAGATTCAAAAGTTCCGGCTGCGGGATCAGGCCCGGGCGCTGTAGGGAAAAGAGAGCGAACGCTGGCATTCGATGCAATTATCGGTGGCGGCGTTAACCAAGCATTAAGCTTTACATGCGTTTACTGTGTACATCCAGTGATCTGGATTCTTACCGAGTGGCTGGAGCCATTCTGTTTGACGCCTCCCTGTTTAAACTCCTGAGAGCCGCGTTTGCGGCTCTTTTTTTCGACAAAATGAGCATTAACCTTTCATTAAGTAAGAACTTGCCAACAGCTGTGCACAGGCTCATCCTTGCATTGAGTTCTTGGCATTGAGAGTCAGGCTCACTTGTGATTGAACGCATCAGCCGGCGGTGGCCGCAGTTTCGTATAATGGTGGGGCGTAAGCACAATGATTGAAGGCGGGAACGGTCGCGCGACTACGATCAAGCTGGCCGAGCATCGCGTGTTCTCGGATTCTTTCAAGCCTCTCTACAATCAGGGCATGAGCCTGGTTGAAGAGGCCGCGGAGTATCTGGATGGCGAAGGACGCATCGAGGCCAAGGGCCTGACGCGGGCCGGCGCTGCGCTTTATGCGGCCGAATCCATGCGGCTGACCACACGTCTGATGCAGCTTGCCTCGTGGCTTCTTCTGCAGCGTGCCGCCAATTCCGGCGAGATGACGCGCGAGCAGGTGGCTGCCGAGAAGTCCAAAGTGCGTCTCGACACGCATTCGCCGCAGGAGCAGGCCGACGGCTGGTCCGATCTGCCGGAGAATTTCCAGGATCTGGTCATGCGCTCGGTGCGCCTGCAGGACATCGTGCGGCGTATGGACGAAGAGATCTATGGCGGTGCGCCGGCTGCAGCGAATGATGCCGATCTCTACAGCCACAACCCGGTTTTCGAGCAGATCACCCTGCTGAAAACAGCGTTCGGGCACCGCTGATTCCCCACTGAAACAGCGTCTGCGTGAGTGGCAGCGCGATCAGCGCAGACGCGATGATGAGCGTGAAGGCGAGCCGCCGATAGGTCGTGTCGCTGGCGATCCCGTACAGCTTTCCGCCGATGAGCAGGCTCACCACATAGGGCGGGACCATAATCAGGCCGAGCATCACGCGGGGCTCATCGAACAGGCCGGCCGCCCACAGATTGCCGGCGGAAAAGATTTCCGAAATCAGAAACAGCGTCATGAGATTGGCGCGCACCACGGAGACCGGCAGCGCCGACGCCATCCAGTAGATGATGACCGGCGGGCCGGGAATGGCGGCGATGCCCGACAGCGTGCCTGAAATGCCGCCAATGCCGAAGGATACGGGAAAGCCGCGCGGCCCGTGGTAGCGCCAGCCGCTGCGCAGCACCAGCGCACAGCCCAGAATGACGGTGCAGATGATCCAGCGCAGCGCGGTTTCATCGCCATTCTTGAGAATGTAGACGCCAAGCGGCACGAAAAGCGCCAGCCCGGCGAGAACCGGCAGCACCTCGCGCCAGCGGGCGAGCTTCACCACCGGCAGGGCGACCGGAAGCGTGGGCAGCGAATCGATGATGACCAGCAGAACCACCGCAGTCACGGGATCGTAGAGCGCGCCGGCAATCGGCGCGACGATGAGCCCCGTGCCGAACCCGGACAGGCCGCGCACCACCCCCGCCACCAGAACGGTGAGGGTGAGAAGGGCAAGACTGAGATCGAGTTCGGGCAGGATTTCGCCTCGCAGGATTCCGCTTCCGGGCATCGGTACCCGGATATGAATGCGGCCGTATGCTAACGCGTGGCAATGGGCCTGCCCACCGCTATGGTAGAGCCATGAACACACCGATTCGCATTATGGGCATCGATCCGGGGCTTCGCCGCACCGGCTGGGCCGTCATCGAGACGCAGGGCAACTCCCTTCGCTTCGTTGATGCAGGCTCGGTCTCTTCCGATGCCAAGGCCGATCTCGCCTCGCGCCTGTGCCAGTTGCATGAGGGGCTGGAGGCGGTTTTGCACCAGCACCGGCCGGAGGAGGCCGCCGTGGAGGCCACTTTCGTCAACAAGGACGCATCGGCCACGCTGAAGCTGGGTCAGGCGCGTGGCATCGCCATGCTGGTGCCGGCAAGGGCCGGCCTGCGCGTTGCCGAATACGCGCCCAATGCGGTCAAGAAGGCCGTGATCGGCGTCGGTCACGGCGACAAGAAGCAGATTCATCTGATGGTGAAGGTGCTGATGCCGAAGGCGCATTTCGACACGCATGATGCGGCGGATGCGATTGCCATCGCCATCTGCCACGCGCATCACCGGCAGTCCGTTACCTCCCGACTGGCAATGGAAGCACTGAAATGATTGGCAAACTGAAGGGCATCATCGACGAGATCGCCGAAGATCACTGCATCGTCGATGTGGGCGGGGTTGGCTATGTGGCCTACTGCCCGGCGCGTACGCTGGCCGCGCTTGAGGGCGAGGGGACGGCGGTGACGCTGTTCATCGAGACTTATGTGCGTGAGGACATGATCCGTCTCTACGGCTTCCGCTCCGCGCTGGAGCGCGAGTGGTTCCGCCTTTTGCAGAACAATGTGCAGGGCGTGGGCGCAAAGGTGGCGCTTTCGGTGCTTTCCACGCTTTCGGCTTCGGAACTCGCCAACGCCATTGCGCTGAAGGATGCCGCCACGGTGGCGCGCGCGCCGGGCGTGGGCAAAAAGGTGGCCGAGCGCATTGTCTCGGAACTCAAGAGCAAGGCCCCCGCCTATGCCGGCGAGGCCAGCGACACGATCGGTCTCAAGCAGGAACTGGGCGAGGGCGCAGCGCCATCGGCGGTGGCCGATGCGGTTTCCGCGCTTGCCAATCTCGGTTATTCGCGCGATGTCGCAGCCAATGCGGTTGCGGCGGCGCTGAAGGAAGCCGGCGAGAGCGCCGAGGCCGGAACGCTGATCAGGCTTGGCCTGAAGGAACTGGCGCGCTAGGCAACAGGCATGCGCGCCAAGCTGTGTAGTGAAGTGGATTTCTGCGGATGACGGATGCCGAACGGCTCATTTCGGCCGACAAGCGCGGTGAGGATCTGGACGCGACCATGCGGCCGCAATCGCTGGACGATTTCGTCGGCCAGAAGGCGGCGCGCGCCAATCTGAAGGTCTTCATCGAGGCGGCGCGCGGACGCGGCGAGGCGCTGGATCACGTGCTGTTCGTTGGCCCGCCCGGCCTCGGCAAGACCACGCTGGCGCAGATCATGGCGCGGGAGCTGGGCGTGAATTTCCGCTCCACCTCCGGTCCGGTGATCGCCAAGGCCGGCGATCTGGCGGCCCTTCTCACCAATCTTGAAGAGCGCGACGTGCTTTTCATCGACGAAATTCACCGGCTGAGCCCGGCGGTGGAGGAAATCCTCTATCCGGCGATGGAAGATTTTCAGCTCGACCTGATCATCGGCGAGGGGCCGGCGGCGCGTTCGGTGAAGATCGATCTGGCGAAGTTCACGCTGGTGGCCGCGACGACGCGGCTTGGCCTTCTGACCACGCCGCTGCGCGACCGTTTCGGTATTCCGGTGCGGCTCGATTTCTATACGACCGAAGAACTGCAATCCATCGTCACGCGCGGCTCGCGCATTCTGGGCATGCCGCTGGCCACCGATGGCGCTGAGGAAATCGCCCGTCGCGCGCGCGGCACGCCGCGTATTGCCGGACGCCTGCTGCGCCGGGTGCGCGATTTCGCCACCGTGGCGGGTGCGAGCGAGGTGACGCGCAAGGTTGCCGACGAGGCGCTGTCGCGGCTTGAAGTGGATGCGCTTGGCCTCGACCTGCTCGACCGGCGTTACCTCAGCATGATCGTGGAAAATTTCGGCGGCGGCCCGGTGGGCATCGAGACCATTGCGGCGGCGCTCTCGGAGCCGCGCGACGCGATTGAAGACATTATCGAGCCCTATCTGATCCAGCAGGGCTTCATCCAGCGTACGCCGCGCGGGCGCGTTCTGGCCGCGAAGGCATGGCGTCACATGGGGCTCCAGCCGCCCAAGGCGCTGGCCGAGGCGCAGATCAGCCTGTTCCAGCAGGGAGACAAGGAATGAGCGGCGGCGGCGCGGGCGAAAACCTGACGGTCGGGCTTTCGGGCGAACTGACCGAATTCGGTCACCGTCTCGTGGCGCGGGTCTATTTTGCCGATACCGATTTTACCGGTGTGGTCTATCACGCCCGCTATCTGGAGTTTCTGGAGCGCGGCCGGTCGGATTTCCTGCGTCTTGCGGGTGTCCACCATACCGAGCTTGCCGACGGCAAGCATGGCGAGGTGCTGGCCTGGGTCGTGCGGCGCATGGAAATCGACTTTCGCCAGCCGGCCCGCGTGGACGACATCGTGACGGTGGAAACGCGCACCGAGGCGATTTCGGGCGCGCGCATCTATATGGCGCAGCGTCTCCTGCGCGGTGACGATGTGCTGGTGGAGGCGAAGGTGGAGGCGGCGATCATCGGCGCATCCGGCAAGCCGCGCCGGTTCCCGAAAGAATGGATCGAGGCCTTCAAGCCGAAAGGCGGCTAATTCGCGGGTTTCGCTGCGATGAGGGGCATGCCGAAGGCGCATTGTCTTGCCCTGTAAGCGATTCTCTTTGCCGCAGCCTGGTTGGCGCTCCGTTTCCTAACGCTTAATTAACCATAACGGTTCATGAAGAAAATCATGAAATCCGTAGCGAATCCGTGCGCCTTCCTTTCACCAAATTTTACCGGATAAAGGGGCCTTGAAGCATCTTGCGGGGACGCCTCGGATCGGACGAAGGCAACGGCACGCAAGCAGGGGCGAGACCGAAGCCGAGATGTACGCCGCCCTGATCTTAAGAGGATTTTGATCCATGGAAAGTGTTACGCTCGCCGCACCAGGTGGGGAGTTGTCGATCTGGGCTTTGTTCTGGCAGGCCGGTTGGGTCGTCAAGCTGGTCATGATCGGCCTTCTGGCGGCATCCGTGTGGACCTGGGCCATCATTATCGACAAATCGATTGCCTATGCCCGCATGCGCTCTGCTCTCAATCGTTTCGAGAAGACGTTCTGGTCCGGCCAGTCTCTTGAAGAACTTTACCGCGCGCTCTCGGAGCGCAAGACGACCGGTATGGGGTCGATCTTCGTGGCTGCGATGCGCGAGTGGAAGAAGAGCTTCGAGAAGGGCGCGCGTTCGCCGATCGGCCTTCAGAACCGCATCGACAAGGCCATGGATCTGGCGCTGACGCGCGAGATGGAGCGTCTGGAGAGCCGGCTGGGCTTCCTCGCCTCCATCGGTTCGGCTGCGCCGTTCATCGGCCTGTTTGGCACGGTGGTCGGCATCATGACCTCGTTCCAGGCCATTGCCGGTTCCAAGTCGACCAATCTGGCCGTTGTCGCGCCGGGCATCGCCGAGGCGCTTCTGGCCACGGCCATCGGCCTTCTGGCCGCCATTCCCGCTGTTATTGCCTACAACAAGCTGTCATCGGATGCGGGCAAGCTCGCCGGACGCATGGAAGGCTTCGCGGACGAGTTTTCGACCATCCTCTCGCGGCAGATCGACGAGAAGGTCGCCGCCAAGGCGGCTTAGGAGAACGCAATGGGTATGTCAGTCGGCTCGGCGGGCGGAAGAAACGGACGGCGGCGCGGTCGCCGGGGTTCGCGCTCGGGCCTGATCTCCGAAATCAACGTGACGCCCTTCGTGGACGTGATGCTGGTGCTGCTCATCATCTTCATGGTGGCCGCCCCGCTGCTGACCGTCGGTGTGCCCATCGACCTGCCGGAAACGCAGGCCAAGGCGCTCAACTCCGAAACGCAGCCGATCACGGTTTCCGTCAACAGCGATGGCCAGATCTATCTGCAGGAGACCGAAGTGCCCATCGAAGAGGTGGTCGCGAAGCTGCAGGCGATTGCGCGTTCGGGCTATGACGAACGTATTTATGTGCGCGGTGACCGCGCGGCTGATTACGGCACGGTGATGCGCGTGATGGCGCGTATCTCGGCTGCCGGCTATCGCAATCTGGGCCTGGTCACGCTGCAGGAAGAAGGCAACTGACCGAATGAAGGCGGGTATCGTCATATCGGCGGGCATGCACGCGGCGCTACTGGGCTTTGGCCTGGTTTCGCTGTCGGCGCCGCGCGCCTATGAGGTGGCGGATGTCGAATCCCTGCCCGTCGACATCATTCCCATCGAATCGATGACGCAGGTGCAGGAGGGCGACAAGAAAGCCGAGCTTTCCGAAAAGCCTGCGCCCACGCCAACCAAGCGTCCTGATCCGGTCGAGAACGCGCAGAACACGGGCGACAATGATGTCGACCTGAAAACGCCGCCGACGCCGGAGCCGAGCAAGCGCGAAGTGCAGAAGACGGCGGAGCCGCCGCCTGCGCCGAAGCCGACGCCCAAACCCGAACCGAAGCCGGAGCCCGAGCCCAAACAGGCCGAGGCGGAGCCGACCCCGGTGCCGGCGACGGAGGTGCGCCCCGAGCCGCAGCCCAAGCAGGATGTGCAGCCGGACCCCGCGCCTGAAGAGACGGTGGTGGCCGAAGCGCCCGAGGCAGAGAGCGTTTCCCTGCCCAACAGCGCGCCGGTGCCACAGTCGCGGCCTCAGCCGCCAAAGGCGAGCACGGCCAAGGCGCCCGACCGCAAGGATGCCGAAAAGCCGGCGCAGAAGACCGCGGCCAAGCAGAAGTCGGAGAAATCCGACGAGCTGTTCGACGAGGTGGCGGCGCTTCTGAACAAGGACAAGGCCTCTGGCGGCGGCGCGAAGCGCTCGCAGGAACAGGCGTCGCTTGGTGGCAGCCGCAACACGCCCGGCGAGAAGCTTTCGCAGAGCGAGATGGATGCGCTGCGCGGTCAGATCCAGCGGTGCTGGAACGTGCCGGCCGGCGCGCTCGAGGCCGACAATCTGAAGGTCTCCATCCAGATGAACCTGGATGCGAGCGGCAATATCGAGGGAAGTCCGCGCATCATTTCCGGCGGCAGCGGGTCCATGGTCGAGCGGGCAGCGGCAGAATCCGCACGCCGCGCCGTCCTCCAGTGCGCGCCCTACAATCTGCCGGCGGCGAAGTACGACACCTGGTCTGAAGTCATCGTCCACTTCGATCCAAGCGACATGTTTTAACCCGGGCACCATCCATATGGCGATGGGGGCTTGAGCCTAACCAAATGGGGAGAGGCAGGAGCAAATGCAGATAATCTTGAGAGCGACCTTCCTGATCGCGACGCTTGTCGCCGGGCTTGGCGTTGCAGTGCTGCCGGCAAGGGCAGTGGTCGAGATCGACATCAACAAGGGCGTGGTCGAGCCGCTGCCGATCGCCATCACGGAGTTCATCTCCGCCGATGGCACCGGCGCGGAAATTGCCAGCGTCGTTGAGGCCGATCTGAGGCGGTCCGGCCTGTTCGCGCCAATCGAGAAGGGGGCCTTCATCGAGAAGATCTCCAACCCGGATGCGGCCCCGCGTTTTCAGGACTGGACCGTGATCAACGCGCAGGCGCTGGTGACGGGCAAGGTTTCCGAGACGGCGGACGGACGGCTGAAGGCCGAGTTCCGTCTGTGGGATACCTATGCGGGCCAGCAGCTCATCGGCGAGCAGTTCTTCACCAGCAAGGACAAGTGGCGGCGCGTGGCGCACATCATCGCCGACGCCATCTATCAGCGCCTGACGGGTGAGAGCGGCTATTTCGACACGCGCATCGTGTATGTGGACGAGTCCGGCCCGCGCAACAACCGCGTGAAGCGGCTTGCGATCATGGATCAGGACGGCGCCAACCAGCGTTTCCTGACCGATGGCCGCGCCATTGTTCTGACGCCGCGCTTCTCGCCGACGCGTCAGGAAATCACCTACATGTCCTATGAGGGCGGTCAGCCCCAGGTTTATCTCCTGCAGCTGGAGACCGGACAGCGCGAGCTGGTGGGCAATTTCCCCGGCATGACGTTCGCGCCGCGCTTTTCGCCCAATGGCCAGCAGATCGTGATGAGCCTTCTGCGCGATGACGGCAACTCGAACATTTTCGCGATGGACCTGCGCAGCCGCAACACAACGCGCCTGACGACGGCCAATGCGATCGACACCTCGCCGTCCTATTCGCCGGATGGTTCGCAGATCGTGTTCACCTCCGACCGTGGCGGTCGCGCGCAGATCTATGTGATGAGCGCGAGCGGCGGCGATCCCAAGCGCATTTCGTTCGGTGACGGCAGCTATTCGACGCCGGTCTGGTCGCCGCGCGGCGATCTGATCGCCTTCACCAAGCAGACGCGCGGCGAGTTCCAGATTGGCGTGATGCGCACCGATGGCTCGGGCGAGCGCATCCTGTCCTCCGGCTTCCTGCAGGAAGGCCCGACCTGGTCGCCCAATGGCCGCGTTGTGATGTTCTTCCGTCAGCCGGCGGGCTCTGCCGGACCGCAGCTCTATTCCATCGATCTGACGGGCCGCAACGAGCAGAAGATCCCGACCGCGAATTACGGTTCGGATCCTGCATGGTCGCCGCTACTCGAGTAGCGGCGGGCCGGTTCCTGCCGGATTCGCCGCGTTTCCGCCGTATTTTAAGCTAGTTTGCGCGAAATAACGGTTCTGGTTGGTACCGGTAAGTCTTCGTTAACCGCGTTTCTTGAGGGGTCCTTAACGGCAACGTGGTTACTGATCATTGAACAAAATTTCTCTAATTTGAAGGAGAGGTGGCAATGCTGTCGATTGCAGCGATCGCCAAACACCCGGTTAGCATCGCCCTGGTAGCGGCTCTTGCTCTGGCCGGTTGCGCCAACAAGCAGGTTCCCAACAGTGCAGCCGATATCGGGCTGGGCGGTGCGGGCGGTCCTCCCGGATCGCAGCAGGAATTCACCGTCAGCGTGGGCGACCGGATTTTCTTCGACCTCGACTCGTCGTCGATCCGCGCCGATGCGCAGCAGGTTCTTTCCCGCCAGGCGCAGTGGCTGAACAAGTACCAGAATTACACCATCACCGTGGAAGGCCATGCCGACGAACGCGGCACCCGCGAGTACAACCTCGCGCTTGGCGCACGCCGTGCGGCTTCGGCCCGTGACTTCCTGGTTGCCCGTGGCGTTGCGGCAAACCGCATTCGCACGATTTCCTACGGCAAGGAGCGTCCGGTCGCGACCTGTGACGACATCTCCTGCTGGTCGCAGAACCGCCGCGCGGTCACCGTTCTGAACGGCGGCAGCAGCTAAGCATTTTGCAGTCAGGTGGCATCACCTGACGTCCGCATAAATGCGGAAAAACCAGATAGAGCGGCTCACCGTTTTGATGAAACGGTGAGCCGCTCTGAAGCATTCTGCATCTGAGAAAAGAAAAAGCCGCGCTGGTCAATGTCCGCGCGGCTTTTTTGTTGGCTAAATTTGAAGGGCGCGGGCGTGTCAGCCCTGCGCGGCCTTGCGGATGGCCTCGATGTTCTTCGCATAGGCTTCTTCGCCGTCGCCCTTGAAGACGGCGGAACCGGCGACGAGCACATTGGCGCCGGCGGCAACCAGCTCACCGGCCGTGTCGGGCGACACGCCGCCATCGATCTCGATGTCGATCGGACGGTCGCCGATCATTGCCTTTACGCGGCGCACTTTCTCGACCACGGACGGAATGAAAGCCTGTCCGCCAAAGCCCGGATTGACCGTCATCAGAAGCACGAGGTCGACCTGGTCGAGCACGTATTCGATGACGTTTTCGGGCGTCGACGGATTGAGCGAGACGCCTGCCTTCTTGCCGAGATTGCGAATGGTCTGCAGCGAGCGGTGCAGGTGCGGACCGGCTTCCGCGTGAACCGTGATGATGTCGCAGCCCGCATCCGCAAAGGCGGCGAGGAAGGGATCTGCCGGTGTGATCATCAGGTGGCAGTCGAACACCTTGTCGGTGCGGTCGCGGATTGCCTTGATGATGGGCGGGCCAAAAGTGATGTTGGGCACGAAATGGCCGTCCATCACGTCGAGGTGGATCCAGTCAGCGCCTGCGTTGGCGACGGTTTCGACCTCGTCGCCGAGGCGCGAGAAGTCGGAAGCGAGGATGGAGGGGGCGATGAGCGTGTTGCGCGCGGTCATGACGGTTTTCCGTAACGATGAGACTGGCTTGCCCTAACGTCTTCTCCGCGCCTTGTCGAGGCGCGGGCGGGACGCCTCACAGATGTGTCACCATGCGGTGCGATGCGGGATGCACCAGATGAGCCAGCGTGATCGGCTCGCCCGCCATCCATGTGATGCGTTCGCCGATGAAGACCGGATCACCTTCCCGGATCTGCAGCAGGGATGCCTCGTCGGCGCTGGCGGCTGCCGCCATGAAGGTGAACTCCGCATTGGAGAAGGGAGCGTGGCCGACGAGCCATTCATTCGGGCCCATGGTCGCGAAATCAGCATTGCGGGCGTCGGGAACCGTGTTCAGATTGATCCAGCGATCTTCGTACTGGTAGGGGACGCGGTCGGCCAGGTGCAGGCATCGCACATGCATCATGTTGGATCTGGACAGGAGGCTGAGCCGGGCACAGATGACCTCCGGTGCATCGGTAATGTCAGCGCTCAGTAAGCGGTACTGATATTCCGAACCACGCGCTTCGATCTCCTGCCGGATGCGGGGGATGACGAAGCGCGCCTCGCGTACCGGATGAAGGGCGACGCGGGTGCCGGCGCGGCGCTTGCGTTCGAGAATGCCGGCGCGGGCAAGCTCCTGAAGCGCGCGGTTGACCGTCGCGCGCGCCGCCCCGAACTCCTCCGCCAGGGCTTCTTCGCCGGGGATCAGGGCTCCCGGCAGCCAGACCCGTTCTGCGATGCGTCGGGAGAGCTCGTCGCGGATGGTGCGGAATGAGGCGCGTTCGCTGGTCACAGCAACTCCATCAGTTTTCTGATCGTGCGCGTGTAGCGTGCGGCGATCGTTTCACGTTCGATGTGGCGGCCCTGACGGACACAGTGGCGTCCTGCCGACCACACTTCGGATACGGCGCCATTGTCGCCGGTAAAAAGCCAGCCGTCTAATACACCATCGTCGAATGCTGCACCTGCGAAATCGTCCTGATCGATTGCCACCAGATCGGCCCAGTGTCCCGGCTGGATCGCGCCGGAATCGCGGCCAAGGGCCTGAGCGCCGCCGGCAAGGGCTGCATCATAAAGCGTGCGCCCGCAGGACTGGCCGTGCGCGGCCAGAACCACGCGGGCGGTGTCGCGCAGGCGCTGGGAGTATTCGAACTGGCGCAGCTCTTCGGCAACGGTGATGCGGATGTTGGAATCGGAGCCGATGCCAAGTGCACCGCCTGCCTGACGGTAGTGAAGCCCGTTGAAGATTCCGTCACCCAGATTGGCCTCGGTGACGGGGCAAAGCCCGGCGACCGCTCCGGTGTCGGCCAGATTGCCGGTTTCTTCGTCGGTCATGTGGGTGCAGTGGATCAGGCACCAGCGTGCATCCACATCGCAATTGTCGAGCAGCCATTCCACCGGACGCTGGCCATAGGCCGCCAGAACTTCATCGATCTCCGGCAATTGCTCGGCGATGTGCATGTGCAGCGGCGCATCGGGACGCATGGTCTGCGCTTCACGCAGATCATCCAGCCCCACCGCGCGCAGCGAGTGCGGCGCGACGCCAAGCCGGGCGTCGGCGGCGAGATTTCCAATGCATGCTTCAGCGCGTGAAAGCAGCTTCTGGAACCGGTCCAGATCGTTGCCGAAACGCTGCTGGCCGCCCTGCAGCGGTCGCTGGTCCACGCCGCCATGGCGGTAAAGAACGGGAAGGAGGGTGAGGCCGATGCCCGTCTGGTCCGCAGCGCCTGCGATACGCGCGGAAAGCTCGCCCACATCGTCATAGGCAACGCCGCCGGGCTGATGGTGGACGTAGTGGAACTCCGCGACGGCGGCAAAACCCGCCTCCTGCATTTCCATGAAGGCGAAGGCGGCGACCGCCTCGATGTCTTCCGGCGAAAGCAGGTCGAGAAAGCGGTACATGATTTCGCGCCATGTCCAGAAACTGTCGCGCCCGGCCGGACCCCGCCGCTCGGCCAGCCCGGCCATGGCGCGCTGAAACGTGTGGCTGTGCAGGTTGGACATGGCGGGCAGGAGAACGGGAACACGTATTGTCTTAGCATCCCCCGACTTGTCATCCGTGGGCCGTGCCCCGGCCGTCACGCTTTTGATGCGCCCCGCACTGGTGAGCTCCACAAGCACGTCCTTTTGCCAACCCTCTGGCGTGAGTGCATTCTGAGCAAAAATCGCTTGCATGAGGCGTCGTTCCCGGCTTAATTATGTCTATACATATAAGAATAATCGTAGACAAAAATTCTGTCTTAGGCAATATGCCCTGTATGGGGAGGCCTGCAGTGGGTAGGGAGGAATCTTCCTGTTATGAAGCAGAGTGTCATCAGCGGTATCCGCTTGGCGAGCATGTGCGAAGGCGGCGCGCCCTATGGGCTTGTCGAGGATGCGGGCATCGCCATCGAGGGCGATATGATTGTCTGGGCAGGTGCAATGAGCAACCTGCCGGAGCGTTTTTCCGGGTGGGAGCGGACCGATTTCGGCGGTCGCCTCGCCACGCCGGCGCTTGTCGATTGCCACACGCATCTGGTGTTTGGCGGCAATCGCGCCAGGGAATTCGAGATGCGGCTTGAAGGCGCGAGCTATGAAGAAGTGGCGCGGGCCGGCGGCGGCATCGTTTCCACTGTTTCTGCAACGCGTGGCCTGGACGAAGATGCGCTGGTCGAAGACGCGCTGAAGCGGCTCGATGCGCTTCTTGCCGAAGGCGTGGCGACGGTGGAGGTCAAATCCGGCTATGGGCTGACCGTCGAGGACGAGCTCAAGATGCTGCGCGCCGCGCGCCGTCTGGCAGAGCTGCGGCCCGTGCGGATCAAGACGAGCTATCTCGCCGCCCACGCGGTTCCGGCCGAATATCGCGGGCGTGAAGACGCCTATATCGACGCGGTGGTGCTGCCGGGCATGGACGCTGCCCATGCCGAAGGTCTGGTCGATGCGGTTGACGGGTTCTGCGAGGGCATTGCCTTTTCGCCGGCGCAGATGGCGCGCGTGTTCGACCGGGCGCGCGAACTCGGCCTGCCGGTAAAGCTGCATGCAGAGCAGCTTTCCAATCTGGGGGGCGCGAAGATGGCCGCCTCCTATGGCGCGCTTTCGGCGGATCATCTCGAATATCTGGACGAGGAAGGCGTTGCGGCGATGGCCGCTTCAGGAACGGTGGCCGTTCTTCTTCCGGGCGCATTCTACACGCTGCGCGAGACGCAGTATCCGCCGCTTGCGGCGCTGCGCAAACATGGCGTGCGGATTGCGGTCGCGACCGACTGCAATCCGGGTTCATCGCCGCTTGCCTCGCTCCTTCTGACCGTGAACATGGCCTGCACGCTGTTCCGCATGACGCCCGAAGAGGCGCTGGCGGGAGCCACGCGCGAAGGCGCGCGGGCGCTCGGGCTGGCCGAGGAAATCGGCACCATCGAGGCCGGCAAGCGCGCCGAAATCGCCATCTGGGACGTAGAGCACCCGGCGGAACTTGCCTATCGCATCGGCTTCAACCCGCTCCATCGCCGCATCGCAGGAGATTTTGCATGACGCTTGTTCTGACCCCCGGTGCGGTCACGATCCAGGATCTGGAGCGTATCTGGCGTGATGGCGTTGCCGTGCGCGTTGATCCGGCCTGCTATCCCGGCATTGAGGCGGCGGCTGCGCGCATCGACCAGATCGCACGCGGCAATGAAGCGATCTATGGCGTCAACACCGGCTTTGGAAAGCTCGCCAGTGTGAGCATCCCGCCGCAGGATGTGGAGACGCTGCAGCGCAACCTCATCCTCTCGCATTGCTGCGGCGTTGGCGCGCCGCTTGACGAAGCCATTGTGCGGCTGATCATGTCGCTGAAACTGCTCTCGCTGGGCCGTGGCGCATCCGGCGTGCGCATGGAGGTGGTCAAGCTGATCGAGGAAATGCTGGCGCGCGGTGTCGTGCCGGTGATCCCGGAAAAGGGCTCGGTCGGCGCATCCGGCGACCTCGCGCCGCTCGCGCATATGGCGGCTGCCATGATGGGCGAGGGCGAGGCCTTCTTCGACGGTGAGCGGCTTTCCGGCGGTGAGGCGCTGCGCAGGGCCGGGCTTACGGCGGTCGTGCTGAAGGCCAAGGAAGGGCTGGCGCTGATCAACGGCACGCAGGTTTCCACCGCGCTGGCGCTGACCGGGCTGTTCCGGGCGCATCGCGCGGCGCGGTCCGCGCTCATCACCGGGGCGCTGTCGACCGATGCGGCAATGGGTTCTTCTGCGCCATTCCACCCCGAAATTCACACGCTTCGCGGCCATCAGGGCCAGATCGACACGGCGGCAGCACTGTGGGCGCTGCTTGAAGGCTCGCAGATCCGCGAGAGCCATCTGGAAGGCGATGAGCGGGTGCAGGACCCTTATTGCATCCGCTGCCAGCCGCAGGTGGATGGCGCGTGTCTCGATCTTCTGCGCCAGGCGGCGCGCACGCTGACCATCGAAGCCAATGCAGTGACAGACAATCCGCTGGTTCTCTCCGACGGGACGGTTGTTTCGGGCGGCAATTTCCACGCCGAGCCGGTGGCGCTTGCCGCCGACCAGATTGCGCTCGCCATCTGTGAGATCGGCGCAATTGCGCAGCGGCGCATTGCGCTTCTGGTCGATCCGGCGCTGTCGTTTGGCCTGCCGGCGTTTCTGGCGAAGAAGCCGGGCCTGAATTCCGGCCTGATGATTGCCGAAGTGACCTCGGCTGCGCTGATGTCGGAAAACAAGCAGATGTCGCATCCGGCCTCCGTGGATTCGACGCCCACCTCCGCCAATCAGGAAGACCATGTGTCGATGGCCTGCCATGGCGCGCGGCGGCTCATTCCGATGACGGAGAACCTGTTCGGTATTATCGGCATTGAAGCCGTGACGGCGGCGCAGGGCGTCGATTTCCGCGCGCCGCTGAAAACGAGTGCAGAGCTTGCGCAGGCCCATGCGGCGATCCGCAGCGCGGTGCCGGATCTGGAGGAAGACCGTTATCTGGCCCCCGATCTGGAAAACGCCATCGCGCTCGTGCGCTCCGGCGATCTGAACGCCAGCATTCCCGGGAACATTCTGCCTGAATTGAGGAGTGAGCCTTGATCGGGAGCGTGTCTGTTTTGGATGTGGCGACTGCCCCTCATCCGCCTGCCGGCACCTTCTCCCCGCTCGCGGGGAGAAGGACGATGGCCGCGACGTTGACGCCCCCCTCTCCCCGCTTGCGGGGAGAGGGTAAGGGTGAGGGGCGAACGCCAACACTGGAGATTTGCGCATGAACCCCGTCGAAGTGCATCAGGGCTCTTCGCCCGTCATTCTGGGGCTGCCACACACGGGCACTTTTGTGCCGGAGGCGGTCAAGGCCCGGCTCAATGAACAGGGCCGGCTTCTGACCGATGCGGACTGGCACGTGCATCGGCTCTATGACGGTCTGCTCGATGGTGTGACCACCGTGCGGGCGACCTTTCACCGCTATCTGATCGACGCCAATCGCGACCCTTCCGGCGAAAGCCTTTATCCGGGGCAGAACACGACCGGTCTCGTGCCGCTGACGGATTTCGACAACCGCCCGATCTGGCGCGAGGGAGAGGAGCCGACGGCTCAGGATGTAGCCGAGCGGCTTGATGCCTTTCACGCGCCCTATCATGCCGCGCTGGAGGCCGAGATCGCGCGGGTGAAGGCGCTGCATGGCGTGGCGATTCTCTATGACTGCCATTCCATCCGCTCGCATTGCCCGTTCCTGTTCGAAGGGCAGCTTCCCGATTTCAATATCGGCACCAATCACGGCGAGACCTGTGCGCGGGAAATCGAGCAGGCGACGGTTGATGTCTGTGCCGGTGCGGATGGGTTTTCCAGCGTGCTCAACGGCCGTTTTGTCGGCGGATGGACGACCAGGCATTACGGCCGGCCCGAGACCGGCGTGCATGGCATCCAGATGGAACTGGCGCAGGCGACGCATCTTCAGGGCGAGGCCGTGCCGTTTGACTATGACGAAGAAAAAGCGGCGCGCCTGCGACCGCATCTCAAAGCCATTCTGACGCGTCTTTCCAAGATCGCGCCATCCTTGAAGGGGAACTGAACCATGAGCAATCCGCGTCACAACATTCGCGAGGTGAGGGCGCCGCGCGGGACGGAGCTGAACGCCAGGGGCTGGATGACGGAAGCGCCGCTCAGGATGCTGATGAACAATCTCGATCCCGACGTTGCCGAAAACCCGAACGAGCTGGTCGTTTATGGCGGCATTGGCCGGGCGGCCCGCACCTGGGACGATTTCGACCGCATTGCCGCGACGCTGAAGACGCTTGAGGAAGACGAGACGCTGCTCGTCCAGTCGGGCAAGCCGGTGGGCGTGTTCCGCACCCACAAGGATGCGCCGCGCGTTCTGATCGCCAATTCCAACCTGGTGCCGCACTGGGCCAACTGGGACCATTTCAACGAGCTCGATAAGAAGGGCCTGATGATGTACGGCCAGATGACGGCTGGCTCGTGGATCTATATCGGCTCGCAGGGCATCGTGCAGGGCACGTACGAAACCTTTGTGGAGGCAGGCCGGCAGCATTATGGCGGCGACCTTACGGGCAAGTGGATCCTGACCGCAGGGCTTGGCGGCATGGGCGGCGCGCAGCCGCTGGCGGCCGTCATGGCCGGCGCGTGCTGTCTCGCCATCGAGTGCGATGAGACGCGCATCGATTTCCGCCAGCGCACCCGCTATGTGGACGAGAAGGCGACCACCCTGGACGAGGCGCTGGAGATGATCGACCGCTGGACGAAGGCGGGCGAGGCGAAGTCCGTCGGCCTTGTGGGCAATGCGGCGGAGATCGTGCCCGAGCTGGTGCGGCGCGGCGTGAAGCCGGACATGGTGACGGATCAGACCTCCGCGCATGATCCGGTGAACGGCTATCTGCCCAAGGGCTGGACCGTGGCCGAGTGGCGCGAGAAGCGCGAGAGCGATCCGAAGGCCGTGGAGAAAGCGGCCCGTGCTTCGATGCGCGAGCATGTGGAGGCGATGGTCGACTTCTGGAACCAGGGCATTCCCACGCTCGACTATGGCAACAACATCCGCCAGGTGGCGCTCGAAGAGGGCTTTGAGAACGCTTTCGCCTTCCCCGGTTTCGTGCCGGCCTATATCCGCCCGCTGTTCTGCCGCGGCGTCGGCCCGTTCCGCTGGGCCGCACTTTCCGGCGATCCGGAAGACATCTACCGCACCGACGAGAAGGTGAAGGAGCTTCTGCCCGACAATGAGCATCTGCATCGCTGGCTCGACATGGCGCGCGACCGCATCGCGTTCCAGGGGCTGCCGGCGCGCATCTGCTGGGTGGGTCTGGGTGACCGGCACCGCCTTGGCCTCGCCTTCAACGAAATGGTTGCGAAGGGCGAGCTGAAGGCTCCGGTGGTGATCGGGCGCGATCATCTGGATTCGGGCTCGGTGGCGTCTCCCAACCGTGAAACCGAGGCCATGAAGGACGGTTCCGATGCCGTTTCCGACTGGCCGCTGCTCAACGCACTCCTGAACTGCGCCTCCGGCGCGACCTGGGTTTCGCTGCATCATGGCGGCGGCGTGGGCATGGGCTTCTCGCAGCATTCGGGCATGGTGATCTGTGCCGATGGCACGGAAGATGCGGCGCGCCGCCTTGAGCGGGTGCTGTGGAACGATCCGGCGACAGGCGTGATGCGTCACGCCGATGCGGGCTACGACATTGCGCGCGACTGGGCGCAGGAAAAGGGCTTGCGGCTGCCGGCGATTCTTGGAAATTAATAACCGAACAATTCAGAGGGGTTTTCCATGAAAAGGCGTCAATTTCTAAAAGCGGCAGGTGTTGCCGGTGTGGCGACGGGCTTAGCGGCTCCGGCCATCGCACAGGACAAGATCACCTGGAAAATGGTCACGGCCTGGCCGAAGAACCTGCCCGGACCGGGCGTGGCGGCGCAGATGCTGGCCGACCGAATCACGGCTCTGTCCGGTGGTCGGCTGGAAGTGAAGCTTTACGCTGCCGGCGAGCTTGTGCCGGGCAATGGCGTGTTCGACGCGGTGTCGGAAGGCACGGCTGAACTCTACCACGCGGTTCCCTCCTACTGGGGCTCCAAGTCGCGCGGCATTCTCCTGTTCGGTTCGCAGCCTTTCGGTCTGCGCGCTGACGAGCAGCTGGGCTGGCTCGTGCATGGCGGCGGACAGGCGCTTTACGACGAAATGTATGGCCGTTTCGGGCTGAAGCCGTTCCTTTGCGGCAATTCCGGTCCGCAGTGGCAGGGTTGGTTCCGCAACGAGATCAACTCGGTCGACGATCTGAAGGGTCTGCGCTTCCGCACCACGGGTCTTGCGTCCGAAATGTGCGCCAAGCTCGGCATGGCCGTTCAGGCCATGGGCGGCGGCGACATGTTCCAGGGCCTGCAGTCCGGCACGATCGACGCCGGTGAGTTCATCGGTCCGTGGACGGATTCGGCGCTTGGCTTCTATCAGGTAGCCAAGAACTACTATTGGCCGGGTGTCGGCGAGCCGTCTTCGGCCGAGGAGTGCGCGGTGAACAAGGCGGCCTATGATGCGCTGCCGGAAGATCTGCAGCAGGCCGTCGCCTATGCCTGTGAATCGCTCTACAATCCGGTCTGGACCGAATACACGACCAAGCATGCCGCAGCGCTGAAGCAGCTCGTGGCAGAGCAGGACGTGCAGGTGAAGAAGCTGCCGGATGACGTGATCGTCGCCATGGGCAATGCCGCAGGCGAAGTGATCGCGGAACTGCGCGAAGACGATGACGAGCTGGTCAAGCGCATTGTCGAGAGCTTCCTCGGATACCGCGAAGGCATCGCCGAATACATGGTCTACGCAGACAACGGGCAGATGAACGCCCGTGCGATGGACTACAAATACGGCGGCTGACAACACGACCGGGCCGGGCTCGCGCTCGGCCCGTTTCTTTCGGGGAACGCTCGGCATGCTTGAGCTTGCGGACAAACTTGACCGGATCAACCGGGCAGTGGGCGCTGTTGTGCGCTGGCTGGCGCTGGCCATGGTGCTGGTGCAATTCGGCACGGTGGTGCTGCGCTATGTCTATGGCGTCAGCTTCATCTTCATGAACGAGACCGTTCTCTACCTGCACGCAGCGCTGTTCATGCTGGCCGGAGGCTACACGCTTCTGGTCGACGGGCATGTGCGCGTGGACATTTTCTACGGGCTGTTCGGCCCGCGTGGCAGGGCGCGCATCGATATTTTCGGTGCGCTGTGCTTCCTGATGCCGTCCATGTTCATGATCGCCTGGTTCTCCTGGCCTTCCGTGCGCAATTCCTGGTCGATCATGGAAGGAGCCATCTCGGTGGGCGGCATTCCCGCCTCCTTCCTGCTCAAGTCACTGATCCCCGCCTTCTGTGCGCTGCTCATCATCCAGGGCCTTGCCTGCATCCTGCGCGATCTCGCGCGTCTTCGTGAAGAAGCCCCCGCCGCATGACCTTACCGCTCGACATCCTCATGTTTGCGGCGCTGATCGTCGCCATTCTGATCGGCTATCCCGTTTCCTTCATGCTGGCGGGCACGGCGGCGCTGTTCGCCTTTCTTGGCTGGATGACCGGTCAGTTCGATGTCGGGCTTCTGGGCGCGCTCGGGCAGCGGGTTTTCGGAACCCTCACCAATGAGGTTCTGATCGCCATTCCGCTGTTCGTTTTCATGGGCGTGGTGCTGGAAAAGAGCCGCATCGCGGAAGAGCTTCTGGAGACGATGGGCCGTCTCTTCGGCGGCATACGCGGCGGTCTCGGCGTTTCCGTCGTGCTGGTCGGCGCGCTTCTGGCGGCCTCGACCGGCATTGTGGGCGCAACCGTGGTGGCGATGGGCCTGATCGCGCTGCCGACCATGGTGCGCAACGGCTATGATCCGAAGCTTGCTTCCGGCGTGGTTTGCACCTCCGGTACGCTGGGCCAGATCATTCCGCCCTCGACGCTGCTCATCATCCTGTCCGACGTGATGTCGACCGCCTATCAACAGGCGCAGTATGAGCAGGGCAAATTCACCATCGAGACGATCTCCGTCGGCCAGGTTTTCGCCGCAGCGCTTCTGCCGGGCCTGACGCTTGTGGCGGTCTACATCGCCTATCTGATGACGCGGGCAGCCCTGAAGCCGGACAGCGCTCCGGCGCTGGTTGCGGCCGGCGACCGGCCGAGCAGGCAAGAGGTGCAGCGCGCCGTTCTGCCGCCGGTTCTGCTCATCGTTGCCGTTCTGGGCTCCATCCTTGGCGGCATTGCAACGCCAAGCGAGGCGGCAAGCGTGGGCGCCATTGGCGCATTGCTACTCGCCGGTGTGCGCAGCGAAGGAAATGGCCGTCTGATCGTTCTGGGCGCGGCGGCGCTGGGTGCGGTCGCGGTGCTGGCCGGTATCTTTCCGGTGCGTCTGCAGCGCAGCGATGCGGGCCTTTTCGAATGGGTCATCGCGGGGCTGACAACCGGGCTTCTGGCGCTCGGCATCCTCGCCATCGTCATTTCCATCGGCAAGGCGCGACAGCGCGGCATTCTCACGCCGATTGTCACCAACACGATGACGGTGACGGCAATGATCTTCGCCACCATTCTCACGGCCAGCGTGTTCTCGCTCGTGTTCCGTGGGCTGGGTGGTGATGCGCGGGTTGAGGACATCCTGCACTCCATGCCCGGCGGTCCGCAGGGGGCGCTCATCTTCGTGATGGCGATGATCTTCGTTCTCGGCTTTTTCCTCGATTTCGTGGAAATCTCGGTGATCGTCCTGCCACTGGTCGCGCCCATTCTGATCCTGATGGGACATGACCCGCTCTGGCTCGCGATCCTGATCGCGATCAACCTGCAGACGTCATTCCTGACGCCGCCCTTCGGGTTCTCGCTGTTCTATCTGCGCGCGGCTGCGCCAAAGGAAATCACGACGGGACAGATCTATCGCGGCGTCATTCCCTTCATCATTCTGCAGCTCGTGGGAATGGGCGTTATCTGGCTTCTGCCGTCGATTTCCACATGGCTTCCGGCGCAGATATTTTGACGCGAATATCTCCTTTTATTTATCTCAATGATTGTATTAATGCTGCGCGTATAAGTAGAGAATTTATGTAAAGTGTCGGTTACAATTCTATTTTATTCAGAATTGAAATCCCTTCGTCATATACATATGCTGATACTGTTTTTGTAGGTGAAGCCCTAATATTGTTGCTTATAAGCCTTTCAGAATGGGGGGTGCTGCACGGCGTTGCGATTTCATGGCGCGACCGGGGCTCGCGAAACTGTTTTGGAGAATTTGCTTATGGCCGAGCTCGCTGCGTGTCCCAAAGAACAGCTGCGTGAACGCGAAGACGCGTTCCATATCCAGCGCGTGGAACGATTATGGAGCGGGGGCCATCTCCTGAGGGGGCGTGAGCCGGGCAGTGGCGACCGCCAGCTCATGAGCAATGACTATCTTTGCATCCAGAACGAGCCGGCGCTGAGAGAAGCGCAGGCCGAGGCCCTTCTGAACAGCAAGACCGATCTGCTGATGTCGAGCGTCTTCACCATGAAGGGCAGCCCGATGCAGCAGCTGGAGGCGGCGTTCGCCGATTACATGCAGGGCGAAGAGGCGATCATCTGCCAGTCGGGCTTCACCGCAAATGTGGGGCTGCTTCAGTCCATCGCCAGCCCTTCGGTTCCGGTCTATCTGGACATGAACGCGCATGCGTCCCTTTGGGAAGGGGTGAAAGCAGCGGGCGCGCGGGGCATTCCCTTTCGCCACAACAGCCCGGACCATGCCGAGCGCCTGATCCGGCGGTATGGGCCTGGTGTGCTGGTGGTCGACACGGTTTACAGTACGGACGGAAGCCTCTGCCCGCTGGCCGCAATCGTGGATGTCGCAACGCGCACGGGCTGTGTTCTCGTTGTCGATGAATCCCATTCGCTTGGCACGCACGGTCCCGGTGGTGCGGGGCTTGCCGTGGCGCTGGGACTGGCAGACCGGATCGACTTTCGCACGGCCTCTCTGGCCAAGACGTTTGCCGGCCGCGCCGGACTGATTGTCTGCTCACGCCGCTTCAAGGAGTATTTTCGCATGGAGTCCAACCCCGCGATCTTCAGCTCCGGACTGCTGGAGCATGAGTATGTCTGGTTCCTGGAAGCGCTGGCGCTGATCCGCAGGGCTGATGATCGACGCGAGCGCCTGCGCGAGGTGTCGGACATCGTGCGCTGGCGGCTGGACGAGCTTGGCTTCGATGTGGGCGGCGGCACGGAGCAGATCATCGCGATTGAGAGCGGCAATGAGCCGGACACGCTGAAAATGCGTGATGCACTGCAGGGATCGGGTGTGTTCGGCGCGGTTTTCTGCCCGCCGGCGACGCCGCGCAACCACTGCCTGGTGCGATTATCGGTTCATTCGGGACTGACGGATGAGGAACTCGACACGCTGACGACACGCTGTGCAGACGCGTTGAAGTTGCTGAAAGAAGTGATGGCATAGGCGCTTTCAGGTGCGGCGCGCTCTGGCTCAATCGTTGTGGCGGCGGTTGATCCAGAGGGCTCTGGTTGCCGAACCACAGCTTGACAAGCGGGGCTTTCATCATTGATGAGCCGATAAACCAATTATAAGGGAGCGACCCACCGATGCTGAAAACGCCCTATCTGCTGTTTCTTGGAGATGCGCCGGACGCGCTGACCGCAAAGGTCGCGCAAGGCATCAAGGACTGGCGACCCGAGTTTTGCGTGGGGCAGTTGCGCCTTGAGGGATGCAGGGCTGATCTGGGTCTCAAGGACATGACCATTGCGGAAGCCCGGGAAGCCGGTGCGCAGACGCTGGTTGTGGGCGCTGCCAACCGGGGCGGTGTGATCTCGCAGAGCTGGGTCGCGACGCTGGTGGAAGCTGCCGAAGCGGGCATGGATATCGCCTCCGGTCTGCACAATCGCCTGACGGCGCAGCCCGCCCTTGTGGCGGCGGCCGAAAAGGCCGGCACGCATCTTTATGACGTGCGTGTGCCGCAGGAAGAATACCCGATTGCCGATGGCAAGAGGCGCGCGGGCAAGCGCTGCCTGGCCGTGGGCACCGACTGCTCTGTCGGCAAGATGTACACCGCGCTCGCCATGGAGCGCGAGATGCACAAGCGCGAGATGAAGGCCTCGTTCCGCGCAACCGGCCAGACCGGTATTCTGATCACCGGTTCCGGGGTGCCGCTCGACGCGGTCGTTGCCGATTTCATGGCCGGTTCCGTGGAGCACATCACGCCTGACAATGACGCCGATCACTGGGATCTGATCGAAGGGCAGGGCAGCCTGTTCCATCCCTCCTTCTCCGGCGTGACGATGGCGCTGATCCATGGCGGTCAGCCGGACGCGCTGGTGCTGTGCCACGAGCCGACCCGCACCCACATGCGCGGCCTGCCGCACTATCAGCTGCCCACGCTCGAGGCGCTGCGCGACCTGTCTCTGGAAACCGCGCGCGTGGTCAATCCGGACGTCAAGGTGGTGGGCATCTCGGTCAACACCGCTGCCCTCAACGATGCGGAGGCGAAAGCCTGCCTCGAGGAAATCGAGAGCCGCATGGGGCTGCCGACCATCGATCCGTTCCGCCAGGGTGCTGGCCGTCTGGTCGACGCGCTGGACTGATCCTGACCGATCTTTAACGACGTGGCAGACAGGGCTGTTGCCTTGCCTGCCATGACGCTTCACTGTGGCCATCCCGATGCCATGCACGGGATTGGTGAGACAGTGGGGCAGACATGACCGATACCTTGGAGCAGGGCGACGTGCGCGTCTGGCATTCATTCTCCGTTCTGGGGCTTTGCCTTGGAACACTGCTTTTCGCAGCATCGCTTACGCCCACCCTGCTGCCGCGGGACTTTCTGCTGCAGGGTGTTCTGTCTGGCGTTTCGGCAGCGGTTGGCTATGGGCTGGGCGTTTTCTGCGTCTGGCTGTGGCGCTATCTGGAACTGCCGGAGCCGCCGCGCCGTCCGCGCATTTATGGCAAATTCGCCATGGCCGCGCTGTGCGTGGCTGTCGCCATCTTCTTCCTCTGGAAAGCGGCCGAATGGCAGAATTCCATTCGTGCGCTGATGCAGCTTGAGCCGGTTGATACCGCGCATCCCTTCAAGGTGGGCGGCATCGCGCTGGTTCTGTTCCTTCTGTTTGTCGTGATGGGGCGCGGCATCGGGCGTGCTTTCACCTTCATTTCAGGCCGGCTGAAGCCTTATGTGCCGCGCCGCGTGGCCAATGTGATCGGCATTGTCATTGTCGGTCTCGTGCTGGCGTCGCTGGTCGACCGCGTGCTGCTGCGCTATGCGCTGCGGGTTGCCGATTCCGCCTATGCGGAGCTCGATGCGCTGTTTGAGGACGGTATCGAGCAGCCTGAAAGCGGGCTGCGCACGGGCGGGCCGGGATCGTTGATCCCATGGGATTCGCTGGGGCGTACGGGACGTCAGTTCGTCGTCGGCGGTGACAGCAGGGAAGCGATTGCCGCGTTTACCGGCCGTGATGCGCTGGAACCGATGCGCGTTTACGTGGGGCTGCGTTCGGCGGAGACTGCAGATGAGCGCGCCGAGCTGGCGCTGGAAGAGCTGAAGCGCATCGGTGCGTTCGAGCGCAAGGTCATGGCGGTGGTGGCGCCCACCGGCACTGGCTGGATCGACCCGGAAGCGAGCGTGACACTGGAATATTTGCATGGCGGCGACACGGTGATGGTCGCGCAGCAATATTCTTACCTCACGAGCTGGCTTTCGCTGCTGATCGAGCCGAGCTACGGGGCGGAAGCTGCGCATGCGCTGTTCCGCAAGGTCTATGGGCACTGGACCACACTGCCGAAAGACGACCGGCCGGAGCTTTATCTCTACGGTCTGAGCCTTGGCGCACTGAGCTCGGAGCAGTCGACCGAGATCTACAACATTCTGGCGGATCCCTTCCAGGGTGCGCTTTGGGCCGGGCCGCCCTTCAACAGCCGCCTGTGGAGCAACTTCACCCGCGACCGCAACCCCGGCACGCCGGCCTGGCTGCCGCGTCTGGGGGATGGATCCGTGGTGCGCTTCACGGCGCAGAAGAATTCGCTCGACATTCCTGGCGCAAAGTGGGGTCCGCTGCGGATCGTCTATCTGCAATATGCGAGCGACCCGGTCGTCTTCTTCGATCCGCTGGCCTGGTATCGGCGACCGGCATGGCTGGTGGGGGAGCGCGGGCCTGACGTTTCGCCGGACCTGCGCTGGTATCCGATCGTCACCTTCCTGCAACTTGCGCTGGACATGGCGATGGCGACCACGGCGCCCATCGGATACGGGCATCTCTATGCTCCGCAGCATTATATCGATGCGTGGGTGGCCGTGACCCAGCCGGAAGGCTGGTCGCCGGCGGAGATCGAGCGTCTCAAGGAAAAGCTGAAGAAGTAGGCGTTAGAGCACTTCCAGGAAAAGCGGGAGCGCTCCAGCTGCGGGCCTGCGGACAGGCCCGCGCTTTATCGCGTGCGCTGGAGGATCAGCTCGTGGCCATTGCAACGGCGCGCTTGGCCATGGCAACGACCAGGCCGGCGCGGTATTCGGCCGATGCGTGGATGTCGGTCATGAGATCATCCGCAGGGACGGACACGGCCTCGAGCGCCGATGCGCTGAACTCGGCGGCGAGTGCGGCTTCGAGTTCGGCGCTGCGGAAAACGCCGTCATCGCCGGCCCCCGTTACGGCCAGACGGACTGCGCCGCCATCCACGGCAACGAAGACACCGGCCATCGCATAGCGCGAAGCGGGGTTCGGGAACTTGGCGTAGCCGGCCTTTTCCGGCGCGTCGAAGCGCACGGCGGTGATGATCTCGTCTTCTTCCAGCGCCGTCTCAAACAGGCCGGTGAAGAAGTCTTCGGCAGCGATTTCGCGGGTGCTGGTGATGATGGTGGCGGCAAGCGCCAGCATGGCGGCGGGGTAGTCCGCCGCCGGATCATTGTTGGCGAGCGAGCCGCCAATCGTGCCCATATTGCGCACCTGCGGATCGCCGATGAGACCGGCCAGATGGCAGAGCGCCGGGCAGGCGGCTGCGATGTCGGCGCTGGCGGCGACCTCGGCATGGGTGACGCCCGCACCGATGGTGACGGTCTTGCCGGCAACGGAAATCGCCTTCAGGTCGGCGATATGGCGCAGGTCCACGAGGTCGGACGGAGCGGCGAGCCGCGTCTTCATGGCCGGGATGAGGGTCTGGCCGCCGGCGATGCACTTGCCGTCTTCCGCCGCCTTGAACAGCTTGAGGGCTTCTTCGAGGGAGCCGGCGCGGTGATAATTGACGTCATACATGGTCGCTCTCCTCGCTCAGGCGGCTTTCGTGGAACCGGTCTTGACCGCTTCGGAAGCGGCCATGATGGCCTTGACGATGTTGTGGTAGCCGGTGCAGCGGCAGATATTGCCTTCAAGCTCTTCGCGCACGGTTTCCTCGTCGAGCCCTTCCGGGTGGCGGCGAATCATGTCCGTGGCGGCCATGATCATGCCGGGCGTGCAGAAGCCGCACTGAAGGCCGTGATGCTCCTTGAACGCGGCCTGCACCGGATGCAGCACATCGCCTTCGGCAAGTCCTTCGATGGTGGTGATCTCCGCGCCTTCGGCCTGCACGGCGAGAAGGGAGCATGCCTTGACTGATTTTCCGTCCAGATGGATCGTGCAGGCGCCGCATTGCGAGGTGTCGCAGCCCACATGGGTGCCGGTCAGCCCCAGCGTATCGCGCAGGAACTGAACGAGCAGGGTTCGACCTTCGACGCTGCCCGAGACCTTCTGTCCGTTCACCGTCATTGTCACATTCGTCATGGGTACCTGCCTACTGGAATTTTCGGTGGCTATTGTGATGATCGCCAACTTAGCGAATGCAGCAGCGGTGTCCATGCCTGCCGTGTGAAAGAAGGGGCCGGACGCCGCTGCCACGGGTGCTTTCTACTGGCTGTGCTCCCCGCCGTTTCCACGGATTTGTGTAGGGGGTTTGCCGCTTTCGGTCACCGTCCTCGTCGGGTGTAGTCTGCACCTGATCTTGTTGATGGTTGCGCCGCCTGACGGGACCTTTTTCCTGTCGGTCAGGTGGATGTAGGTCACCACATGGGCGCGCCATGGTGTGTCGGTTCTCACATGCGTGAGGTAATTGTTGGTCCTGCACTGATACGCATTTGCGTCGGCGTGGGCATTCACGGGCAGAAACACCGCTGCGGCAATTATAATTGGTGCAAAATTTTTCATAGTATATTCCTCCAATGCGCAACTTAAAAATCATATCTATTTGTTTATCAAGTAATTTGTATTTATATTTAAAATGATTTGCTTAATTATTGTTTGTTAATTATCGAATCTAATTGGCTTGTTTTAGGTTGCTCTGGCGGTGCCATTTCCGCTTGATCTCCTGGGAGATTGCCGCTATCAGGACGCCGCTTGCTGCCTTGGCGATTGCGGACAGAAATGTCCCTCTCCAAACGGCGTTCTGGCTCGACAATTGGGTTGCGAAAGCTCGCAGAGGCGGGTATGTGCACTGGGAAAGTGCTTCGCGCCGCAATCGTACAGAGCGGATGGCGAAGCAAGCTGGTCATGGCGGGGGTCCGACCATGGCGAAAGGGCCGCTTTAGCTCAGTTGGTAGAGCATCGCATTCGTAATGCGGAGGTCGTCAGTTCGAGTCTGACAAGCGGCACCACTCTCTCTCCCTCTCTCCACTCTGGAAGATGACCACCCGGGCTTGAGTGCGCCCCCGCGTGCTGTCGGAGCGCGCGTGTTCGTGTTCTTCAGTCGGCCCTGTTCCTCAGTCGGCTTTATCGCCCTGCAGGCGGCGGTTCCAGCTCTCGACCTTGCCGGATTCAAGGCGTCGCTGCGCATAGCGCCGCCAGCCATCGGGCAGCTTCTCCAGCGCCGCCATCTCTTCCAGCTCGCTGCGGTCGAGCGTCTTGACGTAGAGTGTCTGCCAGAGCCGTTTCAGCGGCCATTCGGGCAGGGGGCGTTCGATCCGTTCAAGCGCGTCGCCCGGCGCTACCCGGCCTTCCTGCAAGACCCGGTAATACCAGCCGGTGCGGCCGCTTTTCTGTACCCTGAGCGCCATGTCCCTGACGCCGAAACGGCTGTTCAGCTTCCAGCATGGCTGCCGCCCCTGGGATACTTCAAGAATGGCGTTGCCGAGGCGAAACACATCGCCCAGCGCCACGGTCTCTTCATTGAGGCCAAGGGTTGAGAGATTTTCGCCAAACGCGCCGGGGCTGTCGAGAAGGGTGTTGTCACCGATCTCTTCCCGCCAGGCGTCATAGTGATCGCGGGGATAGTGGTGAACGGCCTTTTCGGGGCCGCCATGATGTTTGGTGTCTGCCTGATTGTCGCCGATGAAGCCGGTGTGGCTGAGGAAAAGAGCCCTTTCGACGGGCTTCTTGTCGATCCCGCTTGGCGCCTGCTTCTCTCCAAGCGGCGCGATTTCGCCGATCAGGAGGGCTTTCAGTGGGGTGTTTGTCGCGTGGGGCACGTGGTTGCCTCCTGAGTTTGGCGTTCTGGAGCATCGGATCGAAAAGATGTGCTTCAGGCCCGGTCAGTACATAGAGGCGGAAGAGGCCGGCGTTGTGAGCCAGTTTAGGGTTTCATGTGAACTAGGGTCCTGACCCTAGCGTGTTGACGCAGTGTTTCAGAACTAAACCCGGTTTTGAAATTGCAGTTTGCCGTAGAATGTTTGCGATAAACGCACGTTTATCGTTGCCTGTGGAGCCTCAGTGTTGCTAGTTTTGGTTCCCTTTTTCCGAAGGGTTCAACATCACACCAAGGGGGGAGAATGGCAGGCGCGGGTATACTCAAGCGGCAAGGGCGCAAGACGCCGCCTGTTTCAACCGCGCTGTCCCGGGGACTGCGCCTTCTCTCCGTTTTTGCCGAAGCGCCCGTCTGGATGAGCAATTCCGACATTGTCGAGCGCACGCATCTGCCGGCTGCTACCGTTGCGCGATTGACCAAATCGCTCGCATTGATGGGGCTTTTGCACTACAGCGCCAGCCGTCGTCGCTTTCGCCTGGCTCCAGGGGTTGTGCGGCTTGGATATGGTGCGCGCAGCGAAGCGCAGATCGTCGAGCTGACGCGCCCCTATCTGCAGGAGATAGCCGACAATTTCCGGGTTCACACCGCTCTTGCCGTGATCGATGGCACCGACGCGCTGCATCTGGAAGTGTGCCACAGCAGCGCCACGCTGGTGACGTTACGCCTGGAGGCCGGCTCGCGCATTCCGCTTGCCGCCTCGCCCATCGGCCACGCGCTGATTTCCTGTCTTGAAGAAACACAGCTTAGACACCTGATGGCTGCTTTAGAGCGGCATCACGGTGGGGACTGGTCGCACCTGGCGCAGCATGTCGAGCAGGGGCTCTCGGAGATAGAGGAGCAGGGCTTTGCGCTGTCGCTGGGCAACTGGCATGAAGATGTGCATGGCGTGGCGGTGCCACTGCGACCTTCGGGCCAGCTGAACGCGATGTCTATCGCCTGCGGTGCGCCGCGCGCCCATACGCCACCATCGCGTCTCAGGGAGCTGGGGCAGGAACTCGTGCATCTGTCTGCGGCGTTATCGACCCGCGCCCAGAACACCCAGTTTCACCAGCACGCCGTCTGAGGCGAGGCCCTGCTGACGTCAGGCGTGACCGCCTGACGCAGAAACGGATGCCGTTTCAGGAATCTTCCAGATAGCGCACGCCAAGCGTGGAGCATTTGCGCTGGATCAGCTCGACGGCTGACAGAAGATCCTTGACCGCCGCTGTCGTGTCCCGGCTGGCACCCGATCCATCTGGAATTGCGAGTTCCAGCGCCAGAACGGCATTGCTGAGATGGAGCGGCGCGCCGAGCAACAGCAGATCGCATTCGGGAAGCGGCGTCCGGAAGCACCCGGACGCGCAGAAGAACGCAAAGCTCTCTTCAAGCGCCCTGGTTTCGACCTCGTTGTAGCCGCGCTCTGCAATCGGTTCGTCTGCTGCATTGTGCATGGTGAAGAGCAGGGCGTGTCCGCCCGCCGTGAATGGCAGGGAGTATGTCGAGCCCACATGGCATTCATGGGCATTCTGGCGGGTCGGGCCGCTGCAGGTGACCAGAAGAAGGGCTTCGTCCCGGTCCGCCACCACGAGCGTTCCGATTCCGTCATGCTGGTCGGCAAGCGCCTGAAGAACGGGGCGGGCGATGTCGGTGACGGGCGTATCGCCAAGAAATTTCTCTGAAAGGGTTCCAGCCATTCTGCCTGGCTGGAAGCGTTTGGCGAACCGCGCGGGTTCGACAAAACCGTGCATTTCCAGCGTTTTCAGAAGTTTGGCGGTCGTGTCGCTTCTCAGGGAAAGGCTCTGTGCCAATTCCTCACTGGTCATCGGGCCTTCGTCGGACAGACGACGAACCAATTCCAAACCATTCTGCAATGCGACCGTGCTGCTATTCCCGTCTTCTATCCGTGCTTTCACCGTATGCTTCGCCTTGATGTAGGGCCCCCACGCCTTTTTAAGTGAAAGATCGCCGGTATATCAATATGTTGAGGGCTTCTGACGGTGTGCCAGGCGGCATTCTCTCCAAAATGTGATCAAGGCTGGGTCAGGACTCCTTCCGGTGCATTCCGCTTGAAGGCGATGTAGAGGCAGCGCTATGTCTGCGCTGAGGGGCAGATGGGCAAAGGAGGGGCATTTGACCGGAACGGTTTGGGAGCGGCTTGAAGGTTTCCGCTGCACGCTGGGCGAGGGGCCGACTTATGACCGGCACACGGATACGGTCTGGTGGTTCGACATACCCGGCAGGGTGTTGTTTGAGCATTGCTTTACAGGCGGCGTAACGCGCCAGCATGGCTTGCCCGAACTCTCCAGCGCGCTTGCGCGGATCGACAGCGAGCGGCAATTGCTGGTGACGGAGAGCGGTCTTTACCTGCGCAGCATCGCCGATGGCAGTCTCAGCCTGCACATGCCGCTGGAGGCAGATCAGCCGCAGACCCGCTCGAACGATGCCCGCGTGCATCCGTCGGGGGCCTTCTGGATCGGCACGATGGGCAAGGACGAGAAAGAGGGTGCAGGCTCGATCTACTGGTATCGCAAGGGCGCGCTGCGCCGCCTCTTTTCAGGCATCACGGTCAGCAACGCGATCTGCTTTTCGCCGGATGGCCGCCTGGGTTATTTCACGGATACGCCGACCCGCCAGATCATGCAGGTCGCGCTCGACGCCGGGACCGGTCTGCCCATTGGCGCGCCAATGCCATTCGGCGCACCGTTCGAGGACAGCATGCCCGATGGCGCGGTGGTGGATGCGCAGGGCAATCTCTGGGTGGCGTGCTGGGGCGGGCACGGGGTGCAGGTCTACGCGCCAGATGGCGCATTTCTTCGCAAGATCGCGCTGCCGGCCGCACTGACCACCTGCCCGGCCTTTGTCGGGCCTGAGGCGGAGCGCCTTCTCGTGACATCGGCCTTAGTGAACATCGATCCTGAAAGCCCCGGCGCTGATGCGGCCGGGGGCGTGTTTCTTGTCGATCTTGGTGTGCCGACGGGCAAGTTTGAACCCGACGTTCTGATCGGCTGACGCTGGTCTGACCGGCTGACGCCAGCGGGGGCTGAAGTTAGAGAATTCCCGCTTTTCCTGGAATTGCTTTAGTAGCCGCTGAGGCTCGGCAGCCAGGTCGAGAGCGCCGGGATGAAGGTGAGCGACAGCAACACGATCAGATGCACGATCAGGAAGGGCGGCATCTCGCGGATCATGTCGCTGACCCGGATCTTCACCGCTGACGACACGACGAACAGCAACGCCCCGACCGGGGGCGTCAGAAGCCCCAGGGTCAGGTTGACGATCACCACGATGGCGAAGTGGATGGGGTCGATGCCCAGCGAATAGGCGATGGGGCTGAGGATCGGCACGAGGATCATGACGCCTGGAAGCGGGTCCATGAACAGGCCGAAAGCCAGGAGCAGAACGTTGACCGCCAGCAGGAACACGATGGGGCTGAGGTCCCATGCCACGATGGTGGCCGCGATGCTCTGCGGGATGCCCTCAATGATGATGATCCAGGCGAAAGCGCGGGCCGCTGCCAGGATGAGCAGAATGGCGACGGTGACGAGCGCGGAGCGATAGATGATGTCCGGCAGGTCGCGTATCCGCAGCGAGCGGTAGACGAACATGCCGCACAGAAGGGCGTAGAACACTGCCACAACCGAGGCTTCGGTGGGGGTGAACATGCCGCTGCGAATGCCGCCGATGATCAGCACGATCAGGAAGATTGCGGGCAGTGCCTGAAAGCTGGTGCGCAGCATCTCGCGCGCGGAGGGGCGCGGGGCGCTGCTCTTGAAGCCACGCTTGCGGCAGACATACCAGTTGGTCGCGGCCATCGCGAGCGAGATCACGACGCCGGGAATGAGGCCCGCCATGAACAGGGCGATCACGGAAACCCGCTCGTCCTGCATGGCGTAGAGGATCATGATGATCGATGGCGGGATGATGGGGCCGACCACCGAGGCCGACGCCGTGAGGGCGCTGGCATAGGACTTGTCGTACCCGTCCTTCTCCATCATGCGGATCATCATTGCGCCGGGGCCGGCGGCATCGGCGAGCGCGGAGCCGGAAATGCCGGCGAACATGGTGGACGACACCACATTGGCGTAGCCCAGCCCGCCACGGAGATGGCCGACAAACTGCGAGGCGAAGCGCAGCAGGATCTGCGTCATCGCGCCGCTCGACATCAGCTCTGCCGCCAGAATGAAGAACGGCACCGCCATGAGCGGGAAACTGTCCAGCCCCGAGAACATCTCCTTGACGATGACGATCTGCGGATAGGTGCTGCCGAGGCTGATCGCGGCCCAGACGGCAAGTGCCAGCGCGAAGGCCACCGGCATGCCGATGATGAGAAGAAGGAAGAAGGATGCAAAGAGGATCAGCGCCACGGCCGTCTAGTCCCGGTTGGCTGCGATATGGGTGTCACCGCTCTCGGCGAGCGCGGCGGATGGGGTGTCGGTCTCGATGTCGACAAACCGGTTTTCCATCACGAAGGAGCGCGCCACCAGAAGCAGATGCACGATGAGCAGGCTGAAGCCGATCGGCATCGCGGCGTAGATGTAACGGAAGGAAACGCGGGTTGCCGGCGTGAGCTGAAAACGGGCGCGCTCCATGTAGTTCAGGCCCATCCAGATCATGAGCGAGAAGAAGGCCAGAAGCAGAAGCAGGATGAGGATGCGCACTGCGCGCTGGCCATTTTTGCCGAGCATTTCCTGAAAATTGCTGATTGCCACATGGCCACCGGTGCGCAGGGCAAGGCCGGCGCCGATGAAGGTCATCCAGATCATCAGGTAGCGGGCGACTTCCTCGGACCATGTGATCGAGAAATTCGTCAGGTAGCGCAGCGAAACATTGGCGAAGACGATGACCGCCATGGCGCCGAGAAGCAGCACCAGCGCCCACTTGTTGAGGGCAACAAAATATCGCTCGAACGTTTTCACCGATCTTCCCCGCCTGGCGGCCGGTTGCGCCGCAGCCCGTTGAACGGGCTTTGTTTAGCCCATCCCCACGAGCGGTGGGAACCGTCTGGCCCGAAAAATTACATTCTGAAACAGAATTCGGACGGCGACCACGGGGCCGCCGTCCGGACGTGATGGCGCGAAGCGCTTATTTCGTCGCGATGATCTGGTCGATCAGCGCCTTGTCATACTGTTCGTAGTACTGCTCGTAGGCAGGCTGGACGGCCTGCTGGAAAGCGGCCTTCTGCTCGGCGGTGAGTTCGCCGACATCCATGCCTTCTTCCTTGAGCTGTGCGACGCCGGAGGTCTCGACATTGTCGACAAAGGCGCGCATCGCCTTTGCGGCTTCGGTCGCACCGGTCTGGAACGCCTGCTTGTCTTCGTCAGACATGCCTTCCCAGAGCTGCTTGGAGACGAGCAGCATGGCCGGCGAATAGACGTGACCGGAGAGCGTCAGATACTTCTGGACCTCGGAGAGGTTGGTCGACGTGATGACGGAGAGCGGGTTCTCCTGGCCGTCGATCGTGCCCTGCTGCAGGGAGCTGATGACTTCCGGCCATGCCATCGGGGTCGGCGCAGCGCCGAGCGTCTCGAAGGCGGTGATGTGGATCGGGTTTTCCATCGTGCGCAGCTTCAGGCCGGCGACGTCTTCGGGCTTGCCGATCGTGTTGCGGTTGTTGGTGATGTGGCGGAAGCCCTGCTCGCCCCATGCAAGCGCAACCAGGCCGACATCATCGAACTTGGCCAGGATGTTCTGGCCGATCTCGCCGTCGAGCACGTCGCGTGCGTGGTTGAGATCACGGAACAGGAAGGGGATGTCGAACACGCCGGTCTCGGGCACGAAGTTGCTGAGCGTGCCGGAGGAGACGATGGTGGCTTCGATCGTGCCGATCTGCAGGCCTTCGATCACTTCGCGCTCACCGCCGAGGCCGGAGGAGGGGAAGTGACGGAAGGTATAGCGGCCATCGGTCTTGGCTTCGACTTCTTCCTGCCATTTGTCGGCGGCGACGCCGTAATGCGAGTTCGGCGCAAGCGCGTAGCCGAGCTTGATTTCCTGCTGAGCCTGCGCGGACTGCGCGCCAGCCAAAATGCCCAGTGCCGCAGCGAACGCTGCCGCAGACGCAAGATTTCTTGCGAAAAGTTTCATCACTCTCTCCCTTTATGGAATTTCATTGCGATTGTTTTCTCCCATTCGCCCAAAGGATCGGGCGTGTCAAACCCATTCGGTCCCCAATTATTCAATCTGACACTGTTCGCCGGGGCGGCGGGATTTGCGGAACTGGCCAGGTCCCCCTTGCGATTATCCGCGCCGCAGCACGGCCGGACCGAGCGCCGGCGGCGCTATTCCGGGACCCGTCCTCAAGCGCCGTTTCAGGCGATGCGCCACCATCCGGGCAGAGGCTATGGGTGTTTGTGTGATATGAGAAATATATATATCGTATTAAATTAAGTTGCTTTGCAGATGAGAAGCGCATGGACATCCGCCAGATACGGCACTTTGTCAGCGTTGCCGAGGAACTGCATTTCGGTCGTGCCGCAGAACGGCTCGGTATGACCCAGCCACCTCTCAGCCAGAGCATTCAGGCGCTGGAGGCGGAGCTCGGCCTGCCGCTGTTCGAGCGCACGAGACGCAGCGTGGCGCTGACGCCCGTGGCGCGCGAGTGGCTGCCGCATGCGCGGCGTGTGCTGCAGGAGGCCGGCGATTTGCCGCAGGTGGCGCAGCGTCTGTCGCGCGGCGAAATCGGCACGGTGCGGCTCTCCTTCATCAGTTTCGTCAGCTACAGTTTCCTGCCGGAGCTGGTCAGCCGCTTCAAGGCGCGGTTTCCCGAGGTGGAACTGGTTCTGAGCGAGGCGACGAGCGATGTGCAGATCGCCGAACTGCTCGACGGAACGCTGGATGCCGGCATCGTCATCACCCCGCCGCGCGGCGCGCTGCATTCGCCGCTGCGCTACCGCCCGGTGGAGAAGGACAGGCTGGTGGTTGCCGTGCCGGAGGAATGGGTGATCTCCGGCCGTGTGCGGCCCCGTGGCGGCAAGCTGGACTTTGCAGCCCTGCGCGACCTTCCGGTCATTCTCTTTCCCCGGCATGGCGCGCCGGTGCTGCACGATCTCGTGACCCGCTATTATGCGGAGCGGGGGGCTGCGCCGCTTCCGGGGCAGCAGGCCATGCAGATGCAGACCATCATCAATCTGGTCTCCGGCGGGCTTGGCGTCGCCTTCGTGCCGAGCACGATGCGGCGGATGGTGCGACCGGGTGTTGCCTATTTCCGGCTTGCCGGCGTGCAGCCGGAAATCGAAATCGGTTTTGCGTGGCGTGAGGCCGGGGCCGGCGCGGCGCTGCAGCATCTGGCGGAAATCGTGGCCGAGATGTTTCCGGCACAATGAGCTTGCAAAAGCCCCGCCCTTCCTCAAGATCGCGCGCATGAAACAGAATTCTTCCGACAATCGCATGGGCCCTGGGGGCCCTGGGGGCCCTGGGGGCTTTCGGGGCTTCGGCCGGCCGGTCTGGTTTGTCGCCGCGTGGTTCGTGCTGGCGCTCGCAACCATTGCCGCGATTGCCGCCAATGAGCGCTGGCGGCTGCTCTCGGAACTCGATGATGAGAGTGCGGCGCTGCATCGCCTTGCCTCGCAGCGGGCCGGCCAGCACGACGCGCATATGACGGCGCTCTCGGCGGTGGCGCTTGCCGGCGGTGAAAGCGGGTTCGATCTCTTTCTCGACGTGGCCAATGCGCTCCGCCGGTTCTATCCACGCATTGAGGCTGTCGATCTCGTGCCCGTGGATGAGGACGGCAAAGGCGTGACGACCCGCGCCTCAGCCGATCCGGCGGTCGATGCGGCGATCCGCGCAGCGGTTCAGGCAACCGATGGGTCGCTGGTTCTGGGTCCAATGCCCGGCGGTGTGCCGGGGCACTATCTTCTGGTCAAGCGCAGCCCGAACAGCGATGCGGCGATCTATGGTCTGGGTCTTGAGATCGACGCGCAGGGACTTCTGGATAGTGATCGCGACTTTTGGCAGACCGCTTCGGCAAGCCAGTCGCTCGTCTTTCCCGATGGCGCGCTTCTGATTGGCGATGAAATCGTCGGGCCACCCGCTTTCGAGAGAACGCTGGGCAGCGCCTCGCAGCCGCTTGTGCTGCGCACGGCAGTCACCCAGCACATGGCGGCGCTGTTCCCCATGTCGAAAATCGTTCCGGCGCTGATCGTGATGACGGTGCTGTTCCTGGCCGGTCTGGCGCTGTGGCAGCAATGGGCCGGGCGCATGCAGGCGGAACGTGCAGCGAAGCTCAGCGCGCGCGAGACGCGGCTGGCCCATGCGTCGCGGGTCAATTCGCTGGGCGAGATGGCAAGCGGCATCGCCCATGAGCTGACCCAGCCGCTCACCGCCATTCTGACCCAGGCGCAGGCGGGCCGCCGCCTGCTTGGCAAGGGCGATACGCAGGCCGTGGCGTCCGTGCTGGACGAACTTGTCGCGCAGGCACGGCGCGGCGCGGACATTCTCTCGCATCTGCGCCAGTGGATCCGTCCGCCGCGCGGTGAGACCGGCATGACCGACCTGAATGCGGCCATCGGCGGCGTTGAGGCGCTCCTTGCGCCCGAGGCGCGCAAGCGTTCGGTGAAGCTGAAGCTGGACCTTGCCGATGAGGCGCTGGCCGTGCGCGCCGACCGGACGGAGCTCGAACAGGTGATTTTCAATCTCGTGCGCAACGCCTTTGAGGCGCTGGAAGAAACGCAGGACGGGCAGGTGAGCGTCACAAGCTGCCGCGAGGCGGGGCTCGCCATTCTGGACGTGTATGACAATGGGCCGGGCGTGGATGAAGCGCTGGCGGGGCAGGTGTTCGAGCCTTTCGTGACCGGCAAGGAGCAGGGCACCGGGCTTGGCCTCTCGCTCTCGCAACGCATCGTCGAGCGCATGAATGGCGAGATCGAGCTATTGCCCTCGCAAGGAGGCGCCCGCTTTCAGGTGCGCCTCCCTCTGGCGAGCCAACGGCACGAGATCAAGCACGATGACGGGAGGGTTTCGGCATGAGTGGCAGGCCGGTCTATCTGGTGGATGACGACGAAGCCGTGCGTCGCGCTCTGGTGCTGCTTTTGAGCACGGTCGACGTCGACGTGAAATCGTTTCCCGACCCCGAAAGTTTTCTGGCCGCGCTCGGCAAGCTGCCGCCCGGCTGCCTCATCTTCGACATTCGCATGCCCGTGATCTCGGGCCTGAAGCTTCAGGAGCGCCTGATCGCGCAGGGCATAGACTGGCCGACCGTGGTGATCAGCGGCCATGGTGATATCGAGGCCTGCCGCCGGGCTTTCCGCAATGGCGCGGTGGATTTTCTGAGCAAGCCCGTCGATGAGCAGGATCTGATCGACGCCATCCAGAAGGCGCAGGACATGCTGGACCGCTCTGAGCGGGAAGCGGCCGAACACGCCGAAACGGCGGATCTTCTGGCGAGCCTGACGGGCCGTGAAAGCGAGGTTCTGGAGCGCATTGCCGGCGGCTTCACCACCAAGGAGATTGCCGCTTCCATGGCCGTTTCGCCACGCACGGTGGAAAGCCATCGCGCTTCCATCGGCGCAAAGCTCGGCACGACATCGGCGGCGGAAATGACGCGGCTCTGGCTGCAGGCGAACAGGCATCCGTAGAACTACGGAGCCCCCCGCCAGCGCTACCGATGCGGTGGAGCGGGGCAGATTGCTAGAAACGGATCATCCAAACCCAAGGAGTTCCCGATGATCCGTTCGATTGTTCTTTCCGCCTCGCTTCTGGCCGCGACCGCCGTTTCGGCTCAGGACCTGCCCACCGCTCCCTACCTGCCGCTCGACATGGCGCAGAAGGCTGCTCAGGCTGCACTCGACGCCTGTGCGGCTGAAGGTTACGCGGTGAGCGTTGCCGTGGTGGAGCGCAGCGGCGCAACCAAGGTTCTCGTGAAAGCCGACAATTCCGGCCCGCACACGACCGGCAGCAGCGTCGGCAAGGCCTTCACCTCCGCAAGCCTTGGCCGCGACACGGCTGGTCTGGCCAACTTCATCGGTGAGAACCCGCAGAATGACGGCCTGCGCGACATGGATTCCCGTCTGGTGATCCAGGCCGGTGGTCTGCCGGTGCGCATCGGTGGCGCTCTGGTGGCGGGCATCGGTGTCGGCGGCGCGCCTTCGGGCGACATTGACGCCACCTGCGCCCGCGCCGGTCTCGACGCAATCGGCGCCGAATAATCACCCCTACGGGTTGAACAAAGGAGGCGCGGCCTTTCGGTCGCGCCTCTCTTCGTTTCTGCGATCTGATTTATTGATGGAGCATCGGAATGATCCGAAAACCGGACACCACTTTTCGGTCCGATGCTCTGGCCTATTCGGGCAGTCGCACGGTGAGCGCCGGATTGTGCGGGAAGAAGTTGTAGGGCTTCAGCGTGATGCCCTTCCACATGGTCGACATGACCGGCCAGTCCTCCATCTGTGGTACGTGATGGAACCCCATCGTGTACCAGGTAACGATGTCGGTGTTGTCTATGCTGCGGTCCTGCTTCACCCACTCGGCCAGCGTGTCCGACCCGTCGCTCTGGAAGGCGTATTCGCCGCCGGCATAGCGTTCGTTTGCCGCGTAGGGCGTGTTCCAGAACGTGTAGTCGATATAGGCGTTGCGCTTTGCGGGCGGATCGTTCTCCGTATCCAGCGGGCTGTAGGCGACGCTGTTCTGCGGCAGGATCATGTAGCCCGGCGCATGGCCGACGCCGATTTTCCGGCCCATGTTCATGATGTGATACATGGCCGGCGTTGCCGGGTTCACGCGATAGCGCGCTTCCATTTCGGTCTTCGGCATTGTCGCCTCGGTCACCCACATGGAGCGGCGCGGCACGCCATCGGGCATGTCGCCCTTCACGAGGCCGGTGCGCATGAAGACATTGTCCTGACCGTCAATGTCGAAATCGAGCCGGAAGTTGAAGAAGTGGTCGTGATTGGGCGCGACCAGATTGGGCACGATCAGCGTGCCGTAGCGGGTTTCCTGTTCGGCGGTTGCGTCCTCCATGGAGGTAGAGGCAACGCCCTTCACCGCATCAAGGCCGGTTGCGCCGACCATCACGCGGATGCGCCCGTTCTGCTCGAACACATAGTCGATGAGATAGTCGTAATTGCCCACCTGTGAGGCGGAACGCACCACCAGCTCGCTTGCCGGGCGGCCTTCCGCCGGCACGGACTGTTCCTCGCTCTGGGCGAAGATCTCGTAATGCCGCCAGGCGGGGTCGCCGATATTGCGTTCGAAGATGCATAACGCATCCGGGATTTCGATCGGGTTGCCCAGATCGTCATGCACGGTGGCGGGCAGGAAGCGCGCATAGGCGGGGCAGTCCACGCCCGCGCGCAGCGGGCTCAGGAAGATGCCGAAACCATATTCGCCGCTGTCCATATAGGTGCGCCAGTACCAGCCTTCGTCCGGGTCCATATAGGGCACGAAGACTTCCGACAGATGGGCCTGATAGAGCACAGAGCGCCAGTCGTCGCGGTCATTGACCTCGATGTTGGACAGAACCACGCCGGGGCGCTTGTCGACGCGCCAGCGGAAGCGCCAGATGTCCCAGTTCACCATGCTGCCGTCGATGGTGAAATTGGGATCGCCTTCCTGGCGAAGCGTGGCGGGATTGCTTTCGGGGCGCAGCGCGCCCGTGCGCGCCTCGACCTCATCTTCCATGTAACCCCAGGCATCCTGCGGCACCGGCACGACGCCATTGTCGATCACCTCGACCACGGATTTGCCGGCGAGATCGACCACGGCATAGAGCCCTTCGATGGGCTTGGCATAGAAGTTGGAGCCGGTCGGATTGACGTAGCAGGGCACCTTCATCAGGCGCTGACCGGCTTCCGCCTCCATGTCGAACGAGCCGGCCGTGAGCGGCAGGCAGAACACGTCGCCGGGCTCCAGATCGCGCTTTGCGAGGGCGGCGACGAAGTTTTCGTCGGAAAGGGCCAGATCCATGGCCCCGATGAATTCTTCCAGAAGCACCATGTGCTGGCCGCCAATGGCGCCGAAATCACTGATTTCTCCGGAAACGAGATTGACCTCGGCCTTGTAGGTCTCGTCGCCCGAGATGACATGGACGGTGGCGGCGCGGGGGCCTTCATCGCCTTCTTTCCAGGGAAGCACTTCGGCCTTTTCCGGTTCTTTCAGCTCGATCAGCGGAAAGCGGGCTTCGCCGGAAATCCGGTCATCGGATTTCATGATGGTGACGACCTCGGCGATCTCCTCTTTCGACAGGCCGTCCAGCGGGTGAGCCAGAGCGCCGCCGCATAAGGCGGTGAGCGCCATGGCCGCGCAGGTGGCGGATAAGTGTCTCTTCATCGTGTCTCCTCCTCTTGAACCGTGCCGTTACATGATCAGGGTCTGGCCGACGGTGTTCTCCATCAGCCCTGCCTCGGCGAACTGCACGCCGACGCCGGATTGCTTGATGCCGCCAAAGGGGGCGTTGGGCTGGATCATGCCGTGCTTGTTGATCCACGCGGTGCCGCATTCGAGTTGCAGCGCCAGCGCCTTGGCGCGTTCGGTGTCCTGCGACCAGACGGAGCCGCCAAGCCCGTTCGGATTGTCGTTGGCCCGCGCAATCACGGCCTCCACATCCGTGTAGCGGATGACCGGCAGGACCGGGCCGAACTGCTCTTCATCGACAAGGCGCATGCCGTGTTCGGCATCGGCGACGATGGTGGCGGGATAGAAATAGCCCGGCCCGCCGGAGGGCGCGCCGCCAGTGAGAATGCGCGCGCCGGAAGCCCTTGCCTCCTCGACCAGCTCTTTCACGCGCTCGAACTGCATGGCGTTCTGCACCGGGCCGAGCGCGACGCCATCCTGCCGTCCGTCGCCCATGGGAATGGCGGCGGCCAGCGCCGAGAGCGCATCGCAGACGGCGGCATAAATGCTGTCATGCACATAGAGCCGCTTGATACAGGCGCAGGTCTGGCCGTTGTTAAGGAACGCGCCCCAGAAGAGGCCTTCGGCAACCGCCTGCGGATCGACATCGGGCAGCACGATGGCTGCATCATTGCCGCCGAGTTCAAGCGTCAGGCGCTTCACCGTTTCGGCGGCCGAGGCCATGATTTTGCGGCCTGTGCCGGTGGAGCCGGTGAACACCATCTTGTCGATGCCGGGATGGGCGGACATGGCCGCGCCGATTTCATCTGCGCCACACACGATGTTGACCACGCCGGCCGGCAGCACCTGATTGATGATCTCGACGAAGCGGATCGTGGCGAGCGGTGTGTTGGGCGAGGGCTTGATGACCACGCAATTGCCGGCGCGCACGGCGGGAATGATGTGCCAGGCGGCGATCAGCACGGGGAAGTTCCACGGTGTGATGGAGCCAACCACGCCGATGGGCTTGCGGTGCACCTCCACGCGGCCCTCATTGTTGTCCTGCAGGACGGAGACCGGCAGTTCGAGGCCTGCCGTGTGCCGGGTCCATGCGGCGGCAGCCCCGATTTCCCACTGCGAGCCGAAACCGCCAATGGGCTTGCCCTGCTCAGCCGTCAGAAGGGGCGCAAGCTCCGGGATCGCCTGTTCGAGTCGGTCTGCGATCTTCAGGCATGCTGCCTGACGGTCCGCATCGCTGGTGGCCGCCCATGCGGGAAAGGCTGCGCGGGCGGCGTCCACCGCCGCGTCGAGATCTTCAACCGTGCCAAGCGGCATCTGGCCGACCGGTGTTCCGGTTGCCGGATCAAGCACGGGCTGGCTCCCCGCGGTTGGCGCGGGGCGGCCATTGATGATGTTCTGGAACGCATCTGCGCCTGTGGCTGTCGCGGTGTCTGCCATCGTCTTCCTCCTCCGATAGCGCCGCCTTTCAGGCGGCATCAATCGGGCATAGTGGAAGCGGGCCGGCCACCGGTCTTGGACTATTGCGTCACGCTTTTGGCCGATGGCGTCGCCGCATGAAGGCGGTATTCGCCGGGCGGCACCCGGTAGCGGGCGCGGAACTGGCGGTTGAAATAGGACAGGTCGTTGAAGCCGGCGTCGAAAGCGATCGTCGAGATGCGGTCCGAGGTTCCCGCCGCCTCCTGCGCCATCAGCCGCTGGCACACATAATCGAGCCGCGCGCCGATGAGACATTCCGACAGGGAGGAGCCGTCCGCCTGAAACCGGCGCTGCAGGGCGCGCAGGCTGACGCCCATGGCGGCTGCGACGTCTGCCGGCGTGCACTCGGGATCGCGGAAACGCTGCCGGATATAGGCGCGCGCCTTGGCCATGAGCAGTTCGTTGCTCGTCTCAGAGGAGGGCAGGTCGCCTGCCTCCATGCCGCAGAGATAGGCCCCCATAAGGTTGAAGAAGGCCTCGCCGATGAAGTGCTGCTGCGCGGCAGCTCCCTCGCCATCGACGATGCGGTCGATGGTGGCGCGCAGCGCCATGCCGATATCGGTGGAGCCGGGGATCGGACAGCCGCCCAGCGCGCAGGTGCCGAAGCGATGGGCGAATTCGGCGCGGTTGAGATGCACGGAATATTGCAGGCTGCCGCTGTCGCCATAGAGGAAGCGTGAGGGATAGGCGGAATCGATCATGATGAAGTCGCCGGGCGCAAGCCGTACATCGGCATCGCCCTGGCGCATCACCGAATGGCCCGCCTTCTGCAGAACCAGAAACAGGTGCTCGGCGGAATCCTGCCTGATGCAGCGCCAGTCGCGGTTGATCCGGGCCGCACTGTTGCGCACCACGGCAACTGCCAGCGCCTGACGCTGTTTCAGTGTGATGATGCCGCGCATGTCCCGTGCGCCGTCCGGCGGCGAAACCAGGAACTGCCCGCAAACATTGCGTACGCCAGCCTGGAAGGCGTCCAGCGGCGCCAGGCTGTTCGTCTCGTCAGACGGCATGTTTCTCCTCCCGCCGTCGCCTGCCATCGCATTGCGGGCAGGAAGCGGCGGGGGAAGCGTAGTCAGCTTTCAGCGGCTCGGCAAGATGGGGTCTGCACCGCCCCTGCCGTCCTCAGTTTTCCGCCGTGACGGTGTCTGCCTTGCGCACCGAGAACTGGCGGACGAAAACCGGCGCGGCGATGATGGCGCCGGCCAGCGTGGCGTAGAGATCGGGCGCGACGAACAGGATGGCGGAGAGCGCGAGCAACAGCCGCTCATAGACGCGCAGCGGCGCAAACAGCCAGCTTGAGAACGCCGCCGACAGCATCCAGATGCCGAGCATCGCACCGATGGTCGCCAGGAAGAACTCGTTCCAGGTGAAGCTGTCGGTGACGAGCAGCATGGAGGGCGAGAAGACGAAGACGAACGGCACCAGCGCCTTGCCCATGCCTAGCCGGAAGGCGGTGTTGCCGGCCTTGAAGGCGTTGGCCCCGGCGATGCCGGCCGCCGCATAGGCCGCCAGCGCCACCGGCGGCGTGATGTCTGCCAGAACGCCGAAATAGAACACGAAGAAATGCGCCACGATGGGCTCGACGCCGAGCAGGCTCAGAATGGGGGCCGCGACGGCGATCATGATCAGATAGTTCGCCGTGGTGGGGATGCCGCAGCCCATCAGAACGCAGACAATTGCGGTCATGATCAGGGTGAAGAGCAGGGTGAGGGTGCTCACGCTGAAGAGCTCGAACGGCAGGAAGGCGAGACTGTCGGCCACGCTCTGCGCCCAGCCGGCGGCAACGGATGTGACCATATAGGCGATCTTGAAGCCGACGCCGGTGAGCGTGACCACGCCGATGATGACGCCGACAAGGGCTGCCGCCGCCGTGACGGAGAGCGAGTATTTCGCGCCGACAACGAACCCGTCCCACGTTTCGCGCACGCTTTCGCGGATCGCGGTCTTGATGTCGTGGCGGATGAAATTCTGGATGACGAGCACCAGAAGACAGGCCGTGATGCCCCAGAAGGCGGCGAGATAGGGCGTCTTGCCCGACAGGAGAATGGCCACCAGCACGAAGAGCGGCAGCGTGGTGAGCCAGCCTGCCTTGAAGACGGTCCAGGCGACGGGCAGCTCATCCCTGGTGAGGCCGCGCAGGCCGCGACGGCGGGCTTCCAGATGCACCTGCACCAGAACGCCGAAGAAGTGCATGAAGGCGGGCACGAGGGCAGCGGTCAGAATGGTGGTGAGCGGAACGCCCAGATATTCGATCATCAGGAAGGCGACGGCGCCCATGACCGGCGGGGTGATCTGACCGCCGGTGGAGCTTGCCGCTTCCACGGCGGCTGCGAAATGGCGCGGATAGCCGATGCGGATCATCGCCGGGATCGTCAGCGAGCCGGTGGTCACCGTGTTGGCGATGGACGAGCCGGAGATCGAGCCGAGCATGGCGGAAGAAAGCACAGACACCTTGGCCGGGCCGCCGGAATAGCGTCCGGCAAGGGCCGAGGCGAGGTCGATGAAGAGCTGGCCGAGGCCGATGCGCGTCGCAAGAACGCCAAACAGCACGAAGTGGAACACATAGGTGGAGATGACACCCAGCGCGGTTCCGTAAATGCCCTGGCTCGTCAGGTAGAGATGGTTGACGATGTTGCTCCAGCTCGCGCCCGGATGCGCCAGAATGCCTGGCATGGACTGACCGAAATAGGCATAGGCGATGAAGAGCAGGGCGATGACGGGCAGCGGCCAGCCCATGGCGCGGCGCGTGGCCTCAAGCAACACGACGATAAGCACCGTGCCCATGAACACGTCGATGGGCAGGGGATCGCCGACACGGAAGGCGAGATCGTTGAAGATCCACGGCACATAGAGCGCCGCCACCGCGCCCGCAATGGCGAGAACCCAGTCGATGACCGGCATGCCGAGCGGGAAAAGCAGGCCCTTACGCGGCTCGCGCGGCTGGTTCCAGGCGGCGAAGAAAACGAAGATCAGCGCCAGCGTGAAGGCCAGATGCACGCCGCGATGCGTGGTCGCCTGCGGAATGCCGAAACCGGCCGTGTAATAGTGATAGCAGGAGAGGACGAACAGCGCGCCGCCGGCGATCCAGCCGAGCAGTTCGGGCAGGGGTCTGAAACGGACTTCCGGATCATAGCGCTCTTCGAGCGCCTTCATCTGCTCTTCGGTCAGCGCTTCCGCGCGTTCGGATTCAGATGGATGGGCCATCCTGCAAAGCCTCTCTGGAAATCACGTTTGGTGCGCGCGTCGACGCCTGAAAAGACGGACCCGGCCCGTGGTGACAGGCCGAGTCCGTTTGCGTTGGCGATGCTTGCCGGCAGGGCTTAGTCGCCCAGCACACCCGCTTCGCGGTAGAACTTCTCGGCGCCCGGATGCAGCGGGATGCCGACGCCGTCAAGCGCGGTGTCGAGCGTGATCTGGCGGCCCTTCAGGTGGCCGGCATCCAGAAGCTTGCGGCTGTTGTCGTTCCACAGCGCCTTGGTGATCTCGTAGACCATCTCTTCGGGCTGGTCTGCGCTGGTGATCCACTGTGCGCCGACGGAAAGCGTGGTGACGTCTTCACCCACGCCCTCATAGGTGCCGGCGGGAACCGTGTTGGCGGCAAAGAAGCCATGCTCGCCCGTCACCTTGGCTGCTTCTTCGCCGGAGATGGAGACGAGCGTGATGTCGTGCTGGCTGGCGAGCTCGGCAATGGCGCCGGCCGGGAAACCGCCAACGAAGAAGAAGGCGTCCATTGCGCCGTCGCGCATGCGCTCGGCAGCCTGGTCGGGCTTCAGGTAATGGGCTTCAACGTCCTTCTCGGTAAGGCCGTAGGCATCGAGAATGATGCGGGCGTCAACCAGCGTGCCGGAGCCCGGCTCGTCGAGGGAGACGCGCTTGCCGGCCAGGTCATCGACGCTGTCGATGCCGCTGGACGCGCTGGCGACCAGGTGGATCGTCTCGGGATAGAGATTGGCGATGGCGCGCAGTTTTTCGACCGGATCACGCTCTTCCCAGATGCCCGTGCCGCTGTGCGCCCAGGTGGCGACATCCGACTGCGAGAAACCGGATTCCAGCGAACCGCCGGCAATGGCGTTCACATTGGCAACCGAACCATTGGCCGAAAGGGCGGTGGCGATCAGGCCGGGAACACCGCACGAGCCGCCTTCCTCACAGGGGCGCGAGCCGGGCGGATTGGAGATGGCGTTGGCGATGAGGCCGCCGATCGGATAGTAGGTGCCGGCCGTGCCGCCGGTGCCGATGCGGAAAAACTGCGGCTGCTGGGCAAGCGCCACACCGCTCGCGGCGATGCCGCACAAGACTGCTCCAATAATCGCAAAACGCCGTCTGTTCACGGAAACCTCCCAAGAGATAAAAACAAGTAACGTAACGTGAGCTAGCATTCCTGCCGGTCAGCATCAATCTTTCAAGTGAGATGGTGGCAAGATACCATCACATTTATGCCTCAACTCTGTTATTCGGGTGCCTCGACAACGGAAAATCAGGCGCCCGGCAGATTAGCCAGCGCCGCTTGAAACGCTATTGGAGGCATCTTGGCCAAGTGCATTCACACCATGATCCGCGTTCTGGACGAGGCAAAATCGGTCGCTTTCTACAAGGAAGCGTTCGGCCTCGAGATTGCGGACCGTCTCGATTTCGACAGCTTCACGCTGGTCTATCTGAGCAATGCGGAGATCGGCTTCGAGGTCGAGCTCACCATCAACAAGGACCAGACCGAGCCCTATGATCTGGGCAATGGTTATGGGCATCTGGCGGTTGTCGTCGATGATCTCGATGCCGAGCACGCCCGTTTCAGGGCGGCCGGTCTTGCGCCGCGCGACATTGTCGCCTTCGAGCGCGAGGGCACGCTTCTGGCGCGCTTCTTCTTCGTGCAGGACCCGGACGGCTACAAGATCGAAGTGCTGCAGAAGCACGGCCGCTTCCATTAACTGCCAAAGAAGTTCCGGCAGAACCGGCAACCGGTTTTGCGTCCGGAGTTTCTCGAGATCAGGGAAATGGAACGTTTCAGGCCCGTCGCACGACGAGGCTTGCATTGATGCCACCGAAGGCGAAGGAGTTGCAGAGCGCAGCGTCCATCGCCGCCGGCCGGCGTTCATTGGGCACGGGATCGAGCGGAATTTTCGGGTCGGCCCCGAGCCAGTTGATCGTGGGCGGCGCGATCTGTTCGCGCAGGGCAGCGACGGTGACGATCAGCTCGATTGCGCCAGCCGCACCGATGCAGTGCCCGTGAACGGGTTTGGTGGATGAGACCGGCAGGTCGGGAAGGCGTGCGCCAAACACGGTGCGCAGCGCCTCGGCTTCCGCAAGATCATTGTAGACCGTGCCCGTTCCATGGGCGTTCACATAACCGATGGCGTCGGGCGCAAGGTTGGCCGATTGCAGCGCCAGCTGCATCGCGCGGGCCGCGCCATCGGCATCGGGGCGCAGCATGTCGCGCGCATCGCTGGTGGTTCCATATCCGGCGAGCAGGGCGAGAGTTTCAGCGCCGCGCGCCCGCGCGCTTTCTTCAGCCTCAAGCACGAGAATGGCTGCGCCTTCGCCCAGCACCATGCCGTCGCGGCGACGGGAAAAGGGGCGGGAAGCGACGGGTGTGAGAACGTGCAGCATTTCCCAAGCGCGGAAAACGGCGGGCGTGAGCATGGCCTCCGATCCACCGACGATGACCCGGTCCAGCGCACCGGAACGGACTAGCTCGAAGCCGAGGCCGATGGCCTGGGTCGACGAGGCGCAGGCGGTGGAGATGGTCAGTGCGGGGCCGGTCATGCCGTATTTCATCGAAAGAAGCGAGGCGGCGGCATTGGGCATGACCTTGGGCACGCTCATCGGCTCGGCGTCCACATCCTTCACATAGAATGCGCGGGCGTTGCGATCCGTGCTGACAGCGCCGCCAGCACCAGTGCCCAGCACAATGCCGCAGCGCTGGCCGAAGGCTTCGCCCGGCAGGTTCGCCTGACCGAACGCTTCCCGTGCCGCCAGAAGCGCCATGGCTGCAAAGCGGTCCGTGGTCGTGTTGGTGTGTTCCGCGATGCGCGCGTCCGTCGCCTCATCCAGCGCCGCAGCGATGTTGACGCGCGCCTTTTCCCGCCCCGGCAGATCGACGGTGCGAACGGCGGAGCGCCCGGCCGCTGCCGCGTTCCACAGCGTGTCCGCACCAATGCCCGCCGCCGTGACGGCGCCCATGCCGGTGATGGCAACCTGCCTTGTCATGTCAGCAGGCTTCGCTTGCGGCGGGCTCCGCCTGCGCCTGATGCTCCATGATCCGGCTGGTGAGGAGGCCAAGCAGCTGGTCGAGCGTTTCGACATCGGCGAAATCGCTGTCGACGGCGACATAGAGGTCGAAGGTTTCCTCGATGCTCATCAGCACGAGAACGAGATCGTGCGAGGCGATGCCGATCGTGTCGAGTGTGGCTTCGGGAATGAGGCGCTCCGGCGCGATCTCGCCCTCGCGGGCGATGATCCGTGTCAGTTCGGCCCTGATGGCGGTGCCTGTGTGCGGTGGTTTGCTCATGGTGCCTCGCGGGTCGTCTCAGCCAAGACTGTCTCTGCCCCAGATCACGCCGCCATCGGCCACGATGTCGGAGCCCGTGATGAAGGCGGATGCATCGGAAGCCAGGAAAAGCACGATCTCTGCGATGTCGCCGGGCTGGCCGAGATGCGGCAGCGCCTGACGGGAGACGAACACCTTGCCGAGCCCCTGCACGAAGCGCGCGCCGCGCGCCTCGCTTCCGGGAATGGCGGCGGCGTGAATGTCCGTCGACACGAAGCCCGGCGAGATCGAGTTCACGCGGATGCCATCCTTGCCGAATTCCGCCGCTGCGCAGCGCGTGAGGTGCTGGAGCGCGGCCTTGCTGACCGAATAGGCGACGGATGATGCGCCGACACGGTGCCCGGCGATGGAGGCCATGTTGACGATGCTGCCGCCGGCCGGGCGCATCAGCGACGCAAGCGCGGACATGGTGAGCCATGGCGCGCGCAGATGGACGGCGAGTGTCTGATCAAGCGCCTCGGGCGTGGTGTCTTCGACGCCCTGCGGGCTGCCCAGGCTGCCTGCATTGTTGACGAGGATGTCCAGCCTCTCGAAGCGCTCGCGCACCGCTTTGGCGATGTGGTCGGCATGGTCCGGGGAAGCGGCGTCGGCGCGCAGAAAGGTTCCGCCCATGCGCTCCTGCGCCTGCCGGCCGCGGTCGGCATCGGTGCCGGTGAACAGCACGCTGGCCCCCGCCTCAAGCATGCGTTCGACCACAATGGCTCCGATGCCGCGCGTGCCGCCGGTGACGACGGCAAATTTGCCGTCGAGGTCGGCGAAGCTCGTCTTCTTGTCCGGCTTCATTGTGCTGCGGGCCGGCTTGGGTATGCGTGTGGTTCCTGTGTGGGCATTGCGCGCGTCGAAGCCTGTTCAGAACTGATAGTTCAGGCCAATCGTGACGTTGGGCGCGTTTTCTTTGTAGCCCGAGGGGCAGGAAAACCCGCCGGTGCAGAAATCGTAATCCTTCTCATTGGAGAAGCTGTAGACGAAACGACCGTCGAGCGACCAGTTGTCGGCAAACATGTATTCGACGCCCGCGCCCACAACGCCGCTGAGATGCGTTGCGCTGGAAGACGTGCCCACGGGGTCTGTGACCTTGACCCGCGCGACGCCGAGGCCGACCAGGCCATAGGGCATCCACTGGCCATAGGCGCGGCCGATCTTCACGCCGGTATAGGCGGCCCAGCGCGGATCGACGTCATAGGTGCCGAAGATCGGCACGTCTGCGTCTTCCTGCGGCTTGAGAAGCGGGACATTGGCGAAGACGCCGAGCACCCAGTTCTGGTCGACGGCAAAATTATAGCCGACTTCCACACCGCCAACCGCACCGCTCAGGTCCAGATCGTCGCCGCAAATGCCGTTGCAATACGTGTTCTCGATATTGCCCCAGTGATAGCCCAGCCATGCGCCGGCATAGAAACCCTGCCACTTCTCGGCTGGCGCTTCACCCGCCGAGGGAAAGGTGTCGGCGGCGTGGGCACTGGTTGCGCCGGCGGCGAGAAAAAGCGCAGTCGCGATGGTCAGTCGTTTCATGTAACCCCCCGGGAACCCCCTTGAACATTTTCCGGAGCCTTATCAAAAAAGGGCCATGCAGGGTGTCTCACGGCTGTGCGCAGGGTCTCAAACGACACAAATGAACCGGCTTATCTGTCGGTTTCCTGATGGCGCTCCCGGAAATCCGAGGGGGTGAGGCCAGTGGTGGCGCGAAACGCGCGGGCGAAGGCGGCGGCGTCGGCATAGCCGCAGCCATGGGCGATCTGCTTTACCGGCGTGTCGGGGCGATTGACGAGCTGTGTCGATGCAAGCTCGATGCGGGCGTTTCTGATGGCGTCGCCAACGGCCCGCCCATTGGCCGCGAAGACGCGGTAAAGGCGGGCCCGTGAGCAACCAATCGCGTCGGCGATTGCGGCTGCGGTGAGGTCGAGCTGGCTGGTTCTGGCGCGGATGTGGCGCAGCGCAGCGGTGAAGATCGCGCTGTCATGGGGCCTGTCCGGTTCCGCGTCCAGTGCGTCGCGTGTCCGGGAGAGGGCGCCGAGCGCAAGATCGGTGGCGACTTTCAGCGCCAGTTCGGCAGAGCGCCTGTCCATGCCGTCACCCTCGCGGGCGATCATCTGCAAATGGGCTTCAAGAATGCGCGACAGGCCGTTTTGCGGAAGAAAGGCGAGGCCGTCTTTCAGGACGCCCGTTTCTTCTCCGGCAATGGCGGCAACCATGTCGCGCGGCAGCGTCATCCAGAGCGTTGCGTGTCCGTAGCTCTTCGTCCGAAAGGGTCTTGTGCCGTCCAGCGCGAGAAGTCCCGACGCGGCATCGACCACATGTCGGCGGTCGCCGGAGAGTTCAAGCTCGGCGCGGCCCGAAAGCGTGAGGTTGAGCAGCACGAAATCGCTTTCCGGCCTGGCGAAACGGGCATGGGTGTTGTCATTCGCGCCGAAGCCGAAAACGCATCCGTCCGGCGCCTGATAACGCATCAGCCTGGCCTTGAACTGGCGAATGCGGCTCTTGTCCGAAATATCGAGTTCGATGAGGGGAAACAGGCTGCGCCAGAACTCGAAGCGCTGGTCGGGTCTCTGGTCGAGGGTGGAGACGCTCGCAAAGGCGCTGCCGGGTGGTTGGTCGCCGGTTTCCTGCTCCCCTGTCATGCGCGCTCCCCCTGTCGGTAGTGTTGCCTGAAGCCGACTACCTTGTCTCCCCTAGGAAAGGTGGAGGAGGGGCGGGTGTCAAGGTCGCGGATTTCGCATGGTTTCCGGGGTTTTTTGAACTGTCTTTCTGTTTACGCGTTTACAGAAAACGTTTGAAGAAGACATGGTTTTTCAGGGATTCTGGCCCTTGTTGAAAATAGAGACGCCGCCGTTTTTGAAGATCGTCTGTCGAAAAATACAAATTGTGCTTCCTTATGGTTCCGATCCGCTGCTAGCTTGCTTTGCCAATTAATAAAACTACGAGGATGCAATGAGATTGTCGGTTACGTATGCGTTGGCTGCGGCCTTGGCTATGGCGAGTGCGCCGCAGGCTCTGGCTGCGCCGCTTACGGAGGAACAGCGTGCGGAACTGGCCGGGCTGGTGCAGGACTACAGCCCGCGCATGAACGAGATCGCGACCCGGATGTGGGCCAATCCCGAGCTGGGATATCTTGAGGAGGAGACCTCCGGTCTGCTGATCGCGGAGCTGGAAGAAGCCGGCTTCGAAGTGGAGCGCAATGTCGGTGGCATTCCGACGGCTTTCATCGCCCGCAGCGGGTCGAAGAGCGGTCCGGTGATCGCCATTCTGGCGGAGATGGATGCACTGCCGGGCATGTCGCAGGCGGCGGTGCCGCACGAGGAAGCGGCCGAGGGCGTTGAAAGCGGGCATGCCTGCGGCCATCACCTGTTCGGCGCGGGCTCGGTTGCGGCCGCCATTGCCGTTTCCAAATGGCTCAAGGAAAACGGTGTCGAAGGCCAGGTCCGGCTCTACGGCACACCGGCTGAGGAAGGCGGTTCGGGCAAGGTCTATATGGTGCGCGGCGGCCTGTTTGACGATGTCGACGTGACGCTGCACTGGCATCCCTCCAGCACCAACCGCGCAGGGCAGGGCCGTTCGCTCGCCAATGTCAGCGCCAAGATCCGTTTCGAGGGCGAGTCCGCCCATGCGGCCATGTATCCCGAGCGGGGTCGTTCCGCACTCGACGGTGTCGAGGCCATGCATCACATGATCAACATGATGCGCGAGCACGTGCCGCAGGAAACCCGCATCCACTATGTGATCACCAATGGCGGCGCGGCCCCGAACGTGGTTCCGAATTCGGCGGAAAGCTATCTCTATGTGCGCCATCCCGATCCGGCCGTCGTGGCCGACGTGTTCGAGCGCATTCAGAAGGCTGCCGAAGGCGCAGCGCTTGGAACGGGCACGGAGTTCTCCGTCGAGCGTGTCGGCGGCGTCTACTCGGTTCTCCCCAATGACGTGCTCGGCAAGCTGATGGATCGCAATCTGCGCGCTGCCGCTCCGATCGCGTGGGACGCGGAGGAAACCGACTTCGCCACGAAGCTCCAGACCACGCTGCGCAAGAAGCCGGCCCTGAGCTCGGTGGCGGATGTGCAGGACTATTCCTTCGGCGGTCAGGGCTATTATTCCACCGATGTGGGCGATGTGAGCTGGGTTTCGCCGACCGTAGGCCTTGGAACGGCGACCTGGGTGCCGGGAACGGCCACGCATAGCTGGCAGGCCGTTGCGGCGGGTGGCATGTCCATCGGCCACAAGGGCACGCGCCTTGCCGCCGAAACGCTGGCGACGGCGGCGGCTGAACTGTTCCAGTCTCCCGACGTGATCGAGGCCGCGAAGGTCGAGTTCGAAAACGCGCGTGGCGAAGAATTCAGCTATTCGGCCCTGATCGGCGACCGCGAGCCGCCGCTGGATTACCGTCTGTCCAACTGATTGCCGGACCAATGCGTCGGCCCCACCCCCTCTTGTGGGGCCGACGCGCCGGGCAACCTGAAAGACCGGCTCAGGAGAGCCAGTTGAGATAGGGATCGACGCCGCCATTGCGGGCCGCGTGATAATCGTCGGCCCGTTCTTCCAGCTTTCCGGCCTCCGCGCAGACCTTTGCCAGAATTTCTGCGGCGATTTCGGCCTGTCCCGGCTTCAGATTGCACGGATCGAGCTGGAAATAACCAAGCTCCACCTCGTGATTGCGCACGATGAGACGCGGTTCCTGCTCGCCCAGCGCGCGGGCGACTGTCGCTGCGCTCGCGCCAAGCTTTCGCGCATCGACATTGACCTGAAGACGCTCCAGCGGGTTGCCCGTTGGGTCCGGCACGATCACCGGGTCGATGCCGGAGAATGCGGAGAGCGTTTTCTGCCAGAGCTCCAGCGCGGCGCGCTCCTGCCGGCGGATGCCCTCGTGATCGCGCTTCTGCCATTGCCTCAGAGCGGCGATGGCGCCGGCGATGCTTTCCTTGCCGACCTTCATGCCGCGCCCGATGCCCATGTTCTGAAGATAGGCGGCGCGCACCAGATCGCGCCGGCCCGCAATGAGGCCGGATGTGGGGCCGCCGAGGAATTTGTGGCCGGAATAGATCACGATATCCGCACCCTGATCGATGAACCCGGTGAGGTCGTATTCCGAAGCGGCGTCTACGATGACGGGAACATTGGCGCGGTGGCAGATTTCCGCAAAGCGGGCGAACGGGATCTGCCCGTAATGGACCACATGGTGCGACACCACGTAGAGGGCTGCCGCCGTCTTTTCATTAAGCGCGCTTTCAAGCTGGTAGTCCATCACATGGGTCGACTGGCCGACGGGCCGCACGGTTGCGCCGGTCAGGTCCACGGCCTGCGAGACGGGTGCGCCATAGCCGCACAGATGGCCGAGCTGGACGACGACTTCGTTCTTCTCGCCGGGATCTTTTGGCAGAGCCTCCACGCGGCCCGGGTTCAGGCCGGTCATGCTGGCGGCAATTGCAAGCGAGATGCCCGCACTCGCCGATGCCGTCACGCAGCCGGCCTCCGCGCCCGTCAGGTCGCAGATGGCGCGGCTGGCATGCGCCTGCAACTCATGCATGTTGACGAATTCGCCCATGATGGCCGCCGTCTCTCCCTGCACGGCGGGGCTGGTGATCGAGCCGCCCAGGCTTGTCATGGTTCCCGATACATTGATCAGTCGGGAGCAATTGTGAGTGTCGTGCCAGGACCACATGCCGTCTGTCTCGCCTGCCATTTTCAAAAGTCCCCTACTCGTACAGCTCGAAGACCGCTTCGATTTCCACGGTGATGTTGTTTGGCAGCGAGCCTACGCCGAATGCGGAGCGGGCGTGAATGCCGTTTTCTCCAAAAATGTCGGCGAACAGGGTGGAAGCGCCATCGATGACATGCGGGTGCCGCTCGAAATCCGGCGTCGCGTTGACGAGCCCCAGAAGCTTGACGACGCCGCTGATGCGCTCAAGCCCGCCCAGATGATCGCGCAGCGTGGCGAGAATGTTGAGCGCCACGAGCTGCGCGTGTTCGCGGGCGGTGTCTGCGTCCACGTCTGCACCCACCTTGCCGCGCAGCAATGTGCCGTCCGGCAGAACGGGGCCCTGGCCGGAAACATAGGCGAGGCGGCCTGTCTGGCGCACGTTGCAGAATGCGCCGATGGGCGAGGGAGCGGCGGGCGGCAGCTCGATGCCGAGTGCCGCAAGCCGTGCGGAAGCGGGTTCTTTGAGATCAGGCTGTGGCATAGAGTTCTTCTGTTCGCTTGCAAAAGGAGTGGTGGCCGGGGCCGGTTTCGACGGGTGCGGGAACGCCTTCGGCACAGATGTCGGCTGCATGCGGACACCGTGTGCGGAAGACGCAGCCCGATGGCGGATCGAGCGGGCTTGGAATGTCGCCGCGAAGGATGGTGCGGCTGTGATCGCGCGCCGGGTCGGGCACGGGGATCGCCGAAAGAAGCGCGCGTGTATAGGGGTGGCGGGGATCGCTGTAGAGCGGCCGTGAGGGGCCTTTCTCCACCAGCCGTCCCAGATACATGACGATGATCTGGTCGCAGAGATATTCCACTACCGAAAGATCGTGCGCGATGAAGAGCATGGTGAGGTTGCGGCGCTCGCGCAGGTCGAGCAGCAGGTTCAGCACCTGCGCCTGAATGGAGACGTCGAGCGCCGAAACGCTTTCATCCGCGACGATGAATTCCGGCTCCAGCGCAAGGGCGCGGGCAATGCCGATGCGCTGGCGCTGGCCACCGGAGAATTCGTGCGGAAACTTGTTCATGTGATCGGCCTGAAGGCCGACCTCTTCCAGAAGTGCGGCAGCCTTGTCGCGCCGTGAAGCGCGGTTGCCGATGCCATGGGCGCGCAGGCCCTCGGTGATGATGTCGGCAACGCGCAGGCGTGGATTGAGCGAGGAAACCGGGTCCTGATAGATGATCTGCATGCGCCGGCGCGCATCGCGCAGCTCAGAGGCGCTGAGCGTGTTGAGATCCTGCCCGTCGAAGATGGTCTGGCCTTCTGTCGGTTCGACAAGGCGAAGCAGCGTGCGGCCAAGCGTGGTCTTGCCGGAGCCGCTTTCGCCCACCAGACCGGTGATGGAACCGCGCGGTATGTCAAAGCTCGCATCGCTCACGGCATGGATGGTGCCGCGCGGCGTGACGAAACGCTTGGACAGATTGCGGATCTGCAGAAGCGGTTCAGACATGGGTCACCTCCCGTCCGGCGTGGAAACAGGCAACACGGTGGTTGGGCGCAAAATCGCTGAGCGAAACCGGCTTGCGACAGGCTTCATCCGCCAGACCGCAGCGCGGCGCGAAGGCGCAGCCTTCCGGCATGGCGTGTAATGGCGGAACGGTTCCGGGAATGGGCACGAGACGCTCGCCCTCCGGCCTGCCGGGCATCGGGATCGAGTGCAGCAGACCGCGCGTGTAAGGGTGGCTCGGCCGGGCGAACAGTTCCGAAGCGCCCGCCTGCTCGACGATGGCGCCGGCATACATGACCGCCACATCGTCGGCCATTTCCGCCACCACGCCCATGTCGTGGGTGATGAACAGGATCGACATGCCGAGTTCTTTTTGCAGGCGGCGCATCAGATCGAGGATCTGCGCCTGAATGGTCACGTCGAGCGCCGTGGTCGGCTCGTCGGCGATCAGCAGGGCGGGGTTGCAGACCATGGCCAGCGCGATCATCACGCGCTGGCGCATGCCGCCGGAAAGCTCGTGCGGATAATTGTCGATGCGGGATGCGGCGGCGGGAATTTCCACCAGCTCCAGCATTTCCAGAACCCGCTGGCGGCGCTGCCTGGCGTCGAGATCCGTGTGCAGGAGCAGCATTTCGCCGATCTGGTCGCCGATGGTGAACAGCGGATTGAGCGAGGACATGGGCTCCTGAAAGATCATGGCGATCTCCGCGCCGCGTCGTGCGCGCATCTCGCTTTTCGATGCTTTCGTGAGGTCCGAGACGCTGCTGTCCACCGCACGATAGTGGATCGCGCCACCCGTCACCGCGCCATTGGGCGGCAGAAGCCCCATAATGGCGAGCGAGGAGACGGATTTCCCCGAGCCGCTTTCGCCCACCAGCGCCAGCGTGCGGCCCGGGTGCAGCGTGAAGCTGACATCGCGCAGCGCCGTCACCGAAGAGCGGCGGGCGCGGAAGGCGACCCGCAGATTGCGGACGTCGAGAACGGGTTCGTTCATGCGCTCCTCCTTGCGGCCGGCATGGCCGATGCGCCGATGACCGTGAGGCGCGGCTCGAACCGTTTTTCGAGTGTCAGATGCCCGCCGAGACTGTCGACGGCGTCGATGTTTGCGGCATCCACATCGAAGACCGTGAAATCGGCTTTCTGACCCGGTGTCGCGCCGCCCGATGCGCCAAGGCCCAGAACGGAGCGGGGGCGTTCGGTCACGCCGGCGATGACCTCGTCGAAGGAAAGGCCGACGGCCAGCAGTTTCGACATGGTGGTGGCGAGGTCATAGACCGGCCCGTTCACATTGCGCAGATGCAGATCGGTGGAGATCGACCAGGGTTTCAGCCCGTTGGCGATGGCCTCGCGCGCGGTGTCGAAGCTGAACGAGGCGACGCCATGGCCGATATCCATGCGCACGCCGCTCCCCGCCAGTTGCTGCGCCTGCGCTAACAGCGCCTTGGTGTCGCGGATCGAGCCGGCCTTCTTGCCGTTGAAGCAGTGGGTGACGATGTCGCCGGGGGTGAGAATGTCGAACACTTCGTCGATCAGCGGCGGGGGTTCGCCGATATGAACCATGAGCGGCAGATCGAGAATTTCCGCGACCCGCTTGGCGATCTTTGCCGGTGTGATGCCCCATGCGCCGGAAATGACGCCGCTTGCCCGCACCTTGATGCCGCAGATGACATCGCGGTTCGCTTCGGCGACGGCCAGCGTGCGGTCCACATCGATGGAGCGCAGGTCGATCAGCTCCGGCACGCGGTTGCAGGCGACAAGCCCGATGGAGCCGATGTTGAGAAAGGCGCGAACCGTCTCCTGCTGCTGCTCGATCACATATTCGCGCAGGCCATGAAATGCGGCTTCGCCGGATGAGCCCGCATCTGCCATGGCGGTAACGCCGGTCTTGCGGCCGGCCTCGGAAGCGCGCACGGAAATATCCGTGCCGCCGTGCCAGACATGCACATGCAGATCGCACCAGCCGGGCGAAAGATATGCGCCTTTGCAGTCGATGGTTTCCGCGCCGGTGATCGGCGTGCCGGCCACGAGCCCGTCATCGCCGACGAAGATTTCAGCCGGTGCGTTGTCGAGACCGACAGGACGGAAATTGGTAAGCCTGAGCGCCATGTCTTAAAGATCCTTGCTCAAACGGGGGTCGAGCGCGTCGCGCAGTCCATCGCCGATCAATTGCAGGGAGAGCACTGCGATGGAGATCGCGATGCCCGGGAAGAAGATCAGGAATGCCGCCTGATCGATATATTGCCGGCCCTCATTGATCATCGTGCCCCAGCTCGGCGTTGACGGATCGATGCCGACGCCGAGGAAGGAAAGCCCGGCCTCCGCCAGCATGGCGTAGGCGAAGGTGAAGGTTGCCTGCACGATGATGGGCGACAGGATGTTGCGCAGCACATGGGTGGTCATGATGAAGAAGGTAGAGGAGCCGAGCGAGACCGCCGCCTCCACATAGGGCAGTTCGCGGATCACCAGCGTTGAGGCGCGCACGATGCGCGCAATGCGCGGCGCGTAGACGATGGAGAGCGCGATCACCACATTGACGATGGAACCGCCGAGGATCGAGACCAGTGCGATGGCCAGAAGAATGTCCGGGAAGGCCATCATCGCATCGACGAGGCGCGACATTGGAGCGTCCAGCCGGCGGAAGAAGCCGGCCATCAGGCCGATCACGATGCCGATGGCCGAAGAGACAGCGGCAACGCCAAGCCCGATGGAGAGCGACACGCGGCCCGCATAGAGAAGGCGTGAGAACACATCGCGGCCGAATGCGTCGGCGCCCAGAAGGTAATCCGCGCCGGGCGCGGTGAGGCGTGCGCGCACCGACATTTTCGCCGGATCTGCGGGCGCGATGAGCGGGGCGAAGACGCACAGAAGAACAAGCACGACGAAGATGACGAGTGCGATGAGAACGGCGCGCCTTGAGAAGAGGGCGGTGAAGAATTTTGGTTGATCTGCGACAGCGGATGCAGCGGCCATGATGCCTTCTCCCCAGAGCGCCATGCGTCCATTCGGACGCATAAAGGACGCTCTAACCTATTGAATCTACGCACCGTTCTTTCCGGAAATCGTTTCCGGTTTCCGGGCCGATGCGCTAGTACCGAACACGCTTGTCGACGGTCAGATAGAGCAGGTCCGTGACAAGGTTGATGAGCACATAGAGCGACGCGACGACGATGAGCGCGCCCTGAATGACGGGGTAGTCGCGGCGCAGGACCGCGCTGACCACCAGGTTTCCCATGCCGGGAATGTTGAAGACGCGCTCGGTGACCACCGCGCCGGAAACCAGAAGCGCGAAGGTGAGGCCGATGACCGTGATGATGGGAATGGCCGCATTCTTCAGCGCGTGGCGCAGCACGACGCGCGGTTCGCCCATGCCCTTGGAGCGGGCGGTGCGGATATAGTCCTCGCCCAGAATGTCGAGCATGGACGCGCGGGTGAAGCGCAGGATGAGCGCGGAATTGACGATGCCGAGCACGATGGAGGGCAGGATCAGATAGCCCATCCGCTCGATGAAGCTGGCGTCCGGCCCGCCATAGCCCGATGCGGGAAAGAGGCCGAGATCGGTGGCCAGATAGCGCTGGAACATGAGGCCGGTCCAGAAACTGGGAATGGAGGCGGCGAGCATGGCCGTGCTGATGGCGCTCTGGTCGAGAAACGAGCCCCGCCGATAGGCCGCGTAGATGCCGATGGGTGTTGCGATGACCAGCGCGAATACGAGAGAGAAAAGCGCGAGGAAGATGGTGGGCTCGGCCCGCGCCGCCAGCACCTGCGTGACCGGCTGGCGGAAGAACAGCGAGGTGCCGAGGTCGCCCTGGGCCGCGTTCACGACGAAGGTGAAATATTGAACCACGATCGGGCGGTCGAGGCCGAGTTCGGTGCGCAGCGCGGCTGTTTCTTCAGGCGTTGCCTCCGGCCCCAGCATCAGGGCGGCGGGATCACCCGGCGCAAGACGAACGATCAGGAAGGCAATCGTCAGCACCAGAAAGATGACGATGAACATTCCCAGGATGCGCTTGAGGATATAGCGCGTCATACGCGTTCTCCGAACTCAGATCGAAAAAGGGGCCGCCGGGAGCGAAGCGGCCCCTGAAGAGTGGCCGTTACTGGACCTGTGCGTTCCAGAAGAAGGGCCACGGAGAAGCCGGCACACCTTCAAGACCCTTGCGGGTGCCCTGAAGCGCGTTGAATGCGCCGATCTTGATGAAGCCTACATCCTCGAAGACCTGCTTCTGCAGTTCGGCGAAGAGCTCCTTGCGCTTTGCAATGTCGGTCTCGCTGGTGAACGCGTCGAGGATCTTGTCCTTCTCCGGGTTCGACCAGCCAAGGCGGGACGACTTGTCATAGAGCGAGGTGAGCGCCGGCTCGGGCAGGAACGGCGAATGGGTGATGTAGATATCCCATACGGCCGGATCGTCGCGGCGCTGGCCGAGCGTTGCCCAGTCGACCACGTCCATCTGGACTTTGAAGCCTGCCGATTCCAGCGCCATCTTGGCCACTTCGGCCATCTTGAAGTGGAACTCATACTGGCGCGAGGTGAGGATGCGCAGCGGGGTGCCGTCATAGCCGGCTTCCTTGAGCAGCTCACCGGCCCTGGCCTGGTCGTTCTGGTTGAACAGTTCGGCCCCTGCTTCCGTGCGCCAGGCCCAGCCTTCCGGGTAAAGCGGCCCGTCGGTGATGAAGAAATTGTCGTCGCCAAAGGCGGCAAACAGCATGTCATCGATGGGCAGCGCCGCCTGAACAGCCAGACGGATGTTCTTGTCCGTCAGGAGGCCATCCTTGTGGTTGACGGCGAAGATCGGCCAGCCGAACGGCTTGAGAAGCAGCGGGTCGGCCGTTTCGTTCTCTTCAAGGCGCTTGTAGCTTTCAGCCGGCAGGCCGTCGGCGAAGTCGAACTGGCCGGACAGAAGCCCTTCGACGCGGGTGTTCGGATCGGGAACCGGAATGAAGCGGATTTCATCGGCCAGCTGTTCGCGCTTGCCGGCAGCGCCGTCCGGCGCTTCGTCGCGCGAGGCGTAATCTTCAAAGCGCACGAGCTGGAGATGCTGGTCCGGCATGTGCTCGGCGATCTTGTAGGGGCCGGTGCCAACCACGGTTTCAATCGTGTCGGCGATGATCTCTTCCGGATAGACCGCGGCCGCGGAATTGGAGAAGGCCAGCAGCGACAGGAGGGGCGAATAGGGCTCCTTCATCGTGATGGTGACTTCGTAATCGCCGGTCGCTTCGACCGAAGCCACCTTGTCGGCCACGCCCTTGCCGCGTGTGGCCACTTTCAGCCAGCGGTCGAGAGACGCCACGACGTCCTTTGCATCCATGCTGGAGCCGTCATGGAAGGTGACGCCTTCGCGGATGCCGATCTTGTAGGTGAGGCCGTCATCGCTGATTTCCGGCAGCTCGGTCGCCAGAAGCGGCGCAATGTTCCAGCCGCCATCGAACGTGTAGAGCGTCTCGACGAAATGCTGGGTGACGATGGAGACCACGTCCTTGGTCGACATCATCGGGTCGAACGTGTCGGCCTCACCGATGATCGCGACGTCCAGCGTCTTGCCCTCGGCAAATGCCGGGCCTGCGGCAAGCGAGAGAGCGCTTCCGGCCAGAAGGGCGGCCAGAGGGGCGCTTAGAAGGCGTGATTTTCCGGTGAACTTCCCAATGATCTTCAATGCCATTTTCTCCTCCATTATTATGTATTATATTTTACAATAACGGTATATGCGTGCTAAACATCCGTCAAGTCTGCGTGCGCCCGCTGCCCGTTGGGTGCGGGTGCGTGCTAAGGCGGCTTAATGGAAACGGCAGCGGGAGCGTCAGATGAGCGGTGAAGCGAGAAAGCGGGTTGGAGCCATCGACCGGACGCTTCAGATTCTGGACATTCTGACCGAACGCCAGCAGCCGATGAGCACCTATGATCTGGCGCGCTCCACCGGTGCGCCGGCCTCGACCATCTACAAAATTGTCGATGAACTTCTGGAGCGCTCCATGCTGTCGCGCAGCGGGGAGAATTCCGTCTGGCTCGGCCCGCGGCTGATGCGCTACGGCCTCACCTATCGTTCACGCATGGATGTGTTCAAGGAAGCCAAGCGCGAGATGGAAGCGCTGGCGGAAGAGCTGGGCGAAACCATTCAGATCTGCGCGCGCGACGATGACATGATGACGGTGATCGGCATGTCGCGCGGTGAGGATCACTTCAATGTCGCGTCCGATGTGGGCACGCGTGTGCCGCTTAACTGGACGGCGTCGGGCCGTTTGCTGCTGGGCCATCTCGACGAGGCCGAGCGCGTGCGCATCTTCAGTGAAATCGCGCGGCCCTCCACCACCGGACGCGCCGAGACCGATGCGGTTCTGCTTGCCGAACAGGCCGGGCGCGAATTTAGCGAGCGGCTCGCGGTGCAGATGAGCGCGTCAGAATATGCCGTCGCCTGCATTGCCGCGCCGATCTGTGATGAGACCGGGGCCTGTGTGGCGACGATCTCCATCGTGCTGCCGGAGACCAAGGCGCGCGCCGAAACGCAGCGCCTGTCAGACGCCGTACGCCAGTCGGCCCGCAACATCGAGACGGCCCTGGGGCGGCGCGCCAGCTAGGCTGAGCGGTCGAATAATCGTTTCGCAGCAAAATTGATTGTTGATTGCCGCAGCAGCGTCTGACGAGCCGCGCAATTATCCGCTAATCACCCGTCGAACTGTTAGCCGGGTCACGCGTTTTCGCGCATCCCCGGGCTTGTTGTGATATGGGCTGAAATTTTCTCGATGGCCGGATTGGAGCGCCGGGAGACGGAGCAGAAAACGACTTGTATCAATAATTAGAATTTCCCCTCCAGTCTCTGGTGCGTGTCGCTCTTCTATGCGTGTTGCAGAAATTAGTCGGCGTCATGTAATGCTCGATGAATATTCTGGTGTGTCTGTTTCTGTTGTGGCGTTCTACTTTTAATGCGCTGAATTCTTTTGAGAATTTTTCTCGCTTGTCATGACCTCCCAAAACGCTTTGGAAAATCCTGTGATGATACGCGTCGCATTCACGACAGGCGCTGCCTTCCTGGCGTCGCTGGACAAGGTGTCTAAATTTTGAGAATATGCGTTGAAACGTCGCATTTTTATGCGTCTAATCGGTTCAGTTACCTCTGAAAGGTCTCAGATTGATAACAACCTCTGGTCTGACGAAGAGCTTCGATCTTGATGGTGGAAGCATCCTCGCCCTGGCGCCTCTCGATCACCGGATTGAAAAGGGTGCATTTGTCTCCATCGTCGGGCCGTCCGGCTGTGGCAAGTCCACTTTCCTTCGTCTGATCGCGGGGCTGGAAGACGCTTCCGGCGGCACGATCGAACTCGATACGGGTTCGGCCAAACGCCCGGTCGGTTTCGTGTTTCAGGACGCCGTTCTGCTGCCGTGGAAGACCGTTCGCGACAACATCCGCTTTCCGCTCGACACCGCCGGTGTGCGCCGCGACGAGGGCAACCGGATCGTCAGTGAACTGATCGAACTGGTGGGGCTCTCCGGCTTTGAGGACGCGCTGCCCAAACAGCTTTCCGGCGGCATGCGCCAGCGTGCGGCCATTGCCCGGGCGCTGTCAGACGATCCGCCGATCCTTCTGATGGACGAGCCGTTCTCCGCCGTGGACCTTCTGACCCGCGAAACGCTGAACGACGAATTGCTGCGCATCTGGCAGCGCACGGGCAAGACCATTCTTCTGGTCACGCACAGCGTTGAAGAGGCGGCTTATCTCGGCAGCGAGGTCATGGTTATGTCGCCGCGTCCCGGTCGACTGAAGAAGACCTACACGGTGGATCTGCCGCATCCGCGCGGCGAGGCCACCAAGCTTGATCCCGCTTATCATCAGCTGGTCGCGGAACTGCGCCAGGACATGCGGGAAACGGAATGATGAGCCGCTTTCGTCCCGTTTTCGAATATGGTGTGGCGCTGGCGCTGCTGACCGTGGCCTGGTGGTACGCCAGCGGGCCGATGGGCATTCCCAAATACCTCCTGCCGTCGCCGCAAAGCACGGTTTCGACGCTCTGGGATTCGCTTCTGAGCGGCGAACTGTGGCCGCATCTCTGGTTCACCGTGCGCAACATTCTTCTGGGGCTCGGCATTGGCAGCGTGGCGGGCATCGCCGTCGCCTACCTGCTCTACAAGATGCCCCGGCTTTCGACCTTTCTGGATGGCCCTCTGGTCGTCTTCCAGACCGCGCCGAAGATCGCGCTCGCGCCGCTGTTCGTCGTCTGGTTCGGCCTTGGCCTCACGGCCAAGATCGTGCTCATCGTCTCGCTGGTTTTCTTCCCGGTTCTGATGGGCGCGCTTGCCGGCTTCCGCAGCATCGACAGCCGCATGCACGACCTTGCGAAGCTTCTGAAGCTGAACCCGTTCTCCCTGTTCTGGCGCATCGATCTGATGGCGGCGCTTCCGGGCATCTTCGTCGGTCTCAAGATCGGCGCGGTGCAGGCGCTCGTCGGCGCGATCCTTGCTGAGTGGATCTCCGGCAGCGACGGCCTCGGCTATCTGATGACCTTCGCCTCCGCCACCTACAAGACGCCGCTGCTGTTCGGCGCGGTGCTTCTGACTTCGCTTCTGGGCATCGCCCTTCACGGGCTTCTCGGTGTGATCGAGGGGCGTCTCTTGTCATGGAAGGTGCAGGATGGCCGATAGTTCAAAACCCACCGCGCGGCTGCCGTTTTCCGGCGGTCGCCCGCCGCATCTTCCCTGTGGGCCGGGCGATGTGGCCGGGGACGTTCTGGTGCCGGGTGATCCCGACCGTGTTGCGCTGCTGCGCGACATGCTCACCGATGTGCAGGATTTCGGCCGCAAGCGCGAGTTTGCGCTTGTAACGGGAACGTTTGAAGGCCGGCGTCTGACCATCTGTTCCAGCGGCATTGGCGGTCCGTCGACCGAGATCGCCATGGTTGAGCTCGCCATGCTGGGCGCAAAGCGTCTCATCCGCATCGGCGGGTGCTCCGCGCTGGTGCCGGAAATTCCCACGGGCGATTACATCGTGCCGCACACGGCGACCGGCCTGACCGGCGTTGCAGCGCTCTATGCCGAACACGGTTACACGCCGGAGGCCGATCCCGCACTCGCGTCTGCGCTGGAAGAAAGTGCTGCGGCGCTGGGGCTTGGCGCGCACCGGGGCATGATCGCCTCGACCGACAGTTATTACCTCGGGCAGGACCGGCCGCTCAGGCTTGATGCGGTCGACAGCCCGGACGCTGGATATCTGGACCGTTTCCTTGCCGAAGGGGCCATCGGAGTGGAAATGGAATCGCAGGTGATCCTGGCCGTTGGCCGGGCTCTTGGCCTCAGGGCGGCCTGCCTCTTGGGTGTGCACGGCAATCGCGCCACCGACAATTGGCTTGTCGATTATGAAAACACGCAGCGAAACCTGCTCCGCATTGCGGGCCGGGCTCTCGCGCATGATGCGTCCCAATAGGAGAGAACAATGAATGTGATGCTGAAAACCGGCGTAGCCACGCTTGCCCTTATTGCTTCGGGTGTTGCTGCACTTGCTGCCGACAAGGTGGTCATGCAGATCGACGGCGCTGCAGTGCCTTTCTATTCGCCGCTTTATGCCGGTGTTGAAAACGGCTTCTTTGCCGATCAGGACATCGAGGTCGAGTTCATCTATGCCGGCGCGTCCGACATCCTGACCAACATTGCCGCCGGCAATGTGGATTTCGGCTTCCCGAACGGCGACGCCGTTGTGGCGGCTGCGGCCAACGGCCTGCCGGTGAAAGTGGTTCACACCACCTACCAGCGCGGCATTGGCGCATTGCTGGCAAAGGCTGAAACCGGCATCGAAACCTATGCGGACCTGAAGGGCAAGACGGTCGCCGTCACCTCGCTCGGCTCGCCCAACTACCTGCAGCTTCAGGTCGGCCTCCAGGATGCGGGCCTCTCGCTCGACGACATCAAGCTTGAAGTTGTTTCCACGGGTGCAATCGTTCAGGCGCTGCAGAGCGACCAGGTCGACGCCATCGTGTTCTCCGAGCTGCGCAAGTACAATCTGGAAGGCGCCGGCGTTGATGTCACGATGATCCTGTCCAACGATTTCCTGCCGTCCTTCGGCAATGTCGTTGTCACCTCCAGCCGCCTGCTCGAGGAAAACCCGGATCTCGTGAAGCGCTTCACCAATGCCGTCACCGCATCCTATGAGTGGGTGATCGACGGTCACGTGGACGATGCTCTCGAAATCTCCTTCGAGAAGTACACGCCGACCTGGGCCGACCAGAAGGAGCTTCTCTCCACGGCATTCAAGAACAGCTTCGTCGCCTCCGTCTGGCAGAGCGACCTGACCAGGGAAAAGGGCCTCGGCGCTGCCGATCTCGACGCCTGGCAGGCCAATGCCGACATTCTGGCGAAGTATGAAGTCGTCGACGAAGCGCCGAAGGCTGCCGACTTCGTGGTCGATCCTTCCTCGATCGGCGAATAAGCCATGCTGAAGCGCGGGATCGCGGGTCTGGTTCTCATCGTCGCCCTCTGGGGCGGCGGTGTGTTCCTCTTCAATGTGCCCGATTATCTGTTGCCAAGCCCGGCAGCCGTCATGGAGCGGATGGTGTTTCTCTACAAGAACGCCAATCTTCTGGGGCATGTCTATGTGACGTTGATCGAGATCTTCTGGGGCTTCCTGCTCGGCGCTCTGGCCGGTGTCGCGGCCGCATTGCTGTTTGCCCGCTTTCCCGTTGCCGAGCGGATGTCTACGCCGCTCATTCTGCTTCTGCAGACCGCGCCCAAGATCGCCATCGCGCCATTGCTTCTGCTCTGGCTCGGTCTTGGGCCGGCTCCCAAAGTGGTGCTGATCGCCATCGTCACCTTCTTCCCGGTGATGACGGGCATGCTTTCAGGCCTGCGCTTCGTCAACAAATCCTATCTGGATCTGGCGCGCGTGCTGAAGCTCTCGCCCCTGCAGCGCTTCCTCCATATCGAGCTGCCTTCGGCGCTGCCGACGCTCTTTGCCGGCGCGACAGTGGCGACCACGCTTGCCATGACGGCTGCCGTGATCGGCGAGCTGATGGGCGCCAATGAGGGCGTGGGCTACCTCCTTTCCTCTGGACAGGAGAACGCCGACACGGCCACAGTGATCGGCATGGTGCTGCTCCTCTCCCTCATGGGCTGGAGCTTTTATGAAATATTCGAAGCGTTGCGGCGTCGCATGGAGGCGCGCTTCGCGGAAGGGTGACGAATGTCTGTGAACGGTCGTGTCTTCCTGTGCGTTCTGGATTCGGTGGGCATAGGCGGCGCACCGGATGCCGAGCGGTTCGGCGATGCCGGTTCCAACACGGTTCTGCACATCGCTGAAGCCTGCGCCGCAGGCCGGGCGGAAGAGGGGCGCTCCGGCGCGCTTCATCTGCCCAATCTTTCCGCGCTTGGCCTTGGAGCCGCGCTCGAACTGGCCTGTGGCCAGTCCGCGCCGGGGCTTTCCGCACCCGATGCCCATGCTTCCTGGGCGGCCCTTCAGGAAGAAAGTGCCGGCAAGGACACCCAGACCGGACACTGGGAGCTGGCAGGCCTGCCGCTCACCAGGGACTGGCACTATTTCCCGCACGAAGTTCCGGCCTTTCCGGAAGAGGAGATGGCGCGGCTGCGGCGCGCGGGCGGGCTGGAGCGCACGCTTTTCAATGCGCATGGTTCGGGCTCGGATGTGCTGGAGCGTTTTGGCGCGGAGCACATGGAGACCGGCGCGCCGATCGTCTACACCTCGGCTGACAGCGTGGTGCAGATCGCCGCGCATGAGGAGACATTCGGCCTCGAACGTCTGTTACGTCTGTGTGAGGCGGCAGCCGGAATTTTCCATCCGATGAATGTGGGCCGCATCATTGCGCGGCCCTTCGTCGGGGACGCGGAGAACGGCTTCACCCGCACCGCCAACCGGCGCGATTTCGCGATTCCGCCTCCCGGCGACACGATCTGCGACCGTGTGGTGGCCGCTGGCCGCACCGTGCATGCCGTGGGCAAAATCGGTGATATTTTCGCCGGCAAGGGCATTTCCCGCGTGCTGAAGGGGCCGAGCGACGACGCGCTGTTCGACCGGCTTCTGGATACGGTCGGAAATGCCGCCGATGGCGATCTTGTCTTTGCCAATTTCGTCGAGTTCGACAGTCATTACGGCCATCGCCGCGATGTGGCGGGATATGCGCGGGCGCTGGAGTGGTTTGATCGCCGCCTCGCCGGGCTTCTGCCGAAACTGCGCCCCGGCGATCTGCTCATGCTGACCGCCGATCACGGCAATGACCCGACCTGGACGGGCACGGACCACACGCGCGAGCGGGTTCCGCTGCTTCTCGCCGGCGATGCGAGGCCATGGCAGGGAAGCGCCGGCGTGCTGCCGTTCACGCAGGCTGCGGCGATTGTCGCCGAGCATCTGCAGATCGATCCGGACAACGGGGACTGATGCGCCGCGCCGGGGCCGTACCTCCAGTCCGCATGCAGGCGGGTCTAGAGTATTGTTTTTACGCAATTCCGGACGGAAAACCGGTCCCCACTTTTCCTGGAATTGCTCTAGAGTATCGGCCCCACAATCGCGAGTGCGTTCTGCTTGAGCCGCTGGAGCATGCTCCAGCCGCGCACCTCTTCGAGCGTGATTGGCCGGCTCTGGGCGAGATACTCCTCCTGCCGCGCGCGCATTGCGGCGGTGGTCTGCGGGTCGTGCAGCAGGATGTTGTTTTCGTAATTCAGGTCGAAGCTGCGCCGGTCCATATTGGCCGAGCCGATCAGCGTCACGTCTCCATCCACGGTCAGCGACTTGGTGTGCAGAAGGCCGGGCTGGAACTCATGCACTTTGACGCCCGCTTCCAGCAGGCTTTCATAATGGCTGCGGCAGGTCGCGCCGACGGCGAAATCGTCATTGCGCGCGGGGAAGATGATGGTGACGTCGATACCGCGATTGCCGGCGGCGCAGATGGCGGCCTGAAGCGCCTGTGTCGGCACATAATAGGGGGTGGTGATGAACACGCTGCGCGCCGCCGAATAAATCAGGCTCTCGAACATTTCGGGCATGGCGGAGGCGCGGAAGGTCGGGCCGGTCGCCACCACCTGCGCGAAGAAGCCGCCTTTCGGCGCTTCCACGGGCTCTTTCAGAATCTCGGTGATGTCGTCGCCGCCATTGCCCATCCAGTCGCTGGCGAAGAGGTGCTGGTTCTGGCGCACCACAGGCCCGGTGAAGCGCATGACGGCATCGAACCATGGCGCGAATTTCGCCTTGGGCAGAAATGCGGGATCGGCGCAGTTCTGGCTGCCGCAATAGGTGATGGCGTTGTCGATGACGAGCACCTTGCGGTGATTGCGCAGATCGATGCGGCCATCGAGAATGCGCAGGAAGGGATTGCCGACAGGCAGGGCGGTGCGCGTTTGCACGCCGGCCTCCGAGAGCTTGCGCCAGAGCGGCGCCTTCACCAGGGCGCGTGAGCCGATGTCGTCGACCATGGCGCGGCAGGTGACGCCACGCGCGGCGGCGCGCATCAGCGCATCGGCGATCTTGTTGCCATTGCCGTCATCCAGCCAGATGTAGAAGACGAGGTGCACGTGATCGCGGGCCGCGTCGATATCCGCCACCATCGAATCAATCGCGGCATCCGAATCCTTCATCAGCTTTGCATGGTTGCCGCTGACCGGCTCATAGCCGGAGATGGAGCGCCCGACCCGGAACAGGGCCTCGTCCCATGCTGAAAGCGGTGTCCGGGCTTCTGCGTTCTGCGTCGGGGCGCGCGGCAGGTCGTTGAAGGCGCTGGTCAGCCTCTTGATGCGTTTGCGGCCAACGCTGGTCTGGCCGAGCAGCAGATAGGCGAGGGCTCCGAGATATGGAAGCGTCATGACCACGACGAGCCACGCCATGCGCGATTCCGGCTGTCTGTTGCGGCGCAGCAGGATGTGGAGCGTCGCAGTGGTGACGATGGTGATATGGACAAGGACAGCCAGCATTCTCGAAACCTTCAGCTAAATCACGGTCAGCATGGCATAAGCCGGCTGCCGGACAAGCGTCGGGTTGCATGAATTCGCGCTGGCTGCAAGGCGTCTGGCCGTCTGCCGTGCGGGCGCTTGGCCAGTGCCGGTTTCACAGGGGAATTTTCGGGAACGCGATTTTCCTGATCCGGAAAACACAAAAGCCGCGGATGACCGCGGCTTTTTGAGTTTCGGAAACTGGAGCGGGCGATGAGATTCGAACTCACGACCCCAACCTTGGCAAGGTTGTGCTCTACCCCTGAGCTACGCCCGCTCGCTTCGTCGCTTCCGACGATGGGCTTATAGTCTGATCCCGCTCGCAGATGCAACAGGAAATCGACAGTGATGTTGCGTTTTTTTAAAAACGCCTTCGCAGGCGCAAAAAAGTCGGCGGTGGAGGAACCTTCAATGTCGCTCAAGGGCTTGCATTTACTGGCTTTCAGCGGCTAGTTCGCTCTGAAGACGCCGTTGTTAAAAAGGGGTGAAACCGTGCCGAAAACTCCCGAAAACCTGCTCGAATATCTCGAAACGCTGGGAATCGACGCGAAAACCCATCGGCACCCGCCGCTTTTCACCGTTGCAGATTCCCAGTCGCTGCGCGGGGAGATTGAGGGCGGGCACACGAAGAACCTCTTTCTGAAAGACAAGAAGGATAATTTCTTTCTTGTGACCGTCGACGAGGATGCGCAGGTCGATCTGAAGACGATTCATCACAAGATCGGCGCTGCCAGCCGCGTTTCCTTCGGCAAGCCTGACAGGCTGATGGAATTTCTCGGCGTGGAGCCGGGGTCGGTGACGGTTTTTGGCGTGATCAATGATGAAGAGCACAGCGTAAAGGTGGTGCTCGACGCGGATTTGATGGAAAATGATCTCATCAACGCGCACCCGCTCACCAATGAGGCGACCACATCCATCCGGCGTGACGACCTGATGCGCTTTCTGGAAGCGGTCGCGCATGAGCCGCTCGTCTTGAAAGTGACCGAGTGATCGCCACATTTGGAGCGACGAAACGATTTCTATCGGCTGGCCGGGCGCTGCACAAACAGCGAGCCGGACCGCAAGCAGGGAAGAGGCTTTTATGAACAACGGTGACAATCCTTACGGGAAGTCCGGTGGCCCTTACGGAAAGTCTGGCGGCTATGGCGCAGCCGGTGGGGACTACACCACCAATGTGGATTTTGGCGGCGGCGCAGCGCCCGCATCCGCTCCCGAGCCGGCAGCGCAGACCTTCACGCTGTCGGATGAGCCCCAGCTCGCAGCCGCCGATCTGATCAAGGACACGACGACGGCCGCTTTCACGGCTGACGTGATCCAGGAATCGCGCAATCAGCCGGTTCTGGTGGATTTCTGGGCACCCTGGTGCGGCCCCTGCAAGCAGCTCACCCCGATCATCGAAAATGCGGTGCGCGCGGCGGGCGGCAAGGTCAAGCTGGTGAAGATGAACATCGACGAGCACCCGGCGGTTGCCGGCCAGCTCGGCGTGCAGTCCATCCCCGCCGTCTTTGCCTTCAAGGACGGGCAGCCGGTTGACGGGTTCATGGGCGCATTGCCTGAAAGCCAGGTGAAAGCGTTCATCGACAAGCTCACCGCCGGCGCGGGCAATGACGAGATCGCCGGCGCGCTCGAGGCCGCCAAAGAGGCTGTCGCCAATGGCGACCAGCAGATGGCGGCGCAGATCTACTCTGCAATCCTTCAGCGTGAGCCGGAGAATGTGGACGCCATTGGCGGTCTTGCCGATCTGCTTTTCGAAGCGGGTCAGACGGAGCAGGCGGCACAGGTGCTTGCGCAGGTTCCTGAAAAGCAGAAAGATGCAGCGCCGATCGCCGCCGTGCAGGCCAAGATGGCGCTTGCCGAGCAGGTGGCCGATCTGGGCGACGCAGCCGCTCTGGAGCAGCGGCTTGCCGCCGACCCGAACGACCATCAGGCCCGCTTCGACCTGGCGCTTCTGCAGAATGCGAAGGACGACCGGGCGGCGGCGGCGGAAAGCCTGCTGGCCATCGTGCGGGCGGATCGCGAGTGGCAGGAAGACGGCGCGCGCGCCCAGCTTCTCAAATTCTTCGAGGCCTGGGGTGCAACCGATCCGGCAACGCTTTCGGCGCGGCGCAAGCTGTCGTCGCTTCTGTTCTCATAAGCTGCCCGATTATTTGCCTATTGGCGAGGCTGCTCCAGATATCGGGTAAACATCGGGAGACGTCGTGTGAAGGCAGGTAATTTTTCGTATCGCAGCGGCCGCGATATCGACAGTGTGATCCCCGTTTTTCCATTGTCGGCGGCCCTGCTTCTGCCGGGTGGACGATTACCGCTCAACATTTTCGAGCCGCGCTACCTGGCCATGACGGACCATGCGCTGTCCGGCGGGCGGCTCATCGGCATGGTGCAGCCGCGCCTTGATGGCGCGACGCGGCCCGATGGCGAGCCGGCGCTCTGCGATGTGGGGTGTGTCGGGCGGCTGGGTTCCGTTTCCGAGACGGGAGACGGGCGCTATCTGATCACCCTGATCGGCATCTGCCGGTTCCGGCTGCTTGAGGAACTGAGCGTCAAGACGCCGTTCCGCCAGTGCCGAATCCTGCCCTTCGAAAGCGATCTGCATGACGATCCGGAAGAGCCGGAGGTGGACCGTGTGGCGCTGTTGCGGGCGTTTCGCGCCTATCTGGAGGCCAATGATCTCGAGGCCGACTGGGACAGTGTTCATCAGGCCGAGGATGCGAGCCTCGTCAACGCCCTGTCGATGATGGTGCCTTATGGTCCGGCGGAAAAGCAGGCGCTTCTTGAAGCGCCTGATCTGAAGACGCGGGCCGACACGCTGATCGCCATTACGGAGATTGTTCTGGCACAGGGTGAGGGCGACGCCACGCACCGGCTTCAGTGATGGGTTCTCGAGGGAAAAGACGATGAATGATGAGAAACGGGACGGTCAGGCGGTCTCTGCGGTCGCGCCGATGGATGGCAAGCTGCTTGAGCTTCTGGTCTGTCCGCTGACCAAGGGTCCGCTGCGCTGGGACCGGGAGAATGGCGAACTGGTCTCGAAGAGCGCCAAGCTCGCCTATCCCGTGCGTGACGGCATTCCGATCATGCTGCCTTCCGAGGCGCGGCCCCTCGATTAGAACATCCACCGTATTAGAGCGGTAAAATGCTCTGGGGCCGCGCCCGGAGTTTTCTACTCGCGGAAGCTTTCGCGCGGTGTCGCCGCCTGCCGGCTGCGCGCGGCGCGCAGCGTGGGCAGGGCCAGCATCAGCAGCACGAATGCGCCGGTTGCAAGCTTCAGGTCGGGTGGGGGCATGCCTGCCGCCAGACACAGCGAGACGAGCTGGTAGTAGACCATCGCGCCCGCGAAGGGTGCGAGGAGCTGCCGCCACACGGTCGCCTTGCCGACGATTGCCTCGCCGATCATCAGCGCCGCAAGGCCGTTGATGAGGATGCCGAGGCCCATATTCACATCGGCGAAGCCCTGCGACTGCACCATCAGCGCGCCGCTAAAGGCCGAGAACGCGCCGGCGAGGCCGATGCCGCCAATGGTTGCCGCCCAGACATTGATGCCCTGTGCTTCCGCCATCACCGGGTTTGCGCCCACGACGCGCACTGCCGTGCCCTTCTCCGTCGTGAAGAAGAAGTTGAGCGCCAGGAAGATCACCAGCGTGATGAGGCCGACGGCGATGATCTTGGCGAGCGGGAAGCCCGGCTGTACGAACGGCACCCAGTCGAAGATGGTTTCCGTGCCGAACACCGAGAGGTTCGAGCGCCCCATGATGCGCAGGTTCACGCTGTAGAGCATGGTCATCACCAGGATGCCGGCCAGAAGCGTGTGGATGCGGAAACGCAGATGGATGAAGGCGGTGCAGCAGCCGGCGATGAAGCCGGTGAGCAGAGCCAGTCCGATGGCCGTGAGCGGCCCGAGGCCGGACGCAAGCGCCAGGCCGCAGACGCAGCCGCCCAGCGGAAATGCGCCCTCGCTGGTGAGATCCGGAAAGCTCAGCATGCGGAAGGGGATCATGATGCCGGCGACGACGAAGCCAAGGATCAGGCTTTGCGCGAGCGTTACGGGGATGAGTGCGACGAAGCTCGTCAGAGTGGTTTGCAGAAAATCGATCATCGGGGTCAGCTCGCGAGCAACATGCTGTCGGTCTTGATGGCGAAATGGCCGATCAGGTCGGCCACGGTCACATTGGCCTTTTCTTCTCCGCCGATTTCCAGATGCACGCGGCCGGCATTGAGCATGATGACGCGATGGCCGTAATCGACGGCGTGCTGCATGTTGTGCGTCACCATAAGCGTGGTGAGCTTCAGCGCGTCCACCGCGCGCACGGTCGCTTCCATCACGATGTCAGCGGTGCGCGGGTCGAGAGCGGCTGTGTGCTCGTCGAGCAGCAGGAGGTCGGGCGAGCCGCCCACCGCCATGATGAGCGACAGCGACTGGCGCTGGCCGCCGGACAGAAGATCGACGCGTGTTTCGAGGCGCTCTTCAAGGCCGAGGCCCAGAATGGCGAGCCTGTCGCGGTAATCGGCAAGGCGCTTGGCGTTGAGCCCGTGGCGCAGCGTGCGCTTCTTGCTGCGCAGCTCTGCAAGCAGCATGTTTTCCGCCACCGTCATGCTTGCGGCGGTGCCGAGCATGGGGTCCTGAAACACGCGGGCAATGCGGGTTGCGCGCTTGTGCACGGGCAGGGCCGTGATGTCATCGCCATTGATGAGGATCTGGCCTGAATCAAGCGAGAGCGACCCGGAAATGGCATTGAGCATGCTGCTCTTGCCCGCTCCGTTGGAGCCGATAACGACGCCGAATTCGCCAGTTTTCAGGGTGAGGTCGAGCCCGTTGAGGGCGATCTTTTCGTCGGGTTGTCCCCGGTAGAACACTTTGCGTGCGGCACGAACTTCAAGCACCGGCACCTCCCTTAAAGCTGACGCGGCGTCCCGGAAAAGGGGGGAGACGCCGCGTCTGGTCTCTTGCCGTGTCAGTCGACGATGCAGTTGCAGTCGGCGAGCTCTTCGGGGATCTCGAGGCCGAAGGCCGCCATGGCCTTTTTCGAGATGCGCGGCGAGTGATCTTCATAGGCCGGGTTCATCGGCGGGATCGACTTGGGGTCCGTGCCGTCGAGGATCTGCAGCGCGATCTTGCCGGCGTTGAGACCGACCTGCTGGTAGTTCACGGCAAAGCTTGCCGGAACCACGCCATCGGAAACGGCGCCATCATCGGAATTGATGATCGGGATGCCGGCCTGTCGGGCGGCAGCCGAAACGGCGGCGATGGCCGGCTGCAACAGGTTGGAGGCGGGCGTGTAGATCACGTCGGCCTTGCCGGCCAGCGACGCGACGCGCTGCTGAATGTCGTTCACATTGTCGACGCCCACGGCCACGACCTCGAAGCCGGCGGCGGGAGCGGCTTCCTGAACCTTTTCAAGCAGCGCCACGTCGTTGGCCTCGCCCGGATTATAGGGCTGGCCGATGCGCTTTGCGTCCGGAACGAGCTTCTTGGCAAACTCCATGACGGCGGCGACATCCTGCAGGTCGGTCGCGCCGGTCATGCCTTCATCGCCGGCCTCCCAGGAGGGGACGAGCTTGGCGGCCACCGGATCGGTGACGGCGGAAAAGACGATCGGAATGCCGGAACCGGCAAGCGCCTTCTTGGCGATCTGCGAGACCGGCGTCGTCACGGTGTACATCAGCACCGGACCTTCGGCCTGCAGCTTGGCGATCATCTGCGGCACGAGCGATGCATCGAAATTGGTGTGGCTCTCGGAGTAGACAACGTCCTTGCCTTCCTCGTAGCCGCCTGCGGCCATGGCGTCTTTGAAGCCCTGGATCGCCGTGTTGAGCTGCGGATGCTCACCGAAATTGGCGATGCCGATGCGGATCGGCTCGGCGCTTGCCGCGCCAAGGCCCAGAGCCATAGCGCCGGCGGCAACAACGCCGCGCAGCCATAAGCGTGATTTTACAGTCATGTCATTCCTCCCGTGGCGGCCCGAGGGGCCTGAAACATGAGGATGGCCTCCACGCCATATCTCATGTCAAACATCAAATCAGAGGTCGCCGGTTTGCCCGCATCAACCTCTGTCGGATGGGCTTTGCATGCTGGATGCGTCTCCTCCCCATCCGAATGCGTAGGGCATCATATCGCGGGCGCTATGCCTGTCAAACGCTATATATAATCGTTGAACACTCCTTGAATTATATATACTTTTGTTCTGAGGAGGAGCCATTTTGCATCATACGGTCGTGGACGATGACGCGCCTTTGACGAAGACGGAGGCAGCCTATCACCATCTGCGCCGCGACATTCTCGCGACGCGCCTGATGCCGGGGCAGCCGCTGCGGATTGCGGCGCTGCGCGATGCCTATGGCTTTGGCTGGACGCCGCTGCGCGAGGCGCTTTCACGGCTGGAGGCCGAGCGTCTCGTCACGGCGGAGAGCAATCGCGGATTTGCCGTTGCGCCCGTTTCGCGCGCGGAGCTTGAAGACCTCTCCAAGGCGCGGCTTGCGGTGGAAACCACGCTTTTGGAGGAATCCATTCGCAAGGGCGACGCCGACTGGGAGGCTGCTGTCGTCACGGCGCATTATCGTCTTTCTCGCTGCCAGATACCGGCCGAGGGGCTTTCCGACGACGCCTTGCATGAATGGGTGGAGCGGCATCAGGCCTTTCACGAAGCGCTGCTTTCTGCGGCGGACGCCACCTGGCTAAAGCACTTCTACACCCAGATCTGGGGGCAGCTCTGCCGGCATCACATCTTTCTGACGGTCACGCCGACGCTGCGCGCGGCGGCGGGTGCGGAGGATGGCCATGAGGCGGCCATTGCCGCGCTCGATGCGGCCATGTCCCTTGACCAGCACACGCAACTCATGGAGCTTGCCCTGGACAGAAATCTCGAGGGGGTGCTGGCGCTGATGAAAGAGCATGTGGGGCTGACCGTCGACGTGTTCACGCTTGCCGATCTTGATGGAGCAACGGCTGGAGACCACGGAAAACAGGCATGAAAACGCCTGTATCGCGTGCGTTTCTGACCGGGGCCGCGTTGTGCGCCGCCGCCGGTGAAGCGCTGGCGCATGCCTCCGAGCGCGGCCATGTTCTGCTTCTGCCGACCGACTATTATCTGTTCGGCGGCATGCTCTCCGTTGCGCTGAGCTTTCTGGTTCTGGTCTTTCTGCCGGTGCATGGTTTCGAGCGACTTTCGGCAAGAAGGGTTGCGCTGTTTCCGATGCCGCTGGATGGGCGTGCGCTTTTAAGCACGCTCTCATTCCTTGCGCTTGCAGGTCTTGTGTTTGCCGGGTTTTACGGCAGCCGCGATCCGCTTTCCAATCCGCTGCCGCTGGTGATCTGGACGCTTCTGTGGGTCGGCGTGACCATTGTGCAGGGCGTTCTTGGCAATCTCTGGGACTGGATCAACCCCTGGTATGGGCCCTGGCGCATGCTGGTGCGTGTGGGTGTTCCGAAAGACGGGTTCTGGCGTCTGCCCGCCTGGCTGGGGATGTGGCCGGCCTTCGTGACGCTGTTCGGCTTTGCCTGGTTCGAGCTTGTCTATCTTGCGCCTTCCGACCCTGAAAGGCTTGCGATTGCCGTCTCGCTCTACTGGGGCTTCACCTTTGCGGGCATGGTCCTGTTCGGGCATGAGCGCTGGAGCGGCCGGGTGGAGTTTCTGTCGCTGTTTTTCACCATGCTCTCGCGCCTTTCCTTCTTTGCGCTGGAGGCTGGCGACAGGGGGCGGCGGCTGGTGATCGGCCTGCCGGGCTACAAGCTTGGAGAGGCAGCGGCGCTGCCGCTTTCCGGCATCGCCTTTCTGCTTCTGGCCTTAAGTTCGGTGTCCTTCGACGGGCTCACGCACACATTCTTCTGGCTCGATCTCATCGGCATCAACCCGCTGGAATTCCCCGGCCGTTCGGCGGTTGTCGGGGCGAACTCGCTGGGGCTCGCCCTGATGTTCGTGCTTCTGTTTTCCGCCTTCATGGGCGCGGTCTGGCTGGGTTGCCGGTTTGTGGGGGAGGCGGATGTCGTGAAGACGGGCGGTCTTCTGGCCTGGTCGATCATTCCCATCGCGCTCGCCTATCATTTCTCGCATTATCTGGTGGGGTTCACCATCAACAGCCAGTATGCGCTTGCCGCGCTCTCCGACCCGTTGATGCAGGGCTGGAACCTGTTCGGCACGGCGGGGATGCATGTGCAGGCCGGCGCGACGCTCGGCGCGCGGTCTGCGTGGCTGATCTGGAACGCGCAGGCGGTGGCGATTATCGGCGGGCATGTGCTGGCCGTTGTCCTGTCGCATCTGATCGCCTATCGGCATTTCGGCTTGGCGCGGGTGGCGACCATCAGCCAGATTCCGCTTGCCGCGCTGATGGTCGGTTACACCGTTTTTGGCCTCTGGCTGCTCTCCGCACCCACCGTGGGCTGAGAAAGCGGATTAAAATTTCTTGATCCCGGCATTTGCGTTACGGCTGTTTCCGCCGGGCGGGTCTTCTTGGTAACTCTTTGTTTCTTCGTCACTTTGTCCCCCGTCTGCAATTCCGCTGCGTCTTAAAATGTTTTAAAAGACAGGCGCGTTTCCCTTGGGGCATGTCCTGTTGCCAAGGGATTGGATTGGTGATTTAGTTTGTACACAAGTGATTTTTCCAACGCTGGAAAATGCTTCCAACCGTTGGAAATGCTCGGTCAAACGATCACAACAATGGGGAACCGGCATGAGTGAAAATCGCAAGTCTCTGGTTAATTTAAACAGCGGTCTCAGCCGCAGGTCGGCGCTCAAGGGCCTCGGCGCTGCGGCCGGTCTCATCGCCGCGCCCGGCTTCGTGCGTTACGGGCAGGCGCAGTCTTCCGAGCCCATCAAGATCGGTTTCCAGTGCCACCGCACGGGCATCGGCGCGGCCTATGGCCGTTGGTATGATCGCGTCACGGCGGCGGCGGCCAAGCGCATCAACGATGCCGGCGGCATCAACGGGCGGCCGCTCGAAATCGTGATCGAGGATGACGGCACGGACCCGAAGCGCGGCGCCGAGGTGGTCGAGAAATTCGCCAACCAGCACAAGGTCGATCTGGTTTACGGAACGCTGTTCAGCCACGTGGTCGTCGGTTCGGCTCCGGCGGCGGGCGAGCTGAAAATTCCCTATTACGTGGTCAGCGAGGGCTATCACGTCGCATCCGGCAAGCTGAACCGCTACTGCGTGCAGCCGGGCATCACCGATGTGAAATCGCAGGCCCGCTCCATGGCGCCGTGGATCGCCGACAATCTCGGCAAGAAGGTCACGCTGGTCTATCCGGACTATGCGTTCGGACATGACCACCGCGACTTCTTCACCCCGGCCATTGAGGCGCAGGGCGGGCAGGTGGTGGCCAAGGTGCCGATCCCGCCGACGGAGACCTCGTTCACGCGCTATTTCCCGCAGATCCCGCGCGACACGGACGTGATCTATCACGTCATGGTCGGCCCGGCCGTGCTTACCTTCGTGAAGGAAATGGGCGAGTTCTTCGGCTCCGGCGGGCCGCAGCTCTTCGGCTTCATCGATTCGCTCGAGGCCGTCGATATCGCAAGCCCGGGTCTGGAATTCCTTGAAGGCAGCCATTTCTGGGAAGGCATGCCGCGCTACGCGCAGCCGGATCAGCCTGACTATGTCACCGCCTATCGCGAGACCGTGGGCATCGACGACAATGGCGCGAGCGTGAACGACGGCAAGGACATCTCCACCGCCGCTCACATGTTCGGCTGCTGGGAGACGCTCAACGTCATCAAGGCCGCGATGGAAGCCTGCGACTACAAGGGGCCGGATGACCGCGCCGCCATGATCGAGGCCACCGAGGCGATGACCGGGATGGACGCCGGCCCGGACCATCCGCAGGGCAAGAAGCTGTTCAACGGCAAGATCCACCAGGTCTTCGGCGAGCAGAGCATCAGCCAGGTCAAGGACGGCAAGCTCGAAGTGGTGCACCGCACCTCCATCGAGGATGGCGCTTACGAGCCCGAGGCCGACTACACGGCGATGTCGTTCTAAGACATCAAGGCGGGCGGTGTTTGCCCCTCACCCTTACCCTCTCCCCGCATGCGGGGAGAGGGGACGTCAGCGTTGCGGCTTTTCCCATGGGACGGTTCGGCGGCGTGTCTTCGGCTCCTTTCATGAAAGTGCGTTTGTGAATGGCCTTCGGTCCGTATTTTCTTCTCGCCACGCTTGAAGGGCTGGTGACGGCGGCTGTGCTGGCGCTGATGGCGCTTGGCCTGTCACTGGTCTTTGGCGTCATGCGGGTGGTGAACGTCGCCCATGGCGAGTTCTACATGCTGGGCGCGGTGCTCGCCTGGTGGTTCGCGTCGCTGTTCGGCGGTCATCCGGCGATCGGCTTTCTCGTGGCGCTGGTGCTGAGCCCGCTTGTGGTGGCTGCCATCGCCTTTGTTGCCGAGCGGCTGGTTTTGAGCCGGCTCAAATATGAGCCGGAGGCGACCATCGTCGCCACGATCGGCCTGATGTACATCATCCAGCAGCTCGCCCTGACCTTTTACGGGCCGGAGGCGCGGCCGGTCGAAGCGCCGTTCAATTACCGCATGCAGCTGCCCTGGTTTGGCTATTCCGCCTACAAACTTGCGGTGATCGGCTTCTCCATCCTGATGATGCTGGCGACATGGTTCGTGCTGACGCGCACGAAGATCGGCCTCGTCATGCGCGCCACCCAGTTCGACCGTGAGACGGCGCAGGCCTTCGGCATTCCGGTCGGGCGCGTCTATGCCGGCGTGTTTGCGCTGGGGGCAGGGCTTGCCGCCGTGGCGGCCGTGCTGATCGTGCCCATCCAGCAGGCGCATTACCTGATGGGCCACGATCCGCTGCTTCTGTCGTTCATCGTCGTGATCATCGGCGGTCTGGGTTCGCTGCGTGGCACGGTTCTGGCGGCGGTGCTGATCGGCCTGTCGGATGGCATCATCTCGATGTTCTTCTCACCGACGCTCGCCAAGATGCTGGCGACGCTGGCGGTCGCGATGATCCTGGTGTTTCGCCCGCAGGGCCTTTTCGGAGAGGCCGCGCGATGACCAGACTGACCCCTTCTGCAAAGACCATTGCCCTTCATGTCGGCGTGGTCCTCCTGCTTCTGGCGCTCAACTTTCTGCTGCCGGAATATCATCGCGGCGTGTTTGCACGCGTTCTGGTGCTGGCCGTTTTCGCCATGGGCTACAATCTGGCCTTTGGCTACACGGGACTGCTCAGCCTCGGCCACGCCATGTTCTTCGCCGCCGGGCTCTACGGGGCGGGGCTGACGATCTACCATCTGGAATGGAGCGTCTGGCCGGCCTTCGGGACGGGGCTTGCCGCCGGTGCGGCGCTGGCGCTGGTCGTCGGCTTTCTGGCGCTGCGCACAACCGGCGTCGCGTTCATGATCGTCACGCTGATGTTCGCGCAGGTCTTCTATCTGATGACCCTTTACTTCACGACCTATACGCGCGGCGAGGAAGGGCTCGTTCTGCCGCAGGCCTCGCGCGTTCTGGAATTTCCCGGCGGGGCGCTCGATCTCTCCGATCCCTCCACCCGCTATCTCGTGGCGCTTTCGCTTTTCACGCTGGTTCTGGGAGCGATCCTGTTTCTGGTGCGCGCGCCCTATGGCCGCTCGCTGATCGCCATTCGCGAGAACGAGGAGCGCATGCGCATGCTGGGTTATGACGTGTTCGCCAACAAGCTCATGTCGATGGTGCTTTCGGGCATTTTCTGCGCCGCCTCGGGCGCTGCCTATGCGGTGCTGTTCGGCTATGTCGGGTCTGGTTTTGCGGCGATCCAGTATTCCATTCTGCCGCTGCTCTGGGTGCTGGTCGGCGGTGCCGCGACGACACTCGGCCCGCTCATCGGCACCCTGTTCATGTTCTATGTCATCGACACCGCGTCGAGCTACACCACCGCGCATCTGCTGGTGGTCGGTCTGGTGCTGATCGGCGTCATTCTGTTCTTCCCCAAAGGCATCACCGGTACGGTGCGTGAAAGGTGGTTGCCATGGCTGCCGTGAGCCCGCTTCTTGAAACCATGGGCCTTGCGCGCGCCTTCGGCGGCCTGCGCGCGGTCGATGGTGTCGACTTCGCGCTGCCCGAGGGAGAGACCCACGCCATTATCGGCCCGAACGGTGCCGGCAAGACGACCTTTGTGAGCCTCATCTGCGGGCGTGTCGCGCCGACGGAAGGACGCGTGGTTTTCGACGGGCAGGACATTTCGCAGATGCCGGCCCACAAGCGGGTGCGCGCCGGCATCGCCTACACGTTCCAGATCACCAGCGTGTTCGCCAATCTGACGGCCTTCGACAATGTGGCGCTGGCGGTTCAGCGGCAGTTGATCGATGACCACGCGCGGGGGCTTTCAGCGCGCGCGCTCACCGAACACGGCATGGACGCGCTGGAGAAGGTGGGCCTTGCGGAGCACGCGCAAAAGGTGGCCGGCAATCTGTCTTACGGGCATCAGCGGCTGCTTGAAGTGGCGATGGGGCTGGCGCTGCGGCCGCGTCTCCTGATCCTCGATGAACCCACGCAGGGTCTCTCCGACAGCGAGATCGAGAATTTCATCGCGCTGGTGCGCCAGATCGGCAAGGAGGCGACGGTGCTTCTGATTGAACACAACATGGATGTGGTCATGGCGCTTGCCGAACGCATCACGGTGATGGAGCAGGGGCGCATTCTTGCGCAGGGCGCGCCTGCCGAGATCCGCGCCAACCAGGCCGTCCAGCAAGCCTATCTCGGAGGTTGAGATGACGGCTGCCCTGAAAATGGAAAATGTCGACAGCGCCTATGGCCATGTGCAGGTGCTGCGCGGTTTCGATCTGGAGTTACGCTCCGGCGAGGTGCTTTGCCTGCTTGGCCGCAATGGCGCAGGCAAGACTACGGCGCTGAAGACGATCATGGGTCTGGTGCCGGCAACGGCGGGCCGCATTCTGCTTGGCGATGTGGAGTTGAACAGCCTCGCGCCGCACGAGGTTCCGAAAGCCGGCGTTGCCTATGTGCCGCAGGGGCGTCGGCTGTTTTCGGAACTGACCGTGGGCGAAAACATCGAGATCGGGCTGATGACACGCGGCAAGGGTGCTGCCACGCGTGACAGCGTGCTCGATCTCTTCCCGGTTTTGCGCGAGCGGCTGAAGCAGCGCTCCGGAACGCTTTCGGGCGGCGAGCAGCAAATGCTGGCCATGGCGCGCGCACTCTGCCTTGAGCCGCAGGTGCTGCTTCTGGATGAGCCGACGGAGGGGCTCATGCCCTCGATGATCGCGCGCATTCGCGAGACCGTGGCGGGGCTGCGCGAGCGCGGCGTTTCCACCATCCTTGTCGAGCAGCGGGTTGATGCCGTTCTGCCCGTGGCAGATCGCGTTGCCTTCATCGAGAACGGCCGCAACCGCGAGACGGTGGATGTGGAGCGCCTGCGGGAAGACCCGGACATAGTGCACCGTTATGTGGGGGTGGGGTGACGCGGGACGTTGGTCCCGGGTGCCCTCGCCCTTCGACAAGCTCAGGATGAGGGCTACTTTAGCGCTGTCGCAATGTGGGTGGATGACAGGCGCAGCGCTCCAACAGCCCTCATCCTGAGCCTGTCGAAGGGCGAGGGCGCTTGGCATCCTGACTTGGCTCCTAACCCGCCCCCCTGTCTCACACCAGCGTAACGCCGGCCTCTTTCATCTTCTCGGTCATCGCCGCCAGCGAGCCGCCAAGGTCGATGGCGCGGCAGCCTTCGAGGATGACGGTGGCATCAAAACCCTGACGGCGGGCGTCGATGGCTGAATAGGCGACGCAGAAATCCGTCGCCAGACCGGCGAGCGTTACCCGGGTGATGCCGCGTTCGCGCAGATAGCCCGACAGGCCGGTCGGCGTTTCGTGATCATTCTCGAAAAAGGCCGAATAGCTGTCGATCGACTTGCGGAAGCCCTTGCGAATGACAAGTTCGGCCCTGTCCCATGAAAGCCCGTCATGGAAGGCTGCGCCCCCGGTGCCCTGAACGCAGTGGTCGGGCCACAGCGTCTGGGTGCCATAGGGCATTTCGACCATCTCAAACGGGGCTTTGCCCGGATGCGAGGAGGCGAAGCTGGAATGGCCCGCCGGGTGCCAGTCCTGCGTCAGAACCACGTGGTCGAAGCGCTCGATCAGCCCGTTTATGACCGGTACAACCTCGTCGCCTCCGGCCACGGCGAGTGCTCCGCCGGGGCAGAAATCGTTCTGCACATCGATCACGATCAACGCCTCGTCGGCCATGCCCTGTCTCCTTCTCGCATGAAATCGCCGGGAAGGTGGACCGAATGTTCCCCTTTGACAAGCGTGCAGAGGAGCGTATCATTCGTATACAAATGAATTTAAGCCCCGCCGTCAGAGCAGCAAAAAGGGCTTGGGAACGACATCGCGATTGGCAGGCAGGCGCAGCATGGACTATGCCAGACCGACCGAACTGGAGGAAGCGCTGGGGCTCTTATGCTCAAGGCGCTGGACGATTCTTGCCGGTGGCACGGATTTCTATCCCACCCTCGGCGCAGGCCCGCTGAAGAGCGATGTGCTCGACATCAACGGCTTGTCGGCCCTTGAGGGCATTCACGAAACCGCGACGCACATCGTCATCGGCGCGCGCACGAGCTGGAGCGCGGTGATCGATGCGCCGCTGCCGCCCGCCTTCGACATGCTCAAGCTTGCCGCCCGTGAAGTCGGCTCGGTGCAGATCCAGAATGCCGGCACGGTGGCCGGCAATCTGTGTAACGCATCGCCGGCGGCCGATGGTGTGCCGCCGCTTCTGGCGCTCGATGCAGAGGTGGAGCTGCGGTCTGCGGAGGGTGTTCGGTATCTGCCGCTTGCGGCCTTCATTCTCGGCAATCGCAAGACGGCGCGTGCGCCCAATGAACTGCTTACGGCGATCCGTGTGCCAAGGGCCTCGGCGTGCGGGAACTCGGGCTTCGTGAAACTGGGCGCGCGGCGCTATCTGGTGATTTCCATCGCCATGGCCGCTGCGCGGGTGGTGATTGATGGCGGGCGGATCGCGGAAGCGGCGGTCAGTGTCGGTTCTTGCTCGGCGGTGGCGCAGCGGCTCTCAGGCCTGGAGGCGCAGCTGAAAGGCGCGCGGGTTGCCGATATCCGCTCTGCGGTGGCGTCGTGCGACCTGTCCGAACTGTCGCCCATCGACGATGTGCGCGGCACGGCCGCCTATCGGCTGGAAGCGGCGCGCGAAATCACGGCGCGGGCGCTGGAGCAGGCACTTGAGCGGGCGCTTGGCGTTGCAGCGGAAAGAGGGGCCATGGCATGAGCGCAGAGCGACTTTCCGTTTCGTTCGAGGTGAATGGCGAGCCCGTGGTGGCGGAGGTTTCTCCACTCCAGCGGCTTTCTTCCGTGCTGCGTGACGGGCTGGGGCTGACCGGCACCAAGGTTGGCTGCGATGCGGGCGATTGCGGGGCCTGTTCGGTTGAGGTGGATGGCGCGGTGGTCTGCGCCTGCCTCGTGCCGGCGGCGGGGCTGTCGGGCAGCCGCGTGCGCACGGTGGAGGGGCTTTCCAATGGCAGCCTGTCGGCGCTTCAGGAATCCTTCCTGCGCCATGGTGCGGCCCAGTGCGGCATCTGCACGCCGGGCGTTCTCGTGAGCGCGGCAGCACTTCTGGAAAAGAACCCTGCGCCATCTGAAACCGAGGTTCAGGATGCGCTTGGCGGCGTTTTGTGCCGCTGCACCGGCTATCGCAAGATCATCGATGCGGTGATGAACGCCAACCGTTCGGTTGCTTCGGATGCGGCCATGGTGGAGCAGGGCCGCGCCGTCGGGGCGTCGCCCATCAGGCTCGATGGCGAACGCAAGGTGAGTGGCGCCGAGGTGTTCGGCGCGGATGAACGTCCGGCCGATGCGCTTTCGGTGGCGGTGGTGCGCTCGCCGCACTGGCATGCGGATTTCGAGATCGGCGACACGGAGGCGTTCATCGCGGCGCATCCCGGCATTGTCGCGGTCTTCACGGCAGCCGACATTCCGGGCGAAAACCGGTTTGGCGTCATTCCGCCTTTCGCCGACCAGCCGGCGCTGGCCGGGGGGCGGGCGCGGTTTCGTGGTGAGGCTGTGGCGCTGATCGCCGGCGAACGCGCGGCCATCGAGGCGCTGGACATGGATGCGTTTCCGGTCAGCTGGAAGGCGCTGCCCCATGCGCTTACGCCGGATGAGGCGCGGCGTCCGGACTTTCCCGATCTGCATGAGGGGCGCACGGGCAATCAGCTCACACAGGGCTTTGTGGAGAGTGGTGATCCCGAGGCGGCTCTGGCGGGTGCTTTCGTTTCTGTCTCCGGCGAGATCGAGACATCTTATGTGGAGCATGCCTATATCGAGCCCGAGGCGGGGTTTGCGGCGATGGAGGGCGACACGCTGGTCATCAAGGCCTGCACGCAGGCGCCTTACATGGACCGCGACGACACCGCCAGGGTTCTGGGCCTGCCGCCTGAAAAGGTGCGCATCGTGCCGCTGGCGGCAGGGGGCGGTTTTGGCTCCAAGCTCGACATCTCGCTACAGCCGCTGGTGGGGCTGGTGACGCTCAAAACGGGCCGGCCGGCGGCGATGGTCTACACACGTGGCGATTCCATGCGCTCCACCACCAAGCGGCACCCGGCGGCCATGCGCGCCTCAATCGGTGCGGATGCGGCGGGGCGGATTACCGGCATGGTGTTCGAGGGGGATTTCAACACCGGTGCCTATGCAAGCTGGGGGCCGACCGTGGCGAACCGCGTGCCGGTTCACGCCTCCGGTCCCTATCGCACGCCGAATTATCGCGCCACGGGCCGGGCGATCCACACCAATGGTCCGGTGTCGGGCGCGTTTCGCGGTTTTGGCGTGCCGCAGGCGACCATAATGCAGGAAACGCTTTATGACCGGCTGGCGGAGAAGCTTGGCCGCGACCGGCTAGCGTTCCGTATCGACAATGCGCTTGTCGATGGTGATCGCACCACTTGCGGTCAGGCGCTTTCAGGCGTTGGCATTCGCGACTGTCTCGAGGCGCTGAAACCGCACTGGGCGCGCGCGCAGGCGGAAGCCGATAGCGCCAATGCGGGCGACGGGAGGCTGCGGCGCGGCATCGGCGTTGCGTCCTGCTGGTATGGCTGCGGGAACACGGCGCTGCCGAACCCCTCGACGATCCGCGTAGGGGTCACGGCGTCCGGTGCGGTGATGCTGCATCAGGGCGCGGTGGATATCGGACAGGGCTCCAACACGGTGGTGACGCAGATCTGCGCGGATGCCAGCGGTTTGCCGCTTTCGGCGTTCCAACTCGTGGGCGGGGATACGGGCGTCACGCCGGATGCGGGGAAGACGTCTGCTTCGCGCCAGACCTATGTGACGGGCAAGGCTGCGGAGAAGGCGGGCCGTGCCCTGCGGGAGAAAATTTTGCGCTTCGCAAATGTGTCGGATGCGGCAGTGATCGGCCTTGAAGACGGGGCGCTTGTCATTCGCGAGGGGGCGGTGCGGCGGCGTGTTGAACTCGCTGAGATTGAAGCGGGTTCGGATGGCTATGTGTTCTGCGCGGAGGAAACCTACGATCCGCCCACAACGGCGCTGGACGAGAAGGGGCAGGGCGTTCCCTATGCCGTTTATGGCTATGGCGCGCAGCTTGTGGAGCTGGAGGTCGACACCACGCTCGGTACGGTGCGGCTTCTGCGGATCGTCGCCGCTCACGATGTGGGCCGCGCCATCAACCCGCTTCTGGTGGAAGGCCAGATCGAGGGCGGCATTGCGCAGGGCATCGGCCTGGCGCTGATGGAGGAATATGTTCCGGGCCGCACGGAAAACCTGCACGATTATCTGATCCCGACCATTGGCGACGTGCCGCCCATCGAAACCATTCTCGTGGAAGTGCCGGACCCGGAAGGGCCGTTCGGGGCGAAGGGGCTGGGCGAGCATGTGCTGATCCCCACCGCGCCGGCGATCCTCAATGCGATCCGTCATGCGGTGGGTGTGGAGGTGACGAAAGTGCCGGCCACGCCAAGCCGCATTCTGGCGGCGATCCGGGCGCGGGAGGCAGGACAATGAACGAGCTGACCGAACGTTTCGAGGCGACGCCGCCCAAAAAGCCGGCAGGCGACAAGCTGCGCTGCGATGCATGCCCCGTCATGTGCTACATCGCCGAAGGGCGCACGGGCGCCTGTGATCGCTATGGCAATTTCGACGGGCGCATCACGCGCTGCGACCCGGTGACCATTCTCGAACACGCGGCCGAGGAAGGCGACCCGGTGGTTCCCTTCGAGGGGGAAGCGCCGTGGGATGGCGAACTGGTCAACACCAAGCGCCGCTTCGTGAGCGCGGTCGGCGCGGGCACCACTTATCCCGACTACAAGCCCGCCCCCTTCATCGTGTCGCAGGAGGTGGAAGGTGTCGATCTCGTCACGGTCGTGACGGAGGGGATTTTCTCCTATTGCGGCGTGAAGGTGAAGATCGACACCGACCGGCATCTCGGCCCTGAAGCCGCGACGGTGCGCGCGGATGGCGAGGCGGTCGGCCATGTGACCACGGCTGAATATGGCAGCCAGATGCTCTCGCTCGGCGGGGTGCAGCACCTGACGGGCGGCTCCAAGGCGGAAGGCCGTGTCACCTGCCAGGCGCTGATGGACCTGTGCAACAAGAAGCCGGTGGAGCTGACCATCGACGGCGGTGCAGGCATTGTCGTGCAGGCGGGAAAGCCGCCGGTCATCGACGGCACGCGCGAGGAGCGCATGCGGGTCGGCTGCGGGTCGGCGACCATTGGCATGTTCGCCTCGCAATGGAAGGGGCTGGTGGACGAGGTGGTTGTCGTCGATGACCACATCACCGGCGTCGTGTCCGAGCATCAGGCGGGCAAGGTGATCGGCTGGGAAGACACCGGCATCAAGATCATTGGCCGCCGCTCCACACCGGGGCGCTATTTCAAGGTGTCCGAGCCGGGGCTGGGCTGGGGCGGCACGACCATTGACGATCCGCTGGAAATTCTTGGCCCCTTCAATGAGAAGAAGGGCGCACGGCCCGGACTTTCGCTGCTCATGGTGTCCACCACGGGCGAGCAGTTTTCCTATTACGAGCTCGACGAGGCGCTGAAGCCCGTCAAGAAGCCGTTCCCCGAACGCCTGCGCAAATCCGTGGAGCTGATCGAGGAGAACTGCGAGCCGGCGCTTTGCACCGTTCTGTTCATGGGCGGTGCGGGAGGCAGTCTTCGCGCTGGTGTGACGGAGAATCCGGTCAATCTCACGCGCTCGGTTCAGGGGCTCAAAACCTATGTCACGGTTGGCGGCGCGCCGGTCTATGTGTGGCCGGGCGGTGGCATCACCATCATGGTGGATGTGATGCGCACGCCCGAAAACGCTTTTGGCTATGTGCCGACCCCGGCGCTGGTCGCGCCCATCGAGTTCACGCTCCGGCGGGAGGATTACATTCGCCTCGGCGGCTATGCGGATGAGATCCGCAGCGTGGAAGACGTGCTGGAAAAGGGCGGCGAGTATTTCAATCAACGTGAGGCGCGGGGCGCTGCCGCATCGAACCCCTGGCCGCCGCTACACCAGTTGCGCCGGGAGCCGAAGCGATGAGCGGCCCGACCGCCAACTGGTTGGCCGATGGGCGTCGTCTGCACCTGAACCACGGCCCGATTGATCTGATTGTCGAGGCGTTCGGCGCGGAAGATGAATGCCGTGCGGCCTATCGGCAGGCCGTTGTGCGGTTCGATACGATCCTTGAAGAACTGGTGGCGGAACTGCCGGCTCTGCGCAGCCCTGTCGGAGAAGAACCGCGCAGTTTTGCATCCACCACCGCGCGCCGCATGGAGGCGGCGACAGAGCGCCATGCGCCTGCCTTCGTCACGCCCATGGCGGCGGTGGCCGGGAGCGTTGCCGATGAGGTTCTTGCAGCTCTCGTTGAGGGGCGGACGCTGGCGCGCGCCTATGTGAACAATGGCGGCGACAGCGCGTTTTATCTCAGGGAAGGCGAAAGCCTCGAAGCGGCCATTGCCGGAACTGGAAACGGCTTCGCCGACCGCGTGACAATCCGCTCAGGCGATCCCGTGCGGGGCATGGCGACGAGCGGGTGGCGCGGGCGCAGTCATTCGCTCGGTATTGCAGATGCGGTGACGGTGCTGGCGCGTTCCGCTGCTTCTGCCGATGTGGCGGCGACGCTGATCGCCAATGCGGTTGATCTGCCGGGGCACCCGGCAATATCCCGCGTTCCGGCCTGTGAAATCGATCCCAACAGTGATCTGCGCGACCGTCTGGTGACGCAGGCTGTTGGCGCGCTCTCGCGGTCCGAGGTTGCGCAGGCGCTTGAACGCGGTCTTGCGGTGGCCGAGGCGATGCGCGACCGTGGTCTCATCGAGAGTGCGGCCCTTTTCCTGTGCGGTGCGGTGCGCGAATGCGGCGCTGCCCCGCTTGTCAGCATGCGTGATCGCGCCGCCAAAGGCGCAACCGGACCCAGAAACCTTTCCAACAACAGGATTGCCCATCATGCCTGAATTCACCCTGCGCAAGATCGCGCTTGTGACCGAAGAAATTCTCCATGAGGGCGGCCCGACCCCGATGAAGCCGCGTCGCCGCGCTGCCGCTCTGGCGCTGGTGAAGAATCCCTTCGCTGGCGGCTATGTGGAAGAGGTCGAGAGCGCGATGGAGGATTTGAAGCCGCTCGGGCTGGAGATGTCCGACCGTCTCATCGCTGCGCTTGGCGGTGACATTGCGGTGATCGACGGTTTCGGCAAGGGCGCCATTGTCGGCACGGCCGGTGAGTTGGAACACGGGGCGCTGTGGCATGTGCCGGGTGGTTACGCCATGCGTGAGCGGCTGGGCGATTCGAAGGCCATCGTGCCCTCATCCAAGAAGGTGGGCGGGTTTGGCGCGCGCATCGATATTCCGCTCGGCCACATCAACGCGGCCTATGTGCGCAGCCATTTCGACGCGATGGAAGTGGGGATGCCGGATGGTCCGCGCCCCGACGAAATCCTGTTTGTGCTTGCCATGGCCTGTGGACCGCGTATCCATGCGCGCATGGGCGGCCTGAGGGCCGACGAAGTGAAAGGCGAGGACGGTCTCAGATGACAGTGGAGCGCGACGGGCTCGGGATGCAGGCCGATAACAACACGGCTGATGTCTATGAGCTCGGCGAGCAGGTTGGCTTCATCCTGCGCAAGGCCAACCAGCGCCATCTGGCGATTTTTGCGGCGCGCATCAGCGATCTGACGCCGCCGCAGTTTGCTGCGCTGGCAAAGCTTCACGAGGTTGGCGCAACCTCCCAGAATCAGCTTGGCCAGCTTGTGGCGATGGACGCCGCGACCATCAAGGGTGTTATCGACCGGTTGAAGGCCCGCGATCTCGTTGCGCTTGAGCCGCATGGCAGTGACCGGCGTCGTCTGGTCGTCAGCCTGAGCGACAAGGGCAGGGAGACCATCGAGTCACTCCTGCCCGATGCGCTGGAGGTGAGCGAGGAGACGCTGGCTCCGCTGACCCCGCGCGAGACCGCCACTTTTCTGCGCCTTCTGGCAAAGCTTGCCGAAGGCTGAGGCCAGAGCGCCGTGCGTCCGAATGGACGCACAAAGGACGCTCTAACCTCTTGAAAACACGCATCGTGCTTTCCGGAAATCGATTCCGATTTTCGGGCCGATGCTCTAACCCCGGTTATAGGCGGGTTTTGCGCGCAGGAATGTGAGCAGTGCGCCATAAGGCGCGAGCATGGCGAAGCCGATCAGCAGTTTTACCGCGAAATCGCCCAGCGCCAGCGAAAGCCACAGGGGCGCTTCAATGCCTGTGCCGAACAGCGAGACCGGGAAGGCCAGAGAAGCGTCTTCCAGGCCGAATGCCGTGTCGAGAAAGGCAAACCGTGCGGCAAAGGCCAGCGAGAAAAACAGCACCGTGTCGAGCATGGAGCCGATCAGCGTCGAGATGAGCGGTGCGCGCCACCATGCGCTGCCGCGAAGCCGGTCGAACACGGCGACGTCGAGAAGCTGTGCAAAGAGGAACGCTGCGCCCGAGGCAATGGCGATACGCGGGCTGGCGAGCCAGATCGAGAGAATAACTGCCAGCACGAAGCCTGAAAGCACCACCCGCCGGGCGGCGCCGGGGCCAAAGCGGCGATTCGTCAGATCGTTGATGAGAAACGCTACCGGATAGGTGAAAGCGCCCCAGGTGAGAAGCTCACCCAGGCCAAAATGGCGAAACGGAAACTGAACGAGAAAGTTCGAGGCGGTCACGATGATCGCCATGGAGGCCATGAAAGGCCAGATCGCATAAAGCCGATTCATTTTTTTATCCTGGGTGATGGAACCAGAAAGCTCGCCAGCGGTACAAATCCTGAAAAGGCTTGAAGCCTCAACCCGGAAATGCACGCCCCATGGCGAGCCGATCATCCTGTCAAACAGTGCCCCGGCTGTGCCGGGGCGCAGAAGCCTTAAGCAGCTGCAACCTGTTCGGACATCTTCTTCTCGACCTGCTTCTTCAGCAGACGTGCACGCTGGGAAAGCTCATTCGCTTTCGCCTTCACGAGGAACGCGTCGAGGCCACCACGGTGCTCCACCGTGCGCAGGGCGCTGGCGGAAACGCGCAGACGCACGTTCTGGCCAAGAGCCTCGGACTGCAGGGTCACGTGGCACAGGTTGGGCAGAAAGCGACGACGCGTCCTGTTGTTCGCGTGGCTAACATTGTTGCCGGTCATTACGGCTTTGCCGGTCAGTTCGCAGGCGCGGGACATTTTTCAAACCTTCATCGTCTTGGCCCGCCCATACCCCACTGCCGCACCTTAAATTGGCGGCGCGCGGTTGATCATTGGCGGCCTTATGGAAAAAGTTGCCGTTCCATAGAGATATTTGGCGAGCGGGTCAAGCACCCAGCGCCCCTGTTCGGACAATCTCCATGGCCCTTTTCCAAAGAAATGCCTTAATATTCCTCTTCACGCAAGGGGGAGGGACGCTGCCGGTTCGCCGGCCTGGCTGGAGGAGACCGCTCGTGATGCGGCCTGCTGGATATTGTCTTGTTGTTGCGATTGGCTTTTGCGCCGCTTCAGGAACCGCTCTGGCGGAGACCGAGACGCATCGCCTTCGCTATGATGCGTTTCTCTATGGCATCCCCATTGGAAAGGCCGATTTCACGAGCCGTCTGGATGAAAGCCGCTTCGAGGTTTCGGGGCGGTTCGCCAGCGCCGGCATTGCGCGCCTGTTCGACAAGACGGATGGCACGGTGATTTCGAAAGGCCGGCTCTCCGGTGATGCCGTGACGCCATCTTCCTATGAGCTTGCCTATCTGAGCGGCAAAAAGCGTGAGACGACCACGATCCGTTTTTCCAAGGGGCAGATCACGGAGACGGTGATAACGCCGAAGCCCAAGAAACGCGGCAAGGACTGGGTGGCCGTGTCGAAGAAGGATCTCGCCGGGGCGCTTGATCCGCTGTCGGCCCTGCTGTCGCCGGCGGCAAGTGCAGCCGACGTCTGCAACCGCCGCTTCAAGGTGTTCGATGGCGAAATGCGCGCAGACATCGTTTTCTCGCCGGCAGCCAGGGGAGAGTGGATCGGCACGGACCTGATCACCTGCAGGGCGAAGTTCATCCCGGTCTCGGGTTATCGCAAGGGCCGCTCGACCATCGCTTTCCTGCGCGACAAGGCTCGTCTATTGGTTGCTTTCAGACCGCTTGGGGCGCGTGGCCATCACACGCCTGTCGAAGCGCGGATTGGAACCAAGGTCGGCACGGTTCATATTCGGGGCCGTCCGGTTGATTGAGGGGCGCATCTGCGCCGGGAGGGAATTTTGGCGCGCGCCACGCTGATCGGATTTACCGCTGTTGCCATGTGGGCGCTTCTGGCGCTTTTCACAGCCGGGTCGGGCGCTGTCCCGCCATTTCTTCTGTCGGCGCTGGCCTTTTCGGTGGCCGCGCTGATCGGTCTCGTCATGCGGGTGGCCGTGCCGTCCTCTGCGCCTGCCGCGCCCATTCCGCCCGTGGTCTGGCTGATCGGCATTGCCGGCCTGTTCGGCTACCATTTTTTCTATTTCACCGCCCTGCGCAATGCGCCGGCGGTGGAGGCGAGCCTGATCGCTTATCTCTGGCCGTTGCTCATCGTGCTGGGCTCCGCGCTCATGCCGGGCGAGCGGCTCGGTTGGCATCACATTGCCGGCGCGCTTCTGGGGCTTGCGGGCACCGCGCTCATCATCACCAAGGGCGGCGGCTTCACCTTCGAGAGCCGCTATGCGCTGGGCTATGCGGCGGCGGGGGCCTGCGCGTTTTTCTGGTCCGGTTATTCGCTCCTGTCGCGCCGGTTTCAGGCCGTGCCGACGAGTGTCGTGACCTGGTTCTGTGCGGCGACGGCGATCCTTTCCGCACTCTGCCATGTGTTGCTCGAAGAAACCGTCTGGCCGGGCTCCACGAGCGAATGGCTGAACGTGCTCGGTCTCGGGCTGATGCCGGTGGGTGCTGCGTTCTACGCCTGGGATTACGGGGTCAAGCGCGGCAACATTCAGGTTCTGGGCGCGGCGAGCTATGCCGCGCCGCTTCTTTCGACGCTGATCCTGATTGGAGCCGGCGCGGCGGAACCCTCCACCAGCATCATCGCCGCCTGTCTGCTGATCACCTTCGGCGCGGTGCTCGCGGCAAAGAACATGATCCTGAGACCATCGCGGAAGAAGGCCGGTGAGCCGGCCTGATCCCGTGGCGTGAGGTCAGGACCAGCGGTGTGAGGTCAGGAAATGTCCTTGCGTTTCCTGATTTCGGCGAAGACTTCCTCTTCGCTCGCGTCTTCCATGCCGAGATTGCGGCGGATCACCGGATCATGCGCGCGCAGGAATGGATTGGTGGCCATCTCCGCGCCGATGGTGGTCGGCAGGGTGGGCCTGCCCTCGCTGCGCAGACGCGCAATCTCCTTTGCACGCTCCTTGAGCACCGGGTTGGTGGGGTCCACCGTCAGGGCGAAGCGCGCATTGGTTTCCGTATATTCGTGGCCGCAATAGACGGTTGTCTCAAGCGGCAGGGCGGCAAGCTTCTGGAGTGAGGCGAGCATGACCGGCGGCTTGCACTCGAACAGCCGCCCGCAGCCAAGCGCAAACAGCGTGTCGGCGGTGAACACGACGCCGGAATCGGCGAAGTAATAGCTTACGTGCCCCGCCGTGTGCCCTGGCGTTTCGATCACCCGAACCGCCTGCTTGCCGACGCGTACCGTGTCGCCTTCCTTCACCGTGCTGTCGATGCCGGGAATGCGCCCGGCTTCTGCCGCCGGGCCGATGATGGTCAGGCCGAAACGCTCCTTGAGCGCGAGATTGGCTTCCACATGGTCGGGGTGATGGTGGGTTGTCAGGATCATCGTCGGACGCCAGCCGGTGCGTTCCACGGCTGACAGGATGGCGCGCTCTTCCGGCGCATCGATCAGCGCCGTTTCGCCGGTTTCGCTGTCATGGGCCAGAATGCCGAAATTGTCGCTGCGACAGATGAATTGTTCGATTTCCAGGGCCATGAATCTCTCCGTTGTCGGCTGGACGATAGGGCGGGGGCGGCGGCTTGTCACGCCGGGTGCGACAATTCTTGCCGGTGTCGTGGAAGGGGGGTACCGTCCCTGCCATGATTTCGGACATTGTCGCGCTTCGCGCCTTCTATTCCTCCCTGCTCGGTCATCTGGCCGAGCGCTCCATCGCCATGGCGCTTTCCGCCATCTGGTCGAAAAGCACCAGCGAGCGGTTTGTCGGGCTTGGCTACACGCTGCCCTGGCTCGACCGTTTCGGCGCGGATGCGGAGCGCACCTTCGCCTTCATGCCGGCCATGCAGGGCGCGGTGCCGTGGCCCTCGGGCAAACCCTCCGCCACCGCTCTGGTGTTCGAGGAGGAACTGCCGCTGCCCGATGCCTCGGTTGATCGCGTGCTGATGGTGCATGCGCTGGAGCATGTGGAGAACCCGCAGCAGGCTCTTCTGGAAATCTGGCGTGTGCTGGCCCCGGGCGGACGGTTGATCATTGCCGTGCCGAATCGGCGTGGCATGTGGGCGCGTTTCGAGCACACGCCGTTCGGCACCGGGCGGCCCTATTCGCGCGCCCAGCTTGCCGAGGCGCTGCGCGAGGCGAATTTCACGGCCACGGCCTGGGGGGACGCGCTGCACTTCCCGCCATCGGAGCGGCGCTTCGTGCTGCGGCTGCATCAGCTACTGGAGCAGGCCGGGCGGCGTTTCTGGCCGATTTTCTCGGGCGTTCTGGTGGTCGAGGCGGAGAAGCGCCTTTATCAGGGATTGCCGGTGGCGGCGCGGGCATCGCGGCGCGTTTTCGTGCCGGTGCTTTCGCCGCAGGGCGCAACACGGGTTGGCGGCCTTCGTCGCACTGGGAGCCGAAACGGGGGAAAGGGATAACCATCATGGCAATGAGCACATCCGTTACGGAACTCTTCGGCATCGAACTGCCGATCCTTCTGGCGCCCATGGCGGGATCTGCCGGATCGGCACTTGCGATTGCCGTGAGCAGCGCCGGCGGTTTGGGCTCGCTGCCCTGCGCCATGCTGACGCCGGAGAAGATACGCGCCGAGATGGAGGCGATCCGAAAGGGGACGGACGGGCCGGTCAATCTGAACTTCTTCTGCCATGTGCCGCCTGAACCCGATCCCGCGCGCGAGGCGGCATGGCGCGAGCGCCTGCGGCCTTTTTATTCCGAATTCGGCATTGACCCCGATGCGGCCCCGCCCGGTGGCGGGCGCAATCCTTTCAACGAGGAAAGCTGCGTCATCGTCGAGGAGACGCGCCCGGAAGTGGTGAGCTTTCACTTCGGCCTGCCGGATGAGGCGCTGATGGCGCGCGTGCGCGAAGCGGGGGCGAAGATCATCGCTTCGGCGACCACCGTGGCCGAGGCGCGCTATCTGGAAGAAAACGGCTGCGACGCCATCATCGCGCAGGGCGCGGAAGCCGGCGGTCATCGCGGCGTCTTTCTGGAGCCGGAGATTGCGACGCAGCCCGGCACGCTGGCGCTGGTGCCGCAGGTGGTGGACGCGGTTTCCGTTCCGGTCATTGCAGCCGGTGGCATCTGCGACGGGCGCGCCGTGGCGGCCTGTTTCATGCTTGGCGCTTCCGCCGTTCAGGTGGGGACGGCCTATCTGCAATCGCCCGAGGCGCTGACCGGCGCGGGCCATCGCGATGCGCTGGCGCTGGCGCGGGACGACCGCACGGTCCTGACCAATGTTTTCACCGGCAGGCCAGCCCGCGGGCTTTTGAACCGCTTCGTCAGCGAAGTGGGACCGATGAGCGATGATGCGCCGGAGTTTCCGCTGGCGACGGCTGCCATTGGCCCGCTGCGCGCTGCGGCGGAAAAGGCCGGGGTGAGCGATTTTTCGCCCTTATGGGCAGGGCAGGCGGCGGCTTTGGCCGCGCCCATGCCGGCGGGCGAACGCACGGTGAAGCTCGCCCGCGACGCTGCCGCGCTTCTACGCGGCTAGCAATTTCATTTCGTAGCCTGATGCCCTGCGCCGATCTCCGCCAGATCGTAGGGCGTCGACTGGTAGACCTGGTTGATCCAGTTGCCGAACAGAAGATGCGCGTGCGAGCGCCAGCGGTTCAGGGGCGGGCGGCTCGGATCATCATCGGGGTAATAGCCGTGCGGCACGGCGACCTCGGTTCCCGAAGCCACGTCGCGATCATATTCCTCCTTCAGCGAAGTGGAATCATATTCGATGTGGTTGAACATGTAGAGCCGGTTGCCCGTCTCCTCCGTCAGCAGGCATGGCCCCGTGACATCCGATTCCATCAGCACCTGCAGGCCCGTTTCCGGCTTAATGTCGGCGGAGCGCACTTCGGTCCAGCGGGACACCGGAATGGCGAAATCGTCGGAGAAACCGGCGAGGAAGGGCGAGGCGGGTGCGTTGTTGCGATGGCGGAAGACGCCGAACGCCTTCTTCTCCAGCGTGTATTTGGGAATGCGGTGAAAGTGCCATGCGGCGGCCATTGCGCCCCAGCAGATGAAGAAGGAGGAGTGGACGTTGGTCAGCGTCCAGTCGAAAATCTTCTCCAGTTCCTTCCAGTAGGTGACGTCTTCGAACGACAGAAGCTCGATGGGCGCACCCGTGATGATGAAGCCGTCGAACTTGCGGTCACGCACCTCTTCCCAGGTCTGGTAGAAGGAGATGAGGTGGTCTTCCGACGTGTTCTTGGCGCGGTGGTTGCCGATGCGCACAAGCGTCAGCTCCACCTGAAGCGGCGAAGCGCCGATGAGGCGGGCGAACTGCGTTTCGGTGCGGATCTTGTTCGGCATGAGGTTGAGCAGTCCGATCTGCAGCGGGCGGACGTCCTGCCGCAGCGCTGTTTCCTCGTCCATCACGGACACACCTTCACGCACGAGCACGTCGCGGGCGGGAAGCTGGTCGGGGATCTTGATCGGCATTGTTTTGCTCCAAACAAAAAGGACCGGGCTCCAAACAAAAAGACCGGCAGCGAAATCGCGGCCGGTCTCAGCAATATTCTTGCATCGCACGGCCTTTTAGCGAGTTGTTTTACGTGGCTGCAAGCCGACCGGCCAAATCACCACGAATGGAGATCATTATTTAAGGTGGCGTTTTCTTTGCGTCAATCGCCGTCATGGTCTAAAGCATCTGACGGATTTTCGCCTGAGACAGGCGTTCCCATCAACCGTTTCCCTAGAGCAGGACCATTCAATGAGCACGTCCGACCGTCCCGAACCGAAGCCCGGTGTCATGGATATCGCCGCTTATGTACCCGGTCGCGAAAGCGCGCCCGGCGCCATGAAGGTGTGGAAGCTCTCCTCCAACGAGTCCCCGCTTGGCCCTTCGCCAGCGGCCGTTGAGGCGATCTCCAAAACCATGGGACATCTGGAGCTCTATCCGGACGGTTCGGCGACGGCGCTGCGCGAGGCGATTGCCGAGACATATGGCCTGAACCCGGCCAACATTCTCTGCTCCAATGGTTCTGACGAACTGCTCGGCCTGCTGGCCCAGACCTACATCAAGCCCGGCGATGAAGGCATCTTCACCGAGCATGGCTTCCTCGTTTACCGCATCCAGATCCTGGCCGCCGGCGGCAAGCCGGTGGTGGTGAAGGAAGACAATGAGCGCACCGACGTGGATGCGATCCTTGCGGCGGTGACGCCGAAGACGCGCATCGTTTTCCTGGCCAACCCGAACAATCCGACCGGCACCTACATTCCGGTTGAAGAGGTGCGCCGCCTGCAGGCCGGCCTGCCGAAGGATGTGCTTCTGGTGCTGGACGCCGCCTATGCGGAATATGTGCGCCGCAACGACTATGAAGCCGGTATCGAGCTGGTGTCGTCGAGCGAGAATGTCGTCATGACGCGCACCTTCTCGAAGATCCACGGCATGGCGGCGCTGCGCATCGGCTGGATGTATGCGCCGGCTCACGTGGTGGACGCGGTGAACCGCGTGCGCGGCCCCTTCAACGTCAACGCGCTGGCCATTGAGGCCGGTGCTGCGGCGATCCGCGACAAGGCGCATCTGCAGCGCGCGCTTGAGCACAACGAGACCTGGAGCGCCTGGCTGGTTGAAGAGCTTGGCAAGCTTGGTCTGCGTGTGACGCCCAGTGTCTGCAACTTCCTGCTGATCCACTTCCCGGAGAATGGCGGCAAGACGGCTGCGGAGGCCGATGCCTTCCTTGGTTCGCGCGGCTATGTGCTGCGGCGTGTGGTGCCTTATGGTTTCCCCAACGCCCTGCGCCTGACCGTCGGCCCGGAAGAGGCCAACCGCGGCGTCGTCGCCGCTCTCAAGGAATTCATGGAAGGCTGAATCGTGCCTGACCCTCTTTTTAACAAGGTCGCGCTGATCGGCATCGGCCTGATTGGCTCGTCGCTTGCACGCGCCATCAGGCATGCCGGTCTGGCGTCGACCGTCGCCATCTCGACGCGCAGTGAACAGACGCTGGAAAAGGCCCGCGAGCTGGAACTGGGCGATGTCTACGAGCAGGACGCCGCCGAGGCGGTGCGCGATGCCGATCTGGTGATCATTTCGGTGCCCGTTGGCGCTTCGGGTGCGGTGGCGCAGGCGATTGCGCCGGCGCTGAAACCGGGCGCGATCGTGACCGACGTTGGCTCCACCAAGGCATCTGTTGTCGCGCAGATGCAGCCGCATCTGCCGGACACTGTGCATTTCATTCCCGGCCATCCCATCGCGGGTACAGAGGATTCCGGTCCTGCCGCCGGTTTTGCCGATCTGTTTGAGGGGCGCTGGTGCATTCTGACGCCGCTGCCGGACACGGATGCGGATGCGCTGGCGCGTCTGTCAGCCTTCTGGGAAGGCTGTGGCGCGATGGTCGACAGCATGGACCCGGAACACCACGACATGGTGCTGGCCATCGTTTCACACCTGCCGCACATCATCGCTTACAACATTGTCGGTACGGCGGACGATCTGGAAGCGGTGACGAAATCCGAGGTCATCAAATACTCGGCCTCAGGTTTCCGCGATTTCACGCGTCTGGCAGCGTCAGACCCGACCATGTGGCGTGATGTGTGCCTGCACAACAGTGATGCCATTCTGGAGATGCTGGCGCGGTTTTCCGAAGACCTTTCCGCACTTCAGCGGGCGATCCGCTGGGGCGATGGCGACAAGCTGTTCGAGATGTTCACGCGCACCCGCGCCATCCGCCGCTCCATCATTGAGGCGGGCCAGGACATCGACGTTCCGGACTTCGGACGTCACGCGCTGGCCCATCCCGAAAAGCCGTAAGGCTTATCTGACGGGCGGCACGCGCCCGAGCGGAATGAAACCGACAAAGACACGGCCCTGGCGGATATTGACCGGCAGGGTCGGCGCCTTGCCGAGATTGGCAAGCCCCGACGTGATGCCTGCGATCTGATCGCGCTGTGCGGGGAAAAGATCGCCGGCAAGACGCGCAATGGTCTGCGGCTCGTTGACCGTGACGCGCAGCTCGGCGTCAATCAGGCCGTTCTCCGCAATCCGTATCGGCCCCTGAAGGCTGAGCCCGGCCTCGGTGCCGGCCACGCTGAGGCGCAGGTTCTGCACATTGCCGGAGCGTCCACGCAGCCCGTTTCGTGCATTGGCCAACAGCGCCACGCCATCATCCAGCGACAAAAGCACTTCACCATCAAGCGCCGGAATGGTCGCGCCGCTGGTGAGAGCCGGGTCGAGCGAGAGCTTCTGCGCGATGAAGGCGAAATCCACATTCGCGCCGTTCTGGCGCGTGTGGGTCTGAATGCTGTCTGCGCGCGCGATGGGCTGACGTGTGTCGTCGTCCAGCGTCAGGACCACATTGGTGGCCTCGCTCGAAACGCGCTCCGGCAGGCGGGTGGTGAGACGCGCGCTGAGGCGCATATTGTCCCAATTCGCTTCAACCGGCGGGAAATGGGGGGCGGTAATTTTCGCGGGCGAATCCAGTTCACCCACGGTGCGCATGGGCTGATAGACCTGCGCTGCGGAACGGAACGCGCCGGCATTCACGGAGACGCCGGTCTCGGCGTTTTCGAAGGAAACGCTGCGGCAGAACAGGCCGATGCGGAAGGGATAACCCCGGGCCGTCGGTTCCTCGCAATTGACGTTCTGCTGGCCGAGATTGATGTCCTCGATGGCCGTGATGGTGCGGCGCTCCAGCGTGTCGGCAGCATAGAACCAGCCGCCGGTGTAAACGAGAATGGCCAGCACAATGAACAGCGCGAACAGCAGGAAGCGGCGGCTGGTATTGCGTTTGGTGCGTTTTCTTGACGGCATGAAGTCCTCCGGTTAACCCGTTCGCCACCAGTGATGACGACACAGCAACACCCTTTCAAGCATTGGGCAGGCGATATGGACGATTTTTGGGTCTTTGGCTACGGATCGCTGATGTGGCGGCCGGGTTTCGCCCACACCGAGACCCGCAAGGCCAGACTGCACGGCTATCGCCGGGCGCTGTGCATCCATTCGCATGTGCATCGCGGCACGCCGGACCGGCCGGGGCTGGTGCTCGGGCTGGACCGTGGCGGTTCATGCCTTGGGCTCGCTTTTCGCGTGCCGGGAGAATTGCAGCGCGAAGTGGTGGACTATCTGCGCGAGCGCGAGCTGGTCACCAATGTCTATCTGGAGCGCCGGGTGGGCGTTCGGCTTGACGATGGCTTGGCGGTTGAGGCTTTGACCTATGTGGTCGACCGCGCCCACGGGCAATATGCCGGCAGCATGGACATCGACCACGCGGCGCAGCAGGTGAGCGCGTCCGTCGGGCAATCCGGGCCCAATGTCGACTATGTGCGCAACACGGTCGAGCACCTGCAGGCGCTGGGCATTCGCGATCACTGGCTTGAAGCGGTGGCTGCCCGCATCGGCAATGCGGGCAAGGGCGCTATCTAGGGGCCTGACCCTGGGGGCAGGTCTGGCTTCAGGAGGCGGCGGTGACGCCCAGCTCCTGAAGGCGTTTGCGGGCTGTCTCCGGCAGCGGCGGCGGATTGGCCGATGTGGCGGCTTCCACCAGCATTTCATCGCAGGCCGCTTCCGTTTCGCCGACAAGGCGCCTCTGGAACTCCTCGCGCGACAGGCCGGGTTCGATGGGCGGCAGGAAGCGCGCGCGAATGACGCCCGGATGGCGCAGGAACTTGCGCCGGGGCCAGAACAGGCCGGCCGCATGCGCAACCGGCACCACCGGGACGCCAAGCTGTGCGTAGAGCTCGACAATGCCGTATTTATAGGCCGGTTCCGCGCCCGGCGGACGGCGCGTGCCTTCGGGATAGATGATGAGCTGGCGATTTTCCTTCATCAGCTCATGGGCCTGTTTTACCGCCTGCTTGAGGGCCTTGGTGCGGCTGCCGCGATTGATCGGGATCATGCGCATCTTGGCCACGTACCAGCCGAAGAAGGGGATCCACATCAGTTCGCGCTTCAGGATGTAGAGCGCATCGGGGATGTGCGGCAGAAAGGCAATCGTGTCCCAGAAAGACTGATGCTTGGGCGCGATGATGCAGGGACCGTCCGGGAGGTTCTCCAGCCCCGAAATCTCCGAGCGCCCGCCGGTCATTGCCTGTTGCAGCCACAGGCTTGAGGAAGCCCAGAACTTCGGCACGAACCACGCCTTCTTGCGTCGCAGCAGGAAGAAGATGGGCGTCCAGAACAGCATCTGCACGATGAGGTTCAGGTAGAAGACGGCATTGAAGGCGGCTGATCGGATGAGGAGCATGAATATGGCCCGTTTGAGCAATTCCAGGAAAAGTGGGAACCGGTTTTCCGTCCGGAATTGCACGAAAACAATGAATTAGAGCGTTTTCACGATTCAGCGAAAAGCGGAAACGCTCTAGGTTCTTGTGAGGCTCTTACAGCAACCGGGGAGCGAGGCAAAGCGCCTGTGGCCAGAGTGTGGTGCGGGGAATGCGGCCGGATTTCAATTTCCCTGCAGATCGGCCTTTGCGGTTTCTGCCGTCTTTTTCAGGAATGTCATGCGGGGAAGGGGGACGACCTCGCGCACCAGTGCACCGACATATTTCGTGTATTCCGTGGCGAGCACGCGCAGCGCGTTCGGCTTTGCCAGCCATGCGCCATTGTCGAGCGGCGTGTTGACCACAGGATAGGGATGCACCTGCGCATCGGGCAAAAGGCGGCGCATTTCCAGAAGGCTGCGCGGCATGTGGTAGTTGTTGGTCACCAGGATGATGCTGTCATAGGCGTTGGCCTGCACCCATTTGGCGCTTTCCTCGGCATTGCCGATCGTGTCGAGCGCGGCATGGTCGATGTCGACGCAGCATTCGAAGAGTTCTGTCTCGCTGCCGGTGGCGATCCGCAGATCGTCTGCCCGGGCGATCGGGTTGACGCCGCTGATGAGAAGGCGTTTTCCCTTGCCGTTTTTCAGGAGTTCGACAGCGGCGTCGATGCGCGACTGGCCGCCGGTGAGGACGACGATGCCGTCTGCATCGTCAATGTCGCGGGGGACGGAGAGATGGCCGATATGGTCGGCAAATAAACCGAAGCCTGCGATGAAAACGAACACACCGATGGTGCACACCAGCAAAAGCACCCTGAACACGCGACGCGCGCCGGATCGCCGGCTGCGGCGTGGTACGTGACCCTGGCCTTTCAGGCCATGCTGGGGCTCCTGTGTCATGCGGTGATCGTTAACTGCAAATTGCGGCGATGGATAGTCGACACGCATCCGGTGAACAGGTCAATTGGGACATCATCGCGGCTACATCGTGTCGGGATGGGCGGTGTCGACGTTCTTCAGATAGGAGAGCACCGTCACATGGGTGGTTGCCGCCGTCAGGACGGCAATCACGATCACGATTGCGCCGACGCCGATATAGCCGGATGGACCGATGGCGAAGTTGCCGAACAGGGCCGTGGCCTGATCTGCCTCGGGCGTGGCCATGTTGCGCGATGACCACCAGTAGAAGCCGATGAAAACGAGGATGGCGGCAAGGCCGCCGGCGGCAGCCCCCTTCATGCCGGCAAACAGGAAGTGCCGGCGAAACTGCGAGGCGATGAAGGGTGCTTCCGCTCCCACGAAATGCAGCACCTCGATGATGTGTCCATTGCCGGCCATCGCGCCACGCGTGGCGAAGATGACGGTGAGCGCCGTGGCCGAGAGCATCAGCGCCAGCGCCGACATGCCGATGGTGACGGTGGTGCGCGCCATGGCGACGAGCCGGTCGACCCAGGTGCGGTGATCGTCCAGTGTGGCATTGGCGACGTTTTGCGCAAGTTCGGCGCGCATGGCCGCGAAATCGGGCCGCGCTGTCGGGTCGATGGTGACGATCACGAGCCGGGGGACGGGCAGGCTCTCAATGTCGAGACCGGTTCCGAGCCACGGTTCGAGCAGGCGTGCGGTGGCCTCGGCGTCGACGATGTTTGCGTTGAGAACGCCATTGTAGCCGGCGGCGATGTCGCGGGCCTGGGCGAGGGCGGCGTCCATGTCCAGCCCCTCATCGGGTTTGATCTGGATGGTCGCTTCGCGGGAGATCTGCGTCTGCCAGGTGGAGGCGGTGTCGCGCACCAGCGTCACCGCGCCCAGGGTGAGGCACGAAAGAAAGGTCATGATCGCGATGACAAGCACCATGGCGCGGCCGGCAATGTTGTCCGACGGCACGATGGGTGTCTGCTTGCGCGACACCGCGCCGCGCGCGCCCGAACTCAGGCGTGCGCCGACATTCTTCAGGAGGCGGGTCGTCTCAGTCATAGATTTCCAGCCTTCCGCCCGAAAGCACCATGCGGCGCGCATCCACCTGATCCATCAGGCCGAGGTCGTGGGTGGCGATGACGACGGCGGTGCCGAGCCGGTTGAGCTCCAAAAGCAGCCGCAGCAGGCGGCGGGCGAGTTGCGGGTCCACATTGCCGGTCGGTTCGTCGGCAAGCAGGATGCGGGGTTGCTCGATGAGGGCGCGGGCGATGGCGGCGCGCTGCTTTTCACCGCCGGACAGGATGGGCGGCAGCACATGCATGCGCTCACCTAAACCCACCCATTTCAGCAGTTCGATCACATCGCTGCGATAGGTGGATTCATCCCGCCCGCGAACGCGCAGCGGCAATGCCACATTCTCATAGGTGGTGAGATGATCCAGCAGGCGGAAATCCTGAAAGACCACGCCGATATTGCGGCGCAGGAGCGGCAGCTCCGTGCGGGTGATCTTGGAGCGGTCCTTGCCGAAAATCGTGATCAGGCCGCGCGTCGGCTTCAGCGACATGAAAAGCAGGCGCAGGAGCGTTGTCTTGCCGGCGCCGGAAGGGCCGCTCAGAAACTGGAAGGATCGCTCCGGCAAATGAAACGAGACATCGCGGAGGATCTCCGGACCCATCCCGTATCTATGGCCGACATTTTCAAATCGAATCACGAGGAACCTGCGTTCGTTGGGTGGCGGGTGTTGCCGGGACGCATTCTGTCAGACCATCAATGCGCATGGTTAATAGCAAGTTAACTCCTGCTTGATATGCGGGAGGTCGAAGCATTAACCATTTCCATTTAGCCCGGAAAGGCGGATCACGAAAGGATAGTCTGCCGGCTATGAGGCACTCCGACAGCGCACGCCCTCTTTCGGGCGAAATCATGATGCCCGACCGCTCGCGCGGATCGCATCGTCAAAGCGATGCCGGGCGCGATGCCGGGCGCGATGTGGTCGATGTGGGCTTCGAAACGCTTGCGCCCGGCGAGAACACCGAAGCGCGCAAGCCGCGCGCGGCGCTGCCGTCGGGTGAAACCGTCTCGGGCCTCGAGATGCTGAAACCGGGCGCAGCACACCGGCGCGTGAAGCGCGGGCCGGCAGGCCCGCTGTTCTGGGCGGTGGGCGCGCTGTTCATCGCCGGCGCGTTCTGGGTGTCTGGCGGGCACAGCCTGGTGCAGGCGATGGATTTCGGTCAGCGGGAGACGCCGTCGCAGGCCCTGCGTCTGGTGGAGGTGACATCCCGCGTCGAGCGGCAGGGATCGCAGGCGCTTCTCATCGTTGATGGCGCAGCCTTTAACGGCGGCAGCAAGATTGTCGCCATTCCATCAATCTCCATCAACGTTACCTCCGAAAACGGCTCGACAACGCGTTATTTTTTGGGGACAAACGAACAACACCTCGGACCGGGCGCGCGCTTTCCCTTCTCCAGTCGGCTGGTCGCGCCTAGTGAAGGTGTAAAGTCCGTTTCTGTGACGTTTCGTTCGTCGTAGATCATCTGCTGAATACCCGGTTCCGGACCAGATCGTTTCGGGGCCGCCCTTACAGGAGTTCGCCGCCCCATGCCTGTTGTACGCGGCAAGGAAATCGAGGTTTTGTTCTCGGCCTCGACCATCGCAAGGCGCAATCTGGAACTCGCCAAGGACATCGCTTCGCGCGAGTATGACGACCTTCTGGTGATCTCCGTTCTCAAGGGATCGTTTATTTTCGCAGCCGATCTGATCCGCGCGATGCACGATGTGGGCATCTCGCCGGAAGTGGAGTTCATCATGATCTCCAGCTACGGGGCGGGCACGGAGAGCGGCAAGATCAAGGTGTTGCGCGACATCGACAACGATGTGAAAGGGCGCGACATCCTTCTGGTCGATGACATTCTGGAATCCGGCAAGACACTGAAGCACACGAGCGAACTGATGATGTCGCGCGGCGCAAAATCGGTGTCCGTTGCGGTGCTGCTCGACAAGCATTCGCGGCGGCAGACGGAAATCGACGCCGATTTTGTCGGTTTTGAATGCCCCGACTATTTTGTCGTGGGCTATGGAATGGACGTGGCGCACGCGTTTCGCGAGTTGCCTTTCGTCGGCATCGTCAAGGGCGATGCCTGAACGGAGTGATTTTTAGAAAAGTGGGGGCTGGCGTATTTACCGAAGGGTAATCGGATCGGGTGAAAACAGGTCATGGCTAAGCTTCTTATTGTCGAAGACGACGACTCCGTACGTAATTTTACCGCCCGCGCGCTGAGCGCTGCCGGTCACACCGTGGAAACCGCGGGTGACGGGCTGGAAGGGCTTGAGCGAATCAATGAAACGGCCGGCGATTACGATCTGGTCCTGTCGGACATTCGTATGCCGGCCATGGACGGCATCGAGATGGCGCGGGCCGTGGCAAACGCCTTTCCGGGCCTGCGTCTTCTCCTGATGACCGGCTATGCGGATCAGCGCGAACGCGCCGTGGAGCTTGAAGGCACCGTCAAGGGCGTCGTGAACAAGCCCTTCACGCTGAGCGAACTGCGCCAGCGGGTTGGCGAGGTTCTCGCCGCCTGACCGGCGCTTCTGCAATGGTTCAGATTGCCCGCCATGCCTCCGGATGGGGGCGGGGGCGGGCGATCAGATGACCGTGCGTTTCGCAGCCGTGGCTGCGTCGCCGGTGTTCGGTGTGCCCATTGGCTCGATCAAGAGGAGATGCGCTTCCTTGCGGGCCACCGGGCAATGCTCGACATCTTTCGGCACCACGAACATCTCACCCGGTTTCAGCGTGACGGTGCGGTCGCGCAGCTGAATGTCGATTTCCCCCTTTAGCACGAGAAAGAAATCGTCGGTGTCGGGGTGAGAATGCCATTTGAATTCGCCCTCGACCTTTACGACCATCACGTCATGGCCGTTGAAGGTGGCCACGGTTCGCGGTGACCATTTCTCGTCAAAGGCAGACAGTTTTTCCGCCAGATTTATCGCATCACTCATCGCACCCCTCCGCTTCATGAAATGAAAATACGCAAAATGCCGAAACGTGACGGGTCCGGGTTGTTCTGTGGGCGAAGGCCCCGGCAGCCAGTTACTGCATGTTGAGGAGCCGTTCGAGATATTCCTTTTCGAGGGCAGGGCTCAGCGCATCGCCGAGGCGCTTGCGGATGGCGTCCAGAATGCGGCGCGCGCGCTGAGTGTCGATCTCGTCGGGAACGTCGACCGAATCGCCGAAATCCGGCCCCGTGGTCGCCTGCGGACGCCCAAGCGGATCGCGGCCATTATTGCCCTGCCGATAGCCCTGTTCGCCGCCGCCCTGCTCACCCTGCATGGCCTGCTGCATCTGGTTCATCATGTCCTGCGCGCCGCGCCGCAGGGCTTCGAGCGCACGGCCCTGTTCGCCCACGGCCTGCTCGCCTTCGCCCTCGCCAAGCGCGCCTTCGGCTTCGCCCATGGCCTCGCCGGCTTCGCCGAAACCTTCGCCGGGCTTGATGCCCAGCCCCTCAAGGCCCTCCATCAGGCTCTCCAGATCCTGCCGCAGCATGCCCTGACCCTGTTGCAGGCCGCGCATGGCGTCAGCGAATTCTTCCGGTGTCATGCCCTGACCCTGTCCGGGTTGCTGACCCTGACCGGGCTGATTCTGCCCTTCCTGCCCCTGTTGACCGCGCTCGCCCTGCTGGCCTTCCTGACCGGACTGCCCGCGCTGCCCGCGTTCCATCTGGTCCATGCGGAAGGTCTCGTTCATCAGCTCCTGCTGCTTGCGCATCAGATTGCCGAGCTCGTCCATCTGCTGGCGCATTTCCGACTGCTGGCCACCCTGCTGCCCCTGCTGGGAGCGGCCGGCCTGCAGGTTGTTCATCATGTTCTCAAGCTGGGAGAGAAGTTCCTGCGCCTGATCGCGCGCGCCGGATTTGGCCAGTTCCTCGATCTGGTCGAGCATGCGCTCCAGATCGCTCTGGTTGAGCATCTGGCTGTTCTCCGGCATCTGCTGGGCCAGATCGGGGTTCTGCTGCGCGCGCTCGGCGAGTTCGCGCATGAACTCCTGCATGGCGCTGCGCAATTCGTCCATCAGCTGGGCGATTTCCTCGTCGCTCGCGCCGTCTTCAAGCGCCTGCCTCAGGGCTTCCTGGGCCTGCCGCAGACGCTTCTCGGCAGCGGTGAGGTCGCCATCCTCGATGATGAGTGCGATCTCCCAGAGATAATCGACCACGCTGCGCAATTGGTCGTCCGACTGCGCCGTTGCAAGCCGCGAGCGGGCCGCCGAAACACCGAGGAAATGGGCGAGATCGCTCAGCGTTCTCTCCGGCCATGTCATGACCGCGTCCATCAGGTCGAGAACGCGCTGCTTGCCATTGGCGTCAAGCGCCAGAATGCGGCGCTGCTCCACCAGCGCCTTGGCCAGCGGATTGGTGAAAATGCGCTCCGGCAGGGTCACGATTTTCGCTTCGCTCAGCGCTTCCTGCCCTGCGTCATCGACCGCGCGCAGCGTGATCGCCACCGAACTGCCGGCCCACGGGTGCTCGGTGAGGTCGCGTGAGGTCTTCGCGGCGATGCTCTTGCCATCGCGTCGCGGCAGGGTGAGCGCCAGGTCGGGCGCTTCGTAGAGTGGCCGTGCATCGGTCGCCTGCCAGGCCTGCCTGAACAGCGCCTGGGCTTCGGCTGCGCCGTAATCGTCCTCGATTTCGTAGACGAGTTCCAGCGCTCCATTGACGGCGCGTCCGGGGTCTTCGGCAAAGCGGATTGCGGGGGGATTGTCCGGCGTCACCGAAAAGAGCCAGCTTTCGATCTCCTGACCGTCGCGCTTCAGGATGAGCTTGCCATCGCCGGCAAGTGTGCTGGCGAAACGGCGAGCGGTGGCGGCAGAGGATAGCGTTTCGCTCTGCGACGCGCCTTCCGGCTCGATCAGGGTTTCCGCGTCATCGACGCCAAGGAAGGAAAGCGTTTCCGTGCCCGATCCGCCGGTGACCCGCAGCGCGAGCATGCTGCCCTGCGGCACGGTGAAGTGGTCGGTTTCGCGATTGGCCTCTGCGGTCAGATAGAGCGGTGCGCGGCGGGTGTAGTTGGGCGGCGTCACCCAGGCGTCGATGCGCGGGGGAACCACTTCCGCCCCGCCATTGGCCCGAAAACCGTCCAGAATGCTGCCGCCATAGGGGCCGGTGGAGAAGGCTGCCGCAATGACCAGAAGCAAGGCAGCGGCGGCACGCAGGCCCCAGGGGTCTTTTTCCGGCACGCCGGTTTCCGGCAGGTCGCCGCGCAGATTGTTCAGCCTTCCGGCCATGCGCTTCTGGTGTTCGCGCCATAAGGCGTCGGCAAATTCGTTCTGGCTGCCGGCGAGCCGGTCCGACTGTGTTGCGACGGGTTCATGCTCAAGCTGATTGACGCGCTCGATGCGCCGGTCGATTTCAGCCGGTTGCGGGCGGCGGAAACCGCGCAGGCGCCAGAGTGCGGCGAGGCCTGCAAGGCCGAGCAGACCGAGAACGGCGGTCCGCACCATGTCGGGCATGAGCCTGAAGAGGCCAAGCCAGGAAATGCTCAGGAACAGGCTGATAAGGACAATGAGCGGCAGGACAAGCGGCCAGAGGCGTTCCACCACCATGACGGAACGGATGGCAAACCGGGTGCGCGCGAGGCGCGCGAACCGGCTCCTGTGCGTTTGCCCTGTCGGTGTTTCAGCCATAGGCGCTCTCTGCACATTGCCGCAGCGCGCGTGAATCGCACGCCCTGTCACTATGAAGGATAGCAGTAAACGCGGCGAAGGCGAGGCGGCGCGCGAAATTGTGATCCGCGCGCTGCAGGTGGTTTTACTCGGCGAGCCAGTCCGGCATCGAATCGAGCGCGATCAGCTCTTCAACGCTCAGCCGGGGCCGAATCACGTGGAACCGGTCGCCATTCACCAGAACTTCCGGCACAAGCGGGCGCGAATTGTAGGTGCAGGCCTGCACCGCGCCATAGGCGCCGGCAGAGCCGACGGCGATCAGGTCACCGGCTTTGAGCGCAGGCAGCTCGCGGTCGAGCGCCAGATAGTCGCCCGTCTCGCAGACCGGACCGACAACATCGGCGACGAGCCTGCCGGCATTCTCGTCCGGTTCGGCGACCGGGCGAATGGCGTGGAACGCCTCGTAAAGCGTGGGGCGGATGAGATCGTTCATCGCTGCGTCCACGATGACGAAGTTCTTCGCTTCGCCTTCCTTCACATAAACCACTTCCGACACGAGGATGCCGGCATTGGCGGCGATCAGGCGGCCGGGTTCGAGCATGACCTTCAGGCCGAGCTTTTTCATGTGCTTGCGCACGACTTCGGCATAGGCGTCGGGCAGGGGCGGCTGGTCACCATCCTCCGCGTAGGGAACGCCAAGCCCGCCGCCGAGATCCACATGCTCGATGGCGTGGCCGTCGGCGCGCAGGGTTTCTGTCAGCTCCGTCAGCAATGCGAAAGCATCGTCAAAGGGCTGCAGTTCGGTGATCTGGCTGCCGATATGCATGTCGATGCCGGACACTTTCAGGCCCGGAAGCTCGGCGGCGCGCGCATAGGCGGCGCGGGCGTCCTTCCAGCTGATGCCGAACTTGTTCTCCGCCTTGCCGGTGGAGATCTTCTTGTGCGTTTTCGCGTCGACATCGGGATTGATGCGCAGCGATACATTGGCTGTCAGCCCCAGCGCGGTGGCGCGGGCGGAGAGCTGTTCAAGCTCGGGCATCGATTCGACGTTGAAGCAGAGAATGCCGGCCTGGAGCGCGAAGTCCATTTCGCGTGCGGTCTTGCCGACACCGGAAAACAGGATCTTGTTCGCAGGCACGCCGGCGGCCAGCGCACGGCGCAGCTCGCCTTCCGAGACCACATCCATGCCGGCGCCGAGGCGGGCGAGCGTGGTCAGAACGGCCTGGTTGGAGTTTGCCTTCATGGCGTAGCAGACGAGCGCGTCCAGCCCCTCGAAAGCTTCCGAGAAGACACGGTAATGGCGCGTCAGCGTTGCCGTGGAATAGCAGTAGAACGGGGTGCCGACGGCTTCCGCAATGGCGGGCACCGGCACGTCTTCGGCGTGCAGCACGCCGTCACGATATTCAAAATGATTCACGGCGCAGGCTTTCGGCTGAGCGTTTGATTGTCTGGCTCGCGCCGTCATGCGGCGCAAGCCTTTTCGGTCCGATTCGGTCCGATGCTCTAGAGCAGACCGTCGAGGATGAACGGACGATCTTCGACCGGTTTTTCCGGCGCCGGCGGGACGGGCTGGTCGTTGCGTTCAGCTTCCTTGCGCGCATCCACTGCCGCCTCATAGGGCGAATCAAGTGGTGCCTTGCGCCCGCAGGCGGCAAGGCCGAGCGCGAGGCCGAGCATGACAAGGGTGAGCGTGCGGCGGGCCGTCATGAGCGTTCCATTCCTCGAAAGTGCGTGGGCTGCGTTTTAGCGCTTTTTGGCGGGCGTTGCATCCCGTTTCAGGCGTTTCTTCCATGCGCTGATCTGGCGGGCCACTTCGGAGGGCGCGGTGCCGCCATAGGAGGTGCGGCTTTTCACGGAATTGCTGACCGACAGCACCGAGAAAACGCCATCGTGAATGGCCGGGTTGATCGCCTGCAGGTCTTCCAGCGCAAGCTTTTCAAGCCCGCACTTCTTTTCCTCGGCAAGCGCCACGGCGCGGCCCGTCACGTGATGCGCCTCGCGGAAAGGCAGGCCCGCTTCACGCACCAGCCAGTCGGCCAGGTCGGTTGCGGTGGAGAAACCGGCTCCGGCGGCCTCCTTCATGGCGGTCGTGTTGACCTCCATGTCGCCGACCATGCCGGTCATCGCGGCAAGCATCAGGTCGAGCGTCTCGGCAGCGTCGAAGACGGCTTCCTTGTCTTCCTGCATGTCCTTTGAATAGGCGAGCGGCAGGCCTTTCATCACCGTCAGCAACGCGATCAGGTCGCCATTGATGCGGCCGGTCTTGGCGCGGATCAGTTCAGCGGCGTCCGGGTTCTTCTTCTGCGGCATGATCGAGGAGCCGGTGGAGAAGGAATCGGACAGGCGCACGAAGCCGAACTGCGGCGTCGACCAGATGACGATTTCCTCGGCCAGACGTGAAAGGTGAATGGCGCAGATGGCCGAAAGCGACAGGAACTCCAGCGCGAAATCGCGGTCCGACACGGTGTCGATGGAGTTGCGGGTGGGCTCACGGAAACCGAGCGCCTCGGCCGTCATGTGACGGTCGACGGGGAAACCCGTGCCGGCAAGGGCGGCCACGCCTATCGGGCTTTCGTCCAGCCGCTCGATGGCGTCGCGCACGCGCGAACGGTCGCGGCCGAACATTTCGACATAGGCCATCAGATGGTGGCCGAACGTGACCGGCTGCGCCGACTGCAGATGCGTGAAGCCCGGCATGACGCTCGCGGCGTGTTCCTCGGCGCGGGTGAGAAAGGCCTCGATGAGGCCGCCAAGCGCGGCATCGACGCGCTGCAGCTCTTCCTTGACCCAGAGGCGGAAATCGAGCGCCACCTGATCATTGCGCGAACGCGCCGTGTGCAGGCGTCCTGCGGCCGGTCCGATAAGCTCGGCCAGACGCGCCTCGACATTCATGTGAATGTCTTCGAGCCTGGTGGAAAAGGTGAAGGAGCCAGCCTCGATCTCTGACAGGATCGTGTTCAGGCCCTCAACGATTTTTTTCTCGTCGTCAGCCGAAATTATGCCAGTCTTTGCCAGCATGGCGGCGTGGGCCAGGCTGCCGCGAATGTCCTGGGCGTAAAGCTTCTTGTCGAAACCGATGGATGCGTTGATCGCTTCCATGACGGCATCGGGTCCTGAGGCAAAACGTCCGCCCCACATGCGGTTGCTGGCTTGGTCTTCGCTCATCATGATAACCGGGCGCTAGTGTGGAAAGAAGAATGTCGAAGCAGAAACAAAAATTCCCGGCACTTCGCTTGGTCGTCCTGGCTGTTGCCGCGGGCGCTATAGCGGGTGCGATTGCGGTATACGTGAAGGGTGGGCTGGATGGCAACAAGCCGGCGACCCGGATTGCCGTCGATGCAGACAATGCGGTCTGTGAGGCGAAGCAGGAGCAGGCGCGCGCCATTGGCGCTGCGGCAACCGGTCACGTGGCGGCCATGCTGGCTGCCGATCCGCCGCGCTCGCTGAAAACACTGGCCTTTGCCGGTCCTGACGGCGAGGCGATGTCGGTCGGAGATTTTTCGGGCCGTGCGATCCTGATCAATCTCTGGGCCACCTGGTGCACGCCCTGCCGTGAGGAAATGCCGGCGCTTGATGCGCTGCAATCTGCCAAAGGCGGCGACGATTTCGAGGTTGTTGCGGTCAATGTGGATCGCGGCGACGATGAAAAGCCGACCGCGTTCCTGGAAGAAACGGGCATTGAGGCCCTGGGCTATTACCGCGACAGTTCGATGAAGATTTTCAACGATCTGAAAAGTCAGGGGCTGGCGCTTGGCCTGCCGGTGACGCTGCTTCTCGATCGGGAAGGCTGCCTCATGGCGCATATGAACGGACCCGCCGAATGGGCGAGCCCGGATGCCGGGCGTCTGATCGACGCGGTGGTTGCGAACCAGAAGTGATCCTGTCGGGGAGCTTCATGCTCCCCGAAATCGCTCCGGCAGCGGAAAGCCTTTTCAGGCAGCCGCGCGCGGGCTGTAGACGCAGCCTTCGGCCTGCCCGTCAGGGCCACGCTTGACCTCAACACGATCAACCGTGAGCGTTGTCTCCGAAAGCTTGTCGAAAATCCATTTGGCAAGATTTTCGAGCGAAGGGACCGACAGGCCGTCGATCTCGTTCAGATAGGTGTGGTCGAGGGTCTTGTGGACGACGGCTATCTGTTGTTCGACTTCATAGAGATTAGCCGCCCAGCCATAAACCGGGTCAGGTTCGCCGACGAGATGGACGGAGACCTTGAAGGAATGCCCGTGCAGACCGGAATAAGGCTCCAGCTTGTGCGCGGCCTCGAATGTAAATTCCTTGTACGTTTCCACTTCCTAATCCCCTGACTTTAAATGGATTTTCGGACTCACGATCGTTTCTTCCGGAGGAAGCTTTACCTTTCCTCAAGGCTGAGCGACGCCTGCCGTAGGTCGATCGGACGATCTGTTGTATAATCCTTTTGGCTTAAAGGTTTGGCACCCGCTTTGATGCCTGTCAATCTACCGGGACGAGTGTGCCAAAAGAGGCGTGCCGTTAACCTGTTGTTTGGTTAGCCGGCATTATCCTTGGCTGCGTTTTAATTTACGCCAGCAAAGAGGCTCAAGAATGACCAATAAAAATAACCGCGGAGGCTGGTTTGCGGCACTGGCGGTGCTGCTTTTCTCGTTTGTGGCTCCGGCCGCTGCGCAGAATGCCGAACTGCCAAAGCCCGAGGGCAATGTCATCCTGACGATTGACGGCAATATCGGTGCGACCAATGGGGAAGGCGTCGCCGATTTCGATATCGCCATGCTCGAGAAGCTGAAATCCGCAAAGATCAAGACGAGCACACCCTGGTTCGACAATGAGGTCGAGTTCGAAGGGGCGCTGATGACCGAGCTGATGAAGCTCGTTCAGGCAGATGGCAAGGAAGTGGTTGTCACGGCGCTGAACGACTATCAGGCGCCGGTGCCGATTGCCGATTTTGCCGCGCATGGCACGATCCTCGCCTACAAGCGCGACGGAGAGTACATGCCGGTCAGCGACAAGGGGCCGCTCTTCATCATCTATCCTTACGATTCCTCACCTGAACTGAACACGCAGAAATACTACTCTCGTTCCGTCTGGCAGATTCGACGCTTTACCGTTCGCTAGGCGTCTGACAAGCTCTGTTCATGGCGGGACCGGAAACAATACATATGAAGCGTCGCACGGCCTCTCGTGTAGTGCAGGTGGTTCTTTCCATCGGCATGATCGCATTGGCCGTTGCGGCGCTTTATATTTCTGTTCTGGTGTTCCAGCGTCAGGAAGCACTGACGCAGATATTCCGCTACAACATCGCCTATAGCGCCAGCCAGGGCATGAACGAGCTCCTGCGCTTCAGGCGGACCCTGACGGCGGCGCTCATTGATCCGCCGCAGGTTACCAAGCAGGATGTGGAGCTGCGCTACCAGATCCTGCTCAGCAGGCTGAGCCTGTTCGAGCAGGGCGAGTTCATGAACTTCGTCACTGCATTGCCGGAAAACCGGGAAACGGTCGACGAACTGGCAAGCGCGCTGGACGAAATCGGCGGATTTATCGGCGAAATCGACGATCCGGAAGTGGCCCAGCAGGCGCTCGACCTGACAGCGCCGCTTGAACGCAAGATGGTCGCGCTCGCTTCCAAGGCGAATGAATATGGAGCGACGGCGCAGGCGGAGGATCAGAGGCAGCTTCTCACACTGCACTGGATATTCTCATCCCTTGCGCTTTCGCTCGTCGTGTCGGGCTTCATCTTCATCGCTATGCTGCGATGGCAGCACCGGCTGCAGATCAGTGTGCAGCAGCGGCTGAAAGCGACCAATGAGGATCTGTTGCGAACGAGCGCGGAGCTCAGCGAAAGCGCTGCCGCCGCACGTCGCGCCAATGAAGAGTTGATTACCCAGAACCTGCTCTTCAACACGGCGCTGAACAACATGTCCCACGGCCTTTGCATGTTCGATGCAGAGGGCAAGCTGATCGTCAGCAATCAGAAGATGGAGAACATCTACGGTCTGAGCCAGGAGCAGCTCCGGCTGGGCACGTCGCTCGACATGCTGATCCAGCACATGGTCGAGACCGGCGCCTGCGCGGAATATGAGGCCGAACAGCTCTCTCAGATGCAATGCAAGCTGATCGAAGAGGATCGGTCCGATACGCTGATACAGGAACTGCGCGATGGGCGCACCATTCTGATTTCCCACCAGCCGATGCGCGGCGGCGGCTGGGTTGCGACTTATGAAGACATAACCGAGCGGCACAAGGCGCAGGCGCAGGTTGCCTATATGGCCCGCCACGACACGCTGACCGATCTTCCCAATCGCATTTTGATGCGTGAGCAGCTGGAGGACATTCTTGCCTCCAGCAGCGACCGGGGGCTCGCCACGGCGGTGATGTGTGTCGACCTCGACAATTTCAAAAGCATCAACGACACGCTCGGCCACCCGGTTGGCGACGCCCTTCTGCGCGCTGTTGCCGGGCGCATTCGCAACACGGTGCGCGAGACGGATGCGGTGGCGCGTCTTGGCGGCGACGAATTTGTGGTTGTTCAGGGCAATGTCGAAAAGCCGGAGCAGGCGAGCAGCCTGGCCAAGCGGCTGATCGAGGCGCTGGACGAACCCTATATCATCGAGGGGCATCAGGTGCTTACCGGCGCAAGCGTCGGCATCGCCATTGCCGAAGCCGACGAACAGGGCGGTGACCTTCTCATGCAGGCGGACGTAGCGCTCTATCAGGCCAAGGGCGATGGACGCGGTGTGTTCCGCTTCTATGAGGCCGGCATGAACAAGCGCCTGCAGCGCCGTCGCTCGCTGGAAGCGGAGTTGCGCGCGGCCAATCTGGACGAGCAGTTCCATCTCGTCTTCCAGCCGATCATCGGGCTTGGAACCAACCGGGTCACCACTTTCGAGGCGCTGCTGCGCTGGACACACCCGGTGCACGGACCGATCTCGCCGGACGAGTTTATCCGCATTGCCGAGGAAACGGGCGCGATCGTGCCCATTGGCGAATGGGTGCTGCGCCGCGTCTGCCTTGAGATGAAGTCGTTGCCGGACAATATCAGCATCGCAGCGAACCTCTCGCCGATGCAGTTCAAGCGGGATGACATCGTGGAGACGGTCGCGCGTGTTCTCTCCGAGACCGACACGCCGGCAAACCGCCTCGAACTCGAGATCACCGAAACGCTGCTTCTGGAAGACAGCCGCAAGCTGCACACGGATCTGCGTCGGCTGCGCAAGCTGGGCACCCGCATCTCGCTCGACGATTTCGGCACCGGCTATTCATCGCTCAGCTATCTGCAGAAATTCGCCTTCGACAAGGTGAAGATCGACCGCCTTTTCATCAAGGAAATCACCAAGAGCGCGGATCAGGCGGCGATTGTTCAGACCATCGTGAACCTGGCCTTCACGCTGGGCATGACCACGGTGGTGGAAGGTGTCGAGATGGAAGAGCAGTTGCGCATCATTCGCGCCATGGGTTGCGATGAAGCGCAGGGCAATCTGTTCAGCAAGCCGATCCCTGCCTCCGAAATTCCCGACTTCCTGGCTGCGCACAAGCTTCGCCGCTATGCGGCCTGATCCCGAAAGCCTTTAATCTTCTGTACGTTCGTTTCGCGCGCGCTCGCGGAAAATGCGCCGTATGACCTTGCCGGTCGTCGTGAGGGGCATGGATTCCACGAAAGCGATTTCGCGCGGATATTCGTGGGCTGAAAGGCGTTCACGCACCCATAATCGAATGTCCTCGGCAAGCGCGTCGCTGGGGTCGGCTCCCTCGCGCAGGACGATATAGGCCTTCACGATTTCGGTGCGCACGGGATCGGGTTTGCCCACGGCGGCGGCGAGCGCCACGTCGGGATGGCCCGTCAGGCAATCCTCGATCTCCGTTGGCCCGATGCGATAGCCGGCCGAGGTGATGACGTCATCGTCGCGTCCGACGAAATGGATGTACCCGTCTTCATCGCAAACGCCCTGATCGCCGGTCGTCATCCAGTCGCCGATGAATTTTTCGGCGGTCGCGGCTTCGTTCTCCCAGTAACCCAGAAACATCACCGGGTCGGGCCTCAGAATGGCGATGTCGCCAGCCTCATGGGCGGGCAGGGGGCGACCCTCCCTGTCGATGACGGCAACCCGGTGTCCGGGAACCGGCAGGCCGATCGCGCCGGGCCGCCCCACATTGAGCGCATGGCAGGACGAAAGGACGAGGTTGCATTCGGTCTGTCCGTAGAACTCGTTGATCTCCAGACCAAGCGCATTGCGCGCCCACTCGAATGTTTCGCGCCCGAGCGCTTCGCCGCCGGAGCCGATGGTGCGCAGGGAAAGGTCGAAACGCTTCCGGATATCGGGAACGGCTTTCAGCATGCGCAGCGCCGTGGGCGGGATGAAGGCGTTGCGCACCTTCATCTTCTCCATAAGGCCAAGCGCCGTTTCGGGGTCGAATTTCTCAAACCGGCCCGCGACGACGGGTGTGCCGAGATAAAGGCCGGGCAGGAGCACGTTGAGCAGACCGCCCGCCCACGCCCAGTCGGCCGGGGTCCACAGGAGATCGCCTTCCTGCGGCAGGAATTCATGGTGGAACTGAACGCCCGGCAGGTGCCCCAGCAAGACCCGGTGCCCGTGCAGCGCGCCCTTGGGCGGTCCGGTGGTGCCGGATGTGAAAATCATCATGGCCGGATCGTCCGGCCCCGTGGCGGCCGCTTCGAAGGGGCCGGCATTCTCGGCGATGATGCGGTGAAAATCCTGCGTGTCGCCACTTGCCCCGTCCACACAGACCGAAAGCCTCAGTGCGGGGAGCCTGTCCCGGATGCGCGCAATCTTGGAGAGCCCGGTATCATTGGTGATCACCGCCGCAGCGCCCGACGTGAACAGCCGGTATTCGAGCGCTTCGGCCCCGAAGAGGAGGGCGAGCGGCACGGCGATTGCGCCAAGCTTGTAGATCGCAGCATGCGCAATCGCGGTCTCGAAGGATTGCGGCAGGAGCAGAGCAACCCGGTCGCCACGCCTGATGCCGGCTCGTGCAAGGCCTGCGGCCAGCGCATCGGAGTGCGCGGCAAACATGCCGTAGGTCAGCGTGGCGGGTGTCTCGCCGGGCCTGTATTCGAAAAGGGCGATGCGTTCGGGCGCGCGTTTCGCCCAGTCATTGGAGATGGCTGTACCGATATTGAACGTCTGCGGGATGTTCCAGCGGAACCCGTCATAAAGCGCTTTGTAGCTTTCGCGCCGTTCAAGCATCGTCGTGACATGTCCTCCCCTGTCCGTCGCCTTGATGCTCTCGGGAGCCAGTGTCCCTCTAAGGAACCAGTGTCCCTTGGGGAAATGGTGCCCCTGGCCGGACTCGAACCAGCACTCCTTGCGGAACTCGATTTTGAGTCGAGCGCGTCTACCAATTCCGCCACAGGGGCCCGCCGCGAACGGCCGGACAGGCAGCGGACTATACGGGGAAGCGGGGCTCCGTCAACACTTTGCGAGACAAAACGCCCCGCGTTTCGCGTCTTTTGTCGCCAGCGTTGCACATGGCCGCCGCAGCGGCTAGACAAAGCGCCTCATCGAGGGCCATCCATGCTTCGCAAACTCTACGACTGGACCATGTCGCTGGCAGCCACACGGCATGCCGAAAAAGCGCTGGCCTCCGTGTCTTTCATCGAAAGCTCCGTGTTTCCCATCCCGCCGGATGTGCTGCTGATTCCGATGGTGTTATCGGAGCGCGCCAAATGGCTGCGCTACGCGCTCATCTGCACCGTCAGCTCCGTTCTCGGCGCGCTTCTGGGCTATTTCATCGGCGCGTTTCTCTACGAAGCGGTCGGGCAGCCGATTCTCGCCTTCTACGGCAAGGAAGATGCCTTCGATCAGGTGGCCGGCTGGTACAACACCTGGGGCGGCTGGGGTGTGCTCTTCGCGGCGGTAACGCCGTTCCCCTACAAGGTGCTCACCATCTTTTCGGGCGCGACGGGGCTCAACCTCGTTACCTTCGTGGTGGTGTCGATCATCGGCCGCGGCCTGCGCTTCTTTCTGGTGTCGTGGCTGCTCTACAAGTTCGGCCCGCCGATCCGCGTCTTCATCGAAAAGAATCTTGGCCTTCTTTTCACCCTTTTCATGGTTTTGCTGGTCGGTGGTTTTGTCGCCATCCGCTACATTTTCTAGAGGCCTTCCATGTCCCTTACCGCTCCCACCGGCGCTACCCAGAAATTGAGCGCTGCGCTGCTGGCCGTTGGCATGGCGGCGACCGTCGGCATTGCCCTCGGCTTCGAGCACATTGGCGGCTACATTCCCTGCATGCTGTGCCTCGAACAGCGCACGCCCTATTACATTGGCGCGCCGTTGATGCTTCTGGCGCTGCTGGCGTCATGGTTGAAAGCGCCCGCCATTGTCACGCGCGGCCTGCTTCTGGCCGGTGGCGCGCTCATGCTCTACGGCATGGGGCTCGGTGCGTATCATTCCGGTGTGGAATGGGGCTGGTGGGAAGGCCCTGCCGATTGCGGAGCCGGTGCCGCAAACCAGGATTTCGGCGGCAATCTGCTCGATCAGCTCAACGCCGTGATCCCGCCGTCCTGTAGCGAGGCGGCCGGTCGTTTCCTCGGCCTGTCATTTGCTGGCTGGAACGTTCTGGCAAGCGCACTCTGGGCGGTCATCGCCCTTCGCGCCGCCTTCAAGCGGTAGGAAAGCCGCTAGCGAACAGGCTAGGGCTGCAGTTCAACATCCCAGTAAAGGTAATCCATCCAGCTTTCGTGCAGATAGTTGGGTGGGAAGAGCCGCCCGTTGTTGTGCAGATCCTGAACGGTGGGGCGGTAGGGTTTTTGCTGCGGCCACATCTTTGCCCGTGAAGGCATGACGCCGCCCTTCTTCAGATTGCAGGGCGAGCAGGCCGCGACCACGTTTTCCCAGGATGTGACACCGCCAAGGCGGCGGGGAACGACATGATCGAAGGTGAGGTCTTCATGGGTGCCGCAATACTGGCACCGGAAGCGGTCGCGCAGGAACACGTTGAAACGTGTGAAGGCTGGATAGCGCGACGGCTTTACATAGGTTTTCAGGCAGATCACGCTCGGCAGCTTCATCGCGAAGGATGGCGAGGAAACCTGCTGGTCGTACTCGGCAACGATGTTCACCCGGTCGAGGAAGACTGCCTTGATGGCATCCTGCCACGACCACAGTGACAAAGGATAATAACTGAGCGGTCTGTAGTCCGCATTCAGCACCAGAGCAGGCATGCTGTCTGGCGAGGCCGCGATCGTCACGTCTTTGAAGCTCCTTCAACTGACCAAGTCGATCGATGCAAATACTGTAAGCCCGCCGTGACAGGATTGTGAAGCGCATATTTTGCTTTATGACATTTCAAACAGCTGGTTTTTCGCTGTTTTTTGCGTCGATCAGGGCAAAGGAGCGGCTTCGTGCCCTTTTCTCTCCCGATAATAGGCCCAGAACAGGCGTGCGGCGACGGCGCGAAGCGGCGTCCATGATTCGGCCAGCAAGGCCAGATCGCGGGGATTGGGGCGCTCGGACAGGGCCAGGGCATCGGCAACGGCAGCCTGAAGCGCGACATCGCCGGCCGGAAAAACATCCGGGTGACCGGCGGCGACAAGCAGATAGACCTGCGCGGTCCATGGGCCGATGCCGGGCAGCGCGGTGAGCCGGGCGATGGCCTGATCGGCGTCAAGCGCACACAGCGCCTCAAGGTCGAGCCCGTCATCCCGGATCGCGCAGGAGAGCGCCAGAACGGTGCGCTGCTTGGCGCGTGAGAGGCCGGCAGCGATCAGCGGTTCTTCGCCGCCCGAAAGCACTGCGTCCGGTGTCAGCGGATTCACCAGCCTGACAAGCCGCCCTTCAATGGCGTCGGCGCTGGCGCGGGAAACCTGCTGGGACACGATGATGGAAACGAGGCTCGCAAATCCGGGTGCGGTGCGCCGGAGCGGAACCTCGCCCGCCCGCGCGCGCACGGCTTCAAGGCGGGGATCGATCCTGACAAGCGCGTCCAGCGCCTCCAGAATGTGTGCATCCGTGTCTATGCGGTGCATGGCGGCGCTGTGTCCTCTTCTTGCCGAGCACGAAAGAAAGCCGTAGCAATCGACGAATGCCGACCGCAACCCGATTCACGATTTACCCATGACACGCCCGGTTTTCCGGTTCGCGCCGAGCCCGAACGGCCAGCTTCATCTTGGCCACGCCTATTCCGCGCTTTTGAACCATCAGATGGCGCGCGAGGCCGATGGCCGGTTTCTCCTGCGCATGGAAGACATCGACGTGACGCGCTGCACGCCCGAGCTGGAGCGTGGTGTGCTGCATGATCTGGCCTGGCTGGGGCTTAACTGGGAGCAGCCGGTGCGCCGTCAGTCGGAGCATTTCGACGATTATCGTGCGGCTCTGGAACAGCTTGTCGATGCGGATCTTGTCTATCCCGCCTTCATGAGCCGGGGCGAGGTGCGGGCGAGCATTGCCTGTTACGAGGCTGATGGCGCGTCATGGCCGCGTGATCCGGATGGTGCGCCGGTTTATCCGGGCGACGACAGGTACCTCACGCCGGAAGAGCGCGAAGCGCGCATTGCCGAGGGGGCGGCCTTCGCGTGGCGTCTCGACATGCGTGCGGCGATTGCGCATGTGGGCAAACCGCTTTTCTGGGACGAGACAGGGCAGGGACCGAAGGGCGAGACGGGAAGCGTTGCCGCCGATCCAGAAGCCTGGGGTGACGTGGTGATTGCGCGTAAAGAAATCCCCGCAAGCTATCACCTGTCAGTCGTCGTCGATGATGCGCTTCAGGGCGTCAACCATGTGGTGCGTGGGCGTGACCTGTTTTACGCGACGGCAGTTCATCGCTTGCTTCAGGAGCTTCTGGGCCTGCCGGTCCCGCAGTACCACCATCACGATCTGATCCTCGATGATGATGGTCGCAAGCTTTCCAAGAGCCGGGGTGACACGAGCCTCGACGCCCTCAGGGCAAGCGGCGCAACGCCGGAGGACATCAGGCGCATGATCGGCTTTCCGGTATCCTGACCCTGGATCGCTGTTGGTCTGCACCGACGCACAAAGGGTGCTTCAAGCTATTCCTGGAGCATCGGAACAACCCGAAAACCGGATTCCATTTTTCGGGCCGAGGTTCTAGCCGATCCTTTTGATGATGGCCTTGATGATGACGAGGAGGAGCAGCGCGCCAAACGCGCCGCCGAGGCCCGCCAACGCCGCGTCGAGCAGGCTCCCGAAGCGCGTGCCACGTTCGTTGAAAACATAAATGGTGCCGAAGAAGGCGAGCGTGATGATCGTGGCGTTGCCGAGTGTGCCGAATCCATCATCGCCCAGCGCGGCGCTGAGGCCGAGCGAGAGGATATAGGAGATCATTGTCACGGCAACGAGCGCGAACAACAGCCAGCTCATGTCCAGTTTCATCAGCATTCGCGCATCCCCCCGGTGGCGCAACAGATCATCTTTCTTGATCGTATGATGGAAATGTTTCGCTTTCCTTGCGGGGTGCGTGGCTGATAAAGCCGCGCTCAGACCGCCAGCCAATGGATTGCCGTGCGTCCATGGGGACGAACAAAGGGCAATCCGGCCTTCCGATGCTCCAGACGCAGGGACAAGAGACCGATGCAAGACCTTACGCGGGCCATCCCGGCCCTCTTCGTCCTCCTCTGGGCGACGGGCTTCATCGGCGCGCGTTACGCCATGCCCTGGGCCGAGCCCTTCACCTTTCTGTGGGTGCGCTTTGCCATCACCTTCGGCGTCCTGCTTCTGATCATCCCTCTGGTGAAAGCGAAGGCGATTGGCCCGTTGAACGCCATGCACGCGGCAATCGCCGGCGTGCTGATGCATGGTGTTTATCTGGGAGGCGTGTTCTGGGCTGTCCGTCAGGGGCTTCCGGCGGGCTTTGCCGGCCTGATCGTCGGGCTCCAGCCCATGCTGACCGCCGTGATCGCCGGTCTTTTCCTTGGCGAGACGGTGACGCGCAAGCACTGGCTCGGCCTTGTGGTCGGGCTTGTCGGCGTCGCCACCGTGCTGTCGCCGAAATTCGGCTCGGCCACGGACGGCGTCACGGTTGCAACGCTCGGCGCGGCCATCGTCGCGGTGATCGCCATGAGCGTGGGCACGGTGTGGCAGAAGTGTTTCGTGGCGACGGCCGATCTGGTCACGGTGACGCTCTGGCAATATGTCGGCGGCTGGGCGGTGGCCTTCCTGATCGCCATGCTGTTTGAGACCGGGGATTTCGTGCTGAACGGCGAACTGGTGTTCGCCATGGTCTGGCTGGTCTTCGTCCTGTCGCTGGGCGCGATCTTCCTTCTGATGATCCTCATCCGCGAAGGGGAAGTGGCCCGCGTGGCCTCGCTCTTCTATCTCGTGCCGGGCGTGACCGCCCTGATGGCGTGGGTGCTGTTTGACGAAACGCTGAGCCCGATCCAGCTTGTCGGCATGGCCATCACCACATTCGGGGTGGCGCTGGCGACGCGGCGCGGCCCGCGTCAGTCGGCTCCGGCCACGATGCGCGCCTCGCGATAGCGCTTGATCGAGGCGTTCAGCTCACCGCCGAGAATGAACATCGCCGAGATGATGTAGAGGAACACCACCGCGATCATGATCGAGGCGAGGCCGGCATAGGTGCTGGCATAGCTGCTGAAACGGCCGAGATAGGCCGCGAAGACGCTCGAGCCGACGAAGGAGCCGAGCAGGGTGAAGGCAATGCCCGGCAACACATCCAGAAGGCTGCGACGCCCCGCCGGCAGCCACAGATGCACGGTGATCAGCGCCAGGATGAGAACCGTCAGCGCGATGACGTAGCGCCAGAATGTGATGGTGCCCACATAAGGCGCGATCCACTCGAAATTGCTTTCGGCGATGTTCAGCGCCACGGGCGCGATGACGAGAAGCAGGCTGATCGCCAGAAAGCCGATGGTCGCCACCAGCACGAAGATCAGGCTCTGCGCGCGCAGCCGAAAGATCGAACGCTGTTCGCTGACCCGGTAGGCGCGGTTGAGCGAGAGGCGCAGCGCCTCCACGCCATTGGACGCGAAAACGCCCGCAAGCACGACACCGAAGGTCAGGACGTCGCTGCGGCGCACGCCAAGCACATTGTGCACTTCCTGCGCGATCGGCTCTGCAACCTCTTTGGGCCATGTGTCGAAGATAAGGTCCACCGCCTGCTGCGAAAAGGCGTCGGCTCCCAGAAAGCTGGCGAGAGCCGTTGCGAAGATCAGGAACGGAAACAGCGCCATCAGCGCAGAGATCGCCACGTGACTGGCCATTGCCCAGCCGTCATCGGTGTTGAAGTGGCCGAGCGCATCGCCGAGGATGCGTCTTGTGGCGTTCAGTCCGCGCACGGCTGTTCCTTTCAGTTCGATTCCAAGACTGCTTTTTATTGTTTCGCACCGGTCAATATGTGAAACCGAGGCACTTATAAACAAGTGCAGACGGGAATTTCATGGGCCAGGGCCGGACAATTCTGATCACCGGAGCATCATCGGGCATCGGGGCCTGGTGCGCCAGTGCCCTGCAAAAAGATGGCTGGCGGGTCTTCGCAACGGTGCGCCGCCCGGAGGATCGCGCGACGCTGGAGGCGCAGGGGATCGAGCCGCTTTATCTGGATTACGCCGAGCCCGAATCAATTGCCGCCCTTGTCGAAGAGGTGCTGCAACGCACCGGCGGCACGCTTGATGCGCTTTTCAACAATGGCGCTTATGCGCAGGCCGGCGCGGTCGAGGATCTGCCGGTGGAGGCGCTGCGTCATCAGTTCGAGGTGAATGTCTTCGGCTGGCACGATCTCACCCGGCGCATCGTACCCGTCATGCGCCGGCAGGGGCATGGCCGCATCGTCCACTGCTCGTCGATCCTCGGTCTCGTGCCGATCAGGTTTCGCGGGGCCTATGCCGCGTCCAAACATGCGCTGGAAGGGCTGATGCTCTGCCAGCGGGCGGAACTGGAAGGATCGGGCATTCATGTTTCGCTGATCGAGCCGGGGCCGATTGCCTCGAAAATGGCCAGCAATGGCCTGCCATGGTTCGAGCGTTTCATCGACCATGAAAACTCCGTTCACCGCGAGGCCTATGAGGCGCAGCTGGCGCGGTTGCGGCAGGGCGGCGTGAAATCACGCTTCAAGCTTGAGCCGGATGCCGTCTATGTTCAGCTCGCCCACGCGCTTCTTTCCCCACGCCCGAAGCCGCACTATGTGGTAACCACACCGGCGCGCATCGGTGTCGCATTGAAACGTCTCCTGCCTGCGCGCATGCTCTACAGCTTCCTGTCGAATCAGGGTTGAATCCGAGAAGAAAACCGCCATGGAAACACTCTTCAATATCCTCTCCATCCTCGTGATGATGGCGGTCGTGATCGTCCTCATTCGCGGCCTCATGAACATGATGCGCGGCGGGTCCGCCAACACGTCCAACAAGCTGATGCAGGCGCGCGTCATCCTTCAGGCAATCGCCATCGTCTTCGTCGTTCTCGCGCTCTATTACGCGCGCTCGAAGGGCGGCTGAGGCGCTTCATGGTCAAGCTGAACAAGATCTACACCCGCACGGGCGATGACGGGACGACGGGGCTTGGCTCGCGCGAGCGCCGCCTGAAGAGCGATTTGCGGGTCGCCTCCTACGGCACGGTGGACGAGGCCAATGCCTGCATCGGCATGGCCCGCATTCATCTGGCCGAGACCGCGCCGGCAATCGACGCGATGCTTGTGCGCATCCAGAACGATCTTTTCGACCTGGGTGCAGATCTTGCGACGCCCGACACGGGCGAGGTGCTGGAATATGAGCCCCTGCGCATCGTCCAGAGCCAGGTGGACCGGCTGGAGGCGGATATCGATGCGCTGAATGCCGAGCTTGCGCCGCTGCGCTCCTTCGTTCTGCCCGGAGGCAAACCGGCGGCGGCGGCGCTTCATCTTGCCCGCACGGTCTCGCGGCGGGCCGAGCGCCTCATGGTGGAACTCAGAACCATTGAGGGCGAAATCGTGAGTGACGAGGCCATGCGCTACATCAACCGCGTGTCGGATTTCCTCTTCGTCGCCTCCCGGGCCGTCAATGACAATGGCGCGCTCGACGTGCTATGGGTGCCTGGGCAAAATCGCTGACGAAAGTCGGGCCGGGATCGGGGCCCGCGAAGAGGGCTCCGATGTTCATACCGCTGCACGACGCAAACAGCCTGCGGCATATCAACCGGCAATATGTCACGCTGACCATCATTGCGGTCAACGTGATCGCCTATCTGATAACGACGGTCGGCGGCACTGATTTCGCTTTCGCCGCCGCGATTGGCCTGGGTTACATTCCCTCCGTCGCCTACGATCTCGCCGTGCTTCCGCCCGAGCTTGATCTCGTGCCGGAACCGCTGACCTACATCACCTACACTTTCCTGCATGGCGACCTGATGCATCTGGGCGGCAACATGCTGTTTTTGTGGGTGTTCGGCGACAATGTGGAAGATGCGCTCGGCCATTTCCGCTTTCTGGTCTTCTATGTGCTCTGCGGCGTGGCCGGCGCTTATATGCATGGCTTCATTGCGCCGGCTTCCAATGCGCCGCTGATCGGCGCTTCTGGCTCGATTGCCGGCATTGTCGCCGCCTATCTGATCCTGCATCCCCGGGTGAAAGTATGGGTGCTGGCTTTTGCCCGCATTCCGTTGCGCATTCCGGCTTTCGTTCTTCTGGCGCTGTGGATCGGCTTTCAGTTCCTGATGCTGGTGATCGACACGGAAAACCAGATCTCCTGGGCGGCCCATGCCGGCGGCATTCTGGCGGGCGCCGTACTGGTGTTTATCCTCAAGCGCCGGGATGTGCCGCTGTTCGACCGCAGCATTGAAAAACCGCGGGCGGTGGAGCTGGAGAAACCCGACATGGCGCGGCCGCTTGAAAGCGGGCAGCCCCGCTGGGGACGACAATAGGGCGTTTCGACATATTGACGTGAACGTTAGGCCTCTCTACGGTCCCGCCAACTCCGGCGGCGAGCCGCATGAAGGGGGGAGGAGGCGTGTTCTGAATTTCCCCGCACATGTCGGCATTCGGCTAACCGGCTAATCCGTCTGCTGTTATTCAGCATCAGAACCCTGCTGTTATTCAGCATCAGAACCGAAGTCCACCATGGAAGGTGAATGCGCATGAAAGTCCTTGTTCCGGTAAAGCGGGTCATCGACGCCAATGTGAAGCCCCGCGTGAAGGCGGATGGCTCGGGTGTCGAGCTGACGAACGTCAAGATGGCGATGAACCCGTTCTGTGAAATCGCGGTCGAAGAAGCGATCCGCATGAAGGAAGCCGGCAAGGTCGAAGAAATCGTCGCCGTTTCGATTGGCCCGGACAAGGCCCAGGAAACGCTGCGCACCGCGCTCGCCATGGGCGCTGACCGCGCAATCCTGGTGAAGACCGACGATGCGGTCGAGCCGCTCGACGTCGCCAAGATCCTCAAGGGCGTGGCCGATGAAGAAAAGCCGGAGATCGTGATCCTCGGCAAGCAGGCCATCGACGATGATTCCAACCAGACCGGCCAGATGCTTGCAGCACTGCTCGGCTGGAGCCAGGGCACGTTCGCATCGGATGTGGAGCTTGCTGACGGCAAGGCCAAGGTCACCCGTGAGGTGGATGGTGGTCTTCAGGTGGTCGAGCTCAAGCTGCCGGCCATCGTGACCACGGATCTGCGCCTGAACGAGCCGCGCTACGCGTCTCTGCCCAACATCATGAAGGCCAAGAAGAAGCCGCTCGACGCCAAGACGCCGGGTGACTACGGGGTCGAGGTCAAGGCGCGTCTCAACGTGCTGAAAACCGAGGAACCGGCTGGCCGCAAGGCAGGCATCAAGGTGGGCTCCGTCGCCGAACTGGTCGACAAGCTCAAGAACGAAGCCGGCGTGCTTTAAGGGGAAGGGAAAAAAGATGGCTATTCTTCTGGTTGCCGAACACGACAACGAAACCCTTTCCGACCAGACCGCCAAGGCGCTGTCCGCCGCGAGCCAGATCGGCTCCGACGTTGATGTGCTGGTTGCCGGCAAGGGCGCAAAGGCTGCTGCCGATGCCGCAGCGAAGCTTGCCGGCGTGCGCAAGGTTCTGCTTGCCGAGAGCGACGCGCTTGCCGAGCGTCTCGCCGAGCCGCTGGCCGATCTGGTCGTCTCGCTGGCTGGCGATTACGACACCTTCGTCGCGCCCGCCACCACCACCGGCAAGAACGTCATGCCGCGCGTTGCAGCGCTGCTCGACGTGATGCAGGTGTCCGACATCGTCGAAGTGGTCGACGCCAAGACCTTCAAGCGTCCGATCTACGCCGGCAACGCGATCCAGACGGTCGAATCGACCGACGACAAGCGCGTCATCACCGTTCGCACGGCCACTTTCCATGCTGCCGCCGAGGGTGGTTCGGCCGCTGTCGAGACCATCGACGCGCCTGCCGCTTCCGATCTGTCGAGCTTCGTTGAAAACCGCATCGCCGAGAGCGACCGTCCCGAACTGACGTCGGCACGGGTCATCATTTCCGGTGGCCGCGCGCTCGGTTCGGAAGAGAAGTTCAACGAGGTCATCCTGCCGGTGGCCGACAAGCTGGGCGCTGCCGTTGGCGCTTCGCGCGCTGCCGTCGATGCGGGTTATGCCCCGAACGACTGGCAGGTGGGCCAGACCGGCAAGGTCGTTGCACCCGAACTCTACATTGCCTGCGGCATTTCCGGCGCGATTCAGCACCTGGCGGGCATGAAGGACTCCAAGGTGATCGTCGCGATCAACAAGGACGAGGAAGCCCCGATCTTCCAGGTCGCCGATTACGGCCTGGTTGCAGACCTTTTCGACGTGCTGCCGGAGCTCGAAAAGGCGCTTTAAGCCAATAATCAGAACACCGGAATCTCAGGCAACAGCCCCGCTTTCGAGCGGGGCTTTTTTTATGCGGCGTTCACGGCTCCGCCAGCGCCACCGTTCGCGGCAGAGCTGGCCAAGGATTTTGTAAGCGGGGGTAGACGCCATTGCGCGGCCCATCTAGTTTGCACTGCAACAACAGCGACGAAGGGTGCGGACCGCACTTCACGGGGTTTTCGACATGACTGGAAAGATTGAAAAAGTGGGTGTGATCGGTGCGGGTCAGATGGGCAGCGGCATTGCCCATGTGGCGGCGCTGGCAGGTTTTGACGTGAAACTCTACGACCTTTCCTCGGAGCGGATCGAGGCCGGCATCGCAACCATCTCCGGCAACATGGCGCGCCAGGTCTCTTCGGGCAAGCTGGAAGACAAGGTGCGCCAGGATGCGCTGGCCCGCATCGCGCCCGCGACCACCATGGAAGCGCTGGCTGACATGGATCTGGTCATCGAGGCGGCCACCGAGGATGAGACGGTCAAGCGCAAGATCTTCGCCCAGCTCTGCCCGGTCCTGAACCCCGAGGCCATCGTCGCAACCAACACCTCGTCCATCTCGATCACGCGCCTTGCGGCACAGACGGATCGCCCCGAGCGCTTCATCGGCATTCACTTCATGAACCCGGTTCCGGTGATGAAGCTGGTCGAGCTGGTGCGTGGCATCGCCACGGAAGATGACACGTTCGAGAAGGCGCGCGGTTTCGTCGACAGCCTTGATAAGACCATCACGGTTGCCGAAGACTTCCCGGCCTTCATCGTCAACCGCATCCTGCTGCCGATGATCAACGAGGCGATCTACACGCTTTACGAGGGCGTCGGCACGGTCGAGGCCATCGACACCGCCATGAAGCTTGGCGCGAACCATCCGATGGGCCCGCTGCAGCTTGCCGACTTCATCGGCCTCGACACCTGCCTGTCGATCATGCAGGTGCTCTATGAGGGCTTAGCAGACTCCAAGTACCGCCCATGTCCGCTTCTCGTGAAATATGTCGAGGCAGGCTGGCTTGGCCGCAAGACCGGTCGCGGCTTCTACGATTATCGCGGCGAAACGCCGGTGCCGACGCGCTAGAATAATCGCGGTCAGGTGTATAACCTGACTGCTTTTGCCGGCTCTGACCGGCGCTATTCGGCAGCCTGTCGCCGCGGTGTCTTTCGCCGCGCGGCAGGCTTCTTCTTTTTATGTTGGTCTGCGGTGGCGGAGATGTCTTCCATCGGAAAGGCATCCACCGCGATCACCCGCGCGACCGCCTCCTGCGCTTCGCGAAGCTGCGTGAACTCGCCATCGGTGATGAGGTCCATGTCGTGTGCTTCCTGCGGGTCGCTGACCTTGCTGGCGCGCATCTTCTTCTCGATGGGCGCTGCGTCGATGACGAGCCGGAAGGCGCGTTCCAGATCCTTCAGCGGATGGTGGTCATGCCCCTGACCCAGATAGAGATCCGGCGTCAGCCGGTCCCGCTGCTCTGACGGTTTCATGAGAATTTCGGCAAGCTGCGAGGAAAGCCTGTCGGACGGCGCCGGTTTGGGCACGCCAAGGGGGAAGGCGATCAGGCGCACCAGCCAGGCGGCGGGCCGTGCCGGCAGATTGTCCAGAACGCCACGGAAGGCAACGCCGAGGCGTGCTTCGCCCTCAAGCATCAGATAGTCGACGATGGGCTTGTCTTCGGCAAACCGCCCCTCGCTCTCATAGCGTTTGAGCACTGCACCGAGGAGGTAGAGTTCGGCCAGAATGTCGCCCAGCCGCGCGGAGATCATCTCCCTGCGCTTGAGGGAGCCGCCAAGCGTCAGCAGGGCGAAATCCGAGAGCAGGGCGAAGGCCGCCGAATAGCGCGACAGCTTCTTCCAGTGATGCGGCATCGCCGCACTTTCGGGCGCGGGCCCGAGGAAGCCGCCGCTCCAGCCGCGAACGAAAGCGCGTCCCGCAGTCTTGAGGGCGTGGCCGACATGCTTCCAGAACGTGTCGTCGAAATGATCGAGCCCTTCTTCCCTGTTGTCGCTTGAAAGCGCCAGAAGCTCTTCCAGCATATAAGGGTGGGAGCGGATTGCACCCTGTCCGTAGATCATCAGATTGCGGGTGAGGATGTTCGCGCCTTCGACCGTGATGCCGACGGGAACGGCGCGATACATCGCGCCCATATAGTTGTTCGGCCCGTCGATGACGGCCTTGCCGCCATGAATGTCCATGGCGTGCTCCACGGAGCGGCGCATGCGCTCGGTGGCGTGGTATTTCATGATTGCCGAGACGACCGAGGGCTTGTGCCCTTCATCCAGCGCCGCCAGCGTGACGCGCCGCGCGGCATCGATCAGATAAGCGTTGCCGCACAGTTCGGCGAGCGGCTCCTGAATGCCCTCGAACATGCCGATGGGCACGTTGAACTGCGTGCGCACCCGCGCATAGGCCCCGGTGGCGCGCGCGCACATGGCGGCGGATGCGGCCGACTGAGAGGGAAGCGAAATGCTGCGACCGGCGGCGAGCGCCGTCATCAGCATGGTCCAGCCCTGGCCGATCTGTTCCTCGCCGCCGAGAATGTGATCAAGCGGCACGAACACGTCCTCGCCGTAGAGCGGTCCGTTCTGGAAGAAGGTGTATTGCGGAATGTGCCGGTCGCCGTGGCGCACGCCCTTCGTGTCGGTGGGCAAAAGGGCGACGGTGATGCCCAGATCCTCGCCCCGGCCAAGATGGTTTTCCGGGTCGTGCATCTTGAAGGCGAGGCCCATCACCGTGGCGATGGGGCCAAGCGTGATGTAGCGCTTGTGGAAGTTGAGACGCAGGCCGAGCACCTTCTTGCCCTTCCACGTGCCGTATTCCACCACGCCCGTGTCAGTCATGGCGGCGGCGTCGGAGCCCGCATGGGGCGAGGTGAGGCCGAAACAGGGCACTTCGCGGCCGTCGGCCAGCCGCGGCAGCCAGTATTTGCGCTGCGCCTCTGTGCCGAAATGCATGAGCAGTTCGCCGGGGCCGAGCGAATTGGGCACCATCACCGTGACGCCCGCCACGATGCTGGCGGAAGAGAGCGTGCGCACCACTTCCGAATGCGCGGTGTTGGAAAAGCCGAGCCCGCCGAATTCCTTCGGGATGATCATGCCGAAGAATTTGTTCCTGCGCATGAAGTCCCAGACGGCGGGCGACAGGTCGCGGTCACGCCAGTTCAGCGTCCAGTCGTCGACCATGGCGCAGAGTTCGCGCACCGGCCCGTCCATGAAGGCCTGTTCCTCGTCCGAAAGACGCGCCGGCGGCATTGCCACAAGCTGCTCCCAGTCGGGATCGCCGGTGAACAGCTCGCCATCCCACCAGACCGTGCCTGCGTCGATCGCCTCGCGTTCCGTTTCCGAAATCGGCGGCATGATCTTTCGCGCCCAGTTGAAGATGGGCTTCGAAACATGGTCGCGGCGGAAAGTCTTCAAACGCATGGCCAGCCTCCGATGTTGCGCCAATATATCAGGCTTGCACGTTATAGGCGAACGACGGACGGCCCGGGTTTGTTCCCGAACGTGGAAGCTTTACCCGAGCGCGCTGCGCAGGCGGTTTCGGGCAATCCGGAGCCGGTTTCGCACACGCCGTGTCAGGCTGAGCTGCGCCGCCGCCTTGCGGACATGCCGGTCCGAATCGGGCGTGAGCCCCACAACCATGGTGCCGAGCGGCCTCCGCTCGCTCCACAGGCGGCTCATCACGGGATGATCCGGCACCGCGCAGGAATCCGTCATGATGATGTTGGGATCGTCCAGATGCGTCTTGGTGACCTCGATCATGAGAAGCGTGCCGGGCGAATAGGCGGCGAAGCCCTCGTCATAGGCCGTCTTCCACGTGTAGGCGGTGCCGTTTTCGATGAACACGATGAGGCACGCGATCACCGCATCATCGAGCGTCAGCATGTGAATGCGGCACATGTCGCGCTCGCACAGCCGGTGCACGGCTTCGCGGGCGAAGGCGGCGCGGTAGCGGTCGATGGCCATGGCCGAGCGTTCGCGGCCCTTCCAGCCCGAAGCCTCAAGCGTCAGAAACGCTTCGATGCCGTGACGCACCTCGTCGGGGTGGCGGGCGATCCTGTAGTCCAGCTTGCCCATTTCGCCCAGCCGGCGCTTGAGGCGGCGGAACTCGCGATAGTGATGGGCGCGCAGCGAATCGCGCAGATAGGTGTCGCCATCAAGCGCGCTTTCGAGCGTCGGGCGCTCGATGCGGTTGGTGATCTGGAAGGGCAGGTTCCGGGCATCCACCACCGTGCGCAGGATCGCCGCAAATGCGCCGTCCAGTCCCACATCCGGCAGAACGAACACTTTCGGGTGGTCGAGATGGGGCCGCGCCAGCATGGCGAAGAAATCCTCGATCACGCCGGCCGGATCGTCATAGTCGACCAGTGGCGTGCCCAGAGGGCCAAACGGGTTCGACCAGGTGCGCAGAACCGGAACGCTGAAAGGCAGAAGCGGGCGCTCGATGGTGAAGGGAACGAGAAGCCGCAGGCGGCTCCGCTCCTCCGTGCCGTCGCGGATGACCGCAAGCCGCACTTCGCGGTCTTCAAGGCGCGGCATGGCCGGCGCCAGAAAACGCGGATTGAAGAAGATGTTGGTCTCGATGGAACGCGCGGCCAGATAGTCGAGCTCGTCCACCAGCTCGAAGCCGGCGGACGCCGGATAGATGGCGAGCTTGCGTTCGCTCTGCTCGGCTGCAAGCAGCGCCAGATGTCTGGTGTCGGTTTTCTGCGCGATATCGGTCAGGTGATCGCTTGCCGCGCCCGATGCGCCGCTGCTCGATTCTTCGAGGAGAGGGGGGATGCTCAAGAGGAAGCCTCCTTTCTGGCGCGCGGGAGGAACACCAGCATGCGGATTCCAAGCTTCCGCCAGGCGGTGAATGAGAGGGATGCTGCTTCGAACAGAATGGCGAGCCCGGTGGCGATGGCTGCGCCCCACAGGCCGTAGATCGGGATCAGAACCATGTTGAGCCCGATATTGATGCCGAGCGTGATGGCGTAGATGCCGGCGCACACTTTCTGGTAGCCGCTCATGGTGAGAAGGCTCTCCGCAGGCCCCACGGCCGCGCGGGCAACCACGCAGGAAACCAGAAGGAAGAGAAGCGGATAGCCGGCCGTGAAGCCGCTGCCGAACAGCATGAGCATGGGCCTGCCGATGATGAGCACGACAACGCCCATGGCCAGCGACGGCCAGAAGGTCCAGGTGACCGTCTCCGCCGCGAAGGCTGCAAGGCCTTCCCTGTCGCCGCCATGCATGTAGGCCGAATAGCGCTGCGCAACGCTGGCCTTCACCGCGAAATAGACGAAATGCACCAGCGCCAGCGTTTTCACGGTGGCGAAGTAGATGGCCACATCCGTGGGCGTCATGTAGCGACCGACCATCAGCACGTCGGCATTGGTGAGCAGGAAATAGAAGCTCTCGACCAGAAAGATCGGCAGCGAAATGCCGACCCAGTGCTTCATCAGGAAGCGGGGTTTGCCGGGTGGCGTGCTGCGCTTCACCCGCGTCGTGATGCTGACGAATTGCAGGAGCGTGGTGGCATAGGTGGCCAGAATGGCCGTGATGATGGCCGTCTTTGCGTCGGGCGCGTAGCCGGAAAGAACCGCTCCCGCCATGAAGAGCAGGATCAGTATGGGGCGGATGAAATAGGCGGGAAGCAGGGCCCAGACCACCCATGCATTTGCCCGCGAGACGCCCTGCAGAAGGTCGCTCAGCGCCAGCATGGGCAGGCAGATGAGCCCCAGATAGAACGGAACCACGTAATAGGATTCGATATAGGGTTCCAGAAAGCGCAGGCCCGCCAGGCCCGCGAGCATGAACAGTGTCGAGGTGCCCAGCACGAAGAACCGGCCGGCAATGTTGACGCCGCGCAGCTCCGCAAAAGCACCCTTGGTGCGGTATTCGGGAATGAAACGGATGATCGCCGTGTGAAAGCCGAGGCACGAAATGTTGCCGAGGATGATCATCGTCACCCAGACCAGCACATAGATGCCGTATTCGAAACTGCCCATCCAGCGGGCCAGAAAGACCTGGCTGAAAAACGCGATGACTGCGTTGACGATGCGGATCGCGAAGGCAAGCAGTGCGTTGCGACCGGCCTCGCCACGCGCATCGCGTGCAGAAATGAGGGTGTCGAGCTTCGCAAGCCAGGGACGCGCGCGCGCGGCCAGCTGCTCCGGCAGCAAGCGTTCACCGGTCCCCGTCGCTGAAAAGCGCACCCGCCCCACTCCTCTCAAGTCACTCGACCTGCGGTTTAGCGCAAACTGCTTAAGAAAAAGAAAGGGCGGGCCGGGCGGTCGCTTCTTTGTTCCGGCAAAGAAAAAGGCCGGATGAAAACCCGGCCTTTTCGTTATCTGTTGAGAGACGCGCGAGCGCCGGACAGCTTAGGCGAAAGCGCCGTGGCAGTGCTTGTATTTCTTGCCCGAGCCGCAGGGGCAGGCTTCGTTGCGGCCGACCTTGCCCCAGGTTGCGGGGTCGTTCGGGTCGCGGTCCTCTGCGGCGACCACGCTGCCTTCGGCGCGGGCGAGCGTCATCGTCTCGCCGTCCGCGAACTCGTCTTCGCCCGTCGAACCGTCGATATGATGCGCCTGCATTTCCGGTGCTTCCGGCGGCGGTGCGTCGGCGGCCTCGCGCACCAGCTCGACGCGCATGAGCTGCGACGTCACCACCTGGCGCAGATTGCTGAGCATCGACTGGAAGAGCTCGAATGCCTCGGTCTTGTACTCGTTCAGCGGATCGCGCTGGGCGTAGCCGCGGAAGCCGACGACGGAGCGCAGATGGTCGAGATTTACCAGATGCTCGCGCCACAGATGATCGAGCGTCTGCAGCAGGATCGACTTCTCGACATAGTTCATGATGTCGGGGCCGAAACGCTCGGCGCGGTCCTTGGCGGCAGCCTCGGCGGCCTCGCTGATGCGCTCGCGGATATCGTCTTCGGCGATGCCTTCTTCCTGCGCCCATTCCTCGATGGGAAGGTCCAGGTTCAGCGAATTCTGCACCGCTTCGCGCAGTTCCCTGGTCTGCCACTGCTCGGCATAGGCCTTTTCGGGGATGTGGCGCGCGACCAGATCGTCGACCGTGTCCTGACGCATCTCGGCGACGGTCTCGGAGAGGTTCTCACCGTCCATCAGCTCAATGCGCTGCTCGAAGACCACCTTGCGCTGGTCGTTCATCACGTCGTCGAACTTGAGCAGGTTCTTGCGGATGTCGAAGTTGCGCGCCTCGACCTTTTTCTGCGCCTTTTCAAGCGCCTTGTTGATCCAGGGATGGACGATGGCCTCGTCTTCCTTGAGGCCGAGCTTTTGCAGCATGCTGTCCATTCGGTCGGAACCGAAGATGCGCATCAGGTCGTCCTGGAGCGACAGATAGAACTTGGAGCGGCCCGGATCGCCCTGACGGCCGGAACGGCCACGGAGCTGGTTGTCGATGCGGCGGCTTTCATGGCGCTCGGTGGCCAGAACGAAAAGACCGCCGGCGGCCAGCGCCTGCTCCTTGAGGCGCTTCACGTCCTCGCGGATGGCCTGTTCCTTCGCATCGCGCTCGGGGCCGGCTTCCATGTCGCCAAGCTCTTCGGCAATCCGCATTTCCGGGTTGCCGCCGAGCTGAATGTCGGTGCCGCGACCGGCCATGTTGGTGGCGATGGTGACAGCGCCCGGCTTGCCGGCCTGCGCCACGATGAAGGCCTCGCGCTCGTGATGGCGCGCGTTCAGGACCTCAAAGCCCTGCAAGCCTTCCTGACGAAGACGCTCGGCCAGGAATTCCGATTTCTCGATGGACGTCGTGCCGACCAGGATCGGCTGCCCCTTGGCGGCGGCTTCCTTGATCTCGCGGACAATCGCCTTGAACTTCTCTTCGACGGTCCGGTAGACCTCGTCGTCCTCATCAAGACGCTGGATCGGCAGGTTGGTCGGGATCTCGATGACTTCGAGCCCGTAAATGTTGCCGAATTCTTCCGCTTCCGTCGAAGCCGTACCGGTCATGCCGCCCAGCTTGTCGTACATGCGGAAGTAATTCTGGAAGGTGATCGAGGCGAGCGTCTGGTTCTCCGGCTGGATCGCCACGTGCTCCTTGGCCTCAAGCGACTGGTGCAGGCCTTCCGAGAAGCGGCGGCCCGGCATCATGCGGCCGGTGAATTCGTCAATGATGACGATTTCGCCATTGCGGACGATATAATCCTTGTCGCGCTGGAACAGTTTGTGCGCCTTCAGCGCATTGTTCAGGTGGTGCACGATGGCGACATTCTCGATGTCGTAAAGCGAATCGCCTTTGAACAGATCCGCTTCGCGGAGCATGTTCTCCATCTTCTCCGTGCCTTCTTCCGTGAAGGTCGCGGTGCGCTGCTTCTCGTCGATTTCGTAATCGTCTTCCACGAGATGCGGAATGAAGGTGTCGATCTTGTTGTAAAGCTCGGAGCGGTCGTCCAGCGGGCCGGAAATGATGAGCGGCGTGCGCGCCTCATCGATCAGGATGGAGTCCACCTCATCGACGATGGCGTAGAAGTGTCCGCGCTGGACCATCTGGTCGCGCTCATACTTCATGTTGTCGCGCAGATAGTCGAAGCCGAGCTCGTTGTTGGTGGCGTAGGTCACGTCGCAGGCATAGGCCGCGCGGCGCTCGTCATCCGACATGCCATGCACGATGACGCCGGTCGAAAGACCGAGGAAGCCGTAGAGGCGGGCCATCCACTCGGAGTCGCGCTTGGCCAGGTAGTCATTGACCGTGACCACGTGCACGCCCTTGCCGGACAAGGCGTTGAGGTAAACGGGAAGCGTCGCAACCAGCGTCTTGCCTTCACCCGTCTTCATCTCGGCGATGGAGCCTTCGTGAAGAACCATGCCGCCGATCAGCTGCACGTCAAAGGGGCGCATGCCCAGCGCGCGGCGGGATGCCTCGCGCGCCACGGCGAAGGCGGGAACGAGAATGTCGTCGAGCGACTTTCCGTTCGCGAGCTCCTTGCGGAACTCTTCTGTTTTTCCGCGCAATGCCTCGTCGGACAGCGCCTTCATTTCGTCTTCAAGCGCGTTGATCGCGGCGACGCGCGGGCGGAAACCCTTCACGCGACGATCGTTCGAGGAGCCGAAAACTTTGCGGGCGAGACCGCCGAGACTGACCATCCAGTGGTCCTTTCACTTTCTGACAGACGGCATTCAAGAGCGGGGTAAACACCCTGCTCGCGCCGAGCGAGAGCAATTATATAACAATTCGTGTCCTGAAATGCGTTCTGGACGCAGGACATCAGGACAGATAAGAGGGGCCAAGAGTGATGTCAACGCCGCGTTAAACATGCGCTCTTGCGCAAAATTCCGCCATATTGATAAGCGGTTTGGGCTAAAACGGAATCACCAACGGAGAGTTTCATGCTGAAATCGTTTCGCCGTTTCCTGGCCATTCAGGTTGGGGCCGGTCTGACGCTGGCCGCTGTAGGCTTCATGCCTGCTCATGCTGCCGATGCCGATGTCGTCGCCACTGTGAATGGCATGGAGATTACGGAGGGCGATTTGGCTATCGCCAGCGCGGAGTATGGCGCGCAGTTCGGTAATCTGCCCGATCCGCAGCGCCGCGCAGCACTTCTTTCGGCGCTGATCGAGATCCGCCTGCTGGCCTCCGAGGCCGAAGAAAAGGGCCTTGCCGAGGGTGAAGCCTTTGAAAAGCGCCTGGCATTCCTGCGCAATCAGGCGCTTCATGCGGCCTTCATCGAGAAGATCGTCAACGACGCCGTGACCGAGGAAGATGTCCGCGCCAGCTACGACAAGCAGATCGCTGATGCGCCTGCCGTCAACGAGGTGCGCGCCCGTCACATTCTGGTGAAGACCAAGGAAGAAGCCGAAGCGATCATCAAGCAGCTCGAAGAGGGCGGCAATTTTGAAGAGATCGCCAAGGAGAAATCCACTGACGGTGCGGCAGCCAATGGCGGCGACCTCGGCTATTTCGCTTCCGGCCAGATGGTGCCCGAATTCGAAAAGGCTGCATTTGCCATCAATCCGGGCGAATTCTCCAAGGAGCCCGTCGAAACCCAGTTCGGTTTCCATGTGATCAAGGTTGAAGACAAGCGCGCCAAGCAGCCGCCGGCATTCGACGCCGTGAAGGATCGCGTACGCTCCCTTCTGGTGCGTGAGCGCTATGTCGAACAGGTTTCGGCGCTGCGTGACACCGCTGAAGTCGACGTCAAGGACCCGGCTCTCAAGGAATTCATCGACGCAGCCGAGAAGCAGCAGGAAGAAGCCGCTTCCGGGGCTGAAGCAGCCGGTGAAGGCGAAGAGACCAAAAGCGAATAAGCGCTGAAGCGCAGGTTCAATTGGAAACGGCGGGCGCCTGGCGTCCGCCGTTTTTGTTTTGTCAGACGGTGCTGTGTGCACTGTGGGTCGGCTGACGCGCCGCCGGGTATCCGAGCTGTTTCAGCTTGCGTCGGAAAAAAAACTCGGGCAGACCGGCAGGAATCCAAAGCTTCCAACCCGAGTAAGTTTGCCCCATGTCTGTTGCAGTCTCTCCTCTTGCTCCCAAGACCTATCCCGATATGCCCGCCATTGACGGTGTGCGCATCGCAACCGCTGAAGCCGGTGTGAAATACAAGGGGCGAACCGATCTCCTGACCATGGTGTTCGATGAGGGCACCACGGCTGCCGGCGTTTTCACCCAATCCAAGTGCCCATCGGCTCCGGTGGAACTCTGCCGCGAAAATCTGGCCGGCGGCGAGGCGCGCATTCTCGTCGTGAATTCCGGAAACGCCAACGCGTTCACCGGCAAGAAGGGACGCGCGACCACTTCTGCCGTGGGCGAAGCTGCCGCGGCTGCGGTCAAGGCGGACAAGAGCACGGTTTTCATGGCGTCCACCGGTGTGATCGGCGAGCCGCTGCCGGCGGAGCGCATTACCGGTTTTCTGGAAGGCATGGCCGCAAAGGCAGCGCCGGGCGGCTGGCTTGAGGCCGCCAGAGCCATCATGACCACCGACACCTATCCCAAGGTGGCGACGGCGACCGTGCGCCTTGGCGAACATGATGTGGTCATCAACGGCATTGCCAAGGGCGCGGGCATGATCGCGCCCGACATGGCCACCATGCTTTCCTTCGTGGCGACGGATGCGCCGATTGCCGCGCCCGTTCTGCAGGATCTTCTGTCGCGTGGAACCGGCAAGACCTTCAACGCGGTGACGGTCGACAGCGACACCTCCACCAGCGACACGCTGATGATGTTTGCAACGGGCGCTGCCGCAAAGCGCGGTGTCACGCCGATCAACGATCTGAAGGATCCCCGGCTCGCAGGCTTCCGCCGGGCGCTCAACCGCATCCTCAAGAATCTCGCGCTGCAGATCGTCCGCGATGGCGAAGGCGCGCGCAAACAGCTCGAAATCACGGTGACGGGCGCAAAGTCTTCCCGTTCGGCAAAAAAGATTGCGATGTCCATCGCCAATTCGCCGCTGGTGAAGACGGCGGTTGCCGGCGAAGACGCAAACTGGGGCCGCGTCGTCATGGCTGTCGGCAAGGCGGGCGAGCCGGCCGAGCGCGATCTTCTGTCGATCTGGTTCGGCGATATTCGCGTTGCCCATGAGGGGGAACGCGATCCGGCCTATTCCGAAGAAGAAACCTCCGCCTATATGAAGAAGGATGAGATCACGCTGCGCGTGGATCTCGGACTCGGGCGCGGCAAGGCCACGGTTTGGACCTGCGACCTGACCAAGGAATATGTCGCCATCAATGGCGACTATCGGAGCTAGGGTGTGCCAGGCCAAGTGAGGCAGGACGTAAAACAGGATTTCGCCATCATCCGCCGCTTTGAGGCGGCGGGGTTGCGCGCTTGGCCTGCCGAAACGGTGGCCTATGACGGCACCTGGGTGCTGCGGCTGACCGCCGGTCACCCTGCAAAGCGCCTGAATTCCATCAATCCGCTTGATCCGGGCGATCATCGAAACCTTGAAGAGCGCATCGCGCGCGCTGCCGAGCAGTTCAAGGCCTATGGGCGGCCGCTCACCTTCCGGCTGTCGCCGCTCGCCGCGCCTGAAATCTCCACCTATCTCGACGAGCAGGGCTGGTCGACGCTTGGCCGTTCGCTTGTCATGGCGCTCGATTTGCGCGAGGCGGATCTGACCGAGGCGATGGACCAGATACCGCTCAAGGACCGGCGACGCTTCGTCAATGCCACGCTCAAGGTGCATGGCTATGAGGAGCTGCACCGCGCGGGTCTTTCGCGTGTCATTGGCGCGATTCGCCCGGAAACCGGCCTGTTCGTCCTCGAAGAGGGCGAAGAGCCGGTGGCGACCGCCATCTGCGTGCATGACAGCGATCTGGCGGGGCTCTTTGAAATCGCGACGCGCCCTTCATGGCGCGGCAAGGGCTATGGCCGCCGTGTTCTCCTGTCTGCGCTCAAATGGGCCCAGTCACACGGGGCGGAGCGGGCCTGGCTGCAGGTGGAGGCCGATAACGAGGTCGCCGTAGGCCTCTACAAGGCGATGGGCTTCCGCGAAATCTATTCCTATCATTACCGCCAGCCGCAGGAAGCGGTCGGCACGGAGCACGCCGAATGAACGATCTTTCCCAGCCGGCCAAGCCGATCCTGCTGGTCGCAGCCTGTGCGCTGGTTGATGCGGATGGGCGGGTGCTGCTCGCCAAACGCCCCGAAGGCAAGGCGCTGGCGGGGCTCTGGGAGTTTCCCGGGGGCAAGGTGGAGAACGGCGAGACGCCGGAAAACACCATTGTGCGCGAGCTTGTCGAGGAAATCGCCGTCGAGACGAAGACGGCGTGCCTTGCGCCGCTGACTTTCGCCAGCCACACCTATGATGATTTTCACCTGCTGATGCCGCTCTATGTCTGCCGCCGCTTCTGGGGCACGCCGCGTCCGCAGGAAGGGCAGGAACTCAAATGGGTGCGCCCGCGCGACATGCGCGATTACCCCATGCCGCCGGCCGATGCGCCGCTTATCCCGCACCTCATCGACCTGCTGTAAAGCGCCTGTCGGCACAAAGCCGGGCCGCTCGAACAGAGTTAATCCTTCGTTTACGCAACAGTGACAAGTTGATTGCGGGGACGGGCCGTTTTCGCGGCAGGGTTTAACCATCTGGCGAGAGGTTGGTATGGTTTCTGGCGAATTTGGGGATACGGAACGCGCGGGCTGGTCCACGCGGGCCGGCAATGTGGGCATCGGGGCACTCAGGATCGCCCTGCTTTTTGGAACCGCAGCTGTCGCGCTCGCGCTGTTTCTGACGCCGGTTGTTGAAAAAAGCACCCGCTCCAAGATCGCGCAGGTTGGCGCGCCGTTCGGGATCGACCCCATCACCACGTCTTCCACGAAGCGGCAGGACCGCAGTTACACGATCCGGCGCAGTGTTTTGCAGCCCTCGCGCAACGCCACATGCATCATCCATCAGGATGGACGACGCAGCGGCGACTGCTGATCTCGTTAATCGGCTCTCAGCTTTTCTTAAGGCTTTTCGCCCAGAATTGCCTTCCAGACAGGGGGAGCCGGGCAAATGGGCAGGCATTTTCTCAAGGATCGGTGCGGCGCGACCGCAATCGAATATGCGTTAATTGCAGGCCTGATCGCTCTGGCGATCGTGGTCGGTGCGGCGCAGACGGGACAGCAGCTCAAAGCCAGCTATGGGGACGTCGCGAGCAAAGTGACCACGGCCAACCAGTAGGGAAGCCGCAGTCATTGCCATAGCCATTGCCTTAAGGGGCCTATTCGCCCCTGTTTTTCTCCAAAGCCTCTTTCAGTGACATCTTCGCGCTGCCCGGTGCGAGCGGCTTTTGCTGGGATTCGTGCGGGGCCCAGCCAGACATCCAGATAATGTTGAAACTTGCCCTGATACGCCCGTCCGGATCGGAGAAGCGCTCGGCATAGATCTGTGCGGCGCGCATGAAGAGTGCGCGCGTGGCCGGTTTGCGCGAGCGCGCGACAAGCGCGCTGGTCGCGCCCATGAAGCGCAGATCCCGCATCAGGTCGAACATGGTGTCGTAACGCACGGTCAGGTTCTCGAGATCGGTGACCGGCAGCGCAAAACCCGCACGCTGGAGCAGTCCGCCCACATCGCGCACATCGGCAAAGGGGCTCACGCGCGGGGCAGCACCCTCTGAAATCTCGGTCTCTGCGGCAAGCAGGGCTTCCCTGAGTTCCTGAAGCGTGCCGGCGCCGGCCATCGCGCCGAGAAACAGGCCGTCGGGCTTCAGCGCACGGCGGATCTGGGCGAGCATGCCCGGAACGTCATTTGCCTCATGCAGGCTGAGAAGCGAAACGATGAGATCGTGGCTGCCGGGTTCGGAAGGCAGGGTTTCCGTTGCCGCGACGATGCCGTCATCGCCAAGAAGGGCGGCGTCGGCCTCGATGCGGGTCACCTGGTCGACCTTGCCGCTTTCGCGCATGGCCATGGCCGCGTCGGAGGTGAGGCAGAAGAGCGCTGCGGCGTTTTCAAAGCGCCGCTCGACGGTGGCCAGCCGCTCTTCCAGATCGGCAGCGGCCCGCTGCATCAGAAAGCGGGCTCCCGGATCGCCCTGCTTCAGGGCGCGCTTCTTGTGCAGAAGGGCCAGATCGGCGTCGAAGAGCTGTTCCATGCGTCATCCTTTGTTTCTGGATGCGCCATCGCACAAAAAGACTATGCTGGCAAAGAGGCAATGCCTTTTGGGGGAGGGGCGTTTCGTGGAGGGCGTATTGCGATTGACCGGGGTGATGAGCGGGTGGATGCAGCGCATCCTCTTCCCGCCGGTGTGTCTCGGCTGTTCCAGCCTTGTCACGGAACCCGGAACGCTCTGCGCTTCCTGCTGGGTGCGGCTGCGCTTTCTGGAGCGGCCATGGTGTCCGGTCATGGGCACGCCTTTCTCTCTGGACCTTGGCGACAGCATGCTCTCTGCGGAGGCGATTGCATCGCCGCCGCCCTTTGCGCGGGCGCGCTCGGCGGTCGCCTATGGCGGCGTCGCCCGGCGGCTGGTTCAGGGGCTGAAATTCCGCGACCGCACCGATCTCGCGCCGTGGATGGCGCGCTGGATGCTTCGGGCCGGCGGAGAAATCCTGCCCGAGGCGGATCTGGTGGTGCCGGTTCCGCTGCATCGCAGCCGTTTCTTTTCAAGGCGCTTCAACCAATCGGCGGAGCTTGCGCGGGCTGTGGCGCGTCTGGCTTGCGTTGATTACATGCCGGAGGCTCTGGTGCGGACGCGGCGCACGCGCCAGCAGGTGGGACTGCGGGCGAGCGAGCGCGAGGCCAATGTGCGCGGCGCATTTGTCGTGCCGGACGCCCACCGCCCGGCGATCAGGGCGCGGCGCGTCGTTCTGGTGGACGATGTATACACCACCGGCGCGACGGTTGCCGCCGCCTCACGGGTTCTCAAGCGTGCCGGCGCGCGCGAGGTGGATGTTCTGACATTTGCGCGCGTTTTGCCGGGGGACTTTCGGGCGGACCTCCAAGAGCCTATATAAACCCCGACAAAGCATGGGACCGAAAATGTCTGACGTAACGATCTACACACGGATGATGTGCGGCTTCTGCAGCGCCGCCAAGCGCCTGCTCGACGGCAAGGGCGTTTCCTACACGGAACACGATGCAAGCTTTTCCAACGAGCTGCGCCAGGAGATGATCCAGCGGGCCAATGGCCGCTCGACCTTTCCGCAGATTTTCATTGGCGACGTCCATGTGGGCGGTTGCGATGAGCTTCACGCTCTCGAGCGCGAAGGCAAACTGGATGCGATGTTGAAGGAGATCCCGGCATGAGCAAACTGATCGCCGCTGCCCTGCAGATGCGTTCCGGCACCGAGCCGGAAGCCAATGCCGACGCTTTTGAAGCGCTGGTGCGTGAGGCTGCGGGCAAGGGCGCGCAGTATGTTCAGAGCCCGGAAATGACCGGCGTGATGGTGCGCAGCCGCGAAGACCTGCTCGAGCGCATCACCGGAGAGCGCGGCGCGCTGGTCATCGACCGCGCCCGTGCGCTGGCCGATGAGCTTTCGATCTTTGTTCACTTAGGGTCCACGGCCGTTGCGCTCGATGACGGACGGGTGGCGAACCGCGCCTTTCTGTTCGCGCCCGGTGGCGCGCTTGTGACCACCTATGACAAGCTGCACATGTTCGACGTCGATCTCGACAATGGCGAAAGCTGGCGCGAATCGGCCACCTATGCCGCCGGCGAGCGGGCAGTTGTTGCCGATCTGCCGTTTGGCCGTCTGGGCTTCGCCATCTGCTATGACATGCGCTTCCCGCAGCTTTTCCGTGCGCAGGCGCTTGCCGAGGCACAGGTGCTGACAGCACCGGCCGCCTTCACCCGGCAGACGGGCGAAGCGCACTGGCATGTTCTTCTGCGCGCCCGCGCCATCGAGAATGGCGCATTCATGATCGCTGCCGGTCAGGGCGGCCTGCACGAGGACGGGCGTGAGACCTATGGTCATTCGCTGATCGTCGATCCGTGGGGCCGTGTGCTGGCCGAGGTCGATGGAAACGAGCCGGGCATCGCCATGGCCGAACTCGACCTTGATGCGGTCGCTGCCGCTCGCGGCAAGATTCCGAACCTCAAGAACGCGCGCGATTTCTCTGTTGCACGCGTTTCCGGCGGCGGGGCGGCGGAGAGGAAAGCTTCATGATCAGTTTCAACCTGATCTGCGAGCACGACCACGCTTTCGAGGCGTGGTTCCGCAACAATGCGGACTTTGACGAGCAGAAGAAGCGCGATCTCGTTTCCTGCCCGCAATGCGGCTCGACCAAGGTTGAAAAGGCCCTGATGGCGCCGGCGGTCTCGACCGGCAAGAAGCGTGACCAGATCGCACTGGCCATGGGGGAGAAGCAGAAACAGGCGCTGGCGCAGCTCAAGGAGCTTTCCAAAAAGGTGCGCGAGAATGCGGACTATGTCGGCGACAAATTCGCCGAGGAAGCGCGAAAAATCCATTTCGGCGAGACCGAAGCGCGCGGCATCTATGGCGAGGCGACGACCGACGAGGCCAAGGCGCTGGTCGATGAAGGCGTCGAGTTCCTGCCCCTGCCGGTGTTTCCCGACGAGCAGAACTGAGACCGGCCAGAAATGAGACCGGCCAGAAAATCGGGCGGTCAGGCGCGAGCGCCTGACTGCATTCTGATCGCAAGAGCCGCGCTCGCCGGCGTTTTCCCTGAAGGCTCAGGCAGCCGGCTTCGTGGCCGCCACCATGTAGTTGACATCCATGTCGCGTGAGCGCTGCCAGCGGTCGCCGAGCGGATTGTAGACGACGCCGCTGCGATCGATGATCCGGATGCCCGCCGAGGCGAGGCCCTCTTCCAGTTCGCTCGGGCGCACGAGCTTTTCATACTGGTGCGTGCCGCGCGGCAGCCATCCAAGCACATATTCCGCGCCGATGATCGCCAGGCCCCACGCCTTGAGCGTGCGGTTGATCGTTGCCACGAACATCAGGCCGCCGGGTTTCAGCATTGCGCCGCATTTGGAAAGGAACAGGTCCACATCGGCGACATGCTCGATCACTTCCATGTTGAGGATGATGTCGAATGTCTCGCCGGCGTCGGCAAGCGCCTCTGCCGTGGTGGCGCGATAGTCGATGTCGAGCTTGCCCTGCGCCGCGTGGATCTTGGCCACTTCGATGTTGGTTTCCGAAGCGTCCGCGCCAACCACCTGCGCGCCAAGCCGCGACATGGGTTCGCACAGAAGGCCGCCGCCGCAGCCGATGTCGAGCATGCGCAGGCCGGCAAAAGGTTTGGCTTCATGGGGCTCGCGACCGAAATGCGCGGCCACATGGTCGCGGATATAGGCAAGGCGCACCGGGTTGAACTTGTGCAGAACGCCCATTTTTCCGGCGGGATTCCACCATTCCGCCGCCAGTGCGGAAAAATGCTCGATTTCACGCGTGTCGATGGTCGTTTGCCGCGCTTCGGACATGGAAAACCCCTCACTGGGTGTTGCTTGGAACCTTGGCCCATGAAGTCGGGCTGACGGGCCTGATTGTCAAGGCGGGAATTGTCTCAGGGGCAAAACCTGCCCGGCGCAACGACCGGGTTCCATTCACCGTCACATTGCTTGCAGATAAGCGATCTTTTGGGTATGGAGACCGCGGCGCAGGGCGGGTTGCCGTTGCTGCGTAATGTTGGCGCTGCCCGTCCGGGCAGCAGGAATTTCCGAGCAAAGGCACTCCGTTCCCATGGCGCGCATCGTGATGAAGTTCGGCGGAACCTCCGTCGCCGATATCGAACGCATCCATAATGTGGCGCGTCACGTCAAACGTGAGGCCGATGCGGGGCATGAGGTCGCCGTCGTGGTTTCGGCCATGGCCGGCAAGACCAATGAACTGGTCGGCTGGGCGCAGTCCATGCCGAAGGCCACGGGTGCTGAATCGCCCTTCTATGACGCGCGCGAATACGACGCCATCGTCGCCTCCGGTGAGCAGATCACCAGCGGGCTTCTGGCCATCGCGCTACAGTCCATGGGCGTCGATGCGCGCTCCTGGCAGGGCTGGCAGATCCCGATCCGCACCGACAACGCTCACGCCGCCGCCCGCATCGTCGATATCGACGGCAGCGAGATGGTGCGCCGCATGGGCATGGGCCAGGTGGCCGTTGTCGCCGGCTTCCAGGGCATAGGCCCTGACAATCGCATCGCCACGCTGGGGCGCGGCGGTTCCGACACCAGCGCGGTCGCCGTGGCCGCTGCGGTGAAGGCCGACCGTTGCGACATCTACACCGATGTCGACGGCGTCTACACGACCGACCCGCGCATTGAGCCCAAGGCGCGCCGCCTGCCGAAGATCTCGTTCGAGGAAATGCTCGAAATGGCGTCGCTTGGCGCCAAGGTGCTGCAGGTGCGCTCCGTCGAACTGGCGATGGTGCACAAGGTCAGAACCTTCGTAAGATCGTCTTTCGAAGATCCGGATGCGCCGGGCATGGGGAATTTCGAAAACCCGCCCGGTACGCTCATTTGCGATGAGGATGAAATCGTGGAACAGCAAGTCGTCACCGGCATCGCCTACGCCAAGGACGAGGCGCAGATATCGCTTCGTCGCGTCTCCGACCGTCCGGGCGTGTCCGCAGGCATTTTCGGTCCGCTGGCCGAGGCCAACATCAATGTCGACATGATCGTGCAGAACATCTCCGAAGATGGTTCGCGCACGGACATGACCTTCACCGTGCCGTCCGGCGACCTGCAAAAGGCCGTCACGGTGCTGGAGAATGTGCGTGACACGATCGGCTTCGACGCCATCCAGTCTGAAGCCGGACTGGTCAAGGTTTCGGTCATCGGCATTGGCATGCGAAGCCATGCCGGCGTTGCCGCAATCGCCTTCAAGGCCCTGGCCGAGAAGGGGATCAACATCCGCGCGATCACCACTTCAGAGATCAAGATTTCGATCCTGATCGACGGCCCCTATGCCGAATTGGCGGTTCGCACTTTGCATTCTGTCTACGGTCTCGATAAGCAGTAGACAAACAATAACCCGAAATCTGGCTTTTGCTCTGCTCTCTCATGCGGCTAGCATAGGCCAATGGAGAGGGGTTCGATGCGAGATACTGCCGGCGGTCCAAGAGTGCTGTTAAGGCGTTTGCGCGAGCTGATGGCCGATGCGCTTGACCCGCAGAAGCGTCTCGACAAGATCGTTCGTGAAATCGCCCAGAACATGGTGGCCGAGGTTTGCTCGCTCTATGTGCTGCGCGCCGATTCCATGCTGGAGCTTTACGCCACCGAGGGTCTGAACCCGGATGCGGTGCATCTGGCGCAGCTTCGTCTGGGGCAGGGCCTCGTCGGCACGATTGCCGCCAGCGCCCGCCCGCTCAATCTCTCCGACGCCCAAAAACACCCCGCTTTTGCCTATCTGCCGGAGACGGGCGAAGAGATTTATCATTCCTTCCTCGGCGTGCCGGTGCTGCGGGCCGGTCGCACGCTCGGCGTTCTGGTCGTTCAGAACCGCACCATGCGCCATTACCGCGAGGATGAGGTCGAGGCGCTGGAAACGGTGGCCATGGTCATCGCCGAGATGATCGCCACCGGCGATCTGGCGCGGCTGACCCGTCCTGGCATCGAGCTTGATCTGAGCCGCCCCGTCAGCATGACGGGCCTGCCCTTCAACGAGGGCGTCGGGCTTGGCCATGTGATCCTTCATGAGCCGCGCATCGTGGTGACGGCGCTGTTCAACGAGGATAGCGACGAGGAGCTGGTGCGCCTTGAAACGGCGCTCGATTCGCTGCGCCTTTCCATCGACGACATGCTCTCGCGCCGCGATGTGGCGTTTGAGGGCGAACATCGCGCGGTGCTCGAAGCCTATCGCATGTTCGCCAATGACCGGGGCTGGGTGCGCCGCCTGCAGGAAGCGATCAACAACGGTCTGACGGCTGAAGCGGCGGTCGAGAAGGTGCAGAGCGACATGCGCGCGCGCATGATGCACATGACGGACCCCTATCTGCGCGAGCGGATGAGCGATTTCGACGATCTCGCCAACCGGCTTCTGCGCCAGCTGATGGGCCGCGGGCCGGATGCGCTGGCGGAAATTCTGCCCAAGGATGCGATCATCGTCGCCCGTTCCATGGGCGCTGCCGAGCTTCTGGACTATCCGCGCCAGAAACTGCGCGGTCTGGTTCTGGAAGAGGGAGCGCCGACAAGCCATATCGTCATCGTGGCGCGGGCCATCGGTCTGCCGACGGTGGGGCAGGTGAAGGGCGCCGTCTCCATGTCGGAGAATGGCGACGCGATCATCGTCGATGGCGAGGACGGCCAGGTGCATCTGCGCCCGCAGGCCGATGTCGAGGAAGCCTATGCCGAGAAGGTGCGCTTCCGCGCCCGCCGGCAGAAACTCTATCAGGAACTGCGCGACCGCCCGACCGAGACCAGGGACGGTGTTCCCGTCGATCTCATGATGAATGCAGGTCTGGCCGTCGATCTGCCGCAGCTGGCGCAGTCGGGTGCGGCGGGCATCGGCCTGTTCCGCACCGAGCTCCAGTTCATGGTCGCAGCCGCCTTCCCGCGCGTCGAGGCGCAGGAGCGGCTTTATAGCGAAGTGCTCGACGCCGCCGACGGCAAGCCGGTTACGTTCCGCACCATCGATATCGGCGGCGACAAGGTGTTGCCCTACTTCAAGGGCGCGCAGCACGAGGAAAACCCGGCGCTTGGCTGGCGGGCGATTCGCCTGACGCTCGACCGCCCGGGCCTGCTGCGCACGCAGATCCGCGCGCTTTTGAAGGCCGCCGGCGGTCGCGAACTGCGCATGATGCTCCCGATGGTCACCGAGGTGAGCGAGGTGCGGCAGGCGCGCGAGATCATCGACCGCGAGGTGCGGCATCTGTCGCGCTTTGGCTATCTCCTGCCCACGCGCCTGAAACTTGGCGCGATGATCGAAGTGCCCGCACTCCTCTGGCAGCTTGAAGAGCTGATGCAGGCCGTGGATTTCGTCTCCGTCGGTTCGAACGATCTGTTCCAGTTCGTCACTGCGACAGACCGGGGCAACACCCGCATTGCCGACCGTTTCGATCCGCTGAGCGTGCCGTTCCTGCGCATTCTGCGCCAGATCGTGCGCGCCGGCGACCAGTATGGAACGCCGGTCACGCTGTGCGGAGAGCTGGCGGGGCGGCCGATTTCCGCCATGGCGCTGCTCGGCATCGGCTTCCGCTCCATTTCCATGGCGCCGGCGGCCATCGGCCCGGTCAAGGCCATGCTGTGCGAGCTTCCGCTGTCGGATCTTTCGGTTGTTATGGATGAGGCACTTGCCAACCATAGCGCATCCACCGATATTCGCGCGCTGCTTCGCGACTTCGCCCAGAAGCACAATATTGCCCTCTAGAACTGACAGGCTTTCCCGTCGATGACCGACTTGCCGCGCGACCGTATGGATCAGGTTCTCAAACGTTTCGAGCTTATCGAAGCGCAGATGGCGGCTGGCCCGGAGCCGGACGTCTATGTGAAGCTTGCTTCCGAATACTCCGAATTGCAGGAAGTGGCGGCCAAGATCCGCGAACTGCGTCAGGTCGAAGGTGAGCTGGAAGATTTGAAGTCCATGCTGGACGACCCGGCGACCGACACGGAAATGCGCGAGCTGGCCGAGGCCGACCTCGAAGAGGTGGAGAGCCGCATCGAGACGCTGGGCGAGGAAATGCAGATCCTGCTTCTGCCCAAGGACGAAGCGGACGAGAAGAATGCCATCCTCGAAATTCGCGCCGGCACCGGCGGCGACGAGGCGGCCCTGTTCGCCGGCGACCTGTTTCGCATGTATGAGCGCTATGCATCCGAACGGGGCTGGCGTGTCGAGGTCGCGTCGACAAGCGAGGGCGAGGCCGGCGGCTACAAGGAAATCATCGCCACCGTTTCCGGGCGCGGCGTGTTCTCGCGGCTGAAATTCGAATCGGGCGTGCATCGCGTTCAGCGCGTGCCGGCTACGGAGGCGCAGGGGCGCATTCATACTTCCGCCGCCACGGTTGCCGTTCTGCCCGAGGCCGAGGACGTCGACGTCGAAATTCGCAATGAAGACATCCGCATCGACACGATGCGCGCTTCGGGTGCGGGTGGCCAGCACGTCAACACCACCGATTCGGCGGTGCGAATCACGCATATTCCAACGGGCATCGTGGTCTTGCAGGCCGAAAAGTCCCAGCACCAGAACCGTGCGCGCGCCATGCAGATCCTGCGGGCGCGCCTGTTCGACATGCAGCGCATGAAGGCCGCGGACGAACGCTCCGAGGCGCGTCGTCTGCAGGTCGGTTCCGGCGACCGTTCGGAACGCATCCGCACCTACAATTTCCCGCAGGGGCGTGTGACCGATCACCGGATCAACCTCACGCTTTACAAGCTGGACCGCGTGATCGAAGGCGATCTGGACGAGATTATCGACGCGCTGATCTCCGATCATCAGGCAAAACTGCTTTCGGAAACCGGGGCGGATGGCTGAGGCGAAGACCCTCGGCGCCCTGCTTTCCCGGGCGCAGGACCGGCTGAAACAGGCGGGCATTGCAGAAGGGGCGCTCGACGCGCGGCTTCTCGTTGAACATTTCACGCAGACGACGCGGCTCGACGCCATGTCGAGACCTGAGCGGCCTGTTTCCGATACTGAGCGCATGGCCGTGGAAGAGGCCGTCACGCAGCGCATTGCAGGCCGGCCCGTACACCGCATTATCGGCCATCGTGAATTCTACGGGCTGGACCTCAGGCTTTCACCGGAAACGCTGGAGCCACGGCCGGACACCGAAACGCTGGTCGACATGGTCGTGGCGGAAGCGCGTCGTCTTGGCGGTGAAGATCGCCCGTGGCGGATCATCGATCTTGGAACCGGCACCGGGGCAATAGCTCTCGCGCTGTTGAGCGTGTTGCCTGCGGCCCATGCGGTCGGTGTCGATATTTCGGCCGATGCGCTTGCAACGGCGCGCATCAATGCCGATATGAATGGTTACGGTGGCCGGTTTGAGACCTGTCAGTCTGACTGGTTTGAGAAAATCGACGGACGTTTCGATTTCATTGTCTCCAACCCGCCCTATATTCGAGAAGAGATCTGGCGTGCGCTTGCAGTCGAGGTTCGTGATCACGATCCGCGCAGGGCGCTGGTTGCCGGGGACGATGGTCTTGATGCCTATCGTTTGCTGGCGGCGCAAAGCGGCGCCCATCTGGCGACAGGCGGCATGGTCGCCGTCGAGATCGGATATGACCAGAAGGAAAGCGTTACCGGGCTGTTCGTCGATCAGGGATTCCGCCTTCACAAGGCGGGCCGCGATCTTGCCGGGCATGACCGGGTGCTTGTTTTTGTCGCCGAAACAGCACGTGAACAAACTTGAAAAAAAACTTGGCATCGCAAAAGAATGCCGCTAGGTTCCGGACACCGGATAGGACGAAGCAGACAGCACCGTTATCGATTCGGTTCCCAGGACCGCTGTCATTAAGGGCGTTTTAGCGCCTCTGCTTCATTATGGGGTTTGTCCGGCAACTGACAAGAAGCGGAACAGTATGGCATTGGCGCCCGCGACAAGCGGTGTGACATAGGCCAAGGGGAGATGTGAGACTGCTGGCTTCCCGCCATCGTCCGCGATCTGAAAAGAGTATTGTTTCACACAACCTGTCTCGAACAAGCAGTCTCGAAAACCAAGAGAGTCGAATGAGGCCACAACAGCAGAACAGGCGCATGCGCGGCCGCGGAAACAACAACCGCAAGGGTCCCAATCCGCTGGCGCGCAGCTATGAGAGCAACGGTCCGGACGTGAAGATCCGTGGAACCGCGCAACAGGTGGCGGACAAATACACCACGCTGGCGCGCGACGCGCAGAGCTCCGGTGATCGTGTGATGGCCGAAAACTATCTGCAGCATGCCGAGCATTACAACCGCATCATCGCTGCCGCCCAGGCGCAGCAGCAACAGCAGCAGGCGCGTGACAACCGCGACGATGCTGATGGTGATGACGAGCAGGATGTTGCCGAAGCGAGCAATGGCAACCAGAAGCCGCAGCGCCAGAAGCGCGTGGACGATGGTTCCGGCCCGCAGCCGGAAATCAAGGGTGTTCCCGCAGAACTCGCGCTGAACGGCGGCGAAGGTGCAAACGGCCATGAGGCCGAAGCTGCCGAGCCGGGCGCAGAGGAAGAAAAGCCGAAACCTGTCCGCCGCACCCGCAAGCCTGCCGCAGCAAAGACGCAGGACGAGGCAGCGACGCCCGAGGGTGAGGAAGGCGAAAAGCCGGTCAAGCGTCCGCGCCGGACGCGCGCCCGCAAGACCGATGACGCCGAGGGTGGCGAAGGCAGTGAAGCCGCAGCCCCCGTTGCAGCGGCCGAAGAGGTTGCCGCGCAGGGCTGAACGGCCTGACATTCCAGAGCATTTTGAACGGCGGGGTTTCCCCGCCGTTTTTCGTATGTCCCCATCTTGTTCCTATAGGGATATGTTCCCATATCCCAAACAGTTGGGCTTGCCACACGAGACCGTGATAATCTGATTTCATCACGGTTTATGGGAGCCCGTCGCATTGGTCGTTGTCAGCGCTGCAAAGCAGGCTGGCAGGGAAATGGAGACACTTATGAACTTTGACAAATATTCCGAGCGCGTCCGCGGTTTCATTCAGTCCGCCCAGACCCAGGCGCTCAGCAGCAATCATCAGCAGTTCACGCCCGAGCACCTGCTCAAGGTGCTTGTTGACGATGAGGAAGGCCTGGCTGCTTCCCTGATCGAGCGCGCCGGCGGGCGTGCCAAGGATGTGCGCCTCGGTGTCGAGGCCGCGCTCAAGGCAATGCCGCAGGTGGAAGGCGGCAATGGCCAGCTTTACATGGCGCAGCCGTTGGCCAAGGTCTTCTCGACCGCCGAGGAACTGGCCAAGAAGGCTGGCGACAGCTTCGTCACCGTGGAGCGACTGCTCACCGCGCTTGCGGTCGAGAAGTCGGCCAAGACCGCCGACATCCTGTCCAAGGCCGGCGTAACGCCGACCGCGCTCAATCAGGCCATCAACGATATCCGCAAGGGCCGCACGGCTGACTCGGCCAGCGCCGAGCAGGGTTACGATGCGCTCAAGAAATATGCGCGCGACCTGACGGCCGATGCGCGTGCCGGCAAGCTCGACCCCGTGATCGGGCGTGACGACGAGATTCGCCGCACGATCCAGGTCCTGTCGCGCCGCACCAAGAACAACCCGGTTCTGATCGGCGAGCCCGGCGTCGGCAAGACGGCCATCGCCGAGGGCCTTGCCCTGCGCATCGTCAATGGCGACGTGCCTGAATCGCTGAAAGACAAGCAGCTCATGGCGCTCGACATGGGCTCTCTGATCGCCGGCGCGAAATATCGCGGCGAGTTCGAGGAGCGTCTGAAGGCGGTGCTGTCCGAAGTGACGGCTGCCAACGGCAACATCATCCTGTTCATCGATGAGATGCACACGCTGGTGGGCGCGGGCAAGGCGGATGGCGCGATGGACGCGTCCAACCTTCTGAAGCCGGCTCTGGCCCGTGGCGAACTGCACTGCGTTGGCGCGACGACGCTTGATGAATACCGCAAGCACGTGGAGAAGGACGCCGCTCTGGCGCGTCGTTTCCAGCCGGTTTTCGTCAGCGAGCCGACCGTCGAGGACACGGTTTCGATCCTGCGCGGTCTGAAGGAGAAGTATGAGCAGCATCACAAGGTGCGGGTCTCCGACTCGGCGCTGGTGGCCGCTGCGACGCTCTCCAACCGGTACATCACCGACCGCTTCCTGCCCGACAAGGCCATCGATCTGGTGGACGAGGCATCCTCGCGCCTGCGCATGCAGGTGGACTCAAAGCCCGAGGAGCTGGACGAGATCGACCGCCGCGTCATGCAGCTCAAGATCGAGCGCGAGGCGCTGAAGGCCGAGAAGGACGAGGCTTCCAGAGACCGTCTGGTCAAGCTCGAGAAAGAACTGACCGATCTCGAGGAAGAATCGGCGCGCCTCACCAGCCGTTGGGCTGCCGAGAAGGACAAGCTCGGCCTGGCCGCCGATCTGAAGAAGCAGCTTGATGAAGCCCGCAACGAACTGGCCATTGCCCAGCGCAAGGGTGAGTTCCAGCGCGCCGGCGAACTGGCCTATGGCCAGATCCCCGAGCTTGAGAAAAAGCTGGCCGAAGCAGAGGCCCAGAGCGAAGAGGAAAGCGCTTCCGGCATGGTCGAAGAGACCGTCAAACCGGATCACGTGGCCCATATCGTCTCGCGCTGGACCGGCATTCCGGTCGACAAGATGCTGGAAGGCGAGCGTGAGAAGCTGCTGCGCATGGAGGACGAGATCGCCAAACGGGTCGTCGGCCAGGGCGAGGCGGTTCAGTCCGTCTCCAAGGCCGTGCGCCGTGCGCGCGCCGGTCTTCAGGACCCCAACCGGCCGATTGGTTCCTTCATGTTCCTCGGCCCGACGGGCGTCGGCAAGACGGAGCTGACCAAGGCGCTCGCCAGCTTCCTGTTCGATGATGAGCAGGCGATGGTGCGCATCGACATGTCGGAATTCATGGAGAAGCACTCCGTGGCCCGGCTCATCGGCGCGCCTCCCGGCTATGTCGGCTATGAAGAAGGTGGTGTTCTGACCGAAGCGGTTCGCCGCCGGCCCTATCAGGTTATCCTGTTCGACGAGGTCGAGAAGGCGCATCCGGACGTGTTCAACGTGCTCCTTCAGGTTCTCGATGACGGACGCCTGACGGACGGTCAGGGCCGCACGGTCGACTTCCGCAACACGCTGATCATCATGACGTCGAACCTGGGCGCCGAGTATCTCGTGAACCTTGGCGAGAACGAGGATGTCGACAAAGTTCGCACCGAGGTGATGGATGTCGTGAAAGCATCGTTCCGGCCCGAGTTCCTGAACCGGATCGACGAGGTTATCCTGTTCCACCGGCTGCGCCGGCAGGACATGGGCAAGATCGTCGAAATCCAGCTTCAGCGGCTTGAGCGTCTGCTTGCCGATCGCAAGATCACGCTCGACCTCGATAAGGATGCGGTCGAGTGGCTGGCCGAGAAGGGTTACGACCCGGCCTATGGCGCGCGCCCGCTGAAACGGGTGATGCAGAAGGAGTTGCAGGACCCGCTGGCGGAGAAGATCCTCCAGGGTGAGATCTTTGACAACTCCACGGTCAAGATCACGGCCGGCTCTGACAGGCTGAACTTCCGGCCGAGCCGGGCAACGAATGCAGATCAGGCCGAAAAAGCGGCCTGATTCCAAAACACGAGGGGAGGGCGGATGCAGCTCGATCACTACAACGCAGTTTGTTCCGCCCTTCCACACGCCACCCACGTTGTTCAATGGGGTGGTGCGCATGTCTGGAAGGTGGGCGGCAAGGTTTTCGCCATCGGCAGCGCGGCTGACGGCGGAGATGTTGCCGTCTCTTTCAAATGCTCCGAGATGGCCTTCGACATATTGAAGGAGCAGCCGGGCCTGCGGCCCGCCCCCTATCTCGCTTCGCGCGGCATGAAGTGGATCCAGCGCCAGAGCGCAGAAAGCATGGATGACGCCGCCCTTGAGGACTATCTGGCCGAAAGCCACCGGATCGTCGCATCGGGTCTGACGCGCAGGCTGCAGCGCGAACTGGGCCTCTGCGCCACCTGATTGGCGACGCGAAAAGTTCAAAGACTGGCCATTTTCACGTCCGGTTCATCTCCTATGGTAAATAGTTCGTCAAATGGGCGAATCGCTGGCGGGTGATCAGCCTATCCGTGTGGGACCAGACGAGGGGCTAAAGACGTGAAACTGCAATTGCTGACCGCATTATGTCTGGCCATGGGGCCGACGGCAGCCATGGCCGCCATGCCGGAGAGCGAAGACCGGCGAAACGGTTTCGTGTTGCAGCGGGGCAATGATCAGACTGCTGGCTGGGGCATGACGGCCGAGACAGCGACCCAGGCGCCGGTACAACTCGCCCAGAATTACGACTTTGACGTCTATATCGATCAATATGGTCGCGAAATCATCGTCGACGCCTATACCGGCGAGGTGGTGGAGATCAGGCCTGCCGCGCGCGGCAACCAGCGCCCTGCGCGCCGTCCGGCGCGTCCGCGCGAGTTCGACGGGGATGTTTATGACTTCTCCGACCCGCGCGATGTCGACCGTTACCGTCGCGACCGGGGCAGGGCGAACCGCGCTCCCGTCGAACGCCAGCCCGATCCCTATTACGACCGCTCCTATGGTGAAGCGCCGCGCTACAACGACCGCAACATCTATCCGGAAGCGCCGAATTACGGGCGCGGTTCCATCGACCGCGCACCTCTGCAGCCCCCGAATTCCCATGACAGCATGGCCGGCATCCCCGGCGAAGAGCCGCGCTTTGAACCGGGAACGGGCAACGCATCCGGCACGCCGACCCTGCCGGGAGATGCGGCTGTCGTTCTGCCGCGCGGCGTGAGCGAGGATGTCACGCGCTTTCAGGTTCTGCTCGACCGCGCGGGGGCATCTCCGGGGGTCATCGATGGCCGGACCGGCGACAATGTGAACAAGGCGATCCGCGCCTATCGCGATATCACCGGCCAGACGCTCAGAACCTATGACAATGAATGGGTGAAGGCGGAACTGGAACGCACCGGCGGCCCGGCCTTCAAGGAATACACCATCACCGCCGAGGATGTGGCCGGTCCCTATATCGCGTCGGTTCCGGCCGATTACAGCCAGAAGGCTGCGCTTGGCGCACTGTCCTACACCTCGGTCGTCGAGGCGCTGGCCGAGCGCTTCCATATGGACGAGAAATATCTCGTTGCGCTCAATCCGGATGCGAATTTCAACCGGCCCGGTACGGTCATCAAGGTGATCAACACCGGCAAGCCGAAGAAAACCGAAGTCGTGCGGATCGTTGCCGACAAGGGCGCGCGCCAGGTGCGCGGTTACAGCGCCGACGGAAAGCTGGTCGCCGCCTATCCGGCCACCATCGGTTCGGCGAGCACGCCGTCGCCGAGCGGCACACATACGGTCACGCGCATCGCGCTCAACCCCGAATACACCTACAATCCGAAGGTCAATTTCAAACAGGGCAACAATGACAAGGTTCTGACCATCCCGCCTGGCCCCAATGGCCCCGTCGGAACGGTCTGGATCGCGCTGTCAAAGCCGACCTACGGCATTCATGGAACGCCCAATCCCTCGAAGATTGGCAAGACGGCCTCCCATGGCTGCATCCGGTTGACCAACTGGGATGCAGAGGAACTGGCCAAGCGCGTGAAGCGCGGCGTTTCGGTGGAGTTCGTGGATTAAGCTTTCCGCAACCATCCGGCACTGCCCGATGGATATTGCCGGTCTGCCGTTTCAGGGAAATGGCAGGCCGCTCGCAACTTTTTGATTCCTGTGAAGCTGGCTGTCAGGCAATCCTGCCTGACAGCAAATGACTCAGCTGCCCGATGCAGCAACGGAAAGCGGGGTCTCGTCGTTTTCCTGAAGCAGTTCGTCAATGCGGC
>NZ_CP029208.1:0-457500 GCF_003296175.1 Nitratireductor sp. OM-1 | reverse complement strand
GATATCCGAATGGGGAAACCCACCTTAGATACTTGGGAAATCATTTTGGCTGGATCGTTTGCCTCAGGGTGATCGAGAGAGCTTAAATGGTTTCCAAGTATCGTTATAAGGTATCTTATTCTGAATACATAGGGATAAGAAGCGAACGCGGGGAACTGAAACATCTAAGTACCCGTAGGAAAGGACATCAACCGAGACTCCGCTAGTAGTGGCGAGCGAACGCGGACCAGGCCAGTGGCTATCGTTAGACAAGCAGAACCTTCTGGAAAGTTGGGCCAAAGCGGGTGACAGCCCCGTATGCGTAATGCGAACGATAGTCCTTGAGTAGGGCGGGACACGTGAAATCCTGTCTGAACGTGGGGGGACCACCCTCCAAGCCTAAGTACTCGTGCATGACCGATAGCGAACTAGTACCGTGAGGGAAAGGTGAAAAGCACCCCGACGAGGGGAGTGAAATAGTACCTGAAACCGGTTGCCTACAAACAGTGGGAGCACGCAAGTGTGACCACGTACCTTTTGTATAATGGGTCAGCGACTTAATGTAACGTGCAAGCTTAAGCCGGTAGGTGTAGGCGTAGCGAAAGCGAGTCTTAATAGGGCGCTCAGTACGTTGCATTAGACCCGAAACCGAGTGATCTAGCCATGAGCAGGTTGAAGGTAAGGTAACACTTACTGGAGGACCGAACCCATATCTGTTGCAATAGATCGGGATGACTTGTGGCTAGGGGTGAAAGGCCAATCAAACTCGGAAATAGCTGGTTCTCCGCGAAATCTATTTAGGTAGAGCGTCGACTGAATACCCTCGGGGGTAGAGCACTGGATGGGCTAGGGGTCCTCACCGGATTACCAAACCTAACCAAACTCCGAATACCGAGGAGTACTAGTCGGCAGACACACGGCGGGTGCTAACGTCCGTCGTGGAGAGGGAAACAACCCTGACCAACAGCTAAGGTCCCCAAGTTATGGCTAAGTGGGAAAGGATGTGAGACTCCCAAAACAACCAGGATGTTGGCTTAGAAGCAGCCATCATTTAAAGAAAGCGTAACAGCTCACTGGTCTAATTAAGGGGTTTTGCGCCGAAAATGTACCGGGGCTAAAGCCATACACCGAAGCTTTGGGCTTGCTTTGCAAGCGGTAGCGGAGCGTTCCGTAGGCTGATGAAGGGAGACCCGTGAGGGCTCCTGGAGGTATCGGAAGTGCGAATGCTGACATGAGTAACGATAAAGGGGGTGAGAGACCCCCTCGCCGAAAGTCCAAGGGTTCCTGCTTAAAGTTAATCTGAGCAGGGTTAGCCGGCCCCTAAGGCGAGGCCGAAAGGCGTAGTCGATGGGAACCACGTTAATATTCGTGGGCCTGGAGGTAGTGACGGATCGTGGACGTTGTCTTTCCTTACTGGATTGGGAAGGCAGCCAAGTGGTCCCAGGAAATAGCTCCTCCATATAGACCGTACCCGAAACCGACACAGGTGGACTGGTAGAGTATACCAAGGCGCTTGAGAGAACTCTGCTGAAGGAACTCGGCAAAATGCACGCGTAACTTCGGGATAAGCGTGACCCTTCTTCGGGCAACCGGAGGGGGGTGGCACAGACCAGGGGGTAGCGACTGTTTATCAAAAACACAGGGCTCTGCGAAGTCGCAAGACGACGTATAGGGTCTGACGCCTGCCCGGTGCCGGAAGGTTAAAAGGAGGAGTGCAAGCTCTGAATTGAAGCCCCGGTAAACGGCGGCCGTAACTATAACGGTCCTAAGGTAGCGAAATTCCTTGTCGGGTAAGTTCCGACCTGCACGAATGGCGTAACGACTTCCCCGCTGTCTCCAGCAGAGACTCAGTGAAATTGAATTCCCCGTGAAGATGCGGGGTTCCTGCGGTTAGACGGAAAGACCCCGTGCACCTTTACTATAGCTTTACACTGGCATTCGTGTCGGCATGTGTAGGATAGGTGGTAGGCTTTGAAGTTCGGGCGCCAGCCTGGATGGAGCCATCCTTGAAATACCACCCTTATCTACATGGATGTCTAACCGCGGTCCGTTATCCGGATCCGGGACAGTGTATGGTGGGTAGTTTGACTGGGGCGGTCGCCTCCTAAAGAGTAACGGAGGCGCGCGATGGTGGGCTCAGAACGGTCGGAAATCGTTCGCTGAGTGCAATGGCATAAGCCTGCCTGACTGCAAGACTGACAAGTCGAGCAGAGACGAAAGTCGGTCATAGTGATCCGGTGGTCCCGCGTGGAAGGGCCATCGCTCAACGGATAAAAGGTACGCCGGGGATAACAGGCTGATGACCCCCAAGAGTCCATATCGACGGGGTTGTTTGGCACCTCGATGTCGACTCATCGCATCCTGGGGCTGGAGCAGGTCCCAAGGGTATGGCTGTTCGCCATTTAAAGCGGTACGTGAGTTGGGTTCAGAACGTCGTGAGACAGTTCGGTCCCTATCTGCCGTGGGTGTAGGAATATTGACAGGATCTGTCCCTAGTACGAGAGGACCGGGATGGACGTATCTCTGGTGGACCTGTTGTGGCGCCAGCCGCATAGCAGGGTAGCTATATACGGAACGGATAACCGCTGAAGGCATCTAAGCGGGAAACCGACCTGGAAACGAGTATTCCCTGAGAGTCGTGGGAGACCACCACGTTGATAGGCCGGGTGTGGAAGTGCGGCAACGCATGGAGCTTACCGGTACTAATAACTCGATAGGCTTGAATCATTCTCATTGCTTATGCTCATCAAGAGCGACAAAATACTGGCCAAAAGGCCAACCAGCTTCTCGATTACATGCGCTTTGCCGACCTGGTGGTCATGGCGGGGCGGCTGCACCCGTTCCCTTTCCGAACACGGCCGTGAAACGCCCCAGCGCCGATGGTACTTCGTCTTAAGACGCGGGAGAGTAGGTCGCTGCCAGGTCTGCAAATCGCATGTAAGCTTCTCGACACAAACCAAAAACAAAAGGCCGCAAACGCGGCCTTTTGGCATGCAAAAAGAACACAAAAGTTGACGCGGGGTGGAGCAGCCCGGTAGCTCGTCAGGCTCATAACCTGAAGGTCGCAGGTTCAAATCCTGCCCCCGCAACCAAATCAACGAACAAACCCCGCTGCACACGCCGCGGGGTTTTTTGCGTTCTAACGCTCCAGAAAACCGACCAGATTCCCAGAAACCGCCCGGCTTCCCAGAAACCCAAAGGCGCGGGCACACCTGACATGCGTTGCCCCGTCGCTCAGAGGCGCTCCCGGGACGCTGAACCGCGCCTGTCCTCACCAAGCCCCGGACCACCCCGGTAAAGACGCTGAAGCGTCGAAACCATCTCCTCGAAACTCTTGTCCAGCTCAACGCAGCTCCGGCGCGTCGGGACAAGATGCGTCGAACGCCCGCTGCGCACTCGCTCCAGAAATCCAGAAGCCTCAAGCTCAAGGATCTTCCGGTGCGTCGTCGAAAGCGGAAGACCCAACGTCATCGAAAGCGAAGATAGATCGTAAAATCGACCCTCAATCTTCCCCGTGATGATCGTACGAACAATCAAAGCATCCAAAGGACCGCCCCACAAACCAGTCTCAATCGCATAAAAACGGCAGCTGGTGTGCTTTATCTGTCCATCCCTTCGTGCGGGGCGCGTTGGCGCTCAGGGAAGGGGGCGGTTCCCCAGATCGGTTCCGGCGTTCTCAACCGCCGAAAATTGTAAGACAGCCGCACTTGATAGGTGTTCTTGGTCGATACGCATTGCTTCGTGATAGAGGTGAAACGGATATCTGCTCGAAGCGGTGCGGGGCGAAGCTCCGTTGTCCGCAGTAAACTGGTTTTGACAAGCCGCGTTCGGCTCGCTTGAGTTTGATGACGATGCGGGCGCTCTGTTCTTCTTGCCGGTTTCCCGCGAGACCGTCGCCATCGTCATTTCGCCCGATCGCCGGGCCCTGCAGACGGCGCGCATGTTTCGGGATGAGCTGGCGGGCGGCAATGGCGTTAACGACTCTATGTCGATGCACTGCTCACCATGTTCGGCGTCGAGGTGTTGCGGAGATACGACGATGCCGCGCGCCCGAAGAAGAGCGGGACGGGCGGGCTTTTGTTTCGCAATGAGAAAAGGATACGGGAGCACCTGGGCGAGAATTTCAGACGCAAGCTCAGTGTAGCCGACCTCGTCGGCGTCTGCGACCTTCACCGGGGCCTTTCATCGTGGCTTTCACAAACACGTTCAGTGAGCGCCCGCATCGGTATCTTATCAACCTTCGGCTCGATTATGCCCGGTGTCTTCTCACCGAAGGAGACATGCAGATACCCGGGCAGATACCCGGGCAGATACGCGAGATCGCCCGTCTTCCGGGTTTTCATGCCAGAAGCATCTGGCGACGTCGCTCAGAATACACCGGGGCGTGCCCCCAGGAAAACCAGGTCCGAGCGGTAGCTGTCTTCACGAACCGTCAGGGTCCTTGCCCGAAACCTTTCCGATGTCGGGCATGTAGCGTTCTGCCAGGCGGAGCTGAACGTCCGCGCCGTCCGTGCTCTGATTGGCGATTGCCGCCACGAGCGCGTCGACAAGCGCGAAGGCTGATGTGGCTGAATTGGGGAGCAGGCGTCTCTTTGCCTCGGCGAACAGAACCACGTCTGCGTCGCGTGCGACCGGGCTGGTCGGGCTGTCGGTGATGCACAGAATGCGCGCGCCGCGGCGCTTGGCAACACCACACAGCTCCACCGTGTTGGGAGAATAGCGCGGGAACGAGATGAACACGGCGAGATCGTTTTCATTGCAGTGAACCAGCCGCCGATAGGCTGAATTGGCGCCGCCCGTTGCGCCCATCATCGTGACATTGCCGCGGCAGAAGGGCTCCAGCCCGTGTGTCAGCATGCCGGCGATGTAGTAGCTGATGCCGGAACCGAAGGTGAAAATGCGCTGCGCGTCGAGAATAAGCTCGACCGCGTGGCTGCAGCCGGCCTCATCGAGACCGTCGAGCGTGTTCTGCAGATTGTCCAGATCCTGCGTGAGCCCGTTGCGCATGATGTCGATATTGCTCGCATCATCGTCAATTTCTGTGCGCAGTTTCTCCACGGCTGCCATATCCATGCGCAGCGCGTCCATCTGGCTTGCGCGAAACTCGGGAAACCCCTTGAAACCTATGGCCTTGGCGAAGCGATTCGCGGTCGCGTTGGAGACATTGCAGCGCGATGCCAGTTCCACATTGGTCATCATCGCCGCTTCGGCCGGGGAGCGCAGGATAAAGTCCGCAATCCGGCGATGGCCAAGGCTCAGATCCTGATACGCCCTGCCGATGCGACTGGCCACTTCCGAGTGGTACATCGTGTCCATGTCAGCCCCCTTGACCCTAATGAATTTTCATGTTTTTCATTTCGATGAAAATTTTCTTTCATCGTTTCAGCATATCAGATGCAGAAATTCAATGGAGCGCTTTTGCGCGCATGAACCGGGAGGGTGAACTGGTGAAAATGAAGTCGTTTCTCTTTGCAGGCACGGCAGCCATTCTGGCGTCGGCAACAATGTCGAGCCAGGCTGAAGAACTGAAGATCGCGCTGTCCTCGGAGCCCACGGCTGCCGATCCGCACTACCACAATCTGTCGACCAACAACGCGTTCGTTCAGCACATTTTCGAAGCGCTGACGGCGACCGACGCCAACCAGAATGTCGGGCCTTCGCTCGCTGAATCCTGGGAAGGCGTGGACGACAACACCTGGGTTTTCAAGCTGCGTGAGGGTGTGAAGTTCTCCGACGGAAGCGACTTCAATGCCGATGACGTCGTCTTCACCTTCTGCCGTGTGCTGAACAACGAGAACAACGTTTCGGGCTCGTTTGCGCCGGACGTTGAAAACTTCGCCAGCGTCGAAGTGAGCGATCCCTACACGGTGAAGATCACCACCAAGCAGGTCGAGCCGCTTCTGCCGGAACTCCTGTCGCAGATCTACATTCTCAGCGACGGCATTCTCGAGCATGGCGACCTGTCCTTCGACCCGGCCAATGGCTGCGGCGTCACCGGCGAATGGCCGAGCGTCGACAGCTTCAACAATGGTTCCATGACCATCGGCACCGGCCCCTTCGTCCTTGATGATTTCACCAAGGGTTCGAAGATCAAGATGAGCCGCAACGACACCTATTGGGGTGAGGCTCCGGCCTGGGAAAAGGTCGAGCTCGTGCCCGTTCCCTCCGCAGGTCCGCGTCTGGCAGGCCTTCTCGCCGGCGATTACGACTTCATCGAAAGCCCGGCTGCCCGCGACGTGAAGCAGCTTGGCGAAGAGTTCGGCTACACGGCCAAGCCGTCGAGCCGCGTCATCTTCCTGCAGATGGACGTTGCCCGCGATGACAGCCCGTTCATCGAGGCTGAAGGCGGCAAGAACCCGTTCCAGGACGAGCGCGTTCGCCGCGCCGTTGCGCACGCCATCAATCGTGAAGCGATCGTCGAGCGCATCATGGACGGTTTCGCAGAGCCGGCCAGCCAGTTCGTTCCGTCCGAAATGTTTGGCGCACAGACGGACCCCGTTCCGCTGACCTATGACCCGGAGAAGGCGAAAGCGCTGCTTGCGGAGGCCGGCTATCCCGATGGCTTCAAGGTCACGCTTTCTGCGACCAACGACCGCTACATCAACGACTCGCAGGTGGCTCAGGCCATCGCGCAGTTCCTGACGCGCGTTGGCATCGAGACCGACCTCGACGCGATGACCCGCTCGATCTTCTTCTCCCGCCGCAGCAAGCGTGAGTTCAGCTTCTCCATGGGCGGCTGGGGCTCCACCTCCGGCGGTGCGGCATCCTTCCTGCGCCAGTATGTGACGACCGGCGACAAGGAGCGTGGCGTTGGCGGTTCGAACTATGGCGGCTGGTCCGATCCCGAGTTCGATGCAGTCATTCTCGAAGCCATCGAGACCGTCGATGCCGGGAAGCGCGCAGAGATGCTGCAGCAGGCAGGCCAGATGGCGCTCGACAAGCTGGGCCTGATCCCCGTGCATTTCGAGAGCACGCTGTGGGCCTACCGCGATGGTCTGGCGTTCGATGGCCGCATGGACCAGTACACCATGGCCAAGGACATCCGGCCGGCCAAGTAGCCACCTCAAACAGTCTGAACCATCCATCGGCGCGTCTTCGCGCCGATGGTCATTAACGGGCGGGAGCGCTTCCGGTGCTATTGTTTACCCTGCAAAGGATGCTGCAAAGCATCGCTGTTCTTCTGGCCGTGTCGGTTGCGGTGTTCCTTGCCGTCTACGCGGTCGGCGATCCCGTCGAGCTTCTGGTCAATCCGGAAGCCACGCAGCTTGAGCGTGAGGCGATGGTTTCCCGGCTGGGCCTCGATCAGCCCGTCTGGATGCAATATTTCACCTTTCTGTCCAACGCCGTTCAGGGCGATATGGGCACCTCCTTCGTGCATGCCGAGCCAGCGCTTCAGCTTATTCTGAGCCGCATGCCGGCAACCTTCGAGCTGGTGTTTCTCGCCATGCTCGTCGCCAGCATCATCGGCATTCCGCTCGGTCTCTATGTGGGGCTGAAAGAGGAAAACCGCATCGCCCGCGCGATCATGACCGGCTCCATCTTCGGCTACTCGATTCCGAGTTTCTGGAAGGGCATGGTCCTCATTCTCTTCTTTGCCGTCTGGCTTCAGTGGCTGCCTGCCTCCGGTCGTGGCGAAACGGTTTCCGTCTTCGGCATTCCGTTCAGCTTTCTCACCGTTGACGGCCTGCGCCATCTGGCCATGCCGGTCATCAACCTGGCCATTCCCAACATCGCTCTGATCACAAGGCTGACGGCCGCCGGCGCTTCCGAAGCGCGCATGCAGGATTACGTGAAATTCGCCCGCGCCAAGGGCGTGCGCGAAAAGCGCATCGTGCGCCGTCACATCCTGCGCAACATTCTCATTCCCATCATCACGGTGCTGGGCGTTGAGTTCGGCTCCCTGATCGCCTTCTCCACGATCACGGAAACCGTGTTCGCATGGCCGGGCATGGGCAAGCTGCTCATCACCAGCATCTACCAGCTCGACCGCCCGGTCGTGGTTGCCTACGTGATGCTCGTCACCTTCATCTTCGTCGTCGTCAATCTGCTGGTCGACTTCACCTACGCGCTGCTCGATCCGCGCGTCAGCCTGTCGGAGCGCATGTCATGAGCGAGATGCAGAACATGTCTTCTCAAACGCGCCCGCCTCTGGCCGACACACCGCAGCGCGGGGCCAATCTGCGCCGCATCAAGCGCCGGCCGAGCGTCAGGAAGGCGCTCCTCCTTCTGGGCATTGTGGTGGCGACAGGGCTTCTCCTGCCCTTCTTCGCGCCGCAGAACCCTTATGACCTCGCGTCGTTCAGCGTCATGGACAACCGCCTGCCGCCCGGTAGCGAGGGCATGAATGGCGAGATCTTCTGGCTGGGCACCGATTCCCAGGGGCGCGACATGCTCTCGGCCATCTTCTATGGCCTGCGCATCAGTCTTCTGGTCGGTCTTGTCGCCACGGCCATCGCGCTCATCATCGGCGTCACGGTGGGTCTTGCCGCCGCTGTGTTCGGCGGTCGGGTCGAAACGCTGCTCATGCGGCTGGTCGACTTCATTCTCGGCTTTCCCACCATTCTGGTGGCGCTGGTGATGCTGGCGGTCATCGGGCGCGGCGTCGACAAGGTCATTCTGGCCATCGTCGTGGTGCAATGGGCGAACTACGCGCGCATCATGCGGTCAGCCGCGCTGGTCGAGCGCAAGAAGGAATATGTCGAGGCTGCCTACAATCTCGGCTATTCGCGCCTGCGCATCATGTTCCGCCACATCATGCCCAACAGCCTGAGCGCCGTGCTCGTCGTGGCGACCATTCAGGTTGCCTCCGCCATCACGCTTGAAGCGACGCTCTCCTTCCTGGGTGTCGGCGTGCCGGTCACCGAGCCTTCGCTCGGGCTTCTGGTCGCCAATGGCTTCGACTTCCTGATGAGTGGCGATTACTGGATCAGCTTTTTTCCGGGCCTTGCCCTTCTGGTGTTGATCTTTTCCCTCAATCTGGCCGGCGACCGCCTGCGCACGGCCCTCGATCCAAAGCGTTCATGATGTCTGATCAGTCTTCATCTCCGTTGCTCGCGGTCGAGAATCTGCGCACCGTGTTTCACTTCGCCGATGGCGCCTATCCCGCCATCGACAGTCTTTCCTTCGAGCTCAGGGCCGGCGAGGTTCTCGGGCTTGTGGGCGAATCCGGCTCCGGCAAGTCCGTCGCCGGGTTCTCCCTGATCGGTCTGGTGGATGCGCCCGGCGAGATCGTCTCCGGCGAGGTCCGCTTCAAGGGACGTGATCTGCGCAAGCTGAGCGACGAGGAGCTGCGCCGGGTGCGTGGCAAATCCGTCTCCATGATCTTTCAGGATCCGCTGACCACGCTCAATCCCGTGCTCACCATCGGCGAGCAGATGATGGAGGCGATCAGCGAGCACGAAACCGTCGATCCGGCCACCGCGCGCCAGCGCTGCATCGATACGCTCACCAAGGTGGGCATCACCTCGCCACAAACGCGTGTCGACCAGTTTCCGCACGAGCTTTCCGGCGGCATGCGCCAGCGCGTTGCTATCGCCACGGCGCTGCTCAACCAGCCCGAACTGATCATCGCGGACGAGCCGACCACCGCGCTCGACGTCACCATTCAGGGCCAGATTCTGGCCGAGATGCAGACGCTGCAGAAGGAAACCGGGACGGCGCTCATCTGGATCACGCATGATCTGGGCGTGGTTTCGGAACTGGCTGACCGCATTGCCGTGATGTATGCGGGCGGCATTGTCGAGATCGGGCAGGTCGATGACGTGCTCGATACGCCCCGCCATCCCTATACGCTTGGCCTGCTCAACTCCGTTCCCGGCGACACGCCGCGCGGCGAGGCGCTGCGCCAGATCGAGGGCGCGGCCCCGTCGCTGACGGCAAGGCCGCTCGGCTGTCCCTTCCATCCCCGCTGTTTCCGCGCCAGCGATCTGTGCCGCACCGGGGAGCCGCCGCTTGCGCAGGCCGGTGATCACAGCTGGCGCTGTCACCATCCGCTTGATCCGGAGAAGACGCCATGAGCCCGCGCACCGACATCACGAGCGCTCCGGACAGGGGCGAGGACGCGATCCTTGAGGTTCGCAGGCTCTCCCGCCGCTTTTCGCGCAAGCCCGTACTGGCCGAGCAGCTTCTCGGTCTGGTTGGAAAAGCGCCGGAAATTCCGGTTCTCACGGCCGTCAAGTCGCTCGATCTGACCGTGCGGCGTGGCGAGGTTCTGGGCCTTGTCGGCGAGTCCGGCTGCGGCAAGTCCACGCTTGGCCGCATGATGACGGGCATCAACCCGCCATCGGAAGGCGAAATCCTCTACAATGGCAAGCGCACGGATGAGATGAGCCGTCAGGAACGGCTCGCCTATACGCTCGCCGTGCAGATGGTCTTTCAGGACCCGTATGCGTCGCTCAACCCGCGACAGACGGTCGGCGAGATCCTTTCCGAGCCGCTGCGCGTACACAATCGATGCAAGAGCCGGGCGGAAATCAGCGAACGTGTCGATGCGGCGCTCAATGAAGTCGGGCTCGACCCGTCCTATAGGGATCGCTATCCGCATCAGTTCTCCGGTGGTCAGCGTCAGCGCATCGGCATTGCCCGCGCCCTGATTGTCGATCCCGAATTTCTGGTCTGCGACGAGCCCATTGCCGCGCTCGACGTGTCCATTCAGGCGCAGGTCATCAACCTGTTTCTGGAGCTGCGGGCGCAGCGTGCGCTGACCTATCTCTTCATCAGCCATGACCTGTCGGTCGTCTGGCACATCGCCGACCGGGTTGCGATCATGTATCTGGGCGAGATCGTCGAACTCGCGCCGACAACGGAGCTGTTCGACAGCCCGGCCCATCCCTACACGCAGACGCTGCTTGCCGAGATCCCCTCGGTGAAGCGCCGTCGCCGCGCCTTCCAGCCGGTCAAGGGCGAGCTGCCTTCGCCGCTCAACCCGCCATCCGGCTGTACCTTCCATCCCCGCTGCCCCATGGCCACCGACCGGTGCCGCAGCGAACGCCCGATCAGCCGGACGATCGCGCCGGGCCGCACGGTCGCCTGTCATCTGCACGAACCTTCTTGAGGACTTCATGGAACTGCAAAGCCTGCTCGACGGCAATGGCTCCAACGCCCTGCCTTTCATCTTCTCTGGTCAGCCGGAAAAGACCGTCATTCTGAACACCTACAAGGCTGCCGGATATGAGCCGGGCAAGCCGGTCGTGTTCGTCCAGCACGGCATGCTGCGCAATGGCGACGACTATCGCGATTTCTGGATTGCGGCTGCCGACAGGCACGACCTCCTGATCGTTGCGCCGACCTTCCCGAATGGCGATTTTCCCGAGCCGGAAAACTACAACAACGGCATGGTTCTCGATGCCGAGGGAAAGCCGACCCCGCGTGAAAGCTGGATCTACCGCGCTCCGGCGCTGATCGCCGAGGCCCTTGAAGAGGCCGGCGTCATGAAGGGCGTGAAGCCGAAGATTTTCGGTCACTCCGCCGGTGGTCAGTTCCTGCACCGCATGGTGTCGCTGTTCGGCATGGGGCCGTTCGAGGCCGTCGGCGCGGCCAATGCCGGCTGGTATTCTCTCCCCGATCTGGACACGAATTTCCCCGCCGGTCTTGGCGGTCTGGGCTACGGGCAGCAGGATCTGGTGGCGCTGCTCGCCACGCCGCTGCACATCATGGCCGGCCTGAACGACTGCGAGTCCAACGCCGACAACCTGCCGACCCAGCCCGAGGCCATCGCCCAGGGGCCGGGCCGTCTTCACCGCGCCCGCAATTACTTTGCCAGGGGCAAGGCGAAGGCTGAAGAGCTGGGCGTCCCGTTCAACTGGCAGATGACCGAGGTTCCCGGCGTCGCCCACGATGGCTGCGCCATGTCGGTTGCCGCTGCCGGTCTCTGGTTCGAAGGCGCTCTGCCGGCCGGCGACCAGCTCGGCGCTGGCACCGGTGGCTTCAACGCCTGACGCATATGTGGCCCATCCCGGCCACGACCATCATTCGACGCACGATCATTCATCCCACAAGGAGAGCCAAAAATGAAGAACAGCGATGAGATCTGGGATCTCGTTGATGCAAAGAAGGCCGGTTTCGAGGCGTTGAGCGATCGTGTCTGGGGCATGCCGGAAATCGCCTACACCGAGTACCGCTCCTGCGCCGAACACACCGCCATGCTGCGCGAGCAGGGGTTCCGGGTGGTTGAGGACGTTGCCGGCATTCCCACCGCCGTCATCGGCGAGGCAGGCGAGGGCGGTCCCGTCATCGCCATCCTCGGCGAATATGATGCGCTTCCGGGCCTGAGCCAGGAGGCCGGCATCGCCGAGCCGCGTCCCCTGCCGGGCAATGGCCATGGTCACGGTTGTGGTCACAACCTGCTTGGCAGCGCCGCACTTCTGGCCGCCACGGCAATCAAGGACTGGCTGGAAGAGACCGGACGTCCGGGCCGCGTGCGCTATTATGGCTGCCCGGCGGAAGAGGGTGGCGCTGCGAAGAGCTTCATGGCGCGCGCCGGCGCGTTTGAAGATGTCGATGCGGCCATCACCTGGCACCCGGCGTCCTTCACCCGTGTTGACGAGGCCATGTCGCTGGCCAACACGCGCATGGACTTCGCGTTCACGGGCCGTTCGTCCCACGCTGCCGCCGCACCGCATCTGGGCCGCAGCGCGCTCGATGCCGTCGAGCTCATGAGCGTCGGCGTCAATTACCTGCGTGAGCATGTGCCGGCCGACAGCCGCATCCACTACGCACTGCTTGATGCCGGCGGCATCGCGCCCAACGTGGTGCAGGCAAAAGCCAAGGTTCGTTATGCGATCCGGTCCACCAGTCTGCCGGGCATGTTCGCTCTCAATGAGCGCGTGCAGAAGGTGGCGCGCGGCGCGGCGATGATGACCGAAACGAAGGTCGACATCTCCATCATGAGTGCAGTGGCCAATCTGCTTGGCAACACGCCGCTCGAAGAAGCCATGCAGCGTCAGATGGACCGTCTCGGACCCGTCGCCTTTGACGATGAGGATCGCGCTTTTGCCGCCAAGATTCAGGACACGCTGTCGGACGAGGATATTCACAACGACTATCTTCGCATCGGCCTGCCGGTGAAGGACAACACACCGCTGTGCGATTGCGTGGTGCCGCGCGATCTCGAGGGCGTGCCGATGATCGGCTCCACCGATGTGGGCGATGTGAGCTGGGTGGTGCCCACCGTTCAGGCGCGTGTTGCGACCCATGCCATCGGCACACCGGGGCACTCCTGGCAGATCACCGCGCAGGGCAAAATGCCCGCAGCCCACAAGGGTATGGTCTACGCCGCAAAGGTGATGGCGGGAACGGCGCTCGATTTGATCGGCGACGCCGATCTGCTGGCGAAGGCCAGGGAAGACCACGCCGCCCGCACGGCCGCGACGCCCTACACCTGTCCGATCCCGGAAGACGTGCAGCCGCCGCTGCAACCGCGCCCGGCGGATATCTGATCGTGAAACTGAAACGGGCGGCCAAAGCCGCCCGTTTTCATTTCCGGGTGTCTATCGGCTGAGTGGCGGAACGCTTGTCTGTCCGCTCAGGCGCTGCGAGGCGCGCTTGAGGCAGAGCAGATATTCTTCCCTGTTCTCAATCCCGTCTTCCCGCGGCGCGACAAGGCAGAGCGTCGCCACGCAGCGGCGGTTTGCATCGAGAACCGGAACCGCGAAACAATGGGTGAAGCTGTCCACGATGCTGTCGAAGGTGAACTCGCCCTTGAGCCATGCTTCGCGCACTTCGCGAATGAAGACCGCCGGTTCCAGCCATTCGCCATTAGGGAGCTGAAAGTCCTGCGGCGGGATGAAGTCGATGATTTCCTGATCCGAAAGATGCGCGACCAGCAGGCGGCCGGACGCTGTCCACGGGATAGGCACCGACTGCCCCACATCCGATGAAATGCGGAACGGGCGCGCGCCCTCCTTCATGCGAACGACGATGTATTTGTTGCCGTCCAGCATGCAGAACTGCGAGGTCTCGCGCGTTTCATGCGCGATCATCTCAAGGGCGGCTTCGCACTCGCGGGTGAAATCGAACTGCTCTTCATAGGCCGCGCCCAGGAAATAGAGCTTGCGTCCGAGGAAAACCCGCCCGTCGCCGCCGGCGAGTTCAAGGATCTCGTTGCGCAGGAGAAGGTTCACCAGCTCGTAGACCGAAGAGCGCGGCGCGCCGATCTGGACCGCGATCTCGTTGGGGCGCATCGGGATTTTCTGATCACGCAGAAAATCCAGTATCTCGAATGCGCGGTCGAGACCACGTGCGCGCTTGGCAGTGCTGGTCGGTGCGGCGGTATCCAACGGCCTCGTCTCCATCGCTTCTGGCTCTGTCCTTCTTCTGAACTCGTTGCAGCCTGTCAATGCTCTTGGCGTCACACCCGGAGTGGAAGGGGTGTTCGCCGTGATTTTTCGACCGCCACTTGCAGGGGCGTCAAAACCGGATAATATGCACTTTCACTATAAAGATCATTTGTACATTATAGCGGACATTGATTGGCGGCAAGCCTTTTGCGGCGCCGCATCTTGTTGAGGGAGGAAGACATGCATTTATCGGGTTCTGAAAATTCCAGGCGTCGTCGCGGCCTGCTCATGGGCGTTGCGGCGGCATCCATGCTGGTTGCCGGCAGCGGAGCGGCTTCGGCTGCGGCCAACTGCATCCAGGGAGACCGCGAAGCGCCCTATACGATCGGCTGGGCGAACATCTATTCCGTACCGACCTGGATGAAGCAGACCGAAGGCACCATCGCTGCCGAGGTCGAAGAGCTGAAGAAGGCCGGTCTGGTCGACGATCTCATGATCACCGACGCCCAGGGCAATGCCCAGACGCAGATCCAGCACATCCAGTCCATGATCGACGCCAATGTCGACGCCATCGTCGTCATCGCCGGTTCGTCCAACGCGCTCGACCGCGTGATCTCGGACGCCTGTGACAAGGGCATCGCCGTCGTCAACTTCGACAGCCTGGTCAACACCGACAAGGTGACCGCCAAGATCAACACCGATTCCGGTGAATGGGGTGCAGCTGCTGCACAGTGGATGGTCGATCAGCTCGGCGGTGAAGGCAAGATCATCGTCATGAACGGCCCGGCAGGCATTTCCGTCAGCGATGACCGCCGCAAGGGCGCGCAGCCGGTTCTGGACGCCAATCCCGGCATCGAGATCCTGACCGAGACCAACACCGAATACAATGTCGCGCCCGCTCAGGAGGCCATGACCAGCCTTCTGTTCGCCAACCCGGAAATCGACGGCGTTCTTTCGCTCGGCGGCGCGCTTTCGGCCGGTTCCGTTCTCGCCTTCGACCGTCAGGGCCGCGAGCAGGTTCCGACCACCGGTGAAAACGCACGTCAGTTCCTTGAGCTCTGGAAAGAGAAGGGTCTGGAAGGCTGGGCAACCATGCAGCCGAACTGGCTGGGCGCCCTGTCTGTCTACGCAGCGGTTCAGGCGCTTGAGGGCAAGGACGTTCCGGCTTTCATCAAGGTGCCGCTGCCGGTCATCGGCGACGACACGATCGACGGCTATCTCGCGCGCGCCGATCAGTTCCCGGCCGACGGATACATCTACTCCGACTACGACCGCGCGCTCTTCGACAAGCTGCTGGCGCAGTAAGACACGAAGACGAAAAGGCCGGTTCCTGATGACGAAAACCAAGCCCCTGCTCGAAGCCAGGCAGGTGTTCAAGGGGTTTTTCGGCAACCCGGTGCTCAAGGGCGTGGACATCGCCCTTGAGCCCGGACGCGTTCACGCTCTTCTGGGTGAGAACGGTGCTGGAAAATCGACACTGATCAATCTGCTCTCGGGCGCTTTGCAGCCCGACAAGGGCGACATTGTCGTGGACGGCAAGCCCGTCTCGCGCTTCAGCCCCGCTGCTGCGCGAGAGGCGGGCATTGCCGTCGTTCAACAGGAGCTGAGCCTTGCCGCCGAGCTGTCCATTGCCGAGAATATCGGCCTTGGCGCTCTGCCACGGCGCTTTGGTCTCATCGACTACAAAGCGCTTTCCGCCTCCGTCGCGGAGGTCTGCGAGCGGGTCGGCCTGACCGAACCGCTCGACATGCCCGTTGGCGATCTCTCGCTTGGCCGCCGGCAGATGGTGGAAATTGCCAAGGCGCTTTTCCGCAAGCCGCGTGTGCTCATTCTGGACGAGCCGACATCCTCCCTGTCCGCGCATGAGGCGGGCATTCTGGCAGGCCTCATCCGCAAGCTGCGTGATGAAGGCATCGCGCTTCTCTACATCTCCCATCGCCTCAACGAGGTTCAGGCGCTGTGCTCGCATGTCACGGTGCTGAAAGATGGCGTGGTGACCGCCGACCAGCCGCTGGCCGGCGTCGATGATGAAGGTCTCGTGCGCCTGATGGTGGGCCGCGATGCGGGCGACCTGTTCCCCGCCTGGCAGAACCATCCTGCCGGCGCCGAACTCATCCATCTGAAGAAATTTTCCGCAGGCACGGCCCTTGATGTCGATTTCCAGGCATCCGCCGGCGAGATTATTGGCATCGGCGGTCTGGTGGGGCAGGGACAGGAGGATTTCCTGCTCGGCCTGTACGGCGCAATTCCCGCTTCCGCAGAGAAGGCGGAAATCTCGGGAAGCCACCGCCCGCTGAAAACCGTCGAGGCGGCCAATCAGGCCGGCCTCGCCTATGTGCCGGCTGACCGCAAGCATGAGGGGCTCGTTCTGCCGCATTCCATTGCGTCGAACCTCCTTCTGCCCTCGCTTGGCAATCTGGTGAAACATGGTCTGCGCGACCGCGCCGCCGAGCGCAATCTGGTTGCCGATCTTGCCAAGCGGCTGACGATCAAGGGCGATGTGACCCGTCCGGTTCAGGCGCTTTCCGGTGGCAATCAGCAGAAGGTGGCGCTGGCCAAATGGCTGCCGCTCGATCCTTCGGTACTGCTCCTCAACGACCCGACGCGTGGCGTCGATATCGAGACCAAGCGGGAAATCTATCTGATGCTGCAATCCTTCGCGCGCGAGGGCAAGCTGGTCATTCTTCTGAGTTCCGACACGCCTGAACTCGTCCATCTTTGTGATCGTGTCGCCGTGTTCCGCGAGGGGCGCGTTGTGGCCACGCTGCCGCGCGCAGACATCTCCGAAGAAGCGATCGTCGGCGCCGCCATGGGCGTCTCAGCGAAAGGAACTGCGGCATGAGTGCCACCACCGTTCCGGCAAATCTCTATGCCGCCGTCCAGAAGCGCCGCAATCGCGGCCTGACGGGCCTTTATCTGGTCGTTGCCGCGTTTCTCGTGGTCTACGCCGTTCTATTTCCGGGCCTTCTCAGCGTTGGCGGTTTCTCCAAGTTCACGCAGAACTGGTTCCCGCTGGCGCTCGTCACCATGGCGCAGGCCCTGATGATGCTGAATGGCGGCATCTCGCTTGCCATCGGTCCGATGGTCAGCCTCGGCGCGGTCATTGCCGCCGTCACCATGGGCGGTCCGCTGGGTGTTCTGGGCGGGCTGATCGCCGTCTCGGTCGCCGGCCTCTTCATCGGCGCGGTAACGGGCGGCATCGTCGCCTATCTGCGCCTGCCCGCCATCATCGTCACGCTGGCCGGATCGTTCATCATCACCGGCATCGCGCTCATTCTCCTGCCGCGTCCCGGCGGCTACATCCCCGACTGGTTCTCCGACCTGCTTGCCGGTCACACGCCGGTTGCGTTTGGCCTTCTGGTCCTGCTTTTGATCGGCTGGAAACTCTATCTCGCAACGCCGCTCGGCCTTGGCATCTATGCCGCCGGAAACAATCCCGTCGGCGCGTTCCGCTCGGGCGTTCCCGTCGAGCGCGTCAAGGTGTTCGCCTTCGCGCTGTCGGGTCTTCTTGCAGCCCTTGCCGGCCTTTTCGTTGCAGCCCAGACCGGCTCTGGCGATCCGGTCATCGGCACGCCCTTCACGCTCAACTCCATCGCCGGCGCGGTGCTTGGCGGCGTCGCCTTTCTGGGCGGCAAGGGCACGATGCGGGGCGTCATCTGCGGCAGCCTGCTTCTCTCGGTCATGATCAACGTCATGTTCTTCCTCGGCTTCCCGCCGGTCGCTCAATATGTGGCGCAGGGCCTCATCATCGTCGGCGCAGTCGCGATCCCGCAATTGACCAGCCAGTGGAGGGCAAAGCCATGAACGCTCTCAAGTCGGCCTTCCGCAATCCGCCGCTTCTGACGCTGATTCTCGTGATCCTCGTCTGGATCGTCGCCAGCCTCACGCTGCGTGGCTTCGGGGCCTTTGGCCACCTGCGCTACCTGCTGGAACTCTCCGCAGTCATCGGCATCGTCGCCGCCGGCCAGACGCTCGTGATCCTGATGGGCGGCATCGACCTTTCGGTCGGCGCGGTCATCACGGTCACGGCCATTCTCCTGCCGCTCATCTCGCCCGACATCGATCCCACCGGCCTCGTGGGCATCGTGCTTGCGCTGGGCATCGCGTCCAGCATCGGCTTTCTCAATGGCGTTGGCGCGGCCTATCTCAAAGTGCCGCCCATCATCATGACACTGGCCATGGCGACCTTCCTGCAGGGCATGCTGGTCATCGTCGCCGGCGGCAGCGCCGTCTCCGTCACGAACGCAACCGTCATCTGGCTCGGCCAGGCGCGGCCCTTCGGCATTCCCGCCGGCGTTCTCCTGTGGGTGGCCGTGTCGATTGTGGTGCTGCTCATCATTCACCGCATGCCGGCCGGCGCGCGTTTTCTGGCGCTGGGGGCCAACCCGCTGGCAACCGAGCTTTCGGGCGTCAGCGTCAAGCGCAACACGCTGCTCCTGTTCACGCTTTCGGGCTTCTTCGCCGGTCTTGCCGGCATCCTGATCCTCGGCATGAACCGTCAGGGCTATGTGGGCATCGGCGATCCCTATCTTCTGACGTCCATCGCCGCTGTGGTTCTGGGGGGCACCTCCATTCTGGGCGGGCGCGGCACCTATGCGGGCACCATTCCCGGCGCGATCCTTCTTGTCACCACCACGGCGCTGATCACCGTGGTCAACGCGTCGCCCGGCTGGCGGTCCATCATGTTCGGATCGCTCATTCTGGCACTGCTCCTGATCTCGGGGCGTGAGGCGCGACGATGAGTTCTGCCTATGCGGGTCCGGTCATCGACCCGCACCACCATCTGTGGGACCTGTCGCTTGGCAGGCATCCCTGGCTTGCGCCGCCTGAAGCCGCTGATGAGGAGATGGTGTTCGGCAGCATCGCGCCGATCCGTCGCGACTATGGCGTGGGCGACTATCTGTGGGACGCGGCCCGGCAGAACATCGTCGCCACCGTCCATGTCGAGGCCGGCTGGTCGGATGATTTTCCGCTGGAGGAAACGCGCTGGCTCGACAGTCTCGACAGGCGTTTTGGCGTTGCCGCGCGCTATGTGGCGCGCGTGCCGCTTGCCGGTGCGGATGCGCAGCGCCTCGTTGAGCGTGAGGCTGCAAATCCCGCTGTGGTCGGCATTCGCGATATCGTCAGCTGGCATCCCGACCCGGCAAAGAGCTTCGCCTCCCGCGAAGGCATGATGAGCGACCCGCGCTGGCGCGAGGGGCTTTCGCGCGCCACCGAACTCGGCCTCAGTTTCGATCTCATGCTCTTTCCCTGGCAGATGGGGGAGGCGGCGCGCCTTGTCGCCGATCATCCCGACACGCAATTCGTGCTCAACCATTGCGGCAGCCCGGTGGATCGCAGCGAGGAAGGCATGGCGCTCTGGCGCAGCGGGCTTTCGGAGCTTTCCAGTGCGCCCAACATCGCCATCAAGATCTCCGATCCCGTGGCCTATGATCACCACTGGACAGTCGACAGTCTGCGCATGGTGATCGACCACTGCATCGCCTGTTTCGGGCCGCAGCGCGCCATGTTCGCCAGCGATTTTCCCGTTGCCGGTCTGCACGCGGATTTCGATGCGCTTTATGGCGCGTTCAGAACCATAGCCGCCAGCCATTCGCATGATGAGCAGGAGGCCCTGTTCTTCTCGACGGCGAACCGCATTTACCGCCTTGGCCTATCGCCTTCGCAAACATCACAGGATGCTTCCCATGTCTGACGCCACGCTCACCACTGCGAGCGATCCCGTCATCGATGACCGCGTTCGCGGTTTTCCCGCAGGCCATGCAGCCCTTGGCCTCGGCGCCATCGGCGCTCAGGAGTGGAAGCCCTTCGACGGCGCCATGTCCCTGCCATTGATCTCGCTCGATGAAACGGCGTTCGCCAATAATGTCGATCTGATGATGACCTATGTGCGCGAGCAGGGCGTCGAGATCGCACCGCACGCCAAGACGCCGATGTCGCCGGCCATCGCCGCCCGTCTCGTCGAGGCCGGGGCATGGGGCGTCACGGTGGCCGACATTCGTCAGGCTTCCGTCATGCTGCGCGCGGGCTTCCGCCGCCTGATCCTCGCCAACGAGATCGGTGGCCCGGCGGCAGCCAGACGGCTTGCCCGCCTGCTTTCCGCCTATCCCGATGCCGATTTCTCGATCTTCGTCGATTCACGCGAGATGATGGAGGCGCTCGCTTCCGCGTGGTCTGCTTCCGCTGATCTGCCGCCGCTCGGACTTCTGGTCGAGCTGGGCGCTGCCCGTGGCGGGCTCCGCTCCGGTGAAGCCGCGTTACAGCTCGCCGAGGCCATTCTCGAACGCGAGACCGACACTTTCCGGCTCGCTGGCGTCGCGGCTTACGAAGGTGCAGCCGCAACGCCCGATGCGGCTGAGACGGCACTGCGCATTTCGGCTCTGGTCGAACGCACGGCAACGCTCTTCTCTGCGCTGCGCCAGCGGCTTGGACCGGAGCGTCCGATGATCGTCACCGCCGGCGGTTCGGTTTATTTCGACATGGTGGTTCGCGGTCTGAAGGCGGTGGTCGCCGCAGATCAAAACGCGGTTCTGGTCCTGCGCAGCGGCGCGATCTTCTTTCATGATCACGGCATCTATGAGCGCGGTCTGACCGGCCTCGACAACCGGTCCGGTTTCGTGATCGGCGGCAAGGCCGTTTCGGCGGCCACCGGGTTCCGCCCCGCGCTTCGCGTCTGGGCCGAGGTTCTTTCGAGGCCGGAGCCAGGGCTTGCCGTTTGCGGCATGGGCCTGCGCGATGTGGCGGCCGATCAGGGCCTGCCGCGCCCGCTTGCGTTCTATCGCGATGGCGTGCGCACCGCTCTTTCTCAGACGGTTCGCGTCACCGCGTTGAACGATCAGCATGCCTTCGTCTCACTGGGCGAGGGCGTCGATCTGCGTGTCGGTGATGTGGTGGAGTTCGGCATCTCGCACCCCTGCACCTGCCTTGACCGGCACGCGATCCTCTACGGTCTGGACGGCGATCATCGCGTTGTCTCGGCCTATCTCACCAGCTTCGGCTGAAACTGTTCCAACCCCACCCCACCCCCTACCCAAGCAAAAGGAATTTTGGAAAATGATCATGCGCTACCAGAAGGGTTCCCGAATGAGCCAGGCCGTCGTCTATGGCGGTCTCGTCCACATTGCGGGGCAGGTCCCCGATGACCGCAAGGCGAGCATCGAGGATCAGACAGCAGATGTTCTGCGCAAGATCGACGCTCTCCTGGCCGAAGCCGGCACCGACCGCTCCAAGCTCGTGGCCGTCAACGTCTTCCTGCCGGCCATCATCGATTTCGACGCGATGAACAGCGTCTATGATGCCTGGATCGACCCGGAGAACCCGCCGGCCCGCGCCTGCGTCGAGGCGCGCCTTGCCGATCCGGACCTGCGCGTCGAAATGACGGCTGTTGCCGCAGTCTGACACCTGGCCGGTGCCCCGCGCACCGGCTCTTCTTCTGGCGACCGGAGTTCTGCCATGCATACGGGCATTGTTCATTCCATTGATTTCGAGGCCGGGGGCGTCCAGTCTGGCTTCCTGGCAATTCCCTATTCGGTGGACCGGTCGCCCTATTACCAGATCCGCATCCCCTGGCTGCGGGTCCGCAATGGCGAGGGACCGAGCCTCCTTTTGATGGCGGGCAATCACGGCGACGAATATGAGGGCGAACTTCAGCTCGCCCGGCTCATGCGCCGCCTGAAGACGCTCGACATCAGCGGAACGGTCACGGTTCTGCCGATCATCAACCAGCCGGCTGTCATGGCGGCCCGCCGCTGCTCCCCCTTTGATGGCGGAAATCTCAACCGCGCCTTTCCCGGAAACCCTGCCGGAACACCGACCGAGCGCATCGCCCATTTCCTGGAACATGAGCTGTTCCCGCGCCACGATGTGGTGCTCGATCTCCATTCGGGTGGAACCTCCATGGCGCATCTGCCCTGCACGCTGATCGAGCGGCAGGCGGATCCGGCGCGCTTCGAGCGCACACTTGATCTCATGCGCCAGATGGGTGCCGCCCACGCCTTCATCGCCGACAATGGGCCGGCAGCGCCGACCTCGATGGGCGCTGCCGGCCGCGCTGGCGCAGTCGGTCTTTCCGGCGAGTTCGGTGGCGGCGGCACGGTCACGCCCGACAGCATGGCCTTCACGGCGGGCGCAATCGATCGCCTGCTTGTCGCGCTGGGCATCGTGTCCGCGCCGGTGCTCTCCGCCTCGCTTGATGAGAAGGTCCCGCCGCTCCAGCTTCTTTCGCTGTCGCGCCACAGTCAGGGCATCTACGCCACCCGGCGCGGCTGGTTCGAGCCCGCCTCCCGTCTGGGCGACCGCGTTGCCGCTGGCGATCTCGCCGGCTGGTATCACGATCTTGAACGCATCGACGCGCCCGAGGAAGCACTGCACTTCGCCGAGGGTGGCATCGTCATCTCGCATCGCCTTCATTGCGACAGCCAGTCCGGCGATTGCCTGATACAAGTGGCCGAGCCGATTGAAGCCTGAGAGGATCTGAATGACCGACACGCTCATCCGCGGGGCGCGCATCATCGATGGAACCGGTGCGCCCTGGTATCGCGGCGATATTCTCTTATCCGGCGGGCGCATCGCCCGCATCGGGCGCGATCTGCCCGTTTCCGGCGCGCATGTGGTGGATGCAGAAGAGCGCTACGCCGCACCCGGCTTCATCGATGCGCATTGTCATGACGACCTGATCTTCCTGCGCGAACGCGGACGTCCGGAAAAGGCGTTTCAGGGCGTCACCAGCATTGTTGTCGGAAACTGCTCTTTCTCGCTTTATCCCGCCACGCCCGGATCCCACGAGGATCTGCGCCGGCACTTTTCCGGCCTTCTCGGCGAAACGGCGCATGAAGAAATCTTCGCCGATCTCGATGGCTACCGTCACGCACTGTGCGGGGCAGAGGGCGCTGGCATCGCGCTCAATCTCGTGTCGCTCGTAGGGCATGCCGCACTGCGCCTTGCCGTCATGGGGCATGACGACCGCCCGGCCACCCCGGAAGAAACGCAGGCCATGTGCGACCTTCTGGAAGCCCAGCTTGTGCAGGGCGCCGCAGGCCTGTCGCTCGGCCTTGTCTATCCGCCAAGCGCCTTTGCCGATGAGGCGGAGCTGATTGCGCTCGGGCGTGTCGTCGGGCGTCACGGTCGGGTGCTCGCCGCGCATATCCGTTCCTATGAGGCAGGGCTGATCGACGCCACCGAAGAGTTCGGGCGTGTGCTTGGGGCGTCAGGTGCAGCAGGCCTGCTCTCGCATCTTCAGTCTGCCGGCCGTCCCAATTGGGGCCGCATTCCCGATGCCATCGCGCTTCTGGAGACGATGCGCCGGGACGGCATCGATGTCAGCTTCGACATGTACCCCTATCCCGCCGGCAGCACATGGATACTCCAGCTCCTGCCCGCCGCTGTCATGGAAGGCGGGCTTGCCGGGCTGCGCCGGCGTCTGGCCGATCCCGCCCAGCAGGCGCTCCTGCGCCGCTGGGTCAATGAGGGTGGCCCGGAATTCCCCGGCCAGAGCAAGGTGTCGCTCATCGGCTGGGAGAATGTTCGTCTCTCCGCCGTGGGCGTTGATGCGCTCAAGCATCTTGAAGGGCTCGACATGCAGGCCGCGGCAGCGAAACTGGTTGTCGATCCGTTCGATCTCATGCTGCGCTTCATCGAAGAAGATGACGGGCAGACCGGCATCATCCTGTTCCAGCTTGCCGAAGAAGATTTGCACGCCGCCTGTTGCAACCGCCTCTACATGGCCGGGTCCGATGGGCTTCCGCGACCGGGCTCCAAGCCGCATCCGCGTGCCTTCGGCACCTTCCCGCGCATTGCAGGGCCGCTTGTCCGCGACCAGAACTGGTTCTCGCTGGAAGATGCCGTGCGCCGCATGACGTCCATGGCCGCGCAGCGCTTTTCGCTCACGGATCGCGGGCTTCTGCGCCCCGGCATGGCCGGCGATGTCGTGCTCTTCGAGGAGAGCATCGCAGACCGCGCGACCTTCGACGATTCTTCGCAACTGCCCTCCGGTGTCAGCCATCTCTTCGTCAATGGGGGCATGGTCATCGACGATGGCCGCGAGACGGGCGCGCGTCCCGGTCGCGTTCTCTAGCCAATTCCGCGGCCGCCCCCGGCGGCCCGATAATGTTTGATTTCAAAGGAGTGCCCGCCATGCATCTGTCGATGTGGACTTACCCCTGGGATGTTCAGGATCAGGGGCTGGAGCGGCTTGTCGCCGATCTGCGCGACCGCGCCGGGCTCAACACGGTCAGCCTTGCCACGTCCTATCACGCCGGTCGCTTTCTCCAGCCGCGCAGCCCGCATCAGAAAGCCTATTTCCCCGAGGATGGAACGGTCTATTTCGAGCCGGATGAAGCGCTCTGGGCGGATCGGGAGATCAAGCCTTTGAAGGCGCGCAATGTTGCCGAGCGTGGCGACATGCTGAAGGTGCTCACAGACGCGCGCGCACAGACCGGCATGAAAGTCTCCTGCTGGACCGTCTGCCTGCACAACACGCGTCTGGGCATGGAGCATCCAGACCACGTGACCCGCAACGCGTTCGGCAATCCGAACTATTACAATCTCTGCCCGTCCAGCCCGGCTGCCCGCGCCTATGTCACGACGCTCGTTCAGGATGTGAGCACCCGCTACCGGCCGGACATGATCGAGCTTGAGAGCCCCAACTTCATGGGCTTCGCGCACGAATATCACCACGAGAAGGACGGCGTCGGCCTCAATGCGGAGGATGATTTCCTCCTGTCGCTGTGCTTCTGCGACCATTGCATGGCGCGCGCCGGGGCGGCTGGCGTCAATGCAAAGGGCGCGCGCGAGACGGTTGGCCGCTTCATCGCAGAAATGTGCGCGCGTGAAATTCCGGAAAAGCAGTTCCCGGATTTCCCGGAAGCGGGCCTCGATGCGTTCAACGCTCATGAAGACCTGCGCGCCTACCTTGCCTGGCGCAGCGAGCCGGTCACGTCGCTGATTGCCGAGATCCGTGAGGCCGCACACCCTGAAACAAAGGTGGTCCTGATCGACCTTGCCGACGGATGGCTGGGCGGCGTCGAACTGGAAGAAGCGGCAGGGGCCTGCGATGGCGTGATCCTCTGCTGCTACTGCATGGAGCCGCAGGCCGTGAGTGCGCTATTCGAAAAAGCGCGTGGCATCGTCGGACCAGAAAAATTCCTGGGCGTCGGGCTGCGCGTCTTCTACCCGGAGATGGAAAACGGCGACGACCTTGCCGAGCGGGCGCAGGCCGCCATCGCCGCCGGTGCTGATGGCGTGAATTTCTACAATTACGGCCTGATCCCGGAAAAGCGCCTCGACTGGGTGCGCACCGCCACCGACCGCCTGTCGTAAGACAGCGCCATTTCGCGAGGTGTCAGACGCCGCCACATGTCTGTGCGCGGCGCCCGCTGGCATGCGGGTTTTCCGCATTGCCCGGGCCTGTGCAGTTTCAAAAAAGCGCTGGCGGCATTCCTTGACAACAAGCCGGCTATACGGCTTGATGTGGAAATCCACTAATATGGATATGTGTCCACAATAGTGGAACTGACAAATTTGGGAAAGGGGAACTCAGCATGGCTATTCCGTTTCGCGCACATGCGCTTCTGCTCACCACCGCAATGATGGTCGCGGCCGCACCGGCGGTCGCGCAGGACAAGAGCAAGCTCGACGAGGTTCTGGAACGCGGTCACCTCGTTCTTGGCACCGGCAGCACCAACGCGCCCTGGCACTTCAAGAGTGTCGACGACAAGCTTCAGGGCTTCGATGTCGACATGGGCCGCATCATCGCCAAGTCGCTGTTCGGTGATCCCGACAAGATCGAATATGTGACGCAGTCCTCGGATGCGCGCATTCCGAACATCACCACCGGCAAGGTCGATGTCACCTGCCAGTTCATGACCGTCACCGGTGAGCGCGCCCAGCAGGTCGCCTTCACCATCCCGTATTACCGCGAGGGCGTCGGCCTCATGCTGAAGGCCGATGGTGATTATGCGGATTACGAAGCGCTCAAGGAGGCCGGTTCCTCCGTCACCGTGTCCGTTCTGCAGAATGTCTACGCGGAAGACATGGTGCACGCGGCGCTGCCCGAGGCGAGCGTCGACCAGTATGAGTCCGTCGATCTCATCTATCAGGCGCTGGAATCCGGCCGCTCTGACGCCGTCGCCACCGACCAGTCGTCGCTTGCCTGGTACATGACGCAGAACCCCGACCGTTACCGCGATGCCGGTTATGGCTGGAACCCGCAGTCCTATTCCTGCGCCGTGGCGCGGGGTGATCAGGACTGGCTCAACTTCGTCAACACCGCCCTGCATGAGGCGATGACGGGCGTTGAGTTCAACTTCTATGCGGACTCGTTCAAGACCTGGTTCGGCAAGGATCTGCAGCCGCCGCAGATCGGCTTCCCGGTCGAATACAAGTAAGCATCGCATCTGCATGAGGGCGGCGGGTGACCGGGTGCGTCATCCGCCGGCCTTCCTGCATGGCTGGGACCCGATATGGGCTATACACTCAATTTTTCCGCCGTCTGGCGCAGCTTCGATCAGCTTCTCTGGGGGCTGCTGCTCAGCCTTGAACTGGCGATTGGCGCGATCCTGATCGGCACCGTCATCGGCCTGGTAACCGCCTTTGGCCTCATCTCCAAAAGCGGCTGGGCGCGCCGTCCGGCAGCGCTTTACGTCACGGTGATCCGCAATCTGCCGATTCTCGTTCTGATCCTGTTTTCCTATTTCGCGCTGCCGCAGATGGGTGTCCGTCTGGGCAAGATCGAGAGCTTCGTGGCAACGCTCGCCATCTATTCCGGCGCCTATCTGGCGGAGGTGTTTCGCGCGGGCCTTCTGTCCATCCCCAACGGTCTGAAGGAGGCGGGCCTCGCCATCGGTCTGACGCCGATGCAGATCCGCTCCTCCATCGTCATACCGCTGATGTTCAGAAACGTGCTGCCGTCGCTTTCTTCCACGCTGATCTCGCTTTTCAAGGACACGTCTCTGGCCGCAGCCATCGCCGTGCCGGAACTCACCTTCGAGGCGCGCAAGATCAATGTCGAAACCTTCCGTGTGGTCGAGACCTGGATCGTCGCTTCCTGTCTCTATGTCGCCACCTGCACGGTGCTGGCCGCGCTTATGCGCATGGTCGAGCGCCGTCTTGTGATTTCGAGGTGAGCCGATGAACGAGTTTCTCGCATTTCTCGATCAGGTCTGGCTTGCCCGTTTCGTGATCCTGCGCGGCCTTGGCCTGACCGTTTCAATCTCGCTTCTGGCCATCGCCCTGGGCTCCGTGCTGGGCGTTATGGTCGGGCTTGCGCTGACCTATGGAAACAGGCCGCTGCGGTTTGTCGTCCGCGCCTATACGGATTTCATTCGCGGCACGCCCGTGCTCGTTCTGGTGCTCGCCAGCTTCTACATCCTGTCCACGATCGGCATTGAGCTGAACGCGTTTCAGGCGGGTGTGTTTGCGCTGGCGGTCTTCTGCTCCTCGCATGTGGGGGAAATCGTGCGCGGCGCGCTGCAGGCCATTCCGGCCGGGCAGACAGAAGCGGCCAAGGCCATCGGCCTCACCTTCAGCCAGACCTTCACTTCGGTTCTGTGGCCGCAGGCGCTGCGCCAGATGCTGCCCACCTGGGTGAACACGGCTGCGGAGATGGTCAAGGCGTCCACGCTTCTGTCCGTCATCGGCGTGGCCGAGCTTCTGCTCCGCACGCAGGAGATCATCTCGCGCAATTTCATGAGCCTGGAGTTCTATTTCCTGGCCGGCCTTCTCTACTTCGCCATCAATTACGCCATCGAGCGCTTCGGCAAATATGTCGAGCGCAAGGTGTCTGTTCCATCCTGAGAGTACCCGACATGACGAAGAACCTTCTTGAAATTCAGGCCCTGCGCAAGCGCTACGGTTCGGTGGAGGTGCTCAAGGGCGTCGACTGCACCATGCAGCAGGGCGAGGTGATCTCGATCATCGGTTCGTCGGGCTCCGGCAAGACAACCATGCTGCGCTGCATCAACATGCTGGAGGATTTTCAGGGCGGCCGTATCCTCATCGATGGCGAACCCATCGGCTATGAAGAGCGCAACGGCGTGCGCGTTCGCAAGAGCGAGAAGGAAATCGCCCGCCAGCGCGCGCTGACGGGCATGGCCTTCCAGCAGTTCAACCTGTTCCCGCACATGACCGCAGCATCCAATGTCATGCTCGGCCTGATCAAGGTGAAGAAGATGGCGCGCGACGAGGCGCGCAGCGTCGCGGAAAAATGGCTCGAGCGCGTCGGTCTCGGCCAGCGCGCGGATCACTACCCCGGCCAGCTGTCCGGCGGTCAGCAGCAGCGCGTGGCCATTGCCCGCGCCATCGCCATGAACCCGCGCCTCATGCTCTTTGATGAGGTAACGTCTGCGCTTGATCCCGAACTGGTGGGCGAAGTGCTTCAGGTGATCAAGGATCTGGCTGCCGATGGCATGAGCATGCTTCTGGTCACCCACGAAATGCGCTTCGCTTTCGAGGTTTCCTCCCGCGTCATCTTCATGAACCAGGGGGTAATCGGCGAGGAGGGGGATCCGAAGGTGATGTTCCTGAAGCCGCAGACCGAACGCCTTGCCGAATTCCTCAAGACGTCGAGTTTCGCCTGAGATCTTGACCAACTGCCGCCGGCGCGCCTGAGCGCCCGGCGGAAAATCTTGCGCCTGCCACGCACAGAATGATGGCGGCGGTGACCGACGGGCTGGATGCGGCCACGCTTGCCCGCCATGCGCTTGAGAGGGACGTGGTGCTCGCGCCTGGAAACGCCTTCAGCCTGTCAGGCTCGGCCTGCGGGTTCCTGCGTTTCAACGTTGCTCAATGCGACGATGAACGGATTTTTTCCGTTCTGGAGGAGATCACACGCGCGCCGTAGAGCCATGCCCAAAGCGGCGTTGCGAATAATCCAGCAGTTTGTTTCTGCTTTCCCCGGAAACAATATATTGACTTCATATATCCAGAAGATACCAACTGTAGGGGTTATGGTTCTTTCGATTCCTCGTGGGATCGGAAGTGAAAAGGGAAGCCGGTGCGCCTCTGGGCAAGGCCGGCGCTGCCCCCGCAACTGTAAGCAGCGAGCCGCTTTCACTTTGTGTCACTGATGCCCCAGCGCATCGGGAAGGCCGGAAAGCGGTGATGACCTGCGAGCCAGGAGACCTGCCATGACGAAATAAACGTCCACGGGCGGGGTGTCCCGGTGGTGCGTGTGTCGCCACGGCTATGCCGTCGCGCCGCATGTCTCCGCGCCCCCGTCCAACCGCCACGGGGATCTACATGCCGGCGACTGAAGCACAACACACCACCGAAGCACAACACACCAACGGAACCGCCACGGTTCCGCATTCCACTGCAAACACCGAAACCGCATCGTCTGAACCGGGTTACCGCGTCATCCGCCGTAGTGGCGGCGTCACACCGTTCGATCCGGCAAAGATCGCGGTGGCGCTGACCAAGGCATTTCTGGCGGTTGAGGGTTCCACCGCCGCTGGCTCGCGCCGTGTCCATGAAATTGTCGAGGAGCTTGCCGTACAGGTCGTGTCCGCGCTCACGCGCCGGGCCGATGCCGACCGTCTGTTCCACATCGAGGAAATTCAGGATCAGGTGGAACTCGCCCTCATGCGCGGCGAGCATCATCGGGTTGCCCGCGCCTATGTGCTCTATCGCGAGGAGCGCGCCCGCGAACGCGCCGCCGGGACGGCCAGTGTGGAAGCCCCGCAATCCGCCCTGCAGATGACGGCGGATGACGGAACGCTGGTTTCGCTGGACGAGGCGCGGCTTGCCGCAATCGTCGAAGAAGCCTGTGCCGGCCTCAAGACCGTTTCCTCCGAACCGATCCTCACGGAAACCCGGCGCAATCTCTATGACGGTATCCGTCAGGACGAGCTGTCGCTTGCGCCCATCCTTGCCGCCCGCACGCTGGTGGAGCAGGAGCCTGACTATGCGTTCGTCTCCGCGCGTCTTCTGCTCGACAGGCTGCGGCGCGAGGCTTTGACCTTTGTGGCCGGCAGGCCCGAGCAGGCGACGCAGGCCGAAATGGCGGAGCGCTATGCAAGCTATTTCCCTGACTTTATCGCGAGCGGCATTGCCAGCGAGCTCATCGACCCCGAGCTTGCCCGTTTCGATCTGGCGCGCCTTGGCGCGGCGCTCAGGCCCGAGCGTGATCTGAACTTCCAGTTCCTTGGCCTCCAGACGCTCTACGACCGCTATTTCCTTCATGCCGGGGGCATTCGGTTCGAGTTGCCGCAGGCGTTCTTCATGCGTGTCGCCATGGGGCTTGCCGTGCGCGAGATCGACCGCGAGGCGCGCGCCATCGAATTCTACGATCTTCTGTCGTCCTTCGACTTCATGGCCTCCACGCCCACCCTGTTCAATTCCGGCACGCTGCGCCCGCAGCTTTCTTCCTGCTTCCTCACCACGGTGGCTGACGATCTCGACGGCATCTTCAAGGCGGTGAAGGACAATGCGCTGCTTGCCAAATATTCCGGCGGTCTCGGCAATGACTGGACGCCGGTGCGCGGTCTCGGCGCGCATATCAAGGGCACCAATGGCGAGAGCCAGGGCGTCGTGCCGTTCCTCAAGGTCGCCAATGACACGGCCATCGCCGTCAACCAGGGCGGTAAGCGCAAGGGCGCCGTCTGCGCCTATCTGGAGAGCTGGCACATCGACATCGAGGAGTTCCTCGATCTGCGCAAGAACACGGGCGACGACCGCCGCCGCACGCACGACATGAACACGGCCAACTGGGTGCCGGACCTGTTCATGGAACGCGTCGAGGCGGACGGTTCGTGGACGCTGTTTTCGCCTGACGAGACGCCCGATCTGCACGACCTTTATGGCAAGGCGTTTCGCAAGGCTTATGAAGCCTATGAGGCAAAGGCGGAGGCCGGTGAGCTGCGTGTCTTCAAGACCGTGCGCGCGGTCGATCTGTGGCGGCGCATGCTCACCATGCTGTTCGAGACCGGCCATCCCTGGATCACCTTCAAGGACCCGTGCAACATCCGTTCGCCGCAGGGCCATGTGGGCGTCGTTCATTCGTCCAATCTGTGCACGGAAATCACGCTCAATACGTCCAGGGACGAGGTGGCCGTCTGCAATCTGGGTTCGGTGAACCTCGTCAATCACATTGCCGATGGCGCGCTCGATCTGGCGCGGCTGGCGCGCACTGTCGGCACCGCCATGCGCATGCTCGACAATGTCATCGACATCAATTTCTACACCATTCCCGAGGCGCGCCATTCCAATCTGTGCCATCGCCCGGTCGGTCTCGGCCTGATGGGCTTTCAGGATGCCCTGCAAAAGCTGCGCATTCCCTATCAGAGTGAACAGGCCGTGGCCTTTGCCGATATGAGCATGGAGGCAATCGGCTATCATGCGATTGCGGCTTCGGTGGAACTTGCCGCCGAGCGCGGGCGCTATGCCAGCTTTGACGGTTCGCTCTGGTCGAAGGGCGTTCTGCCCATCGATTCCATCCGGCTTCTGGAAGAAGCGCGACCGGGCGTCGAGATGGACAGTGCGGCAACGCTCGATTGGGAGAGCCTGCGCAAGCGGGTGAAGAAAACCGGCATGCGCAATTCCAACTGCATGGCCATCGCGCCCACCGCCACCATCTCCAATATCTGCGGCGTGTCGCAGTCCATCGAACCCGCCTACCAGAACCTGTTCGTCAAATCGAACATGTCGGGCGATTTCACCGTGGTGAACGCGGCGCTGATCCATGATCTGAAAGAGCGCGGTCTGTGGGATGAGGTCATGATGTCGGATCTCAAATATTTCGATGGGTCCGTCGGTCAGATCGACCGTGTGCCGGATGATCTGAAGGCGCTCTATGCGACCGCGTTCGAGATCGACTCCGCCTGGCTGATCGACGCCGCCTCGCGCCGCCAGAAATGGATCGATCAGGCCCAGTCGCTCAATCTCTACATCGCCAATCCGAGTGGAAAGAAGCTGGACGAACTCTACCGGCTGGCATGGCGGAAGGGCCTGAAGACGACCTATTACCTGCGCTCGCGTTCCGCCACCCATGTGGAGAAATCCACGCTCAAGGGAACCGATGGCAAACTCAACGCCGTCTCCGCCACGAGCGTTCCTGCCGCGCCCATCGCCATCGATCCGAACGCGGCATGGGGCAGGGCCTGCGCCATCGACGATCCCGAGTGCGAAGCCTGCCAGTAACCCGGCCTTCGCATCCCGCGCAGCGCGCCCCAACCCTCATCGTGAGCCTGAGCCCCCCCCTCATCCTGAGCCTGTCGAAGGACGAAGGTGGGTACGTAGCGCCCAAACCCAATCGGAAGACAAAAAAATGCTGAACTGGAACGAACAATCGCAGCCCGCCACTGCCGCGAACCCTGCCGCTGACGAGGCCGACGCCACGGGCCTCGGCGAGATCGAGCGCGGGGCGGCCCGCGTCTCGGTGGATGACAAGCGCATGATCAACGCCCGTGCCGACGTCAACCAGCTCCTGCCGCTCAAATATCGCTGGGCCTGGGAGAAATATCTCGCCGGCTGCAACAATCACTGGATGCCCACCGAGGTCTCCATGCAGGCCGACATTGCGCTCTGGAAATCGCGCGATGGCCTGACCGAAGACGAACGGCGCATGATCAAGCGCAATCTCGGATTCTTCGCTGCCTCCGAATCCCTTGTCGCCAACAACATCGTTCTGGCGATCTACCGGCACCTCACCAATCCCGAATGCCGGCAATATCTGCTGCGTCAGGCCTTCGAGGAGGCGATCCACACGCACACTTTCCAGTACATCGTGGAAAGCCTGTCGTTGGACGAGGGCGAGCTGTTCAACATGTATCGCGAAGTGCCCTCCATCACCGACAAGGCGGCATGGGCGCTCGACTTCACGCAGCATCTGGACGATCCCGAATTCAGGACCGGCACGCCGGAGGCCGATCAGGCGTTCCTGCGTGACCTCGTGGCCTTCTATGTCATCTTCGAGGGCATGTGGTTCTACACCGGCTTCGCACAGATCCTGTCGCTTGGCCGCCGCAACAAGATGGTCGGCATCGCCGAGCAGTATCAATACATCCTGCGCGATGAATCGATCCATCTGAACTTCGGCATCGACGTCATCAACCAGATCCGCATCGAGAACCCGCATCTTTGGACGCCCGCCTTTCAGGACGAGGTGCGGGGCATGATCGCGCATGCCGCCGAACTTGAAGCATCCTACGGGCGGGATACGATGCCGCGCGGCTTTCTCGGTCTCAACGCGGCGCTGTGCGAGCAGTACATGCACTTCATCGCAAACCGCCGCTGCGCCCAGCTTGGCCTGGCTCCGGTCTTCGCCGAAACCGAAAACCCGTTCCCGTGGATGAGCGAGGCGATGGATCTGAAGAAGGAGAAGAACTTCTTCGAGACCCGCGTCATCGAATATCAGAACGGCGGCGCGCTGAGCTGGGACTGATCCATGGCGTATGACGCAACCAGAATGAAGCTGTTGCGCGCGGGCTCGATCCCGGCGCAGCAGCGCGCTTTCATGGAGTGGCTTTTGAGCCTCCCGCCCCATGCCGATATCGAATATGCGGCGCGCCGCCAGCTTGCCGAGATCGACCGGCGGCTGCCGAACCACCCGGAAGTGCAGTATCTGCGCCTGCTTCTGAGCGCCTTTTCCGGCTCCGACATGATGCAGTGATTTTCTCGCTTGACCTTCCATTGACTGGAAGGTTTAGAAGCGCAATCCTGAACAATAGTCATTCAGGGTGAAAGCGATGAATACCCTTCCTGCCGGCACGTCTTCGGCCAATGTAAAACGCTTCCGCATCGAGGGGCTGAGCTGTGCTTCCTGCGTCAAACGCGCGGAGAAGGCGATTGCCGCCGTCGATGGCGTTGAAAGCGCCTCGGTCAATCTGGCGACCGAGACGGCCGATGTGGCGGTGCAGCCCGGCGTTGATTTTTCCAGCATCGTCAGTGCGGTGGAACGTGCCGGCTATGGCGTGCCGGAGAGCCATCTCGATATCGGCATCGAGGGCATGACCTGCGCATCCTGCGTGCGGCGTGTGGAGCAGGCGATTGCCGCCGTGCCCGGCGTTTCCAAGGTCGCGGTGAACCTCGCCACCGAAAGCGCATCCGTCGAACTTCTGAACGATGAAGCGCGCCGCGGCGTTGAAGAGGCGATCCGCAAGTCCGGTTACACGCCGGTCGCGCGTTCCGATGGCGCTGCCGCCCGTGATGCGCATGAGGAGGCCAAGGCCGCCGAATTTCGTTCGCTCAAGCGCGATTTCACGCTGGCTGCAATCTTCACCCTTCCGATCTTCATTCTCGAGATGGGCAGCCATTTCATACCGGGCATGCATGCCTGGCTGATGGGGATCGCCGACCGCAAGACGCTTTACCTCCTCTATTTCGTGCTGGCGACCATCGTGCAGTTCGGGCCGGGCCTGCGCTTTTATCGCAAGGGCTTCCCCGCGCTGATGCGCTTTGCGCCGGACATGAATTCGCTTGTCATGCTCGGTTCCACCGCCGCCTGGGCCTATTCGGTCGTGGCCACTTTCGCGCCCGGCGTTCTCCCGTCCGGCACGGTCAACGTCTATTTCGAGGCGTCCGCCGTCATCGTCACGCTCATCCTGCTCGGCCGGCTTCTGGAGGCGCGCGCCAAGGGCCGCACCGGCGAGGCCATCAAGCGGTTGATGGGCCTGCGCGCCAAGAGCGCGCGTGTTCTCCGCGAGGGTGCCTTTGTCGAGCTGCCGCTTGAGGACGTGGTTGTGGGCGACCGGCTTCAGGTGCGCCCCGGCGACAAGGTGCCGGTCGACGGTCTGGTCGAAAGCGGTTCTTCCTATGTCGATGAAGCCATGATCTCCGGCGAGCCGGTGCCTGTCTCCAAGGCTGAAGGCGATGAGGTGATCGGTGGAACGATCAACAAGACCGGCAGCTTCGTCTACCGCGCCACCAAGGTCGGCTCCGACACGGTGCTGGCGCAGATCATCCGCATGGTCGAAAACGCGCAAGGGGCCAAGCTGCCCATTCAGGCGGTGGTCGACCGGGTCACGGCCTGGTTTGTGCCGGCCGTGATGCTTGCCGCCGCGCTCACCTTCGTCGTGTGGATGGTGTTCGGTCCCGATCCCGCATTCGCCTTCGCGCTGGTCAACGCGGTCGCGGTGCTCATCATCGCCTGCCCGTGCGCCATGGGGCTCGCCACGCCCACCTCCATCATGGTCGGCACCGGTCGCGCTGCACAGCTTGGCGTTCTGTTCCGCAATGGCGAGGCGCTGCAGAGCCTGCGCAACACAAGTGTCGTCGCCTTCGACAAGACCGGCACGTTGACGCTCGGTCGCCCCGCACTCACCGATTTCGTGATGCAGAATGGGTTCGAGCGCGCCGATATCCTTTCGCTCGTCGCATCGGCGGAAGCCATGTCCGAACATCCGGTGGCCGAGGCCATCGTCGAGGCCGCGCGCGCCGAGGGGCTCACCCTCAAGCCGGTCGCCGCGTTCGATGCGGTTCCGGGCTTCGGCATCGCAGCCACCGTTGACGGCCGCAAACTCCACATCGGTGCGGACCGCTACATGCGCCAGCAGGGTGTCGAGATCGGCAGCGCATCCACCGATGCCGACAGGCTCGCAACCGACGCCAAGACGCCGCTTTATGCGGCGGTCGATGGCCGGCTTGCCGCCGTGGTCGCCGTTGCCGATCCGGTGAAGGAATCGACGCCGCGCGCCATCGCCGCACTTCATGCACTGGGGCTGGAAGTGGCCATGATCACCGGCGACAACCGCCACACCGCCGAAGCCATCGCCGCAAAGCTGGGCATCGACCGGGTCGAGGCGGAGGTTCTTCCCGAGGGCAAGGTCGAGGCGCTCAAGCGCCTGCGCAGTCTGGCAGGTCCGGTCTCCTTCGTCGGTGACGGCATCAACGATGCTCCTGCTCTGGCCGAAGCCGATGTCGGCATCGCCATCGGCACCGGAACGGATGTCGCCATCGAAAGCGCCGACGTGGTTCTCATGGCGGGCGATGTGACCGGTGTTGCCAACGCCATCGGCCTCTCGCAGGCGACCATGACCAACATTAGGCAGAACCTGTTCTGGGCCTTCGCCTACAATGTGAGCCTCATTCCGGTTGCCGCCGGCGTCCTCTATCCGGCCACGGGCACGCTCCTGTCGCCCATGCTCGCTGCCGGTGCGATGGCGCTCTCCAGTGTCTTCGTGCTGGGCAATGCCCTGCGCCTCAAGCGCTTTCAGGCGCCGCTTCCTGCCCGGTCCGCCGGGCAGGAGGGAGCGCAGGTCGGCGCGGCGAGGGTGGTCACGGCGTCCGCCTGATCGCCATAGCGGTCATGATATTGATATGTCCTGACCGCTATTTCTGGGGATTTTCAAAATCCGATTCGACATGATGGTTCTTGCCGGGCATAATGCTTAAACGCTTAACCTTCATTTGAATCGGGCTTTGATGGCTTCTCGCGCCAATCTATCCGATATTGCCAAAGCTCTTGGCGTATCGGTTGCGACCGTTTCAAACGCGATGTCCGGAAAGGGCCGCGTGTCGAAGGAGCTCGGCCGGGCGATCCGCGAAAAGGCAAAAGAGCTGGGCTATGTGCCCAGCCTCGCAGGCCGGGCGCTGAGCACCGGGCGCAGCCATGTGCTTGGCCTCGTTCTGGCCGATATCGGTCACCCGCTCTTTCCCCAGTTTGCGCAGGCCATCGAGCATGCCGCCTCCGAGGCTGGCTATGGCGTTCTCATCGGCGACAGTCGCGGCGATATCGAAGCCCAGTCCCGCGCCATCAACCGGCTGATCGAGCGCGGTGCGGATGGCATCGTCGTCGTGCCGCGCCACGGCACCTGCATTGCCGATATCGGCCGTCCCGTTGCGGTCATCGATTCCCCCTCCACACCGGGCAACACGGTTGCCGCCGATCACCGCAATGGCGGCCTCGAAATGGGCCGGCACCTGCTGGAGCTCGGCCACCGCTCCGTGGCGATCATCGGCCTTCATTCCGATTCCAACGTTCAGAACGACCGCATTGCCGGCATTCGCGAAGCCTTTTCCGGCAAGGGCGAAGCCCGCCTGATCTGGATCGGCGAAATGGAGCGCAGCCATGGTTCCGGCTGCCCGCTCGGTCTTGTGGGTCTGGTGGAGGAGGGCGTTACGGCCTTCGCCGCCGTGTCCGATCTTCATGCCCTGCGCGCCATCACCGAGCTGCAGCAGGGCGGCGTCTCCATTCCCGACGATGTCAGCGTCACCGGTTTTGACGATCTCATCTGGGCCGGCGTCATCGCGCCGAGCCTCACCACCATGCGCATGGATATGGAGCGCATTGCCGAGATCGCGATAGCCGACCTCATTTCCCAGATCGACCAAGGCGGCGCGCGCGATGCGTCGTCCGATCTGCCGGCCCTCAAGGGCCAGAGTTCCATCCCGATGGAGCTCATCATACGCCAGTCAAGCGGCCCGGTGTTGGGTCGGGCCGCTCCTGGCGACAGGACGTCGGTCCATCGCTGGCCCGCGTCATCATCCGCCACGGACCCCGTCTAGAAAAGCACCACCAGAGAAGGAAGCGATTAGACATGTTCAAGAAACTCATGGCCTCCGGCGTCGCGCTGGCCGCACTCAGCGGCGCAGCACAGGCAGCCGACAAGACCCTCGTCATCTCCGTCTATGGTTTCGCCCAGGACGCCTTCAAGGAGATCGTCTACGATCCGTTCGAGGCCCAGTGCGGCTGTGAGCTGGTGGTCGAGACCGGCAACTCCGTGGAGCGTCTCGCAAAGCTGGAAGCCCGCAAGGACGATCCGGAAATCGACATGGCCGTCATGTCCACGCACGACGCGCTTTCGGCATCGCGCAAAGGCATCACCCAGTCCATCGACGTCAGCCGCCTGTCGAACTACGACAAGCTCTATGACATCGCCAAGGACCCGCTCGGCGACAATCTGGCTGTCGGCTACACCTTCTACGCCACCTCCATCGCCTACCGCGCCGACGAGGTGACGATTGAAAGCTGGGCCGACCTGTTCCAGGACAAGCTGAAGGGCCGCGTTGCGTTCCCGAATGTCAGCACCAATCAGGGTCCGCCCGCGCTCTACATGGTCGGCAAGGCCATCGGTGACGATTCCGCAGACCTGAAGGCCGCCATTGCCGAAGTCGCCAAGAACAAGGACGACATCGTCACCTTCTACGAGCGTTCCTCGCAGGTCGCACAGCTCATGCAGCAGGAAGAAATCCTGGCAGCACCCATTGGCCGTTTTGCCTGGGGCGCATACTCCAAGATGGGCTTCGACATGGCCTGGGCCACCCCGAAGGAAGGCCAGACCGGCGGCATGAACGTCATGATCCTGACCAAGGGCGCGAAGAACGAAGATCTCGCCTATGAGTTCATGGATTTCTGGCTCTCCACCGAGGTCCAGACCAAGCTTGCCGAGGCGCTGGTGGACAGCCCCGCCAATTCGGAAGTGAAGGTCTCCGAGGAGATCGCCGAAAACCTCACCTATGGCGCCGAGACCGTTGAGAGCCTGCAGCTGCTCGACCCGGCCGTCATCCTCGACAACCGCGAGACCTGGCTCTCGGAGTGGAATGCTCAGATCGGCCAGTAAGCCGATACGCTGATGCGATGGTCCAGGGGCGGGTGGAGGACCCGCCCCTGAACCCAACACAAGGTTCCAACACATGTTTCAGAATCGGATGGAAGGACTGGCGCTGGCGTTGCCTGCGGCGGTCTTCGCGGCGATCGTTTTTCTCGTTCCCGTGGGCATCCTGCTTTCCGAGGGCTTTCGCGCCGAGGGAAGCTGGACCCTGGCGTCCTATGCCAGCTTCTTTGAAAGCGACCTGAACCGCACCGTCTTCTGGCGCACGCTGAAGCTCGGCGCGATCGTGACTGCCGTGTCGGCGGTCATCGGCTATGCCACGGCCTATTCCATCGTCACGCTGCCGCCCACCGCGCGCGGCCGCATGATCGGCCTCGTCGTCATGCCGCTGATGATTTCGCCCGTCGCCCGCACCTATGCCTGGATCGTCATTCTGGGCCGCACCGGCTTCGTCAACGAAACCATTGTCTGGCTCGGTCTTTCCGACACGCCCATCCGGTTCCTGTTCACCGAGACGGCCGTCTTCATCGGTCTTCTGCAGCTCTTCCTGCCGCTCATGATCCTGTCGCTCATCAGTGCGCTGGAAAACATGCCCAAGGATGCCGTGCCCGCCGCGCGTGTTCTGGGGGCAAACTGGCTGCAGGTCTTCGTCAAGGTCATCCTTCCGCTCACCAAGGAAGGGCTCGTCATCGGCGGCACGCTGGTCTTCACCGGCTCGCTCACGGCCTACATCACCCCCGCCATTCTCGGTGGCTCCAAGGTCTTGATGCTGGAAACGCTGCTCTATCAGCGCGTCACCGTCGCCAATGACTTCGCCTCGGCAAGCATCATCGCCATGATCCTCATGGTCATGAGCTTTTCCGCCAACCTGCTTCTGAAACGCCTGGCCACCGCGAGGAACAAGCGATGACCTCCCGCCTTCTGTCCTACGTCACGCTGACGCTCGTCCTCATCTTCCTGCTCGGGCCGTTCGTCATCATCGTCGCGGCGGCCCTTTCGGGCGGCGAAACGCTCGCCTTCCCGCCGCAGGGCCTGTCGCTCAAATGGGTGATGAAAGTGTTCGAGGTGGAGAGTTTCAGGGCAAGCTTCGCGCTTTCCATGTTCCTCGCCATCTTCGGCACGCTCGCTGCACTCGTGCTTGGCGTGCCGGTGGCCTATGCCGCCTCGCGCTATCGTCTGCCTTTCGGCGAGACCATCCGCACCATCGTCTCCGCGCCGATCATCGTGCCGGGCATCATCGTCGGTCTGGCGCTGCTGCGCTATCTGGTGATCCCGCTTGATGTCAGCGTCGGCGTGGCGCTGTTCATCGCCCACACGGCGCTGATCCTGCCCTATGCGGTGCGCGTGGTTTCAGCCTCGCTCGACAATCTGCGCAGCGACATCGAGGAGGCTGCGGTCATCCTCGGCTCTTCGCGGGTCGCCACTTTCTTCCGGATCGTGCTGCCCAACATTCAGAGCGGCATTCTGGCGGCCTTCATTCTGGGCTTCGTCACCAGCTTCAATCAGGTGCCGGTGTCGCTCTTCCTTTCAGGACCGGGCGTGCGCACGCTGCCCATCGACATGATCTGGTACATGGAAATCACCTATGATCCGTCGGTGGCCGCTCTTGCCGCGCTGCTCGCCTTCCTCTCCATTTCCATCGTTTTCCTCGCGGAACGTTTCCTGGGGTTCTCCCGCTATGTCTGATGAAACCTATCTCGATCTGAGCAATCTTACGCTCGCCTACGGCAAGACCGTCGCGGTCGAAAGCCTCAACCTGTCCATCCGCAAGGGCGAGCTGATTGCACTGCTCGGCCCCTCCGGTTGCGGCAAGACCACCACCATGCGCGCCATCACCGGCCTTCTGCGTCCGGCGTCCGGCAAGATCACGCTGGATGGCGCGGACATCACCTATGTGCCGGCCAACAAGCGTCATGTCGGTCTGGTGTTCCAGTCCTACGCGCTGTTCCCGCACCTGACCGTGTTCGAGAACGTCGCCTTCGGTCTGCGCCTGAAAAAGCTTCCCACGGTGGAGATCAACCAGCGGGTCGAGGCCGGCCTCGCCATGGTCGGGCTTTCCAGGTTCCACAGCCGCAAGCCGGCGGAACTCTCAGGCGGTCAGCAGCAGCGCGTTGCGCTTGCCCGCTCGCTGGTCATGGAGCCCAAGGTTCTGCTGCTCGATGAGCCGCTGTCCAACCTTGATGCGCGCCTGCGTCTGGAAATGCGCACCGAGCTGCAGCGCGTTCAGCGCGAGAGCGGCGTCACCATGGTCTTCGTCACGCATGACCAGAACGAGGCGCTGGCGCTGGCCGACCGCATCGTCGTCATGAAGGAAGGCGCAATCGAGCAGGTCGGTTCGCCCGAGGATGTCTACAACCGGCCGCAGTCCCGCTTCGTCGCGGACTTCGTCGGCTTCGAGAACATCTTCCCGGTGGAAGGCGACGGCATTCGCACCGAAGCCGGCGCGATGCAGCTTTCCGCAAAGCCCGCAGCCGGCGCGTCCGGTCTTGCATGGCGTCCGAACATGGTGACCCTCGGCGAGGGGCGCTTTGAGGGCGAGGTGCTTGGCGCCGCCTTTGCCGGTGGCTCGCGCGAATATCTCTTGAAGAGCCCGCTCGGCCCCATCAAGGCCGAGATGGATGCCGCCGCACCTGCTTTCGAGCCGGGCAGCCGGGTTGCCTTCGACCTGCCGCCGGAACGCGCCGCCGTTCTCGAACGCATGTAGAAAGGGAGTGTCCGCCTTGGTCTGGATCGACACGGATATGGGCTTCGACGACATTCTGGCGGTGATGATGGTCGCCGCCTCGTCGAAGCCGGTCGCTGGCGTCTCGCTGGTGTTCGGCAACGCGCCGATGGATGCGGTGCGCGCCAATGCCGCCGGAGCCGCATCGCTGCTTGGCTGGCGGTTCCCGATCCACACCGGCGCGGAACGGGCGATCCTGGGCGGGGTGGAAACACCCGCCCATGTTCTCGGCCCCACCGGCATTCCCACCCGTGGGCGCAGCCTTCCTCAAGCCGAGGCGCTGCCGCGCACCGATGCGCTTGCGGCTCTGACCGCATGGCTTGAAGGGCTTGATGCGCCGGGCGAAATCCTTGCGCTCGGCCCGCTCACCAACATCGCGATCCTGTCGCTCGCCCGCCCGGATCTGCTTTCAAAGATCGACAGCGTGACCTGGATGGGCGGTGGCGCAACCCGCGGCAACCACACGGCGTCCGCCGAGTTCAACGCTTTCGCCGACCCGGAGGCCGTTGCCATCGTTCTGGCAAGCGGCATTTCGCTGCGCGTCGCCGATCTCGATCTGTGCCGCCAGGTGCTCGTCGGTCCCGAAGATGTCGATGTCGTGCGCGCCGCCGGCACGCCGCGCGGCGAAATTCTGGCCGATCTTCTGGGCGCTTATGTCGACATCGCGCTCACGCGCGGCCGTCCCGCCATGGCGCTTTACGATCCCACCGCCGCCGCCGCCTTTGTCGCGCCTGACGCCTTCGTCTTCGAAGAAGCGGAGGTGACGATGGAGCTTGCCGGCGCGCACACGCGCGGCCGCACCATTGTCGACCAGCGCCCGCATGTGAAACCCAACGCCCTGTGGGGCATGCGCGCCGATGCCGCCCGCGTTCGCGCGCTGGCGCTCGACGCCCTTGTGGAGGCTGCCCGCTCATGACCGTCGAACCCCGCGATCTCGACAATGCCGCCCTGCGCGACCGCGCCGTTGCAGCCGCACGCGGCGATGCGCCGTTTGATCTTCTCATTCGCGGCGGCACGCTGCTCGATGCGGTGACTGGCGAACTGCGCCCTGCCGATATCGGCATTGTCGGCGCGCTCATCGCCAGCGTCCACGAACGGGGCGCGCGCGAAGACGCAGCCGAGATCATCGAGGCGGAAGGGCTCACCATCACGCCCGGCCTGATCGACATGCACATGCATGTGGAAAGCTCCATGATCACGCCGGCCGCCTATGCGCAGGCTGTCCTGCCGCGCGGCGTCACCACCGTTCAGTGGGACCCGCATGAATTCGCCAATGTGCACGGGCTCGACGGCGTCACCTGGGCACTGGAGGCGGCAGCCGATCTGCCGTTGCGCATGATCGTGCTCGCGCCGTCCTGCGTTCCCGCAGCACCGGGACTTGAAATGTCCGCTGCCGATTTCGGCGGAGCCGAGCTTGCCGGCATGCTGGCGCGTCCCGGCATTGGCGGCGTTGCCGAGGTCATGAACATGCGCGGCGTCATCGACCGCACCGCGCCCATGCGCGATGTGGTGCAGGCCGGCCTTGAAAGCGGCAAGCCCGTCTTCGGCCATGCCCGCAGCCTCGCAGGCGCAGACCTCAACGCCTTCATGGCCGCCGGCGTCAGCTCCGATCACGAACTCGTCTCCGGCGATGATCTGATGGCCAAGCTGCGTGCCGGCCTGGCGATCGAGATGCGCGGTTCGCACGACCACCTACTGCCGGAATTCGTCGAAGCGCTGAACGCGCTCGGGCGGCTGCCTTCCACGGTCACGCTGTGCACCGACGACGTTTTTCCCGACTCGCTTCTGAACGAAGGCGGGCTTGACGATGTGGTGCGCCGCCTGGTGCGCTACGGCATGCCGGCGAGCTGGGCCATTCAGGCCGCAACGCTCAATGCCGCGCACCGGCTCGCGCGCCCCGATCTTGGCCTTGTCGCCGCCGGTCGCCGCGCCGACATCGCGCTGTTTGACGATCTGGAGAATTTCCGCGCCGCCGCCGTCATCGCCAATGGCGTTGTGGTCGCGCGCGATGGCGCTTTGACCGCCCCGGTGAAGGCGCATTCCACCGCGCCGCTCAAAGGCTCCATCAAATGCCCCGCCTTCACGCCCGATGATTTCCGCGTCCGGGCGGAAGGAGAGCGTGTGCGCGTCGCCACCATTCACCGCCCCCGCTTCACCGAGTGGGGCGAGGCCGAAACAACGGTGCGCGATGGCTTCGTCGTGCCGCCCGAGGGCGCGACGCTGATCAGCGTCATCCACCGTCATGGCCGCGCGGCGGCCATTCCGCGTGTGGGCTATCTCACCGGCTGGGGGGCGTGGCGCGGCGCATTCTGCACCACGGTTTCCCACGACAGCCACAACGTCACGGTCTTCGGCGGTAATGAAGAAGATGTGGCGGCAGCGGCCAACTGGGTGATCGAGGCTGGCGGCGGCATGGCCGTTGCGCAGGGCGGTCGCATCGTCGCCTCTCTGGCGCTGCCCCTGTCGGGCCTCGTTTCCGATGAGCCGCTGGCCGATGTGGCAGCGGGCTTTGCGGCCCTGCGCTCCGCCATGGACGGCATTGTCGACTGGGAGCCGCCCTATCTGGTGTTCAAGGCCTGTTTCGGCGCGACGCTCGCCTGCAATGCCGGCCCGCACCAGACCGATCTCGGCATTGCCGACAATGCCCGCCCCGCTGTTCTGGAAACGCCGGTTCTCGAAATTCTGGGATAGGTTTTAGAAGTCGGCGCTCGCCCCTCATCCTCACCTTCTCCCCGTGAACGGGGAGAAGGGGGCATAGAAGCCGCATCTTGGTTTTTGAGCGAGAGAAAATCCGCGCTTTCCTTCTCCCCGCCTGCGGGGAGAAGGTGCCGGCAGGCGGATGAGGGGCGAGCGCCCCACGTCCAAAATCAGGCCGCCAGTTCCTGCTCCACCAGCGTCGTCCAGAACTTCACGCCGGTGCCAATCGCCCCGTCATTGAAGTCATAAGCCGTGTTGTGGTGCAGCGCGCCATCCACTGCCGGTCCATTGCCGAGCCACACATAGGCCCCCGGCACGTCCTGCGAGAAGAACGCGAAGTCGTCGCCCGCCGTCGAGGGCGGAAAGTCGGTGCGCACCTTGTCGCCGCACACGGCCTGCGCCGCCGCCAGCGCACGCGCCGTCGCATCCGCATTGTTCACCACGGGCGGAATGCGGCGGATGAAGCGGTATTCGGCCTCGATGCCGAACATTGCAGCAACACCATTCGCAAGCCGGCCGATCTCTTCTTCCAGCTGGTCGCGCACACGCGGCGTGTAGGCGCGGGCGGTTCCTGCGATGTCGATGAAATCGGGGATCACGTTGAGCGCATTGGGGTCGCCCGCCTGCACCGAGCAGGCGCTCACCACGGCTGGCTGCAACGGGTCCACCACGCGGCCGACAATCGTTTGCAGGCTTGCGAGAAAATGTCCGCCCGCCGTCACCGGGTCCTTGCCCAGATGCGGTTTTGCGCCATGGGTGCCGACGCCGCGAAAACGCACCTGCCAGCTGTCGGAGGAGGCGAGCTGCGGGCCGGCCACCACGGCCATCTCGTCGGTGTCGAGGCCGGGCATGTTGTGCAGGCCATAGACCGCATCGCAGGGGAACATCTCGAACAGGCCGTCTTCCACCATGCGCTTTGCGCCACCCCGGCCTTCTTCCGCCGGCTGAAAGATGAAGTGCACCGTGCCTGAGAAATTGCGCGTGCGCGCCAGTTCGCGCGCCGCGCCCAGAAGCAGCGTCGTGTGTCCGTCATGCCCGCAGGCATGCATCTTGCCGGGCACGGTCGATTTGTAGGGGCGGTCGGCGGTTTCGGGCATGGCGAGCGCGTCCATGTCGGCGCGCAGGCCGATGGTGCGCGGGCCATTGCCCACCGTCAGCGTGCCCACCACGCCGGTGCCGCCAAGGCCGCGATGCACCTTCATGCCGGTCTCTGTCAGATGCTCGGCGACAATCTGGCTGGTCCGCTCTTCCTCGAAGCCCAGCTCGGGATGTGCGTGCAGATCGCGCCGCAATGCGACGAGAAAATCCATCTCCGCGCGAACATCCTCGTTAACAGCCATCAATACGCCCTTTCCATTTATGCGTCTGCCCGGATAAAAGGTGCCTTCCGCAACAAGGCGGCCGGCGTGGAGATATACGCTCTGTCCGGGAACAGAAATCCAGGTGAAAACAGCTCATTCTTAACGCGGGGCCTTTCGGCAGACAATGACGCATTCCGATTTCCAGATCGATCCCCAGGCATTCTGGCAGGAGCTCGAACCGGCAGGAACCTACGAGCGCGCCCCGCGCGGCGGCCACAAGGGGTTCTTCCCCGCAGAGCTGCCCGATGGGCGTCAGCTCGGCCTCCCGATCCGCGTTCTTTCAGGTGGGGAGCGGGCGCTGGCTTCGCTGATCGTCAACCAGGCGAGCTTCTCCGTTTCCGACGCGCTGGCGAAGGCGCTCGCTGAAAAGGCGTCCGCCTTCAGACCGGATGTTGTCGTCGGTCTACCGACGCTGGGTCTGACGCTCGCCTCGCAGGTCGCCCGCGCGCTCGGTCACAGCCGCTATGTGCCGCTCAGCACGTCGCGCAAGTTCTGGTACGAGGAAGAGCGCTCGGTTCCGCTGCGCTCCGTCACCAGCCCCGATCAGCAGAAGCGCCTTTATGTGGACCCCCGCATGCTGCCCCTCATCGAGGGTCGCCGCGTGCTTCTGGTGGATGATGTCATCAGCACCGGCAGTTCCATTCTCGCCGGTCTGAAACTCCTCAAACTGTGCAACATCGAGCCCGTCGCCGTCGGTGCGGCCATGTTGCAGACGCGCCGCTGGCGCGAGGCGCTTTCGGCCGAGAGCGGGGGCATCTGCGACCGCGTTGTCGGTGTGTTCGAAACGCCGGCCCTTGCGCCAACGCCCGAAGGCGGGTGGCTGCCGGAACAACCGGCTGCGACCGAATAGCGGGTTGATTTATTGCTGGACTGGTCGTTTGGTCCAGAAGCTTTTCGCGGCTGTCTTATTCTCGTAGCGTTGTCCGAGGCGTTATGAGCCTCGCCGCTATTTGCCGTTTTCCAGTTCCCGAAAGGAAGAAACTCATGTCCGCTTTGCCTGTCATCGGCGTCATCGCCTGCACCCGTCCGGTGGAGGGAGAGAATGCCCAGATCGTCAAGGAGCGTTACCTGAACGCCGTGCGGCAGCACGCGGACGCGCTGCCTCTCATCCTTCCCAGCAATCTCGATGCGGATGATGTCGCGGCACTCCTGCCCAGAATGGATGCCCTGCTTCTGACTGGCAGCAATTCCAACATTTCGCCCGCCCGCTATCGCTCGCCCCATGCGCAGCGCGGCATGCTGGATGCTGCGCGTGACAGCGCAACCGCGCGTCTCATCGATGCAGCGGTAGAAGGCGGCACGCCGCTGTTCGGCATCTGCCGTGGCCTTCAGGAAATCAATGTCGCTTTTGGCGGCACGCTTGTCGACGAGCGTGATGCCGGCACGCCGGAGTTCTCGCACCATGCGCCCGATGGCGTCGATCTCGATGCCATGTTCGCCTATGGGCATGACGCCGAGGTGGTTCCGGGTGCGGCCTATGAGAAGGCGCTCGCCGTCTCCGGTCCCCTGAAGATCAACAGCGTTCACTATCAGCGCATTGGTGAGCTGGGCGAGGGGCTTTCCGCCGCCGTTCGTTCACATGACGGTGTTGTCGAGGCTGTCGCAGCCGCCGGGACAAAGGCTCCGGTCTTCGCCGTGCAGTGGCATCCCGAGTGGGAAGCGGAAAAACGGCCGCATGATCTGGCGTTTTGGCGTTACGTCGGAGAGGCGGCGCGTCGTGCGGCGGGATTGTCACAGGCGTAAGCGCGCTCTGATCTGACTGGCGATAAAATTTCTTTATAGGCAGAATTCCGCATTGCGATTGGACATGCACCCGACCTTGCCTTGAAATATGGGCGTAACAAACGGGTTTAGGTTCATGACTGACAAGAATATCTATCTGAAATTCGTCGAGGCAGACGTAAAGGGTATCATTTCTCTTTATTGGGATACCGCGCCCAAGACCTGCGAAGCGATCTGGGGTGCACTGGAGAAGCCGATTCAGGTTCCTGCCAGCCATGCCATCTTCTCCGGCCCGGAAATCATGATGGGTCTGCCGGAAGAGGCCCGCAACTTCGATCCGACCAGCCTGCCGCCGGAAAACCAGACGGTTCTCCCGGAGCCTGGTGATATGCTTTGGTTCTATCAGCCGAAGAACTTCTTCAAGATCGATCCGGACGAGTTCTGGGAGATCGGCATGTTCTACGGTGTTGGTGGCCGCACGTTCGGCCCGACCGGCTGGATCCCGTGCACCTACTTCGGAAACATGTCCGAAGGGCTCGACGCAATCGCCGAGCAGTGCCGCCTGATCCGCAAGGAAGGCCTGAAGACGGTCGAGATCGGCCGCATCGTTTGATGATCCGGCAGCCGGCCCTTCTCGGGGCCGGCTGCCCAATTTCCAGAAGATCAAACATAAAGACAGCAAGGGAACAGCCATGAAGACGATTTCCAAGATCACGGTCGCCGGCGTTGGCGCTCTGATGGCAGGCACGGCGCTTGCCCAGGCCGAAACGCTCACGATCAACTCCTTCGGCGGTGCTTACGAAGAAGCACATCGTGAGTGCATTCTCACCCCGTTCGAGAAAAAGACCGGCGCTCAGGTGCGCGTGGTGACGGCCTATTCCGCCGACGCTTTCGCCCAGCTTCGCGCGCAGAAGAACGCTCCGCAGTTCGATGTCATCCACTTCTCCGGTGGTCAGGAAATCGTGGCTGCCGAAGAAGGCCTCCTGTCGCCCATCGACGAAGCCAAGCTGACCAACGCCGCCGATGTCTATGACTTCGCGCGCGCCAACCTCGCCAAGGGTGAAGGTCCGGCCTACTCGATTGCTGCGATCGGCCTTCTCTACAATGACGAAGCTGCCGATCCCAAGCCGACCGCCTGGAAGGATCTTTCCAACGAGGCCTATGCCGACCACATCGTCCTGACCGACATTTCCAACGGTTACGGCATGCTCGGCTTCCTCATGATCAACCAGGTCAATGGCGGCGATCTCGACAACATTCAGCCGGGTCTCGATGCAGTCACCAAGCTGCTCGAAAATGGCGCAATCGTTGTTTCCACCTCGCCGGAAATCCAGCAGGAGTTCGCCCAGAACGACGCCTGGATCGCGGCCTACGCTTCCGATTACGCCTACACGCTGCGCAAGGCCGGTCTGCCGACCGCCTTCACCCAGGGTGCAGAAGGCACGCCGGCAAGCTTCATCACGGCAAACCTCGTGGCAGGCCGTCCGAACCAGGATCTCGCCGTCCAGCTGATCGACATGTCGATCTCGCCGGAGGCGCAGGCCTGCTTCGCAGAGAAGCTGCGCTACTCGCCGACCAACGCGAAGACCGAGCTTGCCGGTGAAGTCGCCGCTGACGTCGCCTATGGCGAAGAAGGCGTGAAGGGCCTCATCCGTTTTGACCCGGTCAAGATCGAGGCCAACCGTTCGGCCTGGGTCGACGCCTGGAACCGCACCATCGCCCGCTAAGGCGAAACCTTGAATTGCGGCGTCGCATCCCCTTGCGGCGCCGCGCCTTGCGCCTGCACATTCGCGCGGCCAAACCCGCTGGGCCTTCACCGGTCCAATGCAAGCTGAAACAAGGACGACCATGACAGACCGCGCGGAAAACTCGCTTCTGATCCTGCCGGGCCTCTTGCTCCTGGTGCTCGCCTTCTTCGTGCCGATTGCACAGATGCTGATGCTGTCTGTCTCGGGCGAGAACGGGCTGACCCTGGCCCATTTCACCCGCTTCCTGAGCGACCCCTATTATCTCAATGTGCTGTGGCGCACCGTGCGCCTGTCGGCGATCATCACGCTCATCTGCGCGCTGATCGGTTTCCCGATGGCCTATATCATGGCGCATGTCAGCCCGAAGCTGCGGCTCTGGCTGGTCATCATGGTGATCCTGCCGCTGATGACCTCCGTGGTCGTGCGTACCTTCGGCTGGATGGTGCTTCTGAGCCGCAGCGGCCTCGTGCCCGAGGTCCTGCGTGACCTTGGCCTCGTCGGGCGCAATTTCAGTCTGATGCAGACCGAGACCGCCATCGTCATCGGCATGGTGCAGGTGCTTCTGCCCTTCATGACCCTGTCGATCCTCGGCGTCATCACCCGCATCGACAGCCGGCTTGAAGAGGCGGCGCGCACCATGGGCTGTTCCTTCCTGAAGACCCTGCGCACGGTCGTCCTGCCGCTTTCGGTGCCGGGCATCGTCGCCGGCTCGCTGCTGGTCTTCACGCTTTCGGCAAGCTCGTTCGTCACGCCGAACCTGCTGGGCGGCGCCCGCATTCAGGTTCTGGCCGCGTCCATCTACCGTTCGGTCACGCAGACGCTCGACTGGCCCTTCGCCGCAGCCCAGGCTGTCATCCTGTTCCTCGGCATCATCGTTCTCCTGATGCCCTATGCCAGACTTTCGGGGCGCTCCAATGGTTAGAGCCGTTTCCACTCCGCTGCGCATCGGCGCTGTCGCCTTCGTCGTCCTGACGGGCATCTTCCTTCTCGCGCCGCTGGTCGTGATCGTTGGTGTGTCCGTTTCGGAAAGCCAGTTCATCTCGTTCCCGCCAACGGGCTTCTCGCTGCGCTGGTACGAGGCGGTCCTGTCGTCCGACGCCTATCTCAATGCGGCCTGGATCAGCATCCAGGTGGCGCTTCTGGTCACCGTCACCTCCTGTCTCGTGGGCGGTGCGGCGGCCATCGCGCTCCACCGGCGCAAGCTGCCCTTCTCGGGCCTGCTTTCGACGCTGTTTCTGTCGCCGCTGGTTCTGCCCACCATCATCTACGCCATCGGCATGCTGATGCTGTGGAGCGCGATCTTCGGGCCGGTGTCGGTGCTTACCCTGTGGGTCAGCCATACGATCATCACCACGCCCTATGTCATCCGCACCACGCTGGCGGTCCTGTCGGAGTCCAACCCCTTCCTCGAGGAAGCGGCGCAGACCATGGGCGCGAGCCGTTTCCAGCGGCTTCGGCTGGTGGTTCTTCCGCAGTGCCTTCCCGGCCTTGCGGCAGGCACCTTTTTCGCCTTCAACATCTCCTTCGATGAGGCCGTTCTGGCGCTGTTCCTGCGCAAGCCCGGCATGACCACGCTGCCCGTGCAGATCTACGGCCAGCTCGAATTCAGCCCCGACCCGTCGGTGGCTGCCGTTTCCTCCATCATGATCGGCCTGACCGTCCTTCTGATCTTCGTGATCGACCGGATGCTTGGCCTGCACCGTTTCGCGAGCACCTGATCCATGGCTGAAGTCCGTCTCAACGCCATCAAGAAATCCTTCGGCCCGGTCGAGGTTCTTCACGGCATCTCCATCGATATCGCATCCGGCGAGTTCGTCAGCCTTCTGGGCTCCTCCGGCTGCGGCAAGACCACGCTTCTGCGCATCGTTGCGGGTCTCGAAAGCGTCACTTCCGGCACTGTCGAGATCGGCGGGCGCGACGTCACCGACCTGCCGCCCGAGAAGCGCGACATCGCGATGATGTTCCAGTCCTACGCGCTTCTGCCGCATCTGAGCGTTGCCGAGAATGTCCGCTTCCCGCTGCGCATGCGCCGCATCGGCACGCTTGACGAGCAGCGCGACAAGGTGCGTGATGCGCTGGAGACCGTGCAGCTCGGCCATCTGGCCGACCGCCGGCCCAACCAGCTCTCCGGTGGCCAGCAGCAGCGCGTGGCGCTCGCCCGCGCCATCGTTTCGCGTCCGCAGATCCTGCTTCTCGACGAGCCGCTGTCCAATCTCGACGCGCGGCTTCGCGAAGACATGCAGGTCGAGCTCATCGAGATCCACAAGCGTCTCGGCCTCACCACCCTGTTCGTCACGCACGATCAGGAAGAGGCGCTCAGCCTTTCGGACCGCATCATTCTTCTGAACAAGGGCAAGATCGAGCAGGAGGGGGCTCCCCGCGAGATCTACGCCCAACCCGCCACCGGCTACGCTTCGAGCTTCCTTGGTGCGGCCAACCTCGTGTCGGCCAATATTACCGAAGAAGCTGGCGGGCCGGTGGCAACACTTGCCGACGGGCAGACCCTGCCGGTCGGCAAGGACGAAACGCGCCGTGGCCCGGCCGTCGTCGCACTGCGTCAGGAAGATGTGGCCATCAAGCCGAAGGGCGAGGGCGTCATCGAGGGCAAGGTGCGCACCCGCGTCTATCTTGGCGCGCGCAATCGCTACGTGATCCAGATCGGCAAGGAAGAAATCCGCGTTCTGGCCCCGCACGATCTCGATTTCGAGCGCGGCGAGACGGTTGGCCTCGCCATCGATCCGGCGCGCCTGCGCGTTCTGTCCGAAGGGGAATAGCGGCTTCGGCCGCGTTCTGCCTGACGCATTCACATACAGTTTTGAAAACCGATCGCCCTTGAGCGAATGGAGACACGCATGAGCAGCCTTGAAACACGTCTTTTCATCGATGGTGAGTTCGTCGCCGGTGAGGGCGCGGAGGAAACCGCATTCGATCCCGCACGCGGGACCGAGCTCGCCCGTGTCGCCTCGGCCAGCGAAGGCCAGATCGACACCGCCGTGCAGTCCGCCTACCGCGCGTTCCAGCGCTGGCGCCGCACGACGCCGAAGGAACGCAGCCGCATGCTGTGGGCCGTCGCCGACAAGATCGAGGAAAACGCAGCCCGTCTCGCCGAGGTTGAATCGCTGAACGCCGGCAAGCCGCGCCGCTTCGTTGAGGCCGGCGAGCTTGCCAATGTGGCCGACGTGTTCCGCTTCTACGCGACCGCTGTGCGCAACATGCCGGGCGTCGCCGCAGACGGCTATCGCGCCCACACCATGACAAGCATGCTGCGTCGTGATCCGCTTGGCGTCATCGCGTCCATCGCGCCGTGGAACTATCCGCTGCTCATGGCCGCATGGAAGCTTGCCCCGGCCATCGGCGCGGGCAACACCGTGGTCATCAAGCCATCGGAAAACACGCCGCTCAGCCTTCTGCGTCTGGCCGCGATCCTCAACGAGGTTCTGCCCGCCGGCGTCGTCAATGTCATCTGCGGCAACGGCCCGGATGTCGGCCAGCCGCTCATCACCCATCCGCTCGTGCGCATGATCTCGCTGACCGGCGATGTGCGCACCGGTCGCGCCATCCTCAAGGCGGCTGCCGGCGAGCAGATCAAGCGCACCCATCTCGAGCTTGGCGGCAAGGCCCCGGTCATTGTGATGAAGGACGCCGATCTCGACAGCGTTGTCGACACGATGCGCGAGGCCAGCTTCTACAATGCCGGTCAGGACTGCACCGCAGCCTGCCGCGTCTTCGCTGACAAGGCGATTGCCGATGAACTGACGGACAAGCTGTCCGCCATGATCGGCAGCCTCGTTTACGGCGCGCCGGAGCGTGAGGATGTTGAGTTCGGCCCGTTGATCAGCGCCGCCCAGCAGGAGCGCGTCGCCGGCTTCGTCGAGCGCGCCCGCGCATCGGGTGCGGACATCGTCGCTGGCGGCAATAAGCCGGATGGCGCAGGCTTCTTCCACGAGCCGACGCTGGTGCGTGCGCCCATCGGCGCCGAGATCGTGCAGAAAGAGGTGTTCGGCCCCGTCGTCACGCTCACCGAGTTCGATGAACCGGACACGGCGCTGAGCTGGGCGAACGCTTCGGAATACGGCCTTGCCTCGTCGGTCTGGTCGCGTGACACCGGCGCCGCGCTGCGTCTTGCCAACGATCTCGAATACGGCGTCACCTGGGTCAACACCCATGGCGTCTTCGCCACCGAGATGCCGCATGGCGGCATGAAGAACTCCGGCTATGGCTCGGATCTTTCCATGCAGTCGCTGCTGGAATACACGCAGGCCCGCCACATCATGGTGGCCTGAGCCGCAACGGCACGGATAAGAAAAAGCCCGGCAAAGATGCCGGGCTTTTTTGTGTTTCCTGCCGGGATCAGTCGATCCAGGCCATGTCCGGTTCCACACTGGCGCAAAATCGCGCGGCGCTGATGCGCGCCTGGCTGATGACCTTGCGGATGAAGTCCTGATGGGTCGAGGCCTGATAGCTGGCCACGATGTGCATGGGCGGAAAGCGCTTCGACACCTGCACCTGATGCAGGAGGCCCATGCTCAACTCGCGCCTGATGGTCACGGCGGGGATCGCGCCCACGCCGAACCCGTCAATGATCAGGTTGATGATTGCATAGAGCGAGTTGCAGGTGGTCAGCTTCGAGGCCAGTGCCTGCTCGTCGTGAAAATAGGGCGCGATCATCTGGTAGGGCGGCGAATTCTTCGGAAAGCTGATGATCGGCAGGCTCGCCAGTTCCGCCACGCTATAGGTCCTGTTCGGGTCGATCAGCTTGGGCGAACCGGCCCACACCATCTGCAGCACGCAGGAAGTGAAGCTTCGGAAACCGTCATCCAGCACCGGGTGCAGCGAGAAGATCACGTCAAACTCGCCCTTGGTCATGCCCTGAACGAGATGTTTCGTGCCGTCGACCGTCAGTTCGATCTTCAGGTTCGGAAAGCTCCGGTGCAGCGAGTCGATCAGATGCGGCATCCAGGTGGATGACACGGAATCGATTGCCCCGATCCGCAGCGGCTCCAGCGCCGGCACGGCGTCGCCCTGAAGCGTGCCCCGCAACTGGTCGATATCGCCAAGGATCGCCTCAAAACTCTGCAACACGCGCTCGCCATCGGCGGTCAGCGCAAAGCTGCCATCGCCGCGGTTGATCAGCCGGCTTTCCAGTTCGGCCTCAATGGCCGCAAGCCGGCTCGAAATCGCCGGCTGTGTCGTGTTCAGCTCTTCCGCCGTGCGGCCGAAATGCCGGTTGCGGGCGAGCGCCACGAATGTCTTGATATCGAGAATACGCATGAGGCCATTCTATAAACGGCTTCAGCCGGTGGCGCATCCGCAATTGCAGTCGCTTCCCGTGCGGCCTCTTGTCATCGTCGCCGTCCCGCGTCATCATGCTGCAATGCAACATGGCCGGTTCAGCCCATGACTGTGAGAGAAGCAGCGCGCCAGCCCCGGGCGGCCGCGCCCGCCAGACTGCGAAACGGTCTGCGCCAGCTTCTCGCCTCCATCTATCCGGATCACGATCCCGCCGAACTGGCAGCCAGCGCCGAAAGGGCTTTCTTCGGCGCGGCCAGTGCGCCGCGCAGGCGCGGCCGTCTTCCCGCAAACGCACTGTGGAGCGAGAAGGACAACTACGTCATCACCTATGGCAACACGCTCGTCGATGGCGAGCACAAGCCGCTCGATCTGCTCCACGATTTCTCCGAACGTTATCTGGCGGGCGTCTTCACCGGCATTCACATCCTGCCCTTCTTCCCTTTCACCTCCGATGATGGATTTGCCGTCACGGATTATCGTCAGGTGAACAGCCAGCTGGGCGACTGGGCGGACATCGCACGCATTGCCGGGCATTTCCGCCTCATGTCCGATCTGGTGATGAACCACTGTTCGAGCCAGGCCCGCATGTTTTCCGATTTTCTTCAGGGCCACGAGCCGTGGAACGGCTTTTTCAAGGAAGCAAGCCCCGACGACGATCTGAGCGCTGTGGTGCGGCCGCGCACGCATCCGCTGCTGCGTGAATTCAGGACCGAAAGCGGCAGCCGTTATGTCTGGTGCACGTTCAGTCACGATCAGGTGGATTTCGACTTTGCCAATCCGCGTGTCCTGCTGGAGTTTCTCGACATCATACGCGGGCATATCGAGCATGGCGTGCGCACCATCCGCCTCGATGCGGTGGCCTTTCTCTGGAAGGAGGTCGGCACGCCCTGCATCCATCTGCGCCAGACGCACGAGATCATCCGGCTGATCCGTCTCCTGTGCGATTATCGCGAAGAGCCGATCGTTCTCATCACCGAGACCAACGTCCCGAATGTCGAGAATCTCAGCTATTTCGGCAATCGCAACGAAGCGCACATGATCTACAATTTCGCGCTGCCGCCGCTTCTTTTGCATGCGCTTCTGGGCGGCACGTCGAAATATCTGAACGCCTGGCAGATGGCCATGCCACCGGCCCAGCTCGGCTGCACCTATTTCAATTTCTCCGCCTCGCATGACGGCATCGGCCTGCGCCCGGCAGAGGGGCTGATCCCGCAAGACGAGATCGCACGGGTCATCGAAACGGTGAAGGGCTTTGGCGGTCGCGTATCCTGTTACGCAAGGCCGGATGGCGAGCGCCCCTACGAATTGAACGTGGCGCTGTTCGACGCGTTTGCCGGCACACATCAGGGCGTCGACGATCACCAGCTCGAGCGCTTCTTATGCAGCCAGGCGATTGTTATGGGGCTTGAGGGCGTTCCAGCCTTCTACATTCATGCGCTGCTCGCCACCCGCAACGATTATGACGGGGTCGAGAAGCTTGGTTACAACCGTGCGATCAACCGCAGACGACTCGACTATGCCGCGTTACGGGAGCAGTTGGACGATCCGCAGACCTTACCGGCGCGTGTCCTTTCACGCCTCAGGGCCATGGTGCGTGTGCGCTCCGCGCAGCCGGCCTTCCATCCCAACGCCACCCAGTTCACCCTCCAGCTCGGCGACGCCTTCTTCGGCTTCTGGCGGCAGAGCCTCGACCGCTCGCAGAGCATTTTTGCCATTTCCAATCTCACCAATGAGGAGCGCAGCGTGCCGTCCATGACGTTGAACCTGATCGAGGGCGATGACTGGCACGATCTCCTGACCGGCGATCCGGTGGCGCAGCTTGCCGGCGACATTGCCTTCGCGCCCTACCAGACGCGCTGGATCTCCAACCGGCGGCAGGTCTCATGAGCGCCCGGCGGTCCTTCATTGTCTTCAGCGATCTGGACGGAACGCTGCTCGACCACGAGACCTATGATTTCGATGCAGCCCGCCCGGCGCTTGCGCGGTTGCGGGCCGAAGGGCACCGCCTCATCCTTGCATCCAGCAAGACCGCAGCCGAGGTCGCGCCGATCCGGCAGGCGGCCGGCTTTGCCGACTGTCCTGCAATCGTGGAAAACGGCGCTGGCATTCTGCCGCCGGAGCACGAGGCTGGTGACGAGCCCGTGGCGTCCGGACATCAACGCCTCATGCGCACGCTGGATGCGCTTCCATCAGAATTGCGCCGGCATTTCACTGGCTTTTCCGACTGGAGCGCAGAAGAGGTTGCGGCCCGCACCGGCCTGAGTATGGAGGCTGCCGCGCGCGCGAAACAGCGCGCTTTTTCGGAACCCGGTCTCTGGAACGGCACGGAAGAGGGCTACGCAGATTTCTGTGCCGCGTTGAAGGAGAACGGCGTCACCGTTCAAAAGGGCGGGCGCTTTGCCACGCTCTCCTTCGGCGGAACGAAGGGCGCGCGGGTGGACGAACTTTTTGCCCGCTACCGCACGGAAGACGAAGCTCTGGTCAGCGTAGCGCTGGGCGATGCGCCCAATGATGTCGCCATGCTGCAGAGCGTCGATATCGGGATTGTCATACCCAATCCGGCCCATGCCGGTCTCGCCCCGTTCGCACCGGTAAAGGGTGGGGTGATACGATGGGCAAGGCTTCCCGGACCTGAAGGCTGGAACGAGGAAATCCTCGCACTGTTGAACGCACCGGAATAGGGAGGAGCGCCATGTCGGATTTCCAGCAGAGCGGCAGCGTGGCCACGCTGCACAATCTCGGCACGACCACGCCGGAAGAGATGGAGCGCCAGCTCAGGCTTTTCGCCGAACGGCGAAGGATCACGCTCATCCTGCCGTCGCTCTTCTCCGAGCTTGAAGCGCCGGCGCTGGGGCGGATCGTTGATGAACTCTGTGAGGTTGATTACATCAATCACATCGTCATCGGCCTCGACCGCGCCAGTGAAGAGCAGTTCCATTTCGCGCAGGAATATTTCGCCCGGCTGCCGCAGCGCCATTCGATCCTCTGGAATGACGGGCCGCGCCTGAAGGCGGTCCAGAAGCGTCTGTCCTCATTGGGGCTTGCGCCCGAGGAGCCTGGAAAGGGGCGCAATGTCTGGTACTGCATGGGCTATACGCTCGCCTGTCAGGACAGCGATGTGGTGGCCCTGCATGATTGCGACATCATCACCTACACGCGCGAAATGCTGATGCGGCTGGTCTATCCGCTGGCCAATCCGTCCTTCCCCTATCAGTTCTGCAAGGGCTACTATCCGCGCGTTGCGGACGGAAAGCTCAATGGCCGCGTGAGCCGGCTCCTCATTGCGCCGCTTCTGCTCGCCCTTCAGCGCACCTTCGGGCACAGCGATTATGTCGAATATCTGCAGGCGTTCCGCTACCCGCTGGCCGGTGAATTCGCCATGCGCACCTCCATTCTGCCGGATATCCGCATCCCCTCCGACTGGGGGCTGGAGATCGGTGTCCTGTCCGAGGCGTGGCGCAATCTCGGCCGCCATGCGGTTTGCCAGGTGGATATCTGCGACGGTTACGACCACAAGCACCAGCCGCTTTCGGCACAGGATGCCGCACGCGGTCTCTCGCGCATGTCCATCGACATTTCCAAGGCGATCTTCCGCAAGCTCGCCACCGATGGCGTCGTCTTCAGCCAGGAGCATTTCCGCACCCTGAAAGCCACCTATTACCGCCTCGCGCTCGACCTGATCGAACGCTACTACAACGACGCGGTGATGAACGGGCTCCATGTGGACCGTCACAGGGAGGAAAAGGCTGTGGAGCTTTTTGCCGCGAACATCGTCGAGGCAGGCCATACCTTTCTCGAACATCCCATGGAGACGCCCTTCATCCCCAACTGGAGCCGCGTCCAGTCGGCGGACCCGGATGTCTTGAGGACGCTGCGTGAGGGTGTCGAGGCGGATAATGCGTGAGCCGCCATTGAAAGCGTTACAGGCCGTCATCACATTTGAATCAGAGCTGTAAACTCCGGGTGTTCAGGGCGTTGCGCACACTTGAACAAGCCGGCGCACTCTGATTCCTTCAGGCGGACGCGCGGGCGGAGCGATTCGCTGTCGCCGCTTGCCCCCAGGAAGGACCAAGGCCCAATGACGGACGAGAAGAAGCCCGAAATTTCTGAAATGCGCCCCAAGATCACCATCATCGGTGTCGGCGGCGGTGGCGGCAATGCCGTCAACAACATGATCGCGCACAATCTGCAGGGCGTGGACTTCATCGGCGCCAACACCGATGCGCAGGCGCTGACCATGTCCAAGGCCGAACGGCTGATCCAGCTGGGCGCGAATTCGACCGAGGGTCTCGGCGCGGGCTCGCTGCCGGAGATCGGTCAGGCTGCTGCCGAAGAGACCATCGACGAGATCATGGATCATCTGTCGGGCACCCATATGTGCTTCGTCACCGCCGGCATGGGCGGCGGCACCGGCACGGGTGCAGCGCCGGTCATCGCCGCTGCCGCGCGCAATGCCGGCATCCTGACCGTGGCTGTCGTCACTAAGCCGTTCACCTTCGAGGGCAATCGCCGCATGGCCATTGCCGAGCAGGGCATCGAGCTTCTGCGTCAGGCCGCCGATACGGTCATCGTCATTCCCAACCAGAACCTGTTCCGCATTGCCGACGCCAAGACCACGTTTGCCGAGGCGTTCGAGCTGGCCGACAAGGTTCTCTATTCGGGCGTGCGCTGCATCACGGATCTGATCGTCAAGGAAGGCCTGATCAACCTCGACTTCGCCGACGTCCGCTCTGTCATGCGTGACATGGGCCGCGCGATGATGGGCACGGGCGAGGCGACGGGTGATGCGCGCGCGATGAAGGCTGCTGAAGCCGCCATCGCCAACCCGCTTCTGGACGAGGCCAACATGAAGGGCGCCCGCGGCGTTCTGGTCTCGATCTCCGGCGGCCGCGACATGACGCTGTTCGAGGTCGACGAAGCCGCGACCCGCATCCGCGAAGAGGTCGGTGACGACGCCGAAATCATCGTCGGCGCGATCTTTGACGACAAGCTTGAAGGCACGTTCCGTGTTTCGGTGGTTGCCGCCGGGCTTGCCAGTCAGGCCGAACAGGATGCCGCCAATGGCGGCCAGCCCGGCGAGTTCCGGGCGCAGGCGATCCACTGATTTTGACGGGCGGCCCCCCGGCCGCCCACTGGCCGCCCGAATTCTTTCATTCGGTGATTTTTTCGGAAATTTTGCCCGGAATGACGAAATTCCGGGCAAAATTTCCGGATTTTCAGGCGGCTTTTACGGCCTCGACGCGCGCTGCTGCGGCGTCCGGACGTTTTTGCGAAAACACCAGAAGATTGGTGCGCATCGGCGGCGGCATGATCGCCTGAAAGAAGGCGACCGCAGCAAAGCCGATCGCGGTGTTGCCGTGGTAGCGCGGCGTGCCATTGGCCGTGTAGCCGTGATGCGTCCACTTCTCCTCGCCGAAGGCGCGACGGACACTGCCCATCGTGTTCATGCGGTAGAAGGTGGGGAACACGTCCTCATGCGGCCGCTCCGGCCAGACAAGGCGCATCAGCCGGTCTTTCACGCTGTCGGGGATGATGCGGTTCGAGATGCCCACATAGCCATAGCTGTTCGGCGTCAGGGCGCAGAACCAGCCGCCGGGCTTCAGCACCCGGTGGATCTCGTCGGCGAATTCCTGCGGATGCTCGACATGCTCGATCACCCATTCGCACACGATGATGTCGACACTCGAATCCGCCAGCGGTAGCCTGCCGCCCGGCTCGATCACATGCGCCTCGTCCAGATGCGGGTGTTCCATGACCACCGGATCGACGTCGAGGCCGATCACGTGCTTCACCTTGCCCTGGAAATTGCAGAAATCTTTGCGGAAGGGAGAGGTGCCTTCATCGAAGCGCGAACCGCGTCCCGCACCGAGGTCGACCAGCACCATGTCCGGGCGGACAAGGGCGTTGATGCGCGTGTAGAAAGCGATGTCTTCGTCATCGCGCGTAAATCCCCCGGCTGCCGTTTCAGGCCGCCATCGGTCAGTCACCGTCATCATCTTTCCCTTGCGCAAATGCGTTTTGCCGGTCGCAACCGGCGCGTGCACCGTATGCAAGCAAATCGCTATATTTCGTTAATCCGGGGCTGATACCCACTGGTATGCCGTGGGCGCTGATGCGCGCTCGGAAGGATCGGAGAGAGGAGCGCCGCCATGGTGGGCAGAACAATGCGGTTCAGGGGCTTTCTGGCGGCGGCAAGCCTTCTGGCCTGTTTCGCGGGACCGCTTGAGGCAGCGACGTTTGCGCCTGCCCGTGGCGTCAACCTCGACATCTGGGACACATGGCCCGATGAAGCGGAGTGGACGCAGGAAGATGTGCTCCTGCCTTATCCCGAATGGCGTCGCAAGATCGATGCCGAAGATCTGGCGCTTCTGAAGGAGACGGGTTTCGACTTCGTGCGCATGCCGGTCGATCCGATCCCGTTCCTGTCGCCGAAATCGGCCGGCTTCCGCGACAGGCTGTTTGCTTCCGTTCTCGAAGGCGCGCGCGCAATCAATGCGGCGGGCCTGAAGGTCATCGTCGATCTGCATCCCATTCCGCGCGGCGCGGACCGCTTTGCAGGCGTTGAGGAGATCCTGCGCGACGAGGCCCTGTTCGAGCGCTATCTGGACCTGGTGCGAGAGATGGGGCGCACACTCGCCGCAGAAGACCCGGCCATGGTCGCATTCGAGCTTCTGAACGAGCCGGTGACGGGCTGCGAGGGCGCGGAAGGCGCTGCCTGGGACGAGCAGCTGGGCAGGCTCTTTGCCGCTGCGCGCTCGTCGGCTCCACGCACGACGCTGATACTGTCCGGCGCATGCTGGGGAACGGCGGAAGGGCTTGCCGCGCTCAACCCGAACACCATTCCCGACGACAACATTCTCTGGGGCTTTCACTCCTATGCGCCGTTTGTCCTGACCTCGCAGGGCGCGCTGTGGGCCGGCGATTTCATCCGCTATGTGACGCGCGTTCCCTATCCGCCGCATGCGCACCCGGAAGCACTGGCCGAAGCCATTGAGAAGGCGCGCGAACGCATTCGCAACGACGCGCCATTCCTGCGCCGCGCCGGCATGCTGGCCTATCTGGACGAGCTGATCGCCGGTGTCGACACGAAGGAGGAACTGGCAGCCGAAATGGCGGCCCCCTTCAACATCGTTGCCGACTGGGCGGCGAAGTATGGTGTCGATCCTGCGAACATCATTCTCGGTGAGTTCGGGATGATCCGTCAGGAATATCAGAACCCGGATGTGATGCCCGCCGAATGGAGAGCGGCCTATATGCGTGACATGATCGCGCAGGCCGAGGAGCGCGGTTTTTCCTGGTCTATCTGGGGCTATGGCGGAGCCTTTGGAATTGTTGAAGAATTCGGCGGGCGCCGGGCAGAAGATGATGTGCTGCGCATGATCGGGGAGCTGAAAAACTAGACTGGCGTCCTCTGGAAAACTTAGGCGGGTAATTGTAAGCCGTCTCAAATTGAGGCGCTCCCATGACAAAAATCGCATTCATCGGCACCGGTTTTGTTGCCGATTATTATATGACCACGCTGGCCAACCACCCCGGGCTTGAACTTGCCGGTGTGTGGGACCGCAAGGCTGAGCGGCTGGAGCGCTTTTGCGCCTTTCATGGTGTGCGCGCCTATGAGGACCAGCCGGCGCTTCTAAGCGATCCTGATGTTGCGATTGTCGTCAATCTGACGAGCACGGAAAGCCATTACGAAATCAACCGCGCCTGCCTTGAAGCGGGAAAGCATGTGTATTGTGAGAAGCCGCTGGCGATGTCGTTGGATGAGGCCATAGAGCTTGCAGCGCTGGCCGAAAAGCGCGGCCTCATTCTCTGCACTGCGCCCGCCAACGGGTTGAGCCCGGCCTACCGGACATTCTCGCAGATCCTGGCGCGCGGTGACATCGGCGCGCCCCGGCTGGTCTATGCCGAGATGGAAGACGGTCCTGTGTTTCGCGCCGACTGGCGAAGCTGGCGCAGCCGCTCTGGCGCGCGCTGGCCGGGCGCCGAGGAGTTCAAGGTCGGGTGCACGCTGGAGCATGCTGGCTATGCCATGAGCTGGCTGGTCGGTCTGTTCGGCCCCGTTGTGCATATGTCGGCGTCATCCGCCCTCTGCTTTGCCGAAAAGGGGCCGGAGCTTGAAGGCGAGGCGCTGGCCCCGGATTTCTCCGTTGGCATCATGACCTTCGAGAGCGGGGTCAAGGCACGGATCACCTGTGGGCTGGCAGCACCGCGCGACCGCTCGCTCACCGTGCTTGGCGACCGTGGAAGCATGATCCTGCGCGACCTGTGGGACGACAACTCCGCAATCCACCTTTCCGCGCCGGGGCGTGAGCGCAGCCTTTTGCAGAAGGTTCTCGACGGGATCGAAAACCGCATCGGGCGCACCCTGCCTTTGCGCATCACGCCCGGCCGGCGCGTTGCGAGCAGCGCGCCGAAGGATGGCAAGGCCCTGCCTGCCTATCCCTCGCGGATCGATTTTGTCCGGGGCGTTGCAGAGCAGGCGAAGGCCCTCTCTGGCGGCAGCATGCCCTTCTATTCAGGAAAGGTGGCCCTGCACCTGACCGAGCTCGTTCTGGCGCTGAGCGCCGGCGAGCATGATTACACGCCGAAAACGCATTTTGCTTTCAAGCCGGAGGCGCAGAAGGACTGAGCGGTCCTCAACCCTTCCGGTTTTGCTCGGCAAGAACCGTTTCGATGATTTCCAGAGTGCGCGCCGTGTCGAGCGGGGCGCTGCGCCGGTCATGTGTGTGGCCGGCGCGGAGAGCGTCGCCGACCACCGCGATTTCATACTGAAGTCCGTATCCCGCGCGGGGAAAAGCGTGCCGGCGGATGCCCGGCAATGGCGCGCCTCGCGCGAATTTGCGAATGGCGCGGGACAGGGCCGACTGACCGGGAAAGGCGGCAAGGCGGGCTGCAAGCCGGTTGCGGCAATGCAGGACGGCGTTTGCGGCAATGAAGGGGGGCTGCAAAACCAGCGCCCCGTCGCTGCCCTCGATGATGAAGCAGTTGTCGCCCTCATGCTCGAAGGAGCAGGAAAGATGCGCCTCGACGTCCCGGTCGAACAGAAGCGTGACCGAGGCGGATTTGTCGACGCCGCTTGGGGCCTGTCGCCATTCGCCATCAACTTCCAGCGGCTCGCCCATCAGGTAGCGGGCGAGCGAGATGCCGTAAATGCCGAGATCGAGCATGGCCCCGCCGCCATGGGCTCTGGAATAGAAGCGGCTTTCGGCATCGTAGGGGTGGTGGAAGGCGAGGCTGCCGCGCAGGCGCGTGACCTCGCCAATTGCGCCTTCCCCGATCAGCGCCCTGGTTTTGGCGATGGCCGGCAGGAAGCGCGTCCACATGGCCTCCATCAGAAAGACGCTGCGCTCCGAGGCAAGTGTCGCCAACCGGGCGGCATCCCGGCTGGTGGTCACCAGCGGCTTCTCGACCAGAACCGCCTTGCCGCTCTCGATGGCGGCGCGGGCGATTTCGAAATGCGTGTCGTTTGGCGTGGCGATGTAGACCGCGTCCACTGAAGGATCGCCCAGAAGTGCCTGACAAGCGGCATGCGCCGTGACATTGCCATGCCGCGCGGCAAAGGCCGCGGCCTTTTCAGGCGTGCGGGAGGAAACGGCGGTGAGCGCGGCTTTCTCCGTCAGTGCCAGATCGCTGGCGAACTGCTCGGCCATGACGCCGGCGCCGACGATGCCCCAGCGGATCGTTTCTGAGGGTCTTGAATGCATCGTCGCTTGCTCGCCGGTTCTGGAAAGGGGCAGGGGAGTGCAGGTTAGCTTTGCCGGGTTAACGCCCGAATAAGCCCGGTGCGGACAGGTGCAGGCCGGTGTTCGATCACAGCCGCGCGCGGGTGCTGTGCGGGGTGGCCAGAAGCAGGCTTGTTTCGCTGTTCATGATGCCGGGAATGAGGCGAATGCGGCGCAGCACCGCGTCGAGATCGGTCAGGGTGGACGCGCCGAGCTCCACCACGATGTCCCAGCGGCCATTGGTGGTGTGAACGGCGGAAACTTCCGGAAAACCCTCAAGCGCGTGGATCACCCGGTCGGCGGAGCGCCCTTCGATCTCCACCATGGTGATACCGCGCACGGGCGCTTCCACCGTGTCGGCCCGCAGGATGACCGTGTATCCGACAATGTGACCGGCCTTTTCCAGCCGCTCCATACGGGCGCGCACCGTGGCGCGCGACACGCCCAGATCCATTGCCAGATCCGAGATGCTGCGGCGCGCATCATGGCGCAGAAGGGTGATCAGGCGTTCGTCGAGTTCATCCATGATTGTGCAAAATGAAATCCATAATTAGCAAAATGATAAATGCTTATGAAATTTTTGGCAATTTGGTTTGTTCATTCTGCCGACGATCCGGGGTCGAATAATGGGAACTGTTCGATGGGTCGGTGGCGCTATGCATTGCAAGATCTTGGGTATTCCGGTGCAGGATGGCGCCGGGCGCATGGGTTGCGAAATGGGACCGAGCGCCTTGCGCACGGCCGGTCTTGTGGCGGCGCTTGGCGAGCTTGGCCATCAGGTTTCCGATCTCGGAACCGTTGTTCCAAAACCGCAGAATGTGAAGCCGCATGGCAACCCCGCGCTGAAGGCGCTGCCGGAGATCGTCGCCTGGACGGATGCGATCAGCGAGGCCTCTTACGCCGCAGGCGAAGACGGCATGCCGATCTTTCTTGGCGGCGACCACAGCATGGCGGCCGGCACCCTTGCCGGGATGGCGCGCCGGGCGGCGGAAGCCGACAGGCCGCTTTTTGTTCTCTGGCTCGATGCGCATCCGGACTTTCACACGCTCGACACCACCGCCAGCGGCAATCTGCATGGCGTGCCGCTTGCCTATGCCAGCGGGCAGGCGGGTTTTGACGGCTTCTTTCCGCGCCTTCACACACCGATCGATCCCACCCGCATCTGCGCCCTTGGGCTGCGCAGCGTGGACCCGGCGGAGCACACTGCGCTGCGCGGGGCGGGCGTGACCGTTCATGACATGCGCGCCATTGATGAGCATGGGATTGCGCCGCTGCTGCGTGCCTTTCTGGAGCGGGTGGCCGCCGAGGGCGGACGCCTGCATGTGAGCCTCGACGTGGACTTTCTCGATCCCGCCATTGCGCCGGCGGTGGGCACCACCGTGCCCGGCGGCGCAACCTTCCGCGAGGCCCATCTGGCGATGGAGATGCTGCACGACAGCGGTCTCGTCACCAGCCTCGACCTCGTGGAACTCAACCCTTTCCTCGATGAGCGCGGTCGCACGGCGACCCTGCTTGTCGACCTCACAGCCAGTCTGCTTGGCCGGCGCATCATGGATCGGCCTACCAGGAGCCATTGACGATGACCTATACCCCTTCGATCGACAAGCTGAACCTCGTTCCCTTCGTCAGTGTGCATCACATGATGGAACTGGTGCTGGAAATCGGCGTGGAACGCTTTCTGGCGGAACTGACGAATTACATTGAGGAAGATTTTCTCCGCTGGGAGGATTTCGACAAGACGCCGCGTGTGGCCGCGCACAGCCGCGAAGGCGTGATCGAGCTGATGCCGACGAGCGATGGCAAGCATTACGGCTTCAAATATGTGAACGGTCATCCCAAGAACACCCGCGAGGGACGGCAGACGGTGACGGCATTTGGCGTCTATGCCGATGTGGGCAATGGCTATCCGCTTTTGATCACCGAAATGACGATCCTGACGGCGCTGCGCACGGCGGCGACATCTGCTCTGGCGGCGAAGTATCTTGCGCCCGAAGGCTCGCGCACCATGGCGCTTATCGGCAACGGCGCGCAGTCCGAGTTTCAGGCGATGGCCTTCAAGGCGGCACTCGGCGTCGACCGGCTGCGGCTCTATGACGTTGATGGCGGCGCGACGGAAAAGTGCCTGCGCAATCTCTCAGGGCTGGGTTTCGAGCTGACCGCCTGCAAGACGCCGGAAGAGGCCGTGGAGGGCGCGGACATCATCACCACCGCGACCGCCGACAAGCAATATGCGACGATCCTGACCGACAACATGGTTGGCTCCGGCGTGCACATCAACGCGGTGGGCGGCGACTGCCCCGGCAAGACCGAGCTGCATCGCGACATTCTCACCCGCTCCGACATTTTCGTGGAATATCCGCCGCAGACCCGCATTGAGGGTGAGATCCAGCAGCTTGCGGAGGATCACCCGGTGGAAGAGCTGTGGCAGGTGATTGCCGGAAAGGTGAAGGGGCGTCGCGAGCCGCGCCAGATCACGCTGTTCGATTCCGTCGGTTTCGCGACGGAGGATTTCTCGGCGTTGCGCTATGTTTATGACCGCGTGCGCGAGACCGATCACTTCATCGAACTCGACCTTCTGGCCGACCCCGATGAACCGCGCGATCTCTTCGGCATGCTTCTGCGTTTCCCCGGCTCTTCGCTGCTCGCGGCCAAAAAGGCTGGCTGATCAGGGGGCGTCGATCTCCTCGACCAACTGCGGGGGCAGGTGCAGATAGTGGGCGACCTTGCGTTTTGCGGCAATGTCGCGCCACACAAGCCCCACCTGCCGCTCGCTGAGGCCGGTGGCGCAGGCGACCTTCTTGGCCGGAATGGCGTGGTCGAGCCCGTAGAGGCACAGATCCATCTCGCGATAGGGGAGCGCGAAATAGAACTCCTCCTGTGACTGGGCGAGCGAATAGGTGTCTGTCGTGGGCATGCGGCGGCGGATTTCGGCGGGCACGCCGAGATATTTCGCGAGCTGGTAGACCTGCGACTTGTAGAGGTGGGCGATGGGCTTCACATCGGCTGCGCCGTCACCGTTCTTCACGAAGAAACCCTGATCATATTCCAGCCGGTTGGGCGTGCCGATGACCGCATAGTTCAGCCGGTCGGCATGGTAATATTCGAGCTGTTTGCGGGTGCGCTGCTTCATGTTGGTGGCGGCGACGATGCCGAGATAGACTTCTGGCGGGAGCCGGTGCTTCTCGACGGTGCCGTCGGGCCGCCGCACCACCAGATAGGAGATGTTGTAGGCCTTGGTGGTGAGCGCATTGGCGATGGCGATCTTCATCGACCAGCCTGCGCCATAGTCCGGCACGACCTGGCGAATGAAGGCGTCGCGGCGCTCATAGCAGCCCATGGCGGCAAGCGACGGGCCGATATCCTCGATCACGCTGGAGAGACCGAACGTCGTTGCGACTTCCTGGCCGAGCCGCAGGCTCTCCGGGTCGGAATCATATTCCGGCATGAACAGGCAGAAGACGCGGTCTGGCCCGAGCGCACGCGCGGCAAGGGTCGCGCAGACGCTGGAATCGATGCCGCCGGACAGGCCGAGCACTAATCCCCGCTTGCGCAGCCTGCTGCGCAGCTGGGTGCGCAGCGCCGTGACGATGCGCTGGGCTTCAGCGGCGGGATCGATCTTCAGATCGTCGATGGAAAAGCTGATGTTCATGTCGTTCATGATGCTTTCAGGGCCTCCATGGCGGCGAGGCGGCGGCTGGGTTTTCCGTTTGCCGTTTTCGGCAGTTCCGCCTGGAAATTGAATGACTTCGGGACCATCGTGTCCGGTAAGCGGTGTTTGCAGTGCCGGGCGAGCATGCGTCCGGTGAGGCCGGGATCGTCGGCGACGATCAGCGCGTCGAGCCGGTGGCCGAAGACGGGATCGGGGGTGGTGAAGGAAAGCGCCTCGCGCACGCCGGGACAGGCGGCCAGAACGGCGTCCACCTGTCCGGGCGAAACCTTTTCGCCGCGGATCTTCACCACCTCGTCGCGGCGGCCGACGAAATGGAGGAAGCCTTCCGCATCGCGTTTGAAGAGGTCGCCCGTGTGGAGCCTTCGACCGCCGCCGTCCGGCGCATCGCGCAGCGCAAGCGCGGTTGCTTCCGGATTGTTCCAGTAGCCCTGCATGACATGCGGTCCGCGGATGACAAGTTCGCCCGTGACGTCCGCCTCGGCTTCGTTGCCGTCTTCATCGACGACAAGGGCCTCGGTGCCCGGCAGGGCCTTGCCGACGGAGGTGGGATGACGGTCGAGCTCTTCCGGTGCAAGGAAGCTTGCCCGCGCGCATTCGGTGAGACCGTACATGGAGTAGATGCGCGCTGCCGGGAAAAGGGCGCGCAGCGCCTGAATGTGGGCGGGCGGCAGATGGGCTGCGGCATTGGTGATGTAGCGCAGCGGCGGTAGCCGGTCGGGCTTGAGCCCTTCGAGCGTGGCGAGCATGGCCGCCATGGTTGGCACGAGGGGAAACCCGGTAACGCCTTCGGCATGCGCCTTTTCCAGAACCGCATGGGGGAAGGCGAAGCTCTTTTCCAGAACGAGCGTCGCGCCGCTGCGCACGGCCACGAGGAGCTGATACAGCCCGTAGGTGAAGGAGAGCGGCAGTGCGGAAAGCACCACGTCCCTGTCGTCGTTTTCCAGATAATCGGCGATCATCGCCGCTGCCGCATCGACATTGCGGTGGCTCATCATCACGCCCTTCGGCCTGCCGGATGAGCCGGAGGTGTAGATCAGAAAGGCGAGATCCCGGTCGTTTTCCTGCCGGGCGGGTAAGGGCGCCTCTAAATCGAGGCAGGTGTCGAAGGCGATGGCGTCGCTGAGCGTGGCCCTGTCCGTCCGGGTGACGATGTCCGTCCGGGCGACGATGGAAAGGGGCGCGTGGCCCGCCGCAGCAATCGCCTCGTTCACGAGGCCGCCATGCCTGGCCTCATGAATGAGGGCTTTTGGCGTGCAGTCCATTAAGATTTGGGCGAGGCCCTCGGCCCTGACGCCGGGGTTGACCGGAACGACCGTCGCGCCGGCCCTGAGACCGGCAAATATGGCGATGGCCATCTCCCGGCTATTGTCCATGCAAAGCGCAACCCGGTCGCCGGGCTCGACCCCGTGGGCGCATAAGGCCCCGGCCAGACGGTCGGCCAGACGGTCGAAATCGGCGTAGCTTAACCGGTTCGGCCCCGTGACAAGCGCGGTGGCGGAGGGGGCAAGCCCTGCACGGTCTTTCAGTAAGGTCTCAACGCGCATTGCGTCGCTCCTATGCGCCGGCTGGCGCGGTCTCCCTGGCCTTCTTCTTGCCCGCGACAAAGGCGCTTAAGCGGGCAATCGTGTCGAAGTTTTCCGGCACGATCTCCGGGTCGGCGACATCGATGGCGAAGTGCTCCTCGAGAAACGAGACCATCTCCAGAATGCCGGTGGAATCGACAATGTCGTTCTCGATCAGAGATACATCGTCTTCCGGGGCGTCTGCTTCATCGCCGAACAGGAAGTTCTCGATAATGAAGGCGCGGATATCGGCATTGATGGACTGGGGCATGGTGCTTCCTTTCACGGTCAGGCACGAACCGCCAGAGGTTGATCCGTTATCCGAACCGGCCTGGCGAACTGCTGGGACCAAAGCTGTGTCGACAGAATGCCGACGAATGCTGCGTTGTCTCGAAAACCGGTGAAACTATTTAGCCGGCTTTTTTTATACAATCTGGCTGTTTTTTCAACGTGGAAGTTTCCGTTTTCTTCCAGCGCCGATTTCTCGAATGCTTCTTCCACATAGGCCTGCGCGTGATCGGTGAAGGCGCTGGCCTCTGGCGCGCGATAGGGCTGTTTGGGCCGGTCGGCGATCTGTGGCGGCACGACATCGCGCATCGCCTCGCGCAGAAGGTGCTTCTCCCTGAGCCCTCTGAGCTTGATGCTTGCCGGTATCTGCGCGGCATGCATGACCAGCCGGTGGTCGAGGAAGGGAAAGCGTGTTTCGATCCCGTGCGCCATCGCCATGCGGTCGCCCTGGCTGGAGAGAATGTAGCCGGGCAGGAGAAAGCGGGTTTCCAGATACTGTGCCTGATGCAGGGGATGCCATTCGCTGAAGGCGTCGGGCAGTGTGGCGGCGAGTTCGTCTGCCGCATCATAGTCGCCGAGCGTCGCCTTGAGTGCATCGGAGAAGAAGAGCTTCGTACCGGCGGTGCTGCGCATGCGGGGACGATGCGAGAACAGCGGATCGTTCAGATCGTCGCCGGCAACGCCGAAAAAGGCGGCGAGATAATCCGGTGTCTGGCGTTTCAGATTGGAGAGATAGGGATAGATGCGGCGGAACAGGTGCGGCCGCAATTGCGAGCCCGGCTGGCGCGCGCAGAAGCGCCGGATGCGCGCCTCCTTGAAAATGTCGTAACCGGCAAAGACCTCGTCTGCCCCTTCGCCGGAAAGGACCGCCTTGATGCCTTTCGAGCGCACCAGACCGGACAGCCGGTAGAGTGGTGCGGGACCGGTGCGCAGGATGGGCTGCTCCGTGTGGCGGATGACCTGCGGAAACACGGTGGCGATCTCGTCCATGTCGCAATCGACAGTGTGATGCTCCGTGCCGAGCGCTCGCACCATCTCGTTCTGGAATGCGCTTTCGTCGAAGGCGGGATCGGAAAAGGTGACGGCGAAACTGGTCAGGCCAGCGGGCGCCATGCGCTTGGCGAGTGCGGCGATGATGGAGGAATCGAGCCCGCCCGACAGATAGGTTCCCACCTCCACATCGGCGCGCAGGCGAATGCGCGTCGCGTCTTCCAGAAGCGCCCGCGTCTCCTCCGCCAGCTGTGCCTCGGAACAATCGTGCCGGACATTGGAGAAATCCAGATCCCAGTAGCGTTGCGTGCGGGCCGCGCCATTCTCGACGATCATCCAGTGCGCTGGCGGCAGTTCGCTGACGCCTTCAAACGCCGTGCGCGGTGGAATGGGAGCCCAGAGCGTAAAAATCTGGTCGAGCGCGAAGGGGTCGAGCCGCGCCTCCATGCCGGGAACGGTCAGGAGCGCCTTGATCTCGGACGCGAAATGGAACCGGCCCTGACGCCATGTGTGGTAAAGCGGGCGCACGCCCATGCGGTCGCGGGCGAGGAAAAGGCGCTTGCGGCGCGCATCATGGATCGCGAAGGCGAAGTCGCCATTGAGCTGCTCAACGCAGTCCGGCCCAAGCTCGTCGTAGAGGTGCAGAATGACTTCGGTGTCGCTTGATGTGCGAAAGCGATGACCGCGGCTTTCAAGGTCCTGGCGCAGTTCGACGTGATTGAAGATCTCGCCATTATAGGTGATGCGGAGCTGCCCGTCGGCACTCGTCATGGGCTGCTGGCCGTCCGCCAGATCGACAATGGAAAGGCGGCGATGGGCAAGGCCCACATCTTCTGTCACGTGGATGCCGGCTTCGTCCGGGCCGCGATGGGCGATTGTGGCGGACATGGCCGCAAGAAGCCTTTCAGCTTCCTGCGGGTGAAGACCCGCTCCGCAATAACCCGCTATTCCGCACATTTACAAACCACCTCTGCGGGCCATTTGGCCCGGTTCCGCTTTCGCAGCTTTTCGTTGAATCGCGAAAGCGCTCCAGTTTTTTGCTTTTCCGCAATTCCGGACGGAAAACCGGTGCCCACTTTTCCTGGAATTGCTTTAGTCGAAACGGTCCCCAAGAAGCCGCGTCCAAGATTCTCCCGCAAAGCCGTTGAAAAAAGCCTGCCCCTTGATGAACGGTTCGAGCAGCGTCTTGTCTTTCGCATGAACAATGCTGGAGGACGCATGGATGAATGCGAAGCGGCGACCGAGCATGGCGTTGATCAGGGTCGGCTGTCCGCGCCCGCGCAGAGCCACCAGCCCGCGTTCGGTCGCGTCCGCCAGCATTGCGTCGATGACCGGGCCTTCCTGACCGGGCAGAGACAGGATCTGGATCACGCGCCCGATGCCGCCCGCATCGCCGTAATAGAGGAACAGGCCGACCGGCTTGCCGCCGCGCGAGAGCACCTTGCGGCGCACCATCGCGCCGTAATCCGCCTTGCGCTGCGATTCATGCACCATGCGTTGAAGCGCGTTCTCCGTCCATTGAGGATGCAGGGCGAAGGCAGAGACGAATTGCTGGAACAGCGACACCGTTTCAGCCGCGTCGGCGTCCTCGGTGGCAAGTGTCTTGCCCGCAAATTCCGCATCCGACACGTGGGTCCACTGGGGTGCTGCGCCCCGTCGCCGCAGAAGGGCGTCGAAGGGTCGTGCGAGAGGCTTTGCGATGGCGGCAGGCGGGAAGGCGGAGGCGGCCATGGCGGCGATGAAGCCGGCCGGGCGCAGGATGCGCAGCCATTCGAGGCTGTAATCCGGAAGGACCGTGCCGCGCAGCTTGCGCCACATGGTCGTAGAAACATCGTTGGCGGTTTCGGTCAGCGAGAGATCCTGCGGGCCGGACTGGAAGGCGCGCAGAAGGCGCGCGCCGGCATAGGGATCCTGTTCGTGACCATCCACCATGAAGCTGCCGCCGATGGCGCTCTTCAGGGTTTTGCCCTGATAGACGAAGGGCATGGGAAGCACGCCCATGAAACCATTGACCGTGCCGTCTTCGCGCAGATGCACAAGTGATTGGATGTCGTCGTCGCGGTAGGGCGGGTCGAGAAAAAGTGTCTCGAGATATTCGCGCGCGCCGAGCGGCGCGGGGCCGTGTCCCTTGCGCAATATGCGCTGGAACATCTCCGCAATGGCGGAAATGTCATCACGCTCCAATGGACGGATTTCACTCACGGACAATTACGCGCCCCGGTTGAATACAAATACACTCGGGACCAATGTGTGACCTAAAGTTGTTTATGAATTCTTTTGCGCCGGAAAGTTTTTGTGCATGGCATTCCGGCGAGCGTGTATGATTGCCGGCAAGCGCAGCCACAAGACTGCGATGGGAACACGCAGAAGCAAATCGGGCTTAATGAATCTACGGCACATAGAGGTTTTTCACGCGATCCGTCTGGCCGGGTCGATCAATGCTGCGGCTGAAAGGCTGAATGTCTCGCAGCCGGCGCTCAGCCGGACGCTGAAGCACGCGGAATCGCTTCTCGGCTTCAAGCTGTTCGATCGCGTGAAGCAGCGGCTTGTGCCGACGCGCGAGGCGGAGCTTCTGTTTGCGGAGGCCGTGGATGTGCATGGCGCGCTGGAGCGTTTCCGCACGCTTGCCCGCAATCTGGGGCGCAATCCCGACGATGTGCTGCGGGTGGGCTTTCTGCCGAGTCTTGGCGTGGGGCTTGCGCCGAAAGTGATGTCGAACCTGCCCCGTCACTGGGAAGGCTTCAAGATCGAGCTGTTCACCCATCACTATGACGTGCTTTTGAAGCGCCTTCATGCGCTCGATCTCGATCTGGCGGTGGCCTTCAACATCGTTGAAACGCCGGGCATCAGCTCCACCACGGTGGGCACGATGAGCCTGACCTATCTGGAGACGGATGATCCCGCCAGGCCGTTCGATCCTTCGCCGGTGCATCTGAGCGAGATCGACATGCAATCCTTTGTCGGGCTTGAGAAGGAATCGCCCGTGGGCACGTTCCTGAAGGCGGCCTTCGACGAGGAGGGCCTGCCCTATGAGCCACGGATTTCGGTGCACACCTATTCAGTGGCGGCGGCCTGTGTCAGCCAGGGCGTGGGTTGCGCCATCGTGGACGAGTTTTCAGCGCGCTACACGCGCGGCGTGCGGTTGCGCCCGCTGGTGCCCAACCTGCAATTCTCGATCACGGCGCTGACGTCGGAGAACCGTGCGATCTCCAACGCCGAGGAAATGTTCATCAGGATTCTGAAATCGGCCTGTCAGGAACTGCACCGGGAAGGGTGACGCTTTTCCTGCCGCTCAGGCCTCGCCACGTGCCACGAAACGCCCGCCACGCGCGCCGGTGACCGCGCCATTGGCGAGCACCGCGACGCCATTGACGAAGACATGCTCGATGCCGGCCGACGGGCGGTCTGGCGTGTCGTAATCGGCAAGATCCAGAACCGTGTCGGCATCGAAGGCGACGAGATCGGCATGGAAGCCTTCCTGCAGCCTGCCGCGCCGGGCGAAGCCGAAGATCTGGGCGGGCAGTGAGGTCATCTTGCGGATGGCTTCTTCGAGCGGCAGCACGCCATCTTCGCGCACATAGCGGCCAAGCACGCGGGGGAAGGTGCCCCAGAGACGAGGATGGGCCTGCGGGCCGGGGATGCCGTCGGAGCCGATCATGGTGCGCGGGTGCTGCATGATGCGGTTGATGTCTTCCGGCGACATCTGGAAATAGATGCCGCGCGCGGGGGAAAGCCTGCGGGCCGCTTCTTCCTGATCACAACCCATTTTCTCCGCGACTTTGGAAAGCTCCAGCCCGTTGAACTCGGGATGGGCGGTGGAATCGATGACCAGAATGCGCTCCGCATGACGGGTCAGCTCCGGCAGGAGCACGGTCGAGCTTGCCTCATAGGGATAGACATCCATGGCGATGTCTTGGTGGCGAAGCGCGCTGTCGATCATCGACAGTGTTTTCTTCGAGCGCCCGTAATTGTGGCGGCCGATGCATTTGTGGTGCGAAATCACCACCGGGACGCCGGCTCGGCGACCGATGGCAATCGTCTCGCCGACGGCGTCTTCCACCTTGTCACGTTCGTCGCGCATATGGGTGACGTAGAGCGCGCCGGGGAAGGCGGCGAGTGTCTGTGAGAGAGCCACCACCTCATCGGTCGGTGCGTGGCGGGCGACCGGATAGGCAAGGCCGGTGCTGAGGCCCAGAACGCCTGCCTCCAGCGCTTCTTCGAGCAGGAGGCGCATGGCCACGATCTGGCCTTCGGAGGCTGGCGCATCCGTGTCTTCGAGCGTCATGGCGCGCAGCGTGCCATGGCCGGCAAGGGCGGCCACATTGACGGCGACGCCGGCTGCATCCACCGCCTTGCGGTAGGCGGCAAAGGAACCGAAACGATAGTCTTCCGCCGTGCCCAGAAGGCCGAGCGGGGGCACCAGTTCGGCGGGCTTTTCGTATGGTGCGAGGCTGATGCCGCAATTGCCGACGATCACGCTGGTCACGCCCTGCGTGATCTTGGGCTCCATCGCGCTGTCGTTCAGGACGGCGAGATCGTCATGGGTGTGAACGTCGATGAAGCCGGGTGCGAGGCTGAGACCGTCGAGGTCGATTGTCTCTTTTGCCTGCCAGCCGGAAACGTCGCCGACCGCGGCGATGCGGCCATTGCAGAGTGCCACGCCGCCGCGGGTCGGTTGCCCCCCCAGGCCATCGAACAGCAAAGCGTTTGTCAAAAGCGTGTCGCAGGTGGATTGCGTCATCGGAAACTCCTTGCTGTCCGTAGAGAGTCAGCCTGCCGTGAGGTCCGGCAGCCGGTCTGTTGTCGAGATGCGCTGTTCAAGCGCCGCGCCGAGCGCAAGCAGCGGCTCCTCCGCGAAGGCTGCTCCCATGAGCTGCACCGAGAGCGGCAGGCCCGTTTCGGTGAAGCCGGCCGGCAGCGCCAGACCGCATGCGCCGACATAGTTTGCCGGGCGGCCATAGGCGGCCATCGGAACCGCACTCTCGTCCACCTCCGAGACGGGGATGGCGGGGAAGGGCACCGTCGGCGTGAGCAGCGCGTCGAACGGCTTCATGAAATCGGCATAGACCGCCTTCATGCGCCTGTGGCCGGCGAGCGTCTCGATATAGTCGTTGGCGCTGACATTGGCCCCGGCGAGCACGCGCTGGCGCACATAGGGGCCGATGGGAACGCTCTCGTCGTGGATGTAATCGCGATGAACCGCATAGGCTTCGGCGGCGATGATGCGGCCGTTGCTCTCCGTCAGCTCGTTGAAGGCGAAGGGCAGGTCGGCGGGAACCAGCGTCACGCCGAGGCTGATGAGCGCTTCCTTTGCCTGATCGTAAGCGGCCTGGCTTTCGGCATCGAGCGGGATCGGGAAATCCTCTTCACGCATGACCGCGACCCGCATGCCCTGTGTGCGCAGGCCCTGCCATGCGCCGGGCTTCAGCGCCGGTGCAAGACGGGTGGCCGGGTCGCTGGCGTCCGGTCCGCAAAGCGCGTCGAGCAGAAGGGCCGCGTCGGCGACGGTGCGCGTCATCGGGCCGATGGAATCGAGTGTGCTGGAAAGCGGGAAACAGCCTTTCAGGCTGATCCGTCCATAGGTGGGTTTCAGGCCCACAATGCCGTTGAGTGCGGCGGGAATGCGCACGGAGCCGCCCGTGTCGCTGCCGATGGCCGCCGGCGCAAGGCCGGCGGCAACGGCCACGCCCGAGCCGCTGGAGGAGCCTCCGGGAATGCGATGTGTCTGCATGTCCCAGGGGTTGCGCGGTGTTCCGCATATCGGATTCGTGCCCCAGCCTCCGAATGCGAATTCGACCATTGCTGCGCGCCCGATCGGAATCATGCCGGCGGCAAGCAGTTTGCGCATGACGGTGGCGTCGCTGGTTGAGCGCCGGTCTTTCCAGGCGGCGCTGCCCACCGTACAGGTTTCGTCCTGCCAGTCGACCAGGTCCTTCACGGCAATTGGCAGGCCGTGAAGGGGGCCGTAGACCACGCCAGACGCGCGCAGCTTGTCGAGCCCCTCCGCCATGGACATTGCCCGCTCGGCATCGACATGCACGAAGGCGCCGAGAGCCTTGTCATGCCTGGCGATGCGCTCCAGGAAATGCCGGGTGATGGTGCTGGACGTGAGCGAGCCTTCGCTCAGCGCTTTCGAGAGGTCCGCGAGGGACGCGAATGACGGATCCATGATGTTCTTTTCTTGAGAAAATGCGCCCGACCCCGAGGGAGACGTTTCGGAAGCCGGGCGCAAGTTGGCTAGTCGCGTTGATCCCAACCGGGGATCGGGTACACAGGCTCGGCAACGGCGACTTCTTCAGGCCACACGGTCACGAGCCCCTTGCCCGGCTGCAACTGCACGACCGGGAAAGGCATTTTCAGCTGCTTGCCGGTTTCGTCGATCGCGTAAGGACCGGCGAGGACCGTCAGGTTGTCGCTGAGTTCCATGGCCGCCTTCTTCATGTCGGCGGCGTCGAAGCTGTCTGCGTTCTCGATGATTTCGCCGGCGATGACGGCGGCGCCATAGGCGAGAACGGTCTGGAAGTCCGGCTCATAGGAGACGTCCGGGAAGAGCTTTTCGTAAGCTGCCAGGAAGCCTTCACGGTCGAGGCCGGCATTGACCTCCCAGTTGATGGTCGGGTGGAAGTTGGTGTGGCTGTAGATGTACTGCGCATCGTCGCCGATCTCGATGAACTGCGGCGTCGAGGCGTAGACCATGAACGAGAACGGGAAGTTCACGTTCATCTGGTGCATCTGCCGCACCATGGAGATCAGGTCGCCCTCATAGCTGGTGGGGAAGAACACGTCGGCCCCGGCCGCGCGCGCCTTCTGCAGGAGTAGGCTGAAATCCTTCGTGCCCTTCGGATAGTCTTCCTTCAGGACCACTTCCATGCCGAGCTTTTCGGCAATCGCTTCCGCGCCATCGGCGAGACCGGCCGGGAAGGGCTCGTCCACATTGACGATGGCGACCTTCTTGTTGCCAAGTGCTGCGGCGGCTTCGAGACCGGCCGACGGCATGCGCGACACCGGCATCTGGGTTGCCGAGACGATGTTCTTGAAGCCCTGGTCATACAGCGCATCGGAGGCCGCGGACCAGATGACCATGAACTTGCCGAGACGCTCGGTCACGGTGGCGGCGGCTGCCGTCAGGGTGGAGCCGAACGGGGCCATCAGCACGTCGACATTCTCATTGGCGATCAGGTCTTCATAGACGCGCGCCACCATCTGCTTGTCGGAGCGGTCGTCGCGCTTGACGAGCTCGACGAGGCGCTTCTCGCCATTCACTTCCAGGCCGCCCTTGGCGTTGACTTCATCGACCCAGATTTCCACGCCGCGCACACCCGACTGCGAGGCGAGCGCGAAGTTGCCGGACGACGAAACCGTCATGCCGATCCGGATCTTTTCCTGCGCCTGGCCGGTGACCGGCAGCGCAAAGCAGGCAAGCAGCGTGCCTGCCATGAAGCTTCGTTTGGTCATATTCCACATGGGCATTCCCCTTTTGTTGATCTTGGAAAAACGACGCCTCACACGTCGATCTTGTAGTTCATCCACTCGGCGACCATTTCCTTGAGCTGGCCGTCGGTGGCGAAATCCTCCCTGGTGCCTTCCGCCTTGTTGCGGCCAAGCTCCAGAATGTAGAGGCGGTCCGAAATCGTGGCGCACTGGCGCACGTTCTGGTCCACCAGAATGATGGTGGCGCCCTGGTCTGCGAGATCGCGGGTGAGCGCGTAGATATCCTTGGAAATCTTCGGCGCGATCATGGCCGTGGGCTCATCGAGCAGGATCACCTTCGGCTCGGTGACGAGCGCGCGGGCGATTTCCAGAAAGCGCTGCTGGCCGCCGCTCATGGAGCCGGCGAGTGTCGAGCGCTTTTCCTTGAGGATCGGGAACCGCTCGAAAATGCCGTCGATGGCGCGTTCGATGCGGGCCTTGTCCTTGCGGAAGGGCCAGCAACCCAGAAGCAGATTGTCGTAGACCGACAGGCCCGCAAAGGCGCTGCGGTTCTGCGGCACGAAGGACACGCCTTCGAGTGCGCGCTGGAACGCCTTCAGATTGGTGATGTCGCGACCGCCCATGGTGATGGTGCCGGTCTTGGTGGACAGAAGGCCGAAGATGGTTTTCAGCACGGTGGACTTGCCCGCGCCGTTCGGCCCGATAATGCCGGTGACCTCGCCGGGCTTTGCCCGCAATGCCACTTCCTTGAGAACCGTGATGTCTCCGTTATAGGCGACGGAGATGTTCTCCATGCTCAGTTCAACGCCATGCATGGTCAGGCTCCTAGGTATGCTTCGATGACGTCCGGATTCTTCTGGATCGCTTCGGCGTCGCCCTCAGCGAGGACACGGCCTTCATGCATGACCAGAATGTTGTCGGACAGTTCGTAGACGGAGGTGAGGTCGTGGCTGACGAGAAGCACCGAACAGCCCAGCTCCTTCGGCATTTCGCGGATGATGTTGATGAGCAGCAGTGCGAGGCTCGGATTGACGCCCGCGAACGGCTCGTCGAGCAGCACCAGCTTCGGATTGGCCACCATGATGCGGGCGAGTTCCAGAAGCTTCTGCTGGCCGCCGGAAAGCTCTTCCGCATAGTTGTGGCGCAGCCGGTAGAGCTCCACCTTTTGCAGCCAGTAGGCGCTGATTTCGGCGATCTCGGCGTTGCTCATCCCCTTGTTGAGGAGTGCGACCGAGAGATTTTCCAGGAGCGACATCTGCGGGAAGATGCGCGGCACCTGGAAGGTGCGGCCCACGCCTTCGGAGAAGACCGCATGCGGGGCCTTGCCGATGAGGCTGACGCCATCGAGCGTGATTTCACCGGCGGTCGCGTCATAGAGACCGTTGATGCAGTTGAGCATCGTGGTCTTGCCGGAGCCGTTCATGCCCAGAACGCCAAGGATCGACCGGTCGGGGAGGGTGAGGCTGACGCCGTCGAGCGCCGTCATGCCACCGAATTTCTTTACGAGCTTGTCGACTTTCAACATGACGTCACCGCGAGTTCTGCACGCCGAACAGGCCGGCGGGGCGAATGAGAATGACGGCGATCAGGAGCACGAAGCCGAGGAGCATCGCCACGGTTCCGCTGAAGAACACCATGGCCGTCTGCTCGGCGAGGCCGAACAGGATGCCGCCGGCGACTGCGCCGATCGGATGGCCGAGGCCGCCCAGAACGATCACGATGAAGCCGATCAGGGTGTAGTCCTGGCCGATGAAGGGGGAGAAGGAGGGGAAGATCATCGACACGAGGATGCCGGTGATGCCCGCCAGACCAAGGCCGAGACCGAAGGTCAGGGCCGAAAGGTGGTTCAGGTCCACGCCGACGATCTGGATCGCGTCACGGTTCATGATGATGGCGCGCAGCGCCTTGCCCGGCAGCGTGCGGTAGAGGAAGAACGCCAGCGCACCGGTGACGACGACCGCAACCGCAAGGCCGAGCAGCTTGGTGGTCGGCAGGATGATGTTGCCGAACATCAGGAAGGGCGGGTCGAGCGTGAAGTTGAGCGAGCGTGCATCCGCCTCGAAGGCGAGCAGCATGAGTGCGCCCAGCACGAGCGACAGGCCGAACATGACCAGAAGCGATGCGTGCTCGGGATCGTTGGAGCGCGCAAGACGCTTCACCAGCACGAAATAGAGGCCGTAGCCCATCATGCCGAAGACGATAAAGATCAGCGGCATTGCGAGCAGCGGGGACAGGCCGAGCCAGGCCTGGGCGAAATAGGCGCCATAGGCACCCAGCACGATGAATTCGCCATGGGCGAAGTTGACGACGCGCAGGACGCCGAAGATCACGTTGAGGCTGACGCCGATCAGCGCGTAGATCAGCCCGACGACGATGCCGTTGACGAGGCCTTGAAGCAGAAGTTCGTTCATCTTTGTTTCAATCCTGTACGTCTTACGGAATGAAGCGCCGGAAGCGCGAGAAGCGCTGGGCGAAGGCCCCGACGATGCCACGCGGCAGGAGCAGCATCAGTGCGATGATGACCACGCCGAGAATGAGCAGGTTGAGGGTCGGGAAATGCCGCCAGATCAGCTGGTCGATGCCGTAGAGCGTGGATGCGCCGATGATCGGGCCGACCAGGAAGCCGAGGCCGCCGGCCATGGCGTAGACGATGCTCTTTGCCGTCACCAGCAGGTTGAAGGAGGAATCGAGGTCGATGGCATTGGTGTACCAGGCCTCGACGCCGCCCACGAGGGCAGGGAACATGGTGGCCATGATCCAGGCCTTGAGGCGGGTGCCCACCACATTGACGCCGACCACCTCTGCGGCCTCGCTGTCATCGCGAATGGCGCGCAGCGCCGTGCCGAGGCGCGACATGGTGAGCCAGGTGCCGGCTGCCAGAGCGCCCATCAGCACCACGAACATGGCGTAATAGGCGGCCACGGGATCGTTTGCCGCCGACAGGATGAGGCCGAGGCTGCCGCCGGTAATGTCGCTCGGCATGAGCGAGATCACGAGCTTCATGGCCATGGCGAGCGCGAGGCTGACAATGCCGAAATAGACGCCCTTGAGCCGCAGCGTGGGTGCGACCAGAAGACCGATGGTGACACCGGCCAGCGCCGCACCGGCAAGCGCCACGGGAATGGGCAGGCCGAAGGTCTTGTACAGAACGCCGGTGGCGTAAGCGCCGATGCCGTAGAACGCCACATAACCAAAAGGCATATATCCGGCCAGGCCAGCGACGAAATTGAACGACGTCGCCATGGTGATCCACAGCATCATGTAGAAGAGGAAGGAGAGATTGCTGGCGAACAATGGAGCCGGCAAAAAGACGGCGACAATGGCCGCGACCACAATGCCCCATATCAAGAATTTGATATGGCTTGATTTTTCCGTATTTCCTTGGGGCGCGGACATCGGCACACCTGTACCCTCCCGCGTCTCCTGAATTTGATCTGTCACTGTTGGACCTCAATAGGGAACGCTTTCCGCGACCCTATAGCGCAGGAGGTGCGCTGTCCTATCGCAATTTCAGACTCAATTATAACTTAAAAACATAAGTCGGTTTTGCTGAGTGAAAACAGCCCGCAACCGGATGCGGCTGCGGGCTGCTTTTGGGCTGGAAAGCGCTGGTTTGCGGGGCTTAGCCGCCCCGTCGCGCCGCGATCTGCCGGCGCACAAGCAGTGCGATGATGGCGAGCGCGATGGTGCCGACAATGAACAGGAAGGCTGCGGCGGCGATGGCCGGGCTGATGTTCTCGCGGATCGTGGCGAACATCTGCCGCGCCAGCGTGCGCTGGTTGGGGCCTGCCACGAAAAGCGTGAGAACCACCTCGTCCAGCGATGTGGCGAAGGCCAAGACCGCGCCGGACAGGATGCCGGGCATGGCGAGCGGCAGGGTCACGCGCCGGAACACGGTGACCGGGGATGCGCCGAGGCTGGCCGCCGCCAGTTCCACACGCCGGTCGATGCCGCCGAGGCCGCCGATCACGCTCACCACCACGAAGGGGATGGCGACGATGGTGTGGGCGACGATGACGCCGAAATAGCTCGACGCGATGCCGAACTGCACGAACAGCACCTGCATGCCCACGCCCATGACCACGGCGGGAACCACCATGGGCAGAAGAAATAGGGTGCGCACCGTGCCTTTGAACGGCAGGTTCCAGTTGCGCAGGCCGAGCGCGGCGAGCGTGCCGAGAACGGTGGCGAGCACCGTCGTGCCGCCGCCGATGACAAGGCTGTTGAAGATCGCCCGACGCCAGGCGGCGGCGGTGAACAGCTCGTCGAACCAGCGCAACGAGAATTCCGGGATTGGATAGGTGAGGAACTGGCTGGACGTGAAGGCCAGCGGCAGGATGGCGATCAGAGGCGCGAGCAGGAAGATGACTGCGAGCGTGCCGAATGTGAGCCGGGCGCTTTTCAACAGCATGTCAGCTTCTCCTTTCTTCGGCCGCCGACAGACGACCGTAGACCGCGTAGAGCAGGAGGGTGACGACAAGCAGCACGATGCCAAGCGCGCCGGCCATGCCCCAGTTCGCCGAACCGGTTGCGTAGAAGGCGATGACGGAACTGATCATCTGGTCGCCCGCGCCGCCGATGAGCGCCGGCGTGATGTAGTAGCCGATGGCGGTCATGAACACGAGCAGCGAGCCGGAGGCGACGCCACGCAGGCTGAGCGGCAGAAGCACCCGCACGAAAGCGCGCAGCGGATTTGCGCCGAGCGAGGCGGCTGCCGGCATCAGGTTGCCCGGGATCGAGATCAGGACGCTGTAGATCGGCAGCACCATGAGCGGCAGAAGCACATGGGTCATGGCGATCACGACGCCGGTGCGGTTGAAGATCAGGGCAAGCGGTTCGCTGGAGATGCCAAGCCCGGTGATGACCGCGTTTATGAGGCCGTTGTCCTGCAGGATGATGAACCACGCGGCGGTGCGCACCAGAAGCGAGGTCCACAGCGGCAGCAGAACCGCGCCGAGCAGGAGCTGGCGTTTCCAGCCTTCCGTGGAGGCGATCAGCATCGCATAGGGAAAGCCGATGGCCAGGCAGGCGAGCGTGACGAGCGCGCCGATCCAGAAGGTTCGGATCATGATGTCGCGGTTGGCGGACGCCTCTTCGGGCATGGCGACAATGTTGCCGGAAACATCGCGCTCCAGATCGACGGCGGCGAGCAGATAACGGTCCGTGGTCGGTGAAAGCGCGCCGGTGATGGCCTGCCAGAAGCGGGGATCGTCCCAGCGCTCGTCAATCTCGGAGAGCGGTGGCGCGTCATCCTTGCGCAGCGCGCGCGTGGTGCGCGACATCAGCGTACGGAAGCCGGGCTGGGCGCTGTTGAGACGGCGCGTCATGTCGCCCACGGCCTGCCGGTCATCGGCGGCGCGAAGATCGGCGGCGAGCGCTTCCTTCATTTCTGCCGTGGGTGGCGTTTCCGGATCCCACTTGGCTGCGACCTTCGCCGTCTGCGGGAGGATGCGCAGGACGGCGGTGTCGGAGACCGCCTGTGACATCATCGTGCCCAGCGGCCACAGGAAGAAAACCGCGATGAAGAGGAAGAGCGGCGCGACCAGCGCGATCGCGCTCAGATGCCCTTTTCCGCCCGTGCCGCTCATGGCCGGATCACCCAGCAGTCGTCCGGCTGGAAGCGGGCGGTGACATCTGCGCCGGGCGCATGCTGCTCGGCCTTGCGGTCGAGATGGATGACGAAGTCGTGCGCCTGCTCGTCAAGCTGGATGCGCAGGTGATTGCCCTGATAGACGCTGTCGGCAACTTTTGCAGTAAACTGGTTGTCGCCGCCATGCAGCGCGTCGAGGCGAATGCGCTCCGGCCGGATGGAGACGAGCACGTTTTCGCCCGGCGTGTAATTGTCGGAAGCCGAGGCCGTCAGTTCCGCGCCATTGGCGAGGCGGACGCGCAAACCGTCTGCGGACCTGCCCGCGACCGTGCCTTCCAGAAGATTGGTTTCGCCGATGAAATTGGCGACGAAGCGCGTCTGCGGATGGTCGTAGATCTCGCGAGGGGTACCGATCTGCTCGATCTTGCCCTTGTTGAAGACGGCGATCCGGTCGGACATGGTGAGGGCTTCCGACTGGTCGTGCGTGACGAAGACGATGGTCAGGCCGAGCCGGTTGTGCAGCGCGCGGATGTCGAGCTGCATCTGCTCGCGCAGATTTTTGTCGAGCGCGCCGAGCGGCTCGTCCATGAGCACCACGCGGGGTTCGAAAACGAGGGCGCGGGCGAGTGCCACGCGCTGCTGCTGGCCGCCGGAAAGCTGGGCGGGCCACCGGTCTGCAAGTGCGCTGAGCTGCACCATGTCGAGCGCTCTGGCGACGCGTTCGTCGATTTCGGCCTTGCCGACGCCGCGCATCTGGAGCGGGAAGGCGATGTTGTCGCCGACACTCATATGCGGGAAGAGCGCGTAATTCTGGAAGACGACGCCCATGTCGCGCTTGTAGGTGGGGGTCGTGTCCACCACCGCGCCATCGACCAGGATGCGGCCCTTGGTCGGGCGCTCGAAGCCGGCGAGCATCATCAAAAGCGTGGTCTTGCCGGAGCCGGACGGTCCAAGAAGGCTGACGAACTCGCCTTTCGCGATGTCCAGTTCAAGATCATCGACCACGCACAAAGAGCCAAAACACTTGGTCACGCGGTCAAATCGAATGCGTAGTTCGCTCAAGAGCCTCTCCCCCGGCTGGCTTGATGTCGCGCTGTCGGAAACGATGGATCGTTTCGATGAGAGCCGCACCGGGCAGGGCGATGGACGCTTTGCCCGATGCGGCTCTCGACTGGCTCTTATTGAGCCAGCCAGGCGTTGAAACGCTCGGTCAGGGCTTCTGAATTGTCGATCCAGAAATCGACATCGAGCGCGATTGCGTCGGTGAGGTTTTCCTCGGTGGTCGGCAGCTCTGCCTTCTGCGCGTCGCTCACCATTTTGGCGGCTTCGTTGTTGGGCAGGCCGTAGGCCACATACTCCGGCAGCTTCTTCTGGTTTTCCGGTTCGCTGGCGAAGGCGATGAAATCCATGCCCGCATCGCGGTTTTCGGCGTCCTTCAGGATCACCCAGCTGTCGACGGCATAGATGCTGCCGGGCCAGACGACCTTGAAGTTGCGGCCCTCGGTGCGGTTGATGCCGGTGATGCGGCCATTATAGGCGGACGCCATGGCGACTTCGCCGGAGGCCAGGAACTGGAGCGGCTGCGCGCCGGCCTCCCACCAGACCACTTCGTCGCGGATTTCTTCGAGCTTGGCGAAGGCGCGGTCGATGCCCTCGGGCGTGGCGAGCACGTCGTAGATCTCGTCCTTGTCGACGCCGTCGGCAAGGAGCGCGAACTCCAGCGTGTATTTCGGGCCCTTGCGCAGCGAGCGCTTGCCGGGGAACTTTTCGGTGTCCCAGAAATCGGCCCATGAGGCCGGGCCGCCATCGGGCAGCTTGTCGGCGTCATAGGCGATTGCCGTGGACCAGACGATTGCGCCCACGCCGCAGTCATGCACGGCGCTTTCCAGGAACTTGTCCTCGCCGCCGAGCCTGTCCCAGTCGATATACTCGAAGAGGCCGTCGCCGCAGCCCAGCTCAAGCTCTTCGGCTTCGACCTGAACGACATCCCAGTTGGGTGCGCCGGCCTTCACCTTGGCCTGAAGAACGCCGTAGCCGCCGTTCCATGCCTCGTCGAGAAGCGGTTTGCCGGCCTTTTCGGCAAACGGCTTGAAGTAGATCTCGCGCTGGGCGTCCTGATAGGTGCCGCCCCACGAGACGACCGTGAGGTCGCGTGCGTTTGCCGTGGTGGCGGAGAAACCCGCCACCGCAGCAAGCGCGGTCATTGCAAGCCAGTTCTTCATCTTCATAAGCATTCTCCTCCAATTGTGCTTTTCCGATTATGTGCTGGCGGTGCCCGTTATGCCGGCATTGCCTCCCTGGGCAGTTCGGCGAGCGCCTTGTCGAGGCCGGTCTTGAAGCGGGCGAGCAGGTCGTCGACCTCGCCCTCGGTAATGATGAGCGGCGGGCAGAAGGCGACGGCATCGGCCATGGCGCGGCTGATGAGGCCGGCTTCCTGGAGATGCGCGTTCACCAGTGCGCCAAGCGCGCCGGGCGTCTCAAGCGCCGTCTTGTTTGCCTTGTCGGTGACGAGCTCGACGGCGGCGATGAGGCCGACGCCGCGCACTTCGCCAACCAGCGGATGATCGGCCAGTGCGGCAAGGCCGTTGCGCAGGCGTTCGCCCATGCGTGCGGCATTGCCCACCAGATCGCGCTCCTCGATGATCTTGAGGTTTTCAAGCGCAACGGCTGCGACAACCGGATGGCCGCTGGCCGTGTAGCCATGGCCGAGCGTGCCGATGCGGCCGCTTTCTTCCATGATCGGCTCGAACACCCGGTCGTTGATCATCAGGGCCGAGGCCGGCAGGTAGGACGACGAAAGCTGCTTGGACATGACCATGATGTCCGGCTTGATGTCATAGGTGGTGGAGCCGAACATGGTGCCCGTGCGGCCGAAGCCGCAGATCACTTCGTCGGCGACCAGCAGGATGTCGTACTTGTTCAGAACGGCCTGCACCTTTTCCCAGTAGGTGGCCGGCGGGACGACCACGCCGCCGGCGCCCTGCACGGGCTCGCCGAAGAAGGCGGCAATCGTTTCCGGGCCTTCAGCCAGGATCGTGTCTTCCAGTTCCCTGGCGAGGCGGGTTGCGAATTCTTCTTCGCTCTCGCCCGGCATTGCCTCGCGCCAGTAATGCGGCGCGGTCATGCGCAGCACGTTCGGCACGATCAGGTCGAAGGATTTGTGGTTTGCCGGCAGGCTGGTGAGGCATGCGCCGGCGATGGTCACGCCGTGATAGGCGCGGTTGCGGACGATGATCTTCTTCTTTTCCGGCTTTCCAAGCGCGTTGGAGCGGTACCAGATCAGCTTCAGCGCCGTGTCGATGGCTTCCGAGCCGGAATTGGTGAAGAACGCCTTGCTCATCGGCACCGGGGCCATGCCGATCAGCTTTTCGGAAAGCTCGATCACCGGCCCGTGCGATTTGTGCGTGAAGGTGTGGTAATAGGGCAGTTTTTCCATCTGCTCGGTCGCGGCCTTCACAAGGCGCTTCTCGTTGAAGCCGAGCGCGACGCTCCACAGGCCGGCCATGCCCTCGATGTACTGCTTGCCATTGTTGTCGTAGACGAACACGCCTTCACCGCGGTCGATGATCAGCGGGCCGTCCTGCAGGTGTTTCTTGGCGTTCGTATAGGGGTGCAGGTGATAGGCGATATCGCGCGCTTCTGGGGAATTTGGCTTGTCGGTCATCGGCTTGTCCTGCGTCGAAATGAAGGTATTGTTGCGGGATGAGGCTGTCTCATCGCCTCTCTCCTCTTTTTCTAGCGGTAGCACTCATTTTGCAGCTAGGCAATTCTCTGTTCAATATTTTGAGCGATCATTCTCGGCGCGACTTAGAAGGCACTGAAAATTATACGCATCTGCGCATTGTGAAATCGCTTCGAGGCTAATATCTTGAGCGCATGAAAAGGCGTCTGCACGGTTTTGGCCCTGCGAGCGCGATGATGGAAACCAGAACGGGCAAAGGTTGCGGCGAAGGATTTATGGACGATTTCGACATTGGCTCCCGTCTGAAGGCCATGCGTACGGCCGGCAATCTCTCGCAGCGGCAGCTCGCCGAGCAGGCGGGCGTGCCCCATGCACAGATTTCCAACATCGAGAAGAACAAGATCAGCCCGTCCATCTCCACCCTGCGCAAGGTGCTTGGGGGAATGGGCGTCAGCATGGCGGATTTCTTCGAGCCGGAGCGGGAGGACAATCCCGGTCCCTTTTTCGGCAGGGATGAGCTGATCGACCTGACGTCGCGTGTGGCGATCAATGCGGGCGCGCCGGAGAGCGGGCTTCTGGTCCTGCGGCAGATCGGCGATGCGCGCCTGCACAATCTCCAGATCCTGCACGAGGTCTATGAGCCGGGGGCGGACACGGGCGAGACCATGCTGCAGCACGCCTCAAGCGAGGGCGGCTATGTGGTGGAGGGTGAGCTCGCTCTCACCGTAGGGGATGAGATGCGCATTCTGAAGGCCGGCGAAGCCTATCTCTTCGACAGCCGCCAGCCGCACCGTTTCCAAAATCTGTCCGATACGCGCACCATCGTCGTTTCCGCCTGCACGCCGCCTTATCTCTGAGGCGATCATCTTCAACAGGCTGGACCAACGCAACGCATTCATGGCCCTGTTCGTGCAAGGCGCTGCTTTTAAACTTCGCGCATGACGTTTTCGGGGAACCTGATCCGCCCGGAAATGGTTGGCTCGTAAAACGAGGGTTTCTGATGGCCGGTCTTTTGATCTCGAGACGCAATCTTCTTCTTGGCGCGGGGGCGCTGGCGGCGGCCGGCTGGCCGCTGCGCATGGCATGGGCGGCAGGGGCCGAAGAAGCGCCACGCGGCGGACGGCTGGTTGTGGCGGCTGATTCCGAGCCGCGCACGTTGAACCCGGCAATTGTCGCGTCGAACGGCGTGTTTTTCATCGCCAGCAAGGTCATCGAGCCGCTGGCCGAAGCCATGATGGATGGCGAGGGCGGACTTGCGCCACGCCTGGCCCAAAGTTGGGAAGGCTCGGAAGACGGGCTTTCCATCACCTTCAAACTGCGCGAGGGCGTGACCTGGCACGATGGCGAGCCGTTCACCTCTGCGGATGTGGCCTTCTCCGCGATGGAGGTCTGGAAGCCGCTGCAAAATCTCGGCCGCGTGGTGTTCGCCAATCTCGACACGGTGGAAACGCCCGATGCGCACACCGCCATTTTCCGCTTTTCCGCGCCCACGCCCATCCAGCTCATTCGCAATGCGCTGCCGGTGGTGACGAGCGTTCTGCCAAAACATCTCTATGAGGGCACGGACATTGCCGCCAACCCGGCCAACAAGGCGCCGGTGGGAACCGGTCCGTTCAAATTCGCCGAGCACAGGCCCGGCGAATATTATCGCCTTACCCGCAATGACGCCTATTGGGGCGAGGGGCTGCCGAAGCTGGACGAGGTCATCTTCCGCGTTCTGCCCGACCGGGCGGCGGCGGCCTCCGCGCTGGAGGCAGGCGAAATCCAGCTTGCCGCCTTCTCGCAGGTGCCGCTGGTGGATCTGGAACGCATCGCCAGCGTGCCGGGGCTGAAAGTGGTGACGGAAGGCTATGAGGCGCTTACCTATCAGCTTGTGGTGGAGATCAACCATCGCAACGAGATCCTCGCCGACCAGAAGGTGCGGCAGGCCATCTCGCACGCCATCGACCGGGATTTCGTGGTCGATACGGTGTTTCTTGGCTATGCGCAGGCGGCCACCGGCCCGGTGCCGCAGAACGCGCCGCAATTCTACAATCCCGATGTGAAACCCTATTCCTTCGACATCGAGCGGGCGAACAGGCTGCTTGACGATGCGGGGTATCCGCGCGGCGAGGATGGCAAGCGCTTTTCGCTGCGCCTCCTGCCCGCGCCCTTCTTCAGCGAAACGCGCCAGTTCGGCGACTATCTGCGTCAGGCGCTTGGCAAGGTGGGCATCGACGTGACGCTGGTGAACAACGACACGCCGGCGCATCTGAAGGCGGTCTACACGGATCATGATTTCGACATTGCCGTTGGCTCGCCCGTGTTCCGCGGCGATCCGGCCATCTCGACCACGATCCTCGTGCAGTCGGGCATTCCTGACGGCGTGCCGTTTTCCAATCAGGGTGGTTATGCCAATGCCGAGCTCGACACGATCATCGATCAGGCGGCCGAGACCATCGACACGGAAGCGCGCACCGCGCTCTACAACGATTTCCAGCGCATCGTGGTGGAAGACCTGCCGCTAATCAATGTGGCCGAGTGGGGCTTTACCACGGTTGCCAGTGACACCGTTCTCAATGTGGGCAACAATCCGCGCTGGCCGGTTTCGAGCTGGGCTGATACTGCACTCGCTTCCTGAGAACGCAAGGAACACGCACTGGCATGCACCGGGCCCTGACTTTGACGCGGCGGCGTATCGTCAGCAGCATCCCGGTGCTGCTGATCGTCATTGTGGGCACGTTTCTGCTTCTGGAAGCAGCACCCGGCGATGCGGTGGACGCCTATCTGCTTTCACTGGGCGGCGGCGATGCGGGCCTCGTGGCGGAGCTTCGCCAGAGCTACGGGCTTGATCAATCACTGCTGAAACGTCTGACGCTTTATGTGGGGGCCTTGCTGCGGTTCGATCTCGGCTGGTCGGTGACGTTCGACCGGCCGGTTCTCGATCTGATCGCGGAGCGGTTGCCCAACACGCTCTGGCTCATGGGGGCGGCCACGGCTCTTGCCTTCTCGCTTGGCTCGTTTCTGGGCATTGTTGCCGGCGCGCGACCGGGAAGCCTGACGGACCGGGCGCTTTCCATCGGGTCTCTGGCGCTTTACGCGGTTCCGAGCTTCTGGCTTGGCCTTGTTCTGGTTCTGGTGTTTGCGGTCGATCTGCGCTGGTTTCCCACGGCCGGCATCGAAACCATCGCTTCCGGCAAGACCGGACTGGCGCGCGTGGCCGACATCGCCTGGCATCTGGTGCTGCCGGTTTCCGCGCTCGGTTTCATTTACCTGGCTCTTTTTCTGCGCATGATGCGAACCGGCATGGCGGAAGCCTGGCGGCAGGATTTTGTGCTTTTTGCGCGCGCCAAGGGGTTGGCGCGGCGGCACATCGTGCTGCGCCACGTGGCGCTCAATGCGCTTTTGCCGCTGGTCACCATGCTTGGCCTGCAGGCGGCGGCCATGCTGGGCGGCAGTGTGGTGGTGGAAAGCGTGTTTGCCATTCCGGGTTTCGGGCGGCTTGCGCATGAAGCGGTTTCAGGCCGCGATGCGCCGCTTCTGACCGGCATCATCATCGTCAGTGCGGTGCTCGTGATCGTCGTCAATCTTCTGGTGGACATTGCCTATGCGGCGCTCGACCCGCGCGTGGGCAGCGGGGAGGCGGCGTCATGAACCGTGTTGCCGGACGTCTTCTGCACTCGCCGGAAGGGGTGGCGGGGCTTTGTCTTCTGGTGCTGCTTGCCGCCATGGCGCTTGCCGCGCCGCTTCTTTTTCCGGGCGATCCGCTGACGATTGTCGGGCGACCGATGACTGTACCCTTCACCGATCCGGCGCTTCCGCTTGGCACGGACCGGCTGGGCCGGGATGTGGCTGCGGGCCTGATGCATGGTGCGCAGACATCGCTTCTGGTCGGGCTCACCACGGCGTTGGTCGCACTTGCCGCCGGGGCGCTTGTCGGCACGGTTGCCGGGCTTGCTGGCGGGCTGGTGGACGAGGCGCTGATGCGGGTGGTCGATGCGTTTCAGATCGTGCCGGGCTTCCTTCTGGCGCTGGCTTTTGTCAGCGTCACCGGGGCGTCGCTTCCGGTGATCATTTTCGCCATTGCCCTTGGTGCGTGGACCGGGCCGGCGCGGCTGGTGCGGGCGGAAGTCCTGTCGATCCGCGAGCGCGACTATGTGGCGGCGGCGCGGGTGATCGGCATGCACCCGGCCGAGATTGCTCTGCGCGAAGTCCTGCCCAATGCGCTGCCGCCGGTTCTGGCGCTCACGGCGGTGATTGTCGCCACGGCGGTTCTGGTGGAGGCCGCGCTTTCGTTTCTCGGGCTTGGCGATCCCAATGTGGTGACCTGGGGCTCGATGATCGCCGAAGGGCGCAATGTGCTGCGCACCGCGCCGCATCTTTCCATCGTTCCGGGGCTGGGCCTCGTGGCCACCGTGCTCGGCGTCTATCTTCTGGGCGAGGGGCTGGCGGATGCGATGGCGGGCCGTGAGGCGCGCGGATGAGCGCGCCACTGGCCGAAATCCGGGGCCTCTCCGTTTCCTACTTGCGTGATGATGCGCGAAGCTTCGCGCTTCGTGACGTCGATCTCGACATTGCGAAAGGCCGCCGGCTGGCGGTGATCGGCGAGAGCGGATCGGGCAAGAGCACGCTGGCGCTGGCGCTCGCCGGGCTGCTGCCGCCGCAGGCGCGGATTAAGGGGAGTGTTGGCTGGCCCGGCCTTGCGAAAGCGCCGGTTGCGGGTCGCGATATCGGCATGGTGTTTCAGGATCCCGGCGGCAGCCTCAACCCCGTTCTGACCATTGGCGAACAGGTGGCGGAAGGCGCGGTGCGTCATCTGGGGCTCGACTGGCGCGCGGCGCGGTCGCATGCGCTGGCCCTGCTTGAGCGGGTGCGCATTCCAGATCCGCAGGCTGCGCTTCGTGCCTATCCGCATCAGTTTTCCGGCGGGCAGCGCCAGCGCATCGCCATTGCCGCCGCCATTGCGGCGCGGCCGGGGCTGCTGATCGCCGACGAGCCCACAAGCGCGCTCGACATGGTGGTGCAGGCCGAGATCGTGGCGCTGCTCGACGAATTGGTGCGCGAGGCGGGCATGACGCTGGTTTTCATCACGCATGACATTGCGCTCGCCTCCGGCTTTGCCGACGACATAGCCGTGTTTCAACGGGCGCAGCTGGTGGAAAAGGGAGCGGCGCAGGCGGTTCTCGCCAAGCCGGCGCACGCCTGTACGAAGCGCCTTCTTGCCGCACAGATCGACTTTTCTACACCGCGCCTGATCGACGGGGTGGCCGATGTCTGAGCCGCTTCTCGTTGCGCAGAACCTCTGCAAGACCTTCACCAGCCGGGGGCGCAGGGTGACCGCACTTGATGATGTGAGCCTGACGCTTGCTCCGGGCGAGACGCTGGGGCTGGTGGGCGCGTCGGGCAGCGGCAAGTCGACGCTCGCGCGGGTGCTGCTCAGGCTTTTGCCGGCCGATGCGGGAGCGGTGCGGCTTCTCGGCGAGAACTGGCTTGAGCTTCGCGGGCGGGCGCTTCGCACGCGCCGCCGCGCGATCCAGATGGTGTTTCAGGATCCGCTTGCGGCCTTCAACCCGCGCGCGACCATTGGCGGTGTGCTGGCGGACCCGTTGCGCATCCATGGCCTTGCGGATCGTGCGGCGCGCCCGGTGCGGGTGGGCGCGCTGCTGGAGCGGGTCGGGCTTCCCGCAGGCTATGCCGCGCGCGGCGTTCACGAAGTGTCGGGCGGCGAGCGCCAGCGGGTCGCCATCGCCCGTGCGCTGGCTGCACGCCCCTCGCTGATCGTGTTCGACGAGCCTGTCTCCGCGCTCGACCAGTCGGTGCGCGGCCATATTCTCGAACTCATCGCTGATTTGCAGAAAAGCGACGGTCTCTCCTACCTCTTCATCGCGCATGATCTGGCGGTGGTGCGTCTCATCGCGCATCGGGTGGCGATCATGGAGGCAGGCCGCATTGTCGAAACGGGAGCGACACCGCAGATTATCGCAGATCCGCAGTCGCAGGCGGGCCGGGCGCTCGTGGCCGCCGCACCACGGCTTGTGCGTTAGGGCATTTGACCGAAATAGGCTGAGGGGAACCGCCCGTGGCGGGTTGCATTTCCGTTGCCGGATGCCGCTATAGTGACCCTGCAAATTTCCGCACTGAAAAACCCGGAGTCATCGCCCATGACGATCCGCAATCTCGAATTCGCCGCCCGCCCGCGCTCCGTGGCCGTGATCGGCGCATCGGGCAGGCCCGGCGCTGTCGGCCACATCGTGATGCAGAACCTGAAGGATGGCGGGTTTGCCGGCGAGGTCTGGGCGGTCAATCCGAAATACAGCGAGATCGACGGCCGTCCCTGTTACAGGAGCGCGGCAGACATTCCCGGCGTGCCCGACATCGCCGTCATCGTCACGCCGCCGGAAACCGTGCCCGGCATCATCACCGAGCTTGGCGAGAAGGGAACGCGCGCGGCGGTTGTCATCACCGCCGGGCTGACGCGCGAGAACGGTCTGCGGCAGGCCATGCTCGACGCGGCGCGGCCCTATCTCTTCCGCATCATCGGGCCGAACACGGTGGGGCTGATGGTGCCGCCGATGAATTTCAACGCCAGTTTCGCGCATATGCAGGCAAAGCCCGGTGGGCTGGCGCTCCTGTCGCAGTCGGGCGCGATCGCCACATCGCTGGTCGACTGGGCGGCGGCGGAGGGCGTGGGCTTCTCGCACATCGTGTCGCTGGGCGACATGGCCGACGTGGATGTGGGCGACTATCTGGAAATGCTTGCGGGCGACGGCCGCACGCGCGGCATTCTCATGTATCTCGAGACGATCCCCAGCCCGCGCAAATTCATGACGGCTGCGCGCGCGGCCGCAAGGCTGAAGCCGGTGATCGCCATCAAGGCGGGTCGCCATGCGCAGGCGGCGCAGGCGGCGGCAACCCACACCGGCGCGCTTTCAGGCGCGGACCGCGTGGTCGAAGCGGCGCTGCGCCGCGCCGGCATTCTGCGGGTTCTGGATCTGGGCGAACTGTTTGACGCCGCCGAGGTGCTGGCGCGCTTTCGCCCGTTGCAGCGGGCGCAGGTGGGCATTGTCAGCAATGGCGGTGGCGCGGGTGTTCTGGCGGTCGACCGGGTCAACGATCTGGGCGGCACCATGGCCGAGTTCTCGCCCGAAACGATTGCCCGCATGGACCGGGCGCTGCCGCCCAACTGGTCGCATTCGAACCCCGCCGACATTATCGGTGATGCACCGCCGGAGCGTTACAGCGAGGCGGTTCTGGCGGTCGCCGACGATGCAGACACGGACGCCGTTCTCGTCTTCAATTGCCCGACGGGGCTTGCCTCGCCCTCCGATGCCGCCCGCGCGGTTGCGGCCCTTGCCGACCGGGGCAAGATCAACGGCAAGCCGCTGATCACCTGCTGGCTGGGCGAGGAGACCGCACGCGAGGGACGGCGCATCCTGCAGGAATCCGGCATCGCCAATTTCAGCACACCGTCCAGCGCCACCGCGGCGCTGTCTTATCTCGGCGAGTGGTCGCGCGCGCAAAAGGCGCTGACCCGTGTGCCTTCGAGCCGCAGCGAGGATGTGCAGGGCGACCGTGAGGGCCTGCGCGCCATTCTCGAAAAAGTGGCTGCCGAAGGCCGGCGCATGCTGACGGAACCGGAGGCCAAGGCGGCGATTGCTGCCTACGGCATTCGCGTGCCGGAGACGCTGATCGTGGAGACGCCGCAGGATGTGGGCGAGGCGGCCGCGCGGCTTTTCGAGAAATTCGAGAAGGTGGTCGTCAAGCTTCTCTCCAGGACCATCACGCACAAATCCGATGTCGGCGGCGTGGTGCTTGGCCTGAAAACGCGAGAGGCTGCGGAAAAGGCTGCCGAAAACATCATCAAGCGGCTGGAGGATGCCGGCACGCGCGAGGAACTCGAAGGGTTCGTCGTTCAGCCCATGGTGGAGCGCAAGCATGCCCACGAGCTGATCCTCGGCGTCAGCCAGGACCCGATTTTCGGGCCGGTCGTGCTGTTCGGCGCGGGCGGCACGGCTGTCGAGGTGATGGAGGACACGGCAATCGCGCTGCCGCCGCTCGACGATGTGCTTGCCGGCGATCTGATGGCCTCGACGCGCATCGGCAAGCTGCTCGCCGGCTACCGCGACCGCGCCCCCGCAGACCGCGAGGCGATTGCCGGCGCGCTCAATGCGGTGTCGCAGATGATCGTCGACTTCCCCTGCATCAAGGGTATGGACATCAACCCGCTGCTGGCCGATGCCGACGGCGTGGTGGCGCTCGATGCGCGTATCGAGATCGAGCCGGCGGAGATCAACCGCAGGGGACCGAACCCCGACCTTGCCATCCGGCCCTATCCGGACGGGTGGGAAAAGGATGTGAACCTGGAGGGGCATCACTATCATTTACGCCCCATCAAGCCGGCGGATGTGGCGCTTTTCCCTGATTTTCTCGCACGCGTTTCGCCCGAAGACATCAGGTTCCGTTTCCTTGCCCCGCGCAAGCATTTCCCGGACGAGATGCTGGAGCGGCTGAGCCAGCTCGATTACGAGCGCGACATGGCCTTCATCGCGCTGCGCGAGGAGGATGGCGAGATGGCGGGCATTGGCCGTCTTTCCTCTGATCCGGACAAGGAGATCGCCGAATACGGGCTGCTCGTGCGCACCGATCTTCAGGGCCACGGGCTTGGCTTCGCGCTTTTGAAGCAGCTCATCGACTACGGCAAGGAAGAGGGCATCGGGGCCATCGAGGGCATTGTCCTGAGCGACAACATCAAGATGCTCAAAATGTGCCGCGATTTCGGTTTCGTGGTGAAGGACAGCGGCGAGGCGGGGATTGTCACCATGTTGCTGAAGCTTTAGGCGGGTGGCGGCGGAGATGATGGTGCGTGCCCTTTCCCTCGCCCTTCGACAAGCTCAGGATGAGGGAAAGGCAAGGAGAGGTAGGGTAAGGTAGGCAAGGTAGGAGAGGTTCCTGGCAGACGCGGATGACGGCGGGCGGCCTCGCTCTCTTGTTTGGGAGCGTGTCAGGAAAACATCGCGCTTCAGCACTGATCTACTGATCTCTTGCGCCACCACAGCCCTCATCCTGAGCTTCTTGAGCTTGCCGAAAGGCGAAGGGCGAGGGCGGGATGGAGGGCGCTGTCTTGTAACGTTGGTGCAGGCCCCTCATCCGCCTGCCGGCACCTTCTCCCCGCGCGCGGGGAGAAGGGGGAAGTTTTGGTGTTAGCGCCCTTCACTGCAGCGGTGAAATGGTTCCGGCTTCATTGCCGCGCTGTCCTTCTCCCCGTTCACGGGGAGAAGGTGCCGGCAGGCGAATGAGGGGCGCGTGCGCCGAACCTCAGATGCAGGCTTCGAACAGCGCTTTCGTGTTGGCGGCGGTCATCTTGACCGGGTTGCCGCCGGCGCTTGGGTCTTCCAGCGCCATCGCCACCATCTCGTCGATGCGGTCCGTGCCGACGCCCATGTCGCCCAGCCGATCGGGAATGCCGAGATCGGCCCGAAGCTGCATCACGAAATCGAAGAAACCGTCGAACCCGCCCGCAATGCCCAGATAGGCGGCAGCGGCGGCGATGCGCTCCTCGATCTCGGGCCGGTTGAGCTTCAGAACCGCCGGCATGACAACGGCATTGGTGGTGCCGTGATGGGTGTTGTAGATCGCGCCGACCGGATGCGACAGCGCGTGGATCGCGCCGAGCCCCTTCTGGAAGGCGACCGCGCCCATGGCGGCAGCGCTCATCATGTGCGCGCGCGCTTCCAGATCACCGCCATTTTCATAGACGCGCGGCAGGTTTTCCTTCACGAGCCGAAGCCCCTCCAGCGCAATGCCCTGGCTCATCGGGTGATAGAAGGGTGAGGAATAGGCTTCCAGACAGTGGGCAAAGGCGTCCATGCCGGTGCCCGCGGTGATCGCCTTCGGCATGCCGACGGTCAGTTCGGGATCGCAGATCACCACCGAGGGCAGAATTTTCGGATGGAAGATGATCTTCTTCACATGGGTCTGCGAATTGGTGAGAACGCCCGCACGGCCCATTTCCGAGCCGGTGCCTGCCGTGGTGGGCACGGCCACATTGGGGGCGATCTTCGAGGCGTCGGCGCGGGTCCACCAGTCGCCAATATCCTCGAAATCCCACACGGGCCGCGTCTGACCGGCCATGAAGGCGATCAGCTTGCCCAGATCAAGGCCCGAGCCGCCGCCAAAGGCGACGACCCCATCATGCCCGCCATCCACGAACGCCCTGATGCCGGCTTCGAGGTTCTTCTCATTGGGATTGGGGTCGACCTCGGAGAAGAGCGCGCGGCCAAGGCCCGCTTCTTCCAGAATGCCGAGGGCATTCTTTGTGATCTCCATGCCGGCGAGGCCCCGGTCGGTGACGAGCAGCGGCCTTGTGATGCCGGCCGCTTTGCAGGCCTCGGCCAGTTCCCGGATGCGGCCCGCGCCGAACCGCACGGAGGTGGGATAGGACCAGTTTCCTTCGAGCTTCATGCCTGTTTCTTTCTCAGATGGTAGGATTTCGGACGGGTCAGATTGTGGTAGCCGATTTCCGACAGCGCGCCGCCGCGCCCGGTGTTCTTGCAGCCGGTCCAGCACAGGGCGGGATCGAGATAATCGGCGCGGTTCATGAACACGGTGCCCGTGTCGATTTCGGCTCCGAGTGACGCCGCACGGTCCGGATCGGCGGTCCAGAGCGAGGCGGTGAGGCCGAATTCGCAATCGTTCATGAGGTCGAGCGCTTCGGCGTCGTTCTTCACCGGCATGATGCCGACGACCGGGCCAAAACTCTCCTCGCGCATCACCCGCATCTGGTGGTTCACGTCCACAAGGATCTGCGGCATGAGATAGGTGCCGCCATCATCCTCGGGAAAGTTTTTCGGATCGACCAGCGCTTTCGCGCCCTGCGCCAGCGCATCTTCGGTCTGGCTGCGCACTTCGGCTGCAAACCGGCGGTTGGCCATGGGACCGATGGTGGTTTCTGCATCGAAGGGGTTGCCGAGCTTCAGCTTGCCGACCCATTCGGCGGATTTCTCGACGAAACTGTCGAAATGCCGCTCGGCCACATAGATGCGCTCAATGCCGCAGCAGCACTGGCCGGCATTGAACATCGCGCCGTCCATCAGGCCATCGACTGCCCAGTCGATATCCGCATCGTCCATCACATAGGCGGGATCCTTGCCGCCGAGTTCGAGCCCGAGCCCGGTGAAGGTGCCGGCAGCCGCCCGCTCGATGGCGCGCCCGCCGCCGACGGAGCCTGTGAAGTTGATAAAGTCGAAAGAGCGTTCGCCGATCAGTTTTTCCGTTCCGGCATGGTCGAGGAAGAGGTTGACGAACAGCTCTTCGGGAATGCCCGCCTCATGGAAGGCGCGCACGATGCGCTCGCCCACCAGCAGCGTCTGCGTGGCGTGTTTGACGGCGACGGCATTGCCCGCGATGAGGGCGGGAACGATGGTGTTCATGGCCGTCATGTAGGGATAGTTCCACGGCGCGATGACGCCGACGAGCCCGTGGGGTACGCGTTCGATGCGGCGGTCGAAATTCTCCGAATCCTCCAGCACGATGGGGGCGAGGCCCTGTGCGGCGACCCCGGCCATATAGGAGGAGCGCTCGTTCATCCCGCCGAACTCGCCGCCATAGCGCACCGGGCGGCCCATCATGTGGGCAAGCTCCGGCACCACCTCGTCTTTCATCTCGTTGAGGCGGGCGACGCCGGCGTTCACCATCGCGATGCGCTCATCAAGCGGACGCGCGGCCCAGGTCTTTTGCGCCTGGCGCGCGCGCGCCAGAAGGGCAGAAGCCATGTCGGGGTCCATCACGGCGCGCTCGGCATAGACCGAGCCGTCGATGGGGGAAATGCATTGCAGTGTCTTGGTCATGTCATGCTCTCTCAAAACCGCGCCTGACCTCCCAGTCGGTCACGCGACGATCATACTCGGATTGTTCCCACCGGGCTGCGTGGACGTAATGATCCACCACCGCGTCGCCAAAGGCTTCACGCAGCATGGCCGAACCGTCCAGTGCGGTGGTGGCGTCGCGCAGGGTTTTCGGTATTTCGCGCACGCCCTGGCCTTCATAGGCATCGCCAACGAAGGCCGGCTCCAGCTCGGTCCTGTTCTCGATGCCGTGAATGCCCGCCGCAATCAGCGCGGCGAAGGCCAGATAGGGGTTCAGGTCGGCGCCGCCGACCCGGCATTCCACGCGCACCGCCTTGGTATCCGAACCGCAGACGCGGTAGCCCGCCGTGCGGTTGTCGAACGACCAGATCGCCTTGGTGGGGGCGAAGGTGCCGGCTGCAAAGCGCTTGTAGGAATTGATACAGGGCGCGAGGAAACAGGTGATCTCGCCGGCATGGGCGAGAAGACCGGCCATGTAGTGCCGCATGAGCGGGGACATGCCGTGTTCGCCCGCCGGATCGAAGAAAAGCGGCTTGCCGTCGAGCGTCCACAGCGATTGGTGGACATGGGAGGAATTGCCGGCGGCGCTGTCGTCCCACTTGGCCATGAAGCTGACGGCGCGCCCGGCCTTCCAGGCGATTTCCTTGCAGCCATTCTTCACGATTGAATGGCGGTCGGCCATGGTCAGCGCGTCGGTGTAGCGGACATTGATTTCTTCCTGTCCGGCATCGGCCTCGCCCTTGGAGTTCTCCACCGGCACATCCGCGCCATGGAGACCGTTGCGGATCGCCCGCATCACATCCTCCTCCTTGGTGGTCTGGAAGATGTGGTAATCCTCGTTGTAGGTGCTGATGCGCTCCAGCCCGCGATAGCCCTTGGCGGCGGCTTCCTCAAACGTGTCGCGGAACAGGTGGAACTCCAGTTCCGAGGCCATCATCGCCTTCATGCCCATGGCTTCCAGCCGCGCGACCTGTTTTTTCAGGATAGCGCGGGGCGAGTGCGGCACGTCCTCATGGGTGTGGTGGTCGAGCACGTCGCACAGAACCAGCGCCGTGCCTTCCAGCCAGGGAATGCGGCGCATGGTCGAGAGGTCCGGCTTCATCGTGTAGTCGCCATAGCCCGCCGACCAGCTCGTCGCGTGGTAGCCCTCGACGGTGAACATCTCCATGTCGGTGGCGAGCAGATAGTTGCAGCTATGGGTTTCCTCAAAGGCGCTTTCCAAAAAATATTCCACATGGAAGCGTTTGCCCATCAGACGCCCCTGCATGTCGACCAGCGCCACGAGCACGGTGTCGATCTCGCCGGCCTCCGCTGCTGCTCTGAGGCTTTCCAGTGTCAGTTTGCCCGCCATTCAATTCGTCCTGTCGGTGGTTCCTGATCGCCGCGCGTCATCCGGACGCTCAAACGGTGATCTGACTTGCGGATTGAGCACCGGGACAAAGGAAAACCGCTTTCGCGGTTTTGTCCGATGCTTTGGGATATGGCCCCGGCGCGAACGCCCCGGGGCCATGAAGTCGCGTTGCGCTCAGCCGTAGCGATAGGGCGGACCGGCCTTCTGCATGAGGGAACGGTAGTTGCGCAGGATCTCGACCACGCGCTCTTTGCGACCGCCTTCGGCAGCGATCTCGTCCCAGAAGTTTTCGGCCTCGGCTTCCACCGTCGCCCATTCGGCATCGGGGATGGTGGTGAGCTCCATCTTGCCGCCATTGACGCGCAGATCTGCTTCGCCCGCCCAGTACCAGTGCAGGCGGTAATAGTGCGACGAGTCCATGGCGAGCCGGAAGAGTTGCTTGAGATGGTCCGGCACTTCGTTCCAGCGGTCGGAATTGGCGAAGAAGGAGCCAACCCACGCGCCGCAGATATTGTTGGTGAGCAGGTAGGGCGTGACGTCGGCCCAGCCCACCGTGTAGTCCTCGGTGATGCCTGACCAGGCGATGCCGTCGAGCTCGCCCGTCTGCACCGCCACTTCCACGTCTTCCCAGGGCAGGGTGACGGGCACGACGCCGAATCGGGAGAGGAACTTGCCGGCTGTTGGGAAGGTGAAGACACGTTTGCCCTTCAGGTCTTCCAGGCTCTTGATCGGTTCCTTGGTGTTGAAGTGGCACGGATCCCAGGAGCCGGCGGAAAGCCAGGTCACGCCTTCCACCTCGCCATAGGCCTCTTCCCAGATCTCGGCCAGGCCATGCTTGTAGAACAGCGCCTGCACGTCCAGCGAATAGCGCGTGGCGAAGGGGAAGTAGCCGCCGAACACCGACACATCGACCGGCGCGGCCATGGAATCGTCATCCGACTGCACGGCATCGATCGTGCCGTTCTGCATGGCGCGGAAAAGCTCGCCCGTCGGAACCAGCTGGTCGGCGTGGTAGAGCTCGATCACCATCTCGCCATTGGCTGCCTTGTTGAAAGCGTCGATGGCGGGTTTGACGACATGCTCTGCGAGCGCCGGTCCGGCATAGGTCTGCAGCCGCCAGCGGATCGGGCTCTGCGCGCGAACATAAGGCGTTGCCAGGGCCGTGGTGCCAGCGGCCGCCGCCGATGCCATGCCCGCTTTCTTCAGAAAGTCGCGTCTGTTTTGCATCTCTGTTCACTCCTCTGGTTGTTGTCCCGGTCGTTGATGCCGGGCATTGGCGCAGGCTTTTCTGGTCGTGACCTCCTTGGGTTTTTGGCGTGTCAGCGAAGGTAGACGTGCTGGGGAAGCCACAGCGCGATCTGCGGGAAGACCATGACGATGATGAGCGCGAACACCATCACCGCCACGAAGGGCACAATGGATCGGTAGATGTCTCCGAGTTTGATTTCCGGCGGCGCCATGGCGCGCATCAGGAACAGATTGTAGCCGAAGGGCGGGGTCATGTAGGCGATCTGGCAGGTGATCGTGTAGAGCACGCCGTACCAGATGAGGTCGAAGCCGAGCAGCTTGACCAGCGGCACGTAGAGCGGCGCGACGATGACCAGCATGGCCGTGTCGTCGAGGAACATGCCCATGATGAGATAGGAGAGCTGCATCAGGATCAGCACCTCCCAGGGCGACAGGCCTAGCTGGTCGAGGAAGAAGCCTTCGATGGCCTTGACCGCGCCAAGCCCGTCGAACACCGCGCCGAAGCAGAGTGCGGCCAGGATGATCCACATGAACATGCACGAGACGGCGAGCGTCTTGCGCACCGTGTCGTGAACCACTTTCAGCGTCAGCCGGCCACGAATGGCGGCAGCCGCCGTTGCCGAAACCGCGCCGATGGCGGAGCTTTCCACGAGGCTGGTGATGCCCATGACGAAGAGCCCGGTCATCAGGAAGAAGATCATGAAGGGCAGGATGCCGGCCGACAGGAGCTTGATCTTTTCCGACATCGGAATGCGCCGCTCTTCCGCCGGAAGGACGGGGCCGAGATTGGGCTGCAGCCAGCAGCGCACGGCGATGTAGAGAATGAACAGGCCGGCCATCAGGAGACCCGGAAACACGCCGGCAAGCCAGAGCTGGCCGACCGGCTGGCGCGCGATCATCGCGTAGAGCACGAGCACCACGCTGGGCGGCACGAGAATGCCCAATGACGAGCCCGCCTGGATGACGCCGGTCACCATGATCTTGTCATAGCCGCGCCGGAGCAGCTCGGGCAGCGCGATGGTCGCGCCGATGGCCATGCCGGCGACCGACAGGCCGTTCATGGCCGAGATCACGACCATCAGGGCGATGGTGCCGATGGCAAGCCCGCCGCGCACCGGCCCGAACCAGACATGGAACATCTTGTAGAGATCGTCGGCGATGCCCGATTCCGACAGCATGTAGCCCATGTAGATGAACAGCGGCAGCGTCAAAAGCGCGTACCATTTCATCAGCTTCATGGCGGCCGAGAAGGCGATCTCGGAGCCGCCCGTGCCCCACAGAAGAAGCGCGAACACCACGGCGATGAAGCCGATGGCCCCAAACACGCGCTGGCCGGTCAGAAGCAGGCCCATCATGCCCGTGAACATGAGGATGGCGGTGAGTTCGTAGCTCAAGTGAGTTCCTCCCCGCGCACCCGCGCCAGATCCTTGAAGAGCTGGGCCACCGCCTGAAGCAGCGTCAGCGCGATGCCGATGCACATGATGATCTTGATGGGCGCCATGTAGGGCGACCAGGACGAGTAGCTGGTTTCGCCGTATTTCAGCGCGTAGGACGTGGAGGAAAAGCCGCCGTAAAGGAGCAGCGACAGGTAGAAGATCAGGAACAGGATGGTGATGGAATCGACGATGGCCTTGGTGCGCGGTGACCACCGCGCATAGATCAGGTCCATCCGCACGTGGGAATCGTTCTGCAGCGCCCATCCGCCGCCGACCATGTAGTAGGCGACCATGGCGAACTGCGCCATTTCCAGCGTCCACAGCGGCGGAATGGACACGGTCTTCATGATCGACGAGTACAGCAGGATGCCGATCATCAGGAAGATCATGTACATGACCACCAGACCGACATAATGGTTCGTCCGGTCGATCAGGCGCACATAGCGCCTTATGGCGTTTGGCATCGGCTCCTGTCTCCCATTCCTCTCTCCCTCGTTCCCCGTTCTGGTTTCGCCGCCAGCCCTGTTGTTGTCAGTTTTGCCTGGGGCCGGCTGCGTGTATGTCGATGTGAAAGCGCTCCAGCGCTGTTTCGAGCAGCCGCGCAGTGCGCTCCGCCCATTCCTGTTGCCCCGCCTCGTCGGCAATCAGGTCGCTGCAATATTCGATCATGACATTCAGGAGGCCGTGCTGGATGGCGTGGAGGCGCAGCGTGTGCGTGACGCCATCATCCGGCCCGTAAGGATAGTTGCGCATCGCATTGGCGACGCCTTCCTCCTCCGCGTGCTGAAGCATGGCGTCGGCCAGCCGACGGTCGCGGTCATGCAGAATGCCGACGGCGCGGTGGCGGGCGATGCCGAAATAGACGCGCGTGAAGGAGTGGATCGTGACGATGACCGGCAGTTTCCCCGGGCCGGTGCGGCTGGCGATCAGCTCCGCCAGCGCATCGCGAAACGGTTCGTAGATTGCCGCGACGCGCTCGCGGCGGGCATCGTCGGAAAGGTTGCGGTTGCCTGGAATGGCGTGGACTTCGCTCATTTCCGGGATGGCGTCCATCGCCTCCGGCGGGCGATTGCAGTCATAGACGAGGCGCGAAAAACGCTGATGGATCAGTGGCGCGTCGAGCAGGGCCGAGAGCCTGCGCGCGGTTGCCAGCGCACCGATGTCCCAGGCCGCGTGGCTTGTCAGCGTTTCCGGCTTTACGCCAAGCGTTGAAAGCGCGCGCGGGATGGCGCGCGAAGCGTGCTCGCACACGAGAATGACCGGCGACTGCCCGTCGGCGCGCTCAATCTCGAATGGCTGTCCTTCGGATGGAGCAAGCAATGCCCTGACCATCAAACCTCCACACAAGCCGTCCGTTCCCTTGTTGTTTTTTGAGTGGAACGATCCCCTGAAACGGCTCTGTAATATTGATTAGCATTGCCGCTCATTTGTCAATCGTGTAATTTTTGTTACGGAATGGGGCAGCGCTCTTTGGAGAAACGCGTTTGGGAATGAAAGAACAGGTTCACGCAGCGCTCGGCCAGATGACGGGCGCAGAGCGCAAGGTGGCGCATGCGTTTCTCGCCAACTATCCGAGCAGCGGCCTGTCGACGGTTGCCGAGTTCGCCGCTCTTGCCGGAACCAGCGCGCCGACCGTGCTGCGCTTCGTCTCGCGGCTGGGTTTCTCCGGGTATCCGGAGTTTCAGCGCCTGCTGCGCACGGAAATCCAGGCGGAGCTTCTCTCGCCGCTGGAAAAGGGTGACACCTCGCCGGCGCGCAGCGCGGATGGCTCAGCGCTCGGGTCTTACTTCGCACGGGCGACCGCCAACATTCAGGCGACGCTCGACGCCATTCCCGAAAGCGAGTTCGAGGCTGCCTGCGCGTTGCTTTCAGATCACAAATCGGCCTGCTACATGCTTGGCGGGCGCTTCAGCGATGCCATTGCGCGCTACATGGCGGCGCATCTGCGCATCGTGCGGCCCAATGTGCGCCGCTTTCAGGACCAGACCTCTACCTGGGACGATCAGTTGCTGGATGTGAGGGCAGGGGACGTGGTGGTGCTGTTCGACATTCGTCGCTACCAGCGCGACCTCGTGCATCTGAGTGAGCTTCTTTGCGAGCGCAAGGCGCGTATTGTGCTCATCACCGACACCTGGCTTTCGCCGATCTCGCATTACGCGCGGGTGGTTCTGCCCTGCGCCATCGATTCCGGCCGCACCTGGGATTCCGGGGTCGTGCTGATGGCGCTGGCGGAAGCCATTGTCGACCGCGTGACGCACCGGGACTGGGACGCCGCGCGCAGCCGCATTCAGGCGCTGGAGCACATTCACTGGAACAAACCGCCTGCCACGGAGTAGCCGGGAGTATCAGCCGGTTGCGCCGAGCGCCCTCGTGGTTCGACAGGCTCACCATGAGGGCTGTTGAGGTGCCGAGACCGGCACAAGCGCCGACTGCCGCTTTCTGAACGTGTGAGGCCTGGCTTTTCGATGCCTTGCGCCCGATCTCCAGTAGCCCTCATGGTGAGCCTGTCGAACCACGAGGGCGCGGGGCACCAAGGGGATCGCGCCTCACTTGCAGAGCGGACGCAGCAGCGACTGTGTTGCGCCGATGTCGGCATTGATGGCTTGGCGCAGTCCGGTGCCGTCCTGTCTGCGCAGGGCGGCGATGGCGTCGTGATGATGGCGGGTGAAGTTCTTGCCTTCCGGCGAGCGCAGAATTTGCTCCAGGTGGCGTGAGAGCAGGCGCATGTAAGGGCCGAAGCGCAGCCATAAGGTTTCCGCGATTTGCAGCAGCACGTCCGAACCGGAACAGCGATAAAGCGTGAAATGGAAATCACGGTTTTTCACGAGCATCTCGTAGATGCTCTCCTCACCGCTTGAGGCGTCATGTGCGGTGGTGAGGCGCTCGAGCGTGCCGATGGCCTCGTCCGTTGCCTGGGTGGAGGCGAGTTCTGCGGCAAGTCCTTCCACTGCGACACGGGCGCGGCACAGATCATCCAGCCTTGCGATGCTGATGGCGGGGATGCGGGCGGAGCCGTTTGAGGCGATTTCGAGCGCGTTCTCGGCAGCAAGCCGGCGCAGGGCTTCGCGCACCGGCATGTGGCTGGTGCCGAAAGTCTCCGCGAGCGATGCAATTGTGAGTGTCTGGCCGGGATCGAAACGACCGACCATGAGCGCATGACGAAGCTGCTGGTAGACGCCGTCCTGAATGGTGACGCGTCGGGAGACCGGGACAAATCCGCTATCCATGGCCAATCCAACCTCCTGTCCGTATCAAACGCACGATAACAGCTTCCGGTGGACGGGTTAAGGATAGACTAAGCGATGGTTGCGGCGCGTTTTGGCGCAGGCGGGCAGGGGCGCGGGGGCGCAGACATGAACCACGCCCGCGTCCCCCATATATCTGAGTTGGAGCCTGTTCAGCCGTTCCGGCGGATGGCCTTGCCCTCGTCGTCGAAGCGGAAGACGCGGTTCTCGTCGAACTTTGCCTGCTGCGTGCTGTCGATCTCGAAGTTCTGCTCGCCGAACAGGCGCGCGCAGACGAGGCCGGATTCGCCGCAGTCCAGATAGACATTGGTGTCTGCACCCAGATGCTCGATGTGAGAGACACGGCCTTCGATATCGCCGCCTTCGGCAACGATGGAGATATGCTCGGGGCGAATGCCGATGGTTTTCGCATCGTCGCGGCCAAGCCGTGCAGCCTCGATGAAGTTCATCTGCGGCGACCCGATGAAGCCGGCGACAAACAGATTGGCCGGATCGTTGTAGAGTTCCATCGGCGTGCCGACCTGCTCGATCCTGCCCGCATTCAGAACGACGATACGGTCGGCCAGCGTCATGGCTTCGGTCTGGTCATGGGTGACGTAGACCATGGTTGCGCCCAGCTCGCGGTGGAGACGCGCAATCTCCAGACGCGTGTTGACGCGCAGCGCCGCATCGAGGTTTGAAAGCGGTTCATCGAACAGGAAGAGCTTGGGCTTGCGCACCACGGCGCGACCAATGGCGACGCGCTGGCGCTGGCCGCCCGAAAGCTCTGCGGGCCTGCGGTCGAGATAGGGTTCGAGCGACAGCATTTTCGAAGCGAAATCGACACGCTCGGCAATATGCGCGGCCGGGTGCTTCGCCTGTTTCAGGCCGAGGCTCATATTGTCGCGCACGGTGAGGTGCGGATAGAGCGCGTAGGTCTGGAACACCATGGCGATGCCGCGCTTGGAGGGCGGCGTTGTGTTGACTTCGGCACCGTCGATTTCGACATGGCCGCCGCTGGCGTCTTCCAGCCCGGCGATGATGCGCAGAAGGGTGGATTTTCCGCAGCCCGACGGGCCGACGAAGATGACGAGTTCGCCGTCCTGAACCTCCAGGTCCACGCCCTTGATGACGTCTACCTGGCCGAACGACTTGGTGATGTTCTTGAGTGCGAGTGAGCCCACGGTTTCGTCCTACAGTTCTACTTCTTTGCCGCTTCGCACGCTTTCGTCGGCGGCGAGGCAGATGTTGAGAGATTGCACGGCATCGTTCATGTGCCGCGAGAGATCGATGTCTTCGCGGATGGCTTTGAGAACGAAGGCCTGTTCGCGGTCGCACAGCTCCTGATGACCCGGCTCGCCTTCCATGGAGAGGAGCGTGTCCTCATTGGCAAAGCGGCCCTGGGCATTGGTTTCGGCCCTGTGGATGCGGATGCGTGAGGTTTTCGTGTGGGCGTCGATGTCGTCCGATTTCGCGCCCTCGTCCATGACGATGGAGACGCAGCCATTCGGCGACACGATGTCCTTCACGAAGAAGGCGGTTTCCGACATCATCGGCCCCCAGCCGGCCTCATACCAGCCGACCGAACCGTCTTCGAACATCACCTGGAAATGTCCGTAATTGTACATGTCCGGGGCGATTTCGTCTGAAAGCCGGACCCCCATGCCGCGCACTTTCACCGGTTTGGCGTCGGTGATCTGGCACATCACGTCCACATAGTGCACGCCGCAATCGACGATGGGCGGCGTGGTCTCCATCAGCTGCCTGTGCGTGTGCCAGCTCGGACCGGAGGACTGCTGGTTCAGGTTCAGCCGGAACACGTAAGGCCCGCCGAGCCCGCGCGCTTCCTCGATCAGCCGCACCCAGGAGGGGTGGTGACGCAGGATGTAGCCGACGACCAGCTTGCGGCCATGGGCCTTTGCCGTTTCCACCACGCGCCTTGCATCTGCGACATTGGTGGCCAGTGGCTTTTCCACGAACACATGCGCGCCGGCTTCCATCGCTGCGATGGCGTAGGCCGCATGGCTGTCGGAATAGGTGTTGACGGAGGCGAGATCCGGCCGGGTTTCGGCCAGCGCTTCCTCATAGCCGGTGAAGTGCGGATAGGCTTTCAGCGCATCCGGCAGGTCCGGCTTCGAGCGGCTGACAAGGCCGACGATCTCGAAACCGGGATTGGCGTGATAGGCGAGCGCGTGGCTCATTCCCATATTGCCGAGGCCTGCGACCAGCACCCGCACGGGCGTCTCCTGCGCACTCATTTCACTGCTCCCGAGGTGATGCCGCGGATGAGCTGGCGCGAGAAGATCAGATAGAGGATCAGCACCGGCAGGATGGCGAGCGACAGGGCCGCCAGAACCGCGTTCCAGTTGGTGACGAACTGGCCGATGAAGACCTGTGCGCCAAGTGTGATGGTTTTCGTTTCCTCGGCAGGGGCGAGGATCAGCGGGAACCACAGATCGTTCCAGATCGGGATCATGGTGAAGACCGCGACCGTGGCCATGGCCGGCCGTACGAGCGGCAGGACGAGGCGGAAGAAGATGCGGTATTCGCTGAGCCCGTCGATGCGACCGGCGTTCTTCAGGTCGTCGGATACCTGTCGCATGAACTCCGACAGGATGAAGACGGCCAGCGGCAGGCCCTGCGCCGTGTAGACGAGGATCAGCGAGGTCAGTGTGTTGACGAGGCCGGAGGCGGCCATCATCTGCAGGATCGCCACGGTGCCGAGCCGGATCGGGATCATGATGCCGAGCGCCAGGTAAAGGCCCATCAGCGAATTGCCCTTGAAGCGGTATTCGGCAAGCGCGAAGGCGGCCATGGCGCCGAACAGCAGCACCATGAACAGCGACACGACGGTGACGATGAAGCTGTTCTGGAAATAGAGCAGGAAGTCGCCCTGTTTCAGAACGGTTTCGAAGCCGACCAGGCTGAAGCTTTCCGCATTGGGCAGCTCCAGCGGCGTGCGGAAGATGGCCTTGCGCGACTTGAAGGCGTTGATGACGATCACGAACACCGGGAACAGTGCGATGATCGTGTAGGTGGCCAGCACCGCATGGGCGGCGATGGAGCGGGCGGGGGAGTGTCTTGCCATGCTCATGTCTGTGTCCTCCCGCTCAGAACTGGTAGCGGCGCAGCCGCCGCTGGATGCCGAACAGATAGATCGACACGCCGATGAGAATGATGACGAACATGGCGGTGGCGATGGCCGCGCCCAGGTTCGGGTCACCCAGCTGAAGCTGGAAGCCGAAGAAGGTGCGGAACATGAACGTGCCCAGAATGTCGGTCGAGAAATCCGGTCCCGCCAGCGCGCCCTGCGTGGCGTAAATCAGGTCAAAGGCGTTGAAATTGCCGACAAAGGTGAGGATCGAGATGATGCCGATGGCGGGCAGGATCAGCGGCAGCTTGACCTTCCAGAACTGCGCCATGCCGGTGATGCCGTCGCATTCGGCGGCTTCCAGAAGTTCGTCCGGGATGGAGAGCAGCGCGGCATAGATCAGCATCATCGGAATGCCGACGAACTGCCACACCGAAATCAGCGCCAGCGTCGTCAGCGCGTAGGCTTCCTTGCCGAGCCAGGGCTGGAAAAGGCTTTTCAGGCCGACCATGTCGAGCAGGTTGGGGGCCACGCCCCATAACGGGCTCAGGATGAGTTTCCACGCAAAGCCTGCAATGACGAAGGAAAGGATCGTCGGGATGAAGATGGCCGTGCGATAGAAGGAGCGCATGCGCAGGCGCGGGCTTGAAAGCAGCGCAGCCAGAAGAATGCCGATCGGGTTCTGCACGATCATGTGAACGATGAAGAACCAGGTATTGTTCTTGAGCGCGTTCCAGAACTGATCCGACCATTGCGGATCGCCGAACAGGGCGCGGAAGTTCTGCAGGCCCACATAGACCTGGCTGTTTTCCACGTCGCTGTACATGGCCAGCTGCAGTGTGCTGAACAGCGGGATGATCATGATGGCCGTGTAGATCAGCACGGCGGGCGCCAGAAACACGGCGATATGCCAGCGTATGGGCTTCTTGGTGGCTTGGGCCATGGAACGTCTCTCTGGAGCATTTCCCGTTCGGAATGAACCAATGCGAATGAAAAGGAATTGCTCAACTTATTGAATCTGGAGCCATTTCTTGCCGATCAGGTGATTTCATCTGATCGGAAAAGGCTCTATGGCGCCGGGCCCGCGCAGGTGGCGGACCCGGCTTCCTGTTCAAAGGATCAGGATTTACTGCTGCGGCTCGTACCAGCCTGCCAGGCCGTCCTGAAGCTGCTTCGCGCCATCCTCGGGCGACTGTGCGCCGCGCAGAACATTGGCCGAGACGTTCCACATCTCGTTCCAGAGGTTCGGCGTGCCGCGCGAGATGATCTGATGCGCGGGACGGATGGTGGATTTGCAGTTTTCGCGCCAGGAAACGAATTCCTGCGCCAGCGGATCTTCCATCTCGACCGTTTCGCTGGAGAGCGAGAAGAAGCCCGGCAGCGAGTTGGCGTAGAGCGAGGCGAACTCAGCCGAACCGACCCAGTTCAGGAAGGTGCGGGCGGCTTCCGCATTCTCGGTCTTGGCGTTCATGCCGATGCCGATATCCGTGTGATCGGAGATGTAGCACTCGTCGCCGGCGTTCTGCACCGGCGGTGCGAATGCGCCCAGCTTGAAGTCGGCCTGGTCGTTGAAGATCGAAATTTCCCACGAACCGGCGGGGAAGATCGCCGCGCGGCCGAGCGTGAACAGGTTCTGGCTGTCGGGATAGGCCTGCGCCTCATAGCCGTCGCCCAGATAGGGCGCCCATGCGGCGAGCTGGCGGAAGGGCTCGACCCACTGGTCGTCGGTGAGCTTCTGCTCGCCGCTGATCAGCGCCAGACGGCCTTCTTCGCCTTTCCAGTAGTTCGGGCCGATATTGGTGTAGCCCATCGTGGCGGCTTCCCACTGGTCCTTGGCGCCCATGGCCATGGGAATGTAGGTGCCGTCTTCCTTGATCTTCTCCAGAACGGCGAAGAACTCTTCATTGGTCTTCGGCGGCTCGATGCCCAGCTCTTCGAAAGCGTCGGCATTGTAGATGAAGCCGTGGATCACGGACGCCATCGGCACGCAGAAGGTTTCCGCGCCGTCATCCGTGCTCCACGCGGCCTTCGCCACATCGGAGAAGTTCGCCATGTTCTCCAGATCCTGGATCGCCGACAGGTGACCCTTCTGGTAGAGGCTGAGCGATGCGTCGAACGGACGGCAGGTGATCAGGTCGCCAGCCGTGCCGGCGTCCAGCTTGGAATTGAGGACCGCGTTGTACTCGGTCGGCGCGCTCGGCGCGAACTTGACCTTGATGCCGGGATTCTTGGCTTCGAAAGCCGGGATGAGCTTTTCCTGCCAGATGGTCAGGTCGTCATTGCGCCAGCTTTCGATGGTGAGCTCGGCATCCTGCGCCATCGCCACGCCGGACGCGCCGAGCATGGTTGCGGCGAGTAACGCCAGTTTGGTGGATTTCATCATGGTCTTCTCCCTGGTTTGCCCCGGGGCATCGCAGCCGCGCCTGCACGACAGGTCGCAACGGCGCCCGGAGCGCTGCTGAAATGTTCCTATGGAGGTTCTTTTTGGTAGCCGGCTCTTGAGCCCGGCCGGCATTTCCGGTTTTCTGGTCACGCACTGGCGCTTCTTTGTGTGCCTTGTGCGCTCCGCTCCCCGGACCCCTCTGCTCCTCCAATGGAGAAATTAAAGGCCAAAAAAATACCATTTGTCCAGAGGTGAATCTTTCATCTTCGAACGGTTTTTTGAGTGGCTCAGATTTTTGTGAAGCAAAAACAGATGGATGCGTTAAATTTTCGGCGCTCTGTTTTTTCTTGTTTCCTAGAGGTATCTTTTTGGTATCATGATTGCGAGGAGTGATCATGAGCGAATTTGTCATTGCAATCGATGGTGGGGGAACGAGCTGCCGGGCCGCATTGGCCGACCGGCATGGCAATGTTCTCGGGCGCGGAAAACGCGGCTCCGCCAATATTTTTACCGCGTCGGACGCGATTGGCGAGAACATCGTGATGGCCGCCCGTGAGGCACTCCACGATGCAGGGCTCGATGCGCTCGATCTCTCCGGCATTCCGGCCTATCTGGGGCTTGCGGGCATCAATGTCGGTGAGCGGCAGCGGGCGCTTGCCCGGGCGCTGCCCTTTGCCGACACACAATTCGTGCATGACGGTCTGATCGCGCTTCAGGGCGCGCTCGGCGACAATGACGGTGTCATGGCCATTCTGGGCACCGGCTCCGCCTATGTTGCGCGATCCGGTGGCGTGCTGCGCAATGTGGGCGGCTGGGGTTTCGCCATCGGCGATCAGGGCAGTGGTGCGGTTCTTGGCCGAACACTGTTACAGCAGACCCTGCTCGCCCATGACGGCATTCGCGCACACACGCCGCTCAGCCGCGCCGTCATGGCGCATTTCCAGAACAATCCGGAGGCGATGGTGGAGTTCGCGCAGCAGAATGCGCGACCGGCCGATTATGGTTCCTTCGCGCCGATGGTTTTCGAGTACGACGATCAGGGCGACCCTCTGGCCAGACGCATTCTGCGCGACACGGTGCGCGATATCACCGAGACGCTCGACACGGTCGTTTTCGAGGGGTGCGAACGCCTCTGCCTCCTGGGTGGTCTCGGGGCGCTCTATGCCGGGCGGCTTGAGCCGCGGCATCAGGCGATCCTGAAAGAGCCACTGGCCGACGCGCTGGGTGGTGCGGTGCAGCTTGCGCTGCGCGCGTTCCCGCCGGCCATGGAAGGGGAGGTGCGACGATGAGCGTATCGAAACTCTTCACCGAAGAGAGCGTGGCGGCCATGGGGTCCGGCCCGCTTTATGTGCGCCTGCGTCGCCTTCTTGAAGATGCGATCAGCGGTGGAGCGCTGGGCGAGGGCGCGGCCCTGCCGACCGAGCGCGACATCGCCGAACTGACGGGCTTGAGCCGTGTCACGGTGCGCCGCGCCGTCGATGATCTGGTGAAGCAGGGGCGTCTCATTCGCCGCCATGGCTCCGGCACGTTCGTTGCGCCCTCGGTGTCGCGCGTCGAACAGTCTCTCTCGCTGCTGACCTCGTTCACCGAGGACATGGCGCGGCGCGGACTGTCTGCCCGGTCCGAGTGGCTGGAGCGGGTGGTTGTTGCGCCGTCTCCTGACGAAATGATGGTGCTGGGGCTTTCGGTGGGGGATACGGTCTCCCGGCTGGAGCGCCTGCGCATCGCCGACGATGTGCCCATGGCCATCGAGCGGGCATCCATCATTGGCAGCTTCCTTCCCGATCCGGCATCGGTGACGGATTCGCTCTATGATGCGCTGGACATGCGTTCTGCCCGGCCGTGCCGCGCCACGCAGCGCATTTCCGCGCGCAATGTGGATGAGCGCGAGGCCAAGCTTCTCAAGGTCGCGCCCGGTGAGGCCGCGCTTTATATCGAGCGCGTTTCCTACCTGCCCAATGGCCGGGTCATTGAATTCACCCGTTCGATCTATCGCGGCGACGCCTATGATTTCGTCGCCGAGCTGAAGATCCCGGAACGTTGATGTAATCCAGAAAATCGGAACCGAGACATGTCTTCTTTCGCACTCGTCGGCGCGCGCATCTTTGATGGAGACGCCTGGCAGGATGACCGGGCGCTGATCGTCGAGAACGGTCGGATTGCCGGGATCGAGCCGCTGGAAGCGCTTGCTCCCGACTGCGAACGGCGCGAGGCGGGCGGTGCGATGGTCGTGCCGGGCTTCATCGATCTGCAGGTCAATGGCGGCGGCGGCGTGATGTTCGACGGCGATTGCGGGGTCGGGGGACTGCAGAAAATCTGCAGCGCGCATGCGAAATTCGGCACGACCGGGCTTCTGCCGACGCTGATCACCGATACGCGCGAATCGACCGCAGCGTCGATTGCCGCCGGTGTTGAAGCGGCGCGGATGAAGATGCCCGGCTTTCTCGGCCTGCATCTGGAAGGACCGCACCTTTCCATCGCGCGCAAGGGCGCGCATGATCCGGCGCTGATCCGTCCGCTGGAGGATGGCGATCTCGCCGCCATGATCGAGGCGCGCCGGGAGCTGCCGGCGCTGATGGTGACGCTGGCGCCCGAAAATGCGACGGCTGAACAGGTGAAGGCGCTGGTCGGGGGCGGTGTGAAGGTGAGCCTCGGGCACACGGACACGACCTGCCGCACGGCGCTGGCCTATGCCGAGGCGGGCGCATCGCTGGTAACCCATCTCTTCAATGCCATGAGCCCGCTTGCCCATCGCGAGCCGGGTGTCGTTGGCGCTGCGCTCGACAGTGGCCGTCTGTGGGTTGGCATCATTGCCGATGGTGTTCACGTCGATCCGGTGGCGATTGGCGTTGCCCTGCGCGGCAAGAATGGCCCGGCCCGCATTTTCGCGGTGACGGACGCGATGTCGACCATCGGCACCGATCTGAAATCCTTCACGCTGAACGGTCGCACGATCATGCGCGAAAACGGCCGGCTGACGCTGGAAGACGGGACGCTGGCCGGCGCGGATATCGACATGATTGCGACGGTTGCCTATCTGCACCGCACGGTCGGGCTGCCGCTCGAGGAAGCGCTTCGCATGGTAAGCGTCTATCCGGCGCAGGCCATCGGGCTCGATCACGCCAAGGGGCGCCTTGGCGCTGGCAGGGACGCCGATTTCGTGGTTCTGAACGATGATCTCGGCGTTGTCTCCACCTGGATCGGCGGCGAACCCGTGCATCAGGCCGGCTGATCGAATTCGCGCATTTTTCCTCTTGAAGCTCTAGTGACTAGAGATCCTATCCTTGCAGGCGTTGAAAGTCTGTAAGGAGAATCATCGTGTCCTTGAAACAGGATGATAGCGCCGCAAACCCCTATTCCTGGAAGGTGGGCGGCATGGATTGTGGAAGCTGTGCGAACAAGATCCGCACCGCCGTGGAGCGTTTTCCCGGTGTGAGTGATGTCAGTGTTTCGGTGATGTCCGAGACGCTGGCCCTGTCGCTGGATGAAAACAAGACCGGGCGCGACAAGGTGGAGCGTGCGGTCAAGAAACTCGGCTATTCGATTGCGCCGCGTCAGCGCGGGGAAGCGGCCGAAACGGGCGCGGTTACGCAGAGCTCCTGTTGTAGTGGGCATGATCACGCACATGGGCAGGGTTCTAAAGTTGAGCGCGCCGAGCCGGGACATGGCGTTGCCGGTCATGTGCACGGCGCGGATGATGGCGACCGCAGCTGGTATCAGACCGGTAAGGGGCGTCTGGTGATCCTGACCGGACTTCTTCTGGTCGCCGCCTGGGGTGCGGAATTCCTGCTGCCGGGTGAACTCGGCATGTGGGCATTCGTTGCGGCCTGTCTGATCGGCGTTGCGCCCATCGCCCGCCGGGCCTTTGCCGCGCTCAGCGCAGGCATGCCCTTCACCATTGAAATGCTGATGACGGTGGCCGCCGCCGGTGCCCTGTTCATTGGCGCTGCCGAGGAAGCGGCGCTTGTCGTCTTCCTGTTCGCCGTGGGCGAAGTGCTGGAAGGTGTGGCGGCCAACCGCGCGCGCGCCGGCATCCGGGCGCTGGGCGATCTGGTGCCCAAGACCGCGCTGCTTGAGGAAAACGGCAAGACCCGCAAGGTGCAGGCCGCAGAGCTGAAAATCGGCCAGATCGTCATGGTGCGGCCGGGCGACCGGATTCCCGCCGATGGCGAGATCGTCGACGGCATTGCCGGCATCGACGAAGCGCCGGTGACGGGCGAATCCGTGCCGCGCACGAAGGGCGAGGGCGAAGACGTTTTCGCCGGTTCGATCAGCACCGATGCGGCGATCCGTGTGCGCGTGACGCGCGCGCCGGAGGACAACACCATTGCGCGCATCATTCGTCTGGTCGAGGAAGCGCAGGATGCGCGTGCGCCAACAGAGCGTTTCATCGACCGGTTCAGCCGTTACTACATGCCGGCAGTGGTGGGGTTCGCCCTGCTGGTCGCCATCGTGCCGCCGCTTGCGGCGGGGGCTGCCTGGGATGTCTGGATCTATCGCGCGCTGGCGCTGCTCCTGATCGGCTGCCCCTGTGCGCTGGTGATCTCCGTTCCTGCTTCCATCGCCTCCGCACTCTCCACCGGTGCGCGGCGTGGCCTGCTTCTGAAGGGCGGGGCCGTTATCGAGGCTGCCGCCCGGACCGATCTCGTGACCTTCGACAAGACCGGCACGCTCACGGTCGGCCGTCCGGCGGTGACGGATGTGTGGGCCGCCGATGGCGATGAGGCGCGTGTTCTGGCGCTGGCTGCCGGCGTTGAAGCCGGTTCCAGCCATCCGCTGGCCGAAGCCGTTCTGGCCCATGCCGAGAGCCTTGGCGTTTCCTATGAGGCGGGCAGGGATGCGCGCGCCATTCCCGGCCGCGGTGTGGAGGCGCGCGTGGGTGGCGAGACCGTGTTCGTCGGTTCGCCGCGCCATGCCGAGGAAGAAGGCGCGATGACCGCGCTGGCAAGGAGCCGCATTGAGGCTCTGGAGGCCGAGGGCAAGACGGTTGCCGCCGTTTTCCGCGCCGGTGCGCTTTCAGGCGTGATCGCCCTGCGCGACGAGCCGCGCGAGGATGCCGCCGCTGCCATGCAGGAGCTCAAGGCGCTCGGCGTGCGCACCATGATGCTCACCGGTGACAATGCGCGCACGGCGGAAGCCATCGCCGGACGCCTTTCGATGGAGTATCGCGCCGAGCTTCTGCCCGATGACAAGGTGTCCGCGATCCGTGAGCTGACCGGTCGGAACACGGTGATGATGGTTGGCGACGGCATCAACGACGCGCCGGCGCTGGCCACCGCCAATGTTGGCGTGGCCATGGGCTCGGGCACCGATGTGGCGCTCGAATCGGCCGATGGCGCGCTTCTGCGCAACCGTGTGGGCGATGTCGCCGGCATGGTGCGGCTGGCGCGTGCGACGATGGCCAATATCCATCAGAACATCGCCATCGCGCTGGGGCTCAAGGCCGTGTTCCTGGTCACCACGGTGCTGGGCGTCACGGGGCTCTGGATCGCAATCCTTGCAGACACCGGCGCGACCGTTCTGGTAACGCTGAATGCGCTGAGGCTTCTGGGCTTCCGCATGGAGCGTTAGATCGTCCTGCGAGCGATCGGATGCTCAAAAGGGCGATCTGGAACATTGATGGATAGCCGTCGGTTTCGACGCTTTTTCGCTCCCTTCAGAATCGACAAAAGCCGGCCCCTGTGGCCGGCTTTTTTACGGGGTTGTATACGCATAATTATACGTGAAATTTAGCGTATAAGTTGTATTTCTTGTTTATCACTTATCGATGTTGATAACCGATTATCCTTATGAAAAGTATGGATTTTCCCGATATTGATTCCCCAAAGGTTGCATAGATATCCACATAATCCATTACAGGTTGTATATGTAATCTGAATCCGATATCGTTCAGAAGTTGTATCGAACAGGGTGCGTCGGAAATCCGGGGGTACTTATGTTTCAGCGGACATGTTTGTAGCGCCGCTTTGATCGGTTTTCCGGGCCAGTAGGGTCCGGGCTGATGAGTTGGCGTCGCATCGGCAGCGCTTGTCGCGGCTGATGCAGAACGGTGCAGAGCGCATCGTGAAACTGCATTGCGCGGATGAACCGTGTGATGCGGACGGACGGTTATTGCCGTCTTGCAGAAGCGTTGTGTGCCGCGTTCGCGGCAGCGTCTTTCGGGTCAGATTCCCACCTCTTATGAAGCGAGGCGTAGAGCATATGGGCATGCACAGACAGGATGGACTTTCATTTGCAACTTTGCGGGCTGCCGAAGCGGTCATCGACACGCGCAGCCTGACCGGCGCGGCGCAGAAGCTGGGCATCAGCCAGCCGGCAGTGAGTATGCATCTGGGGCGTCTTGAGAAGGCGATCGGCACGCCGCTGATCAAGAAACTCGGCAACCGGATCATCGTGAAGGAAGAGATTTCCCGGCTTATCCGCCAGATGCTCGATCTTGAGCGGCGTCTGCGCACGGTGGGTTATGAAAAAAATGTCTCGAAGCTGAAGGTCGGTATCTGCACCTACACCGCGCCGCTGCTGCTTGCCGGCCTCGGGCGTCTTGGCAAGATCAAGGAGAGCGTGAGTTGGCGCATCGCCGATTCCAGGCGGCTCGAAGAGATGTACGATCTGGGGCAGGTGGATGCCGTTTTCCGCGCGCTCTACCCGAATGAAATGGGGCCGGATCTGATCAGCGAATATGCGATGCGGTGGATGGGCTCGCGCGAGCTGGCCGAACAGACCAAGTGAAACAGCGGCTCCATACCGGTGGTGCTGACCAATCCGCAGTCGCCGCTCGGCATCGTCGCCCGCGAATGGCTCCGCCATCGCCGCGTTTCCTATGACGTGATCGGCGAGGTGGATGATATCACCAACGCGATGAAGCTGGTCGCCAACGGGGCTGCGGTCTCACCGTTGCCGGGTTTCGTTTTCGATGGCAATCCGGCGCTGCATGAAGACTGTGTCGAGGTCATTCCGGGCGGGCTCGAGATCCGCTACGGCATGTTCTTCGACGACAAGCGTTTCAATCTGCGGCTCGCAATGGACATTTTCGAACTTCTGCAGGGTGAGTTGCATCGCATGACACCCCCGCCTTCTGCCTATCAGGGGCAGGGCCTGGCCCATCAATAGATAGCGCCCGCCAAATCGGCATGCCGCCGCGCAGGTCTCTGCGCGGCGCTGTTATGCCTAGAAACTGTCGTCAAAATTTCACCCAGCCGCCGCTTTGCCGTCAGGTTCGGCGCGCAAGATTCCAAATTATGAGAAGACTGATTCAAAACGCCCGTTCGGACGCGCAGACTGATGCGCAAATCGATGCCCTCCTGTCTCCGCAGGATGAGGTGTCCATCGTGGATTCGCTTTTCACCATGTCAAAGGGGCATGGCCATGCCGGTGCGCGCGACGTGTTGGAGCGTGTGCTGGAGGCGCGGCTCGAAGCGCGCCTTGCACGCCGTATGCGCCAGACCATCGAGCAATCTCCAGGCAATGACGACAAACGTCCAAGGAGTGCCGCATGAACCGCTGTGTCATACCGCTTGAGGGCGGCCGCCTATTGCAGGGCGAGAAAGTCTTCGATTTCGCGCGCGGCAGCCAGCAGGGTGGGCAGGATGGACTGCTCCATCTGGGCGCAGGTGAAGCGCGCCGACTGCGTGGAGACGTTGAGGGCGGCGGTGATGCGCCCCGCCTTGTTGCGTATAGGCACCGCAATCGAGCGCAGTCCGAGCTCCAGCTCCTGGTCGACGATGGCGTAACCGCGCGCGCCGGCCAGGGCCACCGTTTCGGCGAGTTCGGCACGGTCCGTCACCGTTCGTTCGGTCTTGGCGCTGATCGACGCCTTCGCGAGAAAACCGGTGAGTTCGGACGCTTCCAGATCTGACAGAAGAACCCGACCCATCGACGTGCAATAGGCCGGAAGCCGCGTGCCGACATTGAGCCTCACGGACACGATTCGCCGGCCGGCCACGCGGGCCACATAGACGACATCCTCGCCCTCCAGAACGGCTGCGGAGCAGGATTCGCCAAGTGTTGCGGACACCCGCCGCATGACGGGCTCTGCATAGCGCCAGAGCGCGGCGTCGCCCATCCATGTCCGGGCGAGCCCCAGCAGTTTCGCGGAAAGCAGGAAGCGCCGGTCCGCCTGGCGCGCATAGCCGCTCGCCACCAGTGTGAGGAGCAGCCGCCGCGCGCCTGCGCGTGTCAGCCCGGCCTCCGTCGCCACTTCCGTGAGCGTCATGCCGTCCGGCGCATTTGCCAGAATTTCCAGAACGCCCAGCCCCTTCTGCAGCGATCCCACGAGATCGCGGGAAGCCTGGGCGTCAGCTGTGGCGGGGGCATTTGACTCGGTTTCATTCTCCATCTAGAAAGTATCGCATATAAAACTTTTGTTCGCAATACGAACTTACGAGGAGTGCCATGGCGCGTTTCGTCCCGCTGCCCCAGGCGGTTGCGGAGAACCTGAACAACGGCGACAGCGTCGCTTTTGAAGGCTTCACCCATCTCATCCCCACCGCCGCCGCCCATGAGGCGATCCGCCAGGGTTTCCGTGATCTCACGCTGATCCGCATGACCCCCGATGTGGTCTACGACCAGATGATCGGCATGGGCCTCGCCCGCAAGCTGGTCTTTTCCTATGCCGGCAATCCGGGGGTGGGGCTTCTGCGCCGCCTGCGCGATGCGGTGGAAAACGGTTTTCCGCACAAGATCGAGATCGAGGAACATTCGCACGCCGCCATGGCCAATGCCTATGAGGCGGGCGCGGCCGGGCTTCCCTGTGCGATCTTCCGTGGCTATCGCGGCGCGGAGCTCGCCCGTGTCAACCCGAACATCAAGTTCATCGAGTGCCCCTTCACGGGCGAGAGCCTGGCCGCCGTGCCGGCGCTGCGGCCAGATGTTGTCTTCATTCATGCGCAGAAGGCGGACCGGAAGGGCAATGTTCTGGTCGAGGGCATTGTCGGCATTCAGAAAGAGGCGGTGCTTGCAGCGAAACGCGCTGTCGTGACTGTGGAAGAAGTCGTCGACGATTTCTCCGACCTGCACCCCAATCTGACCATTCTGCCCCACTGGACGGTGACTGACATCGCCGTGGTGCCGGGTGGCGCGCACCCGTCCTACACGCATGGCTATTACGCGCGTGACAACGCCGAATATCTGAAATGGGACAAGATCGCCGCAGACCGCGATCTGTTCCGCGACTGGATGCAGAAGAATGTGCTTGATGCGACGCCCGAGGATTTCGCAGGCCGCGTCGAGAAGCTGAGGGACGCAGGATGAGCAAGCCCGAATTCACTCCCAATGAAATGATGACGATTGCCGCCTCGCGCGCGCTGAAGAACGACGATGTGTGCTTCGTCGGCATCGGCGCGCCCTCGGCTGCCTGCAACATTGCGCGCCTGACGCATGCGCCCGACATCACGCTGATCTACGAATCCGGCACCATCGGCACCGCGCCGGACGTGCTGCCGCTCTCGATTGGTGATGGCGAGCTGTGCGACACCGCGCTGACCACGGTGCCGGTGCCGGAAATGTTCCGCTACTGGCTGCAGGGCGGGCGCATCACCATCGGCTTTCTGGGCGCGGCCCAGATCGACAAATACGGCAACATCAACACCACCGTCATCGGTGACTATGACAGCCCGAAGACGCGGCTTCCCGGTGGCGGCGGTGCTCCGGAAATCGCTACCTCCTCGCAGGAAGTCTACATCACGCTCGCCCAGTCGAAGCGGGGCATGGTGGAGAAGATCGACTTCTACACCTCCTTTGGACATGGCGATGGCGGCGACCACCGCCAGAAGCTCGGCATCGACACCAAGGGGCCGACGCTGCTCATCACCGATCTTGCGATCTGGAAGCCGGATCCGGTGACGAAGGAGTTCACCGTCGTGTCGCTGCATCCCGGCGTTACGCGCGATCAGGTGCAGGAGACCTGCGGCTGGACCGTGACGTTTGCTGACGGTGTCGAAGAGACGCCGCCGCCCACCGAACTCGAGCTTGCGACATTGCGCGACTTGAAAGCCCGCACCGAAGCGGCCCATAAGGGCGCATGATCTTTCCGCCGCGTGGCGCACGCGGCGGCTGGGCGCTGCCCGGCATTGATGGTTAGGAGACCTCACTCATGGCTGAAGCTTTCATCTGCGACTACATCCGCACGCCGATCGGCCGTTTCGGCGGCGCGCTTTCCTCCGTTCGCGCCGACGATCTGGCTGCCCTGCCGATCAAGGCGCTGATGGAGCGCAACCCGAATGTCGACTGGGCGGCGCTGGACGATGTGTTCTATGGCTGCGCCAACCAGGCCGGTGAGGACAACCGCAACGTGGCGCGCATGGCCGTGCTTCTTGCGGGCCTGCCCATCGAGGTGCCGGGCTCCACGGTGAACCGCCTGTGCGGTTCGGGCATGGATGCGATCACCATTGCCGCGCGCGCCATCAAGGCGGGTGAGGCGGAGATCATGATCGCAGGCGGCGTGGAATCCATGAGCCGCGCGCCCTTCGTCATGCCGAAGGCCGAAACGGCCTTCTCGCGTCATGCGGAAATCTACGACACCACCATTGGCTGGCGCTTCGTCAACAAGCTGCTCAAGAAGCAGTATGGCGTCGATTCCATGCCGGAGACGGGTGAGAACGTGGCGGCGGATTTCTCTGTCAGCCGCGCCGATCAGGACGCCTTTGCCGTGCGCAGCCAGAACAAGGCTGTTGCCGCGCAGGAAAACGGGCGTCTCGCCAAGGAAATCATCCCCGTCACCATTCCCCAGCGCAAGGGCGACCCGGTGGTCGTCGACAGGGACGAGCATCCGCGTCCGGGCACCACGGTTGAAAAGCTCGGCAAGCTGCCGACGCCTTTCCGCGAGGGCGGCAGCGTGACTGCCGGCAACGCCTCCGGCGTCAATGACGGTGCGGCTGCGCTCATCATTGCTTCGGAAGCAGCGGCGAAGAAGTACGGCCTGACGCCGATTGCCCGCATTCTCGGCGGCGCGACGGCGGGCGTTCCGCCGCGCATCATGGGCATCGGCCCGGCTCCGGCGACGCAGCGCCTTTGTGCGCGGCTTGGCCTGAAACCTTCGGATTTCGACGTCATCGAGCTCAACGAGGCGTTCGCCTCGCAGGGCATCGCCGTGCTGCGCGAACTGGGCCTTGCCGAGGATGCGCCGCAGGTGAACCCGAATGGCGGCGCAATCGCGCTTGGCCATCCGCTGGGCATGTCGGGCGCCCGCATCTCCGGCACCGCTGCGCTTGAGTTGCAGGCCGGCGGCGGCAAGCGCGCGCTTGCCACCATGTGCATCGGCGTTGGCCAGGGCATCGCGCTGGCGATGGAACGCGTTTAATCACGATGGCGATGGGGCGGGGTAACCCGCCCTTTTGCTTTTGGGCGCTCATTGCGGTGAGGGTCTTTATCCTCGCTGGGTGACAACATCAGCCCTCATCCTGAGCTTGTCGAAGGGCGAGGGCGGTATGACGGGCTCAGGTGGTGACGTTGGCGCGTGCTTTCATCTCGCCCTTCGACAGGCTCAGGATGAGGTGAAAGCAGGGAGATGTGAGGCGCTTGCCTTGCCTTGCGTTGTCTTGTCTCGCGTTGCGGTGCCCCGCCTTGGGTTGCCTCGCCTTGGGTTGCGTTGCAGTGCTTTGCGATGCCGTGATGTGTTTGTTCGCCTCTCCCACATCACCAGCGCTTCCGCATTGTCTTGGTCTTCGAAGTGTTCAGCCCATCGTCTCGCGCGTCGACTTCACCAACACAGCCCTCATCCTGAGCTTGTCGAAGGGCGAGGGCGACATGACGGGCTCAGGTGGCGATGTTGTGCGTGCCTTCACCCCGCCCTTCGACAAGCTCAGGGTGAGGTGAAGGCAGGGATATGCGAGGCGCTTACCTCGTCTTGCCTTGGGTTACCTCGCCTTGTGTTGCGTTGCTGCGCTTTGCCATGCCGTGAGGTCCTTGTTCGCCTCTCCCAGATCATCAGCGCTTCCGCACTGTCTTGGTCTTCGAAGTGTTCATCCCATCGTCTCGCGCGTCGATTTCGCCACACAGCCCTCATCCTGAGCTTGTCGAAGGGCGGGGGCGGCATGACGGGCTCAGGCGGTGACGTTGGCGCGTGCCTTCACCTCGCTCTTCGACAGGGTCAGGATGAGGTGAAAGCAGGGAGATGTGGGGCGCTTGCCTCGCCCTGCCTTGGGTTGCGTTGCAGCGCCTTGCTATGCCGTGAGGTGACTGTTCGCCTCTCCCAGATCATCAGCGCTTCCGCACTGTCTTGGTCTTCGAAGTGTTCATCCCATCGTCTCGCGCGGCGGCTTCGCCAACACAGCCCTCATCCTGAGCCTGTCGAAGGGCGGGGGCGGCATGACGGGCTCAGGCGGTGACGTTGGCGCGTGCCTTCACCCCGGCCATCCCCGTCAGTTCAGCGGAATGTCGTTCTCCGCCTTGCTGTCCTGATAGCGTTCGGAAAGGGCGGCATAGGCTGTGGCGAGCTTTGCGATCCGCGCTTTCACGGCTTCCGCATCAGCCGCAGGCAGTGCGGTTGCCAGAGCGGGCAGGGCGTAGCTTTTCCAGAAGGCGTTTTCGGCATTGTAGCCGCCGGGCTCCAGCGTGAAGACTTCCTTGAGAATCTTCAGATCGTGCGGGATCGCGAAGGCGTCGCGCGAATCTTCGTGGCTGAACAGATAGTAGAAATTGTCGAAGCCGGTCCAGGTGATCGCCGAAAGACACAGCGAGCAGGGCTCGTGCGTGGACAGGAAAATGCAGTCTTTCGTGTCCGGGCGCGCATCCTTCGGCAGTTCGTAGAACCGCTTCAGCGTATGAACCTCACCATGCCAGAGCGGGTTTTCCAGCTCATTGTTGGTTTCGGCAAGCACCAGCGACAGGTCGCTTTTCTTCAGGATGGCCGCGCCGAAGAGCTTGTTGCCATGGGCGACGCCTGCGGCTGTCTTCGGCAGGATGTCCTGTTCGATCACGTCGAGCAGCCGGTTGATGAGGTGAAGGTCGGGAGCGGTCATGTGAGGGATGGCACCGTGATTTCAAAAAGTTCCTGAAAGTGGAACTCTTCCAGATTGTTGCCGTCTCCGCCACGGTCGACCACCACGAAATCCTGGGGTGCGGCAATGGGCGTCAAAACGCCATGCCAAGTGCCGCGCGCATAGTTCACGCCCTGTCCGGGATGCGTGATGAAGGCGCGGGGGTAGCCGGGCCGCCCGTCTTCATCCGGGCACACGATCACCAGAAAGGGGGCCGGTGAAAGCGGCATGAAGGCCTGGCTTCCAAGCGGGTGCCGCTCCACCATGGAAAGCCGCAGCGGCAGCGCATAGGGCGTGCCGCGAAAGATGTTGATCAGAACACGGGCGTTCTCACCCGCCGTTTCGACCGTCGCCAGATCGTGAAAGCGGCGGCACTTGTCGGCATTGATGAGGAAGCTCTCCGCGCCTTCGGTTTCGATCACGTCGCCGAAGGGCGCGAAGGCTGCGCGTGTCAGCTTCTCGGCTTCGATCCGCTTCATCGCGCGAAGCTGCCACCCAGCCGGGCGTGCCGGTTGACGTCCTTGTAGAGCAGGTAGCGGAAATTGCCCGGCCCGCCCGCATAGCAGGCCTGCGGACAGAAGGCGCGCAGCCACATGAAGTCGCCGGCTTCCACCTCCACCCAGTCCTGGTTGAGCCTGTAGACCGCCTTGCCTTCCAGCACATAGAGACCGTGCTCCATGACATGCGTTTCGGCGAAGGGGATCACCGCGCCGGGCTGCAGCGTGACGATGGTCACATGCATGTCGTGGCGCAGATCGGCCGGATCGACAAAGCGCGTCGTTGCCCATTTGCCATCCGTTCCCGGCATGGGAGAGGGCGCGACATCGGCCTCGTTCATAAACAGCGGATCGGGCGTGTCGAGGCCGGCAACGGGCTCATAGGCCTTGCGCACCCAGTGGAAGCGCGCGGGCGCGTCGCCCCGATTGTGCGCGGTCCAGCCGCTTGATGGCGGCAGATAGGCGTAGCCGCCGGGCGTCATCCTGTGCGTCTCGCCTGCGATCTCGACGGTCAGCTCGCCCTCGACGATGAAAAGCACGCCTTCCGCGGTCTCATCGAGTTCGGCCCGGTCGCTGCCGCCGCCGGGTTCCACTTCCATGATGTATTGCGAAAAGGTCTCGGCAAAGCCGGAAAGGGGACGCGCAATGATCCAGCAGCGGGTCTTCTCCCAGAACGGCAGCAGGCTGGTGACGATGTCCTGCATGACGCCTTTCGGCATCAGTGCATAGGCGTCCGTCAGAACCGCGCGGTCGGTCAGGAGCTGGGTCTGCGGCGGATGCCCGCCATGCGGGGCGTAATAGGTGCGGGCGTTCATCTGGTCTCGTCCTGATTTCACACGGGGAGGATGTCGTTGAGCCGCAGCCGGGCGATCCGCTCCACCTGCCGGCAGGCGGTGGCGAATTCCTCGTCGCGACTGTTCTCCAAGCGGGCTTCGAAGGCCTTCAGAATGCTGTCCTTGGTGTTGTCCTTGACGGCGATGATGAAGGGAAACCCGAATTTTTGCGTATAGGCGGTGTTGAGTTCGGTAAAGCGCGCGCGTTCGCTGTCGGTCAGCGCATCGAGCCCTGCCGAAGCCTGCTCTTTGCTCGATTCCTCGGTCAGCCTTTTGGCTGCCGCCAGCTTGCCCGCAAGGTCCGGGTGGGCTTTCAGAACGCCAAGGCGTTCGTCTTCGCTGGCCGAACGGAAGGCGCGGGCGAGCGCATTGGCGAGGCCCCCGGCCGTGTCATGTGCGGGGCCGAGTTCCAGCTTTGCCGCGCGTTCGGCGATCCATGGCGAATGCTCATAGATGCTGCCGAACCGTTCGATGAACTCCGGTTCGCTCATGCGGCTCGGGCGCAGCGCCGGCGCTTCATAGGGGTGCTTTTCGCGCCAGTGCCGGGCGATCTCGCCACGTGTCGCAAGCCAAACATGGTCGTGGCTCTTCACATAATCGATGAAGCGCTGGAGGGCTGCAGCGCGTCCCGGCCGGCCGATGAGACGGCAATGAAGGCCGATGCTCATCATGGCCGGCCGCCCCGAGCCCCCCTCGGTATAGAGTGTGTCGAAAGCGTCTTTCAGATAGCTGAAGAACTGATCGCCGGAATTGAAGCCCTGCGCCGTGGCAAAACGCATGTCGTTTGCATCAAGCGTGTAGGGGACGACCAGTTGCGCGCGCGTGCCGTGCCCGTGGCCGTCATGGTCGATCCAGTAGGGCAGGTCGTCGTCATAGGTGTCGGAAATCCAGTCGAACCCGCCTTCCTCAATGGCCAGTTTCACCGAATTGACCGAGGTGCGTCCGAGATACAGGCCGCGCGGGCGTTCGCCCACCACTTCGGTGTGCAGCCGGATGGCTTCCAGAAGGTCGGCGCGCTCGCTTTCTTCCGAATGGGCGCGGTAGTCGATCCATTTCAGGCCGTGCGACGCGATTTCCCAGCCGGCGTCCTGCATGGCGGCAAGCTGGTCGGGGCTGCGGGCAAGCGCCGAAGCGACGCCGAAAACGGTGACCGGCACGCCGGCTGCCGTGAACATGCGGTGGAGCCGCCAGAACCCGGCGCGCGAGCCGTACTCATAAATGGATTCCATGTTCCAGTGGCGCATGCCCTGCCAGGGCGCTGCGCCCACCACTTCCGACAGGAAGGCTTCGGAGGCCTCATCGCCATGCAGAATGCAGTTTTCGCCGCCTTCCTCGTAATTGACGACGAACTGCACGGCTACGCGCGCGCCATCGGGCCAGTCGGCATTTGGCGGGGTCTGGCCGTAGCCGGTCATGTTTCTGAGGTAGCGGGTCATGCAAACTTTCCGATATTCTTTATTGGCAAGGATAATCGATGGAATGGGGTGTGAACTTTCCCGAAAAATTTGAAAGAGTTTAGTTGTCGATCCTTCGCCGGGGCTCTTATGCTCGCTGCGGATTTGTCCCACAATCAACCCTATATATAGGGCAAGTGGCTTTAGTGAATTTAAAGGGAGGCCGCATGAGCAATGCGGGTGAGGGCCGTCTGACGACCCATGTGCTGGACACGGCCAGCGGAAAACCGGCCGGAGGACTGGAGATTGCGCTCTATCGCCTGGAGGGCGAGGCGCGCACTCATGTGAAGACGGTCACGACCAACAGCGATGGCCGCTGCGATGCACCGCTGCTTGCCGGCGATGCGTTTCGCACCGGCTTCTATGAACTGGTGTTCGAAGCCGGCGCCTATCTGCGTGGGCAGGGCGTTGATCTGCCGGCTCCGGCCTTTCTCGATCAGGTGCCGATCCGCTTCGGCATGGCTGAAAACACGCATTATCACGTGCCGCTTCTCATCTCGCCCTATGGCTATTCCACCTACAGGGGGAGCTGATGGGCGCGCGCGGTGAAATCCGTTTTCTTTTGAACGGCGCGCCGGTGGCGCTGGGCAATGTCCGCCCGGACGAAACCCTGCTTGACTATCTGCGCCTGCGGCAGCGCCTGACCGGCACCAAGGAAGGCTGCGCGGAAGGCGATTGCGGCGCGTGCACCGTGCTCGTCGGTCGGTTGCGCAATGGCGCGCTTTCCTATGAGAGCGTCAATGCCTGCATCCGCTTCCTGGGATCGCTGGATGCCTGTCACGTGGTGACGGTGGAGCATTTGAAGCGGGCCGATGGCAGCCTGCATCCGGTTCAGCAGGCGATGGTCGATTATCACGGCTCGCAATGCGGTTTCTGCACGCCGGGCTTCGTCATGTCGCTTTACGCGCTCTGGATGCGCGAGGCGCAGCCCTCCGACAGGGCCATCGAAAAGGCATTGCAGGGCAATCTGTGCCGCTGCACCGGCTATGAACCCATCGTGCGGGCTGCGCGCGCGGTCTCCGATTATGGCAATGCCGCGTCTGACCCGCTGGCGACGGAGCGCGCTGCGGTCATCGCCGCGCTGCAAGGCATGAAGGATGGCGCGCGGGTGGAGATCGGCTCGGGCCGCGAGCGTCTGCTGATCCCGGCGGATGTCGATGATTTTGCCGCGATCCTTGAAGCCGAGCCCGAGGCCACCATCGTCGCCGGTGCAACGGATGTGGGCTTATGGGTCACCAAGTTCATGCGCGACATCGCGCCGGTGGTCTTCATCGGCGGGCTCGACGGCCTGCAGGAAATCCGTGAGCAGGATGGCGTCATCAGCATTGGCGCGGGCGTGAGCTATACCGGGGCTTTTGAGCTTCTGGCGAAACGCATTCCCGCGCTGGGTGCACTGATCGACCGCATTGGCGGCGAGCAGGTGCGCAATATGGGCACGATTGGCGGCAACATCGCCAATGGCTCGCCCATCGGCGACACGCCGCCGCCACTGATCGCGCTTGGCGCAACGCTCACACTGCGCAGGGGCAGCGCGCGCCGCACCATTCCGCTGGAAGATTTCTTCATCGATTATGGCAAGCAGGATCGTGTGCCCGGCGAGTTCGTCGAGGCGGTGCATGTGCCGGTGCCCGATGCGGCCTCCCGTTTCGCGGTCTGGAAAATCTCCAAGCGTCGCGATGAAGACATCACGGCGGTTCTCGGCGCGTTCGATCTGCGGATCGCCGATGGCCGGGTCGAAGCCGCCCGCATCGCCTATGGCGGCATGGCCGCGACGCCGAAACGCGCAAAATCCGTCGAGGCGGCGCTGACCGGCAAGGCATGGACGCAGGAAACCGTCGAGGCAGCACTCTCGGCCTATGACGACGACTTTCAGCCGATTTCCGATATGCGCGCATCCGCCGACTATCGCATGATGGCGGCGAAGAACCTGCTGCGCCGCTATTTCCTTGAAAGCACCGGCGCCGGCGCGGTGAACCTCTCCAGACATGAGGCGGCCTGACCATGACGCGGCATGAACCACGCACGCAGGGCAAGGCGAAGATCGATGGCGGCGTCGCCAGCGACGAGAAGCACGATTCCGCCCGCAAGCATGTGAGCGGCGAGGCCATCTATATCGATGACATGGCCGAGCCCGCCGGCACGCTGCATGCCTGTCTCGGTCTTTCCGAGGTGGCGCATGGCGCGATCACCGGCTTTGACCTCTCCGATGTGCGGGCAGCGCCCGGCGTTGTCGCCGTTCTGACGGCGAACGATGTGCCCGGCGACAACGATATGAGCCCGACCGGGCTGCATGACGAGCCCATTCTGGCAGACGGGCGTGTACAGTTTTTCGGCCAGCCGGTTTTCGCCGTCATTGCCGAAACGCGCGAAGCGGCGCGGCGCGCCTGCCGTCTGGCGAAGATCGACTATGCGGAAGAACCCGCACTGATCGATGTCGCCGATGCCGCGGATGACGCGAAGCTCGTTACCGCACCGCTGAAGCTCGAGCGCGGTGACAGCGCTGCGGCGATTGCCGCTGCGCCGCACACGATCTGCGGTCAGATGCGCGTTGGCGGGCAGGACCATTTCTATCTTGAAGGCCAGATCGCTTTCGCGCTTCCGGGCGAAGACGGCGATGTGACCGTGTTTTCCTCCACCCAGCACCCAAGCGAGGTGCAGCACATGGTGGCGCATGCGCTGGGCGTTCCCTCCCATGCCGTCACCATCGAGGTGCGGCGCATGGGCGGCGGCTTCGGTGGCAAGGAAACGCAGGCCAATCTGTTCGCCACCATTGCGGCCATTGCCGCCAAGAAGCTGAACCGGCCGGTCAAGCTGCGTCCCGACCGGGATGACGACATGACCGCGACCGGCAAGCGTCACGACTTCCTGATCGATTACACGGTTGGTTTCGATGATGAGGGCGGTATTCTCGGCGTCGATTTCACCTATGCCGCGCGCTGCGGCTATGCGGCCGATCTCTCCGGTCCGGTGACAGACCGGGCGCTGTTTCACTGCGACAACACCTATTTCTACCCGGCTGCGCGGGCCGTCTCGCGCCCGCTCTACACGAACACCGTTTCCAACACCGCGTTTCGTGGTTTCGGTGGGCCGCAGGGCATGATTGGCGCAGAGCGCATCATCGATGAGGTGGCCTTTGCGCTGGGCAGGGACCCGCTCGAAATCCGCAAGAAAAACCTCTACGGCACGGATGACCGCAACGTCACGCCCTATCACCAGACGGTGGAGGACAATGTTGCAGAACGGGTCATCGCCGAATTGGAGGCAAGTGCGGATTATGCCGCGCGTCGGCGTGAAATCGCGGCCTTCAACGCGAAAAGCCCGGTCATCAAGCGTGGTCTGGCGCTGACGCCGGTAAAGTTCGGCATCTCCTTCACGGCCACGCATTTCAATCAGGCCGGCGCGCTGGTGCATGTCTACACGGATGGCTCGGTGCATCTGAACCATGGCGGCACCGAAATGGGGCAGGGGCTGCACACCAAGGTGGCGCAGATCGTTGCCGAGGAATTCCAGATCGACATCGATCAGGTGAAGATCACCGCCACGACCACGGGCAAGGTGCCCAACACCTCCGCAACGGCGGCTTCCTCCGGCACGGATCTGAACGGCATGGCCGCGCAGGATGCGGCGCGCCAGATCAAGAACCGGCTGATCGCCTTCGCCGCCGAGGCGCATGACGTGCCGAAGGATCAGGTGGTGTTCCTCCCGGGCCGGGTGCGCATCGGCAACCGTGAAATTCCCTTCGCCGAGCTGATTGGCGAGGCCTATATGGCCCGCATCCAGCTTTCCGCAGCCGGTTTCTACAAGACGCCGAAGATCCACTGGGATCGTGACAAGGGGCAGGGGCGGCCGTTCTACTACTTCGCCTATGGCGCAGCCTGCGCCGAGGTCTCCGTGGACACGCTGACCGGCGAATACATGGTCGAGCGCGTTGATATTCTGCACGAGACGGGCCGCTCGCTGAACCGCGCCATCGACATTGGCCAGATCGAGGGCGGCTTCATTCAGGGCATGGGCTGGCTGACGACGGAAGAGCTGGTCTGGGATGGCAAGGGGCGGCTTCGGACGCATGCGCCTTCCACCTACAAGATCCCGCTCGCGTCCGACCGGCCGAAAGTGTTCAACGTGGCGCTTGCCGACTGGGCGGAAAACGCCGAGCCGACGGTGCATCGTTCCAAGGCCGTGGGCGAGCCGCCCTTCATGCTGGCCATGTGCGTGCTTCACGCGCTGTCCGATGCAGTGGCGAGCGTTGCCGGTCACACGGTCTGCCCGCGTCTCGATGCGCCGGCCACGCCGGAGCGTGTGCTGATGGCGGTGGAACGCATGAAGGCTGAAGGCGCGCGCTAGGGTCAGGACCCATTAATATGGCCGCAATGGTCGGCCTGATTTGCACGGGCTACTTTGTCGCAAAGCCTTGAAAGACATGAAGTCTTCCTGCAGCCTTGCTTCGCGTATCCGAACAAATCAGGCCGACCATTGCGGCCATATTAATGGGTCCTGACCCTAGATTGGGCGCCTTCCTGCCGTTATCGTTCTGACATGCTTCTGCTTCTTCGCACTGGTCTCTGGTTCGCGTCTTCTCACCGTCATGCATGGGGGCGGCAATGAGCCATCCAACTGAAACCCTTCGGACATTTCTGGATGCCGCGCCGTCCGCCGCTCTCGTCGAGGTGCGCGAGGCGAAAGGCTCCACCCCGCGCGAAGAGGGCGCGTGGATGCTGGTTTCGCCCGAGGCGATTTTTGGAACCATCGGTGGCGGCCAGCTTGAATTCATGGCGATTGCCAGGGCGCGCGAACTCATCTCGGACAATCTTGCAAACGGTGCTCTCGACATTCCGCTGGGACCGGAAATCGGCCAGTGCTGCGGCGGCCGGGTGGCGCTCGACATTCGCCTTCTCGATCAGGCGGAGCGCAGGGCGCTGGTGAAGCGCGTCCGCGATGAGGCTGGCGCGTTCCCGCAGGTGATCCTGTTCGGCGGTGGCCATGTCGGCCACGCGCTGGCGGCAGCATTGACCCCGCTGCCCGTGCGGGTGCTGGTGGTCGAGACCCGTGAGGAAGCGCTGGAGGATTTTCCGGATGATGTGGAGACGCGCCTTGCGGCCCTGCCGGAAGAGGCGGTGCGTTCAGCCCGCGCCGGGACGGCCTTCGTGGTCCTGACCCATGATCATGCGCTTGATTTCCTGCTGGTTGCCGAGGCACTGGCGCGCGATGACGCGGCCTATGTCGGCATGATCGGCTCCAAAACCAAACGCGCGACCTTCCGGAACTGGTATCTGAAGAATGGCGGCGATGAACGCCGTTTCGCGCAGCTGACCACCCCCATTGGCGGGAACGCCGTGCACGACAAGCGCCCCGCTGTCATCGCAGCCATGGCGGCTGCGGAGATACTGACGGCTTTGCAGTCGTGATGTTGACATTTGTGTGTACAAACTTACATACTTCATGAATGAAGATCGCGGGCTTTGACTGGGACACCGGAAACTGGCCGAAATGCGCAAAGCATGGTGTCTCGAAGGACGAGATCGAACATGCGCTTCTTCATGACCCGTTGATTGCGCCTGATCCAGCACACTCTGGGCCCGAAGATCGCTACATCGTCATCGGACGCAACCGGCAGGGCCGCCCCATGTTCATGGGCGTGACCTTTCGCATGGTTGATGGGAAGCGTCTTATTCGTCCGATCACAGCGCGCTATATGCATGCCAAGGAGGTGAAACGCTATGAAACGCAGCGTTCCCAAACTGAAAACTGATAAGGATGCGGAAGACTTCCTCGATCAGGATCTTTCCGATCTGGATTTTGGTGCATTCAAACCCGCCGGGTTCGAGTTCGAGAACAAGGCGGCAAGGGTGAATATGCGCATGCCGCAAAGCCAGTTGGATGCCGTGAAGGCTGAGGCGAAGAAGCGTGGTGTTCCCTATCAGCGGCTCATGCGCGAGCTTGTTCAGCGCGGTCTGGAAAGTCTGCGTGCAGGCTGACCATTATTGCTCTGACAGGGTCGCGCCAATCATGCGCTGGCAGCGGCCTGCCATGAAGTCGACCAGGAGCCGCACTTTGGGGTCCTGAAACTTCTTGTGCGGGTAGAGCGCGGCAAGCTTTACCGGCACTGGCGGGGTTTCGGACAGGACCACCTGGAGCCGCCCGTCGCGCAGGAATGGTTCGATCTCGAAGCGGGGCTTGTTGACGATGCCGCGCCCGGCAAGCGCCCAGTCGGTGATCACGTCGCCATCGTCGGAATCGAACGGTCCCCCGACCTCGAACTTTCGCGCGCCCTCCGGCGTTTGCAGCATCCAGAAATGCTCGCGCGCGCCGGGAAAGCGCAACATCAGGCAGTCGTGCCGCTCATCGATCAGCGCTTCGGGCGTCTTCGGTTCGCCGCGCCGTTTCAGATAATCAGGGGCCGCCGCCAGAACGCGCTCGCAATCCATGATGCCGCGCATGCGGAAAGAGGAATTCTCCAGAATGCCGAGCTTGAAGGCGACGTCGATGCCCTCGCGCATCATGTCGACCTCATGGTCGGAGAGCCGTAAGCGAACCTCGATTTCGGGATACTGGTCGCGGAATTCGGGAATGCCGCTGGCGATCAGACGCTTGCCGATGCCGAGCGGCGCGGTGACGCGGATCGTGCCGCGCGGCTGGCCGGAAAGATCTGCGACCGAGGCTTCGGCTTCCGCCACCGCTTCGAGAACCTTGCGCGCGCCCTCATAGAAGACGCGGCCCTGCTCGGTGGGGGTGAGCTGGCGCGTGGTGCGGTTGAAGAGCCGCACGCCAAGATGCTTTTCGAGCTCCTTCACCCGGTTCGAGGCAACGGCCGGAGAAAGCCGCATGTCGCGGCCTGCTGAAGACAGATTGCCGAGTTCCACGACGCGGACAAAAACGGCGATATTGTCGAGATAGGCCATGCGGTTCCCCCAAGATTCGCGCGCATTATTTTCCATATTTTTTTGAAAGTCATCGTGATCTTCCCCGCTTTCCGTTTATACCGGGTTCCGTCACCTTGGGCCGCCAGAGCAATTCCAGGAAAAGTGGTTACCGGTTTTCCGTTCGGAATTGCGCAGGAACAATGAATGAGCAATTCCAGGAAAAGTGGTCACCGGTTTTCCGTCCGAAGTTGGGCAAAAGGAAGCGCGCAGGGACAAGGCTGGCTATTGGGGCAGGGCTGACGGGAGTTGAGGGAACGGGCATGAACGATTACGCGGTATTGTGGGACTGGCTGTCCTTTGGCGTGCGCTGGCTGCATGTGGTCACGGCCATCGCCTGGATTGGCTCATCCTTCTATTTCATCGCGCTGGATCTGGGGCTGGTGAAGCGGCCGGGTCTGCCCGAGGGCGTGCATGGCGAGGAATGGCAGGTCCATGGCGGCGGCTTCTACCATATCCAGAAATACATGGTCGCGCCGGCCTCCATGCCCGAGCACCTGACCTGGTTCAAATGGGAATCCTACTCCACCTGGCTGTCCGGCTTCGCGCTTCTGGCCATCGTCTATTATGCGGGCGCGGATCTTTATCTGGTCGACCGCAATGTGCTTGATGTGCCGGCCTGGGGCGGCATCCTGATCTCGCTTGCTTCCATCGGGCTTGGCTGGCTGCTCTACGACCTTCTGTGCAAATCGCCGCTCGGCAAGAACGACACGGCGCTGATGCTTGTGCTTTATGTGATCCTTGTTGTGATGGCGTGGGGCTATACGCAGCTCTTCACCGGTCGCGCGGCCTTCCTGCATCTGGGCGCGTTCACCGCGACGATCATGACGGCGAATGTCTTCCTGATCATCATCCCCAATCAGAAGATCGTGGTGGCCGATCTGAAGGCGGGGCGCACGCCCGACCCGAAACTTGGCCTGCAGGCGAAGCAGCGTTCACTGCACAACAATTACCTGACGCTGCCCGTCGTCTTCCTGATGCTGTCGAACCATTATCCGCTGGCCTTCGGCACCCAGTTCAACTGGATCATCGCATCGCTCATCTTCATCATCGGCGTGCTGATCCGGCACTATTTCAACACCGTGCACGCCCGCAAGGGCACCCCGCACTGGACCTGGGGGCTGGCCGGCGTTCTCTTCATCATCATCATGTGGCTCTCCACCGTGCCGCAGGTGCTGACGGGTGAGACGAAGCTTTCGGCGACGGGGCAGACCTTCGTCGCCTCGACCCATTTTCCAGCCGTGCGCGACACGGTGATGGGGCGTTGCGCCATGTGCCATGCAGTGGTGCCGGGCTATGAGGGCATTCCCTACCCACCGAAGAATGTTGTGCTCGACACGGATGCGGCTATTGCCGAGCACGCGCGTGAAATCTATCTGCAGGCAGGCCGCAGCCACGCCATGCCGCCCGGCAATGTTTCGGGCATCACGGACGAGGAGCGGCAATTGATCGTTACCTGGTTCGAGGAGGCGCGCTAGCGCATGGCACAGAAACTCATCCGCGGGCGGCTCCTGTCGTTCAAAGCCGAACCGCGGAGCATCGACGACCACGACGCCTATCTGTTTGAAGAGGATGGCGCGGTTCTGGTCGAAGATGGCGTTATCCTTGCATCCGGCAGCTTTGCCGAGGTCGCAGCAGGCGCAGAAGCGGGGCATGCGGTGGTGGATCACCGCCCGCACCTCATCCTGCCGGGCTTCATCGACGCCCATGCGCATTTCCCGCAGATGCAGGTGATCGCGAGCTATGGCGCCGAGCTTCTGGACTGGCTGAACAACTACACTTTCCCCGAAGAAACCAGGTTCTCCGACATTCAGCACGGCCGTCACATCGCCCGTCTGTTCTTCGATGAGCTGCTGCGCAACGGCACGACCACGGTTGCCGCCTATTGCTCCGTTCACAAGGAAAGCGCGGAGGCGTTTTTCGGTGAGGCGCTGGCGCGCAACATGTGCGTTGTGGGCGGCAAGGTGATGATGGACCGCAACGCGCCGGCCGCACTCACCGATACGCCGCAATCCTCTTACGACGACACGAAGGCGCTGATCGGCGAATGGCACGGCAGGGGCCGGCTCAATTATGCCGTCACACCGCGTTTCGCCATCACCTCCAGCCCCGAGCAGCTGGAGATGGCCGCAGCGCTGATGCGCGAATTCCCCGACCTCCACATGCAGACGCATCTCTCCGAAAATCACGACGAGATCGCGCTGACGGCGGAGCTTTATCCCGACGCGCCGGACTATACCGGCATCTACGAGCAGTACGGTCTGCTCGGCCCCAGGGCACTGCTCGGCCATTGCATTCATCTTTCCGAGCGCGAGGCGGATGTGCTTTCGGACACGGGCTCGGTCGCCGTGTTCTGCCCCACCTCCAACCTCTTCCTCGGCTCTGGCCTGTTCGACTATCTGCGTTATCGCAAGCGTGAGAAGCCGCTGCGTCTGGCCTCTGCGACGGATGTGGGCGGCGGCACCAATTACTCCATGCTGCGCACCATGGATGAGGGCTACAAGGTGATCGCGCTCAATGGCGAGAAGCTGAACCCGCTTGCCTCCTTCTGGCAGATCACGCGCGGCAATGCCGAGGCGCTTTCCCTGTCGGAGCGCGTGGGCACGCTGGAACCGGGCACCGACGCCGATATCGTGGTTCTGAACGCGCGCGCAACGCCGGTCATGGCGCTGCGCATGGAGCGCATCGAAACGCTGGCCGAGGAGCTTTTCCTGCTCCAGACGCTTGCCGATGACCGCGCCATCGTGGAAACCTATGTCGCAGGAGAGGCTGCCAAAAGCGCCTTGTAAATTCTGGGGGTAAATTCCGGAGGCGCATGTGACCGGCAGCATCGATCCGAAGGCGTTTTTCACAAGACTGTTCGACGCTGCTGTCGCTGCCGCCGACCCGGCCAAAACCATTCGCGCATTCCTGCCGGAAAAGCCCCGGGGCCGCACAATCGTGGTCGGGGCCGGCAAGGGGGCCGCCCAGATGGCGGCGGCGCTGGAAGATGCCTGGGACGGGCCTCTGGAAGGCGTGGTCGTCACCCGCTACGGCTATGGCGCGCCGACCCGCATGATCGAGGTTCTGGAGGCGGCGCATCCGGTGCCGGATGAGGCCGGCCTTTCCGGCGCAAAGCGTCTCATGGACAGCGTGGCCGGGCTCGGCCCGGATGATCTGGTGATCGCGCTCGTCTGCGGTGGCGGATCGGCGCTGCTGCCCGCCCCCGCAGGTTCCCTGACGCTCGCCGATGAGATCGCCGTCAACGAGGCGCTTCTGGCGTCCGGCGCGCCGATCTCCGCCATGAACACGGTGCGCAAGCACATCTCCGCAATCAAGGGCGGCAGGCTGGCCGCCGCGGCCCATCCCGCGCGGGTCGTCTCGCTGATTGTTTCGGATATTCCCGGCGATGATCCGGCGCTTGTTTCATCCGGTCCGACCGTACCCGACATGGCCAGCCGCGCGGACGCGCTTGCCGTGATCGAGACCTATGGCATGCAGCTGCCCGATGCGGTGATGCAGCATCTCGCATCACCGGCGGCAGACGCGCCCAAGCCGGATGATCCGCGTTTTGCAGGTCATGATGTTCATGTCATCGCCTCGGCCGCGCGTTCACTGGAAGCGGCCTCCGCCGCCGCCGAGGCGCAGGGCGTGCCTGCTGTCATCCTGTCGGATGCGATTGAGGGTGAGGCGCGTGAGGTGGGCCGCGTTCATGCGGCGATTGCCCGAGAGGTTGCGCTGCGCGACCGGCCTTTCAGAAAGCCGGTCGTGCTGCTTTCGGGCGGTGAAACCACGGTGACGCTGCGCCGAAGCGGCGGGCGCGGCGGGCGCAACACCGAATTCCTTCTGGCGCTTGCGCTTGGCATCGAGGGTATTTCCGGCATCTCGGCTTTCGCCGCCGATACGGACGGTATCGACGGGTCTGAGGAGAATGCCGGCGCCTTTGCCGATCACGGCACCGTCGCGCGGTTGCGCTCTGCCGGCCACGGCCCGAAGGCGCTGCTTGCCGCGCATGACGCCTGGGGCGCGTTTGATGCTCTGGGCGATCTGTTCGCGCCGGGGCCAACCGGCACGAATGTCAACGATCTGCGAGCGGTTCTGGTGCGGTGATCCTTAGGCGCTTCTGCGCGGGCGCTCTTCCGACTGATAAACGGACAGGACATGCCCGTCCGGATCTGCGAATTCGGCAGACCATCCGCCGGGAGCATGGCTGACGGGCGTCACAATGGTCGCGCCTTTCTCGGCAAGGCCTTCCACGACATTGTCGATGCCACCTTCTGAGAGGTCGAACACCACAATGGGGGTGTTTCCGGGGCGCGACTCCATCTTGAAGAAGATGAGCTCGATATTGTTCTCGGTGCTGGCCAGCAGCCAGTCGCCCGTCTCCTCGTCCCCTTCCATCCTCTGGACATTCAGCCCGGCCACGTCGCGGTAGAACGCTTCCGTGCGGTCGATGTCGTTGACGTAGTAGCAGATGGTGCCGATGCGGACGTTGGAAAGCATGTGTGTCTCCTGATGTTACAATGTTGGTTCTGCTTCTTGATTGCCGCAGGAGCCAGGTTTGTGAGCTTTGGGGTGAGAAAAACTTACCGCAAAGAGGTGTCCGTCCGGATCGTGGCTTGCAAGGAATGCAGAATTGCGACCGGTCAGCGGAAGAAGGTTCTGCCGGATCGTGCCGAAGGCGAGCGTGCCCGCCAGCAACTTTCCGGGAAGGGGAGCTGCATCGGGCGGGGCATCGCGCCAACGCTTGCGAAGGCCGGCAATGCGCTGACGCAGGCTCGCATCGGAAATGCGCAGAAGGTGCCGGATTTCACTGCGCGTATGACCGCCGAGCGCGAGGAGCGCAACAATTCTCTGGCCCCTTGGCAGGCCGGCGAGAAACGCGGTCGGAACATCCCCGTCTTCCGAAGGTTCAAGAAGGCTTGCGGCGCTCTCACGGGTTGACCGACGGGCGGCGGAGCGCCGTTTCGTCGCCGCCACGTTGCGCATGACGCCCTGAAGCCAGGCGCGGTTCTCCACGCATGGCCGGTTGCCGGCATTCAGCGCTGCGATCAGCGTTTCATGCAGCAGGTCTTCCGCTTCAATCTGGTGCGATGCGTGGCGATGCGCCGTTTTCAGAAGATGGCGATAGGTCGCGGGGGTGAGTTCAAGCCGGGCAGGCATCTCCTGCACTGTTTGCCTGCTATCCACCGCTCGCTCCCCCATGCTTCCAGTCAGGTGAGGAAGCTACAGGACGCGGCGCGCGCTGCAAGCAAAGACTGAGGCACAGGGCGTGAAATTCAACCCGCGATATCCACCACGCCGCTTTCACCTGTCTCGGAGCCAAAGGCAAGGCGGCGGCCATCATCGTCCCAGGCCATGGCGGTGATCGCGCCCTTGCCCTGCCGGCGCAGAAGCACCTCCTTCTGGTCGGCAAAGCGCCCGGCGAGGATCATGCCGTCGGCATAGCCGATGGCGACGATTTCCTCGGTCGGATGGCAGCAAACCTGCGTCACCATCGTGTCGCCGCGTGTTCCCAGCTCAAGTGGCGCCTTGCCCATCGGGCCGTCCTTCGCCTGAAAGGGCCAGACAATGGCTGCCGGAGCGCCGGACGTGGCGAGCCACTTGCCCTTGGCGCTCCACGAAAAGCTCTTCACCTTTCCCGGATAGCCGGCCATGCGCATATGCTTGCCATCCGCGAGTTTCCAGCCGTGCAGGGCGTTTTCCTGCATGGTGGTGACAAGGAACTTGCCGTCCGGGGAGAAGGTAATGCCGGTGTGCGCGCCCGCCCATTCCAGCTCTGTCGGCTTGCCGTCGGTGGCCGGAAAATGCAGCGTCGCGCCATTGTAGCGGGCAACCGCAAGCCGCATCCCCTTCGGCGCGAAGGCGATGCCTTCCACCGAGCGCGGGTGCTGGAATTCGCGCTGTTTTCCATCGGCAAAGCGCACATAGGCGTTGCGCCCGACCGCAAAGCCGACCGTGCCCTGCGGACCGGCAGCAACGCTGGTCACCCATTTGCGGCCGATCTCGGCAAGCGTTTCCACCGTGCCGTCAGTCGCGAGTGCTGCGACCCGTCCATCTTCGCCGCCGGTGATAAGGCGTGCATGATCGACGTCGGGGCAGGCGGCCAGCAGCCCGTCATGAACCTCTGCCCATTTGTGGCCATTGTCGAGACGATGCACCACGCCATCGGCCAGCGCGAAATGCGGAATGTCGTTCAGCCAGGCAGTGGCAATGCAATGGCTTTCGAGGTCGAGCGGGGCGACTGTGGGCATGTGGGCAGGTCCTGGGCGATGCCGGTCTATGGATTTTCGTGTGGCGCGGCGCGCGTGGCTCTGTCAGGCCTTATGCCTGACAGGCCTCGAACGTGCGCTGCAGACGCTCGGTGTCGAGGTCGCGGCCAATGAAGACGAGCCGCGTCTCACGCTTTTCGTCGTCGCGCCAGGGGCGCTGGTGATCGCCCTCGATGATCATGTGTACGCCCTGCACCACGAACCGGTCCGGATCGTCCGGGAACGCGATGATGCCCTTGAGGCGCAGAATGCTCGGCCCGTCCATCTGGGTGGTCTTCTCGATCCACGGGAAGAACTTTTTCGGGTCCATCTCGCCACCGCGCAGCGACAATGATTTCACGCCCGCATCGTGGATCGGCGAGGCAGCGCCATGGTCATGCGCATGATCGTGGTGCCCATGCCCATGGTCGTGATCATGCCCGTGGTCATGATGATGATCGTGGTCGCAGTCGGGGCCGCACACATGGTCCGGATCGTCGTGATCGAGGAAGTGCGGATCATTGTCGAGCACGCGCTTCAGATCGAATGCGCCACGGTCCAGAACCTCGGTCAGCGAAACGCCGGCGCGTTCGGCGCGGTGAATGCGGGCCATCGGGTTGATCGCGCGGATCGTTGCCTCGACCGCCGCCAGTTCTTCCGGCGTCACGAGATCGGTCTTGTTGACGATCACGACATCGGCGAACGCGATCTGGTCTTCGGCCTCATTGGAATCCTTCAGGCGCAGCGGCAGGTGCTTGGCGTCGACCAGTGCGACCACCGCATCGAGGCGGGTCTTGGCGCGCACATCGTCATCCATGAAGAAGGTCTGCGCCACGGGGGCGGGATCGGCCAGGCCCGTGGTCTCCACCACGATGGCGTCGAACCGGCCCGGACGCCGGGTCAGCCCTTCGACCACGCGCACCAGGTCGCCGCGCACCGTGCAGCACACGCAGCCATTGTTCATCTCGTAGATTTCCTCGTCGGATTCCACGATCAGGTCGTTATCGATGCCGATCTCGCCGAATTCGTTGACGATCACCGCATAACGCTTGCCGTGGTCTTCGGTGAGAATGCGGTTCAGAAGCGTCGTCTTGCCGGATCCGAGATAGCCGGTCAGCACCGTGACCGGGATCTGGTTCGGGGTCGTTTCGCTGGGCGTCTCGGTCTGCGCGTCGGACATGGTTTCTCGCATAACTTGAAAGGTTTCTCGACTATATAAGACGGCGTTTTGCCGATTGCACGGTCAGTCTTCGAAATGGGACAGATCGAACCGGTCGACATCGACAAGCAGCTCGACGAAGCCTGTGACTGCGTTGTCGATGATGCGTTCGCCCGCTTCTGCGCTGGAAGCCGCCGCGTTGCCTGTCACGCCCACCGGCGAGAGATCGCGCATCATCCAGCCGAAAGCGTGTGGCCCGTAGGCGCGCAGATGCCTGAAGTCGCGGCGGAAGGCGGCCTGCGCAGACTGGAAGTCTGCCGCCTTCTCCATGTCGACGAGATCCGGTCGCAGCGCCAGCATGACCGATGTTTCGATGAAGCCGCCATGGATGCCCAGCGCGCGCTCCTCGTCGGAGACCAGATCCTGCGGATAGCCGAAGCGGGTCCAGCTCGTGGCGACCGCCAGCATGCCGAATCGAACGCGCAATTCCGTCGCCACGATGGTCAAAAGCGGTGAGTTTCCGCCGTGAGCGTTCAAAAGGACCAGTTTTTTTGCGCCGGCTTTGTTCTGCGCCTCACCGATGCCGACCCAGCGTTCAACGGCTTCATCGAAAGAAAGGCTGCGCGTTTTCGGCGAGTCCGAGTGTTCGATAGAATAGCCTATCTTCTCAACCGGAAGACACGTGATGTCGAGATTTGCGGGGCAGGCGCTTTTTGCTTTTGAAGCAATGGCTTGGGCGATGATCCAGTCGGTTTCGGGCGGCAGGTGCGGGCCATGCTGCTCTGTTGCGCCCAGAGGCAAAATGGAAATCCTTTTGCCTTGAGCGGAGGGAACTTCTTGTGTGGTCATTGCTTAATACCGACTGCCTCAAGACGAGATAACGTTGTATGCTTAGCCAAAAGTAGACCATCCCCATTGGTATGAAACTGGTCAATCTTAGGTTGCATTGAGCTTCGTTACGGCTATTTTGACCGCAGGGGCGTTCTAACTCATTCTCGAGGATGTCTAAAGGGGACTAAATATATGGCCAAAGCTGTAAGGGGCGCGACGATAGGGTTGTTGCAGTCGGCCGCCAGGCTTTCACGTACCGCTCTGGCCGAGCGGCTTCTGGCACACGGCTTCTATGCCGGCCAGGACAAGATCATGTTAGCCTTATCCATTGAAAACGGGCAAGCGCCAAGTCAGCTTGCCGGACTGTTAGGCGTCAGGCCGCCAACCATTACGAAAACAATCAATCGACTTGCCAATCAGGGGTTTTTGGAAAAGCGATTATCGGACGAAGACGGACGACGTGCCCATATTTTTCTGACCGAACAGGGCGAGCAGGCCATCAAGGCAATCGAAAAATCGGTTCGCAAAACCGAGAAGCTCGCACTGAAGGGATTCGATAAAAAAGATCAAAAGGCCCTCGCCACGCTCCTCTTGAAAATCGAAGCCAATCTGAATGGCGAAAGCCACGACATGATTGACGAGGACGAAGATGCGGAGGTCGATGCGTAGTTAGGATCTTCGGCGTTTCCAGCGACGCCCGAGGATCGGCTTGATCAAGCTTTCTATGCAGAATGCGTAACTAGATTGACCTTTTCCCCAGCCATGGCATAAGCAACCTTAAACAGTTTAAGGTGGCTTAATCTGTCACGACCTGATTTTGGGTTGGATCCGACGCATCTGTCGTTGTCCGACACCAGATGCGGGTTGGTATTGCGGGTAGGGGAGAGGTCGACTGGCGCAGAAGATCAAGCTTTCAACAATCGCCGAAGCGCTTGGTGTTTCAACGGCGACCGTGTCTCTCGCGCTTCGCGACAGCCCGCTGGTGGCAGATGCCACGCGCCAGCGCATCAAGGAGCATGCGCGGGAGATCGGTTACATCTACAACAGGCGCGCAGCCAGCCTGCGCACCTCGCGATCCGGCATTATCGGGGTTGTGGTGCACGACATCATGAACCCGTTCTTTGCCGAGATTCTCCGCTCCATCGAAAGCGAGCTGGACCGGTCGCGCCAGACCTTTCTGCTGTCGAACCATTACGACCAGCTTGAGAAACAGCGCACCTTCATCGACACGCTTCTGCAGCTTGGCGCAGACGGGGTGATCATGTCGCCGGCCATTGGCACGCCGCCGCAGGACATTCGTCTTGTGGAGGAGAACGGTTTGCCGACGGTGCTCATTGCACGTTCGGTAGAGGGCGCGCGCGTGCCCGTGTTCCGGGGTGACGACGCCTATGGCACGGGGCTTGCCACCAACCATCTGATCTCGCTCGGTCACACGCGCATCGCCATGATCGGTGGCACGGATCAGACCTCTACGGGTCGCGACCGTTATCAGGGCTATGTCGACGCCATGCAGAAGGCGGGGCTGGAGATCAAGCCGCAATGGCGTTTTCCGGGGCCGCGCACCAAGCAGGCGGGCTTCGAGATCGCCGGTGCTTTCCTCGCGCTCAAGGACAAGCCGACGGCTGCCGTCTGCTGGAACGACCTCGTTGCCATCGGCCTGATGAACGGCATTGCGCGCGCTGGCCTCGTGCCGGGTGTGGATGTCTCCGTCACCGGCTATGACGATCTGGAGGAAGCCGCCATCGCCACGCCGGCGCTGACGACGGTCTGGAATGGTCAGCGTGAAGTTGGCCGCCGCGCTGCGCGGGTCCTTCTGGACCGGCTGAACGGCGCTGATGTGAACCTTGCTCAGGAGCTGATCAAGCCGGAGCTGCACATACGCCAGTCGACGGGGAAACCGGTCGAACGCTGACCGGTTTCGTCCTGGCCTTTACTGTTGATCTTATTGGGAGAGTGGATTTGTCGGAAACGCAGGGGACCGCCATTCTGGTGCCGGGGCGATTGCACCCGCACGCGCTGGAACGCATTGATGCAGAATTTGAACTCCTGACGCTGGAGCAGGCCGACGCCACTCTGGTCACGGAAGAGATGGCCGCGAAAGTGCGTGGCATTGCTTCAATGACGGTGGTGGACGCCGCCTTTATCGATGCGCTGCCCAATCTTGAGATCATCGCGAATTTCGGCGTGGGTTATGATGCGGTCGATGCCGCGCATGCCGCCCGCAAGGGTGTGATGGTGACCAACACGCCCGACGTGCTGACTGACGAAGTTGCCGACACGGCCGTCGGGCTCCTTCTCAACACGGTGCGCGAGCTGCCGCGCGCCGAAGCATGGCTGCGCGAGGGCTACTGGGTGCGCGAGGGCGCTTACCCATTCTCGCGCGGGTCGCTTCGCGGGCGCACGGTCGGCATTTTCGGCATGGGCCGCATCGGCCGCGCCATTGCACAGCGTCTTGCAGCCTTTGGCCTGCCGATTGCCTATCACAACCGCCGAGCGGTCGATGATGTGCCCTATGCCTATCACGACACGCTTCTGGGGCTCGCTTCTGCCGTCGATACGCTGATCTGCGTCGCGCCCGGCGGCGAGGAAACCAGCAAGGCCATCAATGAAGCGGTGTTGAAGGCGCTGGGCTCCAATGGTGTTTTCGTGAATATCGGTCGCGGCAGCACGGTTGATGAGGCAGCTCTCGTCAGGGCGCTTGAGGATGGCACGATCTTCGCTGCCGGGCTTGATGTGTTTGAGGATGAGCCCAACGTGCCCGAGGCGCTGCTTGCCGTGGAGAACGCATCCCTGCTGCCGCATGTCGGCTCTGCCTCGGTGGCCACGCGGCAGGGGATGGCCGATCTGGTGGTGGATAATCTCGTCTCCTGGTTCGTCAAAGGGCAGCCGATTACGCCGGTGCCGGAAACGGCTTCCGTCACGCGCTGAATGGCGCTTCGTTAGCGATTTGTTAACCAGGAAAGCGGAACTTCCGATTCTACTTTGAGTTGGGGGTTCCGCCTATATGAAACTGTTTGTGTCGGGTGTATTGCTGGCCACGCTTTTGGCCTCGGGCGGCTATTTCTCAGATGCGGTTTCGGCCAGGGATGGCTCCGAAACCCCGCTGACGCAGGAAGCGCTTGCAGGAACGAACGCCTCCGAATTCACCCTGATGCGCATCGGTTTTGAAGATGTGTGCAAGGTGCGCCGCGCGGACACATCCGGCGAGGCGCCACTGACCCTCGACAGCGCCTGCGCGCAGCTTGTGCCCGCACTTGCCGGTGCGCGGGTCTGGCAGGAACGCGCCGATGGCACGGTCGCGTTCCTCTCTGCTTCCGGGGAAACGCTGGTCGAGTTCTTCCCCGGCGACGGGGTGACCTATGAGTCCCTGCGACCCAGCTCGCCCCTTCTCAGCCTCTACCGCGAAGACTGAGCCTATTCCGCCGCAATCCGCGCGCTGATGCGGGCGTTTGCGTGCCGGTGAACGGCCTCGCCGAAAGCCTTGAAGATTCGTGCCGACGCATTGTCATTGTGCGCCCAGTATTCGGGGTGCCATTGCACGCCGAGCGCAAATCCCGGCGCATCCTTCACCGAAACGGCTTCAACGGTTCCGTCATCGGCCATGGCTTCCACCTGAAGGCGCGGCGCGACAGTCGATGCCGCCTGCCGGTGCACCGAGTTCACCGCGATCTCTGACGTGTCGAACAGTCCCGCCAGGCACCCGCCCGGCGTGATCTTCACCGACTGGCGGATGGCGAAACGCGCATCGAACGCGGCTTCCTCGTCGCCGCGATGGTCGAACGCGCCGTCGCGCTCGTGGACCTCCATGGCCAGCGTTCCGCCAAGCGCCACGTTGAGCTCCTGAATGCCGCGGCAGATCGCCAGAAGCGGCACACCCTTTTCGATGGCCCGGCGAATGAGCGGCAGTGTCGTCGCGTCGCGCGCATGGTCGTAGGGGCCGTTCTCGTCCGTGGCGTCTCCGCCATAGAGCGCCGGATAGACGTTGGATGCCGATCCCGTCACCAGCACGCCGTTGACCGTCTCGAGCAGGCTGTCGAGGTCGTATTTGTCGCCGAGCGAGGGCACGAGAACCGGCAGCACGCCGGCGGTCGAGATCGCCGCGTCAAGATAGGGCTGCGGCGTTGCGTGCCAGGTGTATTTCTCAAGATCCTTTGCGTCCGTCGTGACGGCGATGAGGGGCGTGGGCATTTGAATTTCCGTAGGTTGGCGGCTGTGTGTGTTGAAGCCGAATGTAGAGATTGCCGAAGCGTTTCCAAAGGGGCGTTTGAGCCTTTTCTTGGGTCTTCGACATTGGTCGTAAACGGGGGGCTCGGCGCTGGACTTGAAAACCCCTGCGTGCATTGATGCGCAAGGCTTTCGGCGCTCAAGAAAAGCAAACATATGGAGCGACGAAACCATAAACGGGTCGAAGTGCATGCGTGCTTCGGCAGACGGTTCCAGAATGGGAGGAAAACATATGGACCGCAGAACCTTCATCAAGAAGGCGGGCATGGCCGGCACGGGTGTCGCTGCCGCTTCAGCCCTGGCAACGCCGGCAATCGCCCAGTCAATGCCAAAGATCACCTGGCGCTGCACCTCGTCTTTTCCCAAGGCGCTCGACACGATTTACGGCGCAGCCGAGACCATGGCCGATTTCGTGAAAGGCGCGACGGACGGGAATTTCGAAATTCAGGTCTTTGCCGCCGGCGAGATCGTGCCCGGTCTGCAGGCAGCCGATGCAGCCGCCACCGGAACGGTCGAGATGGCGCACACGGCCTCCTATTATTACTGGGGCAAGGACCCGACATACGCGCTCGGCACCGCCATCCCTTTCGGCCTCAATTACCGTCAGCAGAATGCCTGGTTCTATTATGGCGACGGCAACACGCTGATGAACGAGTTCTACAATGAGCAGGGTCTCCATGCCCTGCCATGCGGCAACACCGGCGCACAGATGGGCGGCTGGTTCCGCAAGGAGATCAACACGGTCGAGGACCTCAAGGGCCTCAAGATGCGCATTGGCGGCATGGGCGGCAAGATCATCGAGAAACTCGGTGTCGTTCCCCAGCAGATCGCCGGCGGCGACATCTATCCGGCGCTGGAGAAGGGCACGATCGACGCGACGGAGTGGGTCGGTCCCTATGACGATCAGAAGCTCGGCTTCAACAAGGTCGCCCAGTATTATTACTATCCCGGCTGGTGGGAAGGCGGCCCGGTTCTCCACGCCATGTTCAACAAGCAGAAGTGGGACGAACTGCCGGATGCCTACAAGACCGTTGTCGATGCGGCCTGTCGCGCGGCCAATGCCGACATGATGGCGCGCTACGATTACAAGAACCCGGCAGCCCTGCGTCAGCTGGTGGCGGATGGCGCGCAGCTGCGGCCGTTCAGCCAGGAAATCCTGGAAGCGTGCTACAATGCGTCCATGGAGACCTACAGCGAGATCAACGGCTCGAACGCGACCTTCAAGAAGATCTACGACAATCAGCAGGCCTTCAAGAAGGACGCCTATCTGTGGGCGCAGCTTTCCGAGTACACGTTCGATACCTTCATGATGATCCAGCAGCGGGCCGGCAAGCTCTAGCCTTCTGATTGGATGCAGATAGTGAAAACCCCGAAGCGGTCGCTCCGGGGTTTTCTTTTGGCTGTCGGTTCGGTCAGTCGAAGCTTGGCGGCTGGCTGAGATCCGGGGTCGCCGGCTTCTGCTCCTGCTCCTGCTCCTGCGGTGCGGCTTCCGGCACATCGGCGGGTGCACCGATCGGGGGCAGGCCGCCAAGGCCCGGCAATTGCAGCCCGTTGTTCTGCGCGCCGCCATCGCTGCCGCCGGACTGGCCGGGTGGCGCGCCGAAGGGCGAACTGCCGAGCCCGCCGGGCAGCCCAAATCCGGGTCCGCCATCATTGCCGCTGCCGAAGGAGGGAATGTTGATCTCCACCTCGCTGGGATTGACCGTGCTTTCCTTCTTGTAGTGGGTCACGAGGCCGGGGAAGCTGATCACAAGGATGATCATCAGGAACTGGATGATGATGAACGGGATCGCCCCCTTGTAGATCTCCGTCGTCTTGACCGCCGGCAATATCCGCCCGGACACCTCGTCCTTCCACTCCTTCATCGGCGCAATGGAGCGCAGATAGAAGAGCGAGAAGCCGAAGGGCGGTGTCAGGAACGATGTCTGCAGATTGATGCCGAGGATGACGCCGAACCAGATCAGGTCGATGCCCAGCGTTTCCGCTGCCGGCACCAGAAGCGGCACCATGATGAAGGCGATCTCGAAGAAGTCGAGGAAGCAGCCGAGAATGAACACGATCACCGTGACGGTGAGCAGGAAGCCGATCTCGCCGCCAGGCAGCGCCAGTAGAAGCTCCTCGATCCAGACATTGCCGTTGATGCCGTAGAAGGTCAGGCCGAAGACGCGCGCGCCGATCAGGATGAACATGACGAATGCCGAGAGCTTCGTCGTTGCGTCGAGAGCCTGTTTGAGAACGGTGAAGGTGAGCCTTCTTTTGACGATGGCGAGGAGCAGCGCCCCGGCGGCCCCCATCGCGCCGCCCTCGGTCGGCGTGGCGATGCCCAGGAAGATGGTGCCGAGCACGAGGAAGATCAGCGCCAGCGGCGGGATTAGCACTATCACCACCTGTTCGGCCAGCCGCGAGAGGATGTTCAGTTTGAGATAGCGATTGGCGAGGCTGAACAGAAGCGCGAAGATCGTCGCCGTGGTGGCCGCCCAGACAAGCCGCACCTCGCCGCGCATTTCGGCGAAGACGGTGTGATAGGTGGCGAAATAAATCGCCACGGATGCGGCGATCAGAAGGATGAGAGACATGACGCCGCCGCCGAGCTTGCGGGTCTCCGGCGGCAGTGCAGGCGCCCATTCCGGCTTGAAGATGGTGACCGCGAAAACCAGCAGGCAATAGGCCGCGATGATGACCAGTGCCGGCAGTAACGCGCCCACATACATGTCGCCGACCGAACGGCCGAGCTGATCGGCCATGACGATCAGCACCAGCGACGGCGGAACGATCTGCGCCAGCGTTCCGGAGGCCGCAATGGTGCCGGTCGCAAAGCCGCGATTGTAATTGTAGCGCATCATGATCGGCAGCGAGATCAGACCCATCGCGATCACCGATGCGGCGACCACGCCGGTCGTCGCCGCCAGAAGCGCGCCGACCAGAACCGCCGCATAGGCAAGCCCGCCGCGCACCGGCCCGAAGAGCTGGCCGATCGTGTCGAGCAGGTCTTCGGCCATGCGCGAACGTTCGAGAATCAGTCCCATGAAGGTGAAGAACGGGATCGCCAGCAGCGTGTCATTGTACATGATCCCGTAAATGCGCTCGGGATGCGATTGCAGGAGCGGCCAGAAGAGGCGGATCTCGCTCGAAATGTGCGAGAGCTCGACACCGATGACGAAGAAGAGCAGACCGCCCGCGGCCAGCGTGAACGCGACCGGGTAGCCGATCAGCAGCATCGCCATGACGGTCACGAACATGATGGGCGCGAGGTTGTGGGCGATAAAATCAATCATCGCGCTTTTCCTCCATCTCGATGGCGGCTTCCGCTGCCGGGTGGAGTTCATGCTGCGGATTTGGCTCGTCGATCATGCCGCTCAGAACCGCCCAGCGCTTGATGATTTCGGAAACCGCCTGCGCGGTCAGAAGCACGAAGCCGGCGAGCACCATGAATTTCGCCGGCCAGATGATCAGTCCGCTCGCATTGGCCGAAATCTCGCCCGACACGAAGGAGCGCTGAAACCATGGCCAGCTCAGCCAGACGATCAGCGTGACGAAGGGCAGCAGAAAGAAGATGTGGCAGAACAGGTCTATCCAGTCGCGCGTGCGCTTGGAAAACAGGCTCGAGACGATATCGATGCGGATGTGTTCATTGCGCTGCAGCGTGTAGGCGGACGCCAGCAGGAACACGGTTCCGTAGAGATACCACTGAAGTTCCAGAAGACTGTTGGAGGCGCGGGGAATCGGCAGATAGGCGGGCAGCCCGTCGCCGAGAAAGCGCACGATGGCGTTGTAGGCGGAGACCAGCACCGCGAACAGGATGAGCCAGGAAACCTGTTTCCCGATGAAACGATTAATAGCGTCTATGAGGCGCGAAAGGCCAAGGAGCCCCGCCATGCTTTCCTCCCAGCAATGTGTTCCCCCCGGATCGTTTTTTTATGATTCTCGGGTGTTTGCTTTGTGTTGCATATGCAGCGTGGCTTCAAGTGAGCCAAAAGTCGACATTGCGCGGGCCGCCCTGCGTGTGCGTGGACGTTTTCCTGTTGAAAATGAGGGGTAAGGGGGCGTTTTGAGGCGTTTGGGGAAGATTCAGCCGGGTTCGAAAAGGGGTATTTTCTTTGAAAGCCGGCTTTCTCTGCGGTTTTTCGCTGGCTAGAGGCACTCACAAAATTTCATCGGGCCAGATTCCGTTCGCGCTAGACACCCACGCGGCTGCGTGTATTGATAACAGTTCGGAACGGGATGATTGTGTTTACACGCGTCACTGTTCAGTAGAAGAGGCCGTTTAACGGCCATTTTTTTCGCTTTTTGAATACTTGGGAGGTATTTCATGGATCGTCGTTCATTTCTCCGGAAGGCCAGCCTTGCCGGCGCCGGCGCAGGCGCTGCAGCACTGGCCACGCCGGCGATTGCGCAGGGCAACCAGACCTGGCGCATGGTTACGACCTGGCCGAAGAATTTTCCGGGACTGGGTGTTGGCGCGCAGCGTCTCGCCGACCGCATCACCGCCGCATCCGACGGTCGCCTGACCGTACAGGTTTATTCCGCCGGTGAACTCGTGCCGCCGCTTCAGTCGCTCGACGCCGTCATTGACGGTTCGGCCGAGATGAGCCACGGCGCGGCCTATTACTGGCAGAACAAGAGCCCCGCGCTCTCCTTCTTCACCGGCGTTCCCTATGGCATGACCTCGCGCGAGATGGCTGCCTGGGTGCGTTACATGGGCGGTCAGGAAATCTGGGATGAGATCTACGATCAGTTCGGCGTTCAGGGCTTCCTGTCGGGCGACACCGGCACGCAGGCCGGCGGCTGGTTCCGCGATGAGCTTACGGGTCTCGATTCCGTAAAGGGTCTGCGCTTCCGCACCCCTGGCCTCGGTGGCCGCGTGTGGGAGAAGCTTGGCGCAACGGTCACCAACATGGCCGCCGGCGAGATCTTCCAGGCACTGCAGTCCGGCACGCTGGACGCCGCCGAGTTCGTCGGTCCCTACAACGATCTGGCGCTGGGCTTCTATCAGGTTGCCAAGAACTACTACTTCCCGAGCTTCGTGGAGCCGGGTCTGGCAACCGAGCTGGTGGTCAACAAGGCGAAGTATCAGGAACTGCCGGCTGATTTGCAGGCAATCGTCCGTGACGTCTGCCAGGCCGAGTACGACCAGGTGGCTTCGGACTTCTACGCCAACGATCCGCGTGCGCTGAAGACGCTTGTCGAAGAGCATGGCGTGAATGTGCGTCAGTTCCCCGACGATATCGTCGAGGCCGGTGCGGTGGCCGCTGCCGAGATCATGGGCGAGCTGCGCGATTCCGGTGATGCGCTCACCAAGAAGACGACCGAGAGCTTCATCGAGTCGCTCAACATCCTGCGCACCCGCACCGAAGGCACGGATGGTCCCTTCATCGAGGCGCGCAAGAAGTACTTCTCGATCTGACCGGTTTCGGCTGAAATAAAAAAGCCCGGGCATTGGCCCGGGCTTTTTTGTTGCCGTCAGACTGTCGCCTCTTGAGCGGCAGTCCTTGCATGCGGCAGCTGGAGCAGATCACCCGGCTGCCGGACGCCTTAATTGTAGATCGCCCTTGGCAGCCATGTCGCGATCTCGGGGAACATGAACATGATCGCGATTGCGAGCACCTGCAGTCCCACGAAGGGCAGAACGCCCTTGTAGATCATCGATGTCTTCACATTGGGCGGCGCGACGCCGCGCAGATAGAACAGCGCAAAGCCGAAGGGCGGCGTCAGGAAGCTCGTCTGCAGGTTCACGCCCACCAGAACGCCGAGCCACACTGGGTCCACGTCGAGAGCCAGCAGGATCGGTGCGGTGATCGGGATCACGATGAAGATGATCTCGAACGTATCCAGGATGAAGCCCAGCAGGAACATGATCAGCATCACCACGGCCACGGCCGCCAGCGTGCCGCCCGGCAGGTTGGCGAGGAACTCGTGCACCAGATTGTCGCCGCCCATCAGGCGGAAGACGATGGAGAACACGGACGCGCCGAACAGGATGATGAACACCATGCAGGTGATGGAGGCCGTGGCGATGGCCGTCTCGCGCAGAACCGCGAAGGAAAGCCGCCAGCGGAGCCCCGCCAGCACCATTGCGCCCACCGCACCCACGGAGGCTGCCTCTGTCGGCGTTGCGATGCCGCCCAGAATGGAGCCCAGAACGGCCATGATCAGAAGCAGCGGCGGCACCAGCGCCACCGCGACTTCGCCAAGCAGCTCTTTCTTCTCTTCAGGTGGCACCGGCGTTGCCGGGCAGGAGGCGGGATCGAAGATGGCCTTGAAGATTGTCCAGCCGAGATAGAGCGCCACCAGCATGACGCCGGGCAGAAGCGCGCCGGCGAACAAATCGCCGACGGAGACGGGCACCGGGGCGAAATTGCCCTTGGCCATCTGCACCTGCGCGTTGATGCCCGAAAGCATGTCGCCCATGAAGATGAGAACGGTGGATGGCGGGATGATCTGGCCGAGCGTGCCCGACGCGCAGATGACGCCGGTCGCCAGCTTTGGATCGTAATTCGCGCGCAGCATGGCCGGCAGCGAAATCAGGCCCATCGTGACGACCGTTGCGCCCACCACGCCGGTGGAAGCGGCAAGAAGCGCGCCGACAATGATGACCGACATGCCAAGGCCGCCGCGCAGATTGCCGAACAGCTTGCCCATCGTAAGCAGCAATTGCTCGGCGATCTTGGAGCGTTCGAGCATCACGCCCATGAAGATGAAGAGCGGCACGGCCACCAGCACTTCATTGGTCATGTAGCCGATATAGCGGTTGGCCAGACTGCCGAAATTGGACGGGTCGAACACGCCGAACCACATGCCGACAAGGCCGAACATGAGCGATACGCCGGCCAGCGTGAAAGCCACCGGGAAGCCCAGGAGCAGAAAGCCGATAATGCCGAAGAACATGAGCCCCGAAAGGAGCTCGCCAATAAGAACCGGATCCATCAGACGCTTGCCTCCGGCTGCTCTTCTTCATCGTTGGTGTAACGGAGTTTCGGGGGCAGGAGGTCTTCTGCGTCATTGAGGACGAGAATGGACCGCAGCGCCATGGCGATGCCCTGCAACGCCAAAAGCACCGCGAAAGCAAGGATGAACCCCTTGAGTATGAAAAGCCCCGGCATGCCGCCCACATTGGCGGACGCTTCGCCCAGCCGCCATGACCGGCTAACAAAGCTCCAGCCGTAATAGACGACGATCCAGCAGAAAGGCAGCAGGAACAGGAACACGCCGATCAGGTCGACCACGGCCTTCCGCCTTGTGCTGGCGGGCCGGTAGAAGATGTCGACGCGGACATGGTCGTTTCTCAACAGCGCAAAGCCGGCCACCGCCGTGAACATTGCGCCGTTCAGCCAGATGTAGAGATCCTGCATCCACACGAAACTGACGGAGAAGACATAACGCTGCACCACGACGGTGAAGCAGACCAGAACGATGGCCAGCGAAAGCCAGGAAAAGACGTTTCCGATAAAGGCGTTCAATCCGCTTATGGCGCGGACGAGAGAAGCGATTGCGCGCACGGGGTCACAAACCTCCGCCGTTTGCGCGCACGGCGAGTTGCGCGGTGTGATCTGCCATATGGGCCCTCTTGCATTTCCCCTTTGGTTGGGCGGCAGTTGTTCCCTGTCCTGCCCTTCCTGCCCGTAAAACGGGTATCGAGTGATTAGCAGCTTTGTTGCGGCTGCAAAAGTAATGGCGCAAGAAAAGTCGCCTTTTTGCGCTGCCCACCTAAATTAATGGATGTGGCTGTTGCACTCGCCGCACGGAACGGGAGAAGTGTAAGTGCGGCGCCGTTAGATTCGTTCGTCGCACGCGTTGCAGGGCTAATAAAATGTCCTTTCAAATCGCTGCTTTGCTGCGGTGTTGCGCATTGTGGCCCGAGCGGCAAATTCGTTTGACGGGATGCCGGTCGAATACAAAACTACCCTTGCGGAAACGTTTCCAACACGTGATCCGCGGAGGAGGAAATAATTCATGACGCTTCATGACGTTGCGCTCGACGACAAGTATGATCTGACCAAGGAACGCATCTTCGTTTCCGGCGCGCAGGCGGTTGTCCGCATGCTCCTGATGCAGCGCGAGCGTGATCGACGCGCAGGGCTCAACACGGCAGGCTTCGTTTCCGGCTATCGCGGATCGCCCATTGGCGGTCTCGATCTCCAGCTGTGGAAGGCCAAGAAGCAGCTTGAAGCGTCCAATGTGATTTTTCAGCCGGGCCTGAATGAGGAACTGGCCGCCACCGCCTGCTGGGGTTCGCAGCAGACCGAGCTTCTGGGCGAGGGCAAATATGACGGCGTTTTCGGCGTCTGGTACGGCAAGGGGCCGGGCGTCGACCGGTCCGGCGACGTGTTCCGCCACGCCAATCAGGCCGGTTCCTCCAAGCATGGCGGCGTCCTGGCGCTGATGGGCGACGACCACACGGCCGAGTCCTCCACCGTCGCCAACGCCAGCGAATTCGCCTTCGTGGATGCGATGATCCCCATCCTGAACCCGGCCGGCGTTCAGGAGCTCATCGATTACGGGCTTTACGGTTACGCGCTCTCCCGTTTCGCCGGCACCTGGACGGCGATCAAATGCGTGAAGGACAACATCGAGTCGACCGCAGCCGTGGATGTCTCGCTTGAACGGCTGAACATCGTTCGCCCGGAATTCGACATGCCGCCCGGCGGGCTGAACATCCGCAACGAGATCAACATGCTCGGCCAGGAGGCGCGGCTTTACGATTACAAGCGCGCTGCCGCCGCCGCCTTCGTGCAGGCCAACAACCTCAACCGCATCATCTATTCCGGCGGTTCGAAGGCGAAGATCGGCATTGTCACGCTCGGCAAGAGCTATCTCGATACGCGTCAGGCGCTCGACGATCTGGGCATTGACAAGGCGCGCGCCAACCAGCTTGGCATCCGTCTTTTCAAGGTGGCCTGTCCCTGGCCGTTCGACGTGGAGCATATGCGCGACTTCGCGCGCGGTCTCGACATGGTCATCGTCGTGGAGGAGAAGCGCTCGCTCATCGAGGTGCAGCTGCGCGAAAACCTGTACGGCACGGCCAACCAGCCGGAGATCATCGGCAAGGTGAACGAGAGGGGCGAACGCCTGTTTGCGCCCACTGCGGCACTCGATCCCAACGAGATCGCCATCGCCATCGGCGAGCGCATCTTGCGGGTAATCGGCCCGTCCGAAGAGATCGCGGCTCATGTGTCGCGCCTGCGCCAGTTTCAGGCGATGCTTGCCGACACCAAGGACGTCTCCGGTCGCGCACCCTATTTCTGCTCCGGCTGCCCGCACAACACTTCCACCAATGTGCCCGAGGGCTCCATCGCCGGCGGCGGCATTGGCTGCCACTTCATGGCCACCTGGATGGACCGCTCCAATATCGGTTTCACGGCCATGGGCGGGGAGGGCGCGCAGTTCATCGGCCAGGCGCCCTTCTCGAAACGCGAGCATTTCTTCCAGAATCTGGGCGACGGCACCTACAATCATTCCGGCTCCATGGCGATCCGCTTCGCCATCGCGTCCGGTGCGAACATCACCTACAAGATCCTTTACAATGATGCCGTGGCCATGACCGGCGGCCAGCCGCATGAGGGCGGTCTCACCGTCGACATGATTGCCGATCAGGTGCGCGCCGAGGGTGTGGAACGCATCGCCGTGGTCAGCGACGAGCCGGAAAAATATGCCGGCGTGGTGGCGTTCCCGCAGGGCACGACCATCAACCACCGCGACGATCTCGATCAGGTGCAGCGCGATCTGCGCGAGGTGAAGGGCGTTTCGGTCCTGCTTTACGATCAGACCTGCGCCGCCGAAAAACGCCGCCGTCGCAAGCGCGGCACGTTCCCCGATCCCGACAAGCGCGTGTTCATCAATGAGCTGGTCTGCGAGGGCTGTGGCGATTGCGGCGTCAAGTCGAACTGCGTTTCGGTGCAGCCGCAGGAAACCGAATTCGGCCGCAAGCGCCGCATCGACCAGTCCAGCTGCAACAAGGATTTCTCCTGCGTCAACGGCTTCTGCCCCTCCTTCGTCACCGTTCACGGGGCGAAGCTGAAGAAGGCGAAGGGCGTCACCGGTGCGAACGATCCGCTGGAAGGTGTGCCGGAGCCTGCGCTTTACCAGATGGAGCGCGGCTGGTCGGCCGTGGTGGATGGCATCGGCGGCACCGGCGTCGTCACCATCGGCGCAATCCTCGGCATGGCCGCGCATCTGGAAGGCAAGGGCGCTGGCATCATCGACATGGCCGGCCTCGCGCAGAAGGGCGGGGCGGTGTTCACGCATCTGCGCATCGCGCCGACGCCTGAAGACATCTACGCCATCCGCGTTTCTGCAGGCGAGGCCGATCTGGTTCTGGGCTGCGATCTCGTCGTTTCAGGCGCGAAGAAGGTTCTGGCGTCCGCACGCCACGGGCACACGCTGTTCATGGCCAACACGGCGGAAGTCATGCCGGGCGATTTCGCCCGCTCCGCCGATTTCTCGCTGCCCATCGAACGGCTGAAACAGGCCATTCGCGCTGCGGCAGGCGAGGAGAAGGCGCATTTCTTCGACGCCACGCGCACGGCCAGCGTGCTGTTTGGCAATTCCGTCGGCGCAAACATGTTCATGCTCGGCATGGCCTATCAGTACGGCGGGTTACCCGTATCGGCGGAAGCCATCGAGAAGGCCATCGCGCTCAACGGGCAGGCCGTGTCCATGAATGTCTCGGCCTTCCGCTGGGGCCGCCGGGCCGCGCATGATCCCGAGCATGTGCGCCGGCTTGTCGCCAAATCGTCCAATGGCAATGTGCGCCAGCCCCTGTCGCAGACGCTGGACGAGGTCATCGAGCGGCGTGCGACGTTCCTCACCGGCTATCAGAACGCGGCCTATGCGGAACGCTATCGCGCCCGCATCGCCCGCCTGCGCGCCGCCGAGGAAAAGGCGTTACCAGGCTCAACGGCAGTGACGGAAGCCGCCGCCCGCAATCTCTTCAAGCTCATGGCCATCAAGGATGAGTACGAGGTTGCCCGGCTCTATACGGATGGCGCTTTCAAGCGTCAGCTCGCCGCCGAGTTCGAGAGCTACGACCATCTGGAGTTCCATCTGGCGCCACCGATCCTCGGTCGTCACGATGCGCAGGGCCATCCAAGGAAGTCGGCTTTCGGTCCGTGGATGATGACCGCTTTCCGCCTGCTTGCAGGCCTGAAGGGCCTGCGCGGAACCGCTCTGGATTTCTTCGGTCGCACCGAAGAACGGCGCATGGAGCGCAGGCTGCTTGCCGAGTATGAAAGCGATCTGGATCGCATCGAGGCGCTTCTGTCGCCCGAGCGTGCTGAGGCCGCTGTTGCTCTGGCTTCGGTGCCTTCTCTCATTCGCGGTTTCGGCTACATCAAGGAAGGCAACGCCGAAAAGGCTGCCGGCGAGCGGGCGCGGCTCAGGCAGCGTCTTGAGGATGGCGATGAGCCGGGGACGCTTCTGAAGGCTGCGGAATAGCTGGATTTTGCCGACTGGCATGGTGAAAAGCCGGATAAACTTTTCTTAATGCTGTTGTGTCACAAATGGGACCGTCAATCGGGCTCATGCAGTGAAAAACTCTAAGAACAGCATACCGGAAGACGTCTACGTTGGGTACATCCGTTCGTTGTTTCAGGACGTCGGAGTACTGCCCGTAGGCGCGGCTTGCTATGGCCTGATTGCGCTTCTCCTCTACTATAAAACCGGCCAGGCCGCGCATCTGTTCTTCGGACCGGCCATGTTTGCCGCCGGACTGTGGCGCTACTTCAAGATCACGCGCGTCGATCACGATCTGATCTCTGATTACCCCTCGGCGCTCGCCTGGGAGAACCGTTATCTCTGGTGGGGCAGCCTGCACGGCCTTGTGGTCGGTGCGTTCGGCTTCTTCGCGATCGTCTGGTCGAGCGACAATTTCAGTGAACTCGCCGCCGTTTCCGCCATTCTGAGCGGCACAATCACCATTGCCGGGCGCAATTACGGCTCCCACAAAATGGTGTCGATCCTGACGCTCACCATCGTCTTCCCGATGGCGCTCGGCCTGATGCTGAAGGGCGATTTCTATCATTTCGCGCTTGGCCTTTTCATCGCGCCCTTCATGCTGGTGGTCACCAAGATGGCCGATCTGGTGCGCACCGTGCTGTTCACGGCGATCAGCGAGGAAAAGCGCTCCACGCGCCTGGCGCAGCGTTTCGACCGGGCGCTGAACACCATGCACCACGGCCTTCTCATGCTGAACAATGAGGAGCGGGTGGTGGTTAGCAATACCCAGGCCGCCGAAATGCTGGGCTTCAAATCACCGGAGCAGATGCTTGGCCGCACGCTCAAATCGCTGCTGATGCGCGGCGTGGCGAGCGGTCTCCTGTCCCAGCGTGATTACGATTATGCCGAGGAGCACCTTTCGAAGGCCCTGCGCGAGGGGCGCAACCGAAAGGTTCTGCTGCGGATGACCAATGGCCGTCACTTCGAGTTCGCCGCGCGCGAAGGCCATGACGAGGTCGGTGTGCTCACCTTCGAAGAGGTGACAAGCCGTGTGGAGGCGGAAGAGAAGATCCGCTTCATGGCGCGCTATGACAGCCTCACCAGCCTGCCCAACCGGGCCTATTTCCATGAAAAGGTTTCCGAGGCCATGGCTGCGGGCGATCAGGACCGCCTGTGCGGTCTGGCCGTTCTCGACCTCGACGATTTCAAGACGGTGAACGACACGCTGGGTCATCCGGTTGGCGACGGGCTGATCTACGCCATGGCGGAGCGGCTTTCCGCTTTTGAGAGCGCCAATGTGCGCATCAGCCGCTTTGGCGGCGATGAGTTCATGCTCTATTTCAACCAGGTGGAAGACGAGGCCGAGTTCGCCCGTCAGTTCGAGCAGATCTTCTCGTCGCTCAGTGGTGAAGTCGATGTTGCCGGCCACGCGATGCGCATCCAGTCGAGCGGTGGCGCCGTGGTTGTTCCCGTTCGCTCCAGCGATGTGGATTCCATGATCGTCAAGGCCGACCTTGCGCTCTACAAGGCCAAGGAGCTCGGTAAGAACGGCTGGAGCCTGTTCGAGACGGAAATGGATGTTGCCTTCCGCAATCGCCAGGTGATGAAGGCCGACCTCAGAAGCGCCATTGAGGCCCGCAGCCTGCGGGTTGTCTACCAGCCGATCGTGGACGCCCACACGATGCGGATCGCAAGCTGCGAGGCGCTGTGCCGCTGGGATCACCCGGATCTTGGTCTCGTGTCGCCGGCCATCTTCATTCCGCTTGCCGAGGAAATGGGGCTGATCTCCGAAATCAGCACCATCGTGCTGGAAGCGGCCTGCAAGGAATGCGTGACATGGCCCGAACATGTGGGCGTTTCGGTCAACCTGTCGGCCAAGGATTTTCGTTCCAGTGACGTCATCGGCAAGGTGGAGCGCGCGCTCGAGAGGGCAGGGCTGCATCCGTCGCGCCTCGAAATCGAGGTGACAGAGACCGCGCTTCTGAATGATACGGAAGCCACGGTGCGCTACATCAACACGCTCAAGAAGCTTGGCGTGCGGATCGCGCTCGATGATTTCGGCACCGGCTATTCCTCGCTCAGCTATTTGCACACCTTACCGCTCGACAAGGTCAAGATCGACGGCAGCTTCGTTGCCAATCTGAAGGAGGGCGAGCGTTCGCTTCACCTGCTTCAGGGCGTTGTGGACCTGTCGCGCAAGCTCGGCCTCGATGTGACCGTCGAAGGCGTCGAGCGTTTCGACCAGCTCCGGCTGCTCGAAAGCCATGTGAAACCCGATCTTTTACAGGGTTTCCTGTTCGGTGCAGCGCTTACGGCTTCCGGCATCGAGACCATGGCGGAAGTGAAGCAGTCCTTCCCCGCCCATTCCCCTTCCGGCACCAACCGCGCATCTGTCTGACAAGGCGTGATTCTTTGCTTTGCAATGGCGTTTGCCCGAAAAGCTTTTGTTAAGGTTAATAAAACCTAAATATAATTCGTACGAATTTCAGCTTTACATAAACCGTGAGGGGTTTACGCTTGTAATGTACGAGAGGTTGTAAAAGTCGACGTGGGGCATGCGGCAATGGTCACGAGTACCGGCCTGGTCGGCCTAAAACCGGGGGCGGAGCGTTTCGTCCGTGAAACGGAAAGAAAGTCTTCAAGCTTCATCGATGGCGTGATGGCGCTTCTGGAGCGCACGGAGTATCGCCGTTGCGATACGAGCGAAGATCGGGAAGAGATCTTTCACCTTCGCTATCGCTCCTATCATGCGCATGGTTTCGTGCCGGAGTCGGAGCGGCAGATCGTGAAGGATGATCTGGACGATCTTCCCAACTGCTACAATTTCGCTGTTTACATAGACAAGCGTCTGGTCAGCACTGTGCGTCTGCACCAGATCGACCATGACAATCCGCTTGGCCCCGTCACCAAGGGGTTTGGCGATATCATGTTGCCGCATATCGATGACGGCGAAACCTGTATCAATCCGAGCATGCTTGCGGCCGATCCGGACATCGCGCGCGAATACCGGGCGTTACCCTATGTGTCGCTGCGTCTGGTCATTGCTGCCTATGAGTATTTTCATTCAACCTATTGCGCCTGTCTGATCCGTCAGGAACACACGGCCTTCTACCGCCGCATCTTTGGCGCGCGTCAGATGAGCCCGGAGCGCGCATACCCGCCGATCAGCATTCCCCTGATGCTCTTTGGCGGCATCTGCTCCAAGGAATTCGGCCCGATTGTCGAGCGTTTTCCCTTCTTCCTGTCGACGAAATCCGAACAGCGGCTCCTTTTTGAGCGCCCGGCGCCCGGCCATGTGGCGCCGCTGACCGTTCTCCCGACCGCGAAATATCTGCTCGACGCTGCCTGATCTATTTGCCATTCGCCGGGATCGCTTCTTGTCGCTCGCCGGCAGGCGGGTTATCGAAAAGACATGAGCATCAAAAAGGACATTGCAGCGGATGCCATCTGGTCTGTCGAACTGAGCGACGACGAGCTGGAGCGTGCGCGGCGCGGCCTGACGGAACGCCTGTTTTCCAAGGGAAGCTATATCTGTCACCGCGGTGACCGGCTGGACCACTGGACCGGCGTCGCCGAGGGGCTCATCAAGATCAGTGCGATTTCGGCTGCCGGCAAGGCAATGACCTTTGCCGGCGTGACCGATGGCGGCTGGTTCGGCGAAGGGTCGGTGCTCAAGGGCGAACCGCGCCAGTATGACGTGGTCGCCATCCGCGACACGCGGCTCACCATGCTGTCGCGCCCGACCTTCATGTGGCTGTTTGAAAACAGCACCGGCTTCAATCGCTTCCTCGTGCGCCAGCTCAACGAGCGCATGGGCCAGTTCATCGCCACCATCGAATATGACCGCATTCTCGGGCCGAACGCCCGTGTGGCGCGCAATCTGTCGTGGTTCTTCAATCGAACGCTCTATCCGCGCGCCGGCAACGCCATCGAGATCAGCCAGGAGGAACTGGGCCTTCTGGCCGGCGTTTCGCGCCAGGTGGTCAATCGCGCCCTGCACGAGTTGGAAGACGAGGGGCTTCTCAAGGCCGAGCACGGGCGCATCACGGTTGTCGATGCCGAGGCGCTGAGCCGCTACGATTCCTGACGGGAAAATGCCGGACGGGAAGATGCTGATCGACCGATGGGCAGCATCGTTCGGGCCTGTTCAGCAGGCGCAAAGGCGCGCGCCGTCCGGCTCCAAGATCAGCTTTAGACTTTGGTCTGAAAGATGCTTTTCGCGCTTCGGAAATACTGCCGCCTGCGCATAGACTTCCTCCAGTATAAAGACAAACTGGTGCGGTGTCTGTCAAGGGGCGTGTTGAATGGCTGCGGGTTTCGTGGAACCCTCAACCCAATCAATAGTCCGGTTCGGGGAGGAACCGGAACAACAGCGGATCTACCGCTGACAGTGGGAGGTAAGCGACTTGGCGCATACAGACGCGTCTAAGGATACGTTCGCCAAATATCTGCTCTTGAACGCCGAGCGGTTCCGCGACCGGCCGTCCATGCGTTTCAAGGACTATGGCATCTGGCAGAGCTGGACCTGGGCAGAACAGCTTGAGGAGGTGCGGGCTTTCGCGCTCGGCCTTCAGAAAATCGGCCTGAAGCGCGGCGACAAGATCGCCGTCATCGGCTCCAACCGGCCAAGGCTCTACTGGACCTTTGCCGCCGCCCAGTCTCTGGGCGCGGTTCCCGTGCCGGTCTATGCCGATTCCGTGGCGGAAGAGATGGCCTATGTGCTCAACCATGCCGAGGTCACCTTCGCCGTGGTCGAGGATCAGGAGCAGGTCGACAAGGTTCTCTCCATCTCGGACGAGGTGCCGCTGCTGACCGAGATCGTCTATGACGAGGAGCGCGGCCTCAGGGATTACGACCACACCCATCTTCATGCCTATGACGATGTGCGCGAAACGGGCATGCGCCGCTTCGCCGGGGAGCCCGAGGCGAATGCCGGCTGGCTGGCCGAGATCGGGAAGGGGCGCGGGGATGACCTGTCGGTCATTCTCTACACCTCCGGCACCACCGGCCGCCCCAAGGGCGTGATGCTGTCGAACGACAATTTCGTGCGGTCGGCCATCAACGGCAACGCCTTCGACAATCTGACCGAGAACGAGACGATCATCGCCTATCTGCCGCTGGCATGGGTGGGCGATCACCTGTTCTCCTACGCCCAGTCCTACACGGCGGGCTTCTGCGTTGCCTGTCCCGAAAGCCCGGAAACGGTGAACGAGGACCGCCGCGAGATCGCGCCGACCTATTTCTTCGCGCCGCCGCGTGTCTTCGAGGCAATGCTGACCTCGATCATGGTGCGGATGGAAGATGCCGGAAAGCTCAAGAAGGGCATGTTCGACTATTTCCTCGCCCATGCCGCTAAGGTCGGTGAGCGCATTCTGAATGGCGAGCAGGTCGGGCTCGTGGACCGGCTGAAATACCGGCTCGGCGAATTCATGGTCTATGGCCCGCTGAAAAACCGCATGGGCTTTTCGAACATGCGGGTCGGCTATACGGCCGGTGAGGCCATCGGACCGGAGCTTTTCTCCTTCTACCGCTCGCTCGGGCTGAACCTGAAACAGCTCTACGGTCAGACCGAAGCCACCGTCTACATCACCGCACAGGAAGACGGAAAGATCCGTCCCGACACGGTGGGGCTGCCATCGCCCGAGGTGGAAATTCGCATCGCTGAGAGCGGTGAGGTGATGTATCGCTCGCCGGGCGTTTTCGTCGGCTACTACAAAAACGACGAGGCAACCCGCGAAACCAAGACCGAGGATGGCTGGGTGCACACCGGCGATGCCGGCTTCTTCGACACCGACGGCCAGCTCAAGATCATCGACCGGGCCAAGGATGTCGGCAAGCTCGCCTCGGGCGCGCTGTTTGCGCCGAAATACATCGAGAACACGCTAAAATTCTTCCCCGACATTCAGGAAGCGGTGGCGTTCGGCCATGGGCGCGAATTCTGCGCGGCCTTCATCAACATTGACCTGCAGGCGGTCGGCAACTGGGCCGAACGCAACAACATCGCCTACGCGTCCTATCAGGAACTGGCCGGGCATCCGCGCGTCTATGAGACCATCGCCGCGCATGTGAACGAAGCCAATCGCAGGCTCGCCCGCGAGCCCCTGATGGCGGCCTCGCAAGTCAAGCGCTTCCTCGTCCTGCACAAGGAGCTGGATGCCGATGACGGCGAACTGACCCGCACCCAGAAAGTGCGCCGCAAGTTCATCGCCGAGCGTTACGGCGAGCTGATCGAGGCGCTTTACGATGGCTCGACGGAAAAGTTCGTGGAAACCCAGGTCACTTACGAGGATGGCCGCAAGGGCGTCATCCGCGCGACGGTCAAGATCGTCGATGCCGGGATCCATGAGGTTCCGGCCGAAAATGTCCGGGAGGCTGCCGAATGAACCCGCGCCCCGATCCCAATGAGCTCACCGCGCCCGATGACGGCATCGCCAGGGGCGGTGTGCTTCTCGACGTGAAGAATGTCTCGCTTTCCTTCGGCGGCGTGAAGGCGATCACAGACATCTCGCTGAACGTTTTGAAGGGCGAGATCCGCGCCATCATCGGTCCCAATGGCGCCGGCAAGACCTCGATGCTCAACGTCATCAACGGTTTCTACACGCCGCAGGAAGGCACCATCATCTTTCGCGGCAAGGAGCGCCGCTCCATGAAGCCGCATCAGGCGGTGGGGCAGGGCATCGCCCGCACCTTCCAGAACGTCGCTCTCTTCAAGGGCATGTCGACGCTCGACAACATCATGGCCGGGCGTTCGGTCAGGATGAAGCGCAACATTGGCTGGCAGATGCTCTGGCACGGGCCTGCGCTGCGCGAAGAGATCGAGCATCGCGAGAAGGTCGAGGAAATCATCGACTTTCTGGAGATCCAGCACATTCGCCGCACACCGGTGGGCAAGCTGCCCTATGGCCTGCAAAAGCGTGTCGAGCTCGGCCGCGCACTCGCCATGGAGCCGACCCTTCTTCTCCTCGACGAGCCCATGGCGGGCATGAACCTTGAGGAAAAGGAAGACATGAGCCGGTTCATCATCGACGTGAACCAGCAGCGCGGCACCACGATTGCGCTGATCGAGCACGATATGGGCGTGGTCATGGACCTGTCCGACCGCGTGGTGGTGCTCGATTACGGCAAGAAGATCGCCGACGGCCCGCCTGACGAGGTGAAAAACAATCAGAACGTGATCGACGCCTATCTGGGCGTCCCGCACTAGGCGGCGAGGGGAGGAACGTATGGAATTCTTGAACGATGTTCTGGTGCAGCCCTTCGCCGATATGGCCGCGGCTCCCGATTTCCTGCTTCAGGTGCTCTGGGAAGGGCTCGTCGGCGGGGTGCTTTACGCGCTGATCGCGCTCGGCTTCGTGCTGATCTACAAATCCTCGCGCATCTTCAACTTCGCGCAAGGCATCATGGTTGTGTTCGCCGCGCTGACGCTGGTGGGCCTCTATGAAAAGGGCGTTCCCGCCCTGTTGGCGCTGCCGCTCACGCTCGTCGTCATGCTGATCCTTGCGATGACCATCGAGCGCGTGGTGCTTCGGCCGCTGGTCAACCAGCCCGACATCATCCTGTTCATGGCGACCATCGGCATCACCCTGTTTTTGATCGGCTTCGGCGAACTGATCTTCGGCGGCGAGAACAAGGTGATGATCACCGAGCAGCTCTTCATCCCGACCGGCAGCATCGTGTTCGAGCCGTTTGGCGGCTTCGTCTCCATAGAGGAAAAGGATTTGACGGCGGTCATCGGAGCCATGGTTCTCGTGGCGGCTCTTCTGGTCTTCCTTAACAAATCCAAGATCGGCCGGGCCATCCGCGCGCTTGGCGATGACCATCAGGCCGCGCTGTCCGTCGGCATTTCGCTCTCCACCATCTGGGTGATCGTCTGGTTCATCGCCGGTGTGATCGCGCTCGCCACGGGCATTGTCTGGGGCGCGCGGGCCGGTGTGTCCTTCGCGCTGGAGGTCATCGCCTTCAAGGCGCTGCCGGTGCTCATGCTCGGCGGTCTGGAAAGCGTGATGGGCGCGATCATCGGCGGGCTGGCCATCGGCATTCTGGAAAAGGTCTTCGAGATCTACTGGGGCCAGCCGCTGCTCGGCGGCAACACCGAAGCGTGGTTCGCCTACATGCTGGCGCTGTTCGTGCTTCTCTTCCGCCCGCAGGGGCTGTTTGGCGAAAAAATCATCGAGCGGGTGTAATCCATGTTTTACCGCACAGCAGGCCAGTTCAAGACCAGCTACGAAGCCGATCACGCGCTGTTTCCGGTGCGTCAGGATGCGATCCTGCTCGGCGTCATCCTGATCTTCGCCTTCGTCATCTTTCCGTTCACCGCAAGCGAGTTCGCCTTTCGCGCACTCCTGATCCCGGTGCTCATCTATTCGCTGGCAGCCCTCGGCCTCAACATCCTCACCGGCTATGCGGGGCAGCTGTCGCTCGGCACCGGCGCATTCATGGGCGTGGGCGCCTATGCCTGCTACAAGCTCGTCTCCATCTTCCCGGAGATGAACATCGTCGTGGCGATCGCGCTGTCGGGCTTCTTCTCGGCGGCCATTGGCGTGCTGTTCGGCCTGCCATCGCTGCGCATCAAGGGCTTCTATCTGGCCATCGCCACGCTGGCGGCGCAGTTCTTCCTTGTCTGGCTGTTTCAGAAATGGGCCTGGCTCTACAATTACAACGCCTCCGGCGCGATCCAGGTGCCCAATATCGATCTGTTCGGCATCACGGTCGCGGGGCCGCGCGCCACGGCCATGGCGCAGTACTATTTCGTTCTGTGCGTGGTCTGCGCGATCACCTTCTTCGCCATCAACATCACGCGCGGCCGCATCGGGCGCATGTGGAAGGCGGTGCGCGACATGGACATCGCCGCCGAGCTCGTGGGCATCAACCTGATGCGCACCAAACTGATGGCCTTCTTCGTGTCGTCCTATGTGGTGGGCATTGCCGGGGCGCTGTTCGTGTTCCTGTGGCGCGGCGCGGCGGAAGCGAACCTGTTCGACATTCCGCTCTCGTTCCGTGTGCTGTTCATCGCCATCATTGGCGGGCTTGGCTCGATCCTCGGCAATTTCCTCGGCGCGATCCTCATCGTGGCGCTGCCGGTCATCATCAGCAGCGTGCCGGGGGCCTTCGGCATTCCGGTCGATTCCGCCATGGTCGAGCACCTGAACATCATGATCATCGGCGCGCTCATCATCGCCTTCCTGATCATCGAACCGCACGGTCTGGCGCGTTTCTGGGCCATGATCCGCGAAAAGTTCATTCTTTGGCCCTTCCCGCACTAGGCGGGCAGGGGGCATCAAACGGGGATTGTTCGCCCCTTCCTTTTGAAGAACGGAACAAGTGGAGGAGACAGTATGAAGAGAATGCTCAAAACTGCGATCCTGTCGTCGGCGCTCATGATGGGCGTTGGCATTGCCGGGCCTGCCATGGCGCAGGACGATAGCATCTACATTCCGAACCTGGCCTACCGCACAGGCCCGTTTGCGGCCACCGGCACGCCGCTGATGAACGGTCAGCGCGATTACATCACCCTGCTCAACGAGCGTGATGGCGGGCTGAACGGCGTCAAACTCGAATATGACGAGTGCGAGACCGGCTACAACACCGAAAAGGGCGTCGAGTGCTACGAAAAGACCAAGGCGCGGGCCGTGGTCACGCAGCCCTGGTCCACGGGCATTACGCTTCAGGTTCTGCCGAAATCGAATGTCGACAAGATCCCGATTTTGGCTCCCGGCTACGGCTTCTCGCCGATGGCCGACGGCAAGGTGTTCCAGTGGGCCTACAACCCGCCATCTTCCTACTGGGATGGCGCGTCGATGATCCTGAAGAACATTTCCGACGGCAATCTCGACAGTCTCAAGGACAAGAAGATCGCCTTCCTGCACCTCGATCACCCCTTCGGCAAGGAGCCCATTCCGCTGCTTGAAGTGCTGGCCGAGAAGCATGGCTTCGAACTGGTGCCGATCCCGGTCGGTCTGACCGAGATGCAGAACCAGTCGGCGCAGTGGCTGCAGATCCGCCGTGAGCGTCCGGATTTCGTGGTCATGTGGGGCTGGGGTGCGATGAACGCCGGCGCCATCACCGAAGCCGTGAAGACGAAATATCCGATGGATCAGTTCGTCGGCGTCTGGTGGTCCGGCCATGATGGCGACCTGAAACTGGTTGGCGAACAGGGCAAGGGGTATCGCTCCATCTCGTGGAGTGTGCCGAATTCTGAAGCGCCGCTGATGGCCGACATCAAGAAATATGTCGTCGATGCCGGCAAGTCACAGATCAACCAGTCCGAGGGCGAGTTCGACTCCGTGTTCTATCAGCGCGGTCTGATGATCTCCGTGATCCTGGTCGAAGGCATCAAGGCCGCTCAGGAAGAGTTCGACGTTCGCACGCCGAGCCCGGAGCAGCTGCGCTGGGGGCTGGAGAACATCAATCTGGATGAAGCCCGCCTGAAAGAGCTGGGCGCGGATGGCATGCTCGTGCCCTTCAGCACCTCCTGCTCCAACCACACGGGCCATGGCGGCGGCTGGATGCTGCAGTGGGACGGCGCAAAGTTCGTCAAGGCGTCCGACCTCCTGACGCCCGACCGCGCCGAGATCGAGCCGCTCGAGCTTGAAAAGGCCAAGGAGTATGCCGAGGCGAACGCGCCCTGGCCGGTCAATGAAGAGTGCAAGATGTAGCACCTTCTGCCGCCGCTCCCCTTCAATGCCCCGACGGGGAGCGGCGATCCGCTCAAACAGGACATGCAAGCATGACGACCACAGCGCCAGCATCACCGGCAGAAGCCGCAGAGCAGATCCTTGAAGTCAACAATATCGAGGTGATCTACGATCACGTCATTCTGGTCTTGAAGGGCGTTTCGCTCTCGGTGCCGCGCGGCGGCATCACGGCCCTTCTGGGGGCCAATGGCGCCGGCAAGACCACGACGCTGAAGGCGATCTCCAACCTGCTTCACGCAGAGCGTGGGGAGGTGACCAAGGGGTCCATCCTGTTCGGTGGCGATGAGGTGCAGAACCTCTCGCCCAATGATCTGGTGCGCCGGGGCTGCATTCAGGTCATGGAAGGGCGGCACTGTTTCGGCCATCTCTCGGTCGAGGACAATCTCCTGACGGGCGCTTTCACCCGTCGCGACGGGCAGGCGGCGATCCGCGAGGACCTCGAACTCGTCTACACTTATTTCCCGCGCCTCAGGGAGCGGCGCAACTCGCAGGCCGGTTACACATCGGGCGGCGAGCAACAGATGACGGCGATTGGCCGGGCGCTGATGTCGCGCCCGAAGATGATCCTGCTTGACGAACCCTCCATGGGGCTCGCGCCGCAGCTGGTCGAAGAGATTTTCGAGATCGTCAAACAGCTCAATGAAGAGCAGGGCGTGTCGTTCCTGCTGGCCGAGCAGAACACCAATGTGGCGCTGCGCTATGCAAAATACGGTTACATTCTGGAATCGGGACGCGTGGTGCTGGATGGCGAGGCCAGGGCCCTGCGCGAAAACGAAGACGTGAAGGAGTTCTACCTTGGCGTCGGCGGCGAGGGACGGCGTTCCTTCCGTAATGTGAAGCACTACAAGCGGCGCAAGCGCTGGCTTTCCTGACGCCCGGGCCGGCTTTTCTCATCTGGCAGTGAGATTGCACGCCTCCATTGCGGCGGTGTGCCGACGATTTGTTCCAAAAAGCGTACCGATTGGGCCAAAACGGTTCTCCCAAACCGTTTGAAAGCGCATCTGGCTGTTTAACGGGCAATCCTCCCATTGCCCTTGCGCCATCTTTTCGCTATCTCCCAAGACCAATTCTATTCCGATGGGGTTTTTGTGATGGCAGAGAATATGCCGGCCGGACCGGCCGAAACGGGCGCAGAAATGGACTACGCCGAGCACGAGAAGACCTACAATCTCTTCCTGGCCGTCATCAAATATTCAAGCCTGGTGATCGTCGCCATTCTGGTGGCCATGGCTTTTGGTTTCTTCACCCCTGCTGGCTTTTTCTCCAGCACCGTTCTCTTCATCCTCATCACTGCGCTGGGTGTCTGGCTGCTGCCCTGAAGCAGCCATCCGCTACAACAAACGGGGCTGCCGCCGCAGCTCCGTGACCGGGAGGACGGTCCAACCGAAAGGATATGACGGTGGGACAAAGCATATTTGTGCCTAAAGAAGTTGACGTTACGGAAGGTCGCGTTGCGATCTCTCCTGAAACGGTCAAACGGCTTGCTGGACTGGGTTTCGACATTGTCGTCGAGAAGAACGCAGGCGAGCAGTCGCGTATTGTCGATAGTGAATTTGAAAAAGCCGGAGCGAAAATCGGCAAGGCATCCGATGCCTCGAAAGCCGATGTCGTTCTGAAGCTGCGGCGTCCGACGCCGGCCGAAGTCAAAACCTACAAAAAAGGCGCGCTGGTTCTCGCCAGCATGGACCCTTACGGCAATGAGGGCGACGTTGCGGCCATGGCTGCTGCGGGCGTCACCGCCTTTGCCATGGAGTTCATGCCGCGCATCACGCGCGCCCAGTCCATGGACGTCCTGTCCTCGCAGGCCAACCTTGCCGGTTACCGCGCGGTGATCGACGCAGCCGCCGAGTATGATCGTGCGCTGCCGATGATGATGACCGCCGCCGGCACCGTTCCGGCTGCCAAGGTGTTCGTCATGGGTGCTGGTGTTGCCGGCCTTCAGGCCATCGCAACCGCGCGCCGTCTGGGCGCTGTCGTCACCGCCACCGACGTTCGTGCGGCTGCGGGCGAGCAGGTCCAGTCGCTTGGCGCGAAGTTCATCATGACCGAGGCGCTGAAGGATGCCTCCGGTGATGGCGGTTATGCCCGCGAGCTGACGGATGAAGAGAAGAAGGCCCAGGCCGAACTCGTCGCCGAGCACATCGCCAAGCAGGACATCGTCATCACCACGGCGCTCATTCCGGGCCGGCCCGCGCCGCGCCTCGTCAGCACCGACATGGTCAAGTCCATGAAGCCGGGCTCCATCATCGTCGATCTGGCGGTCGAGCGTGGCGGCAATGTGGAAGGCGCGAAGGCGGGTGAGGTCGTCACCACGGCCAATGGCGTGAAGATCGTCGGCCACCTCAACGTGCCGGGCCGCGTGGCCGCTTCCGCCTCGCTGCTCTACGCGAAGAACCTCTACACCTTCCTTGAGACCATGGTCGACAAGGAGAAGAAGGAGCTCGCCGTCGACATGGAAGACGAGCTGGTGAAGGCCACCATGCTCACCCATGACGGCAAGGTGGTTCATCCCAATTTCGTCGACACCGTGAAGCCGGTGGCCAAGGCGGCCGCGCCCAGGAAGGCCCCGGCCCGCAAGACGCCTGCGCGCAAGCCCGCAGCCAAGGCTGCAGCAGGCGCGGCGACGAAGAAAACAGCGGCCCAGAAAACAGCGGCTCAGAAAACGGCAGATAAGCCAGCTGGCGCGTCCAGCGCTGCCGACAAGCCTGCCGCAGCCAAATCGGGGGGAGAATCCTGATGGAACCAACCGCACTAGAAAAGGCGCTCGACCAGCTCGACAGCGCCGGGGCGAGCGTTCGCGCCGCCGTTGAAAGCATGCAGTCGGCCGAAGTCGCCGATGCAGCCAGCGCACTCGCGCATGCCGCATCCGGCGGGGCGATCGACCCGTTCGTCTTCCGCTTCGCGATCTTCGTGCTGGCGATTTTCGTCGGCTATTACGTTGTCTGGTCGGTGACGCCGGCGCTGCACACGCCGCTGATGTCGGTCACCAACGCGATCTCCTCGGTGATCGTGGTCGGTGCGCTGCTCGCCGTGGGCATCTCCGCTTCCGGACTTGCCACGGGCTTCGGCTTCATCGCACTCATCCTGGCGTCGGTGAACATCTTCGGCGGCTTCCTCGTGACCAGCCGCATGCTGGCCATGTACAAGAAGAAGGACAAGTGACGTGAGCGCCAATCTTGCATCCTTCCTCTACCTCGTTTCCGGCATTCTCTTCATCCTCGCGCTGAGGGGCCTGTCGCATCCCACCACCAGCCGTCAGGGCAATGTCTACGGCATGGTCGGCATGGCCATCGCCATCGGCACCACGCTGCTCTACGCAACGCCCTCCTTTGGCGGGTTCGTGCTCATCGTGCTCGGCCTCGCCATCGGCGGCGGCATCGGCGCGGTGATCGCCAAGCGCATCGCCATGACCGCGATGCCGCAGCTCGTGGCCGCCTTCCACTCGCTGGTCGGTCTGGCCGCCGTGATGGTTGCCGCCGCAGCGCTCTACGCGCCGGAAAGCTTCGGCATCGGCACGCTGGGCGCGATCCACGCGCAGGCGCTGGTCGAGATGTCGCTGGGCGTCGCCATCGGCGCGATCACCTTCACCGGCTCCATCATCGCCTTCCTGAAGCTCGATGGCCGCATGTCCGGCAAGCCGATCCTCCTGCCCATGCGCCATGTGGTGAATGCAGGTCTGGCAATCGCGCTGGTCGTTCTGATCGTGCTGCTCGTCACCACCCAGAGCACCTCGATCTTCTGGCTGATCGTGATCGCCTCGCTCGTGCTCGGTGTGCTCATCATCATCCCGATCGGCGGCGCAGACATGCCGGTTGTCGTGTCCATGCTCAACTCCTATTCGGGTTGGGCCGCAGCGGGCATCGGCTTCACGCTCGGCAACCTCGCGCTCATCATCACCGGCGCGCTGGTTGGCTCTTCCGGTGCGATCCTGTCCTACATCATGTGTAAGGGCATGAACCGCTCCTTCATCTCGGTCATTCTCGGCGGCTTCGGCGGCGAGACGGCAGCGGCTGCAGACGATGGCATCGAGCGCACGGTCAAGCAGGGTTCGGCAGACGATGCCGCCTACCTGATGGCCAATGCGCAGAAGGTCATCATCGTGCCCGGTTACGGCATGGCCGTCGCCCAGGCGCAGCATGCGCTGCGTGAGCTGGCCGACAAGCTGAAGGAAGCCGGTGTCGAGGTGAAATACGCCATTCACCCGGTTGCAGGCCGCATGCCCGGTCACATGAACGTTCTGCTCGCAGAGGCCCAGGTGCCTTATGACGAGGTGTTCGAGCTCGAAGACATCAACTCCGAGTTCGCTCAGGCAGACGTTGCCTATGTCATCGGCGCGAACGACGTGACCAACCCGGCCGCGCGTGACGACAAGACCTCGCCGATCTACGGCATGCCGATCCTCGATGTGGACAAGGCGCGCACCTGTCTCTTCGTCAAGCGCTCGCTCGGCTCCGGCTATGCCGGCATCGACAACACGCTGTTCTACAAGGACGGCACGATGATGCTTCTGGGCGACGCCAAGAAGATGACCGAAGACATTGTCAAGGCGATGGATCACTAGAGCAATTCCAGGAAAAGTGGGAACCGGTTTTCCGCCCGGAATTGCGCAAAGACAGTGAATGAGAGCGCTTCCGCGATTCAACGAACAGCGGAGGCGCTCTGGACAAAAGAAAGCCCGGCTTGAAGCCGGGCTTTTTTTATTGGTGCCGGGTGGGGCAGGGAGGTCTCACTCGGCAGCAGAGGTCGAACGCAGCTGGAACTCGCTGACGCCAAGGGCGACGTTGAGCCCGGTCTTGCCCTCAAGGCTCACCGGCTGCAGCATCAGGCTCTCGCTCTCCTTGGTGACAAGGATGTTTGCGCCCGCACCCAGGCCCGCTGCGATCTCCGCGCTTACGCCGGCATAGTCGCCCTCAAGCGCGCCCGGCGCATAGGCGTCCGCCGTCGGGGCCAGAACCAGCCACTGCATCTGCGTGGCGTCCTTCACGCCCACATCGATGCCGAACTTGTTCACCACGCCCACATAGGTCTCCGGCGGGCGCTCGTCGCCAGCGGGCTCGAAGGTGCAGGCCAGTTCCTGGGAAGAGGCGATCACAACGCCCGCGCCGCCTTCGATCACGCAGTCCAGAACGCCGACCTCGACGCGCTCCTGCGCAAAGGCAGGCGCTGCGGCTGCGGCGGTCAGGGCGGAAGCGAGAATGATTGCTTTTTTCATCACTGGAACTCCTTTTTCGTCCGGCCTCACAACCCGTCACGAAAGAGAAGGTTCCAGATTAAATTTGGTGACCATACGTCAACGGCCCGCGCGATGGCGGGCCGTTGAAAGGAGATCAGCAGTCTGCGAGTGCGTGAAATTCAGGCGCGGGTGCGCGCCAGACCATCGCGTGCGGGAATGTAGTCCGGATCGAGCTGAAGGGCGCGCGAATAGGACTTCGCAGCCTTCGCCCTGTCGCCGCGCTTCTCATAGACAAGCGCCTGGTTTGCCCAGCTCTCCGCCACGTCCTTGTCGAGTCGGATGGCCGTGTTGAAGTCGGAGAATGCGTTCTCGTCGTCGCCCTGGGCGAGGTAGGAGAGGCCGCGGCCGTTATAGCCATAGGGCTGATCGGGCGCGAGCGAGATCGCCTTGGCGAAATCCTCGATGGCGAACGGATGCTGGCCCGTAGCCTGATAGAGAAGGCCGCGACGGTAATAGGCGCGCGGGTCCGTCGTATCGAGCTGGATCGCACGCTCCAGATCCGCCAGCGCATCCGTGCTGCGGCCGGCCAGGCGATAGATTTCCGCGCGGCCGATATAGGCGGTGTCGTAATTGGGATCGAGCGAGATCGCCTGATTATAGTCCGCCAGCGCCTGCTGGTCGTTGCCCATATAGCGGTGGATCAGCGCGCGATTGGCATAGGCGTTTGGCGAGCGCGGATTAAGCGAGATCGCCTTGTCGAAATCCTTCAGCGCCTCCTGATAGCGCCCTGCACGTCCGTAAGCCGCGCCACGCATATTGTAGGCTTCGGGCTCGTTGGGTGTGCGGTCGATGACCGAGCTGAGCGACCCGATGTTCTGCGCAGAACCCTGAGCCGTATCCACACGGCTGATGTCCGTCGCCGGATTGGAGCCGGACTGGCAGGCGGCCAGCGGTAACAGGGCCGCCAGTGCGAGGCCGGCAAGTCCATGGCTGAGGGGGCGGGAACGCATGCGGCTGGGCCTCATGTCAGGGGGGCTCATGTTACGGGGGCTCATGTCACGAGGGCTCTGGGGGCTGGGCGAAGGCGCTGGGAAAAAAGTCATGGCTTTTAATGCCATAACCGAAGTGTCAAACCAAGCCATTGCCGTCCTCATGCAGAACTCCCATCCTCGTGCAGAGATATATGTAAGCAAAAACGCGGCGCGACCACAGGGTCGAACCGCGTTCGATACAGACAGAAATCGTCGAAAGATGGGCGCTGTTAGCGCGCGCCCGGACGACCGCCGACCAGACCTTCGCGCTGGGCGCGCTTGCGGGCCAGCTTGCGGGCGCGGCGAACGGCTTCAGCCTTTTCGCGGGCGCGCTTTTCCGACGGCTTTTCGTAATGCCCACGCATCTTCATCTCGCGGAAGATGCCTTCGCGCTGCATTTTCTTCTTCAGCGCGCGAAGCGCCTGATCAACATTGTTGTCGCGGACGAGTACCTGCACGTGGGTTTCCTGTCAGAACGTTGGTCTTCTAATTTTCAAAAGTGAATTCTGGTTTCCTCCGCCCATGGGCAGAGGTTTCCGCAGCCATATTCTGCCACGAATAGCGCTGGCTCATACCAGAACGGTATATTTCTGTCGAGCGCTTTCTTTCGCATTTTTTCCGGAAGCGCTCAACTGGCAGTTCCCGTTAACGTAGAGAAAAGGAAAGAGCACTACACAGGCGTGTCTTGTATATTGGAGTATATCGACATGTCGGAGAAGTATGGGCGGGCCGGCACTGGCTTAAAAACCAGCGTGATGAGGCTCGGTTTCGGCATGGCCGCTTTCGCATTGGTTGTTGGCTCGGCCGTCTATGGCGAACTCATCCATGGATATGGCCTGCTGCGCAAGGGGGATCCGGACTTCACGCCCTTCGGTCGCGCCCGGATTGGCATTTCCTTTCTGGCTGCACTTTTTCTTTTCATCGCGTTGAAGCCTGTCATGCGCACCCTGGAGGTGGTTCGGGGCGAGCGGGCGCAGGCGTTCTGGGGCATTGGTGTCGCTGGTGGGTTCCTTCTGGCGGTCGCCGCCGCCGTTCATTTCGTTCCCACCTCGTTGAATGATTTTGTGCGCGAGATGCAGCCGCTGGGCATGGCGACCGAGGTTCTGCTCGTTGCCGCAGTCATCAGCTTCCTCGTTGCGGCCTGGCGGTCGCGCAGCGTGCGCGGCGCGCGCCTTCTCGGTGTCTTCCCGCCATGTCTCGTGCTGGCCGGCATGGCCGGCGTGGTGTTTCTCATTCTGATGGAGGAGATGTCCTGGGGGCAGCATTGGCTCGGCTGGGGCACGCCCGATCTCTTCAGCAAGAACATCCAGAATGAAACCAACATCCACAATTTCTACACCTACCAGTTCGAGGCCATCTACTACACGAGCGCGATCTTCTGCTTCGTGGTCCTGCCCTGGTGCTGGCCGCGTGGTGCGGGCGGTCTCTCCGGTCAGGTGGAGCCCTATATCCCGCCGCGCATCTTCGCGCTTTTCGGGCTGCCCGTGGCGTCGCTGATGTTTGAATCCTGGAACATCGTGCCCTATCAGGTCTGGTTCTTCCTCGGGCTGCTGATCTGTCTCGACATCGTGCGCCAGCTCAAATCCTCCGAGCTGCGCCTTGCCGCCATCGCCCTTGCCGCCGTCTATGTGTTCTCCAAGCTGGTGTTCATCATTCGCGGCGTCGACATGGTGGATGGATATGAGCTCTCCGAGGTGCGCGAGCTCTATATCTCGCTTCTTTTCCTGGCCTATGGCTGTCTGCTGGCGAGGCGTTCTCGCCGGCAGGCAGAGAGCCGGTATCTGGCTGCGTGACAACGGGTCTTCTTCAGCGCGAAATTTGACGCAAAACGGCAAGCGCCGTCGCAATCAGCGCAAGCCATTGCGCGGGATTTCGTTACTGCTAGGCTGTGTCTGAACGCGCCCGGCTGCGGCGCGCTGCCTGCATTGCGGAGAGGCCCATGCGCAAATATTCCGTCTTCGCCATCGCCCGCGAGGCCATGCGTGGCCACAAGGGCTGGCCGGAACAGTGGTCCTCTCCCGAGCCGAAGAAGAGTTACGACGTCATCATCATTGGCGCCGGCGGCCATGGGCTCGGAACGGCCTATTATCTCGCAAAGGAGCACGGCATCACCAATGTCGCCGTGCTGGAAAAGGGCTGGCTCGGCGGCGGCAACACGGGCCGCAACACCACCATCATCCGCTCCAATTATCTCTATGACGAAAGCGCGGGCATCTACGATCATTCCGTGAAGCTCTGGGACGGGCTTTCGCAGGATCTGAACTACAACGTCATGTATTCGCCGCGCGGCGTGATGATGCTGGCGCACAATGTGCACGATGTGCAGGTGTTCAAGCGCCATATCCACGCCAACCGGCTGAACGGCGTGGACAATGAGTGGCTGACGCCTGAAGAGGCGAAGGCCTGTTGCCCGCCGCTCAACATTTCGCGCGAGGCGCGCTATCCGGTCATGGGTGCAGCGCTGCAGCGGCGCGGCGGCACGGCCCGCCATGATGCGGTTGCCTGGGGCTATGCGCGCGCTGCCGCCGCGCGCGGCGTCGATATCATTCAGAACTGCGAGGTCACCGGCATCAATCGCGGGCCAGACGGGGCCGTCACCGGTGTGGAGACCACGCGTGGAACCATCGGCGCGAAGAAGGTGGGCGTCGCCGCCGCCGGTCATTCCTCGGTGCTGATGCAGATGGCGGGCGTTCAGGTGCCGCTGGAATCCTACCCGCTTCAGGCGCTGGTGTCGGAGCCGGTCAAGCCGGTCTTCCCCTGTGTGGTCATGTCCAACACGGTCCACGCCTATATCTCCCAGTCCGACAAGGGCGAACTGGTCATCGGGGCGGGCACGGACCAATACACCTCCTACTCCCAGACCGGCGGGCTGCACATCATCCAGCACACGCTCGACGCCATCTGCGAGATGTTCCCGATCTTCACCCGCATGAAGATGCTGCGGTCCTGGGGCGGCATTGTCGATGTCACGCCCGACCGCTCGCCCATTCTCGCAAAAACGCCGGTCAGCGGGCTCTATGTGAATTGCGGCTGGGGCACGGGTGGCTTCAAGGCGACGCCGGGCTCGGCGCATGTCTTTGCCCACACCGTCGCGCGCGACGAGCCGCATCCCGTCAACGCGCCCTTCACGCTGGAACGGTTCCGCAATGGCCGGCTCATCGATGAGGCGGCAGCCGCCGCCGTGGCGCACTAGCGCATCGGCCCGAAAATCGGAATCGATTTTCGGAAAGCACGATGCGCAGATTCAACAGGACAGAGCGTCCTTTGTGCGTCCGAATGGACGCACGGCGCTCTAAACAAGGGGATCACATGCTTCTCATTCACTGCCCCTATTGCCAGGAAGACCGGCCGGAACTGGAGTTCCGCCATGCCGGCGAGGCGCATATCGCCCGTCCAGAAAACATGGCCGAAATGTCTGACGAAGATTTCGAGCGGTTCTTCTTCATTCGCTCAAACCCCAAGGGCATCGTCTATGAACGCTGGCGGCACATCCATGGCTGCGCCCGGTTCTTCAACGCCGCGCGCGACACCGTATCGGACCGGTTCCTGACGACTTATAAGGCAGGCGAGCCGAAGCCCGGTCTCGGCGGGGAGGGCAAGTGATGACCCAGCCTTTCCGCATCGCCACCGCTGGCCGGCTCGGCAAGGCCGATCCCGTTCGTTTCACCTTCGATGGCAGGTCCTTCGAGGGGCTGCATGGCGACACGCTTGCATCGGCCCTGCTTGCCAATGGCGTGCATCTTGTCGGCCGCTCCTTCAAGTATCATCGCCCGCGCGGTATGGTCTCCGCCGGTGCGGAAGAACCCAATGCGCTGGTCGGCGTTCACCGTGATGCAGCCCGCAGGGCGCCCAATGTGCGGGCCACGGTTCAGGAAATCCATGAGGGGCTAAACGCGGTGTCACAGAACCGCTGGCCCTCGCTCTCCTTCGATGTCGGTGCGCTCAACGATCTGGCGTCGCCCTTCTTCTCCGCCGGGTTCTACTACAAGACCTTCATGTGGCCGAAGGCTGCCTGGGAGCGGGTGTATGAACCCTTCATCCGGCGCGCCGCCGGTCTTGGCGAAGCGCCCGACCGGCCCGATCCGGATTGTTATGCAAACCGTTTCGCCCATTGCGACGTGCTGGTCATCGGCGGCGGGGCGGCCGGGCTTTCGGCAGCGCTTGCTGCCGCCAATGCCGGTGCGCGCGTCATTCTGGCCGACGAACAGGCGGAAACGGGCGGTGCTCTGCGCTATGAGACCGGCGCGATGATCGACGGCATGCCCGGCTGGAACTGGGCGCAGGCCGTGACGGCGGATCTCGCCGCGCGCGACAATGTCCGGCTTCTCACCCGCACCACGGGTTTCGGCTATTACGCGCAGAACATGGTGGGGCTCGTCGAGCGGCTGACCGATCATCTGGTCAGTCCGGCCACCGATCAGCCGCGCGAACGGCTCTGGCAGGTGCGGGCGAAGCGGGTCGTGCTCGCCACCGGGGCCATCGAGCGGCACATGGTGTTTCCCGACAATGACAGGCCGGGCATCATGCTGGCGTCCGCCGCCCGCACCTATTTGAACCATTTCGGCGTCACGGTGGGGCGCAATGTGGCGGTCTACATGGCAGAAGACAGCGCCTGGCAGGCCGCTCTTGACCTGAAGCGTTCGGGCGTGAGCATCGCCGCCATCGTCGATTGCCGGCCCGATCCGCAGGGGCCGCATGTGGAAGAGGCCCGCCAGCTTGGCATCGAGTGCCTGACGGGGCATGCCGTCACCGGCACGGGCGGGCGGCTCAGGGTTTCATCCATAAAGGTACGACCGGTTTCCGGCGGCGCGGAGCGCACGATCGCCTGCGATGCACTCCTGACCTCGTCCGGCTGGACGCCGGCCGTCCACCTCTTCTCGCAGTCGCGTGGCAAGCTGGCCTTCGATGCGGAAACACAGCGCTTCCTGCCGGGCAATGCCGTGCAGGATATGGTGTCGGTCGGCGCGTGCGCCGGCACGGTCGATCTTGGCGAAACCGTCGCCGAGGCCCTGAAGGCCGGGCATGAGGCCGCCGGTGGCGTGGCCCGCAAGCTGCCAAAACTTGCCGCAGACAGCACCGAGCGCTGGTCCGGCGGCATGCTGGGGGCGGGCGAGGGGGCCGGAGCCGAAAACACGGCCAAGGCTTTTGTTGATTTCCAGAACGATGTGACCGCGAAGGACATCCGCCAGGCGGTGCGCGAGGGCATGCGCTCCATCGAGCACGTCAAGCGTTTCACCACCACCGGCATGGCGACCGATCAGGGCAAGACATCCAACATGCACGGGCTCGCCATTGCCGCCGAGATGTTGGACCGGCCGATCCCCGAAGTGGGGCTCACCACGTTCCGCGCGCCCTACACGCCCGTCACTTTCGGTGCGCTTGTGGGGCACGGCAAGGGCCGTCTGTTCGAGCCGGTGCGGCGCACGCCCATGCATGACTGGGCGGAGGCGCACGGGGCCGTGTTCGAGGATGTCGGCCAGTGGAAGCGCGCATGGTATTTTCCGCAAGCCGGTGAAGACATGCATGCAGCAGTTGCCCGCGAGTGCCGCACGGTGCGTCAGAGTGCTGGCATTTTCGACGCCACCACGCTCGGCAAGATCGAGGTCGTCGGGTCGGATGCCGCGCGCTTCATGGAGTTGATGTACACCAACCCGTGGCAGAAGCTCGGCGTCGGGCGCTGCCGCTATGGCGTCATGCTGCGCGAGGACGGGTTCATCTATGATGACGGCGTGGTGGGGCGGCTCGCCGAAGACCGCTTCCACGTGACCACCACGACCGGCGGCGCGCCGCGCGTTCTCAACCACATGGAAGACTATCTCCAGACCGAGTTCCCGGATCTGAAGGTCTATCTGACGTCCACCTCGGAGCAATGGGCGGTGATCGCCGTTCAGGGGCCGAAAAGCCGCGACATCATCGCCCCGCTGGTGGAAGGCATCGACCTCTCCGACGATGCGATGCCGCACATGTCGGTGCGGGAGGGGATGATCTGCGGCGTTCCCACGAGGCTTTTCCGCATGTCGTTCACCGGCGAGCGCGGTTTTGAGATCAACGTCCCGGCCGACTATGGCCGCGCCGTGTGGGAGGCCGTCTGGGCGGAAGGCGAAAAGCACGGGGCCTGCGCCTACGGCACTGAAACCATGCATGTGCTGCGCGCCGAAAAAGGCTTCATCATTGTCGGGCAGGAGACCGATGGCACCGTAACGCCCCATGATGCGGGGCTTTCCTGGGCCATCGGAAAGAAGAAGACGGATTTCGTCGGTATGCGCGGTCTTGCCCGGCCGGATCTTGTGGCTCCCGGCCGCAAACAGCTCGTGGGCCTCAGGACGCGCGATCCGAAAACGGTTCTGGAAGAGGGCGCGCAGATCGTCGCCGATCCGGACGCTCCGCTTCCCGTGCCCATGCTCGGCCATGTCACCTCCTCATACTGGTCGGAGAATTGCGGCCATTCCATCGCGCTGGCGCTGGTGGCGGGCGGACATGAACGCATGGGCGAAACCCTCTACGTGCCTATGCCCGATGGCGCGATCGCGGTGGAAGTCACCTCCACGGTTTTCTTTGACGAGAAGGGAGAGCGCACCAATGGCTGACGCAATCGCCCGCGCAGGCGCGCTCGAAGGGCGCTTTCTCAATGATGAAGGCATCACGCTGGTGCGTGCGGAGCCGGCCACGCGGCTTTTGCTCCGCGCCCCCGAAACGGCGCTAAAGCCGCTGTCGAAGGCGCTCGGGCTCGACCTGCCGCAGCGCCCCAAAGCGTCGGTTTCAGGCGGCAAACGCGCAGCGCTTTGGCTCGGTCCCGACGAATGGCTGGTGATCGATGAGAATGGCGGCGACCTGATGGAGGACTGCGCCTCTGTCAGCGCGTTTCACTCCGCCGTTGATGTCTCGCACCGCAACACGGCGGTGCTTGTCTCCGGCCCGCGTGTCGAGACCGTGCTCAATGCCGGTTGCCCGCAGGATCTCTCGCTTGACGCCTTTCCCGTCGGCGCATGCTCGCGCACGGTCTTCGGCAAGGCGGAGGTCATTCTGTGGCGCACGGAGAGGGACGCTTTCCGTGTGGAATGCTGGCGCTCCTTTTCCGACTATGTCTTCATGCTTCTGGAGGCAGCCTCGCGCGACCGGTAATCGCTGAAAGATTGGAACCGGACGGGCTGTCTCGTCATTGATCCTGAAAAGGGATGATTTCGATGCAGCCTGACCCCAAGAAGCCAAAACCTGAAACCGAAAGCGAACGCGCGGCCAGGGAAGAAGCCCTTGAAGAAGCCCTGGAAGAAGGGCTTGAGGATAGTTTCCCGGCAAGCGATCCGGTCTCCGTCACACGCACGACCCGCACCGGCGCACCTGCCGAATTCGCCAAAAAGCCGGCGCGCAGAAAGCTGGATGACGAGGAACTGGAAGAGGAGCTGGAGGAAGGTCTCGAAGACACCTTTCCTGCCAGTGATCCCGTTTCCGTCACCTCGACCACCCATACGGGCCGTCCGAGGCGGGATGACTAAGGCGGGATGACTAATCTCCTGCCGCAACCTCGCGGGCGAGCCGCCAGGCGGCAGCAGCGCCAAGGACGGCCAGCGGCAGGAAGCTGGTGAACACCCAGATGGCCACCGGCTGCATGGCTGTCGGCGTTTGCGCATCTGCGAAGCCCGCCAAGTTGGCAATGATGCCGGAAAGGGCTGCCCCCAGCGCGAAGGCGATCTGCTGCGTGGTCGGCATGGCGGCCGATGCGCTGTCGCGCTCGTCTCCGGGCGCCGCTGCGACCACACGACGGATCAGAAAACCCCACATCATGCCGAAGCCCGCGCCCTGCGCGATCGACAGAAGCACGATGGTCAGGAGCGGTCCCTCCGCCATCGCCGGCCCGAGCAGGGCAATAGCGAGCACGATCAGCAATGCGCCACCCTTGATGACCCGCACTTCGCCCTTTGCGCCCACGCCGGCAAACACCATCGCCATCGTGCTCCAGGCCACGGCTTCCGCCGCCATCACATAGCCCGCGCCCAGCGCCGACATGCCGTGAATGCGCTGCAGGAAGAATGGCCCGTAGACGGTGAAAGACATGATGGCCGTTCCGAGCGCCAGATTGGCGATGAAGCCGCAGCCAACCACCGTGCGCGGATCGAAGGCGCGGGTGGGGAACATCTTGTCAGTCGCGCGGCTGCCGTCACGCTTCAGGAACAGATAGAAGAGCAGTGCGCCCGCCGCCACCAGCGGCAGCGAGACGCCGGGCGTCACATAAATGCCGGCGGTCGCCACCGCCAGAACGGCGAGTGACAGGAGCGCGAGCCGCACCACCGGAAAGCGCTGCGCCGTTTCCGAGGCTCCTTTGGTCGGCCGCATGAACAGCGGCACCAGAACCGCCAGCAGAACCGCCTGGATCGCGAAGGTCCAGAAGCCCCAGCGCCACAGGCCTATATCGGCGAAGAAGCCACCGATCATCGGCCCGCAAAAGGCGGATGCACCCCATATGGCCGACATCAGGGCGATCAGCCGTGGCCACATCTCTTCCGGGAAAAGGCGCTGGGTCGCCACATAGGTAAGCGCCACCAGAAGACCGCCGCCCACGCCCTGGCCAAAACGGCCAAGCAGCATGGCTGGCATGTTCGGGGCGAGCGCGCTGATCACGCAGCCCACCGTGTAGATGAGCGCTGCGATCACGAAAGCGCGGCGCAGGCCCGCCGCCGAGGCGATGAGTGCAGCAGCCGCCGCCGAGATGATGGAGCCCAAAAGGTAGAGCGACAGCGTCCAGCTCACCAGCCGGTCGCCACCGATTTCCGCCACCGCAGCCGGCATCGCCGTCGCCACCAGAAGCGTGTCGGCGGCGTGTAGCCAGATGCCGAGACATAAGAGGGCGAACTGCCCCAGTTGGCCGGTTTGCGAGATGGCAGCCCAGCCGGAATTGCCGGGCTGTTGCCCGGCGCCTGTCGTGCTCATGATGTGCCTCGTCTGGTGCGCCGGGCCGAAAAGCGGCATCCGGCTTTCAAATGTTCAGTCGCCTGAACGGGCTTCTATGCGGTAGGCGCAGCGCCGCGCGCCCGCCAGAATGTGGTCCGTGCGCTCCACCCGCGTCTGCGGGCCGAGCACGGTTCTGAAAACGCTGAGTTCGGAGCGGCAGAAACCCTGGCAGGCCGTCGCCGCAGCGCAGATCGGGCAGTGGTTCTCGATCAGGAGAAAGGCCCCGTCTTCGAGCGGCACCACCTCCGCCATATAGCCTTCGCGGGCGCGAGTGCGGGCCAGTGCGGCCACCCGGTCCTTCAGGTCGTCCTGTGTCTCCAGCGCGCTCTCATAGGAGTGCTGCATGATCTGTTCGCGCTGGCCGATCAGGCGGTCGAGACCTTCCTCGCCAAACAGGCGGCGGATCGAGCCGATCAACTCCAGCGTCAGGTCGGAATGGCTGTCGGGAAAGCGGCCATGGCCCTTTGCCGTCAGCCGCCACACGCGCTCCGGGCGGCCCGGTCCGCGCGCTTCCTCCTGAAACTGCACCAGCGCTGCATCCTCCAGCCGGGCGAGCTGTTTGCGCGCGGCAACCGGCGAGATTGCGAGATGATGTGCAAGACGCTGCGCGGTCATGGCCCCTTTGGTCTTCAGGGCAAAAAGAACGCGTTCATCCGCCGTTTCCGGGGCGGCTTCAGGCTGGGCGGGCAGGATCGAGGCAGTCATGGCGAGTCTCCAGTCGACAATTAAATAACCTAATGGTTTCTTTATTGTCAATTCCACCTTGTCACTTTCCGCGATGCGTGGCATCCATCGCCACGTGGGGGCGCAGAACTTGATTCTTCGCCGTGAACCAGATTACGCGCTTGTCCAGAACCAGTCTCCCGAGCGACGACGCTCACCTTTCCGATGAACAGCGCCATGCGCTTCTTCAGCGGCACGGAAATTTCGTGCTGGCCTATTCCGTCGCGCATCAGCCCGACATGCGTTATTTCGGCAGTGAGCATGGCGCAATCGCCTATCGCATGGTGGGCCGTACGGCCTATGTGCTGGCAGATCCGCTCGCCCCGCGCGCACTCTGGTCCGATCTGATTGATGCGTTTGTCGCGGTCCGGCCGGACGTCACCTTCTGGCAGATTTCGCGCCCCATGGCGGAGCTGCTTTCCACCAAGGGCTTTTTCGTCAATGCGCTCGGCATCGAAAGCCTGATCGATCTGGATACCTACAGTTTCACCGGTCCCAGCCGGCGCAGTTTCCGCACCGCGACCAACCGCTTCGAGCGCATGGGGCATCGCGTTGCCGAAGTGCCGGTGGCCTCGCTGGACCCGAAACGCGTGGAGGCCATTTCGCTCGGCTGGCGGCGCACCCGCACCACCAAGCGGCGCGAACTCTCTTTTCTCGTGCGACCGATCCAGCTTCGCGACGAACCGGATGTGCGAAAGTTCTTCATCCTCAACGAGAACGACCAGCCGGTCGCCTTTGCTTTCTTCGACCCGCTTTATGAAGATGGCAGGCTGATCGGCTATTTATCGGCCACCCGCCGCTGGCTGCCCGATACCGATCCGCTGGCGGCCTATTTCCTCGTTCGCCGTGCGGTGGAAACCTTCCAGGCCGAAGGCGTGCCGAAGCTCTATCTGGGCCTCATGCCGTTTCACAAGATCGAGGATCAGGAGTTCCAGAAGGACTGGCTCACGCGCCGCGCCTTCCGGTTCATCTACACAAACCCGATCGCCCAGAAACTGGTTTACCCGACCCAGTCGCTTGCCCGGCACAAGGAAAGCTATGGCGGCGAGGCGCGTGAAACCTGGTGCGCGCTAAACACGCCGCCATCCCTGCCGCGTCTGCTCAAGCTTGTTCGGGCGTGCGGGGTCGTTTGACCCCGTAAGGCCACGTGCGATCCTGAATGGTTCTGTTCTCTGGGTTTTTAGAGAAAAACACAGGATAATTGCCGTTCAGCAAAGTCATTTCGTGTCTTGTCGTGAGCCTGACGTGTCTATCATTGACAAGTTAGCCGGCGGCAAGCAGAAACGGGAGGCCTGCCGCCGGTGCTCGATTTCAGCGTTTTTTGCCTTGTTCAGGCTGTCAGCTTCTGTCGGGAGCTTTTATCGCGAGCGCCATCTGCCAGTTTCACAAACGGGAGCGCAAAGTAATTCCCCATGTTTAGTCGTTTTGTCATCAACCCGCCGGTCTTTTTCGGCTCGGTGTTTATTATCGCCGTGTTTCTCCTGATCGGCGTTATCTTCCCCGGCCGGGCCGGCGATGTTTTTTCCGCCCTGCAAAGCAATATCCTGTCCGCATTCGGCTGGCTGTACCTGCTTTCCGTCGGTATTTTCCTTGCTTCCGTTCTTCTGTTTTCCATCGGCCGTTTCGGCAGGCTGAAGCTGGGACCGGACGATTCCGAGCCTGACTTCAAATATCATTCCTGGGTTGCCATGCTCTTTGCCGCCGGCATGGGCATCGGCCTGATGTTCTATGCCGTGGGCGAGCCCATGACGCATTTCCTCGCACCGCCCACTGCGGAGCCGGGCAGCATCGCCGCCATGCGTGAGTCCATGTCGGTCACCTTCTTCCACTGGGGCATTCACGCCTGGGCCATCTATGCGGTGGTCGGTCTGTCGCTCGCCTATTTCGGCTATCGCTACAACCTGCCGCTCACCATTCGTTCGGGCCTTTATCCGCTTCTGAAAGACCGCATCAATGGTCCCATTGGCCACGCGGTGGACATCTTCGCCATCGTCGGCACCATGTTCGGCATCGCCACGTCGCTCGGTCTTGGCGTGACGCAGATCAATGCCGGCCTCAACTATCTGGTCGGCGTTCCCATCGCCCCCTGGGTGCAGGTGCCGCTCATTGCGGTCATCACCGCGCTTGCCACCATTTCGGTCGTCACCGGCCTCGACAAGGGCGTGCGCATCCTCTCCGAGACCAACCTGATCGTCGCCGTTCTGTTGATGGTTTTCGTGCTGGTTGTCGGTCCGACATCGGCGCTGTTCCGCGATTTCGTGCAGAACATCGGTCTCTATCTCGACACGCTGGTGTTACGCACCTTCAACATCTACGCCTATGAGCCGACCCCGTGGATCGACGGCTGGACGCTGTTCTACTGGGCCTGGTGGATTTCCTGGTCGCCCTTTGTGGGCATGTTCATCGCCCGCATTTCGCGCGGCCGTACGGTGCGCCAGTTCGTGACGGCGGTTCTGTTCATCCCCGCCGGCTTCACCTTCTTCTGGATGACCGTGTTCGGCAACACCGCGATCTTCATCGACACCGGCGTTGCCGCCGGCGAGCTTGGCGCTGCGGTCGCGGCCGATGTTTCGGTCGGCCTCTTCCAGTTCTTCACCTACCTGCCGCTGACGGCGATCACCTCGACGCTGGCCGTCCTTCTGGTGGCGATCTTCTTCATCACCTCCTCGGATTCCGGCTCGCTGGTCATCGATACCATCGCCGCCGGCGGCGAAACCGAAACCACCACCCTGCAGCGCGTGTTCTGGTGCGGCATGGAAGGTCTGGTTGCGGCAAGCCTGCTTCTGGCCGGCGGGCTTGGCGCGTTGCAGTCCGCAACCGTCGCCAGTGCGCTGCCGTTCACCTTCGTCATGCTGGCGCTTGTCTGGGCGCTCTTCGTGGGCATGCGGGCAGACCTTGCCCAGCGTGAGGCGCATGCCGGAATTCCGCAGGTTGCGCCGGCGCATCCGGCTTCGGGCATCACCTGGCAGCGCCGGCTGAGCCTGATGATGCATGCGCCCAGCGAGAAGGAAATTCACACCTTCATTCAGAACAATGTGAAGCCCGCGCTGGAGCAGGTTGCCAAGGAACTGACGGATCGCGGTCGCGAGGCCTTTGTCGAGGATGGAGAGGCGGGCGCCATCGCTCTGACCTCACCGGCCGAAGACATGCGCGACTTCGTCTATGGCGTTGCGCCCGTTTCTCAGAAACTGCCTGCATTCTCGGCGTTCGAGGCTGCGCGCTCGGGCCTGCGCTATGAGGCGCGGACGCAGTTCTCCAGTGGCAGCAAGGGTTATGACATCATGGGCATGACGCGCGATCAGATCATCCACGATGTTCTGATCCAGTATGAGCGTTATCTCTTGCTCGTGCAGTCGCCGGCTTCGGAACTGGTTTCGGCAGCACCGGAGCATGATGTTCAGGCTCTGACGGAAGAATAGGGGACCGGGCCGGTGGCGCACGCGCTGCCGGCCCGCCTCATGACTGCGCCGTTCATCGCCGGTCTTTATTGCAGGTGGCGCTGTCGCCTGATCTCCCGCCGCTTCATTGCGTCAGGGGAGGCGCTCTATCAGTGATTGGCGGTTAGCCCGCCCGGATCGCCATGATCGATTTGTTGAGGAATGCGAGTTTCTCGAACAGGATCTCTCCATCGTCGAACAGACGCCGCATCTGACGGGCCGAAATGAGCTTGTTGTGCTCGACCAGATCGCGCGCTTCCTCAAGGTCCGGGGTGCGCGGGAAAAAGCCCAGCTGAAAGCGCCTGACAAGGCCAACCTTGACACTGGTTGGCAGATACTGAAATCCCGGTGTCCGGAAGTGCGGCTCGAAGGGGAACCAGTAATTCGGCGTCTGCACGAAATAGCGCTTCGAAAGCCGCTTGGTGTTCTCGGCAAACTGGATCATCCGCTCCCAGCTTCCAACATGCTCGACCACGGAATTGGAATGCACCAGGTCGAAGCTCTCGCCCGCCAGAAGCTGCGGATCGGCAGCGTCACCGGCAAGTGAATCAAACAGTTCGGTGTTCTTGACGCGCTCGGCTTCGAGATTGACGAGCGTAATTTTCAGATTTTGACGGTGTTTTTCAAGAAAATCGGATCCGATTTTCCAGTATCCCTCGGTTCCGCCTAGGTCGAGAATGCGAATCTGATTTTTCTCTGAAAAAGCGTTCTCGATCAGCGTCCGTACATTCTGAAAGCGTTTTGCGCGAAAATTGAACTCGAGGCTTTTGGGGTTGTCGTACGGAGTTTTCTTTGCTGGCTCATCAACCAGAATTTTAAAATCTGTAGTCATGAAAATATTCTTTTCGCGCCCGTCGCTCTGCGTTTCAGGCCTTATGATTTGATATTTGCGAAAGATAAAGAATAATTCTCTTATTCTGTCTCTTTCTGCAAAAAAAACAGGTCGCTGAACAGTTGATGATGCAGCGCGCTTATATCGTGTGCGAAAGCAACCGACTGTTGCAAGTCGCATCAGCCAGTGTTCGCCTGCTTCCTGCTTTGCGAAACTAGTCCTCGCGCGAGCGGTCCGGCATGGCAAGCGTCAGCCAGTGCGCGGTGAGGGCGGGTTTGATCGAGTTCTCGATCTCCACCGTCACATCGTAATTGACCTCTGCAATGCCGGAGGGGCGCAGCTTGATGTTGGCGAGCACGAAGCGTGCGCGAATGCGTGCGCCGCTGCGGATCGGAGCCAGAAAGCGGATGCGCTCGAAGCCGAAATTCACGCCCATCGCCGAACCGTCGAGACGGGGCACAGCCTCGAAAACCATGGTCGAGAGCAGCGAGAGCGACAGGAAGCCATGTGCGATGGTTCCGCCATAGGGCGTCTCGCGTGCGGCGCGCTCTGGATCGGTGTGAATGAACTGGTGATCGTCCGTCGCCGCAGCGAACTGGTCGATCATCTCCTGGGTGACAACACGCCAGTCGGACAGGCCGACTTCCTGTCCCACCAGTTTCTGCGCTTCTTCAATGCTGATTGTCCCGGTGGTCAACGGGGCACTCCGTGGCTGTTGAGCTGGTCAGGCGGGCGGGATTGATCCCGCCTGCGCGCCGCGAACAGATACAGTTTTGTTTTGCGATTGTCACCCGCCTGGCGCCGCGCGATTGCGCGGCGCGCCCATTCAGGTGGTTTTGTCCCCAAGTCGGGTCGCATGATCGAGCTCGCGCACCAGCCGCGCCTCCTCTTCCGCCTTGGGCGTGATGAACCGGCCGAGCAGCAGATAGGCGACCGGCGTGAGGAAGAGGGTGGAGACGGTGGCAAGGCCGAGACCACCCACCATCACCCAGCCGAGCGCGATGCGCGCCTCTGCGCCCGCACCACTTGCCATCACCAGCGGCACCCCGCCCACGATCGTGCAGATCATGGTCATCGCCACGGGCCGCAGGCGGATAAGGGACGCCTGTTCGATGGCTTCGCGCACCCCGAGCCCGCGGTCACGAAGCTGGTTGGCGAACTCCACGATGAGGATGCCGTTCTTGGCCATGATGCCGACCAGAAGCACAAGGCCGATCTGGCTGTAGACGTTGAGGCTCGTGCCCGTCAGCAGCATGGCGAACACCGCGCAGGCCAGTCCCAGCGGCACCGTTGCCATGATGATCAGCGCACTGATGAAGCTCTCGAACTGCGCCGCCAGCACCAGAAGGATGATCACCAGCGCAAAGCCGAAGATGATCTGCATCGAATTGGCGGTTTCGCCAAGGGCCGCAGCCTCGCCAAGCGGGACAAGCCGCATGCCGGGTTCGAGCAGGGGCTCTGCGATCTCCTGCGCCCGCTGATAGGCTTCGCCTAGCGCAACACCCGGCGCAAGCGACGCGCTGACGCCCACGGCGCGCAGCTGGTTTTCGCGCGAGAGCGATGGCGGCACGGCCTGTTCTTCGAGCCGCGCGATCACCGAAAGCGGCACGAAACGCCCGTCACCGGCCTTCACATAGGTGTTTTCGAGGTCGGTCGGGTCATCGACCGGATTGGTGGTCGAGACGAGTTTCACGTCGACGCTGCGGTCGTTGATGAACACCGAGCCGATCCTGCGGCCGTCGAGCATGGCCTGGATCGTGTTGCCGAGGCCGTCAATGTCGATCCCCAGATCGAAGGCGCGGTCGCGGTCGATGGCGATGGAGAGCTGCGGCTGCGTGGAATCGCTGGAAAGCCGCGCCTGCCGGAAACTCGGATCTTCGCCCATCGCCTCCACGATGGTGGCGGCGGTGGCCGATAACTTTGTGAAATTGTTGCCCGCAACCGCGAAGCTCAGCCCGTTGCCCGCGCCACGGATGCCGAGGCTGTTGGGCTGGAAGACAAAGGCGCGCACACCCGGCTCATTGCGGACCCGTTCGGAGATGTCGGCGACGATTTCCTGCTGGCTGCGGTCGCGCTCGTCCCACGGGGCAAGCCGCAGTACCAGAAAACCGCTATTGCCAGCACCCTGTCCGGCAATGGAGAAGGTGCTGACGATCTCGCCACTGTCGCGCAGCGGCTCGATCAGCGCTTCGATGCGGCGCAGGCGCTCTGCGAAATAATCGAGGCTCACACCCTGCGGTGCCGAGACCCGCATGAACGCCATGGAGCGGTCTTCGCTCGGCGTGATTTCGGATTTGATGAAGCCGAACGCGCCATAGGATGCGCCCGCAAACAGCACCGAAATGAGCAGGATCAGCGCCGGTGCATCGAGGCAGAAGCGCAGAAGTTTCCGATAGAGCGTCGTCATCGCGCCGCCCACCCTGGCGATGACGCCGGTGTCTTCGCGTGCTTCGCCTTCGGGATGCGCGATCAGCATGCGCGAGGCGAGCATCGGGCAAAGCGACAGCGCGACCAGCGAAGACAGGAACACCGCCATCGCCAGCACGAAGCCGAATTCCTTGAACAGGCCGCCGGCCTGTCCCGGCAGGAAGGAGATCGGCACGAACACCGCGATCAGCGTTGCCGTGGTCGCAAGCACGGCGAAAAACACCTCCTGCGTGCCCAGAACGGCGGCTGCCCGCGCGCCCATGCCCTCATTGCGGCGGCGCACGATGTTCTCCAGAACCACGATGGCGTCGTCCACCACGAGGCCGGTGGCGAGCACCAGCGCCAGAAGGGTGAGAATGTTGATGGAGAAGCCCGCCAGATAGATCGTCGCCAGCGTGCCGATCAGGGCCACCGGAATGGCGAGCCCGGGAATAAGCGTCGCGCGGAAATCGCGCAGGAACAGGAAGATCACCAGAAGCACGACCGTCACGGCGATCACCAGCGCGATTTCCACCTCATGGATTGCGCCATTGATGAAGGTCGCATCATCGCTGGTCACCTCAATGTCCACCCCGTCGGGCAGAGTGGTGCTCAGCTGCTCCACTGCGGCACGCACGCCGGACGAGATTTCCAGCGTGTTCGACTGGGCCTGACGCACGATGCCGATGCCGATGCCCGTGCGGCCATTGGCGCGTAACTGGCTTTCGCCGATGTCGCCGCCCAGCGTCACGGTGGCCACGTCGCCGAGCCGCACATGGTCTTTCAGATAGATCGCTTCGAACTGCCCGGGCGTCGAAATGGCCGCCGTCGCCCGCACTGTCAGGTTCTGCGTCGTGTTGCTCAGAGAGCCCGCCGGCGTGTCGAACGCGACCGTGCCAAGAGCTCTGGAGACATCGGCCACCGTCAGCCCAAGGCTCGAAAGCCTCGTCTGGTTGATGTCGATGCGGAAAATCTCGGTGCGGTCGCCATAGACCTGCACATCGGCGACGCCGGGCACGGCGGACAAGACGTCCACCACCTCGTCTTCCACCAGCGTCGTCATGTCCTGGATAGGCATGGTGGTGGAGGTGAGTGCAATGCGCATCACCGCCTGCGCGTCATTGTCGGCCTTGATGATGCGTGGCGCATCGGCGTCGTCGGGCAGGCTGTTCTGGGTGCGGCTCACCGCATCGCGAAGGTCGGAGGCGGCGGTGTCGAGATCTACGCTGTCGCTGAACTCCACCGTTACGCGGCTGCGTCCGTAAGAGGAATTGGACGAGATGGCCTGAACGCCCGGCACGCGGGCGACAGCGCCTTCGATGATCGCGGTCACTTCGCGATCCATGGTTTCGGCGGCCGCGCCGGAGAAATTGGTCGAAACGGTGATCACCGGGCGGTCCACGTCCGGCAGTTCGCGCACCTCGATGCCGAACAGCGCCGCCAGACCCGCAACGGCGATCAGCGTGTTGAAGACGAAGGCCAGAACAGGTCGTCGTACGAAAAGGGCGGTAATGCCCGTCTGGGCGTTGTGGAGCGCTTCCCTCACGTCGCTGACCCTTCCGCGGTGGCAAGGCGCGATCCGGCGCTGGCCGGGTTGCCAGCCGTGTTCACCGGCGCGCCTTCACGCATGTTGTGAATGCCCTGCGTCACCACCAGATCCCCCTCGGCGAACTCGGCGTCGACCAGCACGCTGTCTGCGTTGCGCTGGATGATCCGCACCGGCTTCTGGCGCGCCTTCCCGCTCTCCACGATCCACACAAACGGCCCGTCCGCGCTCCACTGCACGGCCAGCGGATCGATTGCCGGATAGGTTTCGCCGGGGAAGCGCATGGTGATGGTGAAGGCCATGCCCGCGCGCAGCCGGTCGTCCGGGTTCTCGATGCGGCCTTCCACGCGCAGCGTGCGGCTGTCGGGGTCGATGCGGTTGTCGAGCGCGCTGATTTCGCCCTCATGAACGGAAGAGCTGCGCGCGACCGAAGCTGCGGTCAGCGGCGCGCCGATCTCGATCAGGTCGGCATAGCGCTCGGGAATCCAGAAATCGACGAGGATCTGCGAGCGGTCGTCAATGGTCGCGATCTCGGTGCTGTTGGTTACATAGCTGCCGGCGGAAATCGGCAGAATGCCGACCGTGCCGTCGATGGGGGCGGTGATGGAGCGGCGGTCGAGCGCCAGCTGCGCTTCCCGCTTGGCAAGCTCGGCATTGCGTAACGCCAGTTCCGCTTCGTTCTGCTGTACCACGCTCACCGTGTTCGAGGCGCGCAGCGCCATGATGCGCTCAAGCTTCGTCGTGGCGTCGTCGAGCGCGATGACGGCGCGGTCGAGCGCAATCTCTTCGGAATCCGAATCCAGCTTTGCGATCAAATCGCCGGCCTGAACTTCCGCGCCCGATGCGACGGCAAGCTCGGTCAGCGTGCCGGAGGTGAGCGGGTTCACCGAAACCGACCGCAGCGCGCGGCCGGTGCCGATGGCGTTCAGCCTGTCATTGATCGTGGCATAGGCCACCGGTGCGGTGACCACGGGACCGGGCGCGCCGCCACCCGGGCCGCGCTGCCCATTGCCGGAAGCGGCTCCACTCGTGGCCGCAGGCGCCTCTTCCATCAGGCCCGCACGGGCCAGAATGTTCTGCGCGCCGGGATAATACCAGAACCACGCCAGCGCGGCGGCAACGAGAATGAGGAGGCAGAGAACTGCCTGTTTCCAGAAAGACATGCACGCTCCGGCTGTTATCTTGTGGCGGTGGAGGTGGCATTCATCAGCCGGTATACCGGTCGCTTCAGGCCACTTGTCTTATGCCAGCTTCCGGGCGGCTTTTCATCTGTTCTAGTATTAAATTCTCGTAAGGCTAGGGCAGGGCACGCGGGCCGAAATGGCCGCGGTTCAGGTCACCTTGGCGCGTTTGCGATAGATTTCCTGATCCCACAGCCGCTCCCGCATGACCCGTTCCAGGATCTCCGCCGCCGTGACGATATCCGCATGGCTGAGATAGAGCGGCGTCATGCCGAAACGCAGAATGTCGGGCGCGCGGAAGTCGCCGATCACGCCATTGGCGATCAGCGCCTGCATCACCGCATAGCCTTCCGGATGGCGGAAGGAAACCTGGCTGCCGCGCTGGTCATGGTCGCGCGGGGTCGCCAGTTCCAGCTCCGGGCAGCGCTGCTCAACCTCGGCGATGAACCGGTCGCAAAGCTGCTGCGACTTCTCGCGCACCACCGCCATGTCGACGCCGTCGAAGGCGTCCAGCGCCCTGTCGAGCGATGACATGGAAAGGATTGGCGGCGTGCCGACCATCATGCGCGCAATGCCGTCTGCCGGCGTGTAGTTCTCGGTGAAGGCGAAGGGCGTCTGATGCCCCATCCAGCCCGAAAGCGCCGGGGCCACATGCGCCACGTGGCGCTCTGCAATGTAGAGGAAAGCGGGCGCGCCGGGGCCGCCATTCAGATATTTGTAGCCGCAGCCAATGGCAAAATCGGCGCCCGTTGCATCCAGATGAACCGGAAAAGCACCGGCGCTGTGGCAAAGATCCCAGATCGCAAGCGCGCCCTTGTCGTGGATGTGCTTCGTCATCGCCGCCATGTCGTAGCGCCGGCCCGTGCGGTAATCGACCTCGGTCAAAAGCACCGCCGCCACGTTTTCGTCGACGGCTTCTTCCATATCGTCGGCGGTCGCCAGTTTCAGCTCGTAACCCTGGCCCAGAAGACGCGCGAGCCCGTCCGCAACATAGAGATCGGTCGGGAAATTGTTGCGGTCGGAGAGGATCACGCGGCGGTCAGGTCTGAGCGAAAGGGCTGCCGAAAGGACCTTGAACACGTTGATCGTCGTGGAATCGCCAACCGCGACACTGTCTTTCTTTGCGCCCACCAGCCGGGCGATCTTGCCCGCGACGCGCGCCGGCAGGTCGATCCAGCCGGCATCGTTCCAGCCGCGCACGAGCCGCTCGCCCCATTGCTGTTCCACCACGTCCTTCATATGCGCGCTGAGGCCGGCCGGCAGAACGCCCAGGCTGTTGCCGTCCAGATAGATCACGCCTTCGGGCAGGGCAAAGCGCTCGCGAAACGCCTTCAGCGGGTCCAGCCGGTCGGCCTCATCGGCCCGCGCCATCGTCTGTGTGTCCTGATTGTCCGCCCGTGCATTCATTGGTCGCTATCCCACTGGATCGAATTATTATATATAATATGATTGATTATATGGGATTTCAGGTCAAGACAATGCTTCAGACCAAAACTCCGGAAGGCGAGGGCGGCGTTGCAGCGCTGAAGCGCGACATCGTGAGCGGCGTTCTAGCGCCGGGGGAGCCGCTGCGCCTGATGGCGCTCTCGAAGCGCTATGGCGTTGGCTACACGCCGCTGCGCGAGGCGCTGTCGCGGTTCGGGGAGGCGGGGCTTGTGGTGCTGAGCCCCAACAGGGGTTACCGGGTGGCTCCCGTTTCGTTTGCGGAGCTGGAGGACCTTGAGCAGTCGCGTGCTTTGATCGAGGTGGCGCTTCTGGAAGACGCCATCGCCCATGGCGACCTTGCGTGGGAGGCTGCCATCGTTGCCGCGCATCATCGTCTTGCGCGCGCCTCGGCCGCGCTGGATGACGGTGCGCAGGCCTATTCGGAGTGGATGGAGGCGCATGACGCCTTTCACGCCGCGCTCCTTGCGGCTGCGCGCTCTGTCTGGCTGAAATCGTTTCAGCGGCAGCTTTCCGAGCAATTACGCCGGCACCACCACGCGCTTCTCTTTTCCCCTGCCGATGCGGGCGGGGAGGCCATCACCCATGACCCGGCAACGCGGGCGCTTCTTGAGGAGGCGCTGGCGCTTGAGGGGCACACACGCCTGATGGATGCAGCACTTGCCCGCGACGTGGATCATGCCGCCACGCTGCTGCGCGCCCACGTACAGTTCACGCTGGCCGTGCACCGCGCGGCTTCCGGCGGGGAGGGGGAGTGAGCGACTGAGCTGTCGCCGTTGCGGCGTCTGCGCAGTGGGTAAAATGAAAGTTGTTCGAGATATCTGTAACGCGCAGGTTCACTTGGCAGATCTAGGCTTTTGCCGGGAATAGGTGGGAATTGCCGGGAACTGGTGAAAAAGCGCGGCGGTTCAACGGGTTGCGGTGGAACACATGGGAGTGAGCTTCCAGACGCGCGCAAGTTCACTTGGCAGCTGCGGTTGAACAGAGAATTCTGACCAACGCGAATAATCCAGTAGTTTCAATGATGACCGCGTTTGAACCCTGACCTGGCATCGTATTGCGCCGGAAGCGGTCAGAGTTTCATGTTCGTGAATAAGTTCAAGCCTTTGCCTGTTTTTCGCGCGGCCAGCGTGTTTTCTGAACTCTGACCGACCGCCTAGGAGCGCTTTGGTGGCACGAGGCGACGCAGATCAACCAATACTCCGACGATCTGCAGCCTTTTATCATTGAGGGAAATCGGCGTTTGCTCGGATTCGGGATCACTCGAGCGCGTGAGCAGATATTCGCCACGGACCTGCCGTACAATTGTAGCCACCGATCCACTGTCGTCATCAGACAGTTGTGCAAGAACGACGTCGCCTGTCCCGGCAGTCGTATTCTCTGCGAACCACATCAGATCGCCTGGCAGGACACCGGCCAGATCCAGCGAACGCGCACGCATCGTCCAGGGACGCTGCGCCTGTAACGACGCAACCTTTTGAGCGAACGGTTCTGCCTCCCCGATCAATCCGGACTTTCGAGCTGGTATCAGCGTGTCCACCGGAACGGCGCAGGCAGTCGCCACCTTCTCGAGCACCTCCAGCGGGATCTTTCGTGTTGCACCGCTGATGTAGCGTTTCAATGACGGCAGTGGGACGCCTGACAGCGTAGCCACTGCTGTCGGCCCACCGAAATCTGCCACGAGCCGGCGCAGAAGCTCACGCGTGGTCTCTTCATCAGTGGCGCTATTTCTGTTCATAAGCCTGCTCGAAAGGATCGAAAATGATCCGTATTGGCAACTTCCGGTTGACTGAAAGGATCAAAAGCGATCCTCCTGACTAATCAGAACTGATTTGCGATCGAACCGGTCAGCACACCGGGTCGAACAATTCGGGAGCAGCCGGGTGCACGAGCACACGACCACATGGGACCGTCACGCCATTCTCGCCGAGATCAAGCGACGCTTTGGTTCGTCACGAGCCTTTGCCCGTCACGTGGACCTCACCGCCAGCGAAATCTCGGCGGCACTCGGTTCCCCCTACCCAAAAGCCGAACGGGCGATCGCGAGCGCACTTAAAGTGCCGGTGCAGACTTTGTGGCCTGACCGGTACTGGCCGAATGGTCGACGTCGTTCCGGTTGTACCAGACCGCAGCTGACGGGTGCGAGTCAAAAGCACCAGCCTCATGTGGACAAGAGAGAGCTGCTATGACGCCTCGCCGGTCTGACAAGCGGAAGGACGTGGACAATGAGGACGCCCGCTGCGGGTTCCTCTTTGTCAGTCCCAATCAACCCCTGCCTCCGATCGCAGTCTCTCGCCTGCAAGGCTGAAAGGCCACCGGATCGCCGCCACCGGCGACTGGCAGCTCACCTGGATCAGGCGCACGCGGATCGGCGGCGATGCCTGGGCGGAAACAGAGGTGCCGCTTGGCGAGGAAGAGGAGCGCTACCGGCTTGAAATCCTCGACGGACCGGGCGGGAGCGTGCTGCGCGCTGTCGAGCCGACCGAGGCGGTTTTTCTCTACACCGCCGCCCATCAGACCGATGATTTCGGTTCACCGCAGACAGATTTTCACGCCCGCGTTGCCCAGCGCAGCGCCCGCTATGGGCTCGGCATCTGGCGCGCCGGCTTTATTCATGACTAGGAGGCTCCCATGGTCGATACGACAAAACTCCAATTGCCCCTGATCGCCGCCGACCAGGCCCAGAAACATGTGCCGGTGAATGAGAGCCTGCTGCGCCTCGACACGCTTGTGCAGATGGCAGTGATGGATCGGGATCTGACGGTGCCACCGGGAAACCCCGCCGATGGCGATGCGTACATTCCCGCTTCCGGTGCAACCGGGGCATGGCTCGGGTGGGATCTGAACATTGCCGTCTATAGCGGCGGCGCCTGGGAAAAGCTTGCGCCGCGCGCTGGCTGGCTTGCATGGACAGAAGATGAGGCGCAGGCACTGATCTTCGACGGTGCGGACTGGAAGTCGCTTGCAGATGCACTCGGTCTGATCACGCGCTCCGCCGCAACCACAGTGAGCAAAGGAGCAGCCGGCAGCGCCAATGCGATCGTCTCGGCCGAAGAACTGCTTTCCGGCCTCTCCGGTCCGAGCGTCGACACGACCATCACCATTCCCAACCGTGCGATTGTTTTCGGGGTCTCGACAAGGACAGTGACGGAGGTCACCGGTGCCAGCTCATATGATTGTGGCCTCGCAGGCGAAACCTCGAAATTCGGCGGATCGCTGGGGGTTGCAGCCGGCTCAATTAATGCCGGCGTGATCGGCCCTCAGGCCTTCTATGCCGACACGCCCATACGCCTGACCGCCAATGGCAGCGATTTCACCGGCGGCGCGGTGCGTGTCGCCATCCACTATTTTCTGCCGACGGTGCCGCAATCCTAGAGGCAGCATCACGGATGGCCAGCGCCCAAAAGCGCCGGCGGCGGGCCTGTCGCCAAACAAACCCCGCCCGACGATGACCAAAGATAACCGCCGCACCCGCTGCCCTTTCGGGCGAACGGAGTGTGGCCGTGATCGGGTTAAATCGAGATGAAGGATGTTCGCTGTGGCCGATGCCGCGCATTGCTCTTCAGGGCGAACAACGATAGGAGCGAGATTGAGATCAAATGCCGCCGATGCGGCACGATCAATCATCTGAGGCCGGCCGAGCCCGAACCGGAACGCCAGGAGCGTCCGCCAAGGGAAAGCTCGTGTGGCTCTATCTCCCCCCGGAATGCCTCGACCGCAGGATGAACTCAAAGGCGTCGCGCTTTGTGCTGGCGTTGGCGGACTGGAGCTCGGCCTCCATGTCGCAGAACCCGGATATCGGACTGTATGTTTCGTCGAGCGGGAAACCTTCGCTGCGGCCACCCTCGTGGCCCGGATGGAAGACCAGGCCCTGGATCACGCGCCTTTATGGGACGACCTTGCCACCTTCGACGGCCGCCCATGGCGCGGCAAGGTTCATATCGTCACTGGAGGTTATCCCTGCCAGCCCTTCTCCTGTGCAGGCCGCAAGCGCGGCGCGCGCGACCCAAGGCACCTGTGGCCACATATCCGGCGGATTGTCGCGGAAATCGAGCCCCGATGGTGTTTCTTCGAGAATGTCGAAGGACATCTCGATCTGGGATCCGCCGAGGTCATCAGCGACCTTCGCAAAATGGGCTACCACGTCAAAGCGGGCCTGTTCTCGGCGGTTGAGGTTGGCGCTTCACACTTTCGCCGGCGGCTCTTCATTGTGGCCCACGCCAACCCGCAGCCTCTACTGCAACCGGATCGAGATGGAGCTATCGGAACAGGGATTGAAGCTTCGCCACGATTCGAACCAGACGGGAAGCCAGGTCGCGATAGGCAAGGCAGCAAAGCTCTGGACGATGATCTGGCTGATTGTCACGAGTTGCGCGGAGAGGCCGAAATCCTTCAACTTCCGCTCTTCGCACCCGCTCCATCTGAGTTTGACCGTTGGGGGGAGATACTCGGCCGGCGACCTGACCTTCAACCCGAACTTCTCGGACTGGCTGATGGGGTGGCCGATCGGATGGACCGCGCCCAGGCAGCCGGTAACGGAGTGGTCAGCCTGGCTGCAGCATATGCGTGGCGCACTCTCAAGGCTGCCCACATTGGGAGAAGATGAGGATTGAGGGTGCGCGGACACAACCCTCCCGCAGATCAACCTGTATCTTCGCGCCCAGGAGCACCGAACTTCGGGCGAATGTCTTTCAGCCAGTCCTCCCACCAGGACATGACCTGTGGCCATTCAGCCATGAACGGGAAGGGTTTTCCCGCACTGCTGTTACCAGGCACCTTGGCGTGCAGGCTGGCAAGGTGCCAGTCCGCCAGGTCATCGGCGGTACCCTTGTCGAGTGCCGCAAGAAAACTGTCGTCCGTGCAGGTAGCAAGAACGATCTCCAGATCGTCGACATACTTGATCAGCACAGGCCGAAGGTCTTCGTCGATCGCATAGGGAACTTTTTCGGCGGCCAGCGCTCGCGCCCGCTTCATGATTTCTCCCCGTATTTCGTGCGACATGTCGGCCCAGCTGTCCAGCGTCAGGACCATCCCCAACGCGTTCTCATGGGTGGCCCCGGCATCCTGAATGTCACCGCGCCGCACGTCGGCGAAATACTGCCAGATTTGCTTCACGCCGTGCGCCAGCTCGTCCAGGCCGGCGGATTTCAATGCCGCACCCATCTCCCCGAATTTCGCCAGGAAGGGCGCCTTCTTTGCCTTGCACTCAATGACCACGCGCACCTTGTCGTCACACATCAACCGGATGTCGGGCGTTCGTTGCTGTCCCTGCCTGTAAGCGGTTTCGGGATGGACCGTGATGCGCTCCAGGCTTCCGCGCAAAAGTGTGATGCAATAGGTCTCGAAATTCTCGCCGAGCTTATGGTTCAAACGTCCGCCGCCATCAACGAGGTCATAGTAGAGGCCGCGCGTGCAGCGCTCCATGACGAGCTCGGGAATCGGCGCCAGCATATGCTGCCCATCTTTGGAGATCAGGCAGGGTTTTTGGCGCAGGCTGCTGGGTTTATAGGCCACATGGGGGTACGGCGCTCTCATCGACGTGGCTTCTTTTCGTGCCGAAAGCAGCGTTTCCGATAGGATCGCGAATGCGGCATCGCGCGTTTCGCCGGATAGGCCAACCGGCTTGGTGTCGGCAGTCAGCGCGATGGCCGGATATGACTTGAGGTGGCTGTAAACTAGGAGACAAACTCTCGAAAAGTCGGCCATCGACATGCCGTGCTTGGCGCGAAAGTGCTCCTCCGCCTCCGGGAAATGAAACAGTGTTGTTGCCCTAAACAGCGCGGTTCGATTGAAGTTGTCCCGCTGCCAGTAGAACTGGCGCTGTGCGATGCGCGACATCCCCGAAAGCCCTGGGTTCTGGCTGAGGAAGATGCCATCGTCAGCGTTTTCGAGATCCATAACTCGGTCGTGCAGCTCTCCTAGAACGTTCAAGTCCTTGCAATTGAGGATGTGGACACGCTGGCTGTTCAGGCGCATGGGCGTCGTCAGATATTCGTTGACGAGAGTCTCAAGCGTCCACAGATTCAGTGCCGATGGCTTCTTCAGCGCTTCGATGAGTAGTGGTGGCGCGATCTGAAACCGTGCAAGCGCCTTGTCGACGCGCTCGTCCTTGATCGCGGCGCCGGCCCAGATCATGGTCAGGAAATCGTCTGGAAGGGCCATCGACAGCATCTTCGCGAGCTTCTTGCGAGCGCGCTCACGCCGCATGGCAAGGGCAGCCGCTGAATGGTCCGCACTCATCAATCGTCGCCTGACCTTCGGCTTTGCCGCGTGGGAATGTCGAAGCGGCAGTTGCTCCACAATTGCTCCGAACTGCGCCTGGCAATATCTCGTGAACCGTCCCAATCGAAGCTCGAACCGTTGAGTGCAAGATGCAGATTGTCGGCGATCTCGACCGTCTTTTCGAGCACCCAGGTTTCATCACCGTATTTCGCGGCGCGGGGTACGTTTGTTTTTTCGCCGAGCTTGGCATCCGGCAGATCCAGATTGTGGGCGATATAACGGTCGCGATACGCGCGAATCGACTGGAGCTGCTCTGAGCGCACGACTGCAGCGCACCCATTAATGGCTGCGCGAAAGCGTTCTTTCGTCCTGCCAATCTCCATATGCGCCCGCTCACCGCGATAAGATTGCAGCCAGTGCTGCTTTGCCTCGACGGTCAATGGGTCTTCGACGGGATTGAGGTCGGCTATCAGCATCTCGTTGAGGTAGTAGGCCCGCGTGTCATCGATCACAGCGTTGAGTATCTCGGCCTTGTCGATCAGTTTGACGATGGTCGGAATGCTTTCGCGATCATCGCCCGGAGTGTCCCAAAGTGCGGCGAGACGAATCACCTCGAAGAGATACATACTGGCCTGAAATTGGTTGAAGGCATGCCCTGCGTAGGAGCGCGGAATCTGGCGTGCGAGCGTTCCATTGTAGATCGCGAACACATTTGCTTCGTGCATCTGAAACAGGCTGCAGATGTGGTCGACCAAGCGACCCGTACGAGCCTTTGCCAGCCTTAGCCGTTCATGATCCGGCAATGTCTTCGGAGACCTCCTCATCAGTTCCGCACCTGCTTGGGTTCGTCTGGCATCTCCGGCGCCTCCACCTTCACCAGCCCGTCATCGGGCAGCGGTCTTTGCAGCGCCTGCGCCTCGTCCCAGGGCGCGGCAAGCCAGGTGTCGATCTCCTCGGCCGTCGTCAGGATCACCGGCATCGCCTTTTTGTGCACCGGCGCCACGACACCGTTGGGCTCGGTGGTGAGAAACCCGTAGACCTCGTGATCGTCCGGCTCTTCGCGCGCCATGCGCTTGCCGTGCCAGGGCGTCCAGAGGCCGGCGAAGACGAAAAGCGGTCGATCTTCGCTCAGCGCAAACCACTGGTCGGGCGTCCGTCCGCCATCCTTCTTGTTGGCCGGGTCCGGCTCGGCGAAGCTGGTGGCCGGCACCAGGCTGCGGTTTTCCGGGTCGAGCCAGCGGCGCCAATGGGCCGAGCCGGCGTTGCGGATGTTGGTGACGCCGGAATCATGCTTGCCCTTGATGAACATGGGCGGCGTCGGCATGCCCCAGCGCGCCCGGACCATCTCGCGCTCGCCGTCCTTGCCGACCCGGACGATCGGCGCATAGCGGTTCGGATAGACCTGCAGCGACGCCTCGTTGAACTTGTATTCACGCGTGAAGCGGACGAAGTCGCGGATCGCCTGGCGTGTGGTGGTCATATTGTAGAGGTTGCACATGGTTTCATCTCCCGCCCGAAGCATTGCGGCCGCGTCACCGCTGCCTCTGATCGACGACCAAGAATGTGTTGCCGCGGCGGTTTTGGCAACTGCGGCAGACCAGGCGCTTCGATAGTTCGTAGGTCACCGCGTCCTTGCCGAAGCGCCTTTCCAGCGCGGCCCGGTCGAGTTCGGCGATCATCTTGCACCGAGCGCAATGGGCGCCCAGCAGATACCAGGGCTGAATATCGTTGAAGCGGATCAACCCGTCAGAGGTGTAGACAACGACTTCCGACAGATGGCGGGGTTTGAACTTTCGCATAAGGCGGCTCCGTTCCTTGCAGCCGCACCGTTCCTGCATTCATCTTCGCGCCGCCCCAGCGCGCACATAGCCCCAGCTGACCGCGTCTTCCAACGCTTCGATGCGGCTGGCCAGATAGTCGTTCTCGCCCATCAGGGCGATCACCGCCTGGCGCGGATCGCCGCCACAAGCGGTAATGAAGGCCGTTGCCTGCGGCTCATACGGGTCTGCGTCAGCGCGAGCGCCGCCATCGGGCGTGCGCACCGTTTGTGTCGTCATTTCTGCCTCCATCTGATACGCCAATTCTAATGCAGACGGATGGAACGAGTCCAGCATTTGTTCTCATTGTGTTCTCATTCATCGCCCGGTTGAGCGAACTAGGGCGACACAACGGAGGGATCGCATTGCGAAGATCGAAAACGGCCGTCACGATACTGGCGGTGCTGCAGACGGCGTGGCCGATGACGATATCGGCAAAGGCGTCCGGACCCTTCGCCCTGTGCGGGACGGGCGAGCGCTACAATTGTGTGGTCGACGGGGACACGGTCTGGATCGATGGCGAGAAGCTCAGGCTGGCCGACATAGATGCGCCGGAGACCGGGGGGCGATGCGTCAACGAGCGCATCGAGGCGGCCCGCGCCGCGGGCCGCCTGGCCGAGCTGCCTGTTTGGGGAAAGCGGGTGATCGTGCGGACCGGCAAGGACCAGTATGGCCACACACAGGCGGTGGTGCTGATCGATGGCGAAAGCGTCGGTGCGAAGCTGATCGAAGAGGGCCACGCCCACCCATCGACCGGCCGCCGCGAGACCTGGTGCAAATAGCATTCAACACCCGTTCAACGGATCAAACGACGCATTCCGATTGATGCCAACTGAACTTGCGCACCCGCGCCAACTGAACTTGCGCGCTACAATATCTCGACGAACCCGGGAGCGGTTCGAGATCATCATCTTTATTCAAGATGTTTGGGAAGGATGGTGGGCGTGACTGGGATTGAACCAGTGACCCCTACGATGTCAACGTAGTGCTCTCCCGCTGAGCTACACGCCCATCCGACGCCGCGCATAGATCACACAAATCAGGCCGGCGTCAATAGGTAGTTTGAGTGTTTTTACCGCAATGTGACGATCACTCTGCCGGCTCTCGCCGAACGCCTTGAAAACCGCGGTCAGGCGGCCTGCAAAAGTTTCTCCACCTCGTTCACGAGGTCACGCAGATGGAAGGGCTTGGAGAGAACTTTCGCGTCCTGCGGTGCGTTCGAATCGGGATTGAGCGCGACAGCCGCGAATCCCGTGATGAACATCACCTTCAGATCCGGATCGATCTCGGTGGCGCGGCGTGCCAGCTCGATGCCGTCCATCTCGGGCATCACGATGTCGGTCAACAGAAGGGAGAAGGGTTCTTCGCGCAGCCTGTCATAAGCGCCGGCGCCATTGTCGAAGTCGACGACCTCGTAACCAGCCCGCTCCAGCGCCTTCACCAGAAAGCGCCGCATATCATTGTCGTCTTCCGCCAGGAGAATCCGTGCCATTTTGCCGTCCAGATAGTGCGAGAGCGATTGACCCGCAAACGCTTGCCCAAAAATCGCTTGCCCACAATTCACTTGAATGAGACCAGCTATATGATTCCAGCGTGGTAAATATCAAGTGAAACCTGCTGATCCAGCTTGTGGACTGGCTGGACAGGCGTGCGCACGAATGGCAGATTTTATACCGAAATAGTATGCCGGAGGCGTGAAAATCGTATGACTGCCGCAGCGGATTTTGCGAAAATCCCCGCTTTCGAGGTGCGTTCTCCTGCGTTCCAGACTGCTCCCTTCGTTTTCAACTCGCCGCATAGCGGGCGACATTATCCCCAGCGCTTCCTCGACATGAGTCGTCTGGATGCGACCATGATCAGGCGCTCCGAAGACTGCTATGTGGATGAGCTCTTCTCCGGCGTGGTCGCCTGTGGCGCGCCGCTTCTCACCGCCAATTTTCCGCGCGCCTATCTGGATGTGAACCGCGAGCCGTGGGAACTCGACCCGCGCATGTTCTCCGAGCCGGTGCCGCCTTACGCCAATATCCGCTCGCCGCGTGTGGCCGGTGGGCTCGGCACCGTGCCCAAGCTGGTGGGCGAGGGGATGGACATCTATCAGGGTCGCCTGCCGCTGGCCGAGGCCGTGTCGCGCATCGAGACCATCTACGTGCCCTATCACGAGCGCCTGAAGCGCCTTTTGATCGACACGCACTGCACCTTCGGCCACGGCATTCTGATCGATTGCCACTCCATGCCGGCGGGTGTGCGTTCCGGCGATGGCGCGCTGCGGCCCGATTTCATCATCGGTGACCGCTTCGGCGTTTCCGCCGCTTCGGCACTCACCGAATGCGTGATCGGTCTCCTGGCGGCGCGCGGCTATTGCGTGGTGCACAACAAGCCCTATGCCGGTGGTTTCATCACCGAGCATTACGGCCGCCCCGCACAGGGGCTTCACGCGCTGCAGATCGAAATCAACCGCAGCCTCTATATGGATGAGCGCACACTGGAGAAGAGGCCGGGCTTCAACGCGCTGATGGACGATCTCACTGGCTTCGTGCGTGAGCTGATGGCGATCGCCGGGCAGTATTTTACCGACTATCCGCTCGCCGCCGAGTGAAGTCGCGCTTTGCTGCAGTGCAGCAAATTTGCTCTGGACGGCGACAAAAAAAGACCGCATCGCCCTGGCGATACGGCCAAAAGTCTAGGGAGGAAACGCCCAATAAGGGCATCCGGCAGATCAACTGCCTGAACAAAGTCTATGTTGCGATGCACAATTGTCAAGCGTTAACCGTAACGCGCCCATTGCAAACCGCGCCAAACGCGGCAAAGATCGCCGCTCTTAACAGCCCTTTCAGGCAGCGAATCCGTAAATTCAGGAGAGTTCCATGACCGTGTCGCCGGCTTTGATGCGCCGCATTGCCGAGGCCGCCGCAGCCCAGACCCTGCCGCGCTTCCGTCAGCCGGTGTTGATCGACAACAAGCTCGAAAGCGGTTTCGATCCGGTCACGGAGGCTGACCGCGAGGCCGAGCGCGCCATTCGCGGGCTGATCAGCGAGGCGTTTCCCGATCACGGCATTCTGGGTGAGGAGTTCGGCCTTGAAGGCGAGGCGAGCGATCACCGCTGGATCATCGATCCCATCGATGGCACGCGCGCCTTCATTTCCGGCCTGCCGCTCTGGGGCACGCTGGTGGGGCTCACCGTATCGGGCCGCGCCGTTGCCGGCATGATGTCCCAGCCCTTTACCGGCGAACTCTTCTATACGGTTGGCGATGGCGCGCATTACGAGGGGCCGGGCGGCCCACGCCGTCTCAAGACGCGCGACACGACCGAGTTGTCCGACGCCACGCTGTGCACCACCACGCCGGCGCTGTTCGATTCGCTGCACCGCGCCGCCTATGACCGGGTGGAAAATTCGGTCTGCCTCGCCCGCTACGGCACCGATTGCTACGCCTACGCGATGCTGGCAGCGGGCCAGATCGATCTGGTCATCGAGACCGGTCTTCAGACTTACGACATCGCTGCGCTTGTCCCGATCATCGAGCAGGCGGGCGGCGTGATCACCAGCTGGGCCGGCGGCCGTCCTGAGAGCGGAGGTGACATCATCGCCGCCGCCACGCCCGAACTGCACAAGAAGGCGATGGCGCTTCTGCGCTAGAACATTGCGGCAGATAACCCGCTCTGGCGTTCAGAAATTGATGTCGCCGGTGCCTTCCACGAAGGCGAAGAAGGCGGCCATCACCTGTTCCCGGTAAAGGTCTGCCTCCTGCAGCAATTCGTGCCGCGCGCCATCAATGGTCAGGAGCGATGTGCTGCGTAACTGCCGGGAAAAGCGCTCGATTGCCGGGTTGGAGACCACGCGGTCCGCTCCGGCCGAAAGGATGAGCGAGGGAATGTGGATCCGGGCTGCAAAGGCCGGGTCGGTCACCCGTTCGATGGCCAGAAACATGGCGCGCGTCCAGGCGACCGTCGGCCCGTTGATGGCAAGTCCGGGCCAGGCGCTGACCGTCGCCCGGTTGCGGGCAAAGCGCTGAGGGTCGGAACTCAGCGCCGCCGGCGAAAATTCAGGCATTTTCATCCGGTTGCGGCGGCCTGGCATATACATTCGGCCAAGTCCCAAAGCGTAGAGAAGCTGCGCGAAGTGCGACACCCAGCGTGTTGTTCTAGTCGAGACCGGAAGTCCCAGAAGCGGCGTGCAAAGCACCATGCGGCGCACCCGGTTGGCCATCATGGGTGCGGCCAGAAGCGCAATCAGAACGCCGGTGGAATGGGCGAGAATGTAATAGGGGCCGCGGCAGTCGGGCAGCACCACCTGTTCGAAGAACGCATCCAGGTCACGCACATAATCGTCGAAGCTCTCAACATAGCCCCGATTGGCGTCCGGCAGCAGTCTCTGCGAGCGCCCTTGTCCGCGCCAGTCCAGTATCGCCGCGCCATAGCCGCGTTCGGTCAGGTCGTTCGCGGTCTCGAAATATTTCTCGATATACTCGTTGCGGCCGGGCAGGATCACCACCGTGCCGTGTTTCTCGGCTCCGCGTCCCGGCGCGCGCGCAAAGCGGATCGAAACCCCGTCCTTCGTCTGGAACAGGTCCGCCTTCATCCCCTCGGGCGGGGGATTTTCCGGAACGACGATAAGCAGGTCATTCATGCAGGATCGTGGACCTCAAGAGCGGCTTTGAGGGGTGTGGAAGATGATATTCCTAAGAAGGAATAGAGCCGGGATGCGTGAATGGCAAGAAACAGAACGGTTGCGACTGAAACTGAAAGCCGGAAGTGGCCTGAACCACTTCCGGCATTCCGCACCGGCTGGAAGGGACGTTACATCCGGTACGTTCCGCAGGGCGGCGTCATAAGCCCGCCGCCGATCCATTGCGCTAACGGTAGCAGCGTGAAGCTGAACGGTATCCGAGCGGCCCGTTCATCCGCCGTTCATCTGAAATCGACGGGCTCTTGAACCCGATTTTTGGGGTTCCCATATATCTTCTGCGGCCGCCAGAACGGGGTCGCTGGCCAGCGGGAAACGCCCGAAGCGGGTTTCCGAAAATGGCCATAACGCAATGTTGCTCAACTGGAGAACAGACCATGCGTCACGTTGATTTTTCGCCTCTCTATCGTTCCACCGTCGGCTTCGACCGGCTCTTTGGCATGCTCGATACGCTGGCCCAGCCCGAGGGCAGCCAGACCTATCCGCCCTACAATATCGAGCGCACGGGCGATGATTCCTACCGCATCTCGATGGCCGTCGCCGGCTTTGGCGATGAGGACATCTCCATCGAGGCCCATCGCAATGTGCTCACCGTCAAGGGTGAGAAGAACGCCGAGCAGAAAAGCGAAGGCGAACTGCTTTATCGCGGCATCGCCGCACGCAGCTTCGAGCGCCGCTTCCAGCTCGCCGACCATGTCGAAGTGACGGGCGCCAACCTTGAAAACGGGCTCCTTCACATCGATCTCACGCGCAACATCCCCGAGGAGATGAAGCCGCGCCGTATTCCCATCGCTTCGGCGAAGGAAACGAAGGAGATCGAGGCCAGGACCCACTAAGGCTTCGGACTGAGGGCACACCCGATGTGCTAAAAGCAAACGGATAAGAGTTTGAATGATGGCGGCGCCCGTGTGGCGCCGCTTTTGTGTTTTCAGGCAGTGATCGCGAATTTGCGGCCAAGAACGGCATCCAGCGAGATGCGTCCCGCACCCTTCACCACAAGATAAAGCAGCAGAAACACCCAGAGCGTCCGCTGGTCCCAGATCAGCCCGTCGGAGAAGCGGTCGAACCACGCGCCGGCGGTCTCCGCGCCCACCTTGTGCACGGCAATGTCCACATAGGACTGCACCAGCACGAAACCGATCATGCCGAGTGCGGCAATCCGGGTGAAAAGCCCGATCACGATCAGGAGCGGCAGGACAAACTCTGCATAGGTGCCGGCCCACACGATTGCGCCCCATGGGATGAAGGGCACGGCTGAAACATCGCCGCCCGCAGCCTCCACCGCCGGCAGCGCGATCTGGTAATAGGCCCCGTCTGCGACGCTGAAGAAGCCGAGCAGGCCGTCGCCCACCTTCGTGCGGGCCGAATTCAGGAAGTAGAAATAGAGAACGGCGAAGAAGGCGAAGCGCGCGGCAAGGCCCGGAAACCAGCCATCGAGCACTCGCTCAAGGGTGGAGAAAACGCGCGCATGAAGCATCTGGATTGCGTGGATCACGGGCTTTCATCCTTGTTCTGACTGTCATTGCCTGCCTGGCATGTCTCGAATGCGCCGCTTTCGAGCATCAGGGCGATGGCGGCGGATAGATCGAAACCGGGGTCGGCTTCAAGCGCCGCCCCGGCCGCCTGTTGCAGCGCTGCGCCATTGGCGAGCGCCTTCAGAAAGGTGAACTGGCCCCGGTCGAGCTCGCGCACCTGCACATCAAGTGCGGGCCGGGTCACCAGCGCTGCTTCGGCAATACCCGCGTCGATGCGATCAGGCATCGGCCCCGTGCGATGCGCCGTGAAGATCGTATGCACCGCATAGTCCGAGCCTATGAGATGCATGGCCGGGTGCGGCGTGAAACGGGCTGTTGCAAGCGCTTCCGGCGGCAGGGCAGCGAGATCGGCGGGCGCGAGCGGTGTGCGGTCGGCTGCGTGGAAGGCGTCGAGCCAGGCGCGTTCCAGCCGCGCCACGTCGGGCAGATATTTCAGATGCCGAATCGGCTCGAACCCGGCCAGAAAATCGCCGAACCCGTGCCCGTATTCGAAGACGAGGCGTGAGCGCGGTGGATGCACGCGCAGAAATTCCCGTGCGATCATGCGGAAATTCTCATCCCCCAGGATCATGGCGACCGCCGGAAAGATTTCTGAAAGCGCGGTTACGAGACTATGGGTGACATTGTTGCGATAGACGTTGAAGCGCTTGATCGCCGCCTTGCCGTGCGGGCCGCTCACGCCCTGCGGCGTGGCGCGCTCCGGGTTGAGCAGCACGGCGCCAAAGGCGTCGTCATAGGGCTGCGCCGGGCCCTGTCTCATGGCTTCAGGAATGGAGCGCATGGCGTTTTTCTTCCGGCTCGAGGGTGCGATAACGGTCGAGAATGCGTTCAGCCGCCGCCGCCTCGGATTGCAGAACCGGCCAGTCGGGAATGTCCGCATCCCATTCGATCAGCGTGTCGACGGGGCCACATGCGGTGATCACCGTTTCATAAAGGCTCCAGACCGGGTCGGCGACCGGTCGGTCATGGCTGTCGATCAGCAGCGGCGCACCCTCGTCGTCTTCCTGTTCGTCATGGCCGGCAAGGTGAATTTCTCCCACATGCGCCAGCGGGAAATCGGCGAGATACTCCGTGGCGCTGAAGCCGTGATTGGTCGCGGAAACGAACACATTGTTGATGTCGAGCAGCAGCCCGCAGCCCGTGCGCTTTACGATCTCGCGGAGGAAATCCGTTTCCCGCCATTCGGATTCAGAGAAAAGGACGTAGGTGGACGGGTTTTCCAAAAACATCGGCCTGCCGATGGCTTCCTGCACCTGATCGATGTGCTCGCACACCCGTGCAAGCGTCTCATCGGTGTAGGGCAGGGGCAGCAGGTCGTTGAAAAACACATCGTCATGGGTCGACCATGCCAGATGCTCCGACACTTTGAAGGGTTCGTAGCGCTCCACCAGCCCGGCAAAGCGTTGAAGATGTTCGGGGTCGAGCGGGTCGAGGCCGCCAATCGACATGCACACGCCGTGTAACGAGACGGGCAGCATGTTGCGGATTTGGGTCAGCGCGGCGTGCGGCGGGCCGCCCGCGCCCATATAGTTTTCTGCGTGTACTTCCACGAAACCCACTGACGCAGGGTTTTCAGCGATTGCGTCGAAATGCTGCGGCTTGAAACTCGCACCGGCCCGGCCAGCGGGGGCACCAGTGGAGGCATCAGCGGGGGGAAATGCCGGAAAGCGGCTCTGGATTGCGGAAAGGGGTTTTGCTTCGCGTGCCATGAGGTCGCCTCCCGGCATTTGGTGTCAGGTCAGATCATGCTGGCTGGATCAGGAGGGCATGTCGCGCTCAAGCGGCTCAAGCGAACCCATGCGCTCGCCGGGCAGTTCCATCGTGGCGCAGGTGCCGGCATCGACATATTTCCAGGCATTGCCCTGGTAATCGACCTTTGAGGTGCCGGCGCAGGTGGTGCCGGGTCCGGCCGCGCAATCGTTCTTGCCGGCCATGGACACGCCATAGCACTTTTCTTTTTCCTGGGCCTGGGCGGCCGTGGTGGTGGCCAGCGTGCCGACCGAAAGGGCGGCTGCGACCGTTCCGGCGATATAGGCGGCGGTGAGTGCGGTTTTGGTGGACATGAATGATCTCCTCTCGGGTCCTGTCGAAACCGGGGTTCCGTCCCGGCAGGACCCGTTTTTTCAGAGGGATCGTTCACTTGGAAATCAAGCGCGCGCGAGCCGGCATCACTTGCGTGTGAGGCTTTGTTTATCGTTGGGGTTTATCGTTGGGCCCTGACCCTGGGGTTGTTGTCGTGCCGCGCGCGCCGTGTTGCTCAGGCCTTCAATGCTTCCGCGCACTTCTGGATGTCGGCGGCCTCGGTGGCGAAGCTTGTGACGAAACGATAGAGCGTGTCGCCCGCCGTCATTTCGCCTGCGAATGAGAGCGGTGGCTTCCAGGGATAGAACTGCGCGCCCGCGGCCTGAAGCGCCTGGGCCTTCTCATCCTTCATGAGCGCAAACACTTCATTGGCCTGCGGCTGCCAGGCAAGGCGCGCGCCATCGGCATTGGAGATGGCGGTTGCGAGCTCCGCGGCCATCGCGTTGGCGTGGCGCGCATTCTTCAGCCAGAGGTCGTCACGGAAATAGGCCTCGAACTGCGCCGCGATGAAACGCGACTTGGAGAAGAGCTGTGCGGCGCGCTTACGCAGGAAGTGCATCTGGCCGATCTTCGCCGGATCGAACACGATGATCGCTTCCGCGCACCAGCAGCCATTCTTCGTGCCGCCGAAAGAGGCAATCTCCACGCCGCGCTTCCAGGTCATCTCGGCCGGCGTCGTGTCCAGTGACACGAGCGCATTGGCAAAGCGCGCGCCGTCCAGATGCAGCGGAATGCCCGCTTCGCGGCAGATGCCGGCGATCTCTTCGATCTGTTCCAGTGAATAGAGTGTGCCGATCTCGGTCGCCTGCGTGATCGAGGCGGCCATGGGCTGCCCGGCGTGCACGAACTGGGCCGGGTGCTCGCGGATCGCTGCGTCGAGCGCGTTCGGGTCCATGCGGCCAAGCCGGCCTGCCACGCCCTTCAGGCGCGCGCCGCCGGTCAGATATTCCGGTGCGCCGCCCTCATCATCAATGGCGTGCGCTTCCGAATGGCAGAAGGCGACCCCGCCGGGTTTCGAGGCCCAGGTGAGCGACAGGCTGTTTGCCGCCGTTCCCGTTCCGACGAAAAACACCGCCACCTCGCGTTCGAAGATGTCGCTGAACATCTTCTCCACCCGTTTGTCCAGCTCGCTGGTTCCATAGGCCGGCGCAAAGCCGCCTGCATTGGTGACGAGCGCTTCGGCGATTTGCGGGTGGGCGCCGGCCCAGTTGTCGGAGGCGAAATTCATGCGGCAGATCTCTCTTTTGACCCCAAAATAAGCAGTGGCGGCGGGAGATTGCGCGCTTCGATGCTCCGGTTCAAGCCCTTCGGATGAGATGTTGCGGTGATTTTTGCGCCTGACAGGATATTCTGCGGCGGTTTATCAAAATGTCATCAATACTTGCAGTTTAGGTATTTTATTTCGTGTTTTGCGCAAAAAATTTGCATTTCCGTCTTGTCTGGTGTTGGTATTTCTGGCATTTCAGCGAATAAGACAGCAGTGCTGTCCTATTGTTGTGCAGTTCGGTTGCCAGCGCCTCAGCGTGGCTTTTGCGCTCGTGATAGTGTTGCGAACGACCGGTGCAACAAAGGCGGTCCGGCAATGACCGGAGCACAGGCAGGGATGCCCGCCCAAGAACAAGAACACGCGCCGGAGCATATCGGTAGCGTTGCTCCGGCTTCTAAATGGAAATGCCGTGCATACACCCCGGAAGGCCGCAAGGGCTTTCTGGCGACTGAACGACCGCCCAGGGAGGCTTGCCCCGGGCTCTAGAATGTGAGGATTTGCGATGACGGAAATGACGCCCTCTTTTTCGACCGGGTTCGGGCCGGCCAACGAGGCCGAAACGGCCGCCGTCAAACGCACCGTGAAGATGTCCGCGCCGGGCGTGCCCGCTGCGCAGGGGCTTTACGATCCCCGCAATGAGCGCGATGCCTGCGGCGTCGGCTTCGTCGCGCATATGAAGGGCAGTCGCTCGCATGATATCGTGCGCGATGGCCTGGCCATGCTCGAAAACCTGACCCATCGCGGCGCGGTGGGTGCTGATCCGCTGGTCGGCGATGGCGCGGGCATGCTGATGCAGATCCCCGACCGCCTCTATCGGGAGGAATGGGCGGAGCGCGGCGTCGAACTGCCGGAGCCCGGCCATTATGGCGTCGGTCACTTCTTCATGCCGCGCGATGCGGAGCTGCGCAAACAGATCTACGACATCATCGCCGATGTGGTGCGCTCGGAAGGCCAGGAGCTGATCGGCTTCCGTGATGTGCCGGTCGACAATGCCTGCCTTTCCAAGGCGCCCGACATTGCCGCTTCCGAGCCCGTCCACCGCCAGATCTTCGTCAGCCGTGGCGCGGGCATTCACGATGAGGAGGATTTCGAGCGTCGTCTCTATATTCTGCGCAAGGTCATTTCGGGCCGCGTGCGCGAGGAGCTTGAGGGCGGCATCAAAGGTTTCTACACCGTGTCGCTGTCGGCGCGCACCATTGTCTACAAGGGCATGTTCCTCGCCTATCAGCTCGGCGCTTATTACAGCGACCTGAAAGACCCGCGTTTTGAAACGGCGCTGGCGCTCGTTCACCAGCGCTTTTCGACCAACACGTTCCCCTCCTGGGAACTCGCGCACCCCTATCGCATGGTCGCCCACAATGGCGAGATCAACACGGTGCGTGGCAACGTCAACTGGATGGCCGCGCGTCAGGCCTCGGTGGATTCGGAGCTGTTCGGCAACGACATTTCCAAGCTCTGGCCCATTTCCTATGAGGGCCAGTCCGACACGGCCTGCTTCGACAACGCGCTCGAATTCCTGTTCCAGGGCGGTTATTCGCTCGTCCATTCGATGATGATGCTGATCCCGGAAGCCTGGGCGGGCAACCGTCTGATGAGCGACGAGCGCAAGGCGTTCTACGAATACCACGCCGCGTTAATGGAGCCGTGGGATGGCCCGGCTGCCGTGGCCTTTACCGACGGCATTCAGATCGGCGCAACGCTTGACCGCAACGGCCTTCGCCCGGCCCGCTATGTGGTCACGGATGACGACCGCGTCATCATGGCTTCGGAAGCCGGCGCGCTCGTGGTTCCCGAAGACAAGATCGTCAGCAAGTGGCGTCTCCAGCCCGGCCGCATGCTTCTGATCGACATGAAGGAAGGCCGCATCATCTCCGACGAGGATGTGAAGGCGGCCATCGCCACCAGGCATCCTTTCAAGAAGTGGCTCGACAACACCCAGCTCATCCTTGAAGACCTGAAGCCGGTCGAACCGCGCGCCCTGCGCAAGGATGTGGCCCAGCTCGATCTCCAGCAGGCTTTCGGCTACACGCAGGAAGACACGAAGATGCTGATGGCGCCCATGGCCACGACCGGCCAGGAAGGCATCGGCTCCATGGGCACCGACACGCCGATCTCGGCCATGTCCGACAAGCCCAAGCTGCTCTACACCTATTTCAAGCAGAACTTTGCGCAGGTCACCAACCCGCCGATCGATCCGATCCGCGAAGAACTGGTGATGAGCCTCGTCTCCTTCATCGGCCCGCGCCCCAACATTTTCGATCTGGTCGGCTCTTCACGCCGCAAGCGGCTTGAGGTGCGCCAGCCCATCCTCACCAATGGCGATCTGGAGAAGATCCGCTCCATCGGCCACACCGAAGACCGGTTCGACACCAAGACCATCGACGTCACCTATGCGGCGGGCGAGGGTGCTGCCGGCATGCGCGGTGCGCTGGAGCGCGTCTGCGACCGCGCCGAGGCTGCGGTTGCCGGCGGCTACAACATCATCATCCTGTCCGACCGCCAGATCGGCCCGGACCGCATCGCCATCCCGATGCTTCTGGCAACGGCCGCCGTTCACCACCACCTGATCCGCAAGGGTCTGCGCACGGCGGTTGGCCTCGTGGTCGAATCCGGCGAGCCGCGCGAAGTGCACCACTTCTGCTGCCTGGCGGGCTACGGCGCGGAGGCGATCAACCCCTACCTTGCCTTCGACACGCTTCTGTCCATGCACAAGGCCGGCGATTTCCCGCCGGAGGTCGACACACAGGAAGTGGTCCAGCGTTACATCAAGGCCATCGGCAAGGGCATCCTCAAGGTGATGTCCAAGATGGGCATCTCCACCTACCAGTCCTATTGCGGTGCGCAGATCTTTGACGCCGTGGGTCTGGAAAGCGACTTCATCGAGCACTTCTTCACCAACACCGCCACCACCATCGAAGGTGTCGGTCTGGACGAGATTTCCGCCGAGACGGTTGGCCGCCATGCCGCCGCCTTTGGCGCGGACCCGGTGTTGAAGAGCGCGCTGGAAGTGGGCGGTGAATACAATTTCCGCATGCGTGGCGAATCCCACATCTGGTCGCCCGACGCCGTCGCCTCCCTCCAGCATGCCGTGCGCGGCAAGTCCTGGGAGACCTATCGCGAATTTGCGAAAATGGTCGACGGGCAGGCAGCCGACGCCAAGTCCATTCGCGGCCTGTTCGCTGTCAGGAAGGCGAAGGATACAGGCCGCAAGCCGGTCTCGCTGGATGAGGTCGAGCCCGCAGCCGAGATCGTCAAGCGGTTCTCCACCGGCGCCATGTCCTTCGGCTCCATCAGCCGCGAGGCGCACACCACGCTGGCGCGCGCCATGAACGCGCTGGGCGGCAAGTCGAACACGGGCGAGGGCGGCGAGGAGCCTGATCGCTATCTGCCGATGCCCGACGGTTCGATGAACCCGGAGCGCTCCTCCATCAAGCAGATCGCCAGCGGCCGTTTCGGCGTCACCACCGAATATCTCGTCAATTCCGACATGATGCAGATCAAGGTGGCGCAGGGCGCAAAGCCGGGCGAGGGCGGTCAGCTTCCCGGCCACAAGGTCGACGCCACCATCGCCAAGGTGCGTCACTCCACGCCGGGCGTCGGGCTCATTTCGCCGCCGCCGCACCACGACATCTATTCCATTGAGGATCTGGCGCAGCTCATCTTCGACCTGAAGAACGTCAATCCGGATGCGGATGTGTCCGTCAAGCTCGTCTCCGAGGTTGGCGTGGGCACGGTGGCCGCCGGCGTCGCCAAGGCGCGCGCCGACCACATCACCATTTCCGGCTATGATGGCGGCACCGGCGCTTCGCCGCTCACCTCCATCAAGCATGCGGGCAGCCCGTGGGAGATGGGCCTTGCCGAAACGCACCAGACCCTGGTGCTGAACGGTCTGCGCTCGCGCGTCGCGCTGCAGGTCGATGGCGGGCTGAAGACCGGTCGCGATGTCATCATCGGCGCGCTGCTGGGCGCCGACGAATATGGCTTCTCCACCGCACCGCTGATCGCCGCCGGCTGCATCATGATGCGCAAGTGCCACCTGAACACCTGCCCCGTTGGCGTCGCCACGCAGGACCCGGTGCTGCGCAAGCGCTTCAAGGGCACGCCCGAGCATGTGATCAACTACTTCTTCTACGTCGCGGAAGAGGTGCGCCAGTATCTCGCCGAGATGGGCTACACGAAGCTCGACGATATCGTCGGCCAGTCCGACCTTCTCGAAAAGGACGGCATGATCGCGCACTGGAAGGCGCGTGGCCTCGATTTCACGAAGATCTTCTACAAGCCCGATGCCCCGCGCGAGGCCATTCACTGGACCGAGCGTCAGGAGCATCCCATCGATGATGTGCTCGACCGCAAGCTCATCGAGGCGGCAAGGCCGGCTCTTGAAAACCGCGAGCCCGTGTCGCTCGACTTCCCGATCTGCAACACCGACCGGTCGGCCGGCGCGATGCTGTCGGGCGCGGTCGCCAAGCGCTACGGCCACAAGGGCCTGAAGGAAAACACCATCGACGTGCGCCTCACGGGCACGGCCGGTCAGTCCTTCGGCGCGTTTCTGGCGCGCGGTGTTTCGTTCAGGCTTGAGGGCGACGCCAATGATTATGTCGGCAAGGGCCTTTCCGGCGGGCGCATCGTCATCCGCCCGACGGACGATTCCCGCATTGTCGCGGAAGACTCCATCATTGTCGGCAACACGGTGCTTTACGGCGCAACCGAGGGTGAATGCTATTTCCGCGGCGTTGCGGGCGAGCGTTTTGCCGTGCGCAATTCGGGTGCGGTCGCCGTTGTCGAGGGCGTCGGCGATCATGGCTGCGAATACATGACGGGCGGCGTGGTGGTCGTGCTCGGTCAGACGGGCCGCAACTTCGCGGCCGGCATGTCCGGCGGCGTTGCCTATGTGCTGGATGAGGCGGGCGACTTCGCCGAGCGCTGCAACATGGCCATGGTCGAGCTGGAGCCGGTGCCGGAGGAGGACGACATCCTCGAAAAGCTGCACCACCATGGCGGTGACCTCATGCACAAGGGCCGTGTCGACGTTACCGGCGACATGACCCGGCATGATGAAGAGCGTCTGGCGCAGCTTATCTCCAACCATCTCCACTACACGGGCTCCGAGCGGGCGCGCGCCATTCTGGATCATTGGGCGGAATACCGTCCCAAATTCCGCAAGGTGATGCCGGTCGAGTACCGCCGTGCACTGGAAGAAATGGAGCGCATGAAGCTCGGTCTGGCGGCGGAATAGCCGTGGGTTCTGGAGATCTGTTGCCCATGGATGTTTTTGGCGACCGGAATTCGGGCAATTGCCTGAAGGTCAGATACACGGCGGACCATCTCGGTCTGCCCTATCGCTGGCATGAGCTCGACCTCATGGCTGGCGAGAGCCGCACGGACGCGTTTCTCGCCATGTCGCCCTTTGGGCAGGTGCCGGTCGTGCGGTTCGATGACGGGCGCACGCTTGGCCAGTCGGGCGCAATCATCCGCTATCTGGCGCGCGGTTCGGCGCTTTTGCCCGAAGACGCGTTTGCCCAGGCGGAAATCGATCAGTGGATGTTCTGGGAGCAGAACTTCCATGAGCCCAATGTGGCCGGTGCGCGCTTTCAGGTGTTCTACCGCAAGGAGCCGGTTGAAGCGCGCGATCCGTTGAAGGTCGAGCGGGGCGAGGCCGCGCTCGATTTGATGGACGAGGCGCTGAACACGCGCGATTTCTTTGTCGGTGACGGGCTCACCATCGCCGATATCGCGCTCCTCGGCTACACGCGGCTTGCCCCTCAGGGGGGCTTTGAACTCGACGGGCGCAGGGCGCTCACCCGCTGGATTGCACGGTGCGAGGATGTCCTCGGACTTCCGGCACTTCACTAGATCGCCATGCGTCCACCGGGGCGCACAAAGGACGATCTGAATTATTGTTGGGGCATCGGAACAACCGGAAAACGGTATCCGCTTTTCGGTTCGAAGCTCTAAAATAACGGGGTTTACTCGATGGGTAAGGTTACAGGTTTTCTCGAAATCGACCGTCAGGTGCACAAGTACCAGCCGGCGTCCGACCGCATTCGCCATTTCCGCGAATTCACGCTGCCCATGTCGGACAGGGAAGTCGAGAAACAGGCCGCGCGCTGCATGGATTGCGGCATTCCCTATTGCCACGGCCCGACAGGCTGCCCGGTCCACAACCAGATCCCTGACTGGAACGACCTCGTCTATAATGGCGACTGGGAAGAGGCGATCCGCAATCTGCACTCCACCAACAACTTCCCGGAGTGGACGGGCCGCATCTGCCCTGCACCCTGCGAGGAAGCCTGCACGCTCAATCTCGAAGACATTCCCGTCGCCATCAAGACGGTCGAGCAGGCCATTGCCGACAAGGCCTATGAGGCCGGTTTCGTGCGGCCCTATCCGGCCGACCACACGACCGGCAAGAAGGTCGCCATCATCGGCTCCGGCCCGGCCGGCATGGCCGCTGCCCAGCAGCTCGGGCGCGCCGGTCATCAGGTCCATGTCTATGAGCGCGAAAGCCGGCCGGGCGGCCTGATGCGCTACGGCATTCCCGACTTCAAGATCGAAAAACACTATATCGACCGCCGCATCGAGCAGATGCAGGGCGAAGGCGTGACCTTCCATTGCGGTGTCAATGTCGGCGTGGACAAGCCGGTGGAAGAGCTTCTGGCCGAGCACGACGCCGTTCTCTACTGCGGTGGCTCGGAGCGCCCGCGCCCGGCCGGCATTCCCGGCGGCGAATTCCACGGCGTTCACGACGCCATGCCCTATCTGGTTCAGCAGAACCGGCGTGTGGGCGGTGAGGATATTCAGTCCGTCGCATGGGCGGCCGAGCCCATCCTTGCCGGCGGCAAGCATGTGGTTGTCGTCGGTGGTGGTGACACCGCATCGGATTGCGTCGGCACGGCCTTCCGTCAGGGCGCGGTGCGCGTCACCCAGCTCGACATCCGCCCGCGTCCGCCGGAGAAGGAAGACAAGCTTGCCGTCTGGCCCTATTGGGCGACGAAGATGCGCACCTCCTCTTCACAGGCCGAAGGCGCCGATCGCGAATTCCAGGTGGCGACGCTTGAATTCGTTGGTGAGGATGGCGTTCTGACCGGTGTGAAATGCTGTCAGGTGGACGAGAAGCGCAAACCCGTTCCGGGCACGGAATTCGTCATTCGCGCAGATCTCGCCTTCATCGCCATCGGCTTTTCCGGCCCGCTGGAAACAGGCGTTCTGTCCGAGTTTGGCGACCGGCTGAAAACCGATATCGACCGCCGCAACTCTGTGAACGTCAATGCTGACGACCGTGAGTATCGCACCACCATCGACCGTCTGTTTGCAGCGGGCGATGCGCGGCGCGGTCAGTCTCTGGTGGTTTGGGCGATCCGCGAGGGGCGTCAGGCCGCCCACGCGATTGACTCGTTCCTCATGGGCAGTTCGGTCCTGCCGCGTTAGGGCGCCGTGCGTCCATTTAGACGCACAAAGGATGCTCCAGGTGGATGACGGCCCCCTTCTCCCTGCTAGCGGGGAGAAGGTCCCGGCAGGGGGATGAGGGGCTGACGCGGTGCAAGAAAATCTCCTCATATTGTGGGGTTGGCAGAACCTGGCGCTCGCCCCTCATCCTCACCTTCTCCCCGCGCGCGGGAAGAAGGGGCCTCGAAGTCGGTGCCCCATCGCGTCATTCCACGCATCATGCGGGCGTCAGGTGATCCCACCTGCCTGCAGTGATCTGCGAGCCCCGAAGAGATCTGGATGAGATCAGGGCGTCACCGTGGCTTCTGGCTGCGGCGGCGTTTTCTTTTCTGCCACTGGTGCGACCGGACGTAACGAGAAATTGTCGGCGCGGCCGGGCTGACTTGATGTGGCGCTGTCGGCTTCCGCTTCGTCACTGCGCTGCTGTCGCCCGATCGGCTCCACCACGGCACCCATCAACTCCAGCCCGCCATCGAGCGCCGGGTCAGACAGCGAGATCGGCACGGTCCGGTCGACAGGTGTGGGCTCTTCGGGGAAGAGAACGAGGCTTGGCAGGTTCTCGATGCCGACCTCGCCGATATCGGGCGAAATGGCTTCGCCGAGAAGCTTGTTCAGCGGTTTCTCGACATAGAAGGCCACCTTGCGCTTGCCGGAACGCGTCAGGTTGATGCCATCGCTGCCGCGCAGCCGCACCGGTTGCCCGTTCATGTCCGGCCCGGTAAAGATGAAGGCCCCGTTTTCATCCACGAAACCGTCCCAGATGTCGACGAATGTGCCGCCTATGCTCTCCACTGTGGTCTTGTAGATGTCGTTGAAAGCCAGCATGTCGGACGACATGGTCGATGATTTGAAGGCCGGTAAGCCGCTCCACACGAGCGGGATCTGCTTTTCTTCGATGGCCGCCGCGAAGGTCTTGACGCGGTCGGTGTATTCGGCGAGCCAGGCCTCCGAGCGCGGGGCCTCGCGCTGACCGTCGATGCGCAGTTGCTGCCGGTCGTTGGAGCCGATCATCACGATCACGACGGTCGGGGAAACCTCTTCCAGAATGCCCGAAATCTCGGCATTCCAGTCATAATAGTCGTCGCGCACAAAGCCGGACGAACCGTTGCTGCGATTGATCACGCGCACACCGGGAGACTCTGCATATGCGTCGCTCAGGCCCTCTGCGAGCCCTCCGGCCATAAAGTCGCCAACGACCAGCACTGTGCGTGCATTCTCAAGCTTCTCCACTTCCGGCGGCGGTGGAGGCGTCGTTGGCTGGCGGGGTGCGGCGCGTGTTGTCGAGCGGCTGGGACTTCGCGTGGCCGGCTGGCTGCGGCGCTGGCTGGGTTGCCGCACCGCAGGGCGCTCGGGCTCGCGTTGGCGCGCCCGCCCGCCGAACAGGAAATCCAGAAGGCCGCGACTTCTCTCCTGGGCCCCGGCAGGCGAGGGCGTGGAGAGGATAACGGGCAGGGCGAGGCTTAACGAGATGATGGCAATGACGAAGCGTTTGCCGCCTTCTCGTCCTGCCTCTGCCCTGTCCGTTTTCATGTCCTGTTTCCCCTGTCTCCGGTCAATTGTCTCCGGTCAGTTCCCGCGCAGGCGGCGGAGCACTTCCTTGCCCGGATGGCCGTCTTCCTGCATTCCGTTGCGGGACTGGAAGGCGCGGATCGCGGCGCGCGATCCGGAGCCGATCTTGCCATCGATGGGGCCGTCATAATAGCCAAGCGCACCAAGGCGGCGCTGCAGTTCTTCCGTCTCGTTGTAGCTGAGACGTTCGAACGGACGATTCCAGTCACGCACGAGGCCGCCATAGCCGGCGATTTCGTCGGCAAGAAGGCCCACGGCAAGCGCGTATTTGTCTGAATTGTTGTAGCGCTTGATGACCTGGAAATTCTTGGTCACGAGGAAGGCGGGGCCTGCGCGACCGTCCGGGACCTTCAGCTCGGCGCTGTCGTTCGGACGCGGGAAAGGCTTGCCATTGGCGCGCACGACGCCGATGGAAGCCCAGCGGGCAAGCGACATGTTGCCGCCCGGGAACTTGCGTCCGCCTGGCAGCGCAGCCGTTTCATAGCCCCAGGTTTCGCCGGTGCGCCAGCCATTGCGGCGCAGCAGGTTTGCTGCGGTGGCAAGGGCGTCCGGGATCGAGGTCCAGATGTCGCGGCGGCCATTGCCGTCCATGTCGACCGCATAGGCCTGATAGCTGGTGGGGATGAACTGCGTGTGGCCCATCGCGCCGGCCCAGGAGCCGGTCAGGTGGCCAACATCAATGTCGCCGCTCTGCAGGATCTTGAGCGCGGCGATGAGCTGCTGGCGGGCAAATTTGGCGCGGCGCTTGTCGGCATAGGCGAGGGTGGCCAGCGAGCGCGGCACACTGCGCATGACGCGTTCGTTCTTCAGCACTTCGCCATAGTTCGATTCGATCGACCAGATGGCGAGCAGCACATAGCGGCTGACGCCGTACTGGCTTTCGATGCGGTCGAGCCAGGGTTTCCACTGGCGGGCGAGCTGCTGGCCGCGCTGGATGGCGTCGGCCTGAACGCGGTTGTCGAAATATTCCCACGCCTCGGCGCGGAATTCGGGCTGGTAGCGGGCTTTCTCCAGTACCTCCGGATCGGGGGCGGTGATGCCGCGAAAGGCGCGGTCATAGGTGGCGCCGGAAACGCCGTTCTTGATCGCAACAGCGCGAAACTGCTGGACCCAGCGCTGGAAGCCGGCATCGGCGCTGGCCGGCTGGAGGGTTACGGTAAATGCGAGCACGAAAGAAGCGATCAACGTCGCGACGAGGTTTCGTGGGGGCAAGCGGAACAACATCACGATCTCCGTTACAGGTAGTCCAGCCTTTCCATGGCAGGTCCCGGTTAGAAAAACGTTTACCATGCTGTTAATGTCCGTGATCGGGTTCTCCGGAACTTGTCACGATATACGCGCATTCATTCAGGAAACATCAATCCGACGTTGCTAAGGCAGCGCCAAACGCCTTCATTTCAACCTTTCGGGGATAGATTTCTGATGACGAAACTTCGCAAAGCGGTATTTCCTGTCGCTGGTCTGGGAACGCGTTTTCTTCCGGCCACCAAGGCAATCCCCAAGGAAATGCTGACTGTCGTCGATAAGCCCGTGATCCAGTATGTCGTCGATGAGGCCCGCGAAGCCGGCATTGAGCACTTCATTTTTGTGACCGGACGCAACAAGGCGGTCATTGAAGATCACTTCGACATTCAGGTCGAATTGTACGACACACTGGAGCGGCGCGGCAAGAACGAGGTTCTCGACCGCCTGCACAGCATGCAGCCGCTGCCCGGCCAGACCAGCTTCACCCGTCAGCAGGAGCCGCTGGGCCTTGGTCACGCCGTCTGGTGTGCGCGTGAACTGGTGGGCAATGAGCCCTTCGCGCTTCTTCTGCCCGACATGATCATGCAGTCGCCCAGGGGCTGCCTGTCGCAGATGGTGGAACTCTTTGAAAAGACGGACGGAAACGTTGTCTCCGTCGAAGAGTGCGAGCCCTCGCAGACCCACAAATACGGCATCGTCGGTCGCGGCGATACGGTTGCCGGTGGGTTCGAAATCAACGCCATGGTGGAGAAGCCGAAGCCCGAGGATGCGCCGTCGAACTTCTACATCAATGGCCGTTACATCCTGCGACCGGAGATCTTTGACCTTCTCGCCGAGCAGGAGCGCGGTGCGGGTGGCGAGATCCAGTTGACCGACGCCATGCTGAAACTTCTGAAGAATCAGCCCTTCCACGGTTTCCCCTTCACGGGCCGCACATTCGACTGTGGTTCGCCGGAAGGTTTCGTGGAAGCGAACCTCGCTTTCGCGCTGGAACGCCCCGATCTGCGCGAGCATGTGCTGCGCGTCGTAGAGGCCTCCGGCCGCGTCTGACGCAATTTTGAAAAACGCCGTCATTTTCTCCGAAATGGCGGCGTTTTGTCTTTTTTGCGGAAATTCCGCACCGAATTCTGGAAAACTGATTTTCCCGGATCACCCTGCGTCCGAATGGACGCCCAGGAATCTAGCGCTGCATGCGCACGCCGAGGAAGACGCTGCTTGCGTCATACTCCCGGCTGGGGAGGCTGCTGGTGCGTTTCTCGTAACGCGCCCGACCGGTGAGGCCGAGCGTGCGGTTGAGCCACCAGGTCATGCCGGCTTCGCCGTTCATCGTCAGATCGTGCCCGCCATTTTCATAGTCGCGCCAGGAAAGTCCGGCGGCGGCCTCGGCCGTCAGATTGGCGCGGATCTGGCGTTCCACCCGCAGGGTTCCCGAGTGAAGAATCGAGCCGCTGTCACCGGGATCGGTGGTGCCTTCAATCGTGGTCGAGGCGTCGAGGCGCACATCGGTGCCGCGCTGCGGCGACCAGTTGAGCGCGGCGGCAAGCGCAAGCCCTGAAACCGTGTTGAGGCGGTCGTCGTCGATGTCTTCTGCGACCCAGCCGATGGAGGCTTCGCCGGACAGTTTTTCTTCAATGTCGACCATGACGCCGGCGCGGGCGGCGAAGCGTGTGGCCGAACGCTCATAGCCGGCGCTGTCTCTCTCTTCATCGTAGAAGCGACGACCGATCTCGCCTTCGATGAAGGGTGCAAGGGCTGGCGAGATGGCATAGCCGGTGCGCAGGCGCAGCGTGGCCAGCGTCGAGTTGCGCTCTTTCTGCGAAAGCGTGCTGCCATTGATGAGCGTGGCGTCGCCATAATGCTCGCGCGTCAGGGAGCCGGTGGCGCTCAGCCGCAGCTTGCCGAGATCCTTGGAGAGGCCAAGGCTGCCGTCGATGATGTGGCGCAGCGGCCGGTCTTCGACCCCGACGATGACGACGGGGGAGGAGGCGGATTCCGGGCTGATCGTGTAACCGAGGCTGGCAAGCGCCGTATAGTCGCCCGCCAGATCGAAACGCAACGCGCCATCGATGCCGCCTTCGATGTCTGAAACCGCTTCGCCCGAAACGGATTTGCGGTAGATGCCGTAAGCGTCGATGGTGGCAGCGTGGCGCGCCCAGTCGGACACGGCGTTGAGCCGGAGCGTGGTCTCCGAGATCGCCGCCTCGCCGCTGCCAGGGCTGGAATCGGCATTCGTGGTCCAGGTCACGCCCTGTTCGAGCGTGGGGGTGACGGTGAACGTGCCGACGCGCAGGCCGAGCGGCGCATAGGGATTTTCTTCCGAAGCCTGAAAATTACTCTCGATGGCGCCGACGCGGGGGTTGAGGGCGTCCGTGCTGTCAGCCCGGTCGACGCCGTCGGTCTCGTCCAGAACGCCTTCGGGAATGCCATTGGTGACGACACCGTCGAGCGGCGTCTGGCCGGCCTGCGCGGGAAGGTTGCGCGCCTCGCGGGCGCGCTCGCGCGCGATGGCGGTCGATGGTGTGCGGCTGGAACGGCTGTTGCTGGTTTCGGCTGGCGCTTCCGCAGAAGCCGGATCGCCCGACGGGCTCGGCGTGACGGGTTCATAGCGCGGGGCGGGCAGGCCCGTTTCCGCACCAGCGCCACTCTGTATGGAAGAGGTGATGTCTGTTTCGGAAACGAGCCCGCGCAGACCACTGACTTCCTGCGCCGTAGCGACGCCGTAGACACATGCTGAAAGACTGAGACCCAGCGCAGTGGATCTGCGCCATATGCGCGTATTCCAACCCACTCTGAAACCGGGAGAAGACATTCAGATCCAGACTATAAAGACACGCCACAATTGTACTTACCCAGCAGTAAATCATCGTGGTTAACAAAACCTTGTGTGCATGTGTCTACGCCTGGGGCGGGCACAATGGACAAACTGAATGGACAGCGCGGCATCAAGGCGGTAATGGCAATGCCATGCTGAAAGACTCTTCCATGAACCTGGACCAGCAAAGCGTTATCGCTTCTGCCGTTCGCACGCTTGAAACCGAACGCGCCGGACTTAAAGAACTGGCCGAAGCCCTCGACAACGGGCTTGCCGAACCCTTTGCCGAAGCGGTGCGCACCGTTGCCGGGATCAGGGGGCGCCTGATCGTTACCGGCGTGGGCAAGAGCGGGCATATCGGTTCCAAGATTGCCGCCACCATGGCTTCCACGGGAACGCCGGCATTCTTCGTGCATCCCGCCGAAGCCAATCATGGCGATCTCGGCATGATCGGCAGCGACGATGTCATCCTTGCCATGTCGTGGTCGGGCGAGACGACCGAGCTGCATGGCATCATCGCCTATGCGCGTCGCTTCGCCATTCCGATCATCGCAATCACCGCCGGCAAGGCTTCGGCGCTGGCGAAGGAAGCAACGGTGGTGCTCGGTCTGCCCCGGGCTCCCGAAGCCTGCCCGCATGGGCTCGCCCCCACCACCTCGACCGTGCTGCAACTGGTGATCGGCGATGCGCTGGCCGTGGCGCTTCTGGAGGCGCGCGGCTTTACGGCTGACCATTTCCGCACTTTCCATCCCGGCGGGCAGCTGGGCGCAAAGCTGACGCAGGTGCGCCAGATCATGCATTCGGGCGCGGAGCTTCCGCTGGCGAAAAGCGGTGCGCTGATGCGCGAGGCCATTCTGGAAATGACCCAGAAGGGCTTTGGCTGTGTCGGCATCACCGATGGCGATGGCGCACTGATCGGCATCATCACCGACGGCGATCTGCGCCGCCACATCGACAGCGAGCTTCTGGCGATGACGGTGGATCAGGTGATGACCCGCGATCCGAAGACGATTGGGCCGGAAACGCTGGCCGAAAGCGCGCTGCAGATCGTCAATTCCTCGTCGATCACCACGCTGATGGTGGTGGAGGGCGGCAAGCCCTGCGGCGTGGTGCATCTGCACGACCTGCTGCGGATTGGCGCTGCCTGAATCTGACAGGCTGTAATTCAGAACCATGTGAAATTGACAGGCGCCCCGTTTCAAGCGGGGCGTTTTTCGTTTGGCTGAAGGGGGGAGCAGGACTGACCGGTTCGCTCGCTTAGTGGCTGTGTGCCGCCAGCGGGGATGATGCCAAGGGGTACAATTCTGCAATTGGGGGCGAACCCATCGCGTGTCATATTGGCCGAATGCACCGTCATACACCCTGCTCACGATCATCGTGGGATGCGCCATTCTGGGCCTGACGGTGAATGTTGGCTACGCCCTGCTTTTTTCGACCGGTGTTCTGGGTCGGGCTTACCAGAAATTCAGCAAGTGGATCGAAGGCGTGTTGGCTCTGGTCTTTGGCTATGCCGGTCTCAGGCTGCCCCTGTCCCGATCATGATGGCCGGAGCGCTGCCTGTTCTGAAACAGGCGGTGGCAGAGGCGTTTTTGATGGCAGATAAAAAAGCCCCGGACGCTACAGGCTCCGGGGCTATTTGTGGTTCAGACTGCCTCGACGCGCAATGTGGAGCCGTCCACCGCTGCGATCTTCACGCGCGTGCCGGCCGGGAGGTCAGGACCGGCGACGCGCCATAGCGTGTCATCGAGCCGGACGCGGCCAAAGCCGTTTTCGATGGCCTGTTCGAGCGTTGCCGTGCGGCCGACAAGCTGCTCGGTGCGGCGGTTGAGGAGCGGCTGATCCGTCTCCTCGTTTCTGCGTGAATCCATGAAACGCTTGCCGCCATAGGCCGAGAGCAGGGACAGCGCCAGGAAGACGAGAACCTGCACGTGCCAGGTCCACATCGCCGCATCCCATAACTGGAGCGACAGCGTTCCGGTCAGGATTGCGGCGATGCCGATCCACAGAAGGAAAACGCCGGGCGCCAGGATTTCCGCCGCCAGCAGCACAAAGCCAAGCAGCATCCAGTTCCAGGGGCCGAGTTCAGCGACGACATGCTCGATCATGGGGCTATTCCTGTGCGGGACCCGTACGCGGCGGGCGGGCTGAGGAGGCCCGGTTCTTCGGGGCGGGGGCCGTGTTTCCATCGCTGAAGACTTCGCGGGCGATGGCGCCGATGCCGCCGAGAGAGCCGATCAGCGAGGAGGCTTCGAGCGGCATCAGAACGACCTTGTTGTTGTTGGACGAACCGATGGTCGCCAGTGCGTCGGTGTATTTCTGGGCCACGAAGTAGTTCACCGCATGCACGTCGCCGGCGGCGATGGCGTCGGACACGACCTGCGTTGCACGGGCTTCTGCCTCGGCGGCGCGCTCGCGGGCCTCGGCATCGCGGAAGGCTGCTTCCTTGCGGCCTTCGGCTTCGAGGATTTCGGCCTGCTTCAGACCTTCTGCCTCGAGGATCTGCGCGCGCTTGTTGCGCTCGGCCATCATCTGTCGGGCCATGGATTCAACCAGATTGGCCGGCGGGTTGATGTCCTTGATCTCGACGCGGGTCATCTTGATGCCCCACGGGCTTGCGGCGTCATCGACAATGCGCAGAAGTTTTTCGTTGATCGCGTCGCGGTTGGACAGGAGCTCATCGAGATCCATCGAGCCCATGACGGAGCGGATGTTCGTCATGGTCAGGTTGAGGATGGCGTTTTCCAGACCGGAAACCTGATAGGCGGCTTCGGCGGCGGTGAGTACCTGATAGAAGGCGACGCCATCGACGGCGACGATGGCGTTGTCGCGGGTGATGACTTCCTGGGTGGGGACGTCGAGCACCTGCTCCATCATGTTCATCTTCGCGCCGACGCGGTCGATGAACGGGACAATGATGTTGAGGCCGGGGGTGAGGGTTTTCGTGTAGCGACCAAACCGCTCCACCGTGAAGTTGAAGCCCTGCGGCACCGTCTTGATGCCTGCAAAAAGCAGCAGGACAACGAGGACCACCAGGACGGGGATGAGTATGTCAAAACCGGAGAAGGGCATTATCGGCTCCTGAAACCGCCCCGGAGGGGCTTGTATTGAATCGCGTGGCGCACTGTAAGGTTGTAACCCGCTTTGTGAAGACCTTAACCGCAGGCAAAACCATAACCCAACGGCTCAAATTGTCGGGCATGCATGCTCTGCGGGCGGAATACGCCGCGCATATGTTGCGCCAAATGTGACGCGTGGATGGCGAGGCCGGGTTTATACCCAGCCTGCCAGCTCGCGCCGCACCAGCGTTTCAATGACAGCCATGCCTTCTTCGGTGTCGTTGAGGCAGGGGATATGCGTGAAGTTCGTGCCGCCGGCCTCGTGGAAGATTTCTCCGGCCTCGCCGGCGATTTCTTCCAGCGTCTCCAGACAGTCGGACACGAAGCCGGGATTGAAGACGGCGATGGATTTTACGCCTTCCTTCGCGAGCTTCTCGACCGTCTTGTCGGTGTAGGGCTGGAGCCATTCTTCGGGGCCGAAGCGGGACTGAAAGCAGGTCATCAGCTTCTTCTCGTCCCAGCCGAGGCGCTCGCGCAGAAGGCGCGAGGTTTTCTGGCAATGGCAGTGATAGGGATCGCCGCGCTGGAAATAGCTCTGCGGGATGCCGTGATAGGAGGCGATGACGACTTCCGGTTCGAAGTCGAGGCTTGCCAGATGCGTTTCGATGGAGCGGGCCAGCGCTTCGATATAGACTGGCTCGTCCTGATAGGAGGGCACGGTGCGGATGGCCGGCTGAAAGCGCATCTTCATGAGCGCTTCGAAGAACTTGTCGTTCACCGTCGCCGTGGTGGTGGCGGAGTATTGCGGGTAGAGCGGGAACATGACGATGCGGTCGCAGCCGCGTTCCATCATGCTCTTCGTGACCGTCTCGATTGAGGGCTGGCCGTAGCGCATGGCCCAGTCGACGACGACATGCTCATGCTCCGACAGGGCCCCGGCGAGCTTTTCGCCCTGGGCGCGGGTGAAGGTGCGCAGGGGCGATTCGTTACGCTCGTGGTTCCAGATTTCCGCGTAGGCCGCACCGGACTTCTTGGGCCGCGTGTTGAGCACGATGCCGTGAAGGATCGGATACCAGATGGCTCTTGGCCATTCGATGACGCGGCGATCCGACAGGAATTCCTTCAGATAGCGCCGCATGGGGGCGTAATCCGTGCCGTCAGGCGTGCCGAGATTGACGAGCAGAACGCCAACCTTGCCGATGCGCACCGGCGGGTGGTCTGCTGGCAGGGGGCCGACCGCCTTTGCGGCGGAACGGTCGATAGTGGTGGGGAGATTCATGCTTTGGCTCCGATCATGCAGGGGAAGCTAGCGAAGCCGGGCGGGTTTTCAATGCAGCGCGTGGCCGCAGGGGCGAAAAAATGAAAAAGCCCCGCCGTTTGGCGGGGCTTTCAGGGGTTTTATGGGGTCAGTTGGCCGCAGGCAGGGTGATGACCATGCCCACTTTGAGCCGGCCGGGATCCATCTGCGGGTTTGCATCGGCAATGTCGCGCCATTTGGTGGCGTCGCCATACTGCGCGCGGGCGATCTCCCACAGCGTGTCGCCGCGGGCGATGGTGTAGGTGTTCTTGTCACCATCCATCATCTTTTCCGCGTCTTCCGCAGTCTTGCTGGCCATCTCCCCGGTGGCTTCGGCTGCGTTTTCGGCAACCTCTTCGACCTTGTCGGCTGCGCCTTCGGTTGCAGAGGCCGCATCATCGGCGGTCTTCTCCATGGCTTCGCCGGCGTCGTCCGCCATCTTCTTCGCGCCTTCGGCTGCGCCCTTGGCGGCTTCTGCGGCCTTGTCGGCTGCAGTTTTGGCCATGGAGGCTGCATCATCGGCCGCTTTTTCGACGGCGTTGCCTGCGTCTTCCGTGGCCTTTTCTGTGCCCTCGGTCATCTTCTTCATGGCAGCGTCGGCTTCACCGGCGGCCTTCTCCGCCATCTCCTTTGCGCCTGCGACAGCGCCTTCGACGGCTTCCTTTGCCTTCTCGGCAACGCCCTCAGCCATGGTCTTGGCGTCGTCGGCGGCCTTTTCCATCGTCTCGCCGGCCTTGTCCATCGTCGATGCGGCAACCCTGGTGATGCGGCCATCCAGAGACGGTTTGTAGGGGCTGTTGGCGGCCAGATAATCGGCGAGAACCTGCTCGAGGCCCGGACCGTAGTCATAGGCGTTCTGGGCGTTCAAGGCGAAGAGCTTGTAGCCGTCACCGCCATTGCGCGTGAAGTTGTTGGAGGCGACCGTGTAGGTGGCGTCCGGGTCGATTGCGGTCCAGCCGTCGCCATCCTTCACTTCGACGGACTGGATGCGGCCTTCGCCGGGTGCGACGGACGGGTTGAAGCTGAAGCGCAGGCCGGAGACCTGCGGGAAACGCCCGGCGCCGTCCTCGATCTGGCTCACGCCGCTTTCAAGCGAGGCAACGACATCTTCGCCCTTGATCTGGAAGGTGGCGAGCGTGTTCTGGAACGGCAGCACGCCCAGCACCTCGCCCATGGTGACTTCGCCGCCATCGATGGAGGCGCGCAGCCCGCCGCCATTGGTGATGGCGAACTGGACACCCTGATCGGCGGTGCGCGCGACCATGGCGTCGGTCACGAGATTGCCCATCTCGCACTCACCGGCGCGGCAGGTCTCGCGGCTGCCATCCACCGGGGCTGCGGTTTCGGCGACGATCTTGTTCTTCAGCTCCTCGATGGGGCCGCCCAGCTCCAGCACGCGGGCGACGACCGCCTCGTCCTTGTCGACGGAAGCATCGATCAGCTTGACGTCGCCGGTGGCGGCGGTGACCACGCCGTCATCGTTGAAGGTGAGCTTGAGTTCGCCGAGATATTTGGAATAGGAGCCGGCCTGCACGACGGGCACCTGATGGCCGTCGGGATTGTCGACCATGGTCGGGTAGGGGCCTTCGGCGCCTTCGATGGCGTTGGAAAGCAGCGTGTTGGAATGGCCGCCGACAACCACGTCGACGTCGGGGATCTTCGCGATGGCTTCGAGGTCGCGCGGGTAGCCCACATGGGTGAGTGCGATGACCTTGTTTGCGCCCTCGGCGGTGGCGGCTTCAACGGCTGCGGTGATGCCGGCCACATCCTCGATGATGGAGACGTTCTCGCCGGGCGAGGAAAGCTCGGCCGTGTCATTGGCGACCGCGCCGACGATGGCGATTGTCTCGCCGCCCACATCGAGCAGGAGATATTCTTTCACCCGGTCGCCCAGTGCGGAAGCTTCCCTGGCCTTGACGTTGGAGCCGAGCACGGGGAACTCGACCTTGTCGAGGAAGGTCGCCAGACCGTCTTCGCCGTCGTCGAACTCATGGTTGCCGACGACCATGGCGTCGGTCTTCATGAGGTTCAGGAACTCGGCTTCGGCCGCGCCCTTGTAGGTGGTGTAGAAGAGCGATCCCTGGAAATTGTCGCCGGCGTTGAGTAGCAGGACGTTTTCACCGTCCAGCGCCTGACGCGCTTCGGCCACGGCGGTGACGAGGCGGGCAGCGCCGCCGAAGCACTTGCCCTCGGCATCGTCTTCAGCCGAGCAGGTGGAATCGTATTTGTTGATTGGCTCGATGCGGCTGTGCCAGTCGTTCATATGGAGAATGTTGAGCGTGTAATCGGCAAACGCCGCGCCTGCGCTCAGGGCCAGTGCCGATGCGGTCAGCGAGGCAATGGCAAGACGCTTGGATATGGTAGTTCGCATAGTGACTTCTCCCGAATGGCAATTCGCGGTCTCTAGCGCCGCATTGTGACGTCCCGTTGAAGACGGACCCGGCGGCATGTTTCCACCGGCTTGAAGGTGATGCAAGTGAAACTTGGGTGGCAAACCGTAAGTTCGCGGGCACGTGCTTATGGTGCTATTCTGGGGTTTGATGGCGAGCCCGGTGGGCTCGAAGGAGGTGTATGCCATGGACGCTGCAGAACTGCGCGCCATTCAGGCGCCGATCAAGGACCGCTATCGCGGTGAGCCGGGCGCAGCCCTCATCACGCTTCACGCCAGGGGCGCGCTCGACGATCAGAACATTGCCTGCAAGGTGGAGACCGGCCGCGCGATCGCCATTGCCGGACTGCATCCGGCGACGGGCGGAACGGGGCTGGAGCTGTGCTCCGGCGACATGCTTCTGGAGGCGCTGGTCGCCTGCGCGGGCGTGACGCTGAAGGCCGTGGCCACGGCGCTGGAGATACCGCTCCGGGCGGGCGTGGTTTCAGCCGAGGGCGATCTCGACTTTCGCGGCACGCTGGGCGTGGTGAAGGATACGCCGGTGGGTTTTGCGGAAATCCGGCTGTCCTTCGATCTCGATACGGATGCATCGCAGGAGCAGCTCGATCAGCTGTTGAAGCTCACCGAGCGCTACTGCGTGGTCTACCAGACGATTGCGAATGGCCCTTCGCTCAGCGTGGCGATGACGCGGATGTGAGCCCGCCGCGCGGGCTTTCGATGCGCGCCATCTCGACGGAAACGGCCTTGAGCAGGGCGTGGACCCGGCTGCCCGGCTGAAGGCCGAGTGCATCCGCCGACTTCGCCGTGATGCGGGCCAGAAGCTGCTGCCCGCCAAAGCCGAGCGCAACGGTGGCGAACGCGCCGTCACGGCGAATCTCCTCGACAATTGCGGGAAGCTGGTTGCGGATCGACAGCCCGTCATGCGGCGCATTGGCGATGGCGACATCGCCCGCCCGCACGCGCAGCCGCACCGTCATGCCGGGTGCAAACCCGTTTCCGGTCAGCTCGATGCGGTCGTCATCAAGCGCGATGACGGCGGTGTGGTAAGCGGGGTCAACATCCGTGATGCGGCCTTCAAGGATGACGCCGGCCTCGTCGGGATCGCCGCCGGCGGCAAGGCCGAGGCGTGCGAGGATGGCGGCGGCGGGACCGCTGTCGGCCACGCGTCCGTTTTCGATCAGCACGACCGTGTCGGCCAGACGCGCGACCTCCGAGGTTTCGTGGCTCACATAGAGGATGGGAATGCCGGCCTCGGTGCGGATCGCTTCCAGATAGGGCAGGATCTCGTTTCGCCGCGCCTTGTCGAGCGAGGAGAGCGGCTCATCCATGAGAAGCAGCGCGGGGTCGGCAAGCAGCGCCCGGCCAATGGCGACGCGCTGGCGCTCGCCGCCTGAAAGCGTGGCGGGTGCAGCGTCGAGCCGGTCTTCAAGGCCAAGCAGGGCCACCACTTCATCGAAGGCGCGGGATGCCGGACGGCGACCGGCCCAGCGGGCATAGGTGAGGTTCCTGCGCACCGAGAGATGCGGGAAGAGGCGCGCATCCTGAAAGACGAAGCCGATGCCGCGTTTTTCCGGCGGGAGGTTCGTTCCCGTGGCCGAATTGAACAGCGTGCGCCCGCCAGCCACGATGCGTCCCGACTGCGGCCGTGCCGTGCCGGCGATCATCTTGAGCAGGGTCGATTTGCCCGCGCCGGATGGCCCGAACAGCGCGGTGACGCCTGCGCCGGCCTGGAAGGCCGTTTCGATCTCGAAGCTGCCGGCGCGGCCCCTGATGTCTACGTGTAGAGTGCTCATGCGCGTCCTCCGGCGGTGAGCCTGCGGGCCAGATATTCGGACGCGACGATGGCGGCGAGCGCCAGGGCGATGGCGATTGCGATCAGGCGAAGGGCGGCGGCATCGCCCGATGGCGATTGCAGCAGCGCATAGATGGCGAGCGACAGGGTCTGTGTTTCACCGGGAATGTTTGAGACGAAGGTGATCGTCGCCCCGAACTCGCCAAGCGCCTTGGCGAAGCCGAGAACGGCGCCTGCTATGACGCCCGGAAGGGCGAGCGGCAGGGTGACGGTGAAGAACACGGTGAGACGCGATGCGCCGAGCGTGCGCGCGGCCTCGCCAAAGCCCTGATCCATGGCTTCCAGCGACAGGCGGATGGGCCGCACGAGGAGCGGAAACGCCATGACGCCGGCGGCGAGCGCCGCGCCCGTCCAGCGGAAGGCGAAGCTGATGCCGAACAGGTTTTCAAAGAGCTGGCCAAGCGGCCCTTTGGAGCCGAACAGGATCAACAGGCCGTAGCCGGTGACGACCGGCGGCAGCACGAGCGGCAGGGTGACCAGCGCCTGAACGACGCCCTTTCCGGGGAACTGTTTGCGGGCCAGAAGCCAGGCGACCGCAAAGGCAGGAACGAGCGCGCAGAGGATGGCGGTAAACGCCACCCTCGCGGACAGGAGTATGATCGAAAGTTCGGTCTCGCCCATGTCGGCAGTCTATTCCGTAGCTTCGGAAAAACCGAGATCGGTAAAGATCGCGCGGCCGGCCTCGCTTTTCAGGAAGGCGAGAAAGGCTTCGGCGCTTTCGGCTCCATCCTTCGTGGCGGCGGCGGGGTAGAGGATCGGCGCATGGCTGTCTGCCGGGAAGACATAGGCCCGCACCAGATCGCCGGCGGCTTTCTGGTCCGATCCGTAGACGATGGCCGCTTTGACCTCGCCACGGCTGGCGAGCTCCAGCGCCACGCGGACGTTTTCACCGAACACGGCGTTCTTCTCGACGTCTTTCCAGAGATCGAGGTTTTCGAGCGCCGTGCGGGCATATTTGCCGGCGGGCACATGGCTCGGATCGCCCATGGCGAAGCGCTCGTCAAGCAGGGCGTCGGGGCTGTCGGCCGGCTCTGTGCCCTCTGCGGCTGCGATGACGAGATTGTTGCCGGCGATGATGGTCTCGCTGTCGGCCCGGACCAGATCGCGCTCGACCAGATACGCCATCCAGTCGGTGTTTGCGGAGATGTAGACATCCGCCGGCGCACCGGCCTCGATCTGGCGGGCGAGAACGGAGCTGGAGGCAAAGGAGACGACCACTTCGTCGCCACCGGCTGCCTGATATTCGCCTGCGGCGCGCTCAATGGCGTCCTTCATGCTGGCAGCGGCGAAGACGGTGAGTTTTTCGGCGGTAGCCGCCGTGGAAAGAGAAGCGAGGAGGGCGAGGCTCACAAGAGCACGTTTGAACATGGAACCACCATAGGTCATTGGCGCGGACGGGTGCCGCGCGCCGGTCAACGGGAATGCATGGTGGTCAGGTCTGGACATTCGCGCCCCGAATGCCGCCCGAACCTTGGGACAGAGGCAGCCATCACGCGCTGCCCGGTTTGGATATTAGGAGGGCGGTGACGGCGGGGTCAAGGGAGGATGGGGCAAAGCTCTGGGGATGGGGGTGGTGTGGTGGCGCGCTTGGTGACGGGGTGTGTGTTTCGCGAATGCCGGTGCCCGCCCCTCATCCTCACCTTCTCCCCGCAGGCGGGGAGAAGGGGGCGTTGATTGTGGGGCCGGGTTGTTTGACGGCGTGCGGCCTTCGGTCTTTAGGCGGGGCGGTTGCGCAGCTTCCTTCTCCCCGTTTGCGGGGAGAAGGTCCCGGCAGGGGGATGAGGGGCGGGCGGCAATGTTTGTGGATTTGCGTTGGTTTGGCCGTGGGGGCTGCGGCGATGCCGGTGCCCGCCCCTCATCCTCACCTTCTCCCCGCATGCGGGGAGAAGGGGGCGTTGACGGTGGGGCCGGGTCGTTTGACGGCGTGCGGCCTTTGGTCTTTTGGCGGGGCGGTTGTGCAGCTTCCTTCTCCCCGTTTGCGGGGAGAAGGTCCCGGCAGGGGGATGAGGGGCGGGCGGCAATGTTTGTGGTGTTGCGTTGGCTTGGCCGTGGGGGCTGCGGCGATGCCGGTGCCCGCCCCTCATCCTCACCTTCTCCCCGCATGCGGGGAGAAGGGGGCGTTGACGGTGGGGCCGGGTCGTTTGACGGCGTGCGGCCTTTGGTCTTTAGGCGGGGCGGTTGCGCAGCTTCCTTCTCCCCGTTTGCGGGGAGAAGGTCCCGGCAGGGGGATGAGGGGCGTGCGGCAGTGTTTGTGGTTTTGTGCTGACTGGGCCGTGGGGGCTGCGGCGATGCCGGTGCCCGCCCCTCATCCTCACCTTCTCCCCGCATGCGGGGAGAAGGGGGCCTCGACGTTGAGGTCGGCTTTTCGTCGTGGTGGCCATGACTGGAAGATCATGACCGGACGGTTGAGAAACGGTCAGGCCGTTGCTTCGGAGACGGTTGCCTCGATGTGGTCGACAAGCGGGTCGGGCAGGCGCAGGCGGCCGGCGAGCATGTCGAGATAGCCGCGCTCGGCGCGGGTCTTCGGCTCTATGGTGAGGCGCGATGCCGTGTAGAGTTCGATCTTCTGGGCGTCGGTCTGTGCGGCCTCGACCAGCGCATCGAGATCCACCGGGCGCTCCAGCTCGCGCATGAGGAAGGCTTCCTCTTCGCTGTCGATGCCGGAAAGCTTGAGCTTGTCGGCGATCTTGGCGCGCTCGCCTTCATCGATATGGCCGTCGGCGCGGGCGGCGGCGATCATGGCGCGCACCAGCGCCAGCGCGAATTCGCCCTCGCCCTGCGGGGCCTGGGCCGGGTTGAAGCTGGTGTCTTCCGGGGGCGGCAGAAGCTCGCCTTCTTTCGCGGCCTCGGTTGGCTCCTTGCCGGACTGATAGTTCTGATAGGCCTTGTAGGCGATGCCGGCCACGGCGGCGATGCCGCCGAGCTTGAGCGCGCTGCCGGTGACGGAACGCCCCGTGCTGGTGCCCAAAAGGACGGCCGCGATGGCGCCGGTTGCAAGCGGATTGTCCTTGGCGAGCTGAACCGCCTGGCCCGCCTTGTCGCGCACGGTTCCCTGCGTTCCGGGCACCTGTGAGCCCAGAAGGTCGTTCAGCAGCTTCTTTGGATCAAACATCCGCATCTCCTCTTTTCGCGCCTGTCGCGCCGTAGCATTGGCGAAAAGGTAGGAAGGCATTTGCGGCATTGCAATGTTGCAGGGCGCTGCAACCGGCATGGGACGACGAAAGTCCAATGTCATCCGAACGGCTCGGCAGGAGCCTTGCCGCCTGACAGCCCGGTCATGATGGCGGGGCGGGTGCCCTTTCTGTGTTCGGCGGTTTCGAACCGGAGGGCTTCGATCACGCCGTCGCGCGGGAAACGCTCCAGGACCTTTGCGAGCGAGGCAGGTGCGATGCGGTGGCGGCCAGCGCCGAAAAGATCGCAGACCGCGCCGCGCGACACCAGATGCGCCTCCGCGCCATGGGCGCGGCCGGACACCCATCCGTTGAGATGGAGCGCGATGGCGTCGCCGACCTTTCGGCCGGTCTCGCCGCCATGTCCTTTCGCGCAGAGATGATCGCGCACCCGCTCGCCGCCGCTGAGCGCAAAACAGCGCGTGCAGAGTGACGGCTCGTGGCGCTCGGTCAGGCCGATATCGTGCAGGATTGCGGCGGCGAAGAACAGGGCGGGATCGTGGTCGATGCGCTCATGGGCCGCGATCAGCGCGCCGAACAGATAGGTGCGCCAGCTATGGAAAAGCAGCGCATCGCGATGGGTCTCCGTGGCGAGCTGAAGCGCATCTTCGACCAGTGCGGTCTGCGGCGGCATCAGCGCGTCGAGCGAGACCGGAGCCGGGGTGAGAAGGCCGAGGCGGTGGCGAACCGTGTCGAGTGCCTGCTGCACCTGCACAAAGGCGAGATTGCCGATGAGGCGGATTTTTTCGCCGCCGCTCAGTGTTCCATCCGTTCCGTGGCCCCAGGCGAGTGTGCCCATGGCTGCATTTCCAGGATGTTTGGATTGGGTCATTGTGATGTGCCTTGATATTTGTACTGTTTCGCATAAAAATGCACGGAGATGAATTTTATGCAAGATGGTACAAAATGATTGCACGCCGAGGACGTCCGCCTGCCTATGACCGCGAAGCGGCGCTGATGGCCATTGCGGAAGCGTTTCGCCTGCGCGGCTATGCCGCTGCCTCGCTGGACGAGATCGCGCGGGCGGCGGGGATGAACCGGCCCAGCCTTTTCGCCGCGTTCGGCAACAAGAAGGCCATGTATCTGGCCGCCCTTGAAGATTACCGGCGGCGGATGGAACGGGCGGTCTCGCCGGCGCTGGAGCGCGAGGGGCCTCTGGGCGATGCGCTGACGGGGTTCTTCGACGCGGCGATCGGCTTCTATGGCGAGGGGGCTGCGCCGGGCTGTCTGGTTCTGTGCACGGCGACGGCGGAAGCCCCGGCCGATGAAGAGATCGCAGCCGCGCTGGCGGACACGATCAGCGGGATCGAGGCGCAGCTTACGGCGCGGATTGCGCGGGAAGCGGCTGACGGTGAAGTGGCGGGGCTGGCGCAGTTGATGGTGTCGGTGCTGATATGCATTGCCGTTCAGGCCCGTGCGGGCGCGGACGAGGCGGCGCTGAAGCGCTTTGCGCGCGCCGGCGTGGCTGCGGCATTGCGTCAGGCTCTGTGATCGGGCTTTGACATTTCGCGCATCGGGTGGCGCTGTGGTTCGGCCTTGCCGATACGAGCCCGGTGCATTCGCCGGACTTCGGTGCGACGCTGGATGGCCGTTTCGCCAACAGCACGCTGCACCGGCTTGAAGGCGAGGGCAGCGCCATTCTGTGGAGCCATGCGGACGCGATACTCGAGGGTCTGGCCGCAGCGGTCTAGAGCAATCCGCTTTTCCAGGAATCGCGAAAACGCTCTAAATCATTGGTTTTGCGCAATTCCGGACGGAAAACCGGTTCCCGCTTTTCCTGGAATTGCTTTAGGCTTTGTGCTTCTCTGACGGCGCGCCGATGGGGAAGCTCTCGCCGCGCTTTTCGGCCAGTTCCACCTGGCGCTGGCGCTCGGCATAGCGGGCGCGGTCTGCTTCGCTGCGGGTTTCGGCGCAATGCGGGCAGGAAATGCCTTCCTGAAACAGCGGGGATGCGCGCTCCTCCGGAGTCAGCGGATGCCGGCAGGCGCGGCAAAGCGTGGCGTCGCCCTCTTCGAGACCGTGGCGCACCGAGACGCGTTCGTCGAACACGAAGCACTCGCCTTCCCACAGGCTTTCTTCGGCCGGAACCTCTTCCAGATATTTCAGGATGCCGCCCTTGAGGTGATAGACGTCATCGACGCCGATCAGCTTCATATAGGCGGTGGCCTTTTCGCAGCGAATGCCGCCGGTGCAGAACATCGCGACCTTGCGGCCCTTGAGCCGATTGAGGTTGCGCTCGGCCCAGGCGGGGAAGTCACGGAAGGTTTCCGTTTCCGGATCCTCGGCGCGCGAGAAGGTGCCGATGGCGGTTTCGTAGGCGTTGCGGGTGTCGACGACCAGCGTGTCGGGATCGGCGATCAGCGCGTTCCAGTCGGCAGGCTCCACATAGGCGCCGACCTGATTGACGGGATCGACCTCGGGCACGCCCATGGTGACGATCTCCTTCTTCAGCCGCACCTTCATGCGGTGGAAGGGCATTTCGGAGGCCGTGCTGTATTTGACCTCGATGCCCTTGAGGGCGGGGATCGTTTCCAGATGGGTGATCAGCGCGTCGATGGCTTCGGGCGCGCCGGCAACGGTGCCGTTGATGCCCTCGGCGGCCAGCAGAAGCGTGCCGCGAATGCCGTTCTTCTCGCAGAAGGCGGCAAGCTGCGGACGTAGCGCCTCATAATCCGGCAGGGCGGCGAAACGATAAAGAGCGGCGACGCGGAACGTCTGGTCTGGCGAGGATGAAATCATGCGCGGTCTCCTACGCTTCTCCTTTTCAGCTTGCAAGAAAAAGCCGCGTTTTCCTCGGTTTGAGGGGGCGGATGCGGGTTTGCGCGGGTTTTCCTGAAGCGCGTTTTCTCCCCGGCTGCGGGGGCGGGTCGATAATTCCTGAAAACGGAGAGGGACGAGCGCGATGTTTTCGGACGCGGAGATCGGTGAAATCAGGGATGCGGCGCTGGCGGCGGGGCTGGAGCCGGCGCTGCTTCTGGCGGTGGCGCAGGTGGAAAGCGGCGGGCAGGTGTCGGCGATGGTGCGCGGCAGGGCGGAGCCGCCGATCCGGTATGAGGGGCATTATTTCGACCGCCGGCTTTCCGGCGCGAAGCAGGCGGCGGCGCGGGCGGCGGGACTGGCTTCGCCCGAGGCGGGTGCGATTGCCAATCCACGCAGCCAGGCGGCGCGCTGGGCGCTTTTGAAGGAGGCGGCGCGCATCGACCGCAAGGCGGCCTATGAGTCGGTGTCGTGGGGCGTGGGGCAGGTGATGGGCGCGCACTGGAGTTGGCTCGGCTTTGCCGATGTGGAGGCGCTGGTAGCGGAGGCGCGCGAGGGGCTTGCCGGGCAAATGCGCCTGATGCTGCGCTACATCGAAAAGGCCGGGCTGAAGGAGCCGCTTGCCGCGCATGACTGGGCGCGGTTCGCGCGTGGCTATAACGGGCCGGGCTACCGGCGAAACCGCTATGACCGGAAGCTGGCGCAGGCTTATCGCGCATATGCCGGGAAGCGTGTCGAAGGAAGGCCGGCTGCCGATGGTCTGCTGAAAATGGGTGCGCGGGGAGAGGCGGTGGAAAGCGTGCAGACCATGCTTTCGGCGCAGGGCTATCCGGTGGTGGCGGATGGCGTTTTCGGGCGGCGGACCGAAGAGGCGCTGAAACGGTTTCAGGCGGAAGCGGGTGTCACGGTGGACGGTGTTGTGGGGCCGGTGACCCGTGCGGCGCTTCGGCGGAGCCTGCCGTTCACAGGGCTTTTCGCGCGCGCAAAAGCGTTTGTTCTGCGCCTCTGGCGCGATTTGCCACGGGCGTTTTGAGCGTTGCGGCTTGCCAGTTTCGGAAGAAAAGTGTTCATGGGCGGCGAAATCGATGTATTGAACCGTTTTAAAAGTGCGGTTTCGCACAAAACAGACAGGCCTTGAGGAGAGGTGTGCACATGAACGCTGCCATGCAGAAGAAGAACGACGTATTGCTGGCGATCCTTGAAGGACAGCCGGTCATTCCGGTTCTGAAGATCGACCGTCTGGCAGATGCCGTGCCGCTGGCCCGCGCGCTGGTGAAGGGCGGGCTTCCCGCCATCGAGATCACGCTGCGCACGCCGGACGCCATCGATGCGATCCGTCTCGTCTGCGAGGAAGTGCCGGAGGCGATTGTCGGTGCGGGCACGATCCTGACCTCGAAGGATTTCTCCTATGCAGTGGCGGCGGGCGCGCGGTTCATCGTGAGCCCCGGCATCACGCAGGAGCTGCTTGATGCGGCCTCCATGTCCGAGGTGCCTTTCCTGCCGGGCGCGGCGACGCCGAGCGAGGTGATGGCCGCGCGTGAGGAAGGCTACAGCCTGTTGAAGTTCTTCCCGGCCGAACAGGCAGGCGGTGCGCCCTTCCTGAAGGCGCTTTCGTCCCCGCTGGCTTCCATCCGCTTCTGCCCGACGGGCGGCGTGTCGCCGAAGAATGTGGGTGACTATCTTTCGCTGCCCAACGTGATCTGCGTTGGCGGCTCCTGGGTTGCGCCTGACAAGGCGATTGACGCAGGCGACTGGGACGCCATCGAAGCGCTGGCGCGTGAGGCAAGTGGCCTTAGGGGCTGATCGCCTTTTCGCGAAAACCAACGCACAAAAAAAGCGGGGCCTGGCCCCGCTTTTTTCATGTCTGTTTTCGGCTCGTCAGTTGGTGCGGAACCGGGCCATGGAAATGAAGTTCACGGCCTTGCCGGTGAAGCGCGTGGCGTCGGCGACGGTCACGTCCTGCTGGAACCCGGTCGTGTAGACGGTTTCAGGCGACCGGACGAACTCGCTGTCGAATGCCGGCGGCTGTGTCGGCTTTACGGCTTCGTTCAGCATGGAGTTGCGGCTGAGTGCGCGGATCGGCGCTTCGCCGGTTGCCGCAACGACGACGGGCTGTGCGCCCGGTGCGATGTCGTTGGGGCCGGGCTTGGCCGATTTGCGCGTGCTGCGCGAACGGATTTCCGGGCGCGGGGCAGCCTGCTGGTCCGCACGGGCCAGAAGCGCCTGACGCGGCGATGCGGAGACGGGCTGGCCACGTTCAGGCTGTGCCGGAGCCGCGGCAACCGTGACGGCAGCCTGCTCATCTACCTTGAGCGCAAAGTCGCTCTCAGGCGCGGTGACTGCTGCGGGCTGCGGACGCGGCTGGGGCTGTGCAGCGAGGGTAAACTCGTCGGACGGCGCAAGAGCCTGAGCCGGACGGCTGGACGGCAGCGGCATGTAGGCGGCCGTGGTGATCGGCTCTTCTTCCTGCGTGGCATCGGCCAGCACGCCGGCAATGGCGTCGGAGGCCTGGGGTTCTGCAGCGGCGATCTGTGCAAGCGCTTCCTGCGTTGAGGTTTCAGGCGCGTATTCCGGACGCTGCGTGGGCGTCGGAATGTTCGCTGCGACCAGAACGGCAGTACCTGCATCCTGCGGCGTTGCCTCCTCAATGGTCGGCGCTTCCTCAACCGGCTTTACCTCGAAGGGCAGGGGTTGCTGGCCAACTTCGGCGGCAGGGCGCGGTGCGGCGCGCGGCGTGGGAACGCTGCGCTGCGGCAGGGCGGCAAGGATCGTGCCCGGCGTCTCGGGCTGCGGCTCAGGTGCGGCTGCCGGGGCAGGCGCGCGGCGGGCTGCCGGCTGACGCGCAGCAACCGTTGTGGTTTCTGCGTTATCCTCTTCCTCGTCGGCGCCGCCGCCGAACAGCGTGGCGAGAAGACCGCGTCCACCGCCGCTATTGCTCTTGCTGCCGGTGTCGCGGGCGACCTGAATGGTGCTGCCCTTGCGCTTGCGCGCTTCATAGGAGGCGAGCGCCTGCTTGTAGCCGGGGAGCGGTTTGCCGTCGGTCGGCACGTGGATCGTGTTGCCGCTCGGGAACACGGCGAGAAGCTCCTTGCGGCTCATGCGCGGCCAGTGGCGCACGCCGCCGACATCGATATGGATGAAGGGCGAGCCGGAACGCGGGTAATAGCCGACGCCGCCGGCCTGAAACTTCAGGGCGGAATTGCGCAGGGTGGAGAGCTTCACGCCGGGAATGTAGAAGTCGATCGCCTTGCCGAGCATGTGCTGGCTCTTTTTCGCGACGCCGCTGGAGCGGCTGCGGAGCATGGCGTTGGTCTGCGGCGAACGATAGGCGGACACGACATGGATGTAATCGCGGGCACCGGCGGCGCGGTAGGTCTCCCAAAGCAGGTCGAGAACCTGCGGATCCATGTTGGTTGGTTCGTTGCGACGCCAGTCGCGCAGGAAACGGTTCACCTGCTTCAGGCCGCTCTGGATGTAGCGTCCGTTGCGCTTGTAGGTGATTTCCGCGCGCTCCTTGGTATGGATGAAGTAGAGCTTCAGCGTGCGCGTTTCAGCGTGCGCGGCAGGCGCTGCTGCCAAAAGCGCGCTGGCTGCGAGCATCAATCCGGCGAGGAACCTCACGCGTGCGAGTGAAGCCAAGCGCCATACAGGTGCGTGAACGTCGTTCTGTCTCAAGGTCCGTGGCCTTACAGGCTGGTGTTTGTCCCCCGAGCCTTTGGCCCGGAACTCTGTCTTCCCACCTTACGAGTATTCGATTTAATGGTTAATTCCATCTTATTAAAGTAGGAATGCGCAAAGACGATGGCGATATCGTGGCGAAGCGTGACGACGCGCCGCAGGGTAAACGCCAGGTTAATGCGTGGACTGTGCTCTATTGGCCTCAGTCTTCATTCGGGCGTGTGCGCCCGGTCGGATCGATCCCGAGATCCTTGAGCTTGCGGTATAATGTCGAGCGACCAATGCCGAGACGGCGCGCTACTTCGCTCATCTGGCCGCCATAATGTTCGATGGCGAGCCGGATCATGTCGTTCTCGATCTCTTCAAGCGGACGGATCTCATTGTGACCGTCCAGCGCCTTGATGAAACCCTTCTGAACCCGCTCTGCCGGCGTTGCTGCTGTCCCGCCCGTTGTCTCTTGGCGGTGCTCGGGGGCCAGCGCTTCCTGTGCGGGTGAGGCGGTGACAGCCTCGAACTGGGCCTCATAGGGGTCGATCCCTTCCACCTGCGCGCGGATCTGCGGGAAGTCGGCGACATCGAGGACGCCCGTCTCGCAAAGCACCACGGCGCGGAAGACCGCGTTTTCGAGCTGGCGGATATTGCCGGGCCAGTCATAGCGTTCCAAAAGCGCAAGGGCCGGGCGCGCAATGCCGGTGACGCGGCTTGCCGCACTGTCTGCAAAGCGGGCGATGAAGGCCTGCACGAGAAGCGGTATGTCTTCCTTGCGGTCGCGCAGCGGCGGAACCATGATCGGGAAGACGTTGAGGCGGTAGAAGAGGTCTTCGCGGAAGCGGCCCTCCTTCACCCGCTCAATAAGGTTCTGATTGGTGGCCGAGACGAGGCGGATGTCCACCTTGCGCGTGCCGCGCCCGCCGACCGGATCGATCTCGCCTTCCTGCACCGCGCGCAGAAGCTTGACCTGAACGTCGAGCGGCAGATCGCCGATCTCATCGAGAAACAGGGTGCCGGTGTCGGCCTCGGCAAATTTGCCGGCGCGCTTTTCGGTTGCGCCGGTGAACGCGCCCTTGTCGTGACCGAACAGGATGCTCTCCACCAGCGTGTCGGGGATCGCGCCACAATTGACGGTGACGAAAGGTTTGGGGCGGCGGGCGCTTGCTGCCTGAATGGCGCGGGCGATCAGCTCCTTGCCGACGCCGGATTCACCTTCGATGAGAACCGGGATGTCGCTCGCGGCGGCCTTTTCGCCCAGCTTCATGACGCGCGCCATGGAGGGGCTGTTGGTGGCGAGGGCTTCGAAGGAGGCGGTTTCGGCGGGCTTCTGGCTCCTGCGCTGGCGCGTCTCCATCGCGCGGACCTTGAGCGCATTGCCGATGGCCGCGCCTAGGCGGGCAGGGGCAACGGGCTTGACGATGAAATCGAACGCGCCGGCGCGCATGGCTTCGACAGCCGTGTCGATGCTGCCGCGCGATGTCTGGACGATGACGGGAATGTCTGTTCCGTCGCCATTGAGGTGTTCGAGCATTTCAAGCCCGCCCATCTCCGGCATCATGAGATCGAGAACGATGGTGCGCGGCGTCTGTTCGGTGCGCTCCAGAACGCCAAGCGCTTCGCGTCCGTTCTCGGCAAGCAGCGCCGTGTGCCCGAGTTTCTCCACCGCAGCCTGAAGGAGGCGGCGCTGGACCGGGTCATCATCGACTATGAGAACGGCTTCCGACATGTCGCATTTATGCAATGGCGTTAGAGTATCGAGCGCGCTTTCCGCGCACGGGCTGGATCAAAATGGCATAGGCTTCTAAACAAGGGTTCAAGAATCCCGGTGAACGAAACCTTTCGTCGTCGCGGAGAAATGACCGAATTCGGCAGAACGAGGATTACATGGCCAAGTACACTGGCAGGGTCGCGCGCCCTGCGGCAACGGATGCGGCAATTGTGGCTGACAGGGCCGCTTCGGAATTCGGCAAGCTGCCAGAATGGGATCTGACGGATCTTTATCCCGCAATCGAGTCGCCTGAGCTGAAGCGCGATCTGGACCGCGCAGCGGCAGAGGCTGCCGGTTTTGAGAGGGCCTGGAAGGGCAAGCTCGCCGACGAGGTGGCCAAGGGCGCGGAGAGCCGGCTGGGCGAGGCCGTGGAGGCCTATGAGGGGCTTGAGGAACTCATGGGGCGCATCGTGTCCTATGCGGGGCTTCTCTATGCCGGCGACACCTCTGACCCGAAGCGCGCCAAGCTTTATGGCGACGTGCAGGAGAAGCTGACCGATGCGAGCGCGCATCTGATCTTCTTCACGCTGGAGCTCAACAAGATTGACGATGCGGCCATTGAGGCAGCGCTTGAGGCGGATGCCCGGCTGGCTCATTACCGGCCCTGGGTGCTCGATATTCGCCGCGACAAGCCCTATGAGCTGGAAGACCGGATCGAGCAGCTTTTCCATGAAAAGTCGGTCACCGGGCGCGGTGCGTGGAACCGCCTCTTTGACGAGACGCTGACGGGGCTTCGCTTCACGGTCGATGGCGAGGAGCTGGCGCTGGAGCAGACGCTCAACCTGTTGCAGGACGCCGATGGCGAGAAACGCCGCAGGGCCGCCGAAGCGCTGGCGGAGACGTTTGGCAAAAACCTGCGCACCTTCACGCTGATCACCAACACGCTCGCCAAGGACAAGGAAATCTCCGACCGCTGGCGCGGTTTCGAGGACATTGCCGACTCCCGCCACTTGGCGAACCGCGTTGAACGCCCGGTTGTCGACGCGCTGGCCGAAGCCGTGCGCACGGCCTATCCGAAACTGTCGCATCGCTATTACGCCATGAAGGCGAAATGGCTGGGCATGGAGGTTCTGAACCACTGGGACCGCAATGCGCCGCTGCCGGAAACGCCGCAGGCGGTGATCGGCTGGGAGGAAGCGCAGAAGACCGTGCTCGACGCCTATGCGGCGTTCGATCCGCGCATGGCGGAGATCGCCGGGCGCTTCTTCGACCGCAACTGGATCGACGCGCCGGTGCGTCCGGGCAAGTCGCCGGGAGCGTTTGCCCATCCGACCGTACCTTCCGCGCACCCCTATCTGCTCCTGAACTATCTGGGCAAGCCGCGCGATGTGATGACGCTGGCGCATGAGATGGGCCATGGCATCCATCAGGTGCTGGCGGCAAAGCAGGGCGCGCTGATGGCGCCGACGCCGCTGACGCTGGCCGAGACGGCCTCCGTGTTCGGCGAGATGCTGACCTTCCGTTCGCTGCTTGACCGGACCACCGAAAAGCGCGAGCGCAAGGCGATGCTGGCGCAGAAGGTGGAGGACATGCTGAACACGGTTGTCCGCCAGATCGCCTTCTACGAGTTCGAGCGCAAGGTGCACTCCAGGCGGCGCAGCGATGGCGAGCTGACCTCCGAGCAGATCGGCGAGCTGTGGCTTGAGGCACAGAACGAGTGCCTTGGCTCTTCGGTGAAGCTGCGCGAGGGATACGAGACCTTCTGGGCCTATGTCCCGCACTTCATCCATTCGCCTTTCTACGTCTATGCCTATGCGTTCGGCGATTGCCTGGTGAACTCGCTCTTTGCGGTCTACCAGCAGGCGCCGGAGGGCTTTCAGGAGAAGTATTTCGCCATGCTCGAGGCAGGCGGCACGAAGCATCATTCCGAGCTTCTCGCGCCGTTCGGGCTTGATGCGAGCGATCCGGACTTCTGGAGCAAGGGACTGTCGGTCATCGAGGGGCTGATCGACGAGCTCGAGACGCTCGACGGCTGATCCGGGCGCGTTCGACCCGATGTTGACGGACCTTCGGGGGCAGGCTCTTTTTCGAGACGACATGGCCGGGCGGGAGCTTTTCTTCTCCCGCCCGCGCGATGTTCTGATCGCGTGGGACGCCCGGTCATTTGACGACATGCTCGCCCGCGCCGAGAAAGCGCGGCGCGATGGGTTCTGGCTTGCCGGATACATGGCCTACGAGGCCGGTTATCTGCTGGAGCCGAAGCTGAAACCGCTCCTGCCGGAAGGGCGGCGGGGGCCGCTTTTGTGTTTCGGCGTGTTTGATGCGCCGGAAGAACGCGCGGTGCGGCCGGTGCTTGATGTGCGCGATGCGGCGCTTGGGGATGCACAGCCGCTCTGGACCTTCGGGGATTACGCTCCGCGTTTTGAGCGACTGCATGCGCATCTGCGCGCGGGCGACTGCTATCAGGCGAACCTGACCTTTCCGGTCCATGCGCGCTGGGAGGGGGAACCGGCGGCGCTGTTCGATGCGCTCGGCGCGCGCCAGCCCGTGCGTTATGCGGCGCTTTTGGATCTTGGCTGGCCGGTCATCGTTTCGCGCTCACCGGAACTGTTTTTTCAGGTGTCGCGCGATGGCTGGATCGAGACCATGCCGATGAAGGGAACCGCGCCGCGTGGCGAGACGCCGGAAGAGGATGCGGCGCTGAAGGATTTTCTGCGCAACGATCCGAAGAACCAGGCCGAAAACCGGATGATCGTCGACCTGCTGCGCAACGACATTTCTCGCATCAGCGAGGTGGGCACGCTGGACGTGCCGGAGCTGTTCCATGTGGAGACCTATCAGACGGTGCACCAGATGGTGAGCCGGGTTCGGGCGCGGCTGACGCCGGGGACGGGACTGCGCGAAATCTTTTCCGCACTTTTTCCCTGCGGCTCGGTGACGGGCGCACCCAAGATACGCGCCATGGAAATCCTGCATGCGCTGGAGGCGGGGCCGCGCGGGGCCTATTGCGGCTCGGTCGGCTGGGTCGCGCCCGATGGCACGATGCGGTTCAACGTGGCGATCCGCACGGTTTCGCTCTTTGAAGACGGGTCTGCGACCTACAATGTGGGCGGCGGGGTCGTGTTCGATTCCACTGCCCGGGGTGAATATGAGGAAGCGCTCGTGAAGGCGCGCTTCGCGAAAATCGAGAATTAGAGCGGTTCCGCTTTTCCTGGAATTGTTATTGGAGATCAGGGCATGTTCATTGTTTCGCTGCGCTATGTGGTTCCGGTCGAAGAGGTCGAGCCGCATATGGCCGGTCATATGGCGTGGCTGGACCACTGCTATGCCGACGGCATTTTCATTGCCTCCGGGCGCAAGGTGCCGCGCACCGGCGGGGTGATCCTGGCGCGGGGCCAGCGTGCGGCGCTGGAAGCGTGTCTTGCGGAAGATCCCTTCGCGGTGCACGGGGTTGCCGAATTCGAGATCATCGAATGCGCCATCTCGCGCACGGTCGACAGGCTGGATGCTCTTAAGGAATAACAAAGCCTGTCTGAACCAGAACCGTTTTTGCTCTTTATTATGACAGGCTTATATGTTTTGGAAATTCAGACATTCTGTTTCGGAGAGGCGCGCAATGGCTGCTAACGACTGGCCCATCCATGGTGAAATCACCGGACCGATCGTGATGATCGGGTTCGGTTCTATCGGGCGCGGCACGCTGCCGCTGATCGAGCGCCATTTCAAATTCGACAAGACGCGCATGGTGGTGATCGACCCGGTCGATACCGACCGCAAGCTGCTGGACGACCGCGGCATCCGCTACGTGCAGGCGCATGTCACCAAAGACAATTACAAGGAGCTGCTCAAGCCGCTTCTGACCGAGGGCGAAGGGCAGGGTTTTTGCGTCAATCTCTCGGTGGACACGTCCTCGCTCGACCTTATGAAGCTCTGCCGCAAGCTCGGCGTGCTCTATGTCGATACGGTGGTCGAGCCGTGGCTTGGCTTCTATTTCGACGACAAGGCCGACAACGCCTCGCGCACCAATTATGCGCTGCGTGAGACGGTGCGGCGGGAAAAGGCCAAGAACCCGGGCGGAACCACGGCGGTTTCCACCTGCGGGGCCAATCCGGGCATGGTTTCGTGGTTCGTCAAGCAGGGGCTGGTGAACCTTGCCGGCGATCTTGGGCTAAAATTCGAGGAGCCCGCGTTCGATGACCGCGAGGGCTGGGCGAAGCTCATGAAGAAATGCGGTGTGAAGGGCATCCACATCGCCGAGCGCGACACCCAGCGCGCGAAGAACCCGAAGCCCATGAAGGTGTTCTGGAACACCTGGTCGGTGGAAGGTTTCGTGGCCGAGGGGCTGCAGCCGGCGGAACTGGGTTGGGGCACGCATGAGAAGTGGACGCCGAAAAACGCGCGCAAGCAGAAGAAGGGCAACAAGGCGGCCATCTTTCTGGAGCAGCCGGGCGCGAACACGCGGGTGCGCAGCTGGTGCCCGACGCCCGGCCCGCAATACGGTTTTCTCGTCACGCACAATGAATCGATCTCCATCGCGGATTTCTTCACCGTGCGCGACAAGAAGGGCAAGCTGGTCTACCGCCCGACCTGCAATTACGCCTATCACCCCTGCAACGACGCCGTGCTTTCGTTACACGAGATGTTCGGTGCGGAAGGCAAGGCGCAGCCCGAGCAGCATGTGCTGGATGAGAACGAGCTGGTCGACGGGATGGATGAGCTGGGCGTGCTGCTCTACGGCCATGACAGGAATGCCTATTGGTTCGGCTCGCAGCTGACGCTGGAAGAGGCCCGCAAGCTCGCGCCCTACCAGAACGCGACGGGACTGCAGGTAACCTCCGCCGTGCTCGCAGGCATGGTGTGGGCGCTGGAGAACCCGGAAGCTGGCATAGTCGAGGCGGACGAGGTGGATTACCGCCGCTGCCTCGAAGTGCAGCTGCCTTATCTCGGGCCGGTGAAGGGCTATTACACCGACTGGACGCCGCTTGAGGGGAGGCCGGGCCTCTTCCCTGAAGATCTGGACGAATCCGACCCGTGGCAGTTCCGCAACATTCTCGTGCGCTGAGCGTCAGGCGGCGCGCTGCGCTTGCAATGCCGGCAAAATCGGGCAATTGAAACGGGTATAGTTCGGTCCCCGCCGGGGGCCGGGCCTGATGAAAAGACGGTGCGCGACCGGCAGGGACCGGTTGGCGACAGGAGGCCAAGGCTATGAGAACACGTAATATTCTGACGCTTGGAGCGGTGGCGGCTGCACTGGCGGTGGCTGGTTGTCAGACCGATATGGGCAGCGGCGGTGGCCCGCGCATGGCGCGGCAGACCGGCGTCGAAGGGCAGTGGATGGGCACGGACGGTGTGGCCGTTTCGACCCTGCAGGGCGGACGCTTCAGCTCCCGCTCGATCCAGACCGGTGAAGTGCTGACCGAGGGGTCTTACTCGCACCGTGGCGGGCAGACCATCGAGCTTTCCTTCTATTCGCTGAAGAGCCAGCAGCAGACGGCAGCTACATGCCTTCTGGCCTCTAGCGACCGGATGAACTGCACGCTGGCCAACGGAACGAACTTCGTTCTCAACCGCGCCTCCGGCGTTTCCTGAACCTTGAAGGGGCGGGGACGAGCCGCGACACATGCTGTTTGCCGTCCTCGCCCTTCTTCTGCTTGCCGTGATCGTGTTGCCGCAATTCTGGGTGCGGCACACGCTGGCAAAACACGGGGATGACCGACCGGACATTCCCGGAACCGGCGGGGAGCTTGCCCGCCATCTGCTCGACCGCTTCTCGCTGCCGGATGTGCCCGTCGAAACCAGTGACCGGGGCGACCATTACGACCCGCAGGCGCGGGCGGTCCGTCTTTCCGAAAATGTATATTCCGGGCGTTCGCTGACGGCGGTGGCCGTTGCCGCTCATGAGGTTTCGCACGCGGTTCAGCACGCAAATGGCGAACGCTCCTTCAGGGCGTGGCAGGGGCTGGCGCGCTTTGCCATGGTGACGGACAAGGCGGCGGGCATCTTCTTCATCGCTGCGCCTTTTCTCGCCATTCTGGCCCGCACGCCCATGGCGCTGGTGGCGCTTCTCGCGGTGGGGGTGGGGCTCCTTTCGGTGCGCGTTCTGGTAACGCTCGCCACGCTGCCGGTAGAGCTGGACGCCAGTTTCGGCAAGGCGCTGCCGGTTCTGGAGAAGGGCGCCTATGTCTCGGAGACGGATATGCCGGCCGTGCGCTCGGTGCTGAAGGCGGCGGCGCTGACCTATCTGGCGGCGGCACTCATTACCTTGGTCGATCTTGCCCGCTGGGTGCGATTGTTGCGATAACATGGCCTGAACCCATGGGGGAGGAGCCATGTCACCGCATTTCGATGCGCTGGAAATCCGCGATCCGGCGGAGCGCGAGCATGATTTGTTTTTACGCCTGCCGCGCTTTCTGAGCGACGCCATTGGCAAAGCTGAAGGCCTTGCGGACTGGCTCTCCGGCCATGATCTCTCAAAAATCGTGGATCGGCAGGCTCTTGCCAGCCTGCCTGTGCTGCGCAAGCCGGAGCTTCTGGAACGACAGAAGCAGAACCCGCCGTTTGGCGGGTTTGTCGACCCGGATGCGCTGGAGGGCGCGCGGGTGTTCATGTCGCCGGGGCCGATCTGGGAAATTCAGGGAGCCGGGGCCGATCCCTGGCAGGCGGCCCGCGCCTTCTTTGCCGCCGGTGTGCGGCCGGGTGCGCGCGTGCACAACGCCTTTGCCTATCACATGACGCCGGGCGGCTTCGTGCTCGACACGGGCGCGCGGGCGCTGGGCTGTGCGGTGTTTCCCGCAGGCACCGGCAACACCGACATGCAGGTGGAGGCGGCAGAGGCGTTTCGGCCCGACGTCTATGCGGGAACGCCCGACTTTCTGCAGATCATGCTGGAGCGCGCGGACAGGGATGGCAGGGACCTCTCATCCATCCGCATCGGCCTTGTTTCCGGTGGCGCGCTGTTTCCCTCCATGCGGGAAGCCTATCGCGCGCGCGGCATCTCGGTGCTGCAATGCTATGCGACGGCGGAGTTCGGTGTGATCGCCTATGAAACCTCCGGTCAGGACGGTGGGCCGCTGCCGGGCATGGTCGTGAACGAGAATCTGATCGTGGAGATCGTGCGGCCGGGCACTGACGATCCGGTGGCCGAAGGCGAGGTCGGGGAGGTGGTGGTCACATCGCTCAATCCGGCCTATCCGCTTGTGCGGCTCGGCACCGGCGACCTCTCGGCAATCATGCCGGGGGAAAGCCCCTGCGGGCGCACAAACATGCGCATCAGGGGCTGGATGGGGCGCGCCGACCAGCGCACCAAGGTCAAGGGCATGTTCATCGACCCGAAGCAGATCGCGGAGCTGATCCGCCGGCATGGCGCGGTGGAGCGGGCGCGGCTGGTGGTGACCCGTGATGGCGCGAGCGATGCGATGGCCCTGCATGTGGAGGCGCATGCGGGTGCCGAACCGGACGCCGCCGCCATTGAGGCGACGCTGCGCGAGGTGACCAAGGTTGGCGGACAGGTGCATCTGGCGGAGCCCGGAAGCCTGCCGCGCGACGGCAAGGTGATCGCCGACGAACGCGACTACTCAGACTAAAGCATAAGGGCGAAACCCATTGAGGGCTCCTCCTCTCGCTTGATTTCGGGGCACCCGTATCACAGGATACAGTTATAGCGGTGCTCGGATGGCGTGTGCCTTTCGTGCAATGCCCAAGAACAGGGTAACGCCCAAGAACAGGGTAACGCCCAAGAACAAGGTAGCGCCCAAGAATAAGGTAGCGCCCACGAACAAGAATGAAGCGGCTCACAAAGGCCGCATTGGATGACCCGTCGCGTATGACGCGCATGACGGGGCGTGCACAGTGGAGGAGACACTCATGCGATTTCTGATTGGCGCCGTGTCGGCGCTTGCCCTGACCGCTTTAGCCACGCAGGCCCAGGCCCAGTGCGACGATGGCGAAATGGTCATCAAGTTCAGCCACGTGGTTGCCGACAAGGGCCACCCCAAGGGCGATGCAGCGACGCTTCTTGCCGAGCGCGTGAATGAGGAGATGAACGGAACCGCCTGTATGGAAGTGTTCCCGAACTCGACGCTTTACGACGATGACAAGGTGATGGAAGCCCTGCTTCTGGGCGATGTGCAGCTCGCGGCCCCCTCGCTTGCGAAATTTGAGGCCTACACGCTGAAATACCGCCTGTTTGACCTTCCGTTCCTGTTCCCCACGCTGGATGCGGTGAACACCTTCATCGGCTCCGAGGAAGGGCACGGGCTTTTGAAGGTTATGGAAGACGAGGGCTATGAGGGTCTTGGCTTCTGGTCTTCGGGCCTCAAGCAGTTTTCGGCTGGCAAGCCGCTGATCGAGCCGCAGGACGCGGCGGGGCTGAAGTTCCGTGTGCAGACCTCTGACGTGGCCGTCGCCATGATCGAGGCCATGGGCGCATCGGCGCAGAAGCTCGCCTTCAAGGAAGTCTATGGCGCGTTGCAGACGGGCGTTGTGGACGGCCAGGAAAACAGCTGGTGCAACATCTACACCCAAAAATTCTTCGAGGTGCAGGACGGCATCTCCCAGACCAACCACCAGCTCCTTGCCTATCTTCTCGTGACCTCGACCGAATGGCTTGAGAGTCTCGATCCGGCGGTGCGCGATCAGTTCGTGGCCATCGTGGAAGAGGTGACCACGACGGCGAACAACAATGTTGCCGAGCAGGAAGCGACCTGCCGCCAGAACATTCTGGATGCAGGCGGCACGATCCGCGAGCTCACGCCCGAGCAGCGCGCCGTATGGGTTGAGACCATGAAGCCGGTATGGACGCAGTTCGAAGGCGACATCGGCGCGGAGCTGATCGAGTCTGCTGCTTCCAGTGGCTCCTGATCCCATAACCAATCCCGGCGCGGCGTTTCCCCTCGCCGCGCCTTGCAGGGCCGTCCGCTTTCAGCGGGCGGTCTTGTGGCAGGTGTTTTCGGGAGGAAAACATGGCGCTCTTGTGGCCGGCGCTCGGACTCGTTGCCCTCGTGATTGTGCTGTTCGTTCTGGAACGGCGTTATCCCGATGCGGTGGGGCGGTTTGAGGAAAACATTCTCGCCATTCTTCTGGCAGCCATCACATTCGTTTCGTTCACGCAGGTGATCGCGCGTTACGGCTTCAACAGCGGCTGGGGCGGTGCGCTGGAATTCACGCGCATCCTGTTTGCCTGGATGATCCTTTTCGGCATGAGCTATGGCGTGAAGAGCGGCATCCATCTGGGGGTCGACGCCTTTATCCGCATGATGCCATCGCGGCTTTTCAAGGTGGCGGCGATTTTCGGGGCAGTGTGTGTGTTCCTCTATGCCTTCATCCTGCTCTATGCGGGCTGGATGACGCTGGTCGGCGCGGATGTCTCCACCAACTGGCGGCAGACCGGGGCCATCGGCTACTGGAAATTCATGTTCGACCGGGGCACCGGCCTCGATGATCTGCGCTATCCCCTGTGGATGCAGGAGGCCTTTGGGCTGCAGGACCGTGTGCAGCGCTGGGTGGCCTATCTGATGCTGCCGGTCGGGCTTGCGCTGCTGGCTTTTCGCGCGCTGCAGGGCGTGGTGAGCATTGCCCGTGGCGAGCGCGACCTGATCATTGCCGGCCATGAGGCCGAGGATCTGGTCGCCGAAAACAAAGACGCGTTGAAGGAGTAGCGGCGATGGAACCAGCCATTCTGTTCATCCTCGTCCTGTTCCTTCTGTTCATGGGCGTTCCCGTGGCGGTGGCGCTCGGCCTTTCGTCACTGATCATCATCGCGTTCTTTTCCAGCGATTCCATATCGTCGGTGGCGCTGCAGCTGTTCACCGCGTCGCAGAACTACACGCTGCTTGCCATTCCGTTCTTCATTCTGGCGTCGGCCTTCATGTCGACGGGCGGTGTGGCGCGGCGCATCATCCGCTTCGCCATCGCCTCGGTCGGGCATTTCCGTGGCGGTCTGGCCATGGCGTCGGTTCTGGCCTGCATGATGTTTGCGGCCCTTTCCGGCTCGTCGCCGGCAACGGTGGTGGCCATTGGCACCATCGCCATCGCGGGCATGCGGCAGGTCGGATACACCAAGGAGTTTGCGGCCGGCATCATCGCCAATGCGGGCACGCTCGGCATTCTCATTCCGCCGTCCATCGTGATGGTCGTCTATTCGGCGGCGACGGATGTTTCGGTTGGCCGCATGTTCCTGGCCGGTGTGGTGCCGGGGCTGGTGGCGGGCCTGATGCTGATGATCGCCATCTATGTGATGGCGCGGGTGCGCAACCTGCCGGCGGAGGACTGGAAGGGCTTTGGCGAGATCATCGCGGGCGGCAAGGAAGCCGGCTGGGGCCTGTTCCTGATCATCATCATTCTGGGCGGCATTTATGGCGGCGTCTTCACGCCGACCGAGGCGGCGGCCGTTGCCGCTGTCTATTCCTTCCTTGTGGCGGTCTTCGTCTACCGTGACATGGGGCCGATGAAGGGCGAGCAATGGGTGCGCGAGGAGGATGGCGTCAATGCGCGCATCGGGTTCTCCGCGACCGTCTATGCGCTGGCCTTCTTCTTCGTCTGGATGATCCTGACCTTCTTCCTGACGGCGGAATGGGAGGGCGTCACGCTTCAGGGGCGTACGCTGACGGGCGTCGTGCTGTCGCTGGTGGCGATGGTCGCCTATGCGCTGTGGCGCGGCAAACAGGCCGGTTCTCGCGGCCTTGCGGGGCTTCTGGTGGCCAGTCTGCCGATCTGGCGGCGCAATCTGGGGCTGATGGGGCGCAATTTCCTGCGCGCCTTCTTCAACGAGGAAACGCGCAAGGTGACGGTGGACGCCGCGCGCACGACGGTGATGCTGATGTTCATCATCGTCAACGCGCTGCTGTTCGCCCATGTGCTGACCGCCGAGCGCATTCCGCAGGCGATCACCGCCCTCATGGTCGATGCGGGCTTCACCTGGTTCACCTTCCTGATTGCCGTGAACCTGCTACTGCTCCTGGGTGGCCAGTTCATGGAGCCGTCGGGTCTTCTTCTGATCGTTGCGCCGGTGGTGTTTCCCATCGCCATGGAGCTTGGGGTCGATCCTGTGCATCTCGGCATCATCATGGTGGTGAACATGGAGATCGGCATGATCACGCCGCCGATCGGGCTTAATCTGTTCGTGACGAGCGGCATCACCGGCATGAGTCTGATCCAGGTGGTGCGGGCGGCAGCGCCCTTCGTGCTGGTGCTGTTCGTCTTCCTGATCCTCGTGACCTATGTACCGTTTATGTCAACATGGTTGCCCTATAGCCTTATGGGGCCTGAGATCGTGACGCGATAATCGGGATTTGAGGGATTGCGTTAAGTAAACGTTAACGATTTCGCGCTTAGGATTCTGGATGTCGGATCGGCTTTCCTCCTCCCAAGCACGGTTCGAAGCGGGGCGGCCGACCAGTGGCCGCTCCGCCCGTTTTCCACCCTGATATTTCCCTTCCAAGGTGCTCTTGGTGTTTCTGGCGCAGCCTGCGTCTGGAGCTGGGTCTGTTCTGTGCAGGGCGGGCGTGCTTTTCAGGAGAAAAGGCGCTTTTGGAGGAAACCGACATGCAGACCGATCTTTCCGGCTGGACAGCAAGGCCGCGTCCCGGGCGCGCCGCTCTGGAGGGACGCACCGTGCGGCTGGAGGCGCTCGATCCGGCGCGCCATGGCGACGGACTCTACGCGGTTTCGACCGTCCCCGACGCCGGTGAGCGGTTTCGCTGGCTGGGCGATTATCCGCCGCTGAGCCGTGAGGTGTTTCAGGAATGGCTGGAACAGGCGGCTGCCAGCGCCGATCCGTTTTTCCATGTGGTGATCGATCAGGAGACGGGCGCGGTTGGCGGGCGGCAGGCGCTGATGCGCATCGATCCGGCCAATGGCGTGATCGAGGTGGGCAACATCTATTGGGGCCCGGGGATTTCACGAACGGTGCGGGCGACCGAAGCGCTCTATCTGGTGGCGCGCCATGTGTTTGAGGATCTGGGCTACCGGCGCTTCGAGTGGAAGTGCAACAACGCCAACGAACCCTCGCGGCGGGCGGCTGAGCGCTTTGGCTTCACCCATGAGGGGCTGTTTCGGCAGCATATGGTGGTCAAGGGTGAGAACCGTGACACGGCGTGGTTCTCCATGCTCGACAGCGAGTGGCCGGCCCTAAAAAGTGCATTTGACGGATGGCTTGATCCGGCCAATTTCGATAAGGAAGGCCGACAGAAGAAGCGGCTGGAAGCGTTCCGGGACTGATCCGGGGCGGATGGATTGCAGGCGCTTTTGTTGTGGCAACGTGCAGGCGGGCGGGAATGCCCGGGGCTGCATCAATGATTGCGATGGTCCTTTGTGCGTCGGAATGGACGCGGGACGATCTGGAAGACGGACGGGATCACTTGTCGGAAAATCGCAAGGCGGCGATCGCGGCCGCGCTCATCCTCATCGGTTTTGGCGTCGTGGCGTATCTGATGCCACGCATCATGCTGGCCATTGGCGAGTATTCGCCCTGGGCGGCGGGCACTTTCGCGGCGCTGTTCGTACTCGCGTTTTTCGGAGTGTTCTGGCTTCGCGCGCGCGCCCAGAAGAAGAAGCGGGACTGACCCCGCTCCCTTTTCGTCAGACAGGAAATCTCAGGCGGTGAGGCTCGCTGCCAGAAGCGTGAGCCCCAGGAGCATGACCATGGCTGCGCCGCCGATCTCGATCACATTGTGAACGCGATTGCTTGCGCGGTCGCTGCCCGACAGCGCGATTGCCCAGTTCTTGGCCGTGACCGCGAGTGTCGCGAGGATCGAAACGGTGATGGCCGTGCCGATGGACATGGCGATGACCGAGAGCATGCCGCCGAGCCACAGGCTGTTCAGGAATGCGAAGGTGAGCACGATGAGCGCGCCCGAGCAGGGACGAATGCCGACTGCGGCAATGGCCGTGCTTGCGGTTTTCCAGTCGAACCGCTCGCCTGAAAGCAGGGCGGGATCGGGTGCGTGCGAATGGCCGCAGGAGGGGCAGACTTCGCCCGGACCATGAGCGTGGCCGTGATCATGTTTATGGTCATGCGCGTGCGCATGGTCGTGGCTGTGCCCGTCATGCCCGTGGTCATGATCATGTGCGTGATCGTGATGATGTGCGTGGCCGCAGGTGGAATGATCGTGGTGCTCATGCGCATGCCCATCCTCATGCGCGTGGTTGCCGGCATGGGCGGCAGACAGGCTGTGCATGGCCTGCGGCGCGGGCTCTGGCGCCGGGCTTCTGCGCATCATGCCCGAGAGCTTGCGCCACAGGAGCCATGCGCCGAACACGGCGATGAGGCCGAAGCTGACGGTTTCCAGAAAGCGGGCGGCGTCCGTCATGGAGATGGAGGTGCCGCGCAGCGCGAGGAAGACGATGCTCATGAGGACAATGGCGGTGAGCCCCTGCAGGAGCGCGGAGGCGAAGGAGAGAACCACGCCGCGCCGAAGCGCCACTTCATTGGCCAGCATGTAGGACGAGATGACGGCTTTGCCGTGGCCGGGGCCGGCGGCGTGAAAGACGCCATAGGCAAATGACAGGCCGATCAGTATCCAGAGATTGCTGCCATCGTCCCGCATCGATTTCAGCGCGCCGGTGAGCGTGCGGTAGAACGCCTGCTGCTGGGTGTTGATCCATTGCAGCGTGCCGGCGAAGGGGCCTGTCGGCGTGATTGCCGGCTCTGCCGCGCCGATGCCGAGCGAGCTTTGCGCGAGGGCCGCGCCCGTGGCCAGAACGGTCAGCGCGGCGGCTGCGATGACAACACGGCGGGATGGAAGCATGGGTCAGCTGTCCTTGTTGCAGGCGATCTCAAGCCGGGTCGCAAAGATCTTGCTCATGTCGTTGCCCGTCGGATCTTCGAAGAAGGCCTCGGTCAGCGTCTGCTGGTTCTGGGCGAGCGCTTCATCGGGATCGGGACGGACGACGCTCTGCGTGCAACCGGCCGGCAGATTGTTGACGGTCATGTAGCTGTCTTCGATGAAGTCGATGGCTGTGTAGAAGGTGGGATCGTAGACGCCGAGCGAAATCTTGCCGTCGAGGGCGAGCGGCGCTCCGGGCTTCGATTCAAACAGGATGATGAGCTGGTTGTCGACGAAATCGGCAATAAGCCGGTCCGGCGCTTCCATCGCGACATCCTTGCCGTCCCTGGTGACGAGCTGGAAATAGTTGAAGTCGGCAAGCGAGGCGTGAACGACGCCTGCCACCTCGTCCAGCTCTTCCTGGCTGAGCGCGAGGTCCTGGTTCTTGTCGAACTCGACCAGCACGGTGCTGGAAAACAGATCATCGAAACGCCACACATGGTGCAGCGATGCAATGTTGCCCTGATCGTCGACATTCACGTCGAGGCGCGCTTCGGCAAAGACGTGCGGATGCGCGAATGCGGGAGTCGCGCAGGCGACGGCCAAAAGCGCGATGCCGGTTCTCAGCATGGTTTTTTTGCAAGTCGGCATTTGAAATGTCTGCTCCCGTCTCGTTTGTGCTGTGTTTTACACGAACCCGGCGGAAATTAGACCAATTGTTAGCGCGTGGGATAATTTTCCTTCAGCCAGCGCGCCAGATAATCGACGAAAGCGCGCACCTTTGCCGGAAGGTATCGGCGATGCGGGTAGATGGCGTAGATGCCCGCGCCATTGGCGGCATTGTCCTGAAGCAGGGGCACGAGACGGCCGGCCTCGACCTCGGGATCGGCGATGAAGTCCGGCAGGACGGCGAAACCCAGCCCGGAGATCGCGGCAGCGCGCGCGGTCATCGGGCTGTTGACCTCGATGCGCCCGGTGACGGGGATGTTGACGATTTCGCCATCCTCGTCGCGGAAGGGCCAGTTCTGGCGATAGCGGCTGTTGGTGTCGACGATGCAGGGCAGGTGGGTCAGATCCTGCGGGCTCTTGGGCTCGCCATGGGTGGCGATCAGCTCCGGGGAAGCGCAGAGCACGACGCGGAAAGGGGCAAGGCGCTTTGCGATGAGCGAGGAATCGGAGAGCTTCGTGATCCGGATCGCAAGGTCGAAACCTTCTTCCACGAGATCGACGAACCGGTCATCCAGATTGATCTCCAGCGTGATGTCGGGATGCGCCTTGGCGAAATCGATCAGCGACTGGCCGACAGGCGCGTCGGCGAAGGTGCGCGGGGCGGAAAGGCGGACGCGGCCGCGCACGTCACCGGAGGAATCGCGCACGGATTCGGCGAGGTCTTCCACATCGCGCAGCAGCTCCACGGCGCGCGCGTAATAGGTGTGGCCGGCTTCCGTCAGCGACAATTGCCTCGTGGTGCGGTTCAGAAGCAGCGCGCCCAGTTCGTCTTCGAGCTCACGCACATATTTCGAGAGCAGGGCCTTCGACTTGCCGACCTTGCGGGCGGCTGCGGAGAAGCCTTCCGCTTCGACCACGTCGACAAAGGCGCGCATGCGGCTGAGGGTGTCCAAGGGCGTATCCTTCAGGTTCCGGAGAGAATGTCTGCGGCCATGCGAATGAGCTGCCGGTCGCTGCCGGCTGGCCCGAGAAGCGAGATGCCGAAGGGGGCATCATGCACGTGACCGAGGGGGAGGGTGATCTGGGGCCAGCCAAGCAGGCCGGCAATGGAGGTGAGGCTGAGCGCGAGGCCGCGGAAACGGTCCAGCTCCTCCTCGGTCGCACCTTTGAGCGGGGCGACCGTTGGCTGGGTGGGCATGACCAGCACCATGTCGTCTTCGAAGAGCGCTGCGAAATCCTGCTGGAAGCGGTGGCGTTCGGCGCGGGCCCCGGCAACGGTTTCGGCGCTGATCCGGCTGCCGAATTCAAACCGGTCCTTCACGCCGGGGCCAAGCTGCGGTTTTTCCCTGCGGATGAAATCCCCATGGGACTGCCAGGCCTCGTAAGCCTGAATGGTGCGGAAGCAGGAGAAGAGCGCATCGACCGTTCCGGGAAGGGCGAGAAACGCCGCTTCGCGCTCGAAATGACGACCTGTTGCGTGGAGCATGCTTGTGTAGGCGGCGCGCTCCTGCTCGCCGAACAGAAGCGCTTCGAGTTCCGCGATCCGAACCGGCTTGGTGAGGCGTGTCCGGTGCGTGTCCTCACCGAGGAGGACATCGCCCACACGGGCATAGAGCGAGGCGTCGCGCGCAAACCAGCCGAACGTATCGAAGGAGGGGGCAAGCGGCATCGAACCCTCAAGCGAAATGCGCCCATGGGTGGTGCGCAGGCCGATCAGGCCGCAATAGGAAGCAGGTGCGCGGATGGAGCCATTGGTGTCTGAACCGGCGGCGATGTCGGCAAGCCCGCCGGCCACGGCCGCAGCCGAGCCGGAAGAGGAGCCGCCGGTAAAGCGCTGCGGGGCGGCGCGATTGACCGGAGCCGGGAAGTGGGCGTTGAGCCCGATCATGGAGAAGGTGAGCTCGTCGGTCTGGGTTTTGCCGATGAACTGCGCGCCGGCGTCGAGCAGGCGCTGGATGGCGGGCGCGGTGCCCGTCGCTTCGGGAAAGGCTTTGGCGCGATCCGGATTGCCGCCGCCGGTCGGGTAGCCTTCCACGTCGAAGATGTCCTTGACGCCGAGTGTCAGCCCGTTGAGCGGGCCTTCGCCGGAGGCTGGAAGGGGGATGTTCGGGTAGTCGAGGAAAGCATTCAGCGTGTCGCGGGTCGTTGTCATTGTTTTTCCTCGCTGGGTCCTGCGGCAACAGGTTGGCATTCAGGATCTTTTTTTCAAGCACACAAAAATTTTCGTTGATTGTGACAGGCGTTGCCCCTATATCCGCGCTGCCCAAAGTCGCACGTGCCTGTGGGTGTCCGCCGGACCTCGAAAATGGCGAGGAAACCGGTACGGTACCTGGACCTAACCGCTCCAGTCGATCTTACGGCCAACCGATAGATCGAGGACATCTTGAAGCAACGACGGTGCGGGCCTTTCTGGTGTCTGCCGGCTGTCCAAAAGCCGGGGTTACTGAAGAGGCACACCTTCATTGCCGGCAGTGCGGTTGGGGTCTCCCATCCAAAGCTGAGGCAGACAAAGCGCATATTCGCCGCAAGGCGGGAATGCATAGATACGCGTTACGCATGACCTGGTTCCGGTGCTCTCCACCTGCCGGCCCCAGTGTGTGCACGCCGCGTCCTTTGTCCACCGCGGATGCCTGACGGCATTTGCAGTTTCGAAGCTTCGGTAATGCGGCCAGCAGGGCCGCAATTGGAGAGACTGATGGCCACTCAGCGCATTCTTGACTTCCTCGCCACCCGCCGTCCCGATGGTCCCTGCCTGGTCGTCGACCTCGACGTCGTGCATGACAATTACTGCGCCTTTGAAAAGGCGCTGCCCGATTCCAGGATCTATTACGCCGTGAAGGCCAATCCGGCCCCGGAGATCCTGCGCCTGCTCGCCCAGCTGGGCTCGAGCTTCGACACCGCTTCGGTGGCCGAAATCGAGATGGCGCTGAACGCTGGCGCGACGCCCGACCGCATCTCCTACGGCAACACGATCAAGAAGGAGCGCGACATTGCGCGCGCCTATGAGCTTGGCATTCGCCTGTTCGCGGTGGACTGCGAGGAAGAGGTGGACAAGATTGCGCGCGTCGCACCGGGTTCGCGCGTGTTCTGCCGCGTGCTGACGGACGGCGCTGGCGCTGAATGGCCGCTGTCGCGCAAGTTCGGCTGCGTGCCGGCCATGGCCGTGGACGTTCTGCGCCATGCCCGCACGCTTGGCCTCGACCCCTATGGCGTTTCCTTCCATGTCGGCTCGCAGCAGACCGATCTCGATGCATGGGACCGCGCGCTGGAAGACGCCCGTGGCGTATTCGGCGCGCTGGCTGACGAAGGCATCGTGCTGCGCATGGTCAATATGGGTGGTGGCTTCCCGACCCGTTACCTGCGCGACGTTCCGGCCGCACAGGCCTATGGCCAGGCGATCTTCTCGGCGCTGCGCAAGCATTTTGGCAACCGCATTCCCGAGACCATCATCGAGCCGGGCCGCGGCATGGTCGGTAATGCCGGCGTCATCAAGTCGGAAGTCGTGCTGATCTCCAAGAAGGCCGACAACGACAATGTGCGCTGGGTCTATCTGGATATCGGCAAGTTCGGCGGTCTGGCCGAGACGATGGACGAGGCCATCCGCTACCCGCTGGTGACGCCGCATGACGGCGGTGAGACCGCACCCTGCGTTCTGGCCGGCCCGACCTGCGATTCCGCAGACGTGATGTATGAGAAGACGCCCTATCCGCTGCCGCTGTCGCTGACCATTGGCGATGAAGTGCTGATCGAAGGCACGGGCGCCTACACCACGACCTATGCTTCGGTGGCCTTCAACGGGTTCGAGCCGCTCCGATCCTACGTCATCTGACGCATCGGACATCCGGCCCGCGCAGGAACGCGCGGGCTTCTCAATCCACACTGCCTCCAGATCGCCCTGCGCCCATTCGGATACGCAGGGACGATCTGTGCGATCGACAGAACATCGAGGACAGGGCCATGACACAGGCTGTTGTCGGTGGGGCGCTTGCGCCTGCCTTTTCCATTCTTTGCGAAACAGCGCATGACGAGATCGAGCGCGAGGCGCTGCTCGACCGCGTCATGGGACCGAAACGCAGGCTGAAATCGTCCGAGGCGCTGCGCCGTGACCGGGTGCCGGCCGAGGGGCTGGCGTTTGTTGCGCGCGATGCGGATGGTTTCATGATCGGGTCGGTGCGTCTGTGGGACGTGCGTCTCGGCGAGGGCGGTCCTGCCGCACTGCTGCTCGGGCCGCTTGCTGTCGAAACGGCGCTTGCCGGGCGCGGGGTGGGCGCGGCCCTGATGCGCCATGCGCTGGCCGAGGCCAGGCGGCTGGAGCACGCAGCCGTTCTGCTGGTGGGAGACGCCGCCTATTATGAGCGCTTCGGGTTTTCGGCCAGTTTGACGGGTGCGCTTGCCATGCCCGGACCCTATGAGGCGGAACGCTTTCAGGCGCTCGAGTTCAGGCCCGGCGTGCTTGCCGGTGCTTCCGGGACGCTTGAGGCGAGTGGCCGCCTGATCGCCGCGCGCGCCGGGGCGCATGGGCGGGTTGCCCAGGGATAAGACCTGCGTGTCATTCCGAAATGAAAAAGGGCGGAGCGCTTTCCTGACAAAAGCGATCCGCCCTGATGGGTTATGGTTCCTGCAATGGTGCAGGAGACCTGCTGTTCAGCTGTCGTTTAGAGCACCTGGCTGAGCTGCATGGCGACGGACATGTCTCCGGCCACCTTGAGTTTTCCCTGCATGAAAGCGGCTGTCGGGTCGAGATCGCCCGCGATCATGGCCTCGAGGTCTTCCTTGGCGAGGCTGATGACACAATCGGCATCACCGTTCTCGGTGGAGACGCTGTTTCCGTCGATGACGATGACACCGTCATCGCCGCAATCGAATTTCACCGAGCTGCCAAAGCCCGAATCTGCGACACGTGCTTTCACCTTCTCGGCAATTGCGTCCATCCCCATGCGTATTCTCCCTGTAACCCGGATGCGCTTTCTTGTTTCGATGGCTTCACCCGCTCTGAGAGCGTGCGGCCTGACATGGCGACACTAGTCATTTGTTGACGTTTACGTCAACGTTTTTCTGGCGTTCACCGGCGCGGTAGCGGGGTTCTTTTCTTGGGGGCCAGCAGGCGGTCGAGCAGTGCTATGAGGGCGTTGCGGTTGTCCTCTCCGCCCAGTTTGTCGATGATCCGCTTCTCATGCTGTGCCCAGAGCTTCGAGATTTCGGTGATGAAATCCGCGCCCTTCTCGGTGAGGTGCAGAGAGTGGGAGCGGCGGTCTATGTCGCCCTTCCGGCGTTCGGCAAGGCCACGGTTTTCCAGACAGTCCATCAATGCGACGAAATTGGCGCGCTTGATGCCGAGCTGTTCTGCAACTTCGGTCTGCTTCTGGCCGGGGTTTGCGGCGATCAGGGAAAGCACTGCAAACTCGGTTGGACGCAACTTCACCGAAGCGAACGACTTCTGAAAATCCTGGAAGACTGCAAGCTGCGCACGACGCAGCTTGTATCCGATGGCCGTTGCCAGGGGCGGTAAACACGTACCGTTGGTGTCGGTGTCAAAAGCTTCGATATATTCCTTATCCGTGGTCGGCGGCGAAATATCGACCGTGGTGTGCGTCATCGTCACTATAAATCTCCAAAATATACTCTTTCGGCCCGCGCGAAGGGCGGCAACGAAACAGCGCTCTGCACCCCGGACGAAAAATGACCGGGATAATCGCAGTAGCAAAAGACTGTTTGCATAGGTTCGCTGTATAAGGCAACGCCTTATATCTGCATTAAACAAATCGATTTTGGACAGGAATGAGGTGTTCGGAAACAAAAGTTCACGAATTAGGCTAATTTCGCAAAAAATGGCCGTCCTGCGATAGCTTTTATTCTTTATAATATTTCAAGTTTTAAAATTATAATCTCTATTCACGGCGTGCTGAGGCTTGAAGCTTTTGGGGGCGATCCATCGGCTTTGCCTGATTTCAAACAAGCAAAAGCCCTGAAAACCATGGCGATTTTCAGGGCCTGGGATCTTTGGCTCGCAGAAGGTGTTTCAGGAGCAGGACGACAGTGTCAGTCGTGTCCCTAGTGATCGGTTTTTGATGCCGGAGCGCTGCTCTCGGAATCCGGACCGAGCCGGCTCCGTGCTCCCTGATTGCGGATTTCCGCTTTCGACAGATAGTCGGCCTGCTCGATAAACACTTCATGGACGAGTTCGTGGCCGACCCGGGCATTGATGCTCTCGATCAGCCCGTCGCGAAAGGCGTTTACGTTAAAACCGTCTTCGCTTGCGTAATCGATGGTGGGGTTGGCGTAGAGATGGGAGTAGATCTCGTCCACCAGCATGGCGTCCATGGGAATGCTGAGCGCCTTGATCTTCTTGGAATCCACCGAATAGGACAGGCGCGCGAGGAAATAGCCATCCACCGCGCCGTTCTTCACGACCGGCACCGAGATCACGTCGGTGCTCACATAGTCGAGGCCGCCGAAGAAGGCGGGCGGCGGCTCGGCGCTGTTCTTGGCCTGTGAGAACTGGAACGAATAAAGCATCGTTCCCACCGTGACGGCGCAGATCCACAGGGCTGCAAGGGCGAACTTGATCATGCGGGTGAGGCCTGCCCGAATTCGCGTTCGGAATAGGTGCCGTCGGTCTGGGCGCGTTCGATGGCTTCCTGCAGGAGGTCGGCCACATCGTTGACGGCGCTCATATGGGCGCGAATGGTCTCTTCATTGACGGCGAGCTTGTCGCGCAGGCGCTCCAGCGCATCGCGGTGTGCGTTGGCGAGGCCTGCTTCATTTGCGCCTTTCAGGGCGCGGGTGAGTTCGTAGAGATGACGGCTCTTGCGCGCATTGGAGGCCTTGATGTCGAAGCCGGGATTGTTGCGGATCGCGTCCGTCTCGGCGTCGATGGTTTCCTCGATGCGGCGCATGATTGCCAAGGCGCTCGCGCCTCCATGCTGGTTCATGGCCAGGGCGGCTTTCTCGGAATTGGCTGCGGAGGTCATATCATACATGGGTTCGTTCCGTTTCTGAGCTTCAGCTCTCTTTTTCGTCACGTGCGGCAGCGGCTGGGTTTACCCCGAGTGTCCTGGCTGCATGCCGTTCGATTTCCTCGACCATGGCGGTGGACATGAGAGCCCGCCTGCCTGCCTCTTCCTGCTCGGGTGTCTGCGAGACTGCGCCCACTGGAACCCGTTCTTCGTTTTCGACCGTGTAGTCGCGCAGCACATTGCGCGCGATGCCCAGCCCGCCCTGCTCGGCGAGGGACTCGCTAAGCTGTTGCGCGAGCATGGAGCGCCACATTTCGCCGGCCAACCCCTCGCCGTAAACGGAGGAGGTCTCTTCCGGCAGGAGCGACTGCATGAAGTTCTGAAGCACCATGGCCTCGAACTTCTTCTCCACATCGGAAGGTGCGCTGGCGTCGGTTCTGGTTGCGCCGACGGGTCTTGCGTCGAACACTGCCTGGAAGCTGGCCGTCGCGCCCGACTTTGCCTGCAACCGCTCCTTCGCGGCGGCGGCTTTGGCCGGATCTGCGGCGCGCGCCACATTCAAAACAATGTCGCCGGGAGGCGATATCGCCAAGGCGTCCTCCATCGCTCGTGTCTGTAACCGGCATATTCCCAGATCAAGCTTGTGGGAGGCTTAAGCCTCGTTTGACCTGCGGCGCTCGATGAATTCGAGACGTTCCTTGTCGGCGGCGCTGCGCTCTTCGAGGTCGGTAGCTTCGCGATAGGCGCGCGCCAGCGCGTTGCCGCGCGCATCCGCCTGCATGATGTTGCCGACCTCTTGTCGGGCGCGTGCGGCGCTGGCCTGCCTGCGCTCCATCGCACTGGCCACCCGGCGGTGATAGAGTTCCGGGAAGAGGTTGGTCATGTCCGTGCCGGTGTCGAGCGTGTCGGTGATGGCCTTTGCCTCTTCCTCGGCGGCAATCGCTTGCGCCAGATGGGTCGCGTGCTGGGCCTGATGGTAGTCCTTCAGGCGCTGCATCACGAGAACCAGTTTCTGGAGGCGTTTTTGTCGTGGCGTCGCCATGGCTAGCGCCCCTCGAAAATCGGGAAGAAGCCCTCGGCAAACAGGCCGAGCAGCGAGGGAATGGCGAAATAAAGCAGGATCAGGCCGCCCGCGATCACGAAGGGCAGGGAGATGAAGTAGATCGGGATCTGCGGCGTGAGCTTGTTGATGAAGCCGATGCCCAGATTGACCAGAATGGCGTAGGCGAGAAACGGGCTGCCAAGCCGGATCATCACGTAGAAGGCGTCGGAGAGCGTGTCGGTGATGTCGGTCAGCGCCGATTGCGGATCGAACAGGCTTTCGATCGGCGCGAGCTGATAGGACACGACGAGCGCGCGGATGATCTCGTGGTGGAAGTCCAGAACGAAAAGCAGCATCAGCGCCGACAGCGAGATGAGCGCGGTGAGCGGCGGCTGCGGTTCGGCTTCTTCGATTGCGGTGCCGCCGGCAGCCATGCCGAAACCGGCGAACATGGCCATGGATGTGCCGATGAACTGTAGCGACAGGACATAAAGCCGGGCGATGAGCCCGATCAGCGCGCCGATGGCGAGTTCCGAAGCGATGAGCAGGAAAAGTGGTCCGGGCTCACTCGACACATGCGGCGTGATGAGGTCCCACAGATGCGCGAGCATGGCAAGTGTGGCGGCAACGGCCACGAACAGCCGCACCTGCATGGGAACGCGCACGCTGGAAAGGCCCGGCATGAACAGGAAACAGCCGCCGATGCGGCAGAACGCCAGAAAGGCTGCAAGGAGCGGCGTTTCAAGCATCGCGTCAGCCCGTGGCAGGAATGACCCGGCGGTGGATGCCGGGTCTGCATGAAGGAAGGGGCGGACGCCGCATCAGGAGATGGAGCCCAGAACGCTGAGCTCGACGCCCTTGGCCATTTCCACATGGCTGAGCACCGGCAGGGTGGGGAACAGGCGCTCGGTGATCATGCGCACATAGGGACGGGCTTCCGGCGCGGTGACGAGAACGAAGCGCTCGCCGGCGTCCAGATGCTTGCGGATTGCCTTGCTCGCATCCTGGCCGAACTCTTCGAGCTGGCGCGGGTCGATGTCGAATTCGCGGATCTCGCCCTTGGCGTCGCGCTTGAGCGCCTGGTGGAAGGCCAGATCCCAGCGGCCGCCGAGCCGCAGCACCTTGAGCGTGTTGCCTTCCGTCAGATCGCCGCAGATCTGCTGCGCCATGCGGATGCGCACATGCTCGACGATCTGCTCGGTGCGGCGGATATGGGGGGCGATTTCGGCAATGGCCTCGATGATGAGGTGCAGGTTGCGGATCGAGACGCGCTCGGCAAGGAGCAGTTTCAGCACTGCCTGCAGACCCGGATAGGTGATGTGCGAGGAGCAGATCTCGTCGGCAAGCTTCCGGTATTCCGGATCAAGCCGCTCGATCAGCGCCTTCATGTCCTTGTAGGACAGGAGCTGCGGCAGGTTGTTGCGGATCACTTCGCTCAGATGGGTGAGTAACACCGACATGTTGTCGGCGAACGCATAGCGCTCGCGCTTCAGATCGTCGGCGAACATCTCCGGCACGGAGAAGGCGCGCATGCCGAAGGCGGGTTCCTTGACCTCTTCGCCGGGCATGTCCGGCATCCGGTTGTTGCCGACCAGCACGAGCAACTCGCCCACACGCATCTGATATTCGGTCACCACGGTGCCGTGGATCTTGATGCGGTAGCTCTTTGGCGGGATCGTATAATCATCCGTCAGGCGCACCTCGGGAACCACGAAGCCGTATTGCGCAGCGAATTTCTTGCGCATCTTGCCCATGCGGTAGGCGAGCTCCTGATGCGAGGCGAGAAGCCGCGTGGAGAGCTGCTTGCCGATGAGAAGTTCGATCTCCGCGGTCTTGAGCGAGGATTTGACGGAGTTGCGCTCTTCTTCTTCCTGCGAGAGCTGCTCCTGACGCTGGGCCTCGTCGGCGCTTTCCTGACGCTGACGCGCGCGGCGCGGCAGCGTGTAGCCGATGGCGGCCATGATGACGGCAAGCGTGATGAAGGGAAGGAACGGCAGGCCGGGCACCAGACCGAGAACGGTGAGCAGCATGGCGGCGACGAACAGCGCGCGGGGATAGGCGCTGAGCTGGCCGAACACGGCCTGATCGGCAGAGCCGCGCGTACCGCCCTTGGAAACGAGCAGGCCGGCGGCGAGCGAAACGATCAGCGCCGGGATCTGCGAGACGAGACCGTCACCCACCGAAAGCTTGGTGAAGACATCGGCTGCCTCGCCGATGCTCATGTCGTGGCGCGCATAGCCGATGGCGATGCCGCCGACGATGTTGATGGCGGTAATGATGAGGCCGGCAATGGCGTCGCCGCGCACGAATTTGGATGCACCGTCCATGGCGCCGAAGAAGGAGCTTTCCTCTTCGAGTTCTGCGCGTCGGCGCTGGGCTTCCTTGTCGTCGATGGTGCCGGCGGAGAGGTCGGCGTCGATGGACATCTGCTTGCCGGGAATGGCGTCCAGCGTGAAGCGTGCGCCCACCTCTGCGATACGGGTCGAGCCCTTGGTGATGACGACGAAGTTCACCACGACAAGGATCATGAAGACGATGAGGCCGATCACGAAGTCGCCGCTCATCACCATGCGCGAGAAGCCGCCGATGACATAGCCGGCGGCGTTTGCGCCCTCGTGGCCTTCCGACAGGATAACGCGGGTTGTCGCGATGTTGAGCGACAGGCGCAGCATGGTTGCGATGAGCAGGATCGTGGGGAAGGACGAGAAGTCCAGCGGCCGCTGGATCCACAGCGCCACCATGAGGATGAGAACCGAAAGAGCGATGGAAAACGCCAGGCCGACGTCGATCAGGAATGGCGGGATGGGCAGGAAGAGCACCGCCAGAATGATGACGACGCCGATTGCGAAGCCGATGTCGCGGCCGTGCTTTCGGGTTTCTGCGCCTGTGATTGCTTCGCTTAACGCCATGCCGGTCTTCCCACTCGATGGAAGGCGTTCGCACGCCTCTGCGCCGAAGCTAGCGTCTCAAGCTTGCGCGAAAGAGGAGCGTGGGAGGATTGCCGGCTGTAATTAAGGCCGGGTCTAGAACCCGCCCTCGATGCGCTGGAAGATGACGTTGCTGAAGCCGGAGATCTGCGAGGCGACGAAAGGTGCGGAAAACGCCACCGCAACGAGGATCGCAACGATCTTGGGCACGAAGGTGAGGGTGATTTCCTGCACCTGTGTCAGGGCCTGCACAAGCGCAATGCCGACGCCGACCACCATGGCGACGATGACCGCGGGGCTGGATGCCACCAGAACGGTCCAGATCGCATACTGGACGATATCGAGGGCGTCGGCTTCGTTCATGGCCTAGCGTATCACAACGCCGGGGCCGACGGGGATCTTGTCGCCGCTTTCCAGCACGGCCATCACGCCATCGCTGTAGAGGCGCACTTCGGCAACCGTTCCGGTGATCTCGCCATCGGCGGACGTGACTTCGCGGCCGACCAGGCTGCCGGCCTGCGCCAGCGCCGAGGCCTGAAGGATCTGGTCGAGCTTGGCATTGGCCTGCACCGACTGCTCCACCTGCGAGAAGCTGGCGAGCTGGGCCACGTAGTCGGTGGATTCCATCGGGCTCGTGGGATCCTGGTTTTTCATCTCGGCCACGAGAAGGCGCAGAAACGACTGGTAGTCGACGGTTTGCGGCGCGTTGGCCTGCCGGGCGGCGCCGGCCTTCTGGGCCTGCTGTGCGCCCGAAGTCGCTTCGATGTTCATGACTTACTCCCCTGCCATTGCAGCCAGCCTGTTGTCCCCGGTGGGCGCGGCAGGCTGTGCGATGATCTCGTCTTCGATTGGATAGAGCGCGCGGATTTCCTTCAGGGCGTCATAGACCTGCCCGTTGGAAACGAGTTCCTCGACATGCTTGAGGCCGGCGCGAATGCGTTCATTGGTGAAGCTGTCGAGCAGGCGCGGCAGAAGCTGATTGAAGAGCCGGCGCGCATCATCGGCGTTTTCCGGCGTGATCAGCATGATCTGTACCGTGAAATAGACCTGGCGCAGCGGCGTGCGCGCATCCTCTGCCTGCAGAACGTGGTTCTCGAGCAGGAACTGGACATTGTTCAGGAACTCGAGCGTCACCTTGCGGTCGGTCTTGATGACCGCGCCGTTGACGTAGATCTTCTCATTCGCCTTCAGGGATATTTTCAGTGTGCTCATTGCTGGATGCCGTCGCGAATGATCTGCGACACCTCTATGAGGCCGTCCAGGTTCTGGGAACGCCCCTGACGGACTTCTTCACCTTCGCGTAGAAGCCATAAGCCGATGGAGATGAGATTGGCTCTCAACTCATTGGGCAGTTCGTTGTCCGGGCTGCCGAGATCGTCGATGAAGGCGGTCCAGACGCGCATCATGAAGTGAATGGCCTCGACAGCCTCCTGCGAGTTCAGGCCCTTCTCGCGCGCCCTCTGAAGAAGCTCGATCGATCGGCTCAGAACCTGCTCCTCCCTGTCCCGGGCGTCGGCAAGCGAGTCTGTCTGAACTTCGCTGTAGGAAAACTGGTACATGTGCTTCCCGTTCGTTTGGTTCCGGCTGTCGGTTAACGCAGATAGTTGAGCAGGCTGAGCTGCTGCAGGCGGGCGGTCAGTGCATAGGATGCGTCAAGCTGTGCGCGCAGGTCGTTGACCCGTGTCGCGGCTTCATAAGGGTCGATGCCCTCGCTGTCCTTGATGAGTGTCTTGAAGAGATCCACCTGCGCGGAAACCCGCGCGCTGGCGTCTGACACGCGGTTCTCCACGACGCCGGCATGCGCCTGCGCATTGGCGATGTCGGCAATGGCCTCGCCGACCATGGTGAGCGATCTTTCGTAGAGAACGTTGCGGGCTTCTTCGCCAAGCGGTCCGTTGAGGAGGTCGGAGATGGTGGCGGCTGCCATGGCGAGCTTGCGGATGCCGTTCTCATTGGCCGTCAGCGAGGTCTCGGCCATCTCGTTCATCGCGATGTGGCTTGTGATCTTCTGGTTCGATGCGCTGGACCAGTTGGTTTCCCAGCCCGCGCCGGTGAACTGCGGCTCCACATAATTGGTGATGAAGTCGTCCATGTCGGCCGCGCTGATGGTGGCGGCTGCCGGATCGTCGCGGGTGAAGCCGAACTTGGCCATGAAGGCGGCGTCGAAGGCGGTCTTTGCCGGCGAGCCTGCATCGTGGAAATCGGTCAGCGGCTTCACATCGGTGTTGATGCCCGCGAACAGATATTCGCCGTTCAGATTGGTGTTGAGCACGCCGGTCAGCGTTTTAAGAACACGCTCCGCCTCGGCCTGCGAAACGGCGACCTGATCGATGTCGGATTTTGCTGCGGTCAGCGAGGCGAGCAGGCTCTGGCCCATGTCGCCGATCTGCGACATGGCGTTCTGCGTTGCCGAAAGCCGGTTGGCGGCGAGCGCGTTTGCGTCGATCAGGCCTTTCAGCCGGTCGATGTTGCGGTCCATGGAGAGATTGCGGCCGGCATGCGCGCCAAGGGCGATGCCCACATCGGAGTGACGGCCGGTCTGCGACTCCTTCAGGCTCTCGGCCAGCTCCGACTGCATGCGCATCGTCTGATAGCGCAGCGTCTGCGACATGGCGAGCGATGAGATGAAGGAGGTTTTCATGTGCTCTCTCTCTACCGGGTGGCCTGCATCAGGGTTTTGAGCATTTCGTCGATCACCGAGATGAGACGCGCGGACGCTTCATAGGCGTTTTCCAGGTCCAGCAGCAGCGCCATCTCATTGTCGACATTGACGCCGGTTGCATTGGATAAGGCCGTCGCCGAGCGCACGGCGAGCGCCTGTTTGCCTTCAGCTCCGCTCGCCGCCTGCTTGCGGGTGGCTTCCAGCCAGCTCACGGAATCGAACGAGAAGGCCGTGACGCTGCGGGTCGTATCGAGCCCGGCCAGCGGGTCGAAGGTCATCGGCTCGTCAAGCCGCTGGGAATAGCTGAGGAGCAGATCCGAATAGGATGCAGCACCCGTGGTGTTGTGCAGATAGACCGCGCCATTTGCGCCGCCGTCGCGCAAGAGCGACGGGTCGCCGCCGGCATTCTTGTCGAAGGCGGCATTGACGCGGATTGCGCCCGCCAGACCGTCGATCAGTGTGCCAGCCGGCGGAATGCCGGGGCCGCCTGCCCAGTTGAAGAGACCGGCCATGTCCGGCTGTATGCCGCTCGGATCGGTTTCGGCGAAGGCGGTGATGAGGCCGCGCGCGACTTCGTCGAGCTGGCGCTGCATCTGAAGGGCGGTCTGGTCGCGCAGCTGCAGGGCTGCCGCGATGGAGCCCTTGGCGTCGGTGTTGCCGCCGCTGCCCGGCACCAGCGGAACACCGTCCACATAGACCGCATTGCCGGTCGTGCCGGGGCCATAGGCCGTGTTCGGCGTGAAGGTGACGGGACGCGGGACCGTCTCGAACATCGTCGCGCCGTCTGCGGTGACGATGACCATGTCGTTGGCCGCACGCGTCGTGGTGGAAATTGCCACATATTCGGAGATTTTCTTCAGGAGCGCGTCGCGGCGGTCCAGCGCGTCGGAGATGTCGCGGCCAGCGCGGGTGCCGTTGACGATCTCGGTGTTGACCGTTTCGAACTCGCCCAGAAGGTAATTGAGGTCGTCGACCGCGGTGACGATGTCGCGGTCGGCGTCGGCGCGGAATGTCTGGACGCTATTGGCGCCGTCATTCAGCGAGCGCACGACCTGATGCGCGGCCTGTACCGCGCTTTCGGCGAGCGTGGCGTTGGAAGGCGTTGCCGCGTAGAGCTGCATCGCCTCCTGCAATTTGCTGATGGCGGTGGCCGGCGCATTGGCGTCGTCCACGCCATTGACTGTCAGGCGCATCGTGTCGAGCCCGCCGGACATGGCTTTCTGCCCCTGCCATGCGGAGATGGCAAAGAGGTTCTGCCGGAACAGGACCTCGTCGGCTGCCCGCCGGATCTGGGCGATGCGCGCGCCGGGGACCATGCTGGTCAACAGCGCGCTGCGATGTGCGTAATCGGGGTTGCTGGCTTCTGAAACGTTGCGTGAGACGACGGAAGTCCGGCGCGAGGTGTTGAAGAGCGCGGTCTGTGCGATGCTAAGTGCGGATGTCAGTGACATTTATATTCTTCCACTTCCCCGTTCCAGAAATCGACGCTTATCGCTTCAGGTTGACCAGCAGTTCCATCAGCTCCGAGCCGGTCTGGAACGACTTGGAGTTGGCGGTGTAGTTGCGCTGCGCCTCGATCATGTCGGTAAGCTCCTGGGCGATGTCGACATTGGAGCTTTCGACCGCGCCGGAGACAACCTTGCCGAGATTGCCCGAGCCGGAGAAGCCGAGCTGTACGCCGCCCGAATCCGCGCTTTCGGAGAACACGTTGCCGGTGATCACGTTGAGCTGGTCGGGGCTCTGCACATTGGCGAGCGGGATGCGGTAGAGGGCGCGCATGGAGCCGTCCGCATACTGGGCGAAGATGGTGCCGTCCTCGGCGATCTCCACGCTGTCGATGGCGTAGGGCGCGCTGCCGTCGACTTCGCCGGTCACCGAGAAACCGGTGTCGAGCTGGGTCATGTCGGACAGGTCGATGGTCAGCGCATCGCCGCCGGGCACCGTCAGCGAAATGTCTGTCGGGCTGCCGCCGGCCAGCTTGCCGTTTGTCGGATCGAAGGTGAGCGTTGTCGTTGCAAGCGGCGGATTGGCATAGGGGAACGACGTGTTGGGTGCTGCATCCGCCCGGTCGTAGACCGTCATCTCCCAGGTGTCGGGGCCGGTCTTGGTCATGTAGACGTCGAGCAGCTGCTTGCCGCCGAGATTGTCATAGGCGACCAGCGAGCTCTTGTGGGTGTACTGCGCCGTCGCGGCGTTGGCGGAGGGGAGATCGGCTGCTGCAACCGCAGTCGAGCTTGCCGGCAGGTTGGCTGCGAGCTTGCCGTTGCGCGAGGGCGTTGCGACGAGTTCCGACTGGGCGATGGTGACTGCTTCAAGGCCGGCATAGCCGTTTGCGGTGACTGCGGGCGTGCCGTTGGCGTAGCTGTAGCCCATCAGCTTGTAACCGGCGGCGTTGACCAGTTCGCCCTGGGCATTTGGAACGAAGGAGCCGGCGCGGGTCAGGAAGGGCTGTCCGTTGGTGCCCTGAACGACGAAGAAGCCGCCGCCCTCAATGGCGAGGTCGGTGCCCGACGTCGTGTACTGAAGCGGACCGGACTTGGAAATCTCATAGCGGATCGACGTGGTGACGCCGCCCGAATTGTAGGACCCGCCGGACGATGGCAGGACGAGCGAGGAGAATTCAGCCTTCGCGCGCTTGTACCCATTGGTGCTGGAATTGGCGATGTTGTCGGCAACGGTGGACAACCGGTTGGATTGTGCCGCCATGCCGGAAACGCCGGTACGCATCATGCCGTAAAGGCCCATCGGAAGTCTCCTCGTAGTCTACGCCGATTGCAATCACGGTAGGGGATGTGACTTGCGTGAAACTGGTGGTGGCGCGTTTTGAGGAAGAAAACTGGCGGATTATCCGTCCGCCAGCCTGTAACCGAGGTACCGCTTGGAATCGATGGGATCGAAGCCGAGCTTCTGGCGCAGTTTCTTGCGCAGCTTGCTGATGTGGCTTTCCACGACGTTCTCTTCGACATCTTCGTCGAAAATGCCGTAGATGGCGTTGAAGATCTGGGTCTTGGTCACGCGGCGTGTCGGGTTGCCGGCCAGATATTCCAGAATGCGGCGCTCACGGCGCGGCAGGGGAAGGGGCTCGCCGGACACTTCCGGGTCGCGCCCGTCGAAATAGATGCGCATGGCGCCGATTTCGGTGAAGGTTGCCGTATCCTGCTGGGCGCGGCGGCGAATGGCCGTGATGCGCGCCAGGATTTCGCGGATGTGAACGGGCTTGCGCACGACATCATCGACGCCCCATTCAAACATGCGCAGCGTGTCATCAAGCGAATTGCGCTCGCTGAGCGCGATCAGCGGTGCTGCCGAACGTTCGCGGATGCGCTGGGCGCGGATGTCGCCTTCGTCGCACTGACCGAGAAGAAAAGCGCTGACGGCCTTCAACTCATCATCTGCAACGGTTTCGACCCATTCGCCGAATTCCTGCGGCGCGAAACCCGCGCTCGCCACCCCTTCTCGATTGAAAAGTGAGTGGTAACCTTCCGTCACCAGCTCACGCTCGTCTATCACCACAATCACCGGCCCGCCCTCCGAATCAACTAATGTGTCAAGTGGTAACTGGTCGGGCGAATCGCGCACAACTATGAATTCTCAGGAGTCAATAATGGGGAGTCCGGAGAGCGGTCCGGCTTCCGGAATTGCTGTCCAGTAGATTCAATTATGGGTTGCAGAAACTGCGTGCCTCTGGCGTCCACGCTCCGAAGCCGGTCGCGACCATGTTTGTGATGACGCGGCAGACATAGCGTTTCTGTGCCGGATCGTTATTCGGCCCGGCATGATAGCGGGCCACCGCCATTGACCAGGAACCGTGACGCTTCTTCAGCTGGACAAGGAAACGGGCTGCGTAATCGACATTCTGGCGAGGGTCGAGCATGGCGTTCAGATTCCTGAATTGATCGCCATGGTAGTGGTGGTTGATCTGCATGCAGCCCAGATCGATCAGCTTTCTGCCTTCCCTGCGCGCCTTCTCGAAGGTGCGGATCGCCTCACTGGTGCTACGGGCGAACACGGCCTTGCCTTCGATGTTGAGTGCGTGGGGCTGGAGGCTGCCCTTCACGCCGGTCTCGGTGAGGCCGACGGCGTAAAGAATGCCAGGCGGAACATGGTAGCGTTCGGCGGCGCGCAGGATTTCGCTTTCGCAGGCATTGGTCGCGGCCTGAGCGCCTGCGGTGAGAGCTGCGAGGCTAAATATAAAGGCCGTTATTCGCCGCATCGCCGCCATCCTGCGTCTGTCGTCCGTCACGGCCCGATTGCTCGCGTGAGGAGCGTTCGCCATTGCCTCCGCGCGAAAGGTCGCCATCGTTCTGACCGTTCATGGACTGGAAACTGCCATCGCGCGCGTTGCCGCCGGTGGCGGTGTTGCTCTGGCCTCCGGGTGCGGATTGCTGCACGGTCACGCGGTCGATGTCATAGCCGAGCGAGCGCAGCGCCTTGACGATGCTCTCGCTGTCGGTGCTGAGGCGATGGCGGGCTTCCGCGTTCTCCACCTGCAGGTCGACGGTCAGCTGATCGGCGACAATGCGCAGGCGCGCCGTGACAAGGCCAAGCTCTGCCGGCTGAAGCTGGATCTTCAGGGTCTGGACCATGCGGCCGGCTTCACCCTGCTGCGTGGTTTGCAGATGTGCGGCTTCACCGGCTGCGGCGCGCTGGGTGGCTGCAGCCTGTTCGCTGCTCGCTGCCGGTGCAGGCGCGCGCTGGATCGAGACAACGCGGATTTCGGGCTGGGGCTGCTGCTGTTGCTGCGGGCCATCGCGCAACAGCGTCTCGCCGCCGCCGCGCGTCTGGTTTTCGCCTCTGCCGGTCTGGACCGGCTGTTCTTCCGGCGTCCGGGAAACGGCCTTTTCGCCAAGTGCTGCATGGGCCTTTGCGGTTGCGCTGGCCGCTTCCGGCAGGGCGCGCGCGGGCTGGTTTAACGCGGATGCAGGAGCGGAGCGTTCGCGCGCACGGTCGCCTGCCTGTGGCGCGGGCTGTGCGGCGGCTGCCTGCGAAGCGCCTGCCGTCTGTGCTGCTGCTGCGGCATTTGCGGGCAGTTCGGGCTGTGCCGGGGTCGTTCCGCTTTTGCCGGCGGTGTTCGCCTGCTCCCCGGTGGTTTCTGCATCGGCATTCGCCGGGATGGCGGCATGGTCTGCTTTGGCTGGTGTGGCGGCTGTCGGCGGCGCGGCAGGCGTTTCGGTCGCCTGAGCCGGATTGGCCGGAAGGGCAGGGTCAGTAAGGGCAGGGTCGGCCGCACTGGCGTCGCCCTCTGCAGTCTCGGTTTCCTGCGTGTCCATCTGGTGGGGCAGGGTCCAGCGGATGGGACGCCATGCGCTGTCTTCGCCCGGCGTTTCCTCACCGGGCGCGGATTTGGTTTTCTTGGCCGCGCTTTCCTGCAGGGCTTCTTCGAACCCGGCTTCGTCAGCAGCGCCGTTGGCGCGCTTGTTCGGTGCTGAATCGAGTGCCTGTGCGGCAGCGGGCAGTCCGCGACTGATGGCAGCGTTCATTGACCGGTTTCCTTCTCAAGCAGCGCGTCGATGTCATCGAGCTTGCTGCGCATTTCCAGCATGTAGGCGTCGGCGGCTTCGTTGATCGGGTCGCCCGGGAATGCGGCCTCCACAGGCTCCTGCGGCGCGCTCTCCGGCTGCGTCTCCACGAGGTCCGGGATGAGATCGGCGTCGGGAATGATGTCCGGCAGAAGCGGGTCGTTCTGCGGCTCCGGTTGTACGGCGACGGGCGCCGCGGCAGGTGTGACGACGGGCACGGCGGCAGGTGCTGGCGTGGGTGCCGGCTCTTCGGACACGGCCGAGGTGTGGCGGGGCTCATCGAGAACCGCCTTGGCGATGGTTTTGGCTGCGTCCAGCAATTCACGGTCGGGGGCCGAGAGGCGTTCTGCGTCCAGACCGTTCAGAGCGTCGAGCACCTCGTCGACATTGTCGGAGGTGACCGACGCCATGTTGGCATAGAGAACGGCGCGCGGATCGCTCTCACCTTCAGTCGTCTGGCTATAGGACATGGCCTTCATGGCGGCGAAGGAGAGAAGCCGGTCGTAGCCCTCGATGGCGCTCTTGCGGGCGAGGCGCAGATAGACGATGCGCGCCTGCTCGTCGGACATCTGTGCGGTGACTTCATCGACCATGGTCGGGTCCACCGTGTCGTGCAGCTCCACCACGGCGGCCACGAACGTGTCGACGAACTGGGTCGCATAGGGCGAGCGCAGATAGCGCCGGACATATTGCTCGGATGCGCGCGAGAGGCGTTCGGTATCGTTAAGTGCTGCGGCCAGCGGAATGCTGCGGCGCAGGGCTGCCTCCTCGATGAGCGTGCCGGGGCTTAACAGCCTCGCCTGATCGAGCATCTTCACGGCGAACAGGGTATTGTCCCGCGCCGTGACCGTTGCGCTGACAAGCGCGACCGAGGGGCCGACTTCCGGCGGCAGCGTTTTCGGATCGAGCGTCTGCAATGTGGCGCGGGCCGATGCGTAGTCGCCAAGGGCGTAATGCACGATGGCCTGACCGAGTTCGGCCTTCTTGCCCTCAAGCGTGAGCCTGGAGAAAAGCAGTTCGAGCGTTTTCGGATTGCCGCCGCTCAGGCCGTAGATGAGCAGCGCCTGGAGGTTTCGCTCGTCTTCGAAATCCTCCGGCGTGGCATTTCTCATGCGGCCGTCGATGATGCCCAGAAGCTTCTGCTGCATGGGAAGTGCAGCGTGATCGCCATCGGCGATGCGGTCCTGCACGCGCTGGAGCGAGCGCACCATCTGATAGGGCTGCATGGACGCTGCCTGGGCGCTGTTGTCGAGAAACATGCCCGCCACCAGGACAGCGGCCAGTTTCGCAATCACTCTCATTGCGGCACTTCCAGCAGGATTTCGATGCGGCGATTGGCGGCCGCATAGGGGTCTTCGGGCACTTTCAGCTTGCGGTCGGCAAAGCCGGCGACCTGTTCGATGCGCTGCTCGTCGAGACCGCCGCGAACCAGCATGTAATAGGCTGCCTGCGCGCGGGCGCTGGAAAGACGCCAGTTGTCATAGGTTTCGCTGCGGAAGGGACGCCCATCCGTATGGCCGCGCACGCTGACATTGCCCGACTGATCGGAGAGGGTCTGGCCGATCTTGTCCATGGCGAGCACAAGATCGCGCTGCGGCACGGCGGAGCCGACCGGGAACATGCCGTTTTCCAGATCGTCGGTGATGGAGACAAGCACGCCTTCATCGGTGGCGACGACCGAGATAGAGCCTTCCAGAGGGCTGCCGGCAAACTGCTGTGCAAGCTGCTCGCGGATCTGGTCGGCGAGCTTCTGGCCGCGCTCGCCCGGCGTTTCTCCGGGTGCAGCGGTTTCAGCCTCGGCGGTCGCGTCTGCCTGTGGTGCGACGGGCGGCACGGCCTCGACCGGTTCGGCCTCTGCCATTTCTTCCGGCTTGAGGGGCTGGACGTCTGGAACGGGCGTCAGGGCGATGGCGTTGCCGTCGCCCTCCTTCGGCGCTTCGCGGGCGACGGTTGGAGGCGCATTCTTGCCATTCGTGGGCAGATCGACATCGCTGCCGGCCGCATTCTCGCGCACATCGTCGGGATCGCCCTGAACGCCGATGCCGGGACGGGCAACCTGCTGCGACCAGAAATCGGGCGCAAACGGGTCGCGGTAGGATTCACCACCCGACGCGCCCGATGACGGGCCTGCATTCTGCGCGCCGCCTTCGCCCTTGGTCGACACGTTCTGCATGGTGTCGGTGTTCGACGCGATCTCGGCCAGAACGGCATAGGGATCGGAGAAAAGGTTTTCGTCGGAGAGTTCGCGCGTGTCGGAGGTGCCGACGGCGCTTTCAAAGCTCATCGGGCCGGAGGTCTGGTCGTGATCCTGCGAGGGTGCGCCGGGCGCATCGACCTCGACATCCTCCGGTGCGGGATCAGCCGGATCGCCGTCCAGACTTTCCAGACCCTTGCTGTTGGTGCTCTGGTCGATCAGCTTGACGGGATTGAAATAGCTGGCAAGCGCGGTCTTGGTGTCGTCATCCGTAGCGTTGATGAGCCACATGACCAGGAAGAAGCACATCATGGCGGTCATGAAATCCGCAAAAGCGATCTTCCATGCACCGCCATGATGGCCCTCGTCCTCGCCGCCGCCGCCACGGCGAACGATGATGATCTCGGATGCCCGATCCTCGTTCTCGGCCAAACTCATGAGATCAATCCTGCCAGTGTTTCCGACCACTCGGTGAGCCGCGTTTCAAACAGCTCTTCATCGATTGTGACGCTTATGTCGAAGCCCGGCGCTTCGGCGAAATCCACGTGGCTGGCCTTTTCGCCGAGCCCGGCTTTCAGCGCCTCCCAGAGCGCCGGCGAGCCGCTGACGCGAATGCGCAGCGCTTCACGATCATCGATGGCGCTGCGCACGACGCGCTCCAGCTCGGCGATGGAGCGTTTTTGCAGATCCTCGGTGAGAACCGAACCAAGCATGCGCGCGGTTGCCTGCGTGGCGAGCTCGACCACCTGATTTTCCAGAACGGTGAAGTGCTGGGTGATGGTCTGGCCGGCAGCCTCGCCAAGCTGGGCGCGCAGTGCGTCCAGCTCGTCGGCATGGCGCTGGCGCTCCTGCTCCATGGCCTCGGCATGTTCACGCGAAAGACGCTCCGCCAGTGCAATCTGTGCGGCCGCAATGAGTTCGTCCGTCTGGGTCTGGAGCGGGCGGACGGGATCTGTCGCTGCGGCCGGCTGCTCGTCCGGTTGGGAGAGCGGGTTGAAACCGTGATCCGCTGCATGGTCGCCGGGAGGAGGCGGCGGCGTTGGCGCGCCGAAATCCGGCAGAACGTCGAACAGCGAGAGGGCGGGGGGCATCAGCTCGCCTCCGCCTCAACGCGTGCCCACTTGCGCAGAATGTGCGCGGTGCGCTCCTCATTGAGGTCGACCATGCGGGCCAGACGCTCCTGCGGTGCGGGACGGATTTTCAGGCGATGCGTGCCATATGTGTCGTCTTCCTCGAACTCGGTCTCCGAGTAGCCGCCATCGGTGAGGCGGGCCTGCTCTTCTTCCGGGTTGGGCAGCGAACGCTGCATCTCTTCATCGGCAGGCCCCTGTGCGATTGCCGGGCGCATCAGGTTTGCGCCGAGCGGCTTCAGGCCGAACCAGGTGACGAGGAAGGCGACCAGAATGAAGGCGGCTGCATTGATGAGTGTGCCGGTGTGCTGGCCGACGGCGTCGATGATGCCGGGTTCGGCGACCGGTACGCCATCCAGACCATCGATGAACTCGACGGAGGAAACGTTGATCACGTCGCCGCGCGTTTCATTGAAGCCGGTCGCCGAAGCGACGACTTTCTGGATGTCGGCGATGCGCGCATTGATCTGGTCAGGGGTCGCGTTCGGCCCGAGAATGTCCATGATGCGCGCCTGATTGACCACGACGGCGATGGACATCTTGTCGACGCTGTAGCCGTTGCTGGTGGTGGCGATGCGCTTGGTGTTCAGCTCGTAATTGGTGGTTTCCTCGCGGCGCTCGCTCTCCTCGGACGATTTCGGTCCGGCACTTGCGGCGGCCTCGTCTTCGGGCAGGTTCTGGGCGACGGAGGTGGGCTGGATCGCTGTTTCGCGGTTGGCGCTGTCGCTGGAGCGCACCACCTGAACCGAGCGCTCGACGCGGGAATCGGGATCGAAGATGACTTCTTCGATCTGGCGCGCGTCCGTGTTGACGTCGGCCTTCACGCTGGCGCGGAAATTGTCCGGTCCGAGATAGGGGGAGAGCGCGCGGCGGATGTTCTGTTCGATCTGGTTTTCCACGGTGCGTTCAACGCCGATGGAGCGCTGTGCGGTGCTGTTTGACAGATCGTCGCCGGAAGCGAGCAGCGTGCCGGTGGAATCGAGAATGGTTACCTTTTCCGCGTCGAGCCCCGGCACGGCGGCGGCCACCAGATAGCGGATCGAGGATGCCGCGTTGGTGGCGTCGAGGCTGGAAGCGCGGATGACGACGGATGCGGAGGGCTGGCGTTCTTCGGTGCGGAACGTGCCGCGCTCCTGCATGACGATGTGGACGCGGGCGGCCTTGATGCCGGTCAGTGACTGGATGGTGCGGGCGATTTCTCCCTCCAGCGCGCGCACTCGCGTGACCTGCTGCATGAAGGTGGTCAGGCCAAGCGAGCCGACATTGTCAAAAAGTTCGTAACCGGCATTGGTGCTGCTGGGCAGGCCTTTTTCGGCGAGGAGCATGCGCGCCTGCGCGGTCTTGCCGGCGGGAACCAGAACAGCGGTGCCGTCCGACACCACGTCGAAGCCGATACCGGCTTCGCCAAGCACCAGACCGATCTGGTTCACGTCGGACCGGTCGAGCCCGACATAGAGCGTTTCGTAGGCGGGTTTGTTGAGATAGGCCGCGCCTGCGACAACGACGGCCATGACCAGCGCCAGCATGCCGCCCAGAAGGGCGAGCCGGCGGGGGCCGAGGCTTTTCAGGTTAGCGACAACGGTCTGAATCTGCTCAGGCAACGCCCAATGCTCCCATACGAATTCTGATGGGAGAGTAGACGCCGAAGCTTGTGCGAAAATGAAATGGGGCCGTTTCGCGGCCCCATTGGAAAGAATACCGGGATGTGCGGTGCGGTGTCTTACTTGAACAGCGCGAGAATGCTCTGGGCGTTCTGGTTGGCGATCGACAGGGCCTGAATGCCGAGCTGCTGCTGAACCTGAAGGGCCTGCAGGCGCGTGGATTCCTCGTTCATGTCGGCATCGACAAGCTGTCCGACACCGCGCTCGATGGAATCCATCAGGTTGGAGACGAAGTCTTTCTGCAGGTCGAGACGGGTCTTCGCCGCGCCGAGATCGGCTGCGGCATTGGACATTCCCGACAGGGCGGTTTCGATATCGGTCAGGTAACCGTCAATGTCGGCGTCCGTGCCGTTGGCGACGATATCGATCACCATGATGTCGTCAGCCAGACCGCCGGGCAGACCGCCGGCAGCGAACAGCTTGACGCTGCCGATGTCGATCTTGATGGTGCCAACGGTGACAGCGCCTGCGGAGGAGCGGTTGTAGGCGGAAACCACTTCCATGTCGCCGGTGTCGTCGGTCGCCAGAATGTTGGTGCCGGCATAGCTTGCGCCCGTGGCGGCGCTCTTGATGTGGTCAAGCAGGATGCTGATTTCAGCCTGGATCTTGCCCTGGTTCTCGGCGCTTGCGCCGCGTGCGGTGACCAGCTTCGACTTGATGGCGTCGACGGCTTCCAGCACGTTGTTCATGGCGGTGTAGGAGGTGTCGACCTTGCCCGCGCCCAGACCGAGTGCATCCTGCACGGCGGATAACGCCTTGTTGTCGGAGCGCATGGTCGTTGCAATCGACCAGTAGGCGGCATTGTCGCTTGCCTCGGCGACGCGATAACCGGTGGAAATGCGGCCCTGAACCACGTCCATGGACTTGTTGGTCATTTTCAGGCTCTGCAATGCAACCATTGCAGATGTGTTGGTCATGATGCTGGCCACGTGATCACCCCTTTGTTCAGCCGCCCCCGATCAGCGCCATGCGATGACGCCGGGTATGGTTAACAATAGGTAGGCACACATGGTTAACAGGCTGTTAACGCAGGTTAACTGTTATGGAACAGGCCAACAAGAAACGGGCCGTTCTTGCGAACGGCCCGCGGGTCTTGCGAAAGATGCCGGTGCGTGAGCACCGGGATCAATCCATTAGCGGAACAGCGACAGGATGTTCTGCGAGTTGGAGTTGGCGATCGACAGCGCCTGAATGCCCAGCTGCTGCTGAACCTGCAGGGCCGACAGACGGGCCGACTCTTCGTTCATGTCTGCATCGACCAGCTGGCCAACACCGCGCTCGATGGCGTCGGAGAGCTTGCCAACGAAGTCTTTCTGCAGATCGACGCGCGACTTGGCGGCGCCGAGCTCTGCTGCCTGGTCGGCGAGGGCGGCAAGAGCCGTCTCGACGGTTCCAAGAGCCGTGTCGACTGCCGTGTCGGCAACCTGGCCGCCGGAAGCGTCGAACAGAGCGGTGGCAACAACGCTTGCTGCAGTACCGGCGGTGCCGGCCGTGTCGAGCACCAGAACTTCTGCGCCCGTCAGCGTGACTTCGTCGATGGAGACGGTCGTGCCGGTGCGGTTGTAGGAAGCGACGATGTTAACATCGGCGTTGTCCTGGATGATGTTGGAGCCGGCATAGTTGGAGTTGCCGACGACCGACGTGATGTGCTCCTGAAGCGAATTGATTTCGCCCTGGATCTTCTGCTGGTCTTCCTGCGAAGCGCCGCGTGCCGTGACAAGCTTCTGCTTGATCTTGTCGACGGTGTCGATGACTTCGTTGATACCCGTGTAAGCCGTGTCGACTTTACCGGCACCGAGACCCAGAGCATCCTGAACGCTGGACAGGGCCTTGTTGTCGGACTTCATCGAAGTCGCGATCGACCAGTAAGCTGCGTTGTCGGCAGCTTCACCAACGCGCAGGCCCGTCGAAATGCGGGACTGGGTGGTAGCCATGTTCTTGGAGATGGTGTTGAGGGTCTGCAGCGCGGTCATTGCCGACGCATTGGTCATAAGACTAGACATGGGATAAACGCCCCTGAAATACAAAATAAACGAGGGACATACCGGGCTGACCGGTTTGACGGAGTGGCATCATGCCCTTGATCCCGTTGCAGGATCTGTCCGCCATGCACGAGCATTTATGGCGGCGATTTCCTACCAAAAGGATAACCGGGAAAGTTAATTTGGAAGAGTCTGGAAAATTTTTGTCGGCTCTTCAGGCAGTGCGGATCACGCCGCCCCGCACTGCTGGATCAAAGCCCTAAACAAATGACCGGACGAGACTGCCCACGAGCAAGTTCCACCCGTCTATCAGGACGAAGAAAAGTATCTTGAACGGCAGCGAGACGACGGTTGGTGGCAGCATCATCATGCCCATCGACATGGTTATGGTAGCAACGATCAGATCGATCACCAGGAATGGCAGCACGATCAGGAAGCCGATCTCGAAACCGCGCCGGATTTCAGAGATCATGAAGGCGGGCACCAGCACGCGCAGATCGGCGCTTTCGACCGTTACGTCGATGTCGACATTGCCGCGTTCTGCGGCGAGATCGGCAAAGAGGGCGAAATCCTTTTCGCGCACATTGTTGACCATGAAGCCACGGAACGGCTCCGTGATGCGCTGCACCGCGTCCTGTTCGCTGATCTCGTTGTTCATCAACGGCCGGATGCCGTCCGCCCAGGCCCGGTCGAATGTGGGGGCCATCACATAGAAGGTCATGAACAGCGAAAGGCTGATCAGGATCAGGTTGGCCGGTGTGGTCGGCAGGCCCATGCCGGCGCGCAGGATCGAGAAGGCAATCACAAAGCGGGTGAAGCTCGTGACCATGATCAGGATGCCGGGCGCGACAGAGAGAACCGTCAACAGGCCGAAAAGCTGGATGATCGTGCCGATGGTCGATCCGTCCGCGCCGGTCAGCGCGCCAAGATCGATGGACTGCGCCGCCGCTGCGGAGGGCGCAAGCACGGCGGCAAGGGTCAGGAATAAACGTTTCATTCGAACAACAGCGCCCTGAATAGGATCTGCTTGACGGCGCCGTCGCTGCGAACTCTGGCGCGTTCTTCCAGATCGGAGCGCAGATGCTGGAAGCCGCTGGCCGTTTCCACCTGGCGCAGCTTGATCGTGCGCAAATAGGCAAAGAGATCCTGATGGACGGCCTCGGCAATAACCGGGTCGGGTTCGCCCTCGAAGACCAGCGCCATTTCCGCACGCACCCAGATTTCGCTGGGCTCGGCGAGATTGGTGGTGATCGGCTCGATCGTGTAGACGCCAACGGGACCGGGAACGGCAGCCTGTTCACTGCCGGCATTGCCGTGCGCTGCGTCTTCACTCTCCGCCGTGCCGCTTTCCTCGACGGCGGTCCTGCTTTCCAGATAGCTGCCGGCGAACCAGGCAGCGCCACCGGCAAGCGCCGACATGACCAGCAGGATGGCCAGCTGGACGACGAGGGATGGTCCCTTGCTTTCCGGTGGTTGTTGTTCGAGCAGCGCCATGCGTGTTGAGGCTCCAGCGGCGGGTTAGAAGGGAAGCACCTGATCGAGGAACTGCTGGCCGTAGGGCGGCTGCTGAACCTCGCTGATCCGTCCGCGCCCGCCATAGGAGATGCGCGCTTCGGCGATGCGTTCGTAAGAGATCATGTTCTGCGGGTTGATGTCGCTCGGCCGCACGATGCCCTCGATGGTGAGAATGCGCAGTTCCGCATTGACGCGCACTTCCTGCGTGCCCCGGATGCGCAGATTGCCGTTGGACAGAACCTGCGTGACGACGGCTGCAACGAGCAGGCGGATGTTTTCCGAACGCTCCGTCTGGCCGCCGCCGGTCGTGGAGGTGCCCGAACCGATCTGCCCTTCGGCTGCTGCCGAAGAACCGGCACCGCCCACTGAATAGGAGCCGGACAGGCCAAGGCTGCGCGAGGCGTCGCGGGAGCGCTCCGACTCATTCTTGAAACGCGCCTTGTCGTTGATCGAGATTTCGACCGTCAGGATGTCGCCCACATTGAGCGCGCGGGCATCGGTGAAGAGCCGGCTCTGCTTGTCGTCCCACAGCGAATAGCGCGTGAGGGCCGGGGCCGGGCGTTTTGGATAATTGTAGGCGGCCATGACTTCCGGGTCGATGGTCGCGCCGACCTGGGTCATGGCCGGTTCCTTGCCGATTTCCTTCATCGACTGCGAGCAGCCGGCGACCAGCGCCAGCGGCAGAATGAGTAGGGGCCGGAACGTCATGACGGGTCCTCCGGCCGCGCGGCGCTGGCGATGATGGTCGTCAGCGTCGCTGCGGACTTGCTGTTCATTTCATTGAGGATGATGCCGGCCGTGCGTGGCTCGAGCTTCATCAGGATGGCGGCGGCGAGTTCGACGCGCACTTCCGCCAGTCGTTCTGCGGCGGCGTCGGGCCGCATGGACGAATAGATCTCGACAATGCCTGCCTCGGCCTGCGCCAGAAAGATGTTGCGGCGCTGGAGCCAGCCTTCGTAGTCGGCCCGCTTCTGCTCAAGAGCCTCGATGCGTTCGTCCACTTCGCCCTTGAGCTTTTCCAGCTCCATGGCCTGAAGGGCGTAACGGCGGTCGCGCGCCGCATCGGCGATGTTGGCGCAGAAGCGTTCCACTTCGGCGGGCTTCATGGTGGCGGGATTTTCTGCTGCCAGCGCGTGCAGCGGCGCAAGCTGCGCGGCAAGGAGAACGCCGGCGAAAGCGCCCGTTGCGAATTTCTTCAATGGGTTCCTGCGAGACATGCGGCGCACCTATTGCAGCACGAGTTCGGCCTGCAACGCGCCAGCGGACTTGATGCCCTGAAGGATGGCGATGATGCCATCGGGCTTCACGCCCAGCCGGTTGAGGCCGGAAACGAGGGTTTGCAGGTTGGGGCCGTCCAGCACCGCAACTCTGGCGTCGGGCTGGGTGGCTTCGATTTCGGTGAACGGCTCGACAGCCGTCTGGCCGCGCGAGAAGGGTTCGGGCTGAACCACGCGCGGCGTTTCTGTGATGCGCACGGTGAGCGCGCCATGGCTGATGGCGACGCGGGAGATGCGCACATCATTGCCGATGACCACGGTGCCGCTGCGCTCATCCACCACGACGCGGGCCGGTCCGTCGGATTCGACCATCAGGTTTTCGATCTCGGCGTAGAAACGGGCGTAGGAAACGCCCTTGGGCCGGCGAATGCGGATGGTGCGCGCGTCTTCTTCCTTGGCGAGTTGCGCGCCGAAACGCGGGCCGGTGTAGGAGTTGATGGCGTCGGCAACACGCACGGCGGTCGAGAAATCGGCATTGCGCAGTTGAAGCACCAGCGTTGCGCTGTCGGACATGGAGGCCTCGACCTTGCGCTCGATGATTGCGCCGCTGGGCACGCGTCCGGATGTGGGCACGCCCTGGGTCAGCGTTTCGGCCTGGCCCTGCGCATTGAAGCCGGAAACGATGACGGAGCCCTGCGCCACGGCGTAGATCTCGCCATCGGCAGCGCGCAGCGGCGTCATGACCAGCGTGCCGCCGGCAAGCGATGTGGCGTCGCCCAGCGAAGAGACGTTGACGTCGATGCGTGCGCCCGACTGAACGAAGGGCGGCAGGTTTGCCGTGATGATGACGGCGGCGACGTTCTTGGCGCGCGAGCGCACGCCTTCGGACGCGATGCCGAGATTTTCGAGCATGGCGCGCATGGACTGTTCGGTGAAGGGCGAGTTGCGCAGGCTGTCGCCGCTGCCCTGAAGGCCGATCACCAGACCGTAGCCGACAAGCTGGTTGTCGCGCGCGGCCTGCAAGACGGCGATGTCCTTGATGCGCGAAGCCGCGCCGGCCGGGAGGGCCAGCGTGACGCTCATCATCACTGCGAAAAGGAGACGGGAAATCATATGGCGCCGACCTCGACGGTTCCGTCAGCGAGGACCACACCGGTGAAGGTGCGGCCGCTTTCGATATTGCGCAGGCGGATCATGTCGCCGGCTGCACCGTGCTCAAGCGGCACGGCGCGCAGCGAGATGGAGAGCGCGCCTTCATTGAAGGTGACGGTGACGGGGCTGCCCGTTTCCACCAGATAGGCCTCACGGACATAGCTGATGGGAATGAGCCGGCCCGGCAGCAGGGTGCGCCGGGCGACCTTGCCGTCAATGTCTTCCAGCATGCGGGCAACGGCGGTGTTGCCGCGCGGCGGGCGGCGCAGCATCACCTCGTTGAGCGCATCGACGGAGATCGTCTCGCCGGGATAGATGACGCGGGTGGACACAACCGCCTGCTCCTGCGCCACAGCCGAAAGGCCCGTGGCGAAGAGACTTGCCAGTGCGAGGAAAAGCGCGGGGATGGGGTTGTGCCGTATCATGCGAACCTACCGGATCGACTGGGTGACGGTTGCGGCCATTTCATCGGCCGCGCGGATGACCTTGGAGTTCATCTCATAGGCGCGCTGCGCGGAGATCAGTTCGGTGATTTCCTTCACCGGGTCCACGTTGGAGCCTTCGAGATAACCCTGTTCGATGACGGCGAAGCCCGGATCGCCCGGCACGCCCTGAATGGCCTCGCCGGATGCCGGCGTCTCGCGGAAGAGATTGTCGCCGATCGGGTCGAGACCCGCTTCATTGGCGAAATTGGCGAGCGTGAGCTGGCCGAGATCCTGAAGGTCGGCCTGTCCGTCGAGACGGGCGAAGACCTGGCCGGTCTTGTTGATCACGATCTCGATGGCGTCCTCCGGCACGATGATGGCCGGATTGACGTTGTAGCCCTGCGTGGTCACGAGCTGGCCCGTGGCATTGGTGTTGAAGGAGCCGGCGCGTGTGTAGAGCGGCTCGCCATCGGTGCCTTCGATCTCGAACCAGCCCTTGCCGACCAGCGCCACGTCGAGCTTGTTGCCCGTGTTGTTCATCGGGCCCTGAATGTGGAGGTTGCGCACGGCTGCGGCCTTCACGCCAAGACCGACATTCGCGCCTTCCGGCACGATGGCCTGATTGGCGCGGCTCGGCACGCCCTGCATGCGCTCGGTCTGGTAAAGCAGATCCGAGAACTCGGCGCGGGCGCGCTTGAAGCCCGTCGTGTTGATGTTGGCGATGTTGTTCGCGATGACTTCGAGGTTGAGCTGCTGGGCGCTCATGCCGGTTGCGGCGATCGAAAGGGCTTTCATGGATCAGGCTCCTCAGATGGCCATGCGGCTGATGTCGAGATAGGCGGTGACGAGCTTGTCGCGCACGGCGATGGAGGCCTGCAGCGCCTGTTCGGCGCTCATCACGGCATCCACCACTTCGCGGGTGTCGGCCTCGCCCTGCAGCGCCTTGAGCGAAACGCCTTCGGCATGGTTGAGCTTGGCAACCGTGCTGGCCGCTGCCTCACCGAGCATGGCGGAGAAAGCCTCGCCGGTTTCGGATACGGGCATCTGGCGGGTGGGCTGAAGGCCCGTGGTCTCGGTCAGGGTCGAAGGGGCAATGCTGCCGACTGGAGGGATCATGACTGGCTCCGCATCAAATCAATGGTCATGGAAATGAGTTCGCGCGCCTGCTTGATGACCTGCAGGTTCGCTTCGTAACCGCGATTGGCCTCGCGCATGTCGGCCATTTCGATCAGCACGTTCACATTCGGCATCTTCACGTAGCCGCGCTCGTCCGCCGCCTCATGGCCGGGGTCGAACTGCAACGTGAAATCGGACGGGTCGCGGGCGACCGAGCCGACCTCGACGACGCTGCCGCCGATATTGCGGTCGAGTTCCGCGACGAAGCTGATCGTCTTGCGGCGATAGGGATCGCCCCCGGGGACGTCACTGGTGGACTTGGCGTTCGCCAGGTTTTCCGAAACCACCTGCATGCGTTCGGACTGCGCTTGCAGGCCGGATGCGGCGACTTTCAGGGAAGCGGAAAGCGGATCCAAGATTTACCCCCTCGACGTGGTCATGAGCATGCGGTGAAACGCCTTGACGATGGCGGTGTTGAGCTCGAACGAGCGGCGCACCTCGCCGGCATTGGACAGCTCGTCTTCCATGTTCACCGTGTTTTCCGATGGCAGGACTGCCGGGTCATCCTTGCTGGTCACGGAGAAGGAGGCATTCGTTGCGCCAAACTGCAGATGGTTCGGATTGGTGTTCCGGAGCGCCACCCGCGTGCCGTTCAGAACGTTTTCGAACGGCTCCACTTCCAGCGCCTTGTAGCCGGCCGTGTTGATGTTGGCGACGTTGCTGGCCACCGTCGTCTGACGCACGGACAGCCATTTGGCCTGCTGTGTGGCGAGGTCGAACAGATTGACGGGCTGCATCTGGCAAGTCTCTCGGTCTATGCGAACATGTCTTCCGGCACTTTAGGCAGCCAGTCTTGTGCGGGCCTTACGTGCCGTTGCCGGCGTCGGCGGAAAGAGTGATGACGAGTTCGCGTGAGGTGATCACTTCCCAGTGGCCATTCTTCCACTGGATACGGGAGATGCGGCTGCCATCGGGCAGACGCGAACCGCGCTGGAGCATCCAGTATCCATCTTCGTCTTCGATCATGGCGCGGCCGCCGACCACGTGAACCAGGCGAAAGCCAGGCTCGTCTCCGGGGAAGGGCTGATCCTCGAGCACCGCCGCCGGTCCACGGTCCACGGTGCCGGTGGCGGTGTAATCCACCTGCGGCAGCGGGATCATGTTGGTGGGCAGACGCGCGCCAATGAGTGCGGGCAGGGCGTCGCGCGATGGGCCTTCCGGCGTGGGACGTCCGGCAAAGGTCATCGGGCGCACGCCGAACTGTTCCTGGTTGAAGAAGATGTACCAGGGGAACATGGCGCAGACGGCGGCGAGGCCGATCCCGCCCAGCATGATCATCCAGTCGCTGCGGCTGCTGCTCGGCGTGTGCAGCATGCCGGGCTTTGGTATGCGCCGGGGCAGGAAACCGGACCTGCGCCGTGGCGCTGCCTTTGCCGCTTGCGGGGGCTCGGGCATGGGGTCTGCTGCGGTCGGGTTGGGCTCCGTTCGCCGCCCGTCCGGAAGTTCGAGACTTGCCAGTCTGATTGTCATTGTACCGGCTCCCCGGCTTTCAGTTTCATCGCCAGATCCGTGAAGGGATCGGCGGAGCGTTGATCGTTCGGCGACTGCGTGAGGGCGTCGTAGATGAGCGGGATCTGCCGCACGGCCTGATCGAGCTCGGGGTCATGACCGGGCTGATAAGCGCCGAGCAGGCGGATGTCGCGTGTGTCCTCGAAGCGGGCGATCATGGCGCGCAGCCGTGTGACGAGGCGCTTTTCGTCCGGGGTCCAGGCCCGGTCCGCAAGACGCGAGATCGAGGCCAGCGGATTGACGGGTGGAAAGCGCCCCTGTTCGGCAATCGCGCGGTCGAGCACCACGTGACCGTCGAGAATGCCGCGCACCGCATCGGCCACCGGGTCATTGTGATCGTCGCCATCGACCAGCACCGACAGGATGGCCGTGATGGAGCCGCTTCCCGTCTCGCCGGGGCCGGCGCGTTCCAGAAGGCGGGGGAGTTCGGTGAAGACCGAGGCCGGGTAGCCGCGCGCGACCGGCGGTTCGCCGGCTCCGATGGAGACCTCACGCAGGGCGTGGGCAAAGCGCGTGATGGAATCCACGATGAGCAGAACCCGGTCGCCACGGTCGCGGAAATATTCGGCGATGCTCATGGCCGTGTCCGGCGCACGGCGGCGCATCATGGCGCTTTCGTCGCTGGTGGCGACCACTGCCACGGATTTCGCCATGCCCTGCGGGCCAATCGTGTCTTCGAGGAACTCGCGCACTTCGCGGCCACGCTCGCCAACGAGCGCGATCACCACCGTGTCGAATGCGTCGGCATTCGCCAGCATGGAAAGGAGCGTCGATTTGCCGACGCCGGAACCGGCGAAGACACCGAGCCGCTGCCCGTGGCAGAGCGGTGTGAAAATGTCGATCACGCGCACGCCCGTGCGGAAACCTTCCGAAACCCGCTGGCGCTGCATGGCGGGCGGTGTGACGGGGGCCTGGCCCGTGGTGACCGGTCCGCCGGCGGGCGCAGGGCCGCCATCTGCGGGGCGTCCGAGCGCATCCACCACGCGGCCACGCCATGAGGGGCCGGGGGCGAGGCTGAGGGGGCCGCGATTGAAGACCGCTTCGCCGAGCCCGACTTCACCGGCCCGTTCATAAGGCGCAACCACCACGCCGTCGCGGGCAATCCGCACGACTTCGCCCGCACCGGCAGCGCCGCCATTGCGGCCGCGACGCGACACGAGATCGCCAAGCCTTGCCGTTTCCGAAAGGCCGCGCACGCTGTAATGGCTGGGGGAGACCTCGCTCACCCGGCCGCCATGGCTGACGAGAAAACGCGCATCGCCTGCAATCCGCCGATAGGCTTCTTCCAGGGCGGTCAGCACGGTTTCCCGCGGCGGCGTTGCGGAGGAGGGCAGTTCTGTCACGGTGATGCTCACCCACCCAGAAGCTTGATGGCGTCCTTGAGCGCGGTGTCGCTATCGCTCATGAGCGCCGACACGTGCTCGAAGGTGCGCTGCACTTCGATGAGGTTCATCATCTGCTGCACGGGATTGACGTTGGCTTCTTCCACAAAGCCCTGCGCCACGCCGACGCCGGGCTGATCGACAACGGGCTGTGCGTCATCGGCAACGAAGCCGGAATTGCCGAAGCGGGCGTAGTTCTGTGAGGGGACGAATTCATAAAGGCCGATCGCGCCGACAAGCTGGCCATTCTGGCGCAGCGTGCCATCGGCGCTGGCTTCCGGCGGACCTGCCAGCGGATCGAGTAGCAGCGGCGCGCCGCCGGCATCAAGCACCGGGTGCCCGTCGAGGCTGACCAGTTCGCCCGTCTCGCGCATGGTGAAGCGGCCATCGCGCGTGACCACGGTTCCCGCCGGTGTTTCGAGCCCAAACCAGGCTTCGCCCTGTACGGCGAAATCGAACGGGTTCTTGGTTTCGCGCAGGCCCCCCTGATGGGTATCGATGTTGGGGGAGCCGGGTGCGGCGAAAGAGACGGAATCCGGCCCGTCGCCGCTCACCAGATCCCGGAAGTTCACCGATGTGCCGCGAAAGCCCACCGTGCCGGCATTGGCCACATTGTCGGCCAGTGTTCCAAGGCGCTTTTCCAGTGCGACCTGAGAAGAAAGAGCGACGTAAAGTCCGGTCTGCATCTGGTCTGCTACCTCTTTAACTGCGCAATGGTGAAAAGCATGTCGGTGGAAATGCCGAACTCCGCCGGCTGGCTGAACAGCGCGGCGATGGAGGTCTGCTGCGAGCCGGAGGGGTTTTCCAGCTCCCACATGGTGGTGAAGCGCTTCAGGAAATCCTCAAGCTTCTCGGGATCCTTGAAGTCCGCGATCTCGACGCGCTCCTTGATCATCTCGACCTGCTTGTCGATGTCGGCCTGCGCCAGCGCAGGGGGAAAGCCGAGCGCGGTGCGCACCACCTGCGCGATGGCCTTGTCGGCCAGCAATTCGTAGTAGGAGCGGAATTCGGGGGCCTTGCGCTGGAAATAGAGCGCAAGCCGCACGCCCTCGTTTTCCTTGCCGGCATCCTCTTCGAGCGTCTGGCGCATATAGCGCTCGACGGCCAGGTTGTTGGCGATGTTGTAGGTCGTCGCGTCCTCGCCATAGCGGGCGAAGTTGAACGCTTCGGCCAGCGCCCTGTAGCGTTTGTCTTCGGTCTGGTTGGCCGGGCTTTGCGGATCGTCGATCCCGCCTTCGAGCACCGAGCGCAGGAAGCGGAGGTCGATCACTTCCTCGACATCGAAACCGTGCGCCATGAGCGCGAAGGTCAGCATCTCCTGATCGCCCATCAGATCGTCGACCGATTTGATGTCGGGGATCTTCGCCAGATAGTTGTTGAGGCTGGCGATCAGCGTCGGGTCGTTTGGCGGCACGCCATTCTTGATGGCGCGCGTGAGATATTTGTCGACGGTGCCCTTCTGGGCCGGGTTGTAATTCGTGGTGTCGGGGCCGCCGGCGGCAAAATTATAGGTGCGGGCGAACTCGATATAGCGCTTGTCGGTCAGCTTGTTGGCGAAGCTTTCCGGGTCGCTGATGCCTTCTTCAAGCACCTTCACCATGAAAGCCTTGGCATAGGCCATGTCTTCCAGACCGTGCGCCTTCATGGCGTAGCGGAACAGGCGGTCATCATTGACGAATTCCTCGATGGAGGTCACCCGGCCGATGTTCTGCTGATAATATTCCGTCTCGCGCTGCACCATTGGCTGGGACTGGACGCGCTCGAGCGAGCGCGACAAGTCGCGGTTGATCAGGTTGTAGCTCGTGAACGTGTTGATCAAGGCGCACCCTCCGCCATCTTCGGTTGCGCCAAATTAGTCTGCGTATCTTGCGCGAGGCTTTCCGCACGCCGTTCCGGGATTCAAGCCTCACGCAAGCCACGGCGGGTACACAGGAGAAAAGGCCTATAAAAGATGGCGGTATAGATGGGTATTCTTGTCGGACTCGTGGTAACGCTCGGCTGCGTGATTGGCGGCTACATGGCGATGGGCGGCCATGTGGACGTGCTTCTCCAGCCCTGGGAAGTCGTGATCATCTGCGGCGCGGCTTTCGGAACGTTTCTGGTCGCCAATCCGATGTCGACGGTCAAGGACGCCGGCAAAGCCTGTGTCGAAGCCCTGAAGGGCTCGGTTCCCAAGGAAAAGGACTATCTGGAGACGCTGGGCGTTCTTCACAGCCTGATGCGGGAACTGCGCACCAAGTCGCGCAGCGAAGTGGAAGCGCATATCGACAATCCCGAGGAATCGGCGATCTTCCAGTCCTACCCGACGGTGCTGGCGAACAAGGATCTGACCAGCTTCATCTGCGATTACTGCCGCATCATCATCATCGGCAATGCCCGTCCGTTCGAGATCGAGGCGCTGATGGATGAGGAAATTCAGACCATCCGCCGCGACAAGCTGAAATCCTACAATGCGCTCGTTGCGGTGGCCGAGGGCCTGCCGGCGCTGGGCATCGTTGCGGCGGTGCTGGGCGTCATCAAGGCCATGGGCGCCATCAACGAGTCGCCTGAAATTCTGGGTGGCCTGGTTGGTGCGGCGCTCGTCGGCACCTTCCTCGGCATTTTTATGTCCTATGCGGTGGTCGGTCCGATCGCCACCAAGATCAAGATCGTGCGTGAGAAGAAGAACCGGCTTTACGTGATCGTGAAGCAGACCCTGCTTGCCTACATGAACGGCTCGCTGCCGCAGGTGGCGCTGGAGTTCGGCCGCAAGACCATTTCGGCCCATGACCGGCCGACCATCGATGCGGTGGAGCAGAGCACGATGAATACCGGCGGGGCCGGTGACAAGCAGGCCGCGTGATGCGCGATCGTCAACGGAGCAACAACCGACCATGGCGCTGACCGAAGATCCAGAACTGATGCGTGCGCTCGTCGTGGAGCGTCTGGTGGGAGCCACCGGCGATCCGCGCCGCGTGTCGGAAGCAGCGCGCTCCTGTGCGACCCGCGCCCTGACGCGCGTGATGGACGCTCTGGAAGAAAAACTCCCCGCAGCGGTGAAGGTTGAGCTGATCGATGTGGAGATCGTTCGACTGGCGGAATTGAAGCCGAAGGAAGATTGCTGCGACGCGCTCGCGGTCATCGCCGGCGAAGTTTCGGGCGATGCGCTGACCATGCGTCTTGACCCGACGGCCATCTCCATTCTCGTGGGGACGATGTTTGGCGGCAATCCGGAACTGCCGGCTATTCCGCTGCAGCGCCCGCCATCGGCGATAGAACGCGATGTGGCGGCGCTGACATTTGATATTTTCGCCAAGGCCCTCAATGGCAAAGGCGCTCGCTCGCTTGGCTTGCGCCTTTTGCTGCCGACCGTTCAATCGGGAGCGGATTTCCGCCGTTTCGTCGTTCGCGACGGGCCGGGCGTGCGGATGCGCTTCGCTATCGGCGGTGAGGAAAGCGGCGGCGTTCTTACGGCCTGGATGCCGCAGCGCCTGCTTCTGGAAGCGCGGGAGCTGGAAGGCAGCGACCAGCGCCAGCAGAATGCGAAGGCGGCCGACTGGCATAATCGTTTCAGCGATGAAGTGATGCGCTCCAATGTGCGCATTCGCGCGACCATCCCGCTGATGCGCATGGCGCTCGGCGAGCTTGCCTCGCTGCACGAAGGCCAGGTCATTGAGTTCGGTGACGGCGCGCAGCCCGAGGCGCGGCTGGCGGTGCGCGACAAGACGGTGTTCACCTGTGATTTCGGCAAGGCCGGACATCACTACACGGTGCGGATCAAACAACCCTTCGATGCCCGCAAGGACGTCGTCGAAGGTCTTCTGGCGCAATGATGTGCCGGGAACGCGGTGAAGGAGAATGACTATGACCAATGCCGAGCCTGAGCCGCAGGAAAACGGCGAGGAAGAGCTCAACAAGGCCATTGAGGAGCTGAAGGACGTTCTCCACGAGGAAACGTCGGGCACCGGCGGCGAAGCCGGGTCTTTTGCGAGCAATCCCGAACTGGTGATGAGCATTCCGGTCGAGGTGCAGATCGTTCTGGGCAGTGCGGAAATGCCTGTTTCCCAGCTGATGGCGCTCAAGAAGGGATCGACGGTTTCGCTGAACCGTCGTGTCGGCGAGCCGGTGGAGATCGTGGTGAACGGCCGGCGCATCGCGCGCGGCGAGATCACGCTGGTCGAGGATGATCCTTCGCGCTTTGGCGTGAAGCTTACGGAAATTGCCGGCAGGGCTTCTGCCCAGTAAACTGGATTGCGAAGAGAAAGGTCGGATTGGTCATGACGGAAGCTCTGGCTCTGACACAGGCGCAGAAAGCGGCCACCATTCTGGTGGCGATGGGCAAGCCCGCAGCGGGCCGCCTGCTCAAATTCTTCAAGCAGGATGAGCTCAAGGCGCTGATGGAAGGCGCACGCCTTTTGCGGACCATTCCGCAGGCGGAGCTGGAAAAGGTGGTCGGCGAATTCGAGGCCGAGTTTACCGAAGGCGCCGGCCTGCTGGATTCTGCCGACAGCATTGACACCATTCTGACCGAGACGCTTTCCGAGGAGGAGATGAACCTCCTCATGGGACGCAACGACCCGAAGGCCGGCGAGGCCGAGGAAATCTGGGCCGAGCTGGAAAAGCTGAAATCCGAAGAGCTGATCGAGCTGGTTTCGAGCGAGCATCCGCAGGTGATCGCCGCCATTCTGAGCGGTATTTCGCCGGCGATTGCGGCCAAGGTTCTGGTGAGCCTGGAAAAGGCGCTGCGCACCGCCGTTGTGGCGCGCATGGCGGCCACCGGCGACATGCCGGCTGCGGCCAAGAAGCTGATCGAGAACCGCATGGCCGATCTGCTGCGCGACATGCGCGCCGGCAAGGATTCCACCGTGGGTCTGGCGCGCGTGGCTTCGCTGCTCAACGAACTCGACAAGGAACAGGCCGACGAGGTCATCCACGAGCTGGAGCGCAGCGGCACGAGCGATGTGAAAGCCATCCGTTCGCAGCTCTTCAGCTTCGAGGAGATCGTTCTTCTCGACCAGAAGGCGCGCGTCGCCCTGTTCGACGGTCTTTCGAGCGATCTTGTCACGACCGCGCTGCGCAATGCTTCGCCCGATGCGGTGGAGGCGGTTCTTTCCGCTCTTGGCCAGCGCACGCGGCGCATGATCGAGGCGGAACTCAGTGTCGGTTCCGAGGATGTGCCGGAGACGGAGATCCATCAGGCCCGCAAGCGCATTTCCGCGATGGCGGTTCAGCTGTCGCAGCAGGGCAGTTTCGAACTGCCCGGAATGCAGCAGCAGGCCGCCGCCTGACGCTTTTCGCAAGGCCTGTCCGGGTCGCGCCTGACAAGGCGTTCCGGGCGGCCGGTCTGGTCTGAATGCGTTTGAGCGAAGGGTCTGATGGCGGAAGGCGCTGACAAGGAAAGCAAAACAGAAGAGGCCACGGAGAAGAAAATCCGTGACTCCGTCGAGAAGGGACAATTGCCTTTCTCGAAGGAGGTGCCTGTTTTTGCATCTTTTCTGGCGATACTCACTTTCACGATCTTCTTCGCTCAGGACAGCGCGGTGCGGCTTAGCAGCTTCCTGTCGACCTTCCTTGAACGGGCCGATGGCTGGGCGCTCGAAACCCGCTCGGATGCGATGGCGATCTATCAGCTGGTGTTCTTCGAGATCGCCAAGGTGGTCGGCGTCGTGATGCTGCTTCTGGTGGCCGCCGGCATTTCAGCTTCGGTGTTGCAAAACACGCCCCGTTTCGTGCTCGACCGCATCAAGCCGAAGGTCTCGCGCATCTCGCTCAAGGAAGGCTGGAGCCGCATCTTCGGCGTCAAGGGCATGGTCGAATTCGCCAAATCCCTTGGCAAGATCGTGGTGGCGGGTGGGTTCCTGATATTTGCGATGCGTGAGGCGGAGACCCGTCTGCTTGCCGGGATGATCACCAATCCGGTCGAGTTCAGCACGGTCATTCGCGACATTGCTGTGGAAAGCCTCGTGGTTGTCACGCTCGTGGTGGCGGTGATCGCGGTGGCCGATCTGTTCTGGTCCCGCCATCAGTGGCGTGTCGACCTGCGCATGACCAAGCAGGAAGTGAAGGATGAGCACAAGCAGGTGGAGGGCGATCCGATCGTCAAGGCACGGCTGCGCTCACTCGCCCGCGACCGCGCCCGCCAGCGCATGATGTCGGCCGTGCCGCAGGCCACGCTTGTGATCGCCAACCCGACGCACTTTGCAATTGCCCTTCGATATCGCCGTGACGAGGACGCAGCGCCCGTCGTGGTTGCGAAGGGACAGGATCTCATTGCTCTGAAAATCAGGGAGATAGCGACGAATCATAACATCCCCGTCTTCGAAGAGCCACTGCTCGCCCGATCCATGTACAAACAAGTTTCGGTTGATAGTTTGATTCCATCACAGTTCTACAAGGCTGTCGCGGAGCTGATCCGCCGCATCTATCGAACTGGCGATAAACCGTAGTCAGCAGGATTATATTATGGATAAGCAGCCGCATTCGCCTGCTCGCGAAATCATAGTCGCCAATGCCATTCGCGCGGTGGCGAACGAATTGCGTCTTGTCGATGTTGCCGACTACATCGCGTTCATCAGGCTTGAGAGCCTGGCGAGTGTTGCGGATATCGTGGAGTCCGCTGCCGAACTCTATTTCATGCCGGGCACATTACGGCTGGGCCATGGCTGCGATGCGCGTGTTTCGTGGAGCGGAAGCCCGCAAATTTCGCTCGATCTGGAACTGCGCCCGGGTGGCGTGACCGTCTATTTCACGCTCGAACTGAGCGACGACAATGCGGCTGTCGAGGTCAATTACGTGGCCTTTGATGATCCGGCCGAAGACCCGGAAGTGAATTCGCGCTACCTGGCCGATGCGCTGCAGGCTTCGCGGATCGTGCGCAGCGAGCGACCGCTGATCAACGGTTAGCCTTCTTCAGTCGATAAGCCCGTTGCGGAGCGCCTTGGCGACCGCGTGAACGCGGTTGACCGCATCCAGCTTCTGCGTGGTGTTTGCGAGATACTGGTTTGCAGTGTGCACCGACAGGCCGAGGCGCTTGGCGATTTCTTCGCTGGTCAGCCCGTTGGCGGTGAGTTTCAGGCATTGCAGCTCGCGTTTGGAGATCGCTGCGCCTTCGCTGTCCTCGGGGAGCGGGTCCTGCTCCGTGATCTGTGCAAAAAGCGCATTGCACCGGCTGTGCAGGTCGAGCAGCGCGTCGCGCTCGATCTGGATGTTCTGACCGATCATGATGACCGCGCCAAGGTGTCTCTGCTCTGTGGTGAGCGGCAGGACAAGCCCGCCGGCCTCATGCGCAGGCGGGATTTCCTCGCTGTGCATGCCGGTGTCGTCACCGGGCATGGCGATGCCCCAGTGAAAGGGGTGAAAGGCCTCGGCGATTTTCTTGCAGAAACGCTTTGGTAATCGACCGGCGAGTTCCTGCGCTTCATCATCTGTCTGCGGGCTTCTACCGGTGAGGGCGGGGGACAGTCGCTGTCTTGTGAGGCCCTTGACCGTATAGAGATGGAACCGGTCGGCACCGGTGCTTTCGGTGAGCTTTTGCAGCTCCTGTGCGATGTCCGAAAGCGTCATTGATCTGCCGTTCTAGATTAGCCCGTTGCGAATGGCCGTTGCGATGGCCATGGCTCGGTTTTTTGCTGCCAGCTTGTGAATCGCATGGGCGACATAGCTGTTTACCGTGTTGGAAGACACGTTGAGGATGAGAGAGACCTCATCGGCGGTCTTGCCTTCGGAGACCCAGTAAAGGCACTCGCGCTCGCGTTCCGATAAGGGTTCGCCGAGCGCATTGGTCTTTGTTCTGAAGCCTGAAAGGTGGTGGCACAGATTGATGTGCATGCGCCGCAGGTCTGCCGGATCGAGAGCGCCTGGCCGGTCCCCGGAAATCAGCGCGATGTAACGCTTCTTTCCCGCTGGCAATTTTAGGAGGAAGATTTCCTGATGATCATGGAGGCTCAGATTGGCAATGTCTTCACAGGAGAGAAGAGCGGCAAGTGCAGCCGGGTGCCAGGGGCGTGAGGTGAGGCCGGGAAAGGTGGAAGCAGAGCTTTCGATGAGCCGCGATATCGCCGTCATCCCGACATCTTCGATTGTGTCGAAGCTCCAGTTGGAAACGAGGATCCGGGCCATGCCGGTGGAACTGTCGGGTGCGGCTTCAGCGATCAGGTAGGAGGTGTTGCCACTGTTGGGGCAATAGCTGCGGGCAAGGCTGGCGAGGTCGCGCCGCGATATGGCCCTCAAGGGCCGGACGGATTGCTTTTCGCGTGTATCAGTTGCCATTCGCTCTCATCGCAAATCCCCACCGGCGGGAAGCCGGTATTGTTGGTTTTGCGGATACGCAATACGAGGCCCGCAACGTCCCCCGCCCAGCGTCGAAATCGGTGTCCGTACAACCGGCATGACCGTATAAATACGCTTTGAAACGGGCAGCGCTCTCGGGCCAGAACAGCTTTGTCATTCAGTGGCCCCCCAGTCACCTCGTTAATCGTTAGGTAAGGTTTCGATTCGGGTCAAGAAAGGCTCAAAGCGTTTGAAATGCTTCAAATGTAGAACAGAGAACGCCCCTCTTCAGTGAAAAGATGCATCTTTTCTGCGGATGCGGTGAGGCGAAGGCGCTCGCCCCGGGCATGTTTCTGGACGCCGGCGATCTTCACGACGACCGGTTCATCCACATCTTTCACATTTACGTAAACATTCGTGACCTCGCCGAGCCGTTCGACAAAGTGCACTTCGCCTTCGAAGAGAAAGTCATCGCCATCTGCAACCCGCAGATCTTCCGGCCGCACGCCGAAATGGGCCGACGCGCCTGCCAGACTTTCGGGAGAAGGGATGGGAACGGCGACCTGCCTGCCGGAAAGGGAAATCACGGTCTGCCCGCCGGTCTTTTCGATGCGGGCCGGCTGGATGTTCATGGCGGGCGAGCCGATGAACCGGGCGACGAAAAGATTGGCGGGTTTCTCGTAAAGTTCGATGGGCGCGCCGACCTGCTCGATATGTCCCGCCGACAGGACGACGATGCGGTCTGCAAGCGTCATGGCCTCCACCTGATCGTGGGTGACGTAGACCATGGTGGTGTCGGGCATTGAGCTTTTGAGCTTGGCGATCTCGATGCGGGTGGCGACACGAAGCGCTGCATCCAGATTGGAGAGCGGTTCGTCGAACAGGAACACTTTCGGATTGCGCACGATGGCGCGGCCGATGGCGACGCGCTGTCGCTGACCGCCTGAAAGCGCCTTGGGCAGGCGATCAAGATATGGTGTCAGCTGCAGGATCTCGGCCGCTTCCTGTACGCGCTTGTCGATCTCTTCCTTCGGGGCCCTGGCGATCTTCATGCCGAACGCCATGTTGTCGTAGACTGTCATGTGCGGGTAGAGCGCATAGGACTGGAACACCATGGCGATGCCGCGCTGCGATGGCGGGATGTCGTTCACGCGCGCGCCGCCGATGAACATCTCGCCACCGGTGATGCTTTCAAGCCCGGCGATCATGCGCAGGAGCGTGGACTTGCCGCAGCCCGAAGGGCCGACGAAGACGATGAACTCGCCTTCCTCTATGTCCAGGTCGATACCGTGGATGACCTTGGTATTGCCGTAGCTCTTCTGGATGTTCTTGAGCGAGAGATCCGTCATGTCTCCATCCCCTTGCTGCCGAACCAGCTTGCATAGGCCGGCAGCGTGACGATGCCGTCCTCCACCGTTCCGGCTGCGCCGGAATCGGCCATGGTCGCATAATCCCGGACATCGAGCTTCAGCGTGACCGGCCCGTCGCTCATGTTCACCGCCACCAGAATGGCGTGGCCGGCCATGGAGCGCTCGAAGACAAGCACCTCCTCAGTGCCTTCCCGGAAGGTGATTCCGCCCTTGGCGAAACCGGGATGGCGGGCGCGGAAGGCAAGTGCATTGCGATAGTGCGACAGGAGCGTGTCCGGCCCCTCCTGCGCCGAGACGGCCAGATGGAGGTGCTCCGGCGGCACGGGCAGCCAGGGCTTTGCGCCGGAGAAGCCGCCATTGACCTGCGTTTCCGACCAGACCATCGGGGTGCGGCATCCATCGCGGCCCTTGAAGGTCGGCCAGAACTGGATGCCATAGGGGTCCTGCAGGTCTTTCAGGTCGAGTACGGCTTCGGTGAGGCCCAGCTCCTCGCCCTGATAGAGGCAGACGGAACCGCGCAGCGACAGAAGCAGCGTCGTGGTCATCTTCAGGAAGGCGTCGCGGTCGTGGACCTGATTGGCCCAGCGCGAGGCATGGCGCACCACGTCATGATTGGAGAAGCTCCAGCACGACCAGCCATCGGGCGCCTTGTCGCCGAATGCCTCGATGACGCGCCGGACACGGTCCGGCGTGAGCGGTTCCTGCGACAGGAAGTCGAAGGAATAGCACATGTGAACCTTGTCGCCGCCGCTCGTATATTCGGCGACGATGTCGAGGCCGCGCTGTGCATCACCCACTTCGCCGACAGCCGTGGTGCCGGGATATTCATCGAGCAGCGCACGGAAGCGTTTCAGGAATTCCAGGTTCTCGGGCTGGTTCTTGTCGTAAAGGTGGTTCTGGAAGTTGTAGGGATTGACCGCAGGCGCGATGGAGGCGTTGCGCTGGTCCTGCTCAAGCGGCGGATTGTCTTCCAGACCGGCCGAGTGGACGTAGAAATTGATCGTGTCGAGACGAAAGCCGTCGACGCCGCGTTCCAGCCAGAAGCGCACCGTTTCAAGCAGCGCGTCCTGAACATCGGGATTGTGGAAGTTCAGGTCCGGCTGGCTGGCCAGGAAATTGTGCAGATAATACTGGCAGCGGCTCGTGTCCCATTCCCATGCGGAGCCGCCGAAGATCGACAGCCAGTTGTTGGGCGGGCTGCCATCGGGTTTCGGATCGGCCCAGACATACCAGTCGGCGCGTGGATTGGTGCGGTTCTGCCGGCTTTCCACGAACCAGGGATGCTGTGCGGAAGAATGCGAGATCACCTGATCGATCATCACCTTCAGACCGAGCCGGTGGGCCTCGGTGATCATGGCGTCGAAATCGGCCAGCGAGCCGAACATCGGATCGACCTGGGTGTAGTCGGAGACATCGTAACCGAAGTCGAGCATGGGCGACTTGAAGAAGGGTGACAGCCAGATCGCATCGACACCAAGCGAAGCGATGTAGGGCAGGCGCTGGGTGATGCCTTTGAGGTCGCCGATCCCGTCGCCGTTGGAATCCTGAAAGGAGCGCGGATAGATCTGGTAGATGACCGCGCCGCGCCACCAGTCGGCGTCTTCCGCGTGGCGGCTTACGGCTCCGGGAGCATGTTCGAAGGGAGCATCGTGAAGGACATTCATGGGAGCGGTCAGCCTCCTTTGACGGACCCGGCGAGAAGGCCGCGGACCAGGTAACGTTGCAATGCGAAGAAAACGAGAATGGGCACCACGATGGCCACGAAGGCCGATGCGGTGAGGATTTCCCAATTGCCGCCACGCGAACCGAGCAGTTCGCGCAGCCGGCCGGTCAGCACCAGCTGTTCTTCATTGTTTCCAAGGAAGACGGTGGCGACGAGCAGGTCGTTCCAGACCCAGAGGAACTGGAAGATGGCGAAAGAGGCGAGGGCGGGAAACGACAGCGGCAGAATGATCTTGCGGAAGATCTCGAAATCCGACGCGCCGTCGACGCGCGCGCTTTCGATGATCTCACGTGGCAGGCCGGCCATGTAGTTGCGCAGGAGATAGATGGCGAGCGGCAGGCCGAACCCCGTATGTGCGAGCCAGATGCCGATGAACGACTTGCCGATGCCGATCGTGTTGTAGAAACGCAGAAGCGGGATCAGCGACATTTGTAGCGGGACGACGAGCAGGCCGACAATGGCGGCAAGCAGAAGCGCGCGGCCCGGAAACTCCATCCATGCCAGTGCGTAGGCCGCATAGGCCGCAATCAGGATCGGGATGACGGTGGCCGGAATGGTCACGGTCATCGTGTTGATGAAGCTCTTGCCGAGTCCTTCGGAGAACAGGACGTTTTTGTAATTTTCCGTGGTGAAGCGCGGCGGCTCGACCGAGCTCACGAAGATGCGCTGGCCGCGGCCGGGTTCGGGCTGTTCGGCATAGGTGATGGTGTAGTCGCCACTGGCCTCGACGGTGAGCATGCCACCGTCGCGCAATTCAGCGCTCTCGCCGACGGCGAAGGCTGAAGGCGCGCGCGATGATATGCCGAAGCCGACGGCCTTGCCGCTGCCATCCTCGAACACATTGCCGGTGAGCACGTAGCGGCCGTCTTCCAGCGTGGCGTTTTCCGGCGGGGCTGCGCGTGCGACCACGTTGCGTTCGGACGCGGTGAGGGCGGTCCACCAGCCGCTCACGGCGAGCTGGTCCTTGTCGCGAAGCGATGAGACGAGAATGCCGAAGGTCGGCAGGGTCCACAGCGCCACGAGCAGGAGGACGGATATGTTGACAACCCATGAGAGGGCAGGGCGCGAGCCGACGGGCGTGCTCATTTCATGTCCTTCCGTGCTTCGCGGATGTTCCAGATCATGATCGGCGTGACCATGGCCATGATGACCAGCGCGATGGTCGAGGCGCGGCCGAAATCGAGCCCGCGGAACATCCAGTCGAACATGTAATTGGCGAGCACCTGGCTGCCCCACTGGCCGTTGGTCATGGCCAGCACGATGTCGAACACTTTGAGAACCAGAATGGTGATGGTGGTCCAGACCACGGCGATGGTGCCCCAGATCTGCGGCACCTTGATCTTGTAGAAAATCTGAAAGGGCGAGGCGCCGTCGATGATGGCGGCCTCGATGGTCTCTTCGGGAATTCCGCGCAGCGCGGCCGAGAGGATGACCATGGCAAAGCCGGTCTGGATCCAGATCAGGATGACCATCAGGAAGAAATTGTTCCAGAAGGGGATGGTGATCCACGCCTGCGGCTCGCCGCCGAAAAAGGTGACGACGGCGTTGAGAATGCCGATCTGGTCGGAGCCTTCGGCGCGGTAATCATAGATGAATTTCCAGATCACGCTCGCGCCGACAAAGGAGATCGCCATGGGCATGAAGATGAGGCTCTTGGCGACATTGCCCCAGCCGATGCGGTCGGTGAGGGCGGCGGCGATGAGGCCGAAGAAGGTGGCGGCGGCAGGCACGACGATGAGCCAGAGAATGTTGTTGCGCATGCTCTCGCGGAAGGCTGCGTCCTTGGCGAGCCAGGCGTAATTGGCCCCGCCGACCCAGGTTTCGCCGCTCGGCCCGTGGAAGGACAGGAAGATCGAGTTGATGACCGGATAGACCAGATAAATGCCGAGAATGACGATGGCCGGCCCCAGAAAGAGCCAGGGGCGAATGCCGTTGGCGGCGTTGATGTTGTCCGCGACGCGGCTGCCGCGTGGCGGATAGATCAGGTCGAGGAGCCGGTTGGAACCCCAGAAATAGCCGAAGCAGGCGGCCACGCCGAGCACCATGACAAGCACTGCCTGGACAAGCTTGATGTCGGGCAGGACCGTGTTGAGCGCGGTGAAGACGGCGACGGCGCAGAGCACCGCAAAGACGATGCCGGCAATCATGATGCCAAGCGCAATCGCCATATTGAAAAGCAAGCGGCCGAGGCCCGATGGACGGGACCGCGGGGCGGCTTCGGTCGAGGAGATGGCCATGTCAGCCTCCTGGGCGCATGCCGGCTGTGCCGGTGCTCCCACCCCGCATGCTCAATGGCGGCGGGGTGGGGCGGCGTTGCATGCGCAGTCCTACTTGATGGCGTCCCATTCTTTCTGGATCTCGCCGGCGACCTCTTCGGCGGACTGGCCGCCGACATAATCGATCATGCCGGTCCAGAACGCGCCTGCGCCGATCTTGCCGGGCATCAGGTCGGAGCCGTCAAAGCGGAATGTGGTCGCATTGGTCAGGATTTCGCCCTGCTTGCGCAGCGCATCATTGGCGTAGGCCTCCGGGTTCACGCCCTTGTGCGGGGTGAGGAAGCCGGCCTGCGCCATCCAGATTTCATGCGCGATGGGCGTCTTCAGGAATTCGATGAAGGCGCGCGCCACATCCGAATCCTTCGTGATGGCGAATACGGTGCCAGCACCCAGAACCGGGGTGCCGAGATCCTTTTCCGCATAGGCCGGCAGGTAGAAGAAGTCTGCGTCGCGGCCAAGCTGCGTGCCCTCGGGGAAGAAGGAGGGGATGAAGGACGCCTGCCGGTGCATGTAGCATTTCGGCGGGACGGCGAAGAGGCCTTTGGGGCTGTCACGGAAGTCGGTGGAGGCCACGGCGCCCGCGCCGCCATCCACATAGTCGTCATTGCGCGCGAACGCGCCGAATTCCTCGATGGCCGCAACGACGCGTTCATCGTTGAACGGGATTTCATTGGTCACCCACTGGTCGTAGACCTCGGGCGACTGGGTGCGCAGCATCAGGTCTTCCACCCAGTCGGTGGCCGGCCAGCCGGTTGCGCCGCCCGAACCGAGGCCGATGCACCAGGGCGTTTCGCCATCGGCGACGATCTGGTCGGAAAGCGCCTTCAGTTCTTCCATGGTCTGCGGCACTTCATAGCCCGCATCCTCAAAGTTTTCCGGCACGTACCAGACCAGCGATTTGACATCTGCCTTGTAGGGAAAGGCGAAGAAGGCCTTCGCCCCGTCCTTGCCGGCATAGGTGCCGAGATCCACCCAGGACTGGCCGGCAGCATAGCTTTCCTTCATCCAGTCGGCAGTTTCGTTGCCGAGCGGCACGAGCAGGCCCTTGGAGGCGAGGTCGCCTGCGAGGCCCGGCTGCGGGAAGACTGCGACATTCGGTGCGCTGCCGGCCTGCGTGTCGATGACGATCTGCTGCTCGAAGGAGTCCGAGCCGGAGTAATTGACCTTTGCGCCGGTCGCTTCCTCGAAATAGGCGGTGACGGATTCGATCAGATCCTTGTCGGAGCTGAGCCAGGGGCCAAACAGGCTCATCTCCTGGCCGGAGAGATCGTGCGCGGCCTTGAAGTCTTCGAAACTCTGCCAGTTGAAACGGGCATCCTCGCCCGGGGCGAATTTGAGATCGGCGGCATGGGCGACGCTGCCGGACAGTGCCAGGGCAAACGCGCCAATAAGCATGGACGTCTTCATGGTTCCTCCAATTGCGGCCGGAGCCGCTCCTCCTCAGGTCTTTGCAGGTCCGGCGCATTGCTAACGTTTTAAACGAAATTCAAAGCGCTTTGGATAATGTCAGCATCAATCCGGGAAGCCTTTGAGTCAAGAGCGCCTTGCTGTCAGCGCGAAGATTCATGAAGAAAATTGGTTTCATTGCCGTATTGATATGAAAACGACCAATTGTCTGCCTGAAGGGCTTGATCTCCCCAAAACGCTGTGACACCAATTTTTTTAAAGCGCTTTGAAGGAAAGGAACCGCCTTGGCTACCCGCAAAGCCATGAACCTCAAGATGCTGTCCGAGGCGCTTGGCCTGTCGCAGACCACCGTTTCGCGCGCGCTCAACGGCTTTCCGGAAGTGGCGGAGAAAACGCGCGCTCGCGTGGTCGAGGCGGCGGAGCGGCTGAACTATCGCCCGAGCCCCAGCGCGGCAAGTCTGGCGACCGGCAAGTCACGCATGATCGGGCATGTGGTGAGCCTTTCCGAACACATCATGATCAATCCGCATTTCGCCGATTTCATCGCCGGGGCGGGCGAAATCTATGCGCAGAGCGGCTACGACATTCTCCTTCGGCTTGCGCCGCTGGAAGAGCAGGAACGCATCTATCTGAACCTTGCCGAAGACCAGCGTGTGGATGGCGTGGTGGTTCATGGACCGCTGACCGGTGACAGCCGCATCGGCATTCTGAATGCATTGGGAATGCCTTTCGTGGTTCATGGGCGCTGCGATGAGGAGGGGGCGGATTATTGCTGGATGGACGTCAACAACCGGCGGGCTTTCCATCGTGCGACGAAGTTTCTGCTGGATCTGGGACATGAGCGCATCGCGCTGATCAACGGTCTTGAGACGATGAACTTTGCCGAGCGGCGCAGGCAGGGCTATGAGGCAGCGCTGGCAGAGGCCGGTGTCGCGCTTGACGAACGCCTGCTTCACAGCGCTGATATGGTCGAGCCCTATGGCTATCAGGCGACGCGGGCGCTGATGGAACTGGATGAGCCGCCGACGGCCATTTTGGTGGCGAGTGTTCTGCCAGCCATGGGCGTAACGCGGGCGCTGGTCGATCTTGGCCTGCGGGCTGGCGAAGACGTTTCCGTGATCGCCTTTGATGACTGCCTGTCCTTTCTACAGTCGGGCTACAAGGGCAGCGCGCCGGACATTCCTTATTTCACGGCGGTTCGTTCCTCCATCCGGGAAGCGGGAAAACGGGTGGCGCAGTTACTTCTTGAGCGCATCGAGACCCCGGACGGGCCGCCTCTGAGCGAGCTCTGGGAGGCCGACTTCGTGATCGGCCAGACGACCGCGCTGCCACGCCGCCGCTAAAGGGCGGAAACGGCGTTTTCAGAAAGAACGAGTCCAGAAAGAACGGGGAGAGGCTGATGCCCGCCAACGGAATGGAAGCCATGGAGCTTGAATTCTCACGCGACGATTTCCCCGGGGATTTCGTCTTTGGCACGGCCACCTCGAGCTATCAGATCGAGGGCAGCCGGTTTGGCGGTTGCGGAACCTCGCACTGGGACACGTTTGCGGCAACGCCCGGCAACACGGTGCGCGGCGAGGATGGGGCCACGGCCTGCGACCACTATCACCGCTGGGAAAGCGACCTCGATCTGGTGCGTGACGCCGGGTTCGACTGCTATCGCTTCTCGATCTCCTGGTCGCGTGTGCTGCCGGATGGAAGGGGAGACGCCAATCCAGAGGGGCTCGATTTCTACGACCGCCTTGTCGATGGCATGCTGGAGCGCGGGCTGAAACCCTTCGCCACGCTCTATCACTGGGATCTGCCGGCGCCGCTTGCCGATCTGGGCGGCTGGCACAACCGCGATATTGCAGACTGGTTCGCCGATTATACGGAACTGGTGATGAAGCGCATTGGAGACCGGGTAGCGACGGCGGCAACCATCAACGAGCCCTGGTGCGTGGCCTGGCTCAGCCATTTCATGGGCGCACATGCGCCGGGATTGCGCGACATTCGCGCCGCCGCCCGCGCCATGCACCACGTGCTTCTGGCGCATGGGCGGGCGACGCAGGCGATGCGCGCGCTCGGCATGGACAATCTGGGGCTGGTTACCAATTTCGAATACGCCGCTCCCGCCGATGACAGCGAGGCGGCGCGGAAGGCCGCCCGTCTTTACGACGGCATCTACAACCGCTGGTTCCTTGGCGGTGTGTTTGAAGGCGCTTATCCGGAGGACGTGCTGGAAGGGCTCGGCCCTCACATGCCGCAGGGCTTTGAGAAGGATTTTGGCGTGATCGGCACGCCGGTCGACTGGCTGGGCATCAATTATTACACGCGCAAGCTGATCGCCCCGGACGGTTCAGGCCGGTTTCCGGCGCTGAAAGAGGTCGAGGGGCCGCTGCCCAAAACGTTCATGGACTGGGAGATCTATCCCGAGGGCCTGCACCATTTCATCACCTGGGCGCATGAGAACTACACGAAGGGCCTGCCGATTTATGTGACGGAAAACGGCATGGCCGCGCCGGACCGGCTGTCGGCCGGGCGGGTCGATGATCTCGCGCGCATCGATTTTCTGAACCGGCATCTGAGGGCGGTGCGGCGCGCCATGGATGAGGGCGCGCCGGTGAAGGGCTATATCGTCTGGTCGCTTCTGGACAATTACGAATGGGCGCTCGGCTATGAAAAGCGTTTCGGGCTTGTCCATGTGGACTTTGAAACGCTGGAGCGCACGCCCAAGGCATCATGGTATGCTCTTGGGCATGCTCTTGGGCGCGCGCTGAAGCGCTAGGTCCTGACTCGAGGCGATCAGACTGAACGGGTCGCGCCGCCGTCGATGCGGACCTTGGTGCCCGTGACATAGGACGCGCGTTCGGAGGCGAGGAAAACGGCCATGTTGGCGAATTCTTCGGGATCACCGTAACGCCCCATGGGAATGGTGTCGGCGGCAGCAGCCGAAACCTCTTCCACCGGCTTGCCGGAGCGGTTCGCGGCGGCGGTGTCCAGTTCGACAACGCGCTGCGTGTGAATGCGGCCGGGCATGAGAATGTTCACCGTCACGCCGTCGCGCGCAATTTCGGTGGCGAGCGTCTTGGACCAGCCGACAATGGCCGAGCGAATGCCGTTCGAAAGCGCCAGCATCGGAATCGGCTGTTCCACACCCGAAGAGGTGACGGTGAGAATCCGGCCCCATTTGCGCTCGCGCATTGGTGGCAGAAGACGCCCGGTCAGGTGGAAGATATTGGCCGCCATGGTCTCGAAATTCGAGATCCAGTCGCTGCGACCGGCATCGACAGCCGATGACGGGGGCGGGCCACCGGTGTTGTTCACAAGAATATCGACGCCGCCCTCGGCCAGAAGCCTGTCGGCGAGCTCATCGATGGCGGCAAGGTCTGAAATGTCGAGCGCGCAGGCTTCCACCGTGCCTGCGCCATCGGGCAGTTTGCCGGCCCAGGCCTCGATCTTGTCCTTGCTGCGCGCGGCGGCGATCACGGTTGCGCCTTCACGCGCCAGCCCTTCCGCGATGGCCGCGCCGAGGCCGCGGCTTGCACCGAGCACCAGCGCGCGCTTGTTGTTAAGTCCTAGATCCATTGACAAATTCCCCGGATTTCTGCGCCGCCGTTCGCCCTGACATGCCTAGGGTGCAGCGGCTTCTGGTGGGTTCTCTCACCCTGGGTGAGGTGGGGGATTGGGCACGATTCAGATGAGGATTGCAAGTCGGTATGGGACGCTGTAAAGCGATCCGCCGCTTGGCGCTGTCCCTTCAAATTTTGGTAACGCGCAGTCTTGGAATGTTATGTGCCCTGCCGAAACTAAACCGCAATTGATGCGTTGAAAGCGCGTGGTTTGTGCCGCGGCTTCACCCTGAGACTTTCTGCATACGAGTTCCATATATGGACCGACGATCCTTTCTTGTTTCCTGCCTGTCAGCCTCGCTGTTGGGCGCCTCCAGCTTGATGACAATCGCAACCTCTGCGCGCGCCGAAGACGTTGCCGCGCAAGGCGGCGGGGTGAAGAGCGGGGCGAAGCCCTTCTCCTTCGATGCGCTGACGGAGGCCATGAAGAACAAGGCTTCCCAACCTTTTGCAAAGGCCGATTTCGAACTGCCGCAGCAGATCGCCGAACTGACCTACGATCAGCACCGTGCGATTCGGTTCCGCCCCGATCACGCATTGTGGCAGGGCGAGGCCCCATTTGAGCTTCAGGCCTTCCATATGGGTTGGCTCTTCAAGGAGCCGGTGCGCCTTTACGCCGTCGAGGGTGAGACGGCTGAACCGATCCTCTTCACCGGTCGCGATTTCGAGTATCGCAAACCGCTTGACCCGACCGCATTTGAAGATCTGGTGATGGAAGGCGAGGCGGGTTTCCGTCTGCACTACCCGCTCAATGCGCCGGACGTGATGGACGAACTCGTCTCCTTTCTTGGCGCGAGCTATTTCCGCGCGCTTGGCCGCGACACGCTTTATGGCCTGTCGGCGCGTGGCCTTGCCATCGATACGGCGACCGCTAATGGCGAAGAGTTCCCGCGTTTCACCGATTTCTACATCGAGAAGCCGAATCGCCGCAGCAAGGAAGTGACCGTCTACGCGGCGATGGACAGCGAGAGCGTGACCGGCGCATACCGCTTCGTCATTTCGCCCGGCCGCAACACGGTGATGAATGTGACGGCGCGTCTTTTTGCGCGCAGGGATATCGGTCGTCTGGGCGTTGCGCCGATGACCTCCATGTTCCTGTTCGCCGAGAACAATGACAGCGCGTTCGACGATTATCGCGGTCAGGTGCATGACAGCGACGGGTTGAAGATCGTGCGTCAGGATGGCGATGAGCTATGGCGCAATCTGAACAACCCGTCCGAGCTGGCGACATCCTTTTTCACCGAGGACAGCCCGCAGGCATTCGGCCTGTTCCAGCGCGACCGCGATTTCGCGAACTTCCAGGACGCCGGTGCGCACTATGAGGAGCGGCCTTCGCTTCTGGTCGAGCCGCTGGAATCGTGGGGACGCGGCAATGTCACACTGGTCGAGATCCCGACGGATCTCGAGGTGAACGACAACATTGTCGCTTTCTGGGTTCCCGAAAAGGCGGTGAAGGCCGGCGATGAGCTGGAATTCAACTACCGCCTGACCTGGGGCGCGATTGAAGAGCCGACCAACCGTTTTGCGCGCGTCATGGCGCTGCGCGGCGGCGAGGGCGGTGTCTCCGGCGTGAAGAACGAGGAAGGGCTGCGCAAGTTCGTTGTCGACTTTGACGGTGAGGTTTTGCGGAACCTTCCCGGTGACTCGAACATTGAAGCCGTTGTGAATGTCAGCCGTGGCGAGATCGCCCATTCCACCGTCTCCCGCATCGGGAGCAACGGGATGTGGCGGCTGGTGATCGACCTGAAGCCAAACGGCTCCGGGCCAGTGGAGATGAATGGTCATCTCAAGCTGGATGACAAACGGCTTTCCGAAATTTGGAGCTATCAGTGGAGAGAGACAGATGACGCACGTTCTTGAGACGGATAGCAGGCACGTGACGCTCGCACGCCATGCACTGCCGGCAGCCCCCATGGCCATGCCCGATCAGGTGCTGGAGCGCCGCCGCGCCCGTCCGGCGCTTTTCTCGATGCTTCTGAAACGCTTCGCCTGGAAGTGACCCGACATGCCGCGCATCCGCGCGGCATCGGTCCGGCCCTGCAATGATGTCGGCAATGATGCCGGCAATTATGAGTGAGTGATGGTCAGCGTAAGACGCGTTTTATCGATCCTGTTCTGCCTGCTTATGGCTGGCCTCGTCTCCTCGCTTGCCGTCGGCTATTTTTCCGCTGACGGCATTCAGTGGATCGACGCGGTCAGGATCGTGCTTCTGGCGGCCAGCACTGGCTGGCTCGCTTGGGGCGCTGCCTATGCGTTCAACGGTCTTCTGAGCCTGCCGCTCAAGCGTGAAGACAAGACCTTCGAACTTGTGCCGACCAGCGCCCGCACGGCGGTTCTGGTGCCGGTCTACAATGAAGATCCGGTCAAGACCTTCTCGCATGTGGCGGCGATGATCGGCAGCCTGCATGCCCTTGGCGTGGCGGGCCGTTTTGACTTCGCCATCCTGTCGGATACGCGCGACCCCGAAGTGGCGGAAAAGGAAGAGCGCTGGTTCCAGCGGCTGCAACTCGAATGCGGCGCGCATACCGACATCTTCTATCGCCGGCGTGAGCAGAACACCGGCAAGAAGGCTGGCAATGTCGCCGATTTCATCCGCACATCCGGCGCGCTCTATGAGTACATGATCGTGCTCGACGCTGACAGCCTGATGGAAGGCGCGACCATGGCCGAGATGGTGCGGCGCATGGATCACGATCCACGGCTTGGCTTGCTGCAGACCCTGCCGAAGATCGTGCACGCACGCTCCTTCTTCGGTCGCGCCATGCAGTTTTCGACCGGCTATTATTCCCCGATCTACACGCGCGGGCTGGCTGCGCTGCAGGGCACGGCCGGTCCTTTCTGGGGCCACAATGCGATTGTGCGCACCCGCGCCTTTGCCCAGAGCTGCGGTCTGCCGGAGCTTTCGGGCCGTCCGCCCTTTGGCGGGCATATTCTCAGCCATGACTATGTCGAGGCCGCGCTTTTGACCCGCAATGGCTGGACCGTGCGTGTCGATCCCGATCTGACGGGCTCCTACGAGGAAGGGCCGGACAATGTGGTGGATTTCGCCAAGCGCGACCGCCGCTGGTGTCAGGGCAATCTCCAGCATGGCCGCGTGATGGTGGCCCCGGGCCTGAAGCCGTGGAGCCGGTTTGTTTTCGTGCAGAACATCATGGCCTATGTGGCGTCGCCGCTCTGGGCGCTGTTCATTATCGCCTCCATTGCAGCCCCCACGCTGAAGGGCGTGCCGGACTATTTCCCGGAGCCCGGCCTCTCCGCGGTCTTTCCGCGCGTGGAGCAGGGGCTGGCGCTGACGCTTCTGGTCGGTGTGTTCGGTCTTCTGATCGGGCCCAAGCTTCTGATCGTGGCGCGCGGGGCGATCAGCGGTGTGAACGAGACTTTTGGCGGCACCGGTCGCGCGCTCCTGAACACGCTGACCGAGATCCTTTCGACGAGCCTGCTCGCACCGATCATGCTCATGTATCAGTGCCGCGCCGTGCTTGAGGTTTTCTTCGGCATGGATGGCGGCTGGCCGGCAACGGACCGCGAGGCGGGGTCCGTCAGCCTTTCGGAAGCCTGGTCTGCGAGCTGGTGGATAAGCGCGACGGGTCTGGTGACGCTGGGCCTTGCTTTCCAGTTTGCGCCTGAATATGTCGGCTGGCTGCTTCTGGTGGCAGGGCCACAGGTGTTTGCGCCGATCCTCATTCATGTGAGTTCGCGAAGCGCGCTGGGCACGGCCGAAGCGGGTCTGTTCGAGACCGCCGATGACCGCAACCCGTCTCCCGTCGTGCTGCGGCAGGAGGCCATTCTCGCGCATTGGCGCGGCGCCGAGGCGTCTGCGCCGGCATTCCGGCCGGTCCCTGAGCCGGCATTTGAAGCCGCCGACGCGGAGCGGTAAGGCCCAGCCATGAACGCACCCTTCGTTCCCGCAAGCGTTGGCCGAGACCAGCGCCTTGACGTGTTTCGCGGTCTCGCGCTGATCACGATCTTCATCAACCATGTGCCGGGCAATCTTTATGAGAACCTGACGTCGCGCAATTTCGGCTTTTCCGATGCGGCCGAGGCGTTCGTTCTCATGTCCGGGATTGCGGTTGGTCTTGCCTATTCGCGCGGTTTCCGCAGCGGTCCGTTCTTTGAGGCCTGCATGAAAGTGTGGCGGCGGGCCGGCGTTCTCTACGTCACGCACATCGTGACCTCGGTCATCGCCATCGGCATTGTGGCGGCCGGCGCGCTATATCTCGGCGTGTATGAGATGCTGACCCGTATCAATTTCGGTCCGCTGCTCGCAAAGCCGCTGGAGACCATGGTCGGGCTGCCGCTTCTCGGGCACCAGCTTGGCTATTTCAACATTCTGCCGCTCTATGCCGTGCTGCTGGTGATCTCGCCGCTCTACATCATGATTGGCCTGCGCAGTCCGCTGGCGCTGATCGGTGTTGCGGTGGGCGTGTGGCTGCTGGCGGGAACCTTCCGGCTCAACCTGCCCAATTACCCCAATCCCGGCGGCTGGTTCTTCAACCCTGTCGCCTGGCAGCTGATCTATGCCGTGGGCATTGTAGGCGGGCTCTCCATGATGGAAGGGCGCAAGCTGGTGCCTTACCGCGCATGGCTGTTCTGGCTCTGCACGGCCTTCCTCGCATTCTCCTGCGTCTGGGTGTCGCTCAGGGCAGGGGCGCTGCCGGGCCGCAAGATGCTGCCTTTCTTCATTGCCGGTTTCGACAAGACCTTCCTGTCGCTCCCGCGTCTTCTGCATGCGCTGGCGCTGGCCTATGTGCTGACCAATGTCGCCTGGGTTCTGCGCATCTTCCAGTGGCCGGTCTTCCGCCCCGTTGAGCTGATGGGCAAGAACGGGCTTGCCGTGTTCGCCACCGGTTCGGTTCTTGCAATCGTGCTTCAGGTGCTGAAGCTGCGCTATGAGCCCGATTTTGCTTCGGACGCTGCCCTGCTGGGCATTGGCATCGCCATCCAGTATGGCGTGGCGTGGTTCCTGTCGCAGCAGAAAGAAGCAAAGAAGGGCAGGAAGCGGGTCGCTGAAAACAGGTTCATGCCGGGCTCGCAGGAAAAGGAACGCCTCCGCGAAAGCGTGTGAACCCACGTATTCCCGCAGCAAGAAGCGGTGTTCCGTACCACTAATTACGCGGTCGCAGACGTTTTGCCGGCATTTTATACTCTCGGCAGGCGAGGGAAATTTGCGAGGGTATTTCCATGATGAAGCGACTTTTTGCATGCCTGTTCGTTGTCGGGCTCGCGGGGTGCCAGTCCGACACCCAGACATCACAACCCATGACGACCATGCCGCCTGCAGGCGGCGGGGCCGGTGTTTCCGATCTCGTTGGCGCACGGGGGGCTGGCGGTGAAACGCAGCTCATGGCGCGCGGTTATACGCTTTCCAGAACGCAGGGACTGACCGCCTATTGGTGGAACGCGGCCAGCGGAAACTGTGTACGGGTGGTGACCAGCGATGGACGCTATCAGAGCGTCGATCCGGTTGGTCCGGCCGAATGCGGGCAGGCTTCGATGGCTGCGTCTGCACCGGCTGGCGGGCCGCCGGCAGACATTGCAGATCTGGTCGGCGCGCGGGGCGCTGGCGGTGAGACCCAGCTCATGGCGCGTGGCTACACGCTGGCCAGAACCCAGGGACTGACGGCCTATTGGTGGAAGGCGTCTACGGGCACATGCGCCCGGGTTGTCACGGCCGATGGCCGCTATCAGACGGTGGCGGCGGCCAGCGCCGCCGATTGCAGGGCCTGAAGCGACAGGGTTCGGTTGAGCAGCGGGGACCTGGCCGGTACCCTGAGGATCGGGTGACACGGTTTCTGTGCGCCGATCAAGGAGATCTGCGATGCGTATTCTGGGTTTTGTTCTTGTGGTTGCGGCGCTTGCCTGGTCGCCGGCGTCCGCGCAGGACCTCCGTGAGGTCCGGGTGCAGTTCGAGGCGGGTCGCTCCGGCACAACGATCAATGGCCGGATCAAGGGATATGAGATTGTCGATTACGTTCTGGGCGCAAGACGCGGCCAGCGCATTGCCATTGATCTCGGCACCGACAATCTGGCGAATTACTTCAACCTGCTGCCAGCTGGCAGCGAGACGGCCATTCACACGGGATCGGTCGCCGGGAACGAATATACCGGCGTCCTGCCGGCCGATGGCGATTATCGCATCCGCGTCTACATGATGCGCAGTGCGGCCCGCCGCGATGAAGTGGCCAATTACCGGCTTTCCGTCGACATCGAAGCCGATGGTGCGGGACGCAGCGCCAATCCTGATTTTGCAGACGGTCTGAGCGGTGGTCCCGATTACTGGGCGGTGTCCGGTGTTGCGCGCAACGATCTCCTGAATGTGCGGACCGCGCCCGGCACGAAGTCCGCAGTGATCGGCCAGTTGGCCAATGGCGACCGGGTGCGCAATCTCGGCTGCCGCATGGTGGCCAAGTCCCGCTGGTGCCGCATCGGACTTGGCGGCGACCAGAGCATGACTGGCTGGGTCAATGGACGCTATCTGGTTGAAGCGGCCGGGCCTTAGTGCGGTTCATTCGCTTGTTCTGCGCATAAACGCCCTGTGAAGCGCCGGTGAATGAGATGCTGGCGCCTCACGGGTCCTGCGCTTGCGAAGCTTCTTCTACCCAGGGAGCAATGTAGAATACCGGTCTGGTGCTTTCCGCACAGCTATTGTCGAGCTTGCGGCTCGGGTCGTTGATGAAAGCCACCCCCATATCCACGACGCAGGGCTGATAGACCACCGCGCCATGCCCGGCTTCGGGAATGATGAAGGACTGGCTGTTGCTCAGCGTCTCGGTGGCCAGCTGCGCCCAGCTTGCCGCAGTCTGCACATCCCATGTCGAGCCGATTGAGAGGGTTGGAATGTCGCTGACGACCGGGGCGTGAAACCCCTCACGCGGCTGCGGTTCGAAGAGTTCGCACACCGTGTAGAAATCCTGGGCCATCCTGTCCCAGCCTGATCGTATGATGCGCCCGTACTCAAGCCCGTCCGTTACCTCCCTGTAGCGCTCGAGGCTGTTGTAGGGCCGGTCTTCCTGGCAGGCGTAGATCCACAGGTGCGAGCTGCCGAGAATGTCCTTCTCCAGACGTGCTGTCGCGGCCCTGATGGCGTCGAAGGCCTTCTGCACCTCGCTATCCGACATTGCCGTGACCAGCGCCTGAAGTCGTTGCTGCGCCGCGCCATCGAAATACTGGCTGACAAAATTGCGCAGAAGATCCTTCGAGGGCGTTGCGTTCTGCATGGCGGCATAGTCGATGACCGCGGCCCGCAGGCGTTCCGGGTTGGTGGTAAGCGGGCCGATCGCCTTTGACATCTCTTCATCGAAAAGGGCTGCAAGAGGACCGAAGGTGCGGTCGCGCAACAGTGCGTCCTTGAGTTCCTGTATGGTCAGGTCGAGCGCGCTGTCGCTTGCTTTCAGCGCTTCCGCTTCGGCCAGCACGATGTTTACGAGACGCTCTTCTGCATCTGTCAGTTTCTTTGCTGCATTGCGGGCGTCTGTGGCGCCGGGCAGGGGAAAGCTCAGCTCTTTTTCGACAAGCATGGCCACCGTCGGCATCTCTTCGCCGCGCGCCATCTCATAGATCGCTGCGGGTATATAGGCCGTGTAGCTGCCCTGTCCGTACTGCCCGTTGCGCTTGCTGAGCAGGACGGACACGATCTGCGGCGGCATGGTCTCGCCCTGAATCCGGACCTTGCCGGCAAGAGCGTTGTCATAGGCTTCGTTGAGCTTCTGCCCGAGGTCCGGATAAGCCCGGTTGCAGGCTTCGTCTGCCTTGCATTCCGCCAGGAAGGCGAGAATAGCCTCATGCTCCGGCACCGCAAGCGTGTCATAGAGATGGATCGCGGGCGGTGCGACACCATCGATGATGACCGAGCGCAGTCCTTCCGGTGCGCTGCGCATGACTTCCAGTGAGAGTTTCGTGCCGTATGATATGCCGTAGAGATTGTAGGTTTCATATCCTAGCGTTTTCACCACCGCACGCACGTCGAGCGCATTCTGATAGGTGTTGAAGTTCTCAAGTCCGACGCCTGCTTCCTGCAGTTCCCGCACACAGTCCGCCACCAGTTTCGATGGCCGCACCGTATCCTCCTCGGTTTCGGTGGAGGTGATTGTCTCCTTGGCAATGTCGATCACATTGATGGTGAGTGCGTCATAGCAGGTGGTGGAACGCGCCGAGAGACCGGCGGCGCGCTGATCGAAGATCACGATGTCCCGCGTGTCACGCCAGGGATCGAATATCTCCGCGAATTTCCGTAGTCCGCCAAGCACCCCCGCTCCGGGACCGCCATGCAGATGCACGACGGGATCGGGGGCGGGATAGGAGGAATTGGAGCGCAGAACCGTAAAGACCAGATCGAGCGTTCCCGCTTCGGGCTGCGCGTGATCCTCGGGAACCGTCACCGTGCCACAGACGATGGTTTTGCCTTCGATCTCCGTTCTGCCAAGGGGGCGCGGGCATGGCGCAAGCGCGACCGGATAGGCCTTCTGTGCGCCACCTTCCATGATCGTTCGGAAATGCATGTCATCTGCTTCTCCGCTGGAGAGCGCGATGATCAGGGCGATAATCTGGTCGTACGACGTCGACATGCTAGCCTCCCATCTCTGCTGGCGCGTTATGCATTGCGGCTGAATGCGTGTTGTGCGTCCACACCTTGTTCGCGGGCATGCAGATCTGGCGAACCTGCCCGAAGTGCCGGTTATTGCTCATGGGGAAGGGGCGGTTATGGGCGAACAAAAGCACCATCGCCTTGATGGTAAATCGCCATGTCCGCTTAACAAAGCACATGCGCCCCTCAATGATCTGGTCTGTGGAATGAACCAGTCAGGAGGGGCAGTATGCCTGAATGGCGAAACCCGAGCCAGCACCACTATCGGATAGGGTGTTGCGGAGGCAGGCAGTTTTGCCTGTCGCCGGGAAACCGGCGGTGATGCGCACCGCCGGCATGTGGCTAGAGCGTTCCCGCTTTTCCTGGAATTGCTTTAGCCGTGTTTTAGCCCTTCGACGATGCGCAGAAAGGCCAGTTGGCCGGGGTCGGCCAGTCCGATGCTCTTCTCGCCGAACATACGGGCGCGGCCGAGCCTGTTGGGCTGGTTGCGGAACTGTTCAACGGCGTCGCCGGCGGCGGTGATGGCCGTGTCGACCATGGTTTCCGGCGCTGCACCTTCGAGCGCCTCTGAGATGGCGTCGAGGCTGTCGAGCACCGTCTTGTCGCCGAGATTGCCTTTGCCGCGCGCCATCATGGCGTCGCGGGCAGCGGTGACGAGGCCCGGAATGTCGTCCGGCGCAATTTCCGTCTTTCCCTTCTCCAGCTTCGCGGCAGCCATGAAACCGGTGGCCAGCAGCGTTCCATAAGAGGATGACGAGACGCGCTGGAAGGCCTTGGCGACTGCAAAAAGCGCCATGCCCACATCGTCGGGAAGCTCGGTTTCTGCGGCTTCGGCAAACCCCTTGGATACGGTAATGCCGAGATCGCCGTCACCGAGTGCGCCGTCGGCGCTGCACAACTCCTCGCTGGCAGTCGCGGTGTGAGCGGCAATGCCGCTCAACGCTTTCGCGATGGCTGAACTGTCGATCATCGCGTCCTCTCCCTATACGCGCCAGAAGGCGCATTCTGCCGGGGCTTTGAGCAGGGTTTCAAGCTCTTCGTCCAGCTTGATGACCGTGATGGTTGCGCCCGTCATCTCCATGGAGGTCGCGTAGCGGCCAACCAGCGGCATCACGATCTCGACACCGAGCGCATCGAGCTTTTGCTTTGCGTGGCGATAGAGAATGTAGAGCTCTTCGGCGGGCGTTGCGCCGAGCGAGTTCACGAGAATGGAAATACGGTCGCCCTTTGCCAGAGGCTGGTCGGCCATGAGGCGCTCCAGCATTTCTTCTGCAATCTCGTCGGCGGGCTTGATCGCGTCGCGCCAGATGCCGGGCTCGCCATGGATGCCCATGCCCATTTCCATTTCCGTTTCGCCGATCTCGAAGGTCGGTTTTCCTGCCTGCGGGATGGTGCAGGGCGTCAGCGCCATGCCGATGGAGCGGCAGGCATCAGCGGTTTTCCGGGCGATGCGGGTGACTTCATCCAGGTCGTGGCCGCGCTCGGCGGCAGCGCCTGCGATCTTGAAGGCATAGACCATGCCGGCCACGCCGCGCCGCTTCTCGGCCTCTTCCTTCGGGGCTGAAACCACATCGTCGGTCAGAAGCACGGTGGTGGTGCGGATGTCGTGTTCCATCTCGGCCATTTCGCCGGCCATGTCGAAATTCATGACATCGCCGCCGTAATTGCCATAAAGGCGCAGCACGCCCGCGCCGCCATCGGCCAGCCGGATCGCTTCGGCCATCTGCTCGGCGGAGGGGCTGGCGAACACGTCACCAATGGCGCAGGCATCGAGCAGGCCGGTGCCCACATAGCCGGTGAAGATCGGGAGATGGCCGGAGCCGCCGCCCGTCACGATACCGACCTTGCCCTTCTTCGCGCCCGCTGCCCGCGCAATCACGCGGCGCACCGGCTGCGCATAGGTTTCGGGATGGGCCGCGACCATGCCTTCGAGCATTTCATCGACATAGTCTGCGGGGTTGTTCAGGATCTTTTTCATGCCTTGTCCTCCCAGGAGATTGCGTTCAGGCCAGCGTTCAGGCTTCCAGCGGGCGCGCCATGCGCTGGCGGTGTTTTGCCAGACGGTCGAAGACGATGGGCAGGCCGGTGCCCACAATGATCAGACAGCCGATGACGAATTTCTGCCAGTAGGACGGAACCCCGGCCATCAGCAGCGTGGTGTTGATCATGGTGATCACGAACACGCCGAGAAGCGTGCCGAGCACGGTGCCGTGTCCGCCGGTGATGCGCGCGCCGCCCAGAACCACGGCGGCGATGACGTTCAGCTCCATGCCGACGAGATCGAACGGGTTGGCCATGCGCGAGAGCGTTACATGGGTCATGCCGGCAAGACCGGCAATCGCGCCGGCGATCACATAGATCAGCACCTTGACCCGCTTGATGCGGATGCCGATGCGCTGGGCTGCTTCTTCTGAACCGCCGATTGCGTAGACCTTCCGCCCGAACAGGGTGAAGTTCATGATGATGGCGAGCGCAATGGTGACCGCCACCAGCACGAGGAAGGAGGCGGGAAGCGACACCATCTGGCCGACCGCGTTCTCGATGCGGATGAGGATGGTGCGGGAGAAATTGATCACTTCGCGCGGCACCGAGGTGATGTAGGTGGTGCCAAGGAAGGTGAGCAGCGCGCCGCGGAAGAAGGAAAGCGTGCCGAGCGTGACGATCAGCGTGTTGAGCCCCAGCCCGCCGATGAGTAGGCCGTTGACGAGCCCGAGCCCCGCGCCAATGGCGGCGGCGATGACGAAATAGGCGATGATCGGCAGGTCGAGATCGATGCCCAGCACGATCTTCATGGTCGCATACATGGCGAAGGCGCCGATGGCGGTGTGCGAGACATCAATGCCGCCGGAGGCCAGGACCATCATCACGCCCATCGCGAAAATACCGGTCACCAGCCCGTTGCGGGCAAGGTCGATCAGCGTGGAGGGCGTGAAGAAGGCCGGATTCAGCAGGCCGAGAACGACTGCGAAAAGCACCGCGACGAGGAACACGATGCCCTGCGGGGTTGCAAAGATGCGGGCAAGCGCGTTCATGTCCGGTCCTCCCTGATGACTTCGTTGTAGAGTGTGTCTTCGTCCACCGTCGCGGCGTCGAAGCCTGCGGTGATGCGCCCGCGCACCATCACCAGAATGCGGTCGGACAAAGCGATGGCCTCGGCGATGTCGTCGGTGACGACCATGACCGCCGTGCCGCTGCGGCTGAGCGAAACGAGCAGTTCGTGGATCTCGCGTTTGGACCCCACATCGACGCCGACCGTAGGCCCGTTGAGGATGAGAAGCCGGGGGTCGATCTCCATCCAGCGCGCCAGCACGACGCGCTGCTGGTTGCCGCCCGAAAGCGTCGCCACGGCGGGCGTCACGTCAGGTGTCTTGATCCGCAGGTTCTTCACCGCGTCGCGTGCGCGCTGCAAAAGGCTTGAGGCGCTGACGATGCCGAAATGAGTCGACTTTTCCAGGCTGGAGACGGTGATGTTGTCGCGGATCGACTGGTTGAGGAAGAGCCCTTCCGTCAGCCGGTCCTCCGGCACATAGGCGATGCCCCGCTCGATGGCGTCGTGCTGGCTTTTGAAGGTGACGGCCTCGCCATCGATCTCAATGCGCCCGGCATCCGGCTTCATGTAGCCGAACAGGGTTTGGGCGAGTTCGGTGCGGCCGGAGCCGAGAAGGCCGACCACGGAGACGATCTCGCCCGGACGCAGCTCCAGATCCACATCGACGAAATTGCCGCGACGACCGAGGCCGCTGGCGGCGAGGAAGGGGCGCTGGACCGGGCTTTCTTCGCGCGGCAGCCGCTGACTGTCCACGGAACGGCCGGTCATGGCCTCGACAAGGCGCTCGGTATCGAATTCGCCGATGGGGCCTTCCACCACCACGGAGCCATCGCGCAGCACGGTGACCGTGTCGCAGACGGCGAAAACCTCTTCGATCTTGTGGCTGACGAACAGGAAGGAAACGCCTTCCTTCTTCAGTGCGCCGACGATCTCGAGAAGATGGGCGACCTCGCTGCGGGTCAGCGCGGTGGTCGGCTCATCCATGACGATGATGCGCGCCCTGTTGGCGAGCGCGCGGGCGATGGCGACGAGCTGTTTGGACGCGACGGGGAGGAGTTCGACCGGCGTGTCGGGGTCGATCTCCACCTGCATGCGTTTGAGGGTGTCGATGGCCAGTCTGCGGCGCGCGCTGCGTTTGTGCAGCACGTCTGCGGAGGTAACCGAGGTCAGGAAGCCGATGTTTTCCCAGACGCTCAGATTGGGAAACAGTGAAAAGTCCTGATAGATGACCGAAAGGCCGGCGGTGATGGCGCCCATCGGGTCGTTGCCCAACTGGCGGCCGTTCAGCGAAACCTGGCCTGCGTCCGCGCTCACCACGCCTGACAGGATCTTGATAAGTGTCGATTTGCCCGAGCCGTTCTCGCCGGCCAGACAGCGCACCTCACCGGTGCTCAGTTCGAGATTGACGTCTTCGAGCACGCGCACCGGCCCGTAGGCCTTGCGGATGTCCCGCATCTGCAGGATGGGCGTGCTTCCGCTCGCTTCGTCGTTCATGGGAAATCTCTGTTGTTCAGGCAAGGCCGCCGGGCGGACAAGGCCCGGCGGCGGTTGGATCGAGAGGCGCGCAGACGACTGCCGGTCCTGATGCCAGGACCGCAGGCGGGCTCCATGGGGCTCTCGATTCCGGTCACGTCAACACGCTGCGATCAGAAATCGTATTCGCTCATGTTGTCCGTGGTGACATCGACCCAGGCCTGGCCGTAGAGCACCTTGCCGTCGAGCTTGATGGCATTGTAGCCCTCGACGCCGAGGTCCATGCCGTCGGTGATCTCTTCACCTGCGATGGCCATGGAAGCGACCTTGTTCATGGCGATGCCTGCCTTCGCGGGATCCCAGAAGGAGATCATCTCGATGGCGCCGGTCTCCAGATAAGGGCCGGCAACCGAAACGAGGCTGGTGCCGACGATCTTGACCTTGCCGTCGAGACCGGCTTCTTCAACGGCCAGAGCCGCACCCACGACATCTTCACCTGCCGAGCCCTGAATGCCCCTCAGGTTCGGATAGGTGCGCAGAAGCTCCTTGGTCTTCTGGTAGGCGGTCTGCTGCTGCTCGTTGCTCTCCAGCTTGTCGGTGACAAGCGTCATGTTCGGGTATTTTTCTTTCTGGTACTCGATGGCGGCGTCGACCCATTCATTGTGGGTCTTGGCGGTCAGGTGGCCGACGAACACGGCATATTCGCCTTCGCCGCCCATGGCCTGTGCGAGCGCTTCCATCAGGTGACGGCCATAGGCCGCATTGTCGAAGGCTTCCACGTCATAGGTGATGTTCTGGAGGCTGGACGCCTCGTGGCCGATGACCTTGATGCCGGCGTCGAGCGCCTTGCCGAGAACCGGCTCCAGAGCCTCCGGCGAATTCGGCACGACGGTGATGGCGTCGACCTTCTTGGCGATCAGGTCTTCGATCATCTGCACCTGCAGCGCCGCGTCGGCGGAAGCCGGTCCAACCTGCGTTGCATCGTGGCCGGTTTCCGCGGCGTATTCATTGACGCCGTCTTCCATGCGGTTGAACCAGGCAATGCCCGAAAGCTTCACCACCGTCACGATGGAGTGCTTGGCATCCTGCGCGTGCGTAACGGCGCCGGCCCCGACGATCAGCGCGGCGCCGAGCGCCACGCCGGCGGTCAGTTTCCTCAAATTCAAAGCCATGTTTTCCTCCTCTTGATACACTTCCAGTGCGCCCCGTCGGCCGGGATGGCCGTCAGTCAGGCTTCATCGGACGTCCGCTGTTCCGCTCCCCTCATCAGATCGCTGTTGCGGGCGTACAATTCCTTGAATGTGCGATAGCGCGCGTCATAGACGGCGCGGTTCTCCTCCTGCGGCGCGATGCGCCGCTCCATCGGGTTCCAGCGCCGGATATCGTCGCGCCCGGCCGCTCCCACGGCGACGGCTGCGAGAAATGCGTTGCCGAAGGCTGCGCCGACCGTGTTGGCCGCCACGTCCTGTGTCTTGCCGCTCGCATCCGAGACGGCCTGCGACCAGACGGCGTTCCTGGTGCCGCCGCCGACGGCGGCGATGCGCTCGATCACTGCGCCGGCGCCCTCATAGGTCTCGATCACCGACGTCACGCCATAGGCGATGCCCTCGAGGAAACCGCGATAGATGTCTGCCCGTGTGTGGGTGAGGTCGAGGCCGAAAATGACCCCGCGCGCATGGGGGTCGTGGATCGGCGTGCGTTCGCCGGAGAAATAGGGCAGGACCACGATGCCATTTGCGCCGACCGGCGCGCCCTGCGCCTCTTCAGCGAGCAGCCGCAGCGCCTCTTCGGCATCCAGCTCGCGGGCGAACTGATCCTGAAACCAGCGGGTGAGCGTGCCGCTGGTGGAGGTGCCGGACATGCAGGCGTGCTGTCCCTCGAAAAGCCATGGCGCATACCACAGCCGCCCGTCCTCCACGCGGTGATCCGTGACGAGGATGATGAACATGGTCGAGCCATACATCATCATCATTTCGCCGGTGCCCAGAACGCCGACGCTGACGGCCTCGGCTGCCGCATCGATGGTGCCTGCCGTAACCGGCGTGCCGGGCGCAAGCCCGGTTTCCTTCGCCGCCTGTTCCGTGACATGGCCGGCAATCTCGGTGCTCCAGAGAAGCTCCGGGAGACGCCCGGGCGCGATGATGCGGTCGGCGTAACGGTCGCTCCACCGATGGGCGTGGATGTCGTAGAGCGGGCTTGAGGAAGACGCGGAATAATGATCGATGACGAAGCGTCCCGTCAGCCGGTGCACCAGAAAGGATGAGGAGTTCATCACCTTGTGGGTGCGGGCGTAAAGCTCGGGCCGGTTCTTCTTCAGCCACAGGATCTTGGGTCCGACCGACTGGGAGGTGAGGGTGTTGCCGCACTCGGCAAGCAGCGTCTCCTCGCCGATCTCGGCGGTCAGTTCCTCAATCTCCTCGGAAGCGCGGGTGTCGACGCCATAGAGCACGGCGTTCATCAGCGGCTTGCCGTCTTCATCGACCGGCAGCATGCAGGGGCCGATGCCGCTTGCCGCCACCGCCTTGATGTCGCCGGGGGCGATGCCGGTGGTGGCGATCAGTTCCTTGCTTATGGCGCAGAACTCGCCCCACCAGTCTTTCTCGGCGTCATGTTCGGCCCAGCCGGGCTGCGGCACGATCATGTCGTGCCGTCGCTTTGCCGTGGCCAGAATGCGTCCCTGACCGTCGGCCAGAACGCCCTTTGTTTCGAAGGTTCCGATGTCGATGCCGAGGTAGCAATCCATCAGGTATAGTCATCCCGGTTGAGGCTGAAATCGGCGTCGACCCGGCGGATCGCGGCGATCAGCAGTTTGGTGAGGGCTTCCAGATCGCGCAGGTCGCACATTTCGAGCGAGGTGTGCGTGTAGCGGCAGGGGAAGCACATATCGATACAGGCCACGCCCTCATTGACGAGCTGCACATAGGAGGAATCGGTCAGTGCACCCGTGTGGGCCGTGCGCTGGAGATTGATCCCCTCGGATGAAGCCGTGTCGGAGAAGAGCTTTGGCAGGGCAGGGTGCGGGATCGTGCCGTTCAGCGTGCCGCGCCCGTGGAACGAATAGAGGCTCATCGCCGGGCCGTTGCCGAGTGCGACTTCACCGCGCTGGGTCATGTCGGGCGTGTCGGCGTTGAGCGCCAGATCGAGCTGGATGGCAATGTCGGGGTTGATCGCGCGGGCCGCGACCATTGCGCCCTGAAGATTGAACTCCTCCAGCACGGCGAAGACGAAATGCACCGTTGGGCGCGGGCCTTCAGCGGCGAGTGCGCGGGCGACCTCGACGATGACCGCGCAGCCCGCGCGGTCATCGACCGAAGTGCCGATCAGGCGGTTTTCATTGAGTTCAATGACGCGCGGGTCATAGACCACCGGCGTGCCGATCTCGATGCCCAGCGCCTTGACGCCCCCGGCGTCTTCCGCGCCCACATCGATGAACACTTCCTGATAGGGCGTGACCTTGTATTTCTCTTCCGGCGGCGTGGCGTGATGGCTCTTGTTGGCAATGACGCCCTGCACATCGCGGCCCTCGCCGACGCAGAACAGAACGGCCTGCGCGGGCAGGGCCTTTTCCGGGATGCCGCCCAGCCGCTCGATGCGCACCAGACCGTTATCCTCGATCTTGCGCACCATGAAGCCGAGCTGGTCGGTGTGGGCGAACAGCATGACGGAGGGCGCACCTTCGTCACCTTCCAGTGTGGCGATCAGATTGCCGAGGCGATCCGTGCGCATGGAAAGCGGCAGATCGGCGAGCTCTTTCTCGATGCGGCGGCGCACGCGGTCTTCATGCCCGGACAGGCCCGGTGTCAGCATCAGGGTTTTGAGCAGGGAGCGGAGACGCTCTTTCATGATTGGTGAGCCTTTCGTTTGAAGAACGCCTTCACATCGAAGGAACCGAAAGCCGCGCGATAGGACATGACCGCAATGAGCAGGCCGCCGAAGAAGAGGTCGCGGGAGAAGGCGCTGAAGGAGAGAATGTTGAGCCCGCTGGAGATGAACTGCAGGCAGATCACGGCCAGAGCCACGCCGGTGACGGTGCCGAAGCCGCCGGCCGGGCTGACGCCGGCAAGGATGTTGATGAGGATGACGAGCAGCAGATAGGAGCTGCCATAGTCGGCATTGGCCGAGTTGACGCGCGCCAGAACCACCAGACCGGCAAGTGCGGCGATAAAGCCGGCGATTGCGTAGATCTGGATGATCAGCTTCTTGCCGGGCACACCGGCGAAATCGGCGGCGACCGGGTTTGCGCCAAACAGGCGCAGCCGCATGCCCACCGGCGTGCGGCGCAGAAGGAAGGCAAGGCCCGAGGCGACCAGTGCAAACAGCACAAGCGGAAGCGGGAGCACGCCGCCGATCGTCCAGTTGCCGAACGCCGTGTACCAGTCGGGAAGACCGGTGATGGCCGGGCCGCGCGTGATGATGATGCCGATGCCGGCGAAGAGCTGCATGCTGCCGAGCGTCGCGAGGATGGGCGGCAGCCGCAGATAGGCGATGAGAAAGCCGTTGAACGCGCCGCAGACGAGCCCCACGGCGAGACCGGCGGGGATGGCGAGCCATGCCACTTCCGGTCCGGCTTTCATGGTCACTGCGGCCACGATGGAAGCCAGATTGGCGATGGCGACGACCGAAAGGTCGATGCCACCGGAAATCATCGTCGGCAGGACTGCAAGGGACAGAAGCCCGAATTCGGGGAACTGGAAGCCCATGGATTTGAGGTTTGACGATGACAGGAATGTCGGACTGGCGATTGCAAGCGCAACGAATATCAGCGCCGTCAATATTCCCAGGCTCTTTAAGTGTGAGCCTGTGGTGTCCTGTCTTGCGTCCATGGTCTTCCTCCCCAGGTCCCGATGGTTAGCCGCCGCGGGCGGCTTTTACGATCTGCATGAACTCCCTGGCCCGCTCCGGATCGACCGGGTTCCAGGTGTTGCCGTCGACCTTGAGCGACGAGCCCACGATGCAGCCATCGGCGATCTTGAGAATGTCGGCCACGGTGTTGTGGCGAACGCCCGTATTGGCCAGAACCGGTGTGTCGGTGACCTTTTCCTTGACCGATTTGAGATCGGTCATCTCGGCGGCCTCGCCGGTGATGGCGCCCGAAACGAGCACGGCGTCGGGAATGGAGGAGAACACGGCGGAGCGGGCGCGGTCGGCCAGCGGGCGCTTGTCCATGGAATCGGCGAACTCGGCCGACACATTGTAGAGCATCACCAGATCGTCACGGCCAAGGCGGTTGCGGTAGCGCAGCGCCTCGCCGGCGTTGGGCGTCCACGGGCCCATGTCGGAGGCATAGGTGCCGGTGAAGATTTCGCGGACGAAAGAAGCGCCGGTTGCCGTTGCGAGCGCCACGGTGCTCATCGGATCCCACAGAACGTTGACGCCGAAAGGCTTCTTGATCTCGCTGCGCAGCTGGCCGATCACATAGGCCATGGCGGCGGTGGAGGCGATGTCGACCTTGAGCTCATAGGGGCGGTCGTTCTCATTGCCGAACATCACCGCATCGACATCGGCTTCCTGCAGGGCGGTGAGATCCTTGCGCGCTGCGGCGACAATGCCGTCAATGCCCGCATCCGCATCATAGAGCGGTGAGCCGGGCATCGGCAGAAGATGCACCATCGAGATGATGGGTTTCCTGTCGCCGAAGAGCTGCTTGAACTTTGACATTCCGTGCCTTTCTTTCTTGTTGTCGGCCGCCCCCCTCAGGCGAGCGTTATGGCCGGTATCAGCTTCCGATAGGGCGCAATCAGATCCTCCGCGTCCCTGTCGGTGATGAGTTCGTCGATGGCGTCGAGCCCGCAGACTTCTGCGAACACGCGTTTGCCGAATTTGCTGTGATCGGTGATGACCACGGTGCGCTTGGCGCGTGACATGGCGAGCCGCTTGGTCTCGGCCTCGTCGAAGGTTGCCGTCGTCACGCTGCCTTCATCGATGGCGTCGGCGGCGATGAAGCAGATGTCGGCCTGAATGGTGGCGAGCGCGGTCTTCGCCCAGTTGCCGACCAGGCTGAAATATCCGTTTCTCACACGGCCACCGACGATGTGGACCTCGGTTGGCCCGACGGCGGCTGCCTCGGCGACTTTTATGTCCATCGTCACCACGGTGATGCGCCTTCCCGCCAATGCGTGAGCGGTGGCCAGCGCCGTGGTGCCGGAATCGAGCAGCGCCACCTGACCGTCTTCAATGCTGGCGGCGGCCTTCTGGCCGATACGCTGCTTGAGTGTCTGATGGTGGCGCACCTTCTCCAGGAAGAGCGGTTCGGTGTCGCCCTCGCCAATGCCGCGCGCGACCACGCCGCCATGGGTTCTGGCAACGATGCCGGCCTGCTCCAGGACCGTCAGGTCACGGCGAACCGTCGGCAGGGAAATCTTGAGGAGTTTGGCAAGCTCGGCCGTGCCCACGCGCTTACGCTCGACGATCACGTCGATCATCTGCTGCTGGCGTTCCTGCGGAAAACGGTGGCGCGTACTTGTCAATTTATCCTCCCTGGCATGATCGATAATGATCGTTTGGGTATGAGTCAATAATTATCGATCATATCCACAGGCGTGAAGCCTGACGAGCGGTTCCTGCGCAGCGCTCCCTTTTGCCGCACCGCGTGGGTGTGAAATCGCGCACCGGGCCGGAGCAGAAAGGGTGAGGTGATGTTATTTAATTTGCCGAACAACTAAATTTTCATTTTTTGAGCATGTACTTGCTTGTCTTGAATGCACGCGCAGAGAGGCATGACAATGCGCACAGTATGTCTCGTTTCGGCGGTTCTTTTTCTGTCGCTTTCAAGGGCGCTGTCTGCCGAACCCGACGCGGCGATTTTTTCAACGGCGTCTGACTGGAATGGCTTTTATGCCGGGGTGCAGGTGGGAAATTTGCGCGGCGCTCTGCATCAGGCCTACGCGGTCGGTGACCATTCCCGGGCGGATGTCAGCGCATTCTTTGCGGGCCTCCATGCGGGTTATCAGCGACAGGTCACCCGCAATGTCGTTGCCGGCGTTGAGCTGGATGGGGCATGGCTGCGTGCCGAAGGCAGGAGCCATTTCTACACGCGGGGCGGATTTCAGATTTCGCCGGGTTACGTCGCGCGTTCCCGGCTCGACTGGACAGCGGCGCTGCGCGGACGGCTCGGTTATGTGGTTGATCGGCGCATGCCCTATCTTGCGGCTGGTCCGGCAATCGCTGACGTGCGCTTTGTGGGAATGCATGGCAACGGTGTGTTCGATCCGGGTGGACGGAAAATCCATGTCGGCTGGACGCTGGGTGGCGGCGTCGACTTTGCCGTGGGAAACAGGCTCATTCTGAAAAGTGAGTATCGCTACAGCGATTTTGGTCGCCGTGTCTTCAACGATGGCGCAAACGCCTCGCGCATCGGGCTTAGAACGCACGGTCTGCGTCTGGGCGCGTCCTACAGGTTCTGATGCAGGGAAGCGTGCGGGAAGCATGGCCCATGGCTTGTCCTGTGGGCAGTCTGCGTTCTTAACCGGCTCGCAACACATGCGCTGATAATCGCCGCGGGCATGAAGCTCGTATTGTTCAAAGCGGCAGTCGCCACCTTTATGTCCATCATCGCCTCGCTGGTGATCTGCTGGGCCGTGCTCAGCCTGGCTGGCGGCGGGATCAACTGGTTTCCGGTGATCATGAGCATTCTGTGTCCGCTTTTGATCGCATTTCCCACGTGCACCTACACATTCTACCAGAACCACCGGATCGCGCTTGCGCATGCGCAGCTGGAAGCAGCGCACACAGAGCTTGCCGATGTATATGACGAACTGGCCATTGCCGCGCGCACGGACGGGATGACGAGATTGCTGAACCGCAGCTCGTTTGTCACCGATCTGGATGAGATCGGTCAGCGGGGGGCCGGCGGGGTTCTGCTGGTCATTGATGCGGATGACTTCAAGAACATCAATGACACGCACGGTCATCTGGTCGGCGATCAGGCGCTTTGCGCCATTGCCAGCGTTATCCGAAACGTGGTTGGCGAGACCGGGCTTGCGGCGCGCATCGGTGGCGAGGAATTCGGTGTGTTTGTTGAAGCCGCTTCGTTTGATGACGGGGTGCAGCTTGCTGAGAAGTTGCGCGCCGATGTCGAACGGCTGGTGCTGCGCACGCCGTCTGACATGGGCGTGCCGCTAAGCGTGAGCATCGGTGTGGCCTTTGCGGAAAGCAGGGCTGACTTCTCGGTGCTCATGACGATTGCGGACAGCCAGCTCTACCGGGCAAAGCGCAACGGGCGCAATCGGATCTGCGTGCCCGATTCTCGTGGTCCGGGCGACGGTCTGCGCGCTGCCTGCGCGTAATCCGGCATCAACGCTGGCTAGGCTTTCAGGCTGATTTCCGCCAGTTGCGCCAAAGCCTGCTTTTCAAAGGCAATTGCGCCCTGCCGACGGGCAATGTTGAGCGCTCTTTCGAGGGCGCGTTGCGCGTTCTTGGGCCGTCCTGTCCGCTGCGCCAGCTTCGCCCAGAGGCGGTGAAGCTCGGCTTCATACCAGCACTCGCCGGTGGAGCGAACGAGGCGCAGTGCGCGGCGGAGCGTGTTGAGCGCGTCGGAGGTCCTGCCGTCATGGAGAAGAACTTCGGCAAATAGCCCCAGACCGTAGGGCAGGGTCAGGCGCGCATTCACCGCCTCATAGGCGGTGAGGCCATTGCGCAGCTGCTCCTCGCCTGCGGGGTCTCCGAGCATTGCGCGCGCCCATCCAGCCAGCATGTCTCCCGGAGGGATCCAGTAGGGAATGTCGGCGCGCCGGCATGTCTCGATCATGCGCTGCGCGCGCTCCAGCGTGAGCGCCGCATCGCCACGCTCGCGGGCGATGATCGCGCCTGCCCAGAACATCTGGGCCTGTCCGAACGGTTGATCGAGCGCTTCGGCTTTGCGCATGCCCGCCGTCAAATGCGTGTCGGCCTCTGCATCGTTTCCGAGAATTTGCTGCACGCAGGCGGCGTATTGCCGGCAGACAATGCCTGCATTCTCGCCGAGCAGCGTGTCGCCGGCTTCCTCTTTGATACCCTCATGCAGGGACAATGCGGCATCGATCTCAGGCAGGCTGACCGCAAGGGATCCAGTGAAGAACGCGGTCTGACCAATGGCGTTGTGTGTTGCCATGGCGATCTGCACGGGGACGTTTGCTGAAAGGTTGCGAAGACCGAGGGCGATCTCTTCGGCCTTGCCGAATTCTGCGCGCGAGAGATGGTAGTTCCACATCCCGGCCAGAACCGGGGCGATTTCGGCAGGGTCGCCAACCTCAAGGGCGAGCGTGCTGGCGCGTTTGTAGACGGCCCTGAGTTCTTCGCGCGTAAAACCCTCGGAGACGATCAGCGCCGCGCCGAGGCCGAGAAGTGTCCTGAGTTCGGCTGCGCTCTGGCTTCTGTCGGCATCCGGACAGCGTTCGTGAAGCGCAAGCGCCTGACGAAGCTGCGTGGCGGCGTCATGGGCTGCGCCGCGATCAAGCGCGCGTATGCCGGAGAGCCCGCGATGCCGGGCTGCCTTCAGCCAGTCTGCCGCGCGCTCGAAATGGTCTGCGAGCGTTGCCGCCACTTCGGCAGTGTCGGATGCAAACATGGTCTCGAGCCGGTCGCCGATGCGCTGGTGCAGGCCCTGCCGGATGGCGGCGGGTATGCCGTCATAGATCGCTTCATGATAAAGCGCATGCCGGAAGGCATAGCGCGTGGCGAGCGTGCCATCGGGCTGTTGGTTCACGCCGGCCTGTTCAATGAAGCGGCGATTGCGGGCAAGGTTCTCCAGCCTGTGTTCGACGTCTTCCCGTGCTTTCCGCGTGTCGGCCATGGCAGCGGCAGAGAAACGTGGTCCGGCGACGCTCGCAGCTTCCAGAAGCTGGCGCTCGGCCGGTGTGAGGCGGCCAATTTCTGCTGAAATCACGTCACGCACGCCGGGGGCGATTGCCAGGACCAGTTCTTTCTCGGGGCGGTTCAACTGCCAGCGTCCGGCCGCCTGACCGATATCGCCATTCCGCAGCCATTGCTCCGTGACCGCTTCGACGAGGATGGCGTGACCTTCCGTGCGGTGGGCCAGAGCCGCAGCCAGCGAGGGCGGAAATTCGTTGCCGGGAAAGCGCTGCGCCAGATAGTCATGCACGGCTTCTTCGCCAAGCCCTTCCAGAGCCAGCGTCTGGATGCCCGGTTGCCGGTTCAGGTGGCTGAGTGTCGCGGCGAGTTCGTCCGCAGTATCTACCTCATCGAAGCGATAGGTGACGAGCACCATCAGGCGCGCGGGCGTGCGCTGCAGCCCCCAGGCGCAGAGCCAGGCGAGCGTGCTCTGGTCGGACCAGTGCAGATCCTCCAGAACCAGTATGCCCGGCTGCTCGCGGGTGATCCGCTCCATGAGAAGTGTGAATTCGCGCGGCATCGGGTCCGGACGGTCGGGGCCGAATTTTTGGCCGGGGTCGAACGTTGCCGGGTCGTGGCCGTGACCGGCTCCGGGCAGATGCCCTAGCCAGGTGGGGGCCGTTTCACGCAGGAGGCGCGGCAGGTTTGCGACGGGGCGGGCATTGACGATCTGCGAGAGGATTTCGAGCAATGGGCCGTAGGGCTCGCGGGCGCCCGGATGCGGCAGGCACTGGCCATGCGCGATCCACATGGCCGGGGCTGCGCCGGTCAGGGTGGCCAGAAAACTGTGGACGAGGCGCGTCTTGCCGGCTCCGCTTTCTCCGGCGATCAGCGTGATGGCGCGATTGCCGCGGCGGGCGGCGGTCAGGCTTCTGGTGAGTGCTTCCAGTTCTCGTTCGCGCCCCACGCACAGGGGACATTCGCTGGAGGGGGAAGGTTTGTTCGCGCCGGGAATGTCGATTTGCCCGGAGAGCCTGTAGCCGTAGCGACCAACCGTCTCGATGAAGCGGGGGGCGGTGGCGCTGTCGCCCAGAAGGCGGCGCAACTCCCGGATGCACTGTTTCGGGCCGGCATCGCTGCCGTGCCGGTTTCCCCATATCAGACGGCGCAACTCGTCCTGACTGACCGTTTCGCCTTGCCGCTCGATGAGCGCAAGAAGAACGGCCAGGGTCTTCGGGCGCAATGGCAGGGATTCGCCCTCCCGCCGCAGCGCGCCGCCAGCGATGTCAAGTTCGACCTGTGTCAATAAGTTGCCTGTCTTTTGGCGCTGGCCATGTTCGCCGCTTCGGAAGCGAATCCGCGCATCGCTGATTTCACGTGTTCGGGGATGGTTTTATACCAAAATTGAACCGTTTCATCACTTTGTTTGCCGGCGAGTCCGCGTCATACCGAAACCCGATTCACACTGGTGGAGCCGAGCCCCTCTGGCAAGACGGACGGGGCCGTTTCGCACATCAAGGGGCAGAGCAACATGACGAAATCCGGCATCTCCAAAAAGATCACGGGGCGTGCAACGCTGCTCGCGGCAACGGCAGGTGCAGCGCTGTGCGCTTCCGGCGGGGCAGCGGCGGCGCAGGCCTGTGTCGCCGATCCGGCTGCCGTCATCGCTGCAGCGCCTACCGCCGCAATGACGCAGACGCCGCTGCCGGACGCACTTGCCGAAAAACTCGATGCGGCGGTTCGCGATGCGCTGGGCAAAGCCGCAGCGCCGGGCTTCATCGTTGGCGTGCGCACGCCTGAGGGGCACTGGAGCGGGGCCTGGGGCGTTGCCGATCCCGCGACCGGCGCGCCGATGGAAGTGGGCATGCACACCCGTATCGGCTCGATCACCAAGACCTTTACGGGCACGCTGTTGATGCAGCTCGTGGAAGCGGGAAAGATCTCTCTCGACGACAGGATCGAGACCTATGTGCCGGGCGTTCCGAATGGCGACAAGATTACCCTTCGTCATCTGGCCAACATGACCAGCGGCGTTTCCAGCTACACGCGGGCCGAGCCTTTTCTGGAGGTTTTCCTCGAGCATCCGCAGGTGGTCTACAAGCCCGAGCAGCTCCTGGCTTTCGCCATTCCCGATTCGCCGGTCTTCGAGCCGGGCGAGGCCTTCGACTACTCCAACACCAACACGGTTCTTCTGGGCATGGTCATCGAACAGGTGACCGGGATGCCCATCGGTGATGCCCTGAAGACGATGGTGTTCGACAAGCTGGGCCTGAAGAATACGGTCTGGCCGGGCGACAGCACGGAGATCCCCGAACCTTTCCCGCAGGGCTTTACCCTGCAGGGCAATGCGGCGACGCCGGAGAACCCTTCCAACGCGACGCACTGGAATCCGTCCTGGGGCTGGACCGCCGGCGAGATGATCTCGAACCTCGACGATCTGCTCACCTATGGGCGCGCCCTTGGCACGGGGCAGGGGCTTTTGGGCGAAGAGGCGCAGGAGGTGCGTCTGACCTCGTTCCCCGAGCCCATGGGCTACGGCATCGGCATGGGCTGCACGGGTGGCTGGGTTGGTCATACCGGTGAGCTTCCGGGCTACAACACGACGCTCTTCTACAACACGGCGCATGACATCACGGTCGTCGTTCAGGGAAACAGCGATATCCGTTCCGGTGATTGCGTGGATGAAGATGTGCTGCCGGACAACCCGACCGATGTGAGCTGCTCGTCGCCTGCCTCCCGCATTTTTGAAGCGGTCTCGGTGGCGCTGGGGCACCCCTTCTCCATGGCCCCGGCTGAATAGTTGGGAGTGAGGAGCGATATGCGCATGATGTCTTTAGTGCGTGGGGCGAGCCGCCACGCATTTCTTGCGGCTTTATTCCTGTCTGCGGCGGTGACGCCGCAGACGGCTTTCGCCCAGTCAACGCCGGTTGAACGCACGGTTGCCGGCCAAACGGTCATCCTGCAGCGTTTCACCCCGCCTCAGGCGCTGGGCACGGTGGACATTAGGGTTGAAGATCAGCGCAAACGCGTTTCCGATGCCGATGCGGAAGGCGTGCGCATTCAACTTCGCTCGGTCAGTGTTGATGGCGCGCGCAGCCTGCCGCTGGAAGCGCTGGCTCCAATCTGGCAGGACCAGCTTGGCAAGACCATCACCATGGCCGAGCTTTACCGGATTGCCGATGCGGTGGATGCGGCCTATCTCGCCGCCGGCTATTACTCCATGACCGTCGTACCGGTGCAGGATTTCGCCTCCGGGCGCGTACGCCTGCAGGTCTATGAAGGCTATGTGCAGCGCGTGGAGATCACGAGCGATCTGCCCGGGATTGAGCAGCGTCTGGCGCCTTATATCGATCGTATTCTCGCCATGCAGCCGATCCGCGTGAAAGAAGCGGAGCGGGTTCTTCTTCTGATGAGTGATCTGGGCGGGCTGGAGATCGAGGGCACGTTCGTACGCCCTGAAACACCGAGCGCCGGTGGTCTCCTGAAGCTCAAGGTCGGCTTTTCGCCGCGCTCCGGTGTCATTTCTCTTGATAATTATGGGTCGAGCAGCGTCGGGCCGCTGGAATTGCTGGCCAGTGCAGAGTTCAACGATCTGTTCGGTCGTTTTGAAACGACGAGCCTCCTGGGGCTCACCATTCCCGACAATCCGCAGGAAATGGTCTTTCTTCAGCTCGCACAGGACATGCCGATAGGCCATGATGGCCTGAAGGCAGGCTACAGCCTTGCCTATATCGGTCAGAAGCCGGGTGGTGATCTCAGTGCGCAGGATATCCGCATCGCATCGGTGATCGGCACGGGCTATCTTTCTTTCCCATTCCTGCGAAGCCTGCAGCAGAGCCTTGTCGGGCGGGCCGAGGTCGTCATTCACAACGATCATGTGGATGTAATGGGGATGCCGGTCTCGCGCAGCCGTGTGCGCCGGGCAGAGCTTTCCCTGACCTATGACCGCGTTCTGGGCGAAGGTTCGCTGTCTGCCGAGGCCGGAATCAATTTCGGTGTGGTTTCCGATCTCGATCTTGGCGATGTGCCGGGGAGTTATCACTATCTGCGCGGCTCGATGGATTATTCCCGCCCGCTGGGTGAACATTTCAGCTTTCGTGTTCGCGCTGCCGGCCAGTATTCTCCAACTGCATTGCCGGCCTCCGTCCAGTTCGCGCTGGGCGGGCAGTCCTATGGGCGCGCCTTCGATGCAGGCGCCCTGATGGGCGACAGTGCAGCTGCGGCGGCGGTGGAGCTTGGCCACCGGGTGGATACGGGGCTCTCGGCGCTGCCATTTCTGTCCTTCACGGCTTTTGCCGATTACGCGTCGGCGTGGAACCACGAGACGGGTGATGTGCTCGTGCAGCAGGGGCTGGGCTCTTATGGTCTCACCATGGGCGGCGTGCTGAATGAGAGCCTGTTGTTTGAAGTGGGCGCAGCACTGCCCTGGACCAGGCCGGAGGCGCAGGAAGATCCGGGCGCGCGGCTGTTCTTCCGTATGGGCAAGGCATTTTGATGAGGCAGGCGTTCGCCGCGCGTGGCCGGCGACGCCTCTTCTAAACGAACACGAGCGCAATCGATCCCAGAACCACCACGCCGACGGCTATCGCGGCGGCGAGTGTTCTGGAGCTTCGGTCTTCGCATGGCTCCGCAATGATCGAATGAAACCCGATCCCCACCAGCGTTGTGAGGAGAGCGGCAGCCACGATCACGCCGTAGAATTCGAAACTGGCCATCTGCTCCTCTCATCCCGGCGCTGGTGTATGAGCCGGCTGCGGTTGCGGGTGTCGGCTCTTTCGGCCCATCAGGTCAACCGGTAAACCGCACCGTCGCCTTTGGCCGTTCATCCACGTTGAGGCTGAAGACATCCGGTCTTGCGTAATGGCCGACGACGTCGAAATCGTAGCGTGCGCGGACAAGCTCGGAGCGGTCGATTTCGGCCGTTACCAGCCCCTCGCGCCCCGTGAGCGGACCAGCCAGAAAATCGCCCAGAGGACCGACGATCATGCTTCCGCCATTGATCAACGGGCGCGCATCGTCCCAGTCTTCGACGGTTACGCCCAGCTCTTTCGGGGATGGCTGATACTGGCAGGCGCTGACGAGGAAGCAGCGCCCTTCATGGGCGATGTGGCGCATTGAAGCCTGCCAGACATCGCGTTCGTCCACGGTCGGCGCGCACCAGATCTCGATCCTCTTGGCGTAAAGGGCTGTCCGCAAAAGCGGCATGTGGTTTTCCCAGCAGATTGCCGCGCCGATGCGTCCGGCGCCAGTGTCAATGACCGGCATGGTGGACCCGTCACCCTGACCCCAGATCAGTCTTTCGGTTCCGGTCGGCATCAGCTTGCGGTGTTTTGCGACCAGCCCTTCTTCGGGGGTGAAGAACAGGGCTGTGCAGTAAAGCGTGTTGCCGCCACGCTCGATGACGCCGACAACCAGATTTGCCCCGGTGCGGGCTGAGAGGCTGGCCAGCTCTTCCGTCTCCGGGCCGGGCAGCTCAATGGCGTTTTCGTAATAGGCGGCAAAGGCCTCGCGCCCCTGCGGAAGCCGGTAGCCAAGCCGGGTGCCGAATGTCTCTCCCTTTGGATATCCGCCAAGCACGGCTTCCGGCATGACAACAAGGTTTGCGCCGGTGCTTCGGATTTCCTGTTCATGGCTCAGGATCGCTGACAGCGTCTCAGCCTTTCCGGCTGGTGATGAGCCGATCTGCAACGCGGAAATGATGGATTTGGTCATGAGCGGCGAGCCTTCATATTAATGGGGCCTGACCCTAGGTTCCTGACGCAATATAAATCAAGATCGAGTCGGAGCTAACCATCATGAATGAAATTCATATTCTGGATGTGGACCTGAACCTGCTGAAGGTTTTCGAGGCGATCTATGAGGAAGGCAGCGCGAGCAGGGCGGCTCTGCGGCTCGGGCTCACCCAGTCTGCCGTGAGTGCCGCGGTTTCCCGTTTGCGAACGGTCTATCAGGACCGGCTGTTTGAGCGCGGGGGCGGGGGCATGGTGCCCACCGCGCGGGCGCATGAACTGAGCGCAACGGTGCGCGAGGCGCTGAACCTGTGTCGGAAGACCCTGCTCGCCACGGACGAAGGCAGCCGGTCCTTCAGCGACCGCACCATATCCATTGGCCTCTCGGATGATCTGGAGATCGCCATTGGACGCGCGCTTGCAGACAGGCTGCGGGTCGATGCGCCGGGGCTTCGCCTTTTGCTGCGGCAGACGAACAGCTATCAGGCGACGGATATGCTCGCTGGCCGGACGGTGGATCTTGTGCTGGCGGCGGGCGGGTTTACATCGCGTTCCATTGGACGCCAGACGGTCATGACCGGTGGATATTCCTGTGTTGCCCAAAAACGCCGCAGCGGCGGGGTAGCAGAGCTGGATCTGGAGGCCTTTCTGCAGCGCGACCATTTGCTGATTTCGTCCGGCGGTTATGTCGGGATCGTCGATGATGCATTGTTCGCCCTTGGGCTGCGGCGACGCGTGGAGGTCTCGACGACGCATTTTGCCGCCGTGCCGTTTCTTCTCAGCGGAGAAAACGCAATCGCGACGATGCCGACCCACGCGGCGCGGACCGTTGCGGAGCTGGCTGGTCTGGAAGTCCTGTCCTGCCCGCTGGAGCTTCCGGCCTATGGCATCGAACTGGGATGGAGGCCAGACGTGCTGCGCGATCCGGCGGTGCTCGTGGTGCGCGACGCCATCGTTTCCGTGTTTGAGGAACTGTCGCTTTGAACGCGCCCGCCAGCCGATCTTTGCCGGATCTGCGGTTTTACTGTCACGGATCGCAGGCGGCAGGTGTTGCCAGCCACAAATTGACTTTATGGCCTCAACTGAACTTGACGATTAATCCATCTGCCATCTAACAGTATTTTTCTTGTGCACACGAGGAGCGAAAATGTCTGATAGCGCCACGCGCAAAACTACCGAACGCAAGCGCGGTTCCGGCGTACAGTTTGTCTACGACGTATTGCGGGACGAAATTCTGGATCTCGCGCTGGCTCCGGGAAGCCCCATCGATGAGATCCAGTTGGCCAAGCGCCTGTCGATGTCGCGCACGCCGATCCGCGAGGCCCTCGTGCGTCTGGCCGGTGACGGGCTGGTGACCACGCTGCCAAACCGCTCCACCGTCGTCGCCAATATCGACTTTCTCAACCTGCACACATTCTTTGACGCCATCACGCTGATGTATCGCGTGACCACGCGGCTGGCGGCGCTGCACTACCAGCCCGAAGACCTGGTCACGATCCGCGCCCGCCAGGCGGAGTTCGCCAAGGCGGTGGAAGATCAGGATGCGCTGGCGATGATCGCCACCAATCGTGAATTTCACGCAGCCATCGCTGCGGCCGGGCGCAACCCTTATTATGAGAGCCTGTTCCTGCGCCTGCTTGACGAGGGACGGCGACTTCTGCGGCTCTATTACTCGTCTTTCAACGACCGGCTGCCGCAGCGCTATGTCATCGAACACGAGGACATGATCGCCGCAATCGAAGCCCGCGACGTGGAAACGGCCGACACGCTGGCGAGCGAGCATGCCGATCAGATCGTTGCGCAGATCCGCAACATGATCGCCCGGGATCATCGTCAGCAAATCGCGCTTTAGGCCAATGTCGGCGTCCTTTGTCCGGGACGCTGGCCTGTCAAATGCATGTCTGTTTTCCCTGTGCCTCAATGTCTGGGGCGGGGGAAGCACATTGCCTAAAATTTGTGTCGACAAAAAAAATACAAGTGATATTTTCCTCTTGATCCAATCTGGAATCAGGTGCGGACGGATGTCGTGCGCCGCGCGAAACCATGCATTCGAAGGAGACGAGCATGAGCAACGATATTTTCACGGGCTGCATTCCCGCGCTGATGACCCCGTGCAAGGACGACCGGACGCCGGATTTCGACGCGCTGGTGCGCAAGGGCAAAGAGCTGATCGCGGCAGGCATGCGCGGCGTTGTCTATTGCGGGTCCATGGGTGACTGGCCGCTTCTGACGGATGAGGAGCGCATGGAGGGCGTGGCGCGTCTGGTCGAGGCTGGCGTTCCCGTGATTGTCGGCACCGGTGCGGTCAACACCGCCAAGGCAGTGGAGCATGCGGCGCATGCGGCCAAGGTGGGTGCTCATGGTCTGATGGTCATCCCGCGTGTCCTGTCGCGCGGCAATTCGCCCGCAGCACAGCGCAACCACTTCAAGGCCATTCTCGCGGCTGCGCCCGACCTGCCGGCGGTCATCTACAACAGCCCGTATTATGGCTTCGCCACCCGTGCCGACCTGTTCTTCGCGCTGCGCGCCGAGCATCCCAATCTGGTTGGCTTCAAGGAATTCGGTGGCGCTGCCGATCTGCGTTACGCGGCCGAGAACATCACCAGCGGTGACGAGACGATCAAGCTCATGATCGGCGTCGACACGACTGTCGTTCATGGTTTCGTCAATTGCGGCGCCAGCGGCGCGATCACCGGCATCGGAAATGTGCTGCCGAAGGAAGTGCTGCATCTGGTTGCGCTCAGCCAGGCTGCCGCTGCCGGCGACGCCGATGCGCGCCAGCGGGCCGCCGAGCTGGATGCGGCGCTGGCCGTTCTCTCTTCCTTCGACGAGGGGCCGGATCTTGTTCTCTACTACAAGCACATGATGGTGCTGAACGGCGACAAGGAATACACCCTGCATTTCAACGAGACGGACGAGCTCTCCGACAGCCAGCGCGGCTATGCCGAGGCGCAGTATCGCCTGTTCCGCGAATGGTATGCGGAGTGGAGCAAGCTGCCCGGCGCGGTGACCAAATACGCCGCCTGAGGCCTGTGACGACAAATAAAGCCCTCCCGGCTGGTTCCGGGAGGGCTTTTTCATTTTCGATGGAATGAAGGCTGCCCTAAGGGGTTAGACCGCCTCCAGCCCCTGTTCGCGCAGCCGCTCCAGCAGCGCCATCTCGTCTGCACTGAGGCGAATGCCTTCCGCGCGGGCCTTTGCCCTGGCCGCGAAACGGCGCTGCGATGGCAGGCGTGCGCCCTGTCCGGCAAACGCTTCGAACAGCACCTCGGCGCGCGCCATCGGGTCGCCTGCGCGTCCCTGTGCGAAGCGGGCGGGATCGAAGGCGAGGATCAGTTCGCCATGGGCGGGCGCGAGTGTGGTGGTGCCCAGCGCTTCCAGCGCCTCGGGGCTGGTCAGGTCGCCGATCATCACGCCGGCCAGCAGCTCGACCATGGTTGAGATGGCCGAACCCTTGTGCCCGCCGAAGGGCAGCATCGCACCGGCAAGTGCTGCTTCCGGGTCGGTGGTCGGGTTGCCGTCCGGATCGATGGCCCAGCCCTCGGGCAGGGTTTTGCCGGCGCGTCGATGCAGCTCGATCTCACCGCGCGCGGCGACGCTGGTGGCGAAGTCGAACACATAGGGATCTTTGTCGCGGCGCGGCCAGCCGAAGGCAAACGGGTTGGTTCCCAGAAGCGGAGCGCTGCCGCCGGCGGGTGCGACGCTGGCATAGCTCGGGCACATGGCCATAGCGGCAAGGCCCTGTTCGGCCAGCGCCTCGACCTCCGGCCAGAGGGCCGCAAAATGCGTGCAGTCGTTGATGACGAGCGCGGCCAGCCCCATCGTGCGGGCTTTCTCCGCCAGCACCGGCGCGCCAAGCTCGAACGCGGCATTGGCGAAGCCGCCGCGCGCATCAACGCGAACAATTGCGGTCCCGTCGCTGGTCAGCGCCGGCTCGGCATCCGGCACGACCTTGCCGGCCTTGATGGTGCGCAGGCAGCCCTCGATGCGATAGACGCCATGCGATTTGCAGGCGTCGCGTTCACCCGCCACGATCACGCGCGTAACCGCCCCCGCATGAAGCGGTGACAGCCCTCCCTTGCGCAGGATCTCCTCGACGAGCTGTTCCAGTTCGCCGATGGCCAGCGTTGTTTCCGTCATAAAATGTCCTTTCCTCCGGTTGCTGGGTTGCAATCCTGTATACATATTGTATGCAGAAAGAGGCGGATGCAAGCCATGCAGCAGCAAAGACCTGCGGCTTTCCGACACCCTCGCGATGGACTGAAACCCACAGCAAGAAGGAGGGGACTCATGCCCTTCAAACCTCACGGCAAACACCTGATTGCAGGTGAATGGATCGCTGGCAGCGACACGTTCGAATCATCGCCCGCGCACGGTCCCAGCCATCACTATTCGGTGGGCACCGTCGATCTCGTGGATCGCGCGGTTCAGGCTGCCGAGCAGGCGTTCGAGACCTATTCGGCGACCTCGCGCGAACAGCGCGCCGTCTTCCTAGAGACCATTGCTGACGAGATCGATGCGCGTGGCGCAGACATCACCGAAATCGGAACGCAGGAGACGGGTCTGCCCGCCGGTCGGCTCGAAGGAGAGCGCGGACGCACGGTCGGCCAGCTTCGCCTGTTCGCCGATCACATCCGCAAGGGTGACTATCTGGACCGCCGGCATGATGCGGCTCTTCCCGATCGCCAGCCCGCTCCGCGCCCGGAACTGGTGATGGTGCAGCGCCCGATCGGGCCGGTCGCGGTGTTCGGCGCATCGAATTTCCCGCTCGCCTTCTCGACCGCCGGTGGCGACACGGCCGCCGCGCTGGCCGCAGGCTGCCCGGTCGTGGTGAAGGGTCATTCGGCGCATCCCGGCACCGGCGAGATCGTCGCCGAGGCGATCCTTGCGGCCGTTGAAAAATGCGGCATGCCCGCCGGCGTCTTCTCGCTCATCCAGGGCGGCGACCGCAAGGTTGGCGCCGCGCTTGTGCAGCACCCGCTGATCAAGGCAGTTGGCTTCACCGGCAGCCTTGCCGGCGGACGCGCCCTGTTCGATCTGTGCGCCGCGCGGCCCGAGCCGATCCCCTTCTTTGGCGAGCTTGGTTCGGTCAATCCGATGTTCGTGATGCCGGAGGCGCTTCAGGCGCGCGGCGAGGAAATCGGACGCGGCTGGGCCGGGTCGCTGACCATGGGGGCAGGGCAGTTCTGCACCAATCCCGGCATCGCTCTTGTCATTGATGGTGAAGCTGCCGACCGTTTTATCGCGGCCGCCGCCGATGGGCTGAAGCAGATCGACGCGCAGGTGATGCTGACGGACGGCATCGCGCAGGCCTTCTGCTCTGGCCGTGACCAGATCGCGCAAAGCAGCGCCGCGCGCCCGGTCATGGTGACCGAGGCCGAGGGGCGCAGCGCTTCGCCGGCTCTCTATGAAACCACGGCGGCGGAGTTCCTCGAGAATCCGATGCTCCATCACGAAGTGTTCGGCCCGCTCGGCCTCGTCGTGCGTGCGGCTTCGGCTGAGGAGTTCGAGGCCATCGCGCGCGGTCTGGAGGGACAGCTCACGGCGACGCTGCATATCGACGAAGCCGACATCAAGGCTGCACAGGCGCTGCGTCCGATCCTTGAACGCAAGGCCGGCCGCCTGCTGGTCAATGGCTTCCCGACCGGTGTGGAAGTTTCCGACACGATGGTGCATGGCGGGCCTTATCCGGCCAGCACCAATTTCGGAGCGACCAGTGTCGGCACGCTGTCGATCCGGCGTTTCCTGCGGCCTGTCTGCTACCAGAACATGCCTGAAGCGCTGCTGCCGGAAGACGCGCGCGGCTGACCGCACTGCGGTTCAGGGAGCTTGGCTCCAATTGTCCTTGAAGGGGCGCGGTGTGCATCATGGATGCGCGCCGCGCCTTTTCTTTTTTGGGTTCAACCGGTTCCGCCGGCTTTCGGAACAGGGTGCGCGCGCCTTCAAAAATTTAATTATTTTTTTTGTCGACATAGAGAATTGAGTTTGTATAAATTTTGAGTGCATCCATAGCCGGCTTTGGTTGGATGCCACCAAGAACGTCAAAGGAGGAGTTGATATGTTTCTTGATCTCAAAGGCCTGGCCTTTGCCGGAGCAGTGGCGCTGGCCGCCACGGCCGCACAGGCGCAGGACGTAACCTGGCGCGTTCCGACCTCGGTGCCCGAAGGCTCTCCCTTCTATGTGAATTTCCTTGAGCGCTTTGCCGACAATGTCGATCGCCTGACGGATGGCGCTGTCGAGATCCAGCCGTTTGGCGCGGGCATTCTCGTCCCGGCGCTGCAGGTCTATGACGGTGTGAAGGACGGCATTGTCGAGGCCGGCCACTCCACGCCGAGCTACCTCGTCAACCAGAACCCGGTGAATGCGATCTTCGCAGGTTTTCCGGGCGGCATGGGCCCCGAAGCCTATTCCACCTGGATCTTCGAAGGCGGTGGCCGTGAGAAGCTTTCCGAACTGCGCGCCGAAGAAGGCCTGAAGTCGCTGGTCGTCGGTATCGGTTCGTCCGAGATCATGGCGCACGCCAACAAGCCGATCAAAAGCGCTGCAGACCTCAAGGGCCTGAAATACCGCACATCCGGCCCCTGGGCCGAGGTGATGCGCGACTATTTCGGCGCTGTCCCGACCGTTGTGCCGCCGGGTGAAATCTATACGCTTCTGGAGCGCAAGGGCGTCGACGCCATTGAGTGGGGTCCGCCCTCGGGCAATCTGCCGGAAGGGTTCCATGAGGCCGCGCCGTATATTGTCGTGCCGGGCGTGCATCAGCCGACCTTCCTGTGGGAAGTGGTCGTCAAGCAGGAGACCTGGGACGCACTCGACGATGCCCTCAAGGCAAAGATCGAAGCTGCATCCGAGCTGACCACGATGCAGTCGCTGATCCATTTCTATGATCAGGACATGAAGGCGATGGAGACGCTTCGCTCCAGCAAGGCCGAGGTGATCGAGCTGGAACCTGCCTTCCAGCAGGAACTCTCCGATGCCGGGCGCGACTGGATCCGCAAGACCGCCGAAGCGCAGAAGGCCGACGGCAAGCCGCTCATGGCCGAGATCCTCGACGAGTACTTCGCCTATGAGAATCGCTGGGCGGAGCAGAGCGGCTATCTGATCCGCAACGGCAACTAGACGCGGGGAGGCGATCATGAAGAGCTTCCTGCTCTCCGTCGCAGACCGGATTTCCCTCGGGTTGAACTACATCGCGCAGGCGATGGTGCTGATCCTGATCGCCTCCATGCTTTATGAGGTGGTGGCGCGCTATGTGTTTGGCGCGCCGACGCTCTGGGCCTTCGATATCGCTTACATGAGCACGGGCGTGCTCTTCGTTCTCGGAGCGGCGCAGGCGCTGCGCGAAGACGCCCATGTGCGCATCGACTTCCTGTCGTCGCGCATGCCGGTGCGGGTGCGTGGCGCTATCGACGGTTTTGCCTTTCTTGCGGTGCTCTGCCCGGTCTTCACATGGCTGGCGCTGATCGCCGGCCAGCGTGCGCTGCGCGCCTGGCAGACCGGAGAGGTGGAGCATGTCAGCCCGTGGGCGCCGCTGATGTGGCCATTCTACAGCGCTCTGGCGATCGGCCTTGCCGCGCTGGCGCTGCAACTTGTCGCCGAGGGGCTGCGGGCGTTGACCGCACCGCGCAGCGACGACAGTTTCAAGATCGAGACCTGACATGCTGATTGCAGGACTTATGTTTCCGGCGCTGTTCGCGCTGATCCTGTTGGGCTTGCCCATCGCCTTTTCCCTGATCGTCGTGGCAGTCGGGGCAGGGCTTGCGGCCTTCGGCGAGGTGGCTTTCAACCAGCTTTACGGCTCGTTCTATTCCGCCTCGACGAATTTCATCCTGTCGGCGATCCCGATGTTCATTCTCATGGGCGCGCTGCTGGAGCGTTCGGGCATCGCCGAACGCCTGTTCCGTGTCATGAACCTGTGGCTTGCCCGCCTGCCGGGTGGACTGGCGCTGGCGACCGTCGCCATGGGCGCGATCTTTGCTGCTGCCGCCGGCGTTGTCGGCGCGGTCGAGGTGATGATCGGCATGATGGCGATCCCGGCAATGCAACGGGCGCGCTACGGCAATTCGCTGATCGCAGGCACGATCTGCGCCGGCGGCTCGCTGGGGACGATGATCCCGCCCTCCGTCATTGCCGTGATGTACGCTTCGCTCGCGCAGATGTCGGTGGGCAAGCTGCTCGCCGGCATGATGGTGCCCGGACTTTTGATGGTGGTCCTGTTCCTGGGCTACATCTTCATCCATGGCCTCATCAATCCGCCGCAGCCAGAGCCCGGTGATCCGGAAGAGGAAACGGTCGCGCTCGGAGAAAAGCTGTGGCTGACGGTCACGGTCATGCTGCCGGTGGTGCTTTTGATCCTTGCCGTTCTGGGATCGATCCTGGCCGGCATCGCGTCGCCGACCGAGGCAGCCGCAGTGGGTGCTGCCGGCGCATTGGCCCTTTGTGTTCTCAATGGGCGTTTCTCCGTGCCGATGCTGCGCGACGCGCTTGCGATCACGGTGCGGATTTCGGCGATGATCCTGCTGATCGTTGCAGCCGGCACGATGTTCATGGGAGCGTTCGCGGCCAATGGCGGCGCTCGGCTGATCCGCGAGTTCATCGACAGCGCCGGGCTTGGCCCGACAGGAATGATCATCTTCTTCCTGCTGGTGGTCTTCGTCCTTGGCTTCGTTCTGGACTGGACCGCGAACGTGCTGATCTGCGTGCCGCTTTTCACGCCCTTCATCCGTGCGGCCGGTATTGATCCGGTGTGGTTTGCGACGCTGGTGCTGATCGTCATCCAGACCGGATATCTGACGCCACCCATGGCATCGTCGATCTTCTACCTGAAATCGATCGCGCCGCCGGGCATGACCTATGGCCAGATGTGCCGTGGCGTTCTGCCCTTTATCGCCCTGCAGGTTCTGACCCTGCTGCTGGTCGCTTCCTTCCCCGCGCTCGCCACATGGCTTCCCGACAGGATCGTGGGCTTCTGAGAAACAATGGAAAATTTTTTTCTGTCGGCAATAAATATGCAAATTGTATTTTTGTAGGTTTTGTGATTGCCTGCACTGGTTTCAGCCGCGCTGCGTGCCGGCCGGCTGAAACTCAAAAACCTGGGAGAGAGACATGAACTTCAAGATTATCGCTGGCGGCCTGATGGCTGCCGCCATGGTTGCCGGCCCGGCTAAGGCCGACAAGCTGGATGACATCATCGCCTCCGGCACGCTGCGCTGTGCGGTGGTGCTGGACTTCCCGCCCATGGGCTCGCGCGATGAGAACAACGAGCCGATTGGCTTCGACGTCGACTATTGCAACGACCTTGCCAAGGCGCTGGGCGTTGAAGCCGAGATCGTCGAAACCCCGTTCCCCGACCGCATTCCCGCACTCGTTTCGGGCCGTGCGGATGTGGGTGTCGCCTCGACGTCCGACACGCTTGAGCGCGCCAAGACGGCGGGCTTCACCATTCCCTACTTCGCCTTCACCAATGTTGTCCTGACCCGCGATGGCACCGAGATCGACGGTTATGAATCGCTCAAGGGCCGCACCGTCGGATCGGTTGCCGGCACCTATGAGGCCATCGCGCTGGAAGAGGACATCAAGAAGTGGGGTGAGGGCGGCAGCTTCCGTCCCTACCAGTCGCAGGCCGATGTGTTCCTCGCGCTGTCGCAGGGCCAGATCGACGCCACTGTCGTGACCTCCACGGTTGCCTCCTCCATCGTGGAGAGCGGCCGCTATGAGGGCCTGACCATTGGCGGCGACGCGCCTTACCTGCCCGACTACGTGTCGCTGATCACGCTGCGCAGCGAATACGGCCTGCTGAACTATCTCGACCTGTTCATCAACCAGCAGGTGCGCACGGGCCGTTACGCTGAACTCTACGACAAGTGGGTCGGCAGCGAAGCACCGGACCTGACGGTCAACAAGGTCTACCGCTGATCCGGGAAGGGGGGCTTTGCGCCCCCCGCCCAATACGGACACAAAGCGGAGCGCAGGATGTTCGACTACACCTTTCAATGGCGGCAGGCCTTTCGTGCCCTGCCGCAGATGCTGGACGGTGCGCTTGTAACGATGCAGATCGCGGTTCTGTCGATGGTGATCGGCATAACCATCGCGGTGCTTCTGGCGGTGGCGCGCAACTCCGGTTCAAAATGGCTGCAATGGCCGGCCATGGCCTGGGTCGAGGTGGCGCGCAACACGCCCGCCCTGTTTCAGATCTACATGGCGCATTTCGGCCTCGGTTCCTTCGGTATCTATCTCAGCCCCTTCGTCGCGCTTTTGGCCGGCATCACCTTCAACAATGCCGGATATCTGTGCGAGACCTTTCGCGGCGCGCTGCGGGCGATCCCCGGCACGCAGGTGCGCGCGGGCCGCTCGCTCGGCATGGGGCAGGCCAAGGCGTTTCGCCTGATCGTGATGCCGCAGATGTTTCGCATCGCGTTTCTGCCGACCACCAACCAGATGGTCTGGGCGATCCTCATGACCTCGCTCGGTGTGACCGTCGGCATGAGCACCGATCTGACCGGTGTGACGCAGGATCTCAACGCACGCACCTTCCGCACCTTCGAGCTCTTCGCTCTGGCGGCCGTGCTTTACTACTGCATCGCCAAGGCCGTGATGTTCGCAGCGCGGCTCGTCGCCTGGCGCCTGTTCCGGTATTGAGGAGGAAAGGCGATGTTTGAAACCTCTCTGAGCTTCAACGACATTCTGTTCCTGATCAGGGGCGCAGGCGTCACGCTGTCGATCACCATTCTGGCGGTGGTCGGGGGCACGCTTCTGGGCCTTCTGTTCGGTGTCCTTCGAAGCCATGTGAGCCCGTGGCTCACCTTGCCGCTGGTCTTCGTGCTCGACATTTTCCGCTCGGTCCCGCTGCTTATCCAGCTGATCCTCGCAAACGCCTTTCAGGCCATTGCGGGACTGCAACTCTCGCCCTTCGTCACCTCCTGCGTGGTGCTGGCGCTCTACACCTCGGCCTATTGCACCGAGATCGTGCGTGGCGCGATCGATGCAGTGCCGGTGGTGACGCGCCGGGCGGCGCGTTCGCTGGGGCTGAGCTGGGGACAGGACATGACGCAGATCGTCTTCCCGATGGCGCTGCGCGTGGCCCTGCCAAGCTGGATCGGTCTCACCCTGGGGGTGATGAAGGACAGCGCCCTGGTTCTGTGGCTCGGCATCATCGAATTGCTGCGCGCCAGCCAGATCCTCGTAACGCGCCTGCAGGAGCCCATGTTCATCCTGCTCATTACCGGCGCTATCTATTTCGCCCTGAGTTTTCCCATCGCCCGCCTGGGAGGCCGGCTGGAGAAAAGGTGGCAAGAGAATGATTGAGATTGAAAACGTTCACAAATCCTTCGGCGCGCTGGAGGTTCTGAAAGGCATCAACCTGACCGTCGACAAGGGCGAGGTGGTGTCGGTGATTGGCGGTTCCGGTTCCGGCAAGTCGACGCTGCTGACCTGCATCAACGGGCTGGAGCCCATCGACAGCGGGCGCATCCTCGTTGACGGCACGGAGGTGCACGCGAAGACAACGGACCTGAACCTCTTACGCCGCAAGATCGGCATCGTGTTCCAGCAGTTCAACGCGTTCCCGCATCTCACGGTTCTGGAAAACGTCACGCTCGCGCCGCGCAAGGTGAAGGGCATGTCGCGCCGCGATGCCGAGGAGATCGCCGTTCAGCAGTTGAGCCATGTCGGCCTCGCCGACAAGCTGAAGGTCTATCCCAACCGGCTCTCGGGCGGGCAGCAGCAGCGCATGGCAATCGCCCGTGCGCTGGCCATGTCGCCCGACTACATGCTGTTTGACGAAGTGACCTCCGCGCTCGACCCCCAGCTTGTGGGTGAAGTGCTGGACACGCTGAAAATGTTGGCAGACGATGGCATGACCATGATCTGTGTGACCCACGAGATGAGCTTTGCTCGCGACGTGTCGAACCGGGTCGCGTTCTTCCACAAGGGCGTCATGGCCGAGATCGGCCCGCCCGAGCAAATTTTCGGTGATGCGCAGCATGAAGAGACACGCAATTTCCTTTCGAGTGTACGTTGAATGAGCCGGCCTGAGGTTGTTGTTGTCGGGGCCGGGGTCATCGGCCTTTCGGTTGCACTGGCGGCGCAGGCGCGCGGCCTGAAGGTTCAGGTGATCGACCGTGAAGGGCCGGCGGCGGGTGCGTCCGCCGGCAATGCCGGGGCATTCGCCTTTCCCGACATCCTGCCTCTGGCCTCACCGAGGATCATTCGCCAGGCCCCGAAATGGCTGCTCGATCCGCTCGGGCCGCTGAGCATCCGGCCGGGATATGCGCTGCGCATCGCGCCCTGGATGCTGCGTTTCTGGCGGGCGAGCTGGCCGGCACAGGTGCGCGCCTCCATCGTCGCGCAGACGGCGATGATGCGCCGCGCGCAGGAAACGCTCGATCCTTTCCTTGAGCGGGCTGGCCTGACCGGCATGCTGCGCCGCGAGGGGCAGTTGCAGGTCTATGAAGGCGCGCGCGAGTTTCGCGCTTCGCTGTCCGGCTGGCAGGCGCGCGAGGCCGCGGGCATTGCTTTCCGTCATCTTGAGGGCGACGAGATCGCCGAATATCAGCCGGGGCTCTCGCCGCGCTTCACTCACGCCACCTTCACGCCGGGCTGGGCGACCATAGACGATCCGAAGGATTACACGCTGGCGCTGGCCGAGCGGTTTCGCGCCGATGGCGGCGAGATCGAGATTGCCCAAGCGCAGGCATTGATACCGGGTGGCGTGCGCACCACCGCCGGTGACCGGATGGGCCTTGTCGTTCTGGCAGCCGGCGCATTCTCGCATCGCCTGGCGCGCACCGCCGGGGTGCGCATCCCGCTGGAGACGGAACGCGGTTACAACACCACCTTTCCCGGCGGTGGGTTCGACCTGCGCATGCACATCACCTTCGGCGGACATGGCTTCGTGATTTCGCGCCTGCGCTCGGGCCTGCGCGTCGGTGGCGCGGTGGAGCTTGGCGGGCTCGACCTGCCGCCAAACTATGCGCGCGCCGAAGCGATGCTGAAAAAGGCGTCCGCGTTCCTGCCGGGTCTGGACATTTCCGGCGGCAGGCAGTGGATGGGCTTCCGGCCCTCGCTGCCCGACACGCTGCCGGCCATCGGCCCGCTGCCGGGCCGTCCGGATGTGATCTGCGCTTTCGGTCACGGTCATCTGGGGCTGACCCAGTCGATCGGCACGGCCGATATCGTGGCCGATCTTTTGACGGGGCAGGAGCCCGGCATCGACATTGCGCCATTCTCGCCGGCGCGTTTTACGAGGTAGACATGACCCAGTACACTTTTCCCTGCATCGACGGCCACACCTGCGGCAATCCGGTTCGTCTGGTGACAGGGGGCGCGCCGATGCTGCGTGGCGCGACCATGCTGGAAAAACGTGCGCATTTCCTGGCCGAATATGACTGGATCCGCACCGGCCTGATGTTCGAGCCGCGCGGGCATGACCAGATGTCCGGCGCGATCCTCTATCCGCCGACACGCGAGGATTGCGACGTGGCGGTTCTCTTCATCGAGACGTCGGGCTGCCTGCCCATGTGCGGGCATGGCACCATCGGCACGGTCACCATCGCGCTGGAGAACGGCCTGATCCGTCCGCAGACGCCGGGCGAACTGCGGCTGGAAACGCCGGCTGGCCGCGTTGATGTCACCTATCGCCAGGAAGGCCGCTTCATCGAGGAAGTGCGGCTGACCAATGTGCCCGCCTTCCTTTATGCCGAAGGGCTTTCCGCCGAGGTGGAAGGGCTTGGCGAGATCGTCGTTGACGTTGCCTATGGCGGCAATTTCTACGCCATTGTCGAGCCGCAAAAGAATTTTCGCGACATGGCCGACTTCACTGCCTCCGAGCTGATCGGCCTGAGCCCGAAACTGCGTGCGGCGCTCAATGCGAAATATGAGTTCGTTCACCCCGAGCATCCGGCGATCAACGGTCTGAGCCACATTCTGTGGACTGGCGCGCCGCGCGATCCCGAGGCCCATGCGCGCAATGCGGTCTTCTATGGCGACAAGGCCATCGACCGTTCGCCCTGTGGCACCGGCACGTCGGCCCGCATGGCGCAGCTCGCCGCAAAGGGCAAGCTCAGGCCCGGCGATGATTTCGTGCATGAAAGCATCATCGGTTCGCTGTTTCGCGGTTGTGTCGAGCGGGCGACGCAGGTGGCCGACCGCGCGGCAATCGTGCCATCGATCGCCGGCTGGGCGCGGGTGACCGGCTTCAACACTCTTTTCATCGACGATCGCGACCCGTTCGCGCACGGCTTTGTTGTTACCTGATCGGCGCGAACCAATGGGAAAGCTCATTCTGTCTGCCGTTGCCGAGGGGCCGGTGCTCGCCTTCTCCGAGGGCCTGAGCTTCTGGGGCGGGGTCGATCCGGCCACTGGCCGTGTGATCGACGCGCATCATCCGCTGTGCGGCGAGACCATTGCCGGCAAGGTGGTGCTCATGCCGACGAGCCGTGGCTCGTGCACCGGCAGCGGCGTGCTGCTGGAACTCGCGCTCAATGGCCACGCGCCGGCAGCGCTGGTCTTCCGCGAGGCGGAGGACATTCTGACACTCGGCGCGCTGATTGCCGCGCGCATGTTCGACAGGCCGCTTTCCGTGGCGCGGCTGGGGCCGGCGGACTACGACGCCCTTGCCGCCGCACCATTTGCGCGGATCGACGCAGATCGCATTGAGGCCGGCGCGCTGTCGGTGCCGTTGAAACCTCTCGACGGCGCCGATCTTGTGTTGGGCGACGACGACCGGGAGATGCTCTCCGGCGGGCAGGGCGCTGCAGCACAGCTGGCCATGGAGATGATCTGCACCATGGCCGCGAGCCAGGGCGCGGAAGGGCTGGTGGATGTCACGCGCGGCCATATCGATGGCTGCATCTATGCCAGCCCCGCAAATCTGCGATTTGCCGAGGCGATGGTGAAGCTTGGCGCGCGGGTGCGCATTCCCACCACGATGAACGCGATTTCCGTCGATTTCGCAAACTGGCGCGCGCAGGGCGTTTCGCCCGATTTCGGACAACCGGCGGCGCGTCTGGCGCAGGCCTATGTCGACATGGGCGCACGCCCCAGCTTCACCTGTGCGCCCTATCTTCTGCCGGAAGCGCCGGGTGAGGGCGAGGCCATCGCATGGGCCGAATCCAACGCGGTGATCTATGCCAACAGTGTTCTGGGCGCACGCACGGTCAAACACCCCGATTTTCTCGATCTGTGCATTGCGCTGACCGGTCGCGCCCCGCTTTCCGGCGTTTATCTCGACGACAACCGCGCCCCGCGCCGCGTGATCCATGTGGATGTGCCCCATGGATATGACGATGCGCTCTGGCCCTTGCTTGGCTGGCTGGCCGGGCGGCTTTCGCCGGACCGCATTCCACTCCTCACGGGGCTGGAGAGCACCAACCCGTCCGAAGACGATTTGAAGGCGCTGTGCGCCGCGTTCGGCACGACCTCGGCCGCACCCATGCTGCATGTGGCTGGCGTCACGCCTGAGGCGGACGGACCTGTGGCGGCGGATGCCGACAGCGCGCGTATCGGCTCCGCCGATCTGGCCGGTGCGTGGCAGACCTTCAATGCCGGCGGCGAGCAGGTCGATCTGGTGGCCTTTGGCAGTCCGCATTTTTCGTTTGCCGAGTGCGCGGCGCTGGCGCAGCTTCTCGATGGCCATGTCTGCCACGCCGACACGGCGGCGATTGTCACGCTGGGGCGTGATGCGCTGGCGCAGGCCAGAGAGGCGGGTGTCGTCGCCCGGCTTGAAGCCTCGGGCGTGCAGGTGGTGGCGGATCTGTGCTGGTGTTCGATCTCCGAGCCGGTTTTCCCGCCGAAGACCCGCACGCTGATGACCAATTCCGGAAAATACGCCCATTACGCGCCCGGCCTTTCCGGGCGCAGCGTCCGGTTCGGCTCTCTGCGCGACTGCGCAGAAGCTGCGGTGAGTGGTCGGGCGCGCACGGCGCTTCCCGACTGGCTCGCCTGACACTTTATGCAAAGGAGACGATGAGATGCGCAGCAGCAAGACGGTTCACGTCATTTCCGCCCATGCCGAGGGCGAGGTGGGTGACGTGATCGTGGGCGGCGTCACGCCACCGCCGGGCGACACGCTGTGGGAACAGAGCCGGTGGATCGCGCGGGACGAGACGCTGCGCAATTTCGTTCTGAACGAGCCGCGGGGAGGCGTCTTTCGCCATGTGAACCTGCTTGTGCCGCCGAAAGACCCGCGTGCCGACGCTGCCTTCATCATCATGGAGCCGGAAGACACGCCGCCCATGTCCGGCTCGAACTCAATCTGCGTTTCCACGGTGCTGCTCGATGGCGGCATTCTGCCGATGACCGAGCCGGTCACCGAGCTGGTGCTTGAAGCGCCGGGTGGTCTGGTCCGGGTGCGGGCCGAGTGCGCCAATGGCAAGGCGCAGCGCATTTTCGTGCAGAACCTGCCGAGCTTTGCCGCGCGGCTTGATGCGCCGCTGGAAGTGGAAGGCCTTGGCACGCTCAGCGTGGACACGGCCTATGGCGGCGACAGTTTCGTTTTCGTGGATGCACAGGCGCTCGGCTTTTCGTTGAAGCCCGACGAGGCGCATGATCTGGCGCGGCTTGGTGTGAAGATCACCGCCGCCGCCAATGAGGCGCTGGGGTTCCATCATCCGGAAAACCCGGACTGGCGGCATATCTCGTTCTGCCTTTTTGCCGGCCCTGTCGAGCGCGATGCGGATGGTCTGCGCGCAGGTGCTGCGGTGGCGATCCGTCCCGGCAAGATCGACCGTTCCCCAACCGGCACCGCGCTCAGCGCCCGCATGGCGGTTCTGGCGGCGCGTGGGCAAATGGGGCCACAGGACCGGCTGACGGCGGTTTCGCTGATCGGCTCGACCTTTACCGGCCGCATTCTCGGCGAGACCCGTCTGGGCGACGTGCCGGCCATCCTGCCGGAAATTTCCGGGCGTGGCTGGGTCACGGGCATTCACCAGCACATGCTGGACCCCGACGACCCCTGGCCCGGCGGCTACCGCCTCTCCGACACCTGGGGCGCACGATAGGCCAACTCCTCGTGGGCCGTTTGAAGCGCCACGCAGACATGATGCATGGTGGAGTGCACCCGCGTGCCGAGGGGGAGCGTGTGCTGCATTGTGCCGCGGCTCTCCAAGACATGATTTCCTGATGCTGACAAACCCATGGCGACCCTCTATCCAGTCGCCATGGTTCGAATCCTGATGATCATTGCTACGGTGCTTTCGCTTTCCGCTGTGCTCTTTACGGCGCAGGCGCATGAGGCCGGCATGATCGGCGGGGCCGGTTACAGCGCACACTCTCAGCACGTGGAAGACATCTCATCATCGAAGGCTTCTTGCGGCGGCGAAGAGAATTATCAGGCCGACATCGGCCTGTGTGATTTCATCTGCGCCGGTGTGTCGGTGTTGCCATCGCTTGAGCGTATCGCGCTGAACGAAGCGACCCGGCGGGGGAAATATCTCCGTTCTCCAGACGAAACTCTGCCTTCAACGACACCTGGGTCGAATTACCGACCTCCCATATTGCGTCTCCTCTGAACACGCGGCGGGCCAGCCTGCCGCGATCCTTAGAAGCTTTGAATGGGACAGGTCGTCCCAAGGTGACGCATATGAAAACGTTTTCCAGACGCGGTTTTCTGACCGCAAGCGCAGCCATGCTTGCTGCATCCCAGTTTCCGACCCGGGCCCACGCCCAACAGGCGCCTTCTTTGGGGCTTTCTGCGGCCAGCCGCACGCTTGATATCAACGGACGCGCAGCCACGGTCTTCGGCCTTGCCGGTCCTGAAGGACAAGGCTTGACCCTTGATCCCGGCCAGCATTTCCGCGTGGATCTGACCAATGAGCTTGAGGTTCCGACTATTGTCCATTGGCACGGTCAGATTCCGCCGAATGCTCAGGACGGGGTGCCTGACATGCCGCAACCCCTGCTCACTCCCGGCGAAACACGCAGCTTTGATTTCGCGCCTCTACCTGGAACCCATTGGATGCACAGCCATGTGCCAATGCAGGAAATGCAGTTGCTTGCTGCGCCTTTGATCGTGCGCCGGCCGGAAGACGTGGCTGCAGACCGGCAAGAAGCGGTTCTCTTTCTGCATGATTTTTCCTTCAAGGCACCCGAAGAGGTGATGGAAGAAATCCTTCGTGGCCATGGTGGCAAGCACGGAAACGGCGACGCCGATGCAACGCCGGGTATGGACCACAGCGGAATGGATCATGGCGCGGGAGCCATGGGCGATATGTCTGACAATATGGGTTCGATGGATATGAGCGCCATGGACCTGAATGACTATGACTGGGATGCCTATCTCGCCAACGACCGCACCCTGTCCGATCCTGAAATTGTTCAGGTGGAAAAGGGCGGTCGCGTGCGGCTCCGCATCATCAATGGAGCATCTGCCACCGTTTTCTGGATCGACACGGGTGCGGTCGAGGGGCGGCTCGTTGCGGTGGATGGACATGAGGTGCAGCCGGTCGCGGGCTCCCGCTTCGGCGTGGCCATGGGCCAGCGGCTCGACATTGAAATCGATCTGCCGAATGAGGGCGGTGCGTGGCCTGTTCTCGCACGCAGAGAGGGCGCGCGCGAGCGCACCGGCATCGTGCTTGTAACATCGGGCGCCGCCGTCAAAAAGATAAGCTCTCTGGCGGAAACGGAGGCCCCTGCCTTCGATATCGATCTGGGACAGGAAGCCCGTCTGCGGGCCATCGACACATTGCCGGCCCGTGAGGCGGATCGCACCCATATGGTTATGCTTGGCGGTTCCATGCAGCCCTATGTCTGGACCATCGATGGCGCTACCTGGGGCAGGCATCGGCCGATACAGGCGACCAGCGGTCAACGAGTGGAACTAATGTTCCACAACATGTCGATGATGGGTCATCCGATGCATTTGCATGGTCATGCCTTCCAGGTTGTTGGCATCAACAACCGCCGCTTTGCGGGCGCGCGGCGCGATACGGTCTATGTGCCACCAATGTCCATGGTCACAGTGGCTCTGGATGCGGGGGAGGCCGCGAACTGGATGCTGCATTGCCATCACATGCCTCATCTCGAGTCGGGCATGATGACCGAGTTCAGGGTGACCGCGTGAGTGCCTCATGAACCGCACCCGGCGGGCCGTCAGCAAATGGTCGCCTGCCGGCTCCATAGCATGATGAAGCCTGCCACATATGGCGCAGCGGCTTCAGGTGGCGGCTGCCAGAGTGACGTTTCAACCTGATGGTTGATCGCGATAGCCACGGGGAGTGTCCCGTGGCTATTTTTAAAACAGGCGGCTCTGGATGAACCATTCGACCGGACACGCGATAAAGACGCATCCTGTCCGTGGCATGGCCCTGTCGTCGGTCCTGGCATTCAAATGAAGGACGTCCAATGAACAAGAGAAACACGGTCTTATTGGCGGTGCTCGCAGCCGGTGTCGGTGCCGCTACGATCTGGGGACGCGGCGATCCGGGCGGGTCCGCCACGACAACGTAAACGGTGGTGAACGTCACCCTCCCGGATACCTTTTCAGGGGCCGCGCTTATGGGGCAAAGGGCGTTCAACTCGACCTGCGCTGCCTGCCATGGGGCCAATGCCGCTGGAAGTGATGCCGGCCCGCCGCTGGTTCACCGAATTTATGAGCCATCACATCATGGAGACGAGGCGTTTGAACTCGCCGTCAAGAATGGTGTGCGGGCGCATCACTGGAAGTTTGGAAACACGCCTCTTCAGCCGGAGTTTACCGATGCCGATCTGAGCGCTGTAATTGCCTATGTGCGCGAGCTTCAGCGTGCAAACGGGATTGACTGGATCGAGCTGACGCATGACCTCTCGGGACCCGAACCAGCGCCGATGCGCCAATCTGTTCAGCTCATCCGGGTTCGAGCGGCAAACTGCCTGAGTTCGGGCATTCGCCAGGGACCGGGAGCGGAAGTTACATGAGATTCATGGTCGCTGCGGTGAGCGCCAGATATCGTCCAGTTTTAGCAATGGTGACAAGCACGAGGAACACAGACAGCGGCTCTTTCATTATTCCAGCGGCCAGCGTCAGTGGATCTCCGATGATCGGCATCCAGCTCAACAGCAGAGACCATCTTCCGTATCGACGATACCATCGCTGCGCACGCTGAAGCGCTTTTTCGGATACTGGAAACCATCGCTTGTCGCGGAACCGCTCGATGCTGCGTCCGAGCACCCAGTTAACGAACGATCCCGCCACATTGCCGAAGCTTGCCGCAGCCACCAGTGCCCAGACCGCGTGGGAATCGGTGAGTAGCAGGCCGACAAGAGCAGCCTCTGACTGCATCGGAAACAGAGTGGCCGCTGCAAAGGCGCTGAGGAACAGCCCCAGATAAACCGTAAGAATGCCCAAACGTCTCCCCAGAACCGCAAGTGATGGGATCCTGCGCCCACATGTGCGCGAGGTTCAGAGCCCAAGGGAATTCTGTTCCATAGCTCGTCAATATTGCTTGCTTGTTTGGAATGGTAGCGGAGGAGGGATTTGAACCTCCAATCCTTCTAAATCATTGATTTTCGCAATCAAATATCTGACATTCGCGTTCAGTGATCTTGTACGCTCGTACCGGGACCCGAAAAAACTGTCAAGTGATCGACCGCATGGCTCAACGATAACTGGCCGCCGAGATCATTCTCGCAAGGCTCATCGGCGGTTCCTGCTGCATCAAAAATGGTTCCTGAAAAACCGCATGACACTGGGATGGTTCCGCAAGGTAAGGTCAGCCGCCGTCAACACATCGTGCGATGGTAATCTGCACCAGCGGAAAATCTGGCCCAGTGAACTTCGTTGCGTCGGGCAACAGGGGGCACTGTTACGTCCTATATATGGGGAGCCAATCATTGCCGGTGGCATTTTGAGTCGTTCAGGATATCATTTGGCGGGTTGGGGCAGTGATAGACACCCTGTCGCGCTTGAAATTGCTTCAAGAAGAGGGGGCTGCCCGGATGTTTATAGACTATCTCACAAGTGAAGGGCTCGCTCTTCTCAATCATGCGCAGACAAGTTGGCAACTCCACCCATATTGCTATGATTGTAGGTAGGGGGGCATTCGCGCTTGACTGGAGAATTCGGAAAAGAAGAAGCTGAATGAAACGCTTTGGGGGTGGTGCGCGACGATGAGCGATGATCACAAATCAAATGAGAAATGGGCCCTCGCGCCGCGCTTTCGCTTGGTTCGGGTAGGCGGAAAACGTCGCGGAATACGTTTGGAAGAAGTCTATTGGGGGGCCCTTGATGAGCTTGCCGCTTCCAGAGACGAACCCCTTGGAGAGGTCATTGCCCAGTGTGAGGGCCGCTTAAATGAAGGTGCCAATCTTACTTCCGCCCTGCGTGTAGAAGCGGTAAAGTATCTGCGCAATGAACGCGACGCTATCCGGTCCGTTAGCGAACTGAACGCGGTAGAAAATCAGGTCCAAGCCTGCCCAACACCCTGCTTTGCGCTTTCGGATGATAAGCGTCTGATCGCACAAAATCCGGCATTCATTCATTTTGTGCAGACGCGGTTTCCGTTACACAAGGCTAATCAAGGCGTGCACTTATCCCTTGCTATGCCGTTTGCCGAACTGATCGATAGGCTGAAGGCCGAAGGAACTGGTTTGGCGACGGTTGGCTTCGTCATTGGGGTTGCCGGACAAACGGTCCGTGGGCAGCTCAACGCAATTTTGGCCCCCATGATAGACAGGGATGCTATCATCGCCTTTGTTTTACCCAATTGACGGCTGAGACCGTGAACGAAAATGAACACGATGACTGGTTCCCCGCAGCTGATCGTTGTATTGATGGAGGGGAGAGTGATTTATCTTAAAGTCTGTTCTGGACTTTGGTTTTATCGTTCATCGTCCACTCGGCTTTTGGCTTCATGGTCTAGTATCGGTGCGATCGAAGAATAATTGATATATAATATTATTTCACCTCATTAACCAAGTTAAATTTATTGCTATTTTGTATATCTGATTATATCAATTGAAACTCCCTAGTATTGTCTGTTGATGATTGCCGTGCTTGATTTTTAGAAAATCGAACATGGGGGTTTGTCATGGCCAATCATAAGTTCACGGGTGGTACGATCACATCTGGCAAGGGGATGCCTTCGTCAGTTGGTGATGAGAATGCATCCTCTGTCTTATTGGCCCAAGATGCCCAAGAGCCGGTTCCAGTGGATCCGGCAACGGCCGAGTCGGAAGGGCAACCTGATGCGCAAGTGCCCGCTGCGTCCCTTCCAGCTGAGCTGGCGGCTGATGCAGACAATGTTGTCCGCCTTCCGCAGGGTGTCTCGATCGACGAGATCAGGCTCGACGGGAACAATCTGGTTCTCGTGCAGCCCGACGGCTCGACCGTCACCATTCTCAACGCCGCTCTCAAGGTGCCCACCTTCCTGATCGGCGATGTGGAAATCCCCGAACTCGCGCTCGCTGCCGCCCTTCAGGCCAACGGCATCGACGTCGCGGCCGGTCCCGATGGCGCTCTGACCGTGGTGTCCGCTGCCTCCCAGAGCGGCGGCGGCGGCTTCAACACGCCCAACGGCGATATCGGCGATGCCGGCCCCGTGATCGATCTTCTGCCTCCCACGGCATTGCAGTTCGGCACGCTGGAGCGGCGCGAGCTGTTCCCGTCGATCCGGGAGAACGATTTCCCCGAGCTCAGCATTGTGAGCCTCGGAACGCCCCCCGGACAGGTGAATGAGAGCGCGCTTGCCAGTGGATCCGGCGGCGGCACCACCAGCACGCTGGGCAATGTTCTGGTCGATCCGGGCGGCGATGGCCTTGGCTCGCTTGTCGTCACCAACGCGTCCGGCGTCAGCGTCGACGTCACCAATGGCGGCACCATTCAGGGTGTTTATGGCGAGCTCATCGTCACGCCGAATGGCGATGGCACCTATGGTTTCGAATATGTGCTGACCACCAACACCATCGATCACGCCAATGCCGGCCAGACCGAGGCAGACGATGTGGTCACCGACACGTTCGATTTCGTCGTCACCGATGGCAATGGCGACACGGCGTCCGACGAACTGACCGTCACCATCACTGATGACGGGCCGGCGATCGACCTCGCACCTGCGGAAGAAAGCGAGATTGTCCTTGATGAAACGGACAATGATGCCGACGACGGCGATGTGGGCGGCCTTCTGGCTGACCTCACCGTTCCCGGCTCTGCTCTTTTCACGGAAACGGCGACGCCGGGTGCCGATGGCGCGCAGTCCAAGGTCTACTCGCTCATCCTGAACGCCGGCGCGACCGGCCTCACCGACACGCTCTCGGGCGAGCCGGTCGTTCTAAGCGAAGAAGGCGGCGCAATCGTTGGTCGCACGCAGACGGGCGGCGACGAAGTGTTCCGCATCAGCGTGGATGCAAACACGGGCGATATCACCGTTTCTCAGTCGCGTGCGCTGTTCCACGACCAGAACCCCGGTTCGGACGCTGAAGCTCATGACGAAAGCCTGACGCCGGAGGTGATGAACAGCGGTCTCGTTTCGCTGAACGTTGTTCTGACCGATGGCGATGGCGACACTGCCAGCGACACGGCCGAACTCGGCGCGCTGATCAAGTTCGAGGATGACGGACCTTCGATTGAGGCATCTAATGCGACGCTTCCCTCGCTTGTGACGGACGATACGGACATCACGGACACGACGGGTCCGGTGTCGTTTGCCGGCCTGTTCACGCATGACTTCGGCGCGGACGGGTTCAAAGACACCGACGACAACGATGACGCGGATGCGGATGCGATCTCCTATGCGCTGTCTCTGAATAATGGCACAGATAGCGGCCTTGTGGACACGCTGTCGGGGGATGCGATCCTGCTGCGTGTTGATGGCAATGGGGACATCGAGGGCTATCTTGCCACCGACACGAACACGGTTGCGTTCAAGATCGACATCAACCCGGATACGGGCGATGTGACGCTGACGCAGAACCGCTCGGTTGTGCATGACGATGTGAACGATCCGGTCGAGACGGGCACTTCCGCCGCGAAGCTGCCGAGCAACGTGATCACGCTGACGGCGACGGTCACGGACGGGGACGGCGACCAGGACACGGCGTCGGTGGATATTGGCGGCGCGTTCTCCTTCGAGGATGACGGACCTTCGATTGAGGCATCTAATGCGACGCTTCCCTCGCTTGTGACGGACGATACGGACATCACGGACACGACGGGTCCGGTGTCGTTTGCCGGCCTGTTCACGCATGACTTCGGCGCGGACGGGTTCAAAGACACCGACGACAACGATGACGCGGATGCGGATGCGATCTCCTATGCGCTGTCTCTGAATAATGGCACAGATAGCGGCCTTGTGGACACGCTGTCGGGGGATGCGATCCTGCTGCGTGTTGATGGCAATGGGGACATCGAGGGCTATCTTGCCACCGACACGAACACGGTTGCGTTCAAGATCGACATCAACCCGGATACGGGCGATGTGACGCTGACGCAGAACCGCTCGGTTGTGCATGACGATGTGAACGATCCGGTCGAGACGGGCACTTCCGCCGCGAAGCTGCCGAGCAACGTGATCACGCTGACGGCGACGGTCACGGACGGGGACGGCGACCAGGACACGGCGTCGGTGGATATTGGCGGCGCGTTCTCCTTCGAGGATGACGGACCTTCGATTGAGGCATCTAATGCGACGCTTCCCTCGCTTGTGACGGACGATACGGACATCACGGACACGACGGGTCCGGTGTCGTTTGCCGGCCTGTTCACGCATGACTTCGGCGCGGACGGGTTCAAAGACACCGACGACAACGATGACGCGGATGCGGATGCGATCTCCTATGCGCTGTCTCTGAATAATGGCACAGATAGCGGCCTTGTGGACACGCTGTCGGGGGATGCGATCCTGCTGCGTGTTGATGGCAATGGGGACATCGAGGGCTATCTTGCCACCGACACGAACACGGTTGCGTTCAAGATCGACATCAACCCGGATACGGGCGATGTGACGCTGACGCAGAACCGCTCGGTTGTGCATGACGATGTGAACGATCCGGTCGAGACGGGCACTTCCGCCGCGAAGCTGCCGAGCAACGTGATCACGCTGACGGCGACGGTCACGGACGGGGACGGCGACCAGGACACGGCGTCGGTGGATATTGGCGGCGCGTTCTCCTTCGAGGATGACGGACCTTCGATTGAGGCATCTAATGCGACGCTTCCCTCGCTTGTGACGGACGATACGGACATCACGGACACGACGGGTCCGGTGTCGTTTGCCGGCCTGTTCACGCATGACTTCGGCGCGGACGGGTTCAAAGACACCGACGACAACGATGACGCGGATGCGGATGCGATCTCCTATGCGCTGTCTCTGAATAATGGCACAGATAGCGGCCTTGTGGACACGCTGTCGGGGGATGCGATCCTGCTGCGTGTTGATGGCAATGGGGACATCGAGGGCTATCTTGCCACCGACACGAACACGGTTGCGTTCAAGATCGACATCAACCCGGATACGGGCGATGTGACGCTGACGCAGAACCGCTCGGTTGTGCATGACGATGTGAACGATCCGGTCGAGACGGGCACTTCCGCCGCGAAGCTGCCGAGCAACGTGATCACGCTGACGGCGACGGTCACGGACGGGGACGGCGACCAGGACACGGCGTCGGTGGATATTGGCGGCGCGTTCTCCTTCGAGGATGACGGACCTTCGATTGAGGCATCTAATGCGACGCTTCCCTCGCTTGTGACGGACGATACGGACATCACGGACACGACGGGTCCGGTGTCGTTTGCCGGCCTGTTCACGCATGACTTCGGCGCGGACGGGTTCAAAGACACCGACGACAACGATGACGCGGATGCGGATGCGATCTCCTATGCGCTGTCTCTGAATAATGGCACAGATAGCGGCCTTGTGGACACGCTGTCGGGGGATGCGATCCTGCTGCGTGTTGATGGCAATGGGGACATCGAGGGCTATCTTGCCACCGACACGAACACGGTTGCGTTCAAGATCGACATCAACCCGGATACGGGCGATGTGACGCTGACGCAGAACCGCTCGGTTGTGCATGACGATGTGAACGATCCGGTCGAGACGGGCACTTCCGCCGCGAAGCTGCCGAGCAACGTGATCACGCTGACGGCGACGGTCACGGACGGGGACGGCGACCAGGACACGGCGTCGGTGGATATTGGCGGCGCGTTCTCCTTCGAGGATGACGGACCTTCGATTGAGGCATCTAATGCGACGCTTCCCTCGCTTGTGACGGACGATACGGACATCACGGACACGACGGGTCCGGTGTCGTTTGCCGGCCTGTTCACGCATGACTTCGGCGCGGACGGGTTCAAAGACACCGACGACAACGATGACGCGGATGCGGATGCGATCTCCTATGCGCTGTCTCTGAATAATGGCACAGATAGCGGCCTTGTGGACACGCTGTCGGGGGATGCGATCCTGCTGCGTGTTGATGGCAATGGGGACATCGAGGGCTATCTTGCCACCGACACGAACACGGTTGCGTTCAAGATCGACATCAACCCGGATACGGGCGATGTGACGCTGACGCAGAACCGCTCGGTTGTGCATGACGATGTGAACGATCCGGTCGAGACGGGCACTTCCGCCGCGAAGCTGCCGAGCAACGTGATCACGCTGACGGCGACGGTCACGGACGGGGACGGCGACCAGGACACGGCGTCGGTGGATATTGGCGGCGCGTTCTCCTTCGAGGATGACGGACCTTCGATTGAGGCATCTAATGCGACGCTTCCCTCGCTTGTGACGGACGATACGGACATCACGGACACGACGGGTCCGGTGTCGTTTGCCGGCCTGTTCACGCATGACTTCGGCGCGGACGGGTTCAAAGACACCGACGACAACGATGACGCGGATGCGGATGCGATCTCCTATGCGCTGTCTCTGAATAATGGCACAGATAGCGGCCTTGTGGACACGCTGTCGGGGGATGCGATCCTGCTGCGTGTTGATGGCAATGGGGACATCGAGGGCTATCTTGCCACCGACACGAACACGGTTGCGTTCAAGATCGACATCAACCCGGATACGGGCGATGTGACGCTGACGCAGAACCGCTCGGTTGTGCATGACGATGTGAACGATCCGGTCGAGACGGGCACTTCCGCCGCGAAGCTGCCGAGCAACGTGATCACGCTGACGGCGACGGTCACGGACGGGGACGGCGACCAGGACACGGCGTCGGTGGATATTGGCGGCGCGTTCTCCTTCGAGGATGACGGACCTTCGATTGAGGCATCTAATGCGACGCTTCCCTCGCTTGTGACGGACGATACGGACATCACGGACACGACGGGTCCGGTGTCGTTTGCCGGCCTGTTCACGCATGACTTCGGCGCGGACGGGTTCAAAGACACCGACGACAACGATGACGCGGATGCGGATGCGATCTCCTATGCGCTGTCTCTGAATAATGGCACAGATAGCGGCCTTGTGGACACGCTGTCGGGGGATGCGATCCTGCTGCGTGTTGATGGCAATGGGGACATCGAGGGCTATCTTGCCACCGACACGAACACGGTTGCGTTCAAGATCGACATCAACCCGGATACGGGCGATGTGACGCTGACGCAGAACCGCTCGGTTGTGCATGACGATGTGAACGATCCGGTCGAGACGGGCACTTCCGCCGCGAAGCTGCCGAGCAACGTGATCACGCTGACGGCGACGGTCACGGACGGGGACGGCGACCAGGACACGGCGTCGGTGGATATTGGCGGCGCGTTCTCCTTCGAGGATGACGGACCTTCGATTGAGGCATCTAATGCGACGCTTCCCTCGCTTGTGACGGACGATACGGACATCACGGACACGACGGGTCCGGTGTCGTTTGCCGGCCTGTTCACGCATGACTTCGGCGCGGACGGGTTCAAAGACACCGACGACAACGATGACGCGGATGCGGATGCGATCTCCTATGCGCTGTCTCTGAATAATGGCACAGATAGCGGCCTTGTGGACACGCTGTCGGGGGATGCGATCCTGCTGCGTGTTGATGGCAATGGGGACATCGAGGGCTATCTTGCCACCGACACGAACACGGTTGCGTTCAAGATCGACATCAACCCGGATACGGGCGATGTGACGCTGACGCAGAACCGCTCGGTTGTGCATGACGATGTGAACGATCCGGTCGAGACGGGCACTTCCGCCGCGAAGCTGCCGAGCAACGTGATCACGCTGACGGCGACGGTCACGGACGGGGACGGCGACCAGGACACGGCGTCGGTGGATATTGGCGGCGCGTTCTCCTTCGAGGATGACGGACCTTCGATTGAGGCATCTAATGCGACGCTTCCCTCGCTTGTGACGGACGATACGGACATCACGGACACGACGGGTCCGGTGTCGTTTGCCGGCCTGTTCACGCATGACTTCGGCGCGGACGGGTTCAAAGACACCGACGACAACGATGACGCGGATGCGGATGCGATCTCCTATGCGCTGTCTCTGAATAATGGCACAGATAGCGGCCTTGTGGACACGCTGTCGGGGGATGCGATCCTGCTGCGTGTTGATGGCAATGGGGACATCGAGGGCTATCTTGCCACCGACACGAACACGGTTGCGTTCAAGATCGACATCAACCCGGATACGGGCGATGTGACGCTGACGCAGAACCGCTCGGTTGTGCATGACGATGTGAACGATCCGGTCGAGACGGGCACTTCCGCCGCGAAGCTGCCGAGCAACGTGATCACGCTGACGGCGACGGTCACGGACGGGGACGGCGACCAGGACACGGCGTCGGTGGATATTGGCGGCGCGTTCTCCTTCGAGGATGACGGACCTTCGATTGAGGCATCTAATGCGACGCTTCCCTCGCTTGTGACGGACGATACGGACATCACGGACACGACGGGTCCGGTGTCGTTTGCCGGCCTGTTCACGCATGACTTCGGCGCGGACGGGTTCAAAGACACCGACGACAACGATGACGCGGATGCGGATGCGATCTCCTATGCGCTGTCTCTGAATAATGGCACAGATAGCGGCCTTGTGGACACGCTGTCGGGGGATGCGATCCTGCTGCGTGTTGATGGCAATGGGGACATCGAGGGCTATCTTGCCACCGACACGAACACGGTTGCGTTCAAGATCGACATCAACCCGGATACGGGCGATGTGACGCTGACGCAGAACCGCTCGGTTGTGCATGACGATGTGAACGATCCGGTCGAGACGGGCACTTCCGCCGCGAAGCTGCCGAGCAACGTGATCACGCTGACGGCGACGGTCACGGACGGGGACGGCGACCAGGACACGGCGTCGGTGGATATTGGCGGCGCGTTCTCCTTCGAGGATGACGGACCTTCGATTGAGGCATCTAATGCGACGCTTCCCTCGCTTGTGACGGACGATACGGACATCACGGACACGACGGGTCCGGTGTCGTTTGCCGGCCTGTTCACGCATGACTTCGGCGCGGACGGGTTCAAAGACACCGACGACAACGATGACGCGGATGCGGATGCGATCTCCTATGCGCTGTCTCTGAATAATGGCACAGATAGCGGCCTTGTGGACACGCTGTCGGGGGATGCGATCCTGCTGCGTGTTGATGGCAATGGGGACATCGAGGGCTATCTTGCCACCGACACGAACACGGTTGCGTTCAAGATCGACATCAACCCGGATACGGGCGATGTGACGCTGACGCAGAACCGCTCGGTTGTGCATGACGATGTGAACGATCCGGTCGAGACGGGCACTTCCGCCGCGAAGCTGCCGAGCAACGTGATCACGCTGACGGCGACGGTCACGGACGGGGACGGCGACCAGGACACGGCGTCGGTGGATATTGGCGGCGCGTTCTCCTTCGAGGATGACGGACCTTCGATTGAGGCATCTAATGCGACGCTTCCCTCGCTTGTGACGGACGATACGGACATCACGGACACGACGGGTCCGGTGTCGTTTGCCGGCCTGTTCACGCATGACTTCGGCGCGGACGGGTTCAAAGACACCGACGACAACGATGACGCGGATGCGGATGCGATCTCCTATGCGCTGTCTCTGAATAATGGCACAGATAGCGGCCTTGTGGACACGCTGTCGGGGGATGCGATCCTGCTGCGTGTTGATGGCAATGGGGACATCGAGGGCTATCTTGCCACCGACACGAACACGGTTGCGTTCAAGATCGACATCAACCCGGATACGGGCGATGTGACGCTGACGCAGAACCGCTCGGTTGTGCATGACGATGTGAACGATCCGGTCGAGACGGGCACTTCCGCCGCGAAGCTGCCGAGCAACGTGATCACGCTGACGGCGACGGTCACGGACGGGGACGGCGACCAGGACACGGCGTCGGTGGATATTGGCGGCGCGTTCTCCTTCGAGGATGACGGACCTTCGATTGAGGCATCTAATGCGACGCTTCCCTCGCTTGTGACGGACGATACGGACATCACGGACACGACGGGTCCGGTGTCGTTTGCCGGCCTGTTCACGCATGACTTCGGCGCGGACGGGTTCAAAGACACCGACGACAACGATGACGCGGATGCGGATGCGATCTCCTATGCGCTGTCTCTGAATAATGGCACAGATAGCGGCCTTGTGGACACGCTGTCGGGGGATGCGATCCTGCTGCGTGTTGATGGCAATGGGGACATCGAGGGCTATCTTGCCACCGACACGAACACGGTTGCGTTCAAGATCGACATCAACCCGGATACGGGCGATGTGACGCTGACGCAGAACCGCTCGGTTGTGCATGACGATGTGAACGATCCGGTCGAGACGGGCACTTCCGCCGCGAAGCTGCCGAGCAACGTGATCACGCTGACGGCGACGGTCACGGACGGGGACGGCGACCAGGACACGGCGTCGGTGGATATTGGCGGCGCGTTCTCCTTCGAGGATGACGGACCTTCGATTGAGGCATCTAATGCGACGCTTCCCTCGCTTGTGACGGACGATACGGACATCACGGACACGACGGGTCCGGTGTCGTTTGCCGGCCTGTTCACGCATGACTTCGGCGCGGACGGGTTCAAAGACACCGACGACAACGATGACGCGGATGCGGATGCGATCTCCTATGCGCTGTCTCTGAATAATGGCACAGATAGCGGCCTTGTGGACACGCTGTCGGGGGATGCGATCCTGCTGCGTGTTGATGGCAATGGGGACATCGAGGGCTATCTTGCCACCGACACGAACACGGTTGCGTTCAAGATCGACATCAACCCGGATACGGGCGATGTGACGCTGACGCAGAACCGCTCGGTTGTGCATGACGATGTGAACGATCCGGTCGAGACGGGCACTTCCGCCGCGAAGCTGCCGAGCAACGTGATCACGCTGACGGCGACGGTCACGGACGGGGACGGCGACCAGGACACGGCGTCGGTGGATATTGGCGGCGCGTTCTCCTTCGAGGATGACGGACCTTCGATTGAGGCATCTAATGCGACGCTTCCCTCGCTTGTGACGGACGATACGGACATCACGGACACGACGGGTCCGGTGTCGTTTGCCGGCCTGTTCACGCATGACTTCGGCGCGGACGGGTTCAAAGACACCGACGACAACGATGACGCGGATGCGGATGCGATCTCCTATGCGCTGTCTCTGAATAATGGCACAGATAGCGGCCTTGTGGACACGCTGTCGGGGGATGCGATCCTGCTGCGTGTTGATGGCAATGGGGACATCGAGGGCTATCTTGCCACCGACACGAACACGGTTGCGTTCAAGATCGACATCAACCCGGATACGGGCGATGTGACGCTGACGCAGAACCGCTCGGTTGTGCATGACGATGTGAACGATCCGGTCGAGACGGGCACTTCCGCCGCGAAGCTGCCGAGCAACGTGATCACGCTGACGGCGACGGTCACGGACGGGGACGGCGACCAGGACACGGCGTCGGTGGATATTGGCGGCGCGTTCTCCTTCGAGGATGACGGACCTTCGATTGAGGCATCTAATGCGACGCTTCCCTCGCTTGTGACGGACGATACGGACATCACGGACACGACGGGTCCGGTGTCGTTTGCCGGCCTGTTCACGCATGACTTCGGCGCGGACGGGTTCAAAGACACCGACGACAACGATGACGCGGATGCGGATGCGATCTCCTATGCGCTGTCTCTGAATAATGGCACAGATAGCGGCCTTGTGGACACGCTGTCGGGGGATGCGATCCTGCTGCGTGTTGATGGCAATGGGGACATCGAGGGCTATCTTGCCACCGACACGAACACGGTTGCGTTCAAGATCGACATCAACCCGGATACGGGCGATGTGACGCTGACGCAGAACCGCTCGGTTGTGCATGACGATGTGAACGATCCGGTCGAGACGGGCACTTCCGCCGCGAAGCTGCCGAGCAACGTGATCACGCTGACGGCGACGGTCACGGACGGGGACGGCGACCAGGACACGGCGTCGGTGGATATTGGCGGCGCGTTCTCCTTCGAGGATGACGGACCTTCGATTGAGGCATCTAATGCGACGCTTCCCTCGCTTGTGACGGACGATACGGACATCACGGACACGACGGGTCCGGTGTCGTTTGCCGGCCTGTTCACGCATGACTTCGGCGCGGACGGGTTCAAAGACACCGACGACAACGATGACGCGGATGCGGATGCGATCTCCTATGCGCTGTCTCTGAATAATGGCACAGATAGCGGCCTTGTGGACACGCTGTCGGGGGATGCGATCCTGCTGCGTGTTGATGGCAATGGGGACATCGAGGGCTATCTTGCCACCGACACGAACACGGTTGCGTTCAAGATCGACATCAACCCGGATACGGGCGATGTGACGCTGACGCAGAACCGCTCGGTTGTGCATGACGATGTGAACGATCCGGTCGAGACGGGCACTTCCGCCGCGAAGCTGCCGAGCAACGTGATCACGCTGACGGCGACGGTCACGGACGGGGACGGCGACCAGGACACGGCGTCGGTGGATATTGGCGGCGCGTTCTCCTTCGAGGATGACGGACCTTCGATTGAGGCATCTAATGCGACGCTTCCCTCGCTTGTGACGGACGATACGGACATCACGGACACGACGGGTCCGGTGTCGTTTGCCGGCCTGTTCACGCATGACTTCGGCGCGGACGGGTTCAAAGACACCGACGACAACGATGACGCGGATGCGGATGCGATCTCCTATGCGCTGTCTCTGAATAATGGCACAGATAGCGGCCTTGTGGACACGCTGTCGGGGGATGCGATCCTGCTGCGTGTTGATGGCAATGGGGACATCGAGGGCTATCTTGCCACCGACACGAACACGGTTGCGTTCAAGATCGACATCAACCCGGATACGGGCGATGTGACGCTGACGCAGAACCGCTCGGTTGTGCATGACGATGTGAACGATCCGGTCGAGACGGGCACTTCCGCCGCGAAGCTGCCGAGCAACGTGATCACGCTGACGGCGACGGTCACGGACGGGGACGGCGACCAGGACACGGCGTCGGTGGATATTGGCGGCGCGTTCTCCTTCGAGGATGACGGACCTTCGATTGAGGCATCTAATGCGACGCTTCCCTCGCTTGTGACGGACGATACGGACATCACGGACACGACGGGTCCGGTGTCGTTTGCCGGCCTGTTCACGCATGACTTCGGCGCGGACGGGTTCAAAGACACCGACGACAACGATGACGCGGATGCGGATGCGATCTCCTATGCGCTGTCTCTGAATAATGGCACAGATAGCGGCCTTGTGGACACGCTGTCGGGGGATGCGATCCTGCTGCGTGTTGATGGCAATGGGGACATCGAGGGCTATCTTGCCACCGACACGAACACGGTTGCGTTCAAGATCGACATCAACCCGGATACGGGCGATGTGACGCTGACGCAGAACCGCTCGGTTGTGCATGACGATGTGAACGATCCGGTCGAGACGGGCACTTCCGCCGCGAAGCTGCCGAGCAACGTGATCACGCTGACGGCGACGGTCACGGACGGGGACGGCGACCAGGACACGGCGTCGGTGGATATTGGCGGCGCGTTCTCCTTCGAGGATGACGGACCAACCGTTATCGTCCCCGAAGATGCCGTTCTCAGCAACTCGGCGGGCACACCGCAGGAGTTCGATCTGGACGTCGATGGCATGGTCACCGACAATTACGGTGCCGATGGTGCAGGTACGGTGCGCTTTACCGTGACGGACGGACAGGAGAGCGGCCTCACTTCAGGCGGCCAGCCGGTCACCTATCACCTGTCTGCCGGCGGAACGGTTCTGACCGCCAAGGTCGGCGGGGCAGGGGGCGTCACGGTCTTCACGGTCACGCTTGATCCTGCAGACGGCACCTACACGGTGGATATGGATCGTCCGGTCGATGCCTTCACCCAGGTCGACTTCGATCCGGGCATCTATGATTTCGTCGGCGGCAACGATCCGTGGGCAGGCTTCGTGCCCAATGGACAGGACGGGAACTCGCCGGTCGATGACAATTCCCGCGACCTGCTGCTGACGCCGATCGGCGCGAGCGGCTCCTCGATCAACGGCAATGCCGCGTCGGCTGGTGTCGGCGGTGGTTTGGGTGGCCAGAATATCGGCCCCGGTGAGGGCATCCGGCTGGACTTCGTGCAGGACCTGACGGGCGATCCGGCCGGTGCGCCGGCGGACTACCAGGGCAATGTCGGTCAGCAGGATCACCTGTTCGATGGCCACTACACGGTGAATGGCGCAGCGGTCACCTTCGGAGATGGTTCGTCAGACACCACCATCCGGTTGAGCGCATTCGATGACCCGGATGGCAACACCACGGTGGGAGACGGAGCGGGCGACAGCATCACCAGCATCGTGATTGCCTATGACGGTGAAAACCAGGTGATCACCTATGATCCGCTGGACACCTACCCGACCACGGTCACGGTTGGCAGCCCGGGCGGCCTTGCCGACCGCAGCTACACCGTCGATTTCTTGATGGTGGGTGGCGCTCGCGTGGCGCAGGTCACCGGCGTGCTGGACACGCAGGTCACGATCACCAGCTTCACGGCGGATGGCTATAACAGCCTCGAAGTGCTCTACATCTCGGGTGATGACTTCGCCATGACCGGGTTCGGCACCTCCGTGGTGAGCACGGATCCGGTGGACTTCACTCTGCCCATCGAGATCGTTGATGGAGATGGCGATACGGCTCCTGCCGAGATCGACATCACGCTGCAGCCCGACGCAGCCCCCACGATCAGCGCGTTCACCGCCGAGGTCAACGAGGCCGGTCTTGCGGGCGGCACGGAAGAGGGTGTGGCGAGCACGGTGGATACGGGCGCGCTCAGCATTGCGCTCGCATCGGGCGACACGCTGGACACGCTCGAGGTGAGCGACGCCAATGGCAACTGGGTCGATGTCACGGGCGGCGGCACGGTGCAGGGCAAGTTCGGCCTGCTGACGGTCACGGCGAATGGCAGTGGCGGTTACTCCAGCTCCTACCAGCTCAACCAGAACTCGCTCGACCACAATGTGCGGCCCGGCAAGGGCACGCCCGAAGGTGTGGCGGAACGCTTCAATGTTCGTGCAAAGGACAATGATGGCGACTATTCGGCCGTCGATACGCTGAAGGTCAATGTGCTCGACGATGCACCGGAGGCCGTTGCCGACGATGCAAGCCTGACGCTCGGGACCGAGAACTTCAACATCGCTTTCGTTCTCGATTTCAGCGGCAGCGTGAGTAAGAACGAACTGGACGCAATGCTTGATGCGGTCAAGGCGGCCGGGCAGGCCTTCTTCGATGGAACCTCGGGCAATGTGCAGATCGAGCTGGTCGCGTTCTCGTCAGAGGCCAGTGCTGCAGGACCGTTCACCGACTATGCGTCCTTCGCAGCGCAGATTGATGCCTGGAACCCGACGGGAAGCGGTTCCCGCCCTTACAATGGCGGCACCGACTTCACGGCGGCCATCGAAGAAACCATGGATGCCTACACGCCGCTTTCGGATCACAACAATCAGGTCTTCTTCCTGAGCGATGGCAATCCGAACGAGCAGACTGGCAGTGATGGACATTCGCTCAATGGTAGTACGCAGACCGACTGGAACAATTTCGTTCAGGACAATGACGTGACCGTGCAGACGGTCGGGATCGGCAACAACATCGATGTCGAACAGCTGCAGGATGTCGATGAGGCCGATGGCAGCGATGTGGTGGTCTCGGTTTCGAACTTTGATGATCTGGTCACCGCATTGCTCGATCTCACCAATCAGGTGGATGTCTCCGGCAATGTCCTGCTCGGCAACGACAATGCCGCGGGCGGTGGTGACGACGACATCCTTGGAGCGGATGGCGGTCGCATTCTCTCCATCACGGTGGATGGCGTCACTTACACCTATCAGGATGGCCCGGACAAAATCTTCAATGATGGCGGCCAGCCGGCCATTAACGGATCAAGCCTTGTCGTGGACGGTGCACTCGGCGGCGAACTCTCGTTCAACTTTGAGACCGGCGCGTGGAGCTATCAGGCCGATGGCGACACAACGCCCGGCACCGAGAGCTTCGACTATGTTCTGGTCGACAATGATGGTGACACCAGCGGCGCATCGCTGACGATCGATATCCTGCCGCCTCCGGGCGCAACGGATGACGTGGTGCTGACAAACATCACCGATTACTCGGCAATCGATATCCCGACGGCAGCCCTGCTGCACAATGACCCGGCTCCGGCGAGCCCGCTCAGTGTCGACGGGGCGAGCAATCCGCAAAATGGCGGTGTGAGCCTGGCCGGCGATGTCACCTTCACGCCATCCAGCACGCCGGTAGAGTTCGTGGATGAGGACTTCAGCAGCGGTGCTGGATCTTTCATCTATCGCGACGCCTACTATCCCGGGACGGGTTCGGAAGCCAGCGGGTTCCGCTCCACAAGTGGGCCGGCCAGTGGCGGTGCGATGAAGATCGAGCTCGGCGATGGCGGCGGTAGCGACCGCTACAATGTGAATGGCGCGTTCACGCGAGCCTTCAACCTTGCATCGGCAGCGACCGTGACGATCACGTTCGATTATTACGCAATGCTGACGGCCGAAACGGATTTGGGCGAAGATGTCCGCGTACTGGCCGGTGTCGATGGCGAAGCATTCGGATCGGGCGGCGTCGTTGATGAACTTCTGGGTGCATCTGGCAGCGGCGGCGGCGACGCCGTGACAGGCTGGAAAACCTTTACCACGACAATAGACCTGTCTGCCGGTGATCACACTCTGGCGCTGGGCGGTCTGCTGACTCAGAAAACGAAAAGCGGTGAATTCGCCGAAGTCTATTTCGACAATGTCAACGTCGAGTACACGCCGACGCCATCCTTCACCAGCGGCGGGTTCGATTACTCGGTCTCCGATGGCAGCGGCTTCACCGACGATGCACATGTCAGCGTTACCGGCGTCTCGGGCAGCACCATCACCGGAACGGATGCGGACGAAGTTCTCGTCGGCAATGACAGCGGTTCGACACTGCTCGGCATGGGCGGCGACGATTCACTCGTCGGTGGCGATGCAGTCGATCTGCTGGATGGCGGCGAAGGTGACGATCTCCTCATCGGCGGCGATGGTGCGGACGTGCTGACCGGCGGCGAAGGGCAGAACACCTACGATCTCACCGATACCGACGGCGCCATCGATACGGTGGTGCTCGATCCTTCCGCACTCACCGGCATGAACCCGGATGAGATCATCGGCTTCAGCTCCGAAGATGTCGTGGACCTCTCCGAGCTGGTTTCGCTCTCGACCACGCCCGGCGACAGTATCGGTGATTTCGTCAGGCTCAACCCTGGCGACGGCAAGGAACTGCAGGTGGATGCGGACGGAACCGCCGGCGGTGATGACTGGGTGACAGTCGCCACATTTGATGTGCAACCCCCAGCTTCCATCACGATCCTCTACAAGGACGATAATGGCAGTGACACTTCGAGCACATTCTGAGTGAAATGACACGACATGCGGCCGCCATTGCGCGGCCGCATGTTTGATAAACCGCCGGGAACCGTGTAATTTCCCGGCCAGGGAACACAACACACCACAGGCGGCAACGCCACGGGGGACTTATGAAGAAGCTTACTTTGGGGCTTGCTGTCGTTGTCGGGACCATTCTGGCCGGCGGGGCACAGTCTGCCGATCTCTCCACCGGCGATTATTGCCCGGTGGCCGGGAATGCCAAACTTCTCACCATCGAAAACAATGCCACCCTCACCAATGAGGTCGTCCGCCTCATGGATGAGGCCGTCGCCGTTGCCGACAGCCCGCAATGGATCAATTCGGGTCGCCCCGCCTTCGTCTGGGCCTCCGAGGCCAAGGTCGCCTGCGGCAAGGCCTATGGCTATCTCCAGTCCGCCTATCGGGATGAGGACTATCTGAACAAGTGCGAGTGTTTCCACTCGCGCATGGTTCGGTACATGTATTGATCTGCCGTAGATCCGGGTGCCTGGTGTCCCGATGAGAGTGTCTTCCGAGCCGTTGCTGCGCCCTGAAGCAATTTCAGGACAAGTGGAAACCGGTTTTCCGTCCGGAATTGCGCGAAAACGCTCTGGTGACTGTGTCTTTTCGCTCGCGCGTCTGACGCGGCCTCTTGCCGTCTGCGCCATGCTGGCTCTCGCCGCCTGCCAGTCATCCGGCGTGGAAGACACGCTCAACGTCGAAGACAGCAAGGTTGCATCCTCCGCAGCCGGGCTTGAGACCATCGGCTCCGGGCCCGTGACAATCGGCATGATCACCGGGCTTGCAGGCGCCGCGCGCGCCTCCGAACGCGATTACCGTGATGGTGCGAAGCTCGCCGCACAACAGCTTGGCGGAGATGCGGTCACGCTGGCCATCTACAACGCACAAGCCAATGCCTCAGGCACGAAAACTGCGGTTGATGCGCTCGTCGAGCGCGGCGCGAAGATCATCATCGGCCCGGCGCAGGCCGGTCTTCTGAACGCCGTTCCATCGGGCGGCAATCCGCCTGTGGTGGCGTTCGTTACCAATGGCGCTCAGCGCAAGAACGGCGTCTTCGCCTTCCTGTCCGACGCGGTCGACAGCAGCATCGAGGCTGCGGCCTACGCCATTGGCGCGGGCCGCAGGAAGATCGTGATCGTTCACGCTGCGGATGCAGATCAGGCCAGTCTTGCGCGCCTGCGTTCCGGTATTTCTGCCAAAGGCGGCACGGTCATCGCAGACATTCCGGTCTCGGCCAATTCCACGGGCGAGCTTGCATCCAGAGCCGCGCAGCTTCAGGGGGCGCAGGCCATCGTTCTTGCCCCCGGCCTGCGTTCGCCGGCAGCCACGCTGGCGGGGCTTCGCGCCACCGGTGCATTGCCGGCCAGCGCGCTCATCCTCGCCACGCCCGACTTTCCGCCCGGCCCCGCAGGCGCAGGCGTTCTCATATGCCGTGTCGACCAGCTGGCCGTCGGCGAGATTACCGAGCGCTTCCGCACCGAATTCGGCAGGGCCATGTCGCGGGATGCGGCCTATGGTTTCGATGCGGCAGCCCTCGCCATCGGCATCGCCCGCGCCAGAGGGGCTGCCGGGCTGACAAGCGGCACGCTCACCTCGCGCTCCGGTTTCCGGGGCGTGCTTGGCTCGTTCCGCTTCTCGTCATCGGGCGCGGTCGAGCGCAACTGCTCCATCTACCGGGTGGAGGGCAATGCCTTCAAAATGCATGATCCTGCGCCCAACGGTTTCTGATCTTGGCCTTTTCTTGCCCTATACCAAAGGGGCCAATTTGCAGCAGAGCACACTGTTCTGTGATGAAAGGACGCCGGACATTCGTAAGCGGTGTGTTGCCGCCACATTGCCCTGTCAGCGCTGATCTGTGATCGGCTTTCCATGGATGAGCAAAGGGAGTTTCTCCATGGAGACTACACTGGAGATATTCACGGCTGGGAAGACCTGTCGTGGGAGACGTCGCGATTGGCCTGATGAGACAAAGGCCAGGATCGTTTCGGAAAGCCTGCGCCCGAACGTGACAGTGAACGAGGTTGCGGGCCGCTATGGGCTGCAGCCGAACCACCTGTCGTCGTGGCGAACGATGGCACGACAGGGCAAACTGGTGTTGCCTGCGCCTGAAGAGGCGCTGGAATTCGCCGCGATGGTCGTGGAGCCCCTGCCGCCGAACCGCCGACCAAAGAAGTCAACCGTCCCGAGATCATTGTCGGCCCTGTCACTATCAGCGTGGAGGAAGGCGCATCGACCGCCCGGGTCGTGGCTGTTGCACGTGCGCTTGCAACCTCGGCATGATCTTTCCATCAAACCGCGTGCAAATCATGGTAGCGACGAAGCCTGTGGACTTCCGCAAGGGCCATGACGGCTTGGCGGCGCTGGTGAAGAACGAGTTGCGCAAGGACCCTTTCACTGGAACGGTGTTCGTGTTCCGGTCACGCAAGGCGGATCGGTTGAAGCTGATCTACTGGGATGGCAGCGGTCTTGCGATGGCCTACAAGCGACTGGAAGATCACACCTTCACTTGGCCGGGCATCAGAGATGGCCTGATGACATTGGGCCACGCTCAGTTCGAAGCGCTGTTTACGGGCCTCGACTGGCGACGCGTTCGCTCCGTGGAAACGAGAGTACCGGTGGCCATTGAATAGCTGCGGCACGATGACTCGTGTGGCAAATACCAAAGGCAATTCGAAGCGGGATTTGGTAGATTCCCGCCATGCTGAACGCCGCCGATCTTCCCGATGATGTTGCCGCCCTGAAGGCGATGCTGATTGCGGCGCGGCACATGCTGTGAGATCGTTCTGTATCCGTCCAGAACTCGCCGGTTCATAGTCAATTTGCATCATGAGTCCTGTGCGTGGCTCCGCTAGACCGGTTTCTGGCCCTGTCGCTACGGTCCGTTTCGGTGGATCTGCGCGGGCTTTCAGGGTGGGAATTCGGTTGGAAGCCGTTCAGGTGAAGAGGACAGTGATTTGACGACGAACAATGTCGCCAGAAAAATCGGGCAATTCGCGATTGAAAATGAGGAGCGACGCAGCCGATGCCAGGGGCCGGCTCTGCTTTCGATCAATATCGCCGCGTTGTGTCTTGTATCGATTGGCGTGACACCGGCGTTGGCGCAACAGACAAGTTGGACAGCGGGGTCCGCCGTCAATCAGGTCAACTGGTACGACAATGCAAACTGGGATTCCGGAAGACCGGGAACTGGCTTGAATGCGTTCATCAAAATGCCGGCGGGCTCCAATATGCCGATTATCAACGGGGGCACAGCTCTCGCTGGCGATATCTATGTCGGTTCCGATGCATCAGCTTCGATTGGGGACGGAAGGCTGATCATGCAGAACGGTAGCATCCTCAATTCTGACGAGGGATACATCGATCACAACGCCAGTGCGGGAAACAATAACGGTGTGTTCGTCTCCGGCGCGCAGTGGAACAATTTGCAGCTGGTGGTTGGTAATTTGAACCACGGCCTTATGCAGATCACGAATGGCGGTAAGGTCACCAGCGACATCGTTAGCGGAGCCGGACTGTCGACTGGCGGAAAAGGTGAAGTCATCATCACCGGACCGGGCTCACAATGGTCGATCACGAATGGCGACCTAAAACTCGGAGGCTCTGGCGAAGGGGTCATGAAGATCGCCAATGGCGGCAAAATGGGGGTCAAATCGGGGGCGGGTACCTTGCTTCTCGCGGAGTATACTGGTTCGTTCGGCGGCTTGGCCATCGGGGGTATGCAAATGACCCTGCCGAGGCAGCAGGCACACTGTCCGCCAGCAAAATCGAGTTCGGAGACGGCACGGGCAACCTGCTGTTCAACCACACCGACACGGGCTACGTTTTTTCGCCCGATATCTCCGGGGTTGGAACCATCACCCATATCGCCGGGGAAACCGTTCTTACTGGCGATGGGGGCGGGTTTAGTGGGCAGGCGCATGTGATCGGCGGCCAGTTCTATGTCAACGGAGCACTTGGTAACGGGTTTGGTGGTGACGTAACCGTCTACAGCAATGGCACTCTGGGCGGCACCGGCAATGTCGTCTCTGCGACCATTCGGTCCGGTGGCACACTGGCGCCGGGCAATTCCATCGGCACGCTCAACATGTTCTCGGCGACCTTCGAAGGCGGTTCGTTCTATGAGGTCGAACTCAAAAATGGCGGCTTTGCTGCTGGAACACATAACGACCTGCTGGACAGCACAAATGTCACGATCAACGGCGGCACGGTGCACGTAACACCTGAGAACGGAACCGATGACGGTTCGACCTATACGCCGGGCACTTACACCATCGTCACATCTGCGAATCCGTTGGTGGGAACTGGCTTCGACAATGTGACGGACGGTTTCGCCTTCCTCGACTTTACGGACACCTACGACGCCAACAATGTCTACCTGACTTCGACGCTATCCGTGACGCCTGTGACGGGCTTTTGCGTGTCAGGCATGTCCGCCAATCAATGCGCGACGGGTGATGGCGCCTTTTCGCTGGGCGCGGGAAACAGTGTGTATGATGCGGTTCTGCCGTTATCCAACGCGGAAGCACCCATCGCTCTCGACCGGCTTTCAGGCGAGGTCCACGCTTCGGCGAATACCACACTTCTTGATGACAGCCGATTTCCCCGCGAAGCGGCGATGGGTCGGATGCGCATGGCACTGGGTGGCGTTGCTATCGAAAATGATGCCCAAGACAGAGACTCTCTGACCCCAGGGGTGTGGGGGCAGGCTGTTGGTTCGTGGAGCCAATGGAATGGCGACGGAAATGCCGCCGGTCTCGACCGCTCCATAGGCGGAATCCTGATGGGTGGTGATGCGTCGGTTTGGGAAGATCTGCGCTTTGGCGTGTTAGGAGGCTATTCTCGCTCGAGCTTCAGTGTCGATGATCGCAGGTCCTCCGGCACGGTCGATACATACACACTTGGTGCCTACGGGGGTGGGGAGTGGGACAGTTTCACCCTGATGGGCGGTGTGGCCCATAGCTGGCATAGCCTCGATACATCACGGACGGTGACGTTCTCGGGTTTCTCAGACAGTCTTTCTTCTTCCTACAGCGCCCGAACCCTGCAGGCCTGGGGGGAGGCGGCTTACAGTCTCGAAACGGGCTCCGCCCGATTGGAGCCTTTTGCAAATCTGGCGTATGTGAACCTCTCCACCGACGAATTCACCGAGACTGGTGGGGCAGCGGCTTTGACCGCGGCGTCTGGCACTGTCGATGCGACCTTCACGACGCTCGGCCTGCGCGCTGAAGCCGATATGATGCTTGGGGATATGGATGCCACGTTGCGTGGCATGGTCGGTTGGCGTCACGCATTCGGTGATGCGCCGACCTCGCAAATGCGGTTCGCTTCGGGCGGCAATGCTTTCACCATTGCTGGTCTGCCTTTGGTGCAGGATACTCTGGTGCTCGACGCCGGGGTGGATGTGAGCGTTACCGAGAGGGCCACTCTTGGTCTTTCCTACGGCGGGCTGTTCGGGTCGGGCCTGCGGGATCAGTCGGCCAAGGCCACCCTGAGCGTCCAGTTCTGATCGTAGGGCCAGAGCCAAGTCCTTCTCCCAAGAAACCTGGTGGAATCGAACGGCAGCGCCTTTCTGGTTGGTGGAAGGCGCGCTGTACGGGGAGGAGTAGAGGTCGGTTGCGAAAAGGCCGTTTGCCGTAGTTGTCTTTAACCCCCACAGGCGCGTGGCTGCTGAGGAAGGCCGGTGCCAGGCGCGCCTGCTCAGCGGGTGCTTTTCCGCACTGTTTACATGTGAGGAACACTTGCCTCATGATGCGCTTGCACCACGAGACGCACTTGATCATTCGCCCTGGGGGAGAGGGATTTGAAAGACCGGCTCGAGACGCTGACCATGCTGGCCTATGGGGCTGCACTGGACGACAGGAAGTGGGGTGCATTTCTTCAGGCGTGCTCGGACCTGGTTGGTGGTGGTGTGCGAACCTGCCTGTTTGGCTACGACATGGAAGCGCGAATAGAGTTGGGTGCGCGCCAGTTCGGATATGATCCTGCATTCGAGCAGTCCTACGTGGATTACTATTCCGAGAAAGATTTTTTTGCTGCACGACTGATGAAGCATGGGGCGGGCGAGCTTGTCGCATATGAGGATGTCTGGAGCGAGGCTGGCTTGCGCGGCACAGAGTTCTATCACGACTGGGTGCGACCGCAGGAGGATATCACCGGTGGGTGTTCCGTCTTGCTGTTCAAGCAGGACAAGCGCCTGTTCGCTTTCAGTGGCAGCATACGTTCGCAGGATTCCGAGTGGCTGGAGACGCCGTGGCAGCAGATCGTCAGGCATCTGACACCTCATCTGCGGCAGGCGTTTGAGGTGGCGCGGGTTCTGGCGAGCGCGGACCTGGAAAAACGGGCGCTGGTCAATGTGCAGGACCCAGCCGCAGCAGGCTGTATCGTGCTGACGCGTGATCGCCGGATTGTGTTCGCCAATGCAAATGCTGAAGCGATGCTCTCCTCGGGAGAGGTCATCCGCAGCGATTTTCGTCAACGGCTGGTGTTTCGCGACGCTGGATGTGAGGGGAACTTCGCGCATGCCCTTTCTGGAGGAGCGACCATGGAGCCGCAGACCTTGCGTATCCATGATGCTGCAGGTGGGGCGGATATTGTTTGTCGGATTGCTCCCATCGGGCCGGGTGATATCGGCCACAGGCCGTCCGGCATACTGTTCGGTCGGGAAGAACCCCGATACCTGCTGACCATCGCGCGTGACCACCTCGTGTTCGACGCAGCAGCGCAAATGCGTGGCAGGTTTGGTTTAACGCCGCATGAGACGCAGGTGGTTCTTCATGTCGCCTCTGGCCTTTCAGCAAGGGAAATCGCTGAGGTCCGTGGCACGAGCGTCTACACGGTGCGAAACCAGATCCACAGTGCAATGAGCAAGATGGACGTGCGTCGACAGCCCGAAATCGTCCGCATCATCGAAGCAATGCGCAATCCGCTTTTTCAGTGAGCGATGGCGGTGGCATTCATGGAGCCACGGCTTCATGTCGGCGCATCACCAATGCTCTCAGACTGTACTGAAGCCTGAACCAGTCATCTGACGAAAGCACCAGTTCTGGCTATTGGCAGATGACCAGCTTTCTATTGGTCGGGGTGTCTTGGGCGGCGAGGTGCCGCCGCCCAAGGCGTGGACAATACCTGAGCGGGCGGGCACCCGCTCCATTCAATCAGAACTTCACGGCCGTGTGGAACGTAAAGGTGCGACCTGGGGCATACACCGGATCGATGCCACCACGGTTCGAACTGGCGGCGAAGCCTGTGCGCTCATAGTAGGTTTCGTTGAACAGGTTCTCGACACCGACACGAATGGACATGTTTTCATAGGATGGCGGGGTCCATTCGGCATAGGTGTTGACCACTGTATAGGCAGGCTGGTCGTAGAAACCGGCGGCGGTGGCCGCATCGTCCGAAATCTTGCCAGCCCAGGTCAGTGATGCGCCGAGCTTCAGATTGTAATCCGGCATTTCGTGATCGATGTAGAGCGTTGCCATGTCGCCGAGCGGCATGAAGGTTCCGCTGTTGGGGAGCACTGACGCGCCGGACGCAGTAACTTTCGCTTTGGTAAAGGTCGCGCCGATCCGTGTGTTTTCCCAGCGATAGCCGGCGTTCAGTGTCACGCCGCGCGAGCGGAACTCGTTTGGATTGTTGTGCAGGGTTGCACCCGAACCCCAGCCATATTCAGGCAGGCCGTCGATACGGGTGTCGAACAGGGTCACGCCGGCATTCCAGTTCTCGCCACCGAAGTTCGCGCCGACCTTCAGGTTCTGCGCCGTTCCGGGGCTGAAGCCGGGATCGGTGGAGAAGCTGTCGTCACGGGCGTGGACATATCCGTAATCACCGATGACATAGCCGAGCCAGGTGCGGGACGCGCCTGCAAACACCTCGAAATGGTCGTTGAACTTGTAGGACAGGGTTGCGTTCACGCTGGCGCCGCTGTCGGAGAACCTGTTGTCATCCCAGTCGGTGAAGCGGTGTCCGTCATAGCGCGCGCCGGTCGACAGGTTGAAGCCGTTGTCGAACTCGAAGCGGCCCTGCGCGAAGACGCCAAGCTGCAGCGTTGAAAACTCGCGATAGCGGCGATTGTTATTGCCGTAATTGTCGGTGAAGTAACCGTGCCGTCCGAAGTCTACGCCGGCGGTGATGTTGCCATTGTCGAGCGTGAAACGGTTCTGAAACTTGCCGCCGAACAGATCCTCGTCGAGCGCCATGTTGCCGTTGGTGCGGTTTTGATAGTTTGGCCGCCAGTAGTCGTTTTCGCTGTAATAGACCATCACTTCCGGGTCCCACATGTCGGTGGGGGCGGTGGTCGTGTATTTCAGGTTCACGGCGTCCCGTGCCACTTCGAGCGGATGAACCGTGTCTCCGGCGAGACCCATGTTCATCTTGATCAGGCGGTCGGCCTTGTCGCGGCTGCGCTCATAACCGAATTCGAGGCGGTGACCTTCGGCTTCGTAACCCAGCTTGGCGAGCACATTACGGGCAGCAGGTTCGGTGCCCAGAATTTCCACGCCATCGCCGTTCTCGTAGTTCTTCCCGGTCGCGCCATGGGTCATCACGAACCAGTCGAATCCTTCGTAGCGGCCATAACCGGCGGCGCTGCCGGAAAGACCGCGCCCGTTGGTGCCGTAGGAAAGGCCAAGGCGCGCGCCGAGATTTCTGCCGTCCTCCAGCAGGTCGAGCGCGCCAACGGTTTCGTAGCGGATGGCTCCGGCTGCCGCGCCGAATCCTGAATCCGCGGCTGCAGCGCCGGCCTCAACCTCAACCTGTTTGAGGAAGACGGGGTCGACGACATTGGAGCCCGTGTGATGCCAGCTCGTTGCGGTCTGCGGGACACCGTCCACGGTGACGGCGAGGTTTGACTGCTCCATGCCGAGAACGTGAATGCGCCTGGAGGGACCGCCGCCGCCTGAGACGCTGACCGAGGATTCGCGCGAGAACAGTTCCGAGACGTTAGACGGTTGCAGGATTTCGAGATCTTCCTGGGTGATGACGGTTCCACCCGTCGCCTCGATGTTCTCCTCGCCCTGGCTGATGACCGTGATCGTGTCGAGAAGGGTCGTGCCCTGGCCTGCGTCCTGCGCCTGTAGCGCGGATGCGAGAGCGAGCAGGGAGACACCGGTGAGCGGCAGTACCCGCGGTAACGTCATTTGCTTTCCTCGTTAAGTGCCGGCCGTGAAGCGCGTAGCCCCCGCTCTGCGGCCGCAGGTCAGATATGGACGGGGCGGGCAAAATTCGTTGTCCGAGCGCGCATATGTCGTGCATTCGGCATCTTCGAACTTCATGTACCCGGCCCCTGAACACTGTCTCCGGCAGGGTCCGCACCGCTTGTTGACCGCAGGTAGTCACCGGGCGTGGACTTGCTTCTCACCGGGATGCAGCATAATCTTGAGAAGATTTGTCATGTATAGATTTGGCCGGGCTGCGAAGTCGAGCCGGAAGCGTTTCGCGGCAACCGCAATGTCTTAGGCGCAAACGGCGCGATGCATTGGCTGGAAGCAGGTTGCGGCATCAGGGGCATCGAATGCAATACACCTCACATGAGCTCTTTGTCGGTGCAATCGAGGGAGTGCCGAACTGCACAACCGAGACGCAGGAGCTGGAAATCTGGCCGAAATTCATGCTCATGGTGTTGTTGCAGGGCGCGCAGCACTTTGCGATCGACGGTACTCTTTTCCACATCGGTGCTGGTTCGGGGGAGACGGAGCCGCCGGTCGTCTTCATGCTGAACGTGGCCAGGGACAGCAGGCTCCGCTTCTTCAATGAAAGCGAGATGCCGCTGAACAAGGTGATGATCTCGGCTCCTCTGCCGTGGTTGAAGCGGTTGTTTGACACGCGGGACGTCGAGCAGAGATCCGTTCTTCAGGACTTCTTCAGCGCGCATCTCGCGCATTTTTCTTTCGAACCTGGCAAGCACATCCTTCAACTGGCGAAGAAGATCATGAGCCCGCCACCGGCGCTGAAGGGCGAGTTGCGTTCGCTCTATCTCCGGGCGCAGGCGCACGACATGATGTGGCAGTCGCTTTTGGCGATGCTTGCGGAAAGGAAGGAAAAGGCACTGCCCGCGCCGGCGCTGATGAGCCTGCGCCAGTGCGAGCGCGTGCGCGAATTCATCGTTGCCAATCTGGACAAGGATCTCACGACCGACCTGATTGCGCGGGAAGTGGGGTCCAGCGCCTCCACCCTGCAGCGGCATTTCAAGGCGCAGTTCGGGATAACGGTCTTCGATTTCATCAGGCAGGAAAGGCTGGACGCAGCGCGTGTGGCGCTGACAAGTGGCGGCATCCCTATATCCCATGCCGCTCACATGGCCGGCTACAACAGCATTTCGAGTTTCACAACCGCGTTCCGAAGGGCCTATGGGGTGACCCCCGGCCAGGTTCGCGTGTGAACGCGTTATGCGACATCTCGAATGCGGGTTGCTACCGAACTCGGCTTGCGAAAATCCGTGACATAAAAGGAGCCGGCGCAGAAGGCCGTTGAGGACATCGGTTTGCAGCGTGTTGTAAGGCCAGGCCCGGGGCGAAATCAGCGCATCGGACCGAAAACGCTTTCTGCATTTCGGTCCGATGCTTATCAGGAGTTCAGATTGTCCATCGCGCGTCCGAATGGATGCTCGGCGACTTATGCCTGCGTATCAGCCAGAACGTGAACGTTGTAGATCTCGTCAGCCGGCAGGGGCAGGAGGCGTTGCGCCATTTCTGATTTCAGCGCTTCATGGCGCGTGATCTCTTCGGGCGACTTGTCTTTCTTCGCGCCCAGCACCACGAATTCTTCACGAACATGGCCTGCTTTGATCGTGGCTTCGGCAGTGCGTCCCCGATAGCTGAACCGGAACAGATACGGCCCCGGCAGGTCTGAAATGACGTCCTTGCCGCCGATGGAACGGTCGACCGTCAGACGATCATCGGTCAGCGCGCGTGTCACGGCTTCCAGCGCATCCCGACCACCTGGGCCAGAAAAGGCTGTCAGGATGGAAATCTCTCTCCGTTCGACAGGTCCATCCGACAGGAGCGGAAAGGCAGCCTGCATGGCTTTCAGGCCATGCACCACCCCACCGGGGAATCCGCCGCCATGAAAGGTCAAAAGCTGGTCGAAAGTGAAGGTAAGTTCGGTTCCGTTCTCAAGAACGGTAATCTTGTCATGCATTCAGATAGTCTTTCAGGTTGGGAATAAAGCGATCAAGAAAGCGCGTGGTGGCAGGCATGAAGTGTGAGCCATGGTGGAAAAACGGGTCCAGCGACGAAACAATCATCCGGCCGGGTGTGGTAACCGTATCCTCGTAGAGGATCGCGCGATCCTCACGGTCGGTCGCCAGCACATGCGCGCCTTCAGGCGGCCTGAACCAGCCATGCAGGTGCCAGGTCAGATCCTTCCTGCCGATGCCGGCCAGCAAGGCGTGGTCCGGGGCCGTGATGGACACGCCGAGATCTGCTCCCGTTTCAAGCCACCACCACCAGTTGGTTGGAACCGACGTGAATTCAATGCCGGGCATCCAGAGATCGGAGCGGCTTTCGCCAAGTGCAACAACCGTTCCGCCTGCCTCAAGGTGGCGTAGCACCACATCGCGCTGTTCGATCATCCTGTGCGCCGGCGTACGACATGGCACCCACAGGGCATCACTCGGCCGCAGCTCATCTGCCAGCGTCTCCGGGGCGCAGACAACGTCAAATGTGTCTGCGTAGCGTGGGCTCTCAAGGCTGTGGATGTGGTAATAGGTCCCTGATGAAGACGCTATGAGGCGACGCTTCCTGCTCTGCGACGACTTCATCCCGCTATAGGTCTCAGCCGGCGCGAGTTTCGTCTCCGCCTGCGATGCTTTGGCAGCAAAAACCGGTGCTGAAAGGCATGCACCGCCGCCCGCCCAGTCGATTATGCGCCGGGCAAGCTGCGGAGAGAGCCCCCATTCGCGCCCCATCGAGCCCAGGTCATTGCCGGAATGGGAAAAGACGCGGCCACCTTCCGGCCGGCTCCAGACCCAGTCGACCGGCACATGCGTGGAACCAAGCCCGTTGATGACCATCGCGCCCGGCGGTGGCGGGTTGCAGCCTCGGCCATAAAACCCGGCAACGCCCTTGTTGGTTTCCAGTTTTTCCAGATCGATGCCATCGAACAGCGGGTGCCGATTGACCGAGATCAGATCGAAGTCGGCACGCTTTGGTTGGCAGATCGGTCGATACCGGGAAAGGCCGTCGATCAGCGGTCGCACCATATGACCATTGAAAAACCAGCGGCCACCGGCATCAAGGAATGCTGTGAGGGCATCCCTCATCGTCATCATGGCATTCTGGTCGAGCTGGTTGCCGGTGATCAGCCCCTTGTGCGCCAGAAGTGCGCCGGGCGTAAGCTCATTCTGACGAACAATTGAGACTTCACCCCGGGTAGCTGCATCAAGAACCGCCTGTGCCGGTTCCTCGTAGGTGGAGTGCAGGTAGAGAACACTCATGCGGCGGCCTCGATGCCTGCGAATGTGGGAACGATGGCCTGGCGTTGCGCACCGGACGGGGCGTCGACGTCGACCCAGCACATGGGCACACCGTAGAGTTCAGAAAGCCGTGCGGGTTCGATCATCTCTCGGACAGGGCCGTGTACTTCCTGGCCGCCAGGCATCATCATGAGAACGTCGTCGGCCGCTGCCAGCGCATGATTGGGATCATGTGTGGTGAACAGGATCGCCCTGTCCCGCCGCTCACGCAGCCCATCGAGCAGTTCAAGCGTTCGCGCCTGATTGCCGAGGTCCAGCGCTGATGTTGGTTCGTCGAAGACCAACGCCGGTGAGCCCGTCGCCAGTGCACGGGCGATGAGCACCATCTGGCGCTGCCCGCCCGACATTCGATCATAGCGCAGATCCGCCAGATGGCTCGCGCCGATTTCGGACAAGGCTTCAAGCGCAGCCGCACGGTCCTGCGCCTGGGGCTGGCCGAACAGGCCCAGGCGATCAGCGCGGCCCATTATCACCACTTCGGCACCCGTCATCCTCGCCTGCGATGCGCCGTGCTGCGGCACATAGCCTGTCACCCGTGGCGCATTCCTCGTGCCCCCCGAGAGAGGCTGAAACCCCAGAAGTGCGCGCAAAAGCGTGGTCTTTCCCCGTCCATTGGGGCCAAGCACCGCCATGGAGCGCCCCACGGGCACTTCGAAGCTGATGTTTGTGAAAAGAGCCCGGTCGCCAAAGGAGACCGTAGCATTCTGCAAACCGATCATGCCCGGTTCACCTCCTTGAAATGACGCCGCAGCAGGAATGCAAATACGGGCGCTCCGATGAGGGCCGTAAGGACGCCAAGCGGAATTTCAGCCGCTGTCAGCGTGCGTGCGAGCGTGTCGATAAAGGTCAGATAGGCCGCCCCGAGAAGGGCAGAGGCAGGGATCATGACCCGGTGATCCTCACCGACCAGAATGCGGGCTGCATGCGGGACCACCAGGCCGATCCAGCCGATTATGCCGGCAACAGCAACGGATGTGCCCGTCATCAGCGCTATTGCGATGAAGACATACCAGCGCTCGCGGTCTGGATTGACGCCAAGAGCGCGCGCTTCCTGTTCCTCCAGCGCAAGAAGGTTCAGCCGGTAACGCATAAGCCAGATGAGAAGCAGCCCAAGCATCATGCCGGGAACGGCAAGCCACAGGCGCGGCCATGTCGCGGTCGAGAAAGAGCCCATCAACCAGTAGACGATCGCCGGCAATGATGTGTTGGGATCGGCGACGAACTGGACGATGGACACGAGCGCAGCGAAAAGCGAGCCAACGATCATGCCCGATAGAATGACGGTGATGATTTCCGTACGGCCATTGATGCGGGCGAGCAGTCCAACCAGAACAAGCGCCACCAGACCCAGAGCGAAGGACATGCCGAGCAGGATGACGCCGGCATAGCCAAAGAGGATGGCCAGTGCGCCGCCGAAGGCCGCACCCTGGCTGATCCCGAGCACCTGCTGCGATACAAGCGGATTGCGAAAGACACCCTGCAGCGCTGCGCCGCCAACCGCCAGTGCTGCCCCCGAAAGAGCCGCCAGAAGCACGCGTGGCAGGCGCACGAGCAGCACGATGCGCTCATCCATCTGCTCGATGGACGCGGTTGGATTGGTCGCCGCAGCAAACAGGATTTGCGCGATGCGCGGTGTGTCGACGGAGAAACGGCCAGCGCCGATTGCAAACAGGAGCGATGCGATGAGCACGGCGATCATCACGCCAAACACGCCTGCCTGAAGGCCGGCGACATTGCGTCGTCCGGCCTCCCGGGTAATGAGGCTCATTGTTACTGCGCCCTGAACTGGGCGTAGTTCGCCGTCTCACCCTGTGTGTTCAGCCGAAGGATATCGTCGATGTCCTGTTCGGTCAGATCATAGCCGTACAGTTTCTGATACGCATCCTTCATCTCCGCGCGCAGATCGTACTGGAACACCTGCGGGTGGAGCAGGTTGGCAAGCCACATCCAGGTGAGCGGGCTTTCCTGGTTCGGCGGGTCCCAGCGGTAGCCGCCAAGCGGCATCTTGTAGACGCGTCCGTCCTGCGCTGCATTGGTCAACGACAGGATGGGATCGTCGTGGATGCGCTCCAGATCGAGATCGGCTTCGAAGCTGTTCAGCAGGATCACGTCGGGATTCCATTCGGCAATCTGTTCCGGGCTGATGGTCACGCCATTGCCTGCGAGGTCGGCCGATGCAGAGAGCCCACCTGCCAGTTCGATATAGAACGTGTTGTAATTGCCCTTGGCGCCTGAGGCTTTCATGCTCTCGAGCGCACGCAGAAGATAAAGCACTCTGGGCTTGTCAGTTTCGGTGATTGCTTCGGCCCTGTCGGCCATCTCGGTCGCCACTTCTTCGCGCCAGCGGGTGTTGGCCTCGGCGCGTTCGGGCTTGCCCATCGCTGTTGCGACCATAGACTGATACTGGCGGGCCTTCTCTTCCGTTCCATAGGAGATCAGAAGCGCGTTCAGACCGGCATTGGTAATGGGGTCTACGTAGTCGGCCCCGCGACCGGCCCACTGAACCACCAGATTGGGGTTGGTCGCCGCGAGTTCCTCCACATTGGGAATGAAGTTCGGCGCCGTGATGTCGGAGGGAATGTTCTGAGCTTCAGGAAAGATCTTTCCAAGAATGCCCTGCATGATCGCGCTTTTTGCGGTCGGGTTCATACCGGCCAGCTTCGACGTACCGCCATCCATCGCGATGATTGTCGAGGCCATCGGGATGGGGATGGAGGCGATCCGTTCCGCAGGCTTGTCTAGCGTGATGGTGCGGTTTTCGTGATCGATGATGCTGATCGGTTCCGCGAGGACACTTCCAGATAAGCAAACGGATGCGAGCGCCACCACGCCACCGAGCGGAAATTTCAAGCAGGACATTGAGGACTCCAAAAACTGGATAAAAAGAGGAAGGTTTTTGGATGCATATAAATATGATTTAGAATGTCAAGTTATATTCTGCTTCTCTGGAATGGTTCGTTCGAGGATTTGAGTGAACGCGGGAACGATTGATGAGACTGCTCTGACTGGCCCGCAGGTCGGGATCGGGACGGACATGAAGCGCAGATGCGTTGCGGACCTTTCATGCGGCCCGCGAACTGCAGGCGTGAGCTTTTCCCCTGAAAAGTCCGCGAGTTGAAGCTAGCGCGTTCTCAAATTGACAAGTATGACCGAATGACCCGCGCAGAGAACATCACGTCACCGAGGTTTTCTCGCTGACGTGATGTCCCTTGCGGTGTCAACAAGAGTATCAGGCGTCCCGGGGCGCGCCGAGGCGGGCGCGGTGCGGTGCGAAGAGGCAGGTCAGACCCAGGATGATGCCTGATACCGTGGCGATCATGCCAGCGGCACTGACTGCATGCTCACTGCCAAGCCACAACGGTCCGTAACCGGCCAGGACATAGCCGATTGTTGCTGAAAGGGTCGCGAAGACGACGCTCCACAAAACCTGGATTTCCAACCGGTTGGTCATCAGCCGGGCCGCACCGGGCGGGCAGATGAACATCGCGATGACGATGATCGACCCGACGGCGTCGAACGCCGCAACGGCAGCGACTGCGGCCGTCACCACAAGCCCGAAACTGAAGGCCGTGGTTGGAACGCCGATCGTGCCGGCGAAGCCCTCATCGAAGGTAGAGAGCTTCAGGGGACGCCAGAACAGAACCGTTAGCAGAGTGATGACGAGTGTCACGACCGCCATGCGCGGCAATTCCGGAGGCAGATCGGCCAGCGCCGCAGCATCCGTAAGCGACTGCCAGCCATCGGCGGAAAGCCAGATCAGGCTTTCCAGATTGCCATAAAGCGCGTGCTGAACGTCGAGATGAACGGTGCTCGTGTCGCTCTGTTCGAGCAGGAGAACACCGCCAGCAAACAGCGAGGTGAATGCAACCCCCATTGCTGCGCCAGGTTCGATGCGCCCCAGCCGCTTGATGAGCTCAATGAGAATGACGGCGGCTACCGCAGCGCCGGCGGCACCGAGCATCATCGGCCATGTGGTGATGGAACCGGTTATAAGGAAGGCGACGACGATGCCGGGAAGAACGACATGGCTGATGGCGTCGCCGATGAGAGCCTGCCGGCGAAGGATGAGAAAATTGCCTGGCAGTGCGCAGGCAATTGCTGCGAAGATGCCGATCAGAAGCGGTGTCAGGCTCAACTGAACAAATTCGGAACCCATGAGTAGGAAGTCCTTTGAATGCAGACGTTTCAGGCGGTTGCCGGAACGGGTGGGCCGAGATGCCGGTCGATCTCCGAGATTTCGTCTCGGGTGAGGATGGCTTCGATGGGGGTGAGGCCGTCATAGCGACCGGAAATGACATCGTCCTGATGGATCTGGCGTGCAACTTCCCAGCGCTTCTCGTCGCGCAGCGTTTTCGATGCGAGCGCCTTTCCCTTGGCCGTCGCCACACTGTCGGCCCGTATGAGACCTGCGCGGCGCAGAACCCGAATGGTGAGTGGGTCGAAGATCTGCTCCTGATGCGCGAGAGCGAGCAGCCCCTGACGCATGTGCACCCTGCGCTGAAAACGCAAATGACGGAAAACGGCCGCCAGAACACCGCGATTGGGCGCGAGCAGAAGTGACAGTGCGAAGAGCGCAAAGCACACAATGACGATGATTGGCCCGGTTGGCATTTTGGGAGCGGAGGCCGAAAGCGCCGTGCCGATGTAACCGGAGAGGCCACCCACAGCGCCTGCAATCCATATCACGTGATCTGTTCGGTCGGTCCAGAAGCGGGCGGTGACGGGTGGGATGATGAGCATTGCCACGACAAGGATCAGGCCGACGAGCTTCAGGCCGATCACCGTGACAGCCATCACAAGACCCATCATCGCCAGATCAATCCTGCGAACATTGACGCCAGAGGCGGCTGCAAACTCCGGATCGAACGCAACCAGCGTCATGGGGCGGCGCAGCATGATCACCGCAAGAACGGACAGTGCGCCACCGATGGCGATGACCACCGCATCCTGGAACAGCATGCCGGCGGTGGAGCCGAGCAGAAACCCTTCCAGACCTGCCTGCTTGCCACGCGACATGGTCTGGATGATCGTCAGAAGAACGATGCCGAGACCGAAGAAGACCGACAGAACCGCACCGATTGCGGCGTCTTCGGCAAGGCGCGTGCGTCGGGAAATCCATTCGACGATAAGGAGGCCGATGCCGGCGCTGATGGCAGAGCCGAGAAGCAGGCCGATGAGACTCCGGCCGTCGCCGCCAAACGCGACCATCAGCATGAAGGCGATGCCGACGCCAGGCAGGGTGGCATGCGCGACGGCGTCACTGACCAGCGCGCGCTTGCGCAGGAAAAGAAAGGTCCCGCCGCTCCCGGCGGCGATCCCGAGCAGCGTCGCTCCGATGGCGACGAGTGCGGCGTTATAACCGGACTGCAATAGCAGGGCGTTGATGAAATTGCTCGACATGGGACTAGGCTGCCGAAAGATTCAGTTGATCGATATGCGCGGTTGCCAGGCGTCCACCATAGGTTTTCTGGAGGTTCTCGCCGGTGAAGGTTGTGGCGACCGGTCCTTCAGCCATCTTGCGGACATTGATCAGCAGAACATGATCGAAATAGTCCGCAACGGTCGCCAGATCATGGTGTACGCAGACGACGGTGCGCTTGTCGGCCTTGAGCGATTTCAAGACATCGATGATCGCTCTTTCGGTAGCCGCATCCACGCCGGCGAAGGGCTCGTCCAGAAGGTAGAGATCGGCGTTCTGGGCCAGGGCGCGGGCAAGAAAGACGCGCTGCTGCTGTCCGCCGGAGAGCTGGCCGATCTGCCGGTGTGCGAAATCCACCATGCCGACCCGTTCCAGGCAGGCCAGCGCGGTCTTGTGATGTTCCCGGCGGACGAGTTTGAGCGGACCCAGTTCGCGAAACAGCCCCATCATGACCACATCGATCACCCGGGTGGGGAAATCCCAGTCGACGGAAGCGCGCTGCGGTACATAGGCGACACGGTGCCGGGCTCTGGTGAAGGGCTCGCCAAACACCGTTACGCTGCCTGAAAGGCGCGGAACGATGCCAAGAACGGCTTTCAGAAGTGTGGACTTTCCTGCACCGTTCGGCCCGATGATCGCGGTCATGCTCTCGGCCGGAATCGAAGCGTCGACCGAGAATACTGCGGGCTTCTCGCCATAGGATACGGTGACGCCCTGCACGGCCAATGGGGTCTCCACTGAACCGTGGGGATTGGTTGTCTGGCCGCCTGGGGAGACCAGTTCCACCGCTGCTTCACTCATGTCTTGTTGCCTTTTAAACTGCGGGGCTGGCCCCGCTTATGGAATCCGGAAAATACGGAAGAGCGCCAGCGAGGGCGCTCTTCCGGGGGGCTGCGGTCAGCTGCCCACTGCAAGCCTGTCAGCCATTCCGCGCTCTGGGGCCTCGCCGCTGAGGGCGCGGGTGATGATCGTCGTGTTGTGGTCGATCATGCCGATGTAAGTGCCCTCATAGGTGCCATCCGGCCCCATCGCATCGGAAAACAGTTCGCCGCCGATGACGACGTCGTGACCCTTGGCGGCCGCGCCTTCGATGAGTGCGCGGATGTTGCGGTCGGATACGGATGATTCGACGAACACCGCGCCGATATCGCGATCAACGAGCAGATCGACCAGTTCGGCGATGCGGTTGAGACCGGCCTCACTCTCTGTCGAAATGCCCTGAATGCCCATCACTTCGAAACCGTAAGCGGAACCGAAATAGTTGAACGCGTCATGCGCGGTCAGGAGGACGCGGCTTTCTGCGGGGACGGAGGAGAGAACCTTGGTCGAATAGTTGGCGAGCTGCGCCACGTCATCCAGGTGCTTTGCGGCATTCGCCTTGAAGGCGTCAGCCTGTTCGGGATTGGTCTCGGCCAGCGCATCACGAACGGAGATGACGACCTTGGACCAGAGATTTGGGTTCATCCACACATGCGGGTCGAACTTGTCGTCATAATCGTCATGCGAGAGGAGCATGTTCCTGGGCAGGCCTTCGGCAACGGCGACCACATTTCGCTTCTCTGAAAGGTCATGCATGAAGTCCTGCATCTGCGCTTCCAGGAAGAGACCGTGCCAGAGCACCAGGTCTGCATTGGTCATGGCGGAGATGTCCGTGCGGGTCTGGCGATAGGCGTGCGGGTCCACACCCGGTCCCATCAGTGCCTTCACGTTCACCAGGTCGCCGCCCACCTGGCGGGCAGCGTCGGCGATCATGCCCGTGGTTGCGACCACGTCGATCTTTTCTTCAGCGCTTGCCGTTGTGGCGAGGTTCATGGCCCCCAGCGCGGTTGCGGCCAATGCGGCCAGTAAAGACCGCCTCATTTTGTTGAACATGCAACTCTCCTGTCGAGTTTGGTTTGCGATGGCGATGCACCGCACTGAAAATCTGCCTCACAATTGCAAATCATTCGCAAATGCAATTGACGTCCGGGACGATCGCAGACACTATGCAAATGCGAATGAATTGCAACTGAAATATTCAGGAGAAGATTGTGGTGGCTGGTTCAGTCGGCATGGCATGGCAGGGGGAAGGCAATGCGGAAGCACCGGACGATGCCGCTGCCCGCGCACTTCTCAGGCAGGCGGGTCTTCGCGCGACACGGCAGCGGATGGCGCTTGTCGATCTCCTGTTTGGGTGCGGTGGCAGGCATGTGTCGGTCGAAGGGCTTCATCGGGAACTGTTGGGCGTGGGGGCGCCCGGCTCCATCAGCTGCGTTTACAACAGCCTGCGCCGCTTCAGCGAAGTGGGCCTCGTGAGGCGGGTGCCGGTCTATGGAGCGACGAGTTACTTCGACACGAAGCTCGACCATCACCACCACTTCTATGCGGAAGACGAGGATCATCTGATGGATGTTCCCATGAATGCTATCGCCCTTGATGACCTTCCGCCTCCGCCGCTTGGCTATGAGCTTGTGAGTGTGGATGTCGTCGTGCGGATCAGACGCGAGCGTTCGGCAAAACCGGTCCGGCCGTCATTTCGATCCGGGGAAGGGGCGTCCTGATGCTTCAGATCCCGGAAGAAACCTTGGAGAGGATGCGAGCGGCCCGTGAGCGGACGGGCAGTGCGCGTCACGAGGTCCAGGACATGCTGAAAGCGGGCGGGTTACGTCCCACGCGGCAGCGTATCGCGCTTGCCGCCCTGCTGTTTTCCACCGGCCGACATCGCCATGTTACCGCCGATGACCTGCATCGGGATGCGCGTGCCGGCGGTACCGCTTTATCGCTCGCCACTGTCTACAACACGCTCAACCAGTTTGCCGATGCCGGGCTGATCCGCAAGATCGGCATGAATGGCGAGCGTATGCATTTCGACACGGATCCGGGCGATCACCACCATTTCTACGTGGAGGCTGAGGACCGGGTGCTGGACGTGGAACCCGGCGCGGTCTGTTTCAGCGCGCTTCCGGCTGCTCCGGCTGGCTACGAGATCGCCGGGGTTGATGTCGTGATCCGTCTTCGCAGGTCAAAGCCTGAAAAAGCACGCGACGCCTGCAGCGGCGGGTGCGCCCGGCGCGCGGGCTCTGGCGGTGACATGCCCCGATGACCCAATTGCGAGCCGTTCTTTTCGGGCCGGACGGAGTTTCTCGCCGCAATCAGGTTCGAACTCTCAGCAATAGTCAAAGGAACACAACCCATGCATACCATCTGGGGCAGGCCGCCCGTCCTTGATTTTTCTTCAGTTCCGCTCGCTCCGGATGGGGTGTTTTCGCGTGCGCTCATTGCCTTTCTGTTCGGCAGATTGCGTGAGGGCGCATGACATGAAGCCACACATCAATGGTCCGGCTTCCCGGGCGGTGCCGCCAGCGTCTCTCGGGCCGACTTTCGACCTGCGCTGGCGCACCCTCACCGAAGAAGCCAATGCTCTTTACAGGGGAGGCGATACCGCATCTGCGCGCAAATGCTATGAGGCGGCGCTCTCAGAGGCTGAACGCTTGCTTGATGCGGTCGCGGCGGAGCACGACGCGCGGCCGGCGCCGATTATCTACAATGTTTCCTGCCACAATCTCGCCGAACTGGCGCGGGCTCTTGGTGAGAACGCTGAAGCGGAGGCCTATTGCCGGCGCGCCTATGAGCGCCTTCTCGCGGTGGCGCAGAACCCGGCCTCGCCGCTCGAACTGCGCATTTCATGCGTCCGGAATCTGCGCAACGCGCTGGCTGAATTGACGGTGCGCCTCAACGAACGCCATGCGCCGCCAGGGGAACTTGATCGCATCGTCGAGCCGGTTCGCAACGCTGCATTCAGCGTTTTTCGCATTGCCCGACATGCCGAACTTGCGCGGGACAACTGCCCGCACTGCCCGCTTTCGTGATCCCACGATCAGATCTCCGCACAAAGGATCGAACTTTTGTTTCAGCTTCCAGAACTTCCATACGCAATGGACGCGCTTGCGCCTTACATGTCCGCAGAGACCCTCGAATTCCATCACGGCAGGCACCACAAGGCCTATGTCGACAAGCTCAACGCGTTAACGGCAGACAGCCCCTATCGGGACATGAGCCTTGAAGAGGTCATTTTGACGAGCGCCAACAAGCCGGCCGAAAGCGGCCTGTTCAATCAGGCTGGCCAGCACTGGAACCACAGCCATTTCTGGCTTGGCATGAAGGCCGGTGGCGGCGGCGCGGTTCCGGGGAATCTCGAAAAGCACCTGATTGCCGATTTCGGGTCGGTTGACCGTTTCAAGGAAGAGTTCAAGGCGGCCTGCATTGCGCAGTTCGGAAGCGGATGGGCATGGCTCGTTTTTGATGGCGAGAAGCTTGGCATTGCCAAGACGGGCAATGCCGACACGCCGCTGACAGAAGGCAAGTCGGCATTGTTGACCTGTGATGTCTGGGAACACTCCAACTACATCGATTACCGCAATCTGCGTCCCAGATATGTCGATGCTTTTCTGGAAGGTCTCGTCAACTGGGAGATGGTGGCCGAGCGCTATGAGAGTGCCATCGGGGCTTAGGGGCAGGGCCTGTTAATATGGCCTGCCCCTAAGTCCGGTGCGCCGCCGGCCTTGAGAGCCGGCGGCGTTTACAGGTGTCAGGCGCTTGCGTTTTCGGTGCGCATCGTGCGGGCGGCGGCAACCATGTTGACCAGGGCGGGACGCACTTCGTCCCATTTGCGGGTCTTCAGGCCGCAGTCCGGATTGACCCAGATCTGCTCCCCGGCAAGGCGCTGGCGCGCCAGCGAAAGCAGCGCAGTCATCTCACCGATTTCGGGGACGCGCGGCGAGTGGATGTCGTAGACGCCTGGTCCGATCTCATTGGGATATTTGAAGGTCTTGAAGGCATCGAGCAATTCCATCCTCGAGCGCGATGTCTCGATGGAGATCACATCCGCGTCCATGGCGGCGATGGCGTCGATTATGTCGTTGAACTCCGAATAGCACATATGGGTGTGAATCTGGGTTTCATCCGAAACCCCACTGGCCGAAATGCGGAAGCTCTCCACTGCCCAGTCGAGATAGTGCTTCCAGTCCGCATGGCGTAGCGGCAGGCCTTCGCGCAGGGCCGCTTCGTCGATCTGGATAATGCGCGCACCCGCTGCCTCAAGGTCACGGACCTCGTCGCGAATGGCAAGCGCGATCTGCCGGCAGGTCTCGCTACGCGGAATGTCGTCGCGCACGAAAGACCAGTTGAGAATGGTCACAGGGCCAGTCAGCATGCCCTTGACCGGCCTGTCCGTCAGCGACTGGGCATATTGCCACCACGAAACGGTCATCGGAGTGGGCCTGGATACGTCGCCGTAGATAACCGGCGGTCTGACATAGCGCGATCCATAGCTTTGCACCCAGGCGTGCTGGGTGAAGGCGAAGCCGGAAAGTTGCTCGCCGAAATACTGAACCATGTCGTTGCGCTCGAACTCGCCATGGACCAGCACATCGAGGCCGACGTCCTCCTGCCAGCGAATCGTCGCTTCGGTTTCCTTCTTCAGGAACGTGTCGTAGTCGACAAAGCTAAGCTCGCCGCGTGCATGTGCGGCTCTTGCCTTGCGAACCTCTGGCGTCTGCGGGAAGGAGCCGATCGTGGTGGTCGGAAAGGCGGGCAGGCCTAGCCGGGTAGCCTGCAGCTTCTGGCGCTCGACAAACGTGGCGCCGCGCGTCTTCATCTCGTCGTTGATCCGCGCCATGCGGCCCTGAACCAGAGGGTCGCTGACCTTGGGTGAGGCGTGCCGCGCGGCGACGGCATCGGCTGCTGCTTTCAGGGCTCCGGCAACGTCTGCTCCGTTCCCGGACAGAACATCGGAGAGCACATGAAGCTCGTCCATTTTCTGCAGGGCGAATGCAAGCCAGGAGCGCAGGTCGGCGTCGAGCGTGGTTTCCAGTTCCAGATCGATGGGGACATGGAGCAGCGAGCAGGACGGAGCGAGCTGGACCATCGCTGCGCCGCGCGCCTTGACGACGGGCCCGAGCCTGTCTGCGAGGGAAGCCAGATCAGCGCGCCAGATGTTGCGGCCGTTGATCACGCCAAGCGAAAGAACCAGATCCGGCCGCGCAGCGGCGAGCACCGCGTCGAGTTGCTCCGGCGCGCGAACGAGGTCCAGGTGAAGGCCGGCCACAGGCAGGGAAAGCGCGGTTTCCAGATTGCCGCCGAGCCCGCCGAAATAGGTTGCAAGCATGATCCGGCGATCTGGGGCAGCGGCTGCAAGCTTCTGATAGGCAAGCCGATAGGCATCCTGTTCGTTGGGAATGAGGTCGGTGATGAGGGCCGGCTCATCAATCTGTACCCAGTCCGCTCCGGCCTCCTTCAGCTTGCGAAGCAGTTCTTCATAAACAGGCAGCAGGCGGGGCAGAAGCGCAAGCGGATCGTAGCCTGCATCGCTGGACTTGCCGAGTTTGAGGAAGGTGATCGGACCAAGGAGTACGGGCCGGGTATGGATGCCGAGCGCTTTTGCTTCAAGAAACTCATCCAGCGGCTTGGTGGAGGAGAGGGCGAAGACCTGGTCGTCGGTGAATTCCGGCACCATGTAGTGGTAATTGGTGTCGAACCATTTGGTCATTTCCTGCGCTTTGTGGCCGCCGGAGTGGCCGGGGTGCCCGGGGTGCTCGCATCCTGCATCCCTGAAGCCCTGGCTGCCGCGCGCCATTGCGAAATAGACGTCAAGCGGCACCGGGCCACCCTGCCAGCCATAGTCTGCCGGAACCGCGCCGACCATCACACTGGTGTCCAGCACCTGATCGTAGAGTGAGAAATCATTGGAAGGGATGATTGCAACGCCACGATCGCGCTGCTCCTTCCAGTTCTCGGCCCTGAGTTCCCTTGCAGTCTGGAGAAGGGTTTCTGCGCTGCTTTTGCCGGACCAATGGCTTTCAAGGGCGAGTTTCAGTTCTCGGCGGCGGCCGATACGCGGCACGCCGAGCGTGGAGACAGGAATTGAACGTTCAGACATGGCACACCCGATGCTGTTTGGGGCAGGGGGGGGCGTACGCAGACCGCGGCCTGAACGGCCGCCGCATGACGAACACCGGACACCCCGCCCGTTGACGTTGTTTCGTCATGGCAGGTCTCCTGGCTCACGGGTCTCGGCCTTGATCCGTCTTCCCGGACGTCTGTCCAGTGACTTGAATGGATTTCGGCTCGCCGCTGACAGTTGCGGGGGCAGCGCCGGATTTGAACCGGCTTCCCTCTTAGCCCGAATCCGCCTGAAGGCAGGTTCGAGAACCACGACGCGCCCAGATTCCTCGCGATGCGGCGGAAAGTCAAGAATGATATAAAGAAATGTTTATGTCTTTACGTCTTGTCTGAGAGGTGATGTGCCTCTCTATTTTAGTTGTCGGGAAATTCTGTTCCGGAGTTGGTCCGCGTGCGCGTGCGGGTCGGCGGGCAGAAGGTTGACAGGCGCGGGTCTGCGTATACTTTTCGAAGCGGTCAAGGTTCCGTCGGCAGACCTGTCTCGGTCGGCGGCTAAGAGGGAATCCGGTTCAAATCCGGAGCTGACCCGCAACTGTGAGCGACGAGCTGCTTTGCCGATCATGTCACTGGCGTTATGCCGGGAAGACGGGTGAAGCTGTGATGAGCCGCAAGCCAGGAGACCTGCCTGATCGTGTGAAGTTCCGTGGTCGGGATATGCCACAGGAGCGCGTGCTTCGGAATATCCGGTTCCGACGCGCGATCTCCCTGCCGTTCCCGGTCGCATCAGCTCGAGGAATGGCAGTGGATACGAGTGCATTATTGAACGAAGGGCAGGGAAGCCGCGCGATCCTGCTTCTTGCAAAGTCGGCTTTTGCTGCTGCACCTCATGGCGAGATGGCGCGCCTCGCTGAAATGGCCGCAGGTTTTGAAGGTGTGACGGCGGTGCAGTACTGCTTCTCCGAACAGGGGACGCCGTCCTTGCGGTCCGCACTTCTGGAGCTGCGGGCAGAACATCATTCTGAGATCGTGATTGTCCCGCTCCTGCTTCCGATGGAGCCGAGCTTCCGGAACTGGCTGTCGAAATCGCTCCGGCGCTGGCAAGCCGAAACATCCGGCGGCTGGCCCCCCATCCGCATAGCATCCGACATTGCCCGCAGCGCACATTTTGAACGGCTTCTTGGCGGTCTCATCGGCGATATTGCTCAGGAGCCGGCCGTTCCTCCCGCTGAAACTCCGGTACGGGAAGGCTCTCTGGTGCCGGCGCAGAAAAGACGGGTTCTGGTGTGTGAGGGCGGGGCGTGCAACGCCGCCGGGGCGGACGTTCTGTGGTGTCATTTGCGCAACCGGCAGAAGGAACTGAACCTGCGCAACACGGGGGATGGCACCATGACTGCGAAAGCAACCTGTCTCGGCCCCTGCAATCTCGCGCCGGTTCTTCAGGTATTTCCCGAAGGCGCCTATTACGGTGGCGTGAATGAGGATGCGATAGACCGCATCATTGAAGAGCACCTGCTTGGGGGACGCGTTGTCGCCGATTTCGCCTATGAGCCGACCGGTCGCAAACAGCGGCTTCGCGGGACTTTAAACAGGTAATGGTAGCGGCGGGGAGGAAAACGGTTGGCCTTGCAGGTCCGATCAGGTTAACGATTGCGCGCCACGGTTCCGCAACGTCGGATGAAACGGGAACGCAGGACGGGTTCGTCCCAGTCTGCGGCTGCCCTCGCAACTGTAGGCGGCGAGTTCGGTATCGATCCACTGGTCAGTCGGCCGGGAAGGGATATTCGAACGCTTGAGCCGCGAGCCAGGAGACCGGCCTTGGCGCAAACGCAATTGTCGGCGAGGTGTCCGGCAAGAGGGTAGCGTAGACCGGTCTCGCGGGGTGCAAGGACGCCCTGCGGCGCATTCGGTCGATGCGGGCGCTCTTTCACGCACCTCCCGGCGCCCCGTGTCGATCGAGGTGATCATGTTGTTCAAGTCCGTTCTCGGCGCTGCCATTGTCGCGCTGTCACTCTCCCAATCCGCTTTCGCAGAAACCATTACCGATGATGTCGGGCGTCAGGTCGATGTCGACCTGCCCGTCAAGCGCGCTGTGATCTTCAACCGCTATTCGGTTGAATTCGCGCGCGCCATCGGCGCCATCGAGCAGGTGGTTGGCACCGGCGCCAGCACCTATCGCGATCCTGCCTACTGGCCGGAATTCGGCCCCGACGACGTGGTGGGCCAGGGGCAGAGCGAGCCCAATTACGAGGCCATCATCGCCAAGAAGCCGGATCTCGTCATTCTGCCGCGCAACGGCGTTTACGAGGAGGCGGCGCGCCAGCTTGAGCCATTCGGAATTCCGGTTCTGGTCGTAACCTCCTGGGATACGCTCAAGCATGTCGAGAACGTCAAGCTGATGGGCAAACTCTTCGGTCGCGAAGAGCGGGCGGCCGATCTCGCTGCCTATTATGAGGATTACAAAGCGCTTCTGGCCGAGCGGCTTGAGGGCGTCGAGCCGGTGCCGGTTTATCTGGAGGAGAAGCGCCCGCTGGTGACGGTCACGCCGGGCTCTGGCTGGCACGACATGATCGAAGCCGGTGGCGGCAGGAACGTTTTTGGCGAAATCGTCATTGAGGACGAGCCGGCCGCGCGTGGCAATCCCAACGCCTTCACCATCGATCCGGAGGAACTGGTCGCGCGCGTGCCGTCGCTGATCGTGAAGCTGGAACCGGGCGCTTACACGACCATCCCCCAAGAGCAGTACAAGACGACATGGGACGGGCTGATGGCGCGTGAGGAAATCCGCGCCACGCCGGCGGCAGAGGCGAAGAACGTCCACGTCATCAACTACTACCTCGCCGGCGGCTCCTCGAAGATCACCGGCGCGCTGCAGATCGCCAAATGGGCGCATCCAGAGCTGTTCAAGGATGTCGATCCGGAAGAGGCCATGCGTCGCTGGATCGAGGACTTCCAGGGACTGCCCTATCAGCCGGGCATGACCTATCAGGGCGACTTCTGAGCAAGCTGACATGACGGGGCGGGGCCGATGACCGATACGCTTGAAACCGAAGCCGGGGGTACAGGTGCCGCCTCGGTCGAAAAAGGCAGGGGCCTTGCCGCCCGGTATCGGGAGGGCGGACGGCGACGCATTCTGCTGATCGCCCTGTCATTCGCGCTTTTGATGATTGCCGCCGCAGCGGTTTCCGTACGTGGCATCAACGATACAAGTGTCGGAACGCTTGCGCTCGTTCTCATGGAGCGGGCAAGCCTCGGCTATCTGCCGGGATCATCGGACGAACAGGCGGCGCGGGTTCTGCTTTACCTGCGCCTGCCGCGTGTGGTGATGGCGCTGGTGGCCGGCGCCGCCCTGTCCGTGTCCGGCGTTCTCATGCAGGCCATTACCCGCAATCCGCTCGTCAGTCCCTATACGATCGGCGTGTCCTCGGCTGCCGGTTTCGGGGCTTCCGTCGCCATCATGTTCGGTATCGGTCTTCAGGCGGCAGGCGTCTATTTCGTCCCCCTGTCGGCCTTTGTCTGTGCGCTTCTGTGCGCGCTCGCCGTTTTTTCGTTGAGCTGGTGGCGGGGCATGGGGGCACAGGCGATGATCCTCACCGGCATTGCGCTGATGTATCTGTTCAGCGCATTGACCGCTGCGGTCCAGTTTGTCGCCACCGAAGAGCAGCTGGCCCGTGTCGTGCACTGGACGTTTGGCAGCCTCAACGGGGTGCAGTGGGATGCGGTCGGTCTGTGCGCCGCTGTTCTCTTCGCGGTGCTCATTCCGATCCAGGCAAGGGCCTGGCAGCTCAACGCACTCACCGTCGCCGGCGATGATGTCGCGCGTTCGCTGGGCGTCGATGTGCGGCGTCTGCGCACCTTCGCCATTCTCTTTTCCGTCGTCTCCGCAGCCTCGGTCATCAGCTTTGTGGGCGTCATCGGGTTCGTTGGACTGATCGGGCCGCATCTGGCACGTATGATGATCGGCGGTGATCACCGGCTTCTGCTGCCCTTCGCAGCAATCTGCGGCGCAGCGCTTCTTCTGGCCGCCGACACGATCGGGCGGCTGGCTTTCAGCCCGACGGTCCTTCCGGTGGGCATTGTCGTTGCCTTCGTTGGTGTTCCGGTCTTTCTGCACCTGATCGTGTCGCGGCGGCGGGAGGCTTTCGCATGACCATTCTTGAAGCGCACAATCTGCGGCGGGTGCTGAACGACAACGCCGTTCTCGACGGCATATCGTTACGGGTGGGATCTGGCGAAATCGTCGGTCTGGTAGGGCCGAATGGCGCCGGCAAATCCACGCTGGTCCGCGCGATGCTCGGTCAGACGCGTCTCGAAAGCGGCCGGGTCCTGCTCGACGGGCGCGACATCGCTGGCATTTCGGCAAGGGAGCGGGCGCGGCTCGTGGCTTATGTTCCCCAGCGCACGCCGGACGGTTTTCCGGTCAGCGTTTTCGATGCCTGTCTTCTGGGGCGAACGCCCTATATGGGTATGAGCCCGGGCGCGCGCGACATTGCGCTGGTGGAGGAAGTTCTGGAAAAACTCAATCTTTCCAGCCTTGCGTTCCGCTCCCTTGATGCGCTCAGCGGCGGAGAACGCCAGCGCGTCATGCTTGCGCGCGCCCTTTCGCAACAGACGCCGCTTATCGTGCTCGATGAGCCGACGAGCGCCCTTGATATTGGCAACCAGCTTTTCACCCTGCGGTTTCTGGCCGATCAGGTGCGCGAGCGGGGTGTCGGCATTCTGGTCGCCATACACGATTTGGCGCTGGCGGCGCGCTTCTCCAACCGGATCGCCCTGCTGCACAGGGGGCAGCTTATTGCCGAGGGGCCCTGGCAGCACGCGTTAACTCAGGAAACGATCCGCGCGACCTACGGCGTGGACGCAGAGTTTGGCGAACTAAACGGGGCGCCGGTGATTGCTCCGTTCGAGATGGAGCGGCAAGGCGGGGCCTGAGCTTCCTGTCGCCATACCAACTCCGCTTGAAACGGACGGTTTTCCCAGACTATCCGCGCGGTGTTTTTCGTCTCGGTCTGTGCAGCGTCGTTGCCGGTGCTTCTCCGAATTGAGCCCGGTAGGCGCGTGAGAAATTGGCGACATGCCGGTATCCCAACCGGTAGGCCACTTCGCTGACCTGGCACTTTTCATCGAGCAGCAGGCGGCGGGCCGTGCGCAGTCTTTCGGTGCGCAGAAAGGCGGCAAGGCTCACGCCGCGCAACACCTTGAACATCTGCTCCACCCGCGCGATCTTGAGACCTGCGCGCGTTGCAAAGTTCCGTGCAGCCGCACCGTCGTTCAGATTGTCTTTCACATGGGCGACAAGTTCATCGAAGCGCATAAGCTCCCATTCGGTGAACATTTCGCCGTCAGGATCATATTCGCAGAAGGCGGTCATGGCCTGGCTGAAAAGCTGCTTTCCCAGGCCTTCAATGGTCATGGCCCGCAATGGGCCATCTATGCTGGGGCCGAAGAGGCCTGTGGCCAGCGTCTTGACGCCGGCTGGAAGCGGAATGCTCTCAAGGCGCTCCAGTAATTTGCCACGCGCCATGAAGGGGGCAAGCCTCATCGGCTGATTTCCGTTTAGCTGGCGTTTGAGAAGGCGCAGCGAGATGGCCACGCCGGTATGCCGTATCAATGTTCCAGCGCGAACATCCAGGATGAAGCCGGAGGGCCCAACCCTCATGAGGCTCAGCGTGTTCTCGGCCATGGGGGCCGTGGTCCCGATGGGCGTGCTGAAATCTGCGCCGCCGGCGAGCTGGACAGAGAAGCCGATCCACGGCTGGGGCAACCGGTTTGTCACGGTAAAACGGCAGTCCGCTTCGGCTTCGATCTCCGACCGATAGATGGCGACACCATTGTCGAATGTCAGGCGCTCCACCCTTCCATGTGCACCGGGGATGGCAATCGCATTGCCTCCGACCATGCGCCATTCCGGTGCATCTCCATTTTTCTGCATTGATCGTTCTGCCCCTGAAAACGTGGAAAACTGCGCGCTGGCTGAATGTCTGAAACCAGAAATGAAAATGATAAGTCATCATGAAAGTGATGATCAATTCATGTAGCTAAATAAAACGCCTGCCAGTAGCTTCCGGTCGAATTTGTAATTTGCGAATACCGGAAAGTCAGGGCGACCCATGAAAATAAAAACGCTATCGAGCGGTCGTGTTTCCAGCGGTGCGGAGGCGATCAGAAAGAGGCGGCTGTGGGCAAGCACGGCCCTGGTCGCCTTCAGTGTCGTTGCGGTGGTGGGACACGGTCGGGCGCAGGAAATCATCGATGGCTCCATGGAAACCGTCGATGGCGATGGCACGGGAACCAAACTGAGCCCGTGGCTGCTTCCTGGTAGCCTTATCCTTGGTGATCAGAGTGCTGGAATGCTGATCCTGCAAAACGGAGGCCTTGCGTCTGCAACCGACGTGCAGCTTGGAGCCAGGGCTTCGGGCGAGGGGCAGCTCTGGCTTCATGGATCAGTAGCTGATCGCGGCGTGCTTGAAACCGGTCAGGTCAGTGTTGGTGCGGGCGGCGGAACGATCAGTTTTGACGGCGGCATTCTTCGCCTGACGCGCGATGAGGCGGACCTCTTTGCGGGCTTTGACGATGGTGACATCAGAATCGGCTATTCGAATGCCTATATCGACACGCAGGAACACTCGGTTGCGACGTCTGTTGGTCTCGAAGGTGTTGGCGGTCTGCTCAAGCGTGGCTCGGGCACGCTGACGCTCACCGGACACAATCGCTATCAATCCGGAACGACCGTTTATGAAGGTGTACTTGCGGTCGATGGCGGAAGCATTACCCATACGGCCGGGCACGTTGTGGTGGCTGCGTCCGGCGGGGATGATGCGTCCCTGATTATCAGCAATGGAGGCGTAGTCAGCGGCTACAACAGTCAGATCGGGTGGGGTTCCGGGACGACCGGAAAGGCTCTCGTCACTGGTGCCGGGTCGTCGTGGCTCAGCGCCGGAACGCTGGAGATTGGCCGTTTCGGAAAGGGTGGGCTCACCATTGAAAATGGTGGACTTGTCGAAAGCCGCGATGCGCGCATCGGATACGCCCAGAGCGCAGTTGGCGAGGTGCTGGTTTCCGGAGCTGGGTCGAATTGGCGTCTGGATGACGGACTGGAGGTCGGTCGAACTGGCAAAGGCGCGCTGACCATTGAGGATGGCGGCGTCGTACAGTCCGGCTCTGTATTTCTCGGGACAAACGCAACCGGTCGTGGGACGGCTTTGGTTTCAGGCTCCGGGACTCACTGGGAGGTTGACGGGAACCTTGTCGTTGGCCGCGCCGGTGAGGGGATGCTCGAAATTTCCGAGGGCGCGCTTGTCTCTGCCGACCGGGTCGAGCTGGGCATGTTCAGCAACGCGTCCGGTACGCTGAGGCTTTCTGGCGCGGCGGGGGCGAGAGGCGTTCTGGAAACCGGGCAGGTCAGCGAAACGTCCGGGGACGGAAGCCTCACTTTCGATGGCGGAGTTCTGCGGCTTACTGCCAATCAGTACAACCTTTTTGCCGGGTTTGAGGCGGGTGACGTCACAATCTCCGCGGGTGGCGCTTACATCGACACGCAGGGCTTCTCGGTTCACAGCGCTTACGCTCTTGGCGGTTCGGGTGGCCTGATCAAGCAGGGCAACGGGTCTCTGACGCTTCACGGCGCGAACACTCATACCGGTGGCACGATTGTTGAGGCGGGAACGCTTGTTCTCAAGGGCGGTGACGCGCTTGCCGATACAGGCGCGGTCGAGCTTCAGGGCGGCGTGCTTCGGCTTGATGACGATGAAACGATAGGGTCACTTGCCGGTGTTGCTGGTGCGCATATCAGTCTGCAGGCCAACACGCTGATCACCGGCGGAAGCGACTACAGCTCCGTTCTCGCCAGCAGCATTTCAGGAACCGGCGGGTTTGAGAAACAGGGGGCGGGAACGCTTGTTTACACGGGCGATGGTTCCGGCTTTGACGGAACAACCAGGGTTGTCGATGGTGCGCTGATCGTCGGAGTGGGCGGCAATGGCGCTTTGGGTGGCGCGGTTGAAGTCCTCAATCGCGGGGTGCTTGGCGGCTCCGGCGACCTGGGAGCGCTGACCGTGGCTTCAGGTGGTGTTCTAAAACCCGGCAACTCCATCGGGACACAAAGCGTTTCCGGAAACGCGACCTTCGAAAACGGCTCACTCTTTGAAGTCGAAGTGGACAATGCCGGAAGCGGCGATCGGCTGGCGGTCTCGGGCCATGCCTTTATCAATGGTGGAACAGTGAATGTGCGCGCCGAAAATGGGACGGACGACGGTTCCACCTATGATCCCGCGACAACCTACACGATCCTGACCGCAACGGGTGGTGTGAGCGGTGCGTTCAGTGGAGTGACGGAGAATTTCGCCTTCCTTGATGCCGCGCTTGCCTACGATCCCGACGCTGTGTTGCTCACTCTTTCGCGCAATGACACGGACTTTTCCGAACTGGCAAAAACACACAATCAGCGTGTTGCAGCCATTGGAGCGCAAGGACTGGGGAGCGGCAATCAGCTTTTTGACGCCATTCTTGGCTTGAGTGACGCCCAGGCGCCAGGTGCATTCGACGCGATCTCCGGAGAAATATACGGATCGATCAGAAGCGGCTTCATCGCCGACAGCAGCTTTTTGCGGGACGCGGCTTCGGAGCGCGTCCGGAGTGCATTCGGGATCGGGGTGCCCGCATCTGCGCCGGAGTTCTGGAGCATGGGTTTCGGCTCCTGGCAGAACTTTTCCAGCGATGGGAACGCGGCGCAATACACGCATGATACGCGTGGGCTGTTGCTGGGGGCCGACGCCGAAGTCGCTGGCTGGAATTTGGGGCTCATGGCGGGGTACAGCCGTTCATCCCTTCGCTCGGCAGATCGAGCTTCGGCTGGCAGCAGCGATAACTACCATCTCGGCATCTATGGTGGACGCCAGTGGGAGGCGCTCACGTTCAGCGGCGGGTTCGCCTATACCCGGCATGAAGTGGATGTGCGCCGCTCGGTCGCGTTTGCGGGATTCAGCGATGCCCTGTCTGCAGGGTATGACGCCGGAACGGCGCAGGGCTTTGGAGAGCTGGGCTATCGGGTGGAAACGCCTGTGGCGACGGTCACACCTTTTGCCGGGATTGCTCACATCTCCCATTCGTTTGGCGGTTATGCGGAAGAGGGCGGCGCTGCAGCTCTGGAGGCGCTCGCGCAGACCAGCAGTCTCACATTCACAACGCTGGGAATGCGCATGGAGCGCGATGTCAGTCTCGACGTCTTCAGCGGCGCATTACACGGGGCGATCGGCTGGCAGCATGCATTTGACAATGAAGTGGCCCTGGCGCGCCATGCACTGGCGGGAGGCGATGCCTTCAGCGCTGCCGGTGCGCCCATTGCGGCAGACACATTGCTTCTGGAGGCAGGCTTCTCGTTTGCATTGAGCGATGCCGCCAAGCTCGGAGCAGCCTATGGGGGGCAGGTTGCCCGTGGCGCTGCGCGACACACTCTCGACGCGACACTCTCCATCAGCTTCTAAAATTCGTCCCAGCGTTTCCGGCCTGCCTGTTATCCGCAGGCCAGGCGCAGGGATGCGCAGCCTGTGACGGGCAAAAGACAGGGAAACGTCATGAAAACCAGACACAGCATTCTTCTCACTGCGGCAGCCGTAAGCTGCTCCCTCATCACTCTGAACATTGCGGGGGCGGAAGCCATGCCGGAATATGATCTGGTGATTGCCAACGGCCGCGTGATCGACCCGGAATCGGCACTGGACGCAACGCGGCATGTCGGGATTGTCGACGGCAAGGTGGTGGTCGTCTCCGAAGAGCCGCTTGACGGCGCAGAAGAAGTCGATGCAACGGGACTGGTCGTCGCGCCCGGCTTTATCGACCTTCATTCACATGCCCTCAATATCCCGTCCGCATGGATGCAGGCCTTCGATGGTGTGACAACCACGCTGGAACTGGAGCGGGGCGCATGGCCGCTGGAGCAGGCCTACGACAATGTTGCAGAGAATGGTCTGCCGCTGAATTACGGCTTTGCCGTCAGTTGGATCGATGTGCGAATGGAGATACTCGGGGAGAAGTTCGACCAGAGGGTGACTTCAGACGTTTCAGAACAGGTGATTGAGCGCATTGAAGATGGGCTCAAACAGGGGGGCATCGGCATCGGCCTTCTTCCAGGCTATGTCCCGAACACAAACCGGGTCGAGTATTATGAAGCGGCGAAGCTCGCCGCGCGCTACAATGTTCCCACCTTTACCCACGTGCGTGGCAAGTTCCATGACGAGCCCGGCCACGCAATCGAGGGCTATGGTGAGGTGCTTGCAGCAGCGGCAGCGACGGGTGCTCAAATGCATATCTGCCATCTCAGCAGTTCAGCGACCCGTTTCATTCCGGAGGTTTCCCGAATGATTCTGAAGGCGCAGGAACAGGGCCTGCGTGTGACGACGGAAACCTATCCTTATGGTGCCGGGTCCACGGTGATTTCCGCGCCCTTCCTTCGCGCACGCGAACTTCAGCGTGTAGGGCTGGAACACGACAGCATCGTCTATCTCAAGACAGGCGAGCGGCCGGAGAGCGACGAACGCCTGACCGAGATACAGGAAACAGACCCGATGGGACTGTCCATCATCCATTATCTTGACGAAGGCATAGAGGAAGATGCGACGCTGATCGACAAGGCCGTAATCTTCCCCGACGGCATCATAGCCAGCGACGCCATGCCGTTCACCGTGGACGGCGAAGAGGTTCTTGATCCCGTCTGGCCGCTGCCAGAAGAGGCCATTTCTCACCCCCGCTCGGTTGGCACGTTCGCGCGCGTCCTAGGCCGTTACGTCCGTGAACGTCAGCTCATGAGCCTGAGCGAGGCCATCCGTCGTTCAAGCCTCCTTCCTGCAAGGCTGCTGGAGGATTCCGTGCCCGACATGAAGAACAAGGGCCGCATCCGCGAGGGCGCAGACGCGGACATCGTCGTCTTTGATCCCGAAACCATCATCGACAGGGCAACGTTCGAGGATCCACGGCAGCATTCGGCTGGTGTCCGTCATCTGATCGTCGGTGGAGGCTTTGTTGTTCGCGATGGTGAGCTGGATCAGACGGCGCGTCCGGGCAGGCCGGTTCGTGCGACTGCGCACTGAAGGTTGATGGAAACAGGGTGGCAGGGCATCGTTTGAAAGCCCGGCCGACGGGGGCTTTCCGTCTCGCTGCCCTGCGCGAGTTTCACCTGTCGGCATGCCGGATCGAACGCGGTTGGCAGGAATGTTGCCACAAGCGGCTGCGGAAGTGGCGGGTTTCTCCGCCAGAGCTTCGGGCTCGGACGAGCGCTTTGTACAGCACGATAGCCGGTTCGCCCGCGTCAGTTTCGCGGTTCGGCACCATAGGGTGTTTGGTGTTGGGAGCCTCTTTGAGGGCCATATGTGGGCGACCAGCACAACGGCGTGATTTTGATGGTTCTTTTGATTCATCCGTCGGCCTTTTGAGTTGGGCTGATGATGCGTCAGTGCCTCATATTCCTACGGGAACGCCGCTTGCGGCTGACAGGTGCGTGCTGTTGCATCGCGTCGGCCCTGCCACTTTTTGCTTCAGCCAAATAGACGACTGGTAATCGATGGCCGGCATCGCAAGACTTGTCTTGACGGTAGTGTCGGCGGCGAACCGCCTTACTGTCAGATGCTCTGTTCGATTGTGGGGCAGCATTATGTGATCTGTATTTCCGCAGCGGGGCCGTCATGCTTAGGATATTTCTTGCACCGATATTTGCGCTTGTCGTCGCAGTGCCGATGCCGGCAATCGCTCTTGATCTGAATGACATTTCCAGGGGGCTGAATGCAGTCTCCGATCTCGAGAGGGCGCTTCGAAGGCATCAAGAGACGCCCCCGGAACGCTCGCGGCAGGTGCCGCCATCTGCGCGCATAGTGCAGCGCCCTTCTGTCAGGCAGGATGTGCGCGAGGTGCAGTCTCTACTCGCCCGGCTTGGTTATGATCCCGGACCTGCCGATGGTCTGATGGGACGGCGTACCCGCAATGCAATCATTGCGTTTGAGCGCGATTCCGGTCTTGCGGTGAGGGGGGAGGTAAGCAGCAATCTGCTGGATCTTCTGCGCAATGTTGCTTCCGGTCATACTGGAAGCAGGACTGTGGCAAACGAACACCGGCCCAGCTTTGACTGCGAAAAAGCCTCAACCAGAGTTGAACATACCATTTGCGGTAACGCGGACCTGGCAGAACTCGACCGCGCCGTTGCCAGACATTACGCAGCCGCGCTGGACGGGCTTGATGCAGGCGGCAGAGCGCAGCTTCAGGCCGAGCAGCGCGCCTGGATAGCGCAGCGCGATCGTTGCGGCGGTGATGTCATGTGTCTGGTGTACGCGCTCGGCAAGCGGTCACAGGCGCTGGTGATGATTGGTCAGAACCAGAGCGGCGATGCTGCCGCGCAAAAAGCGATTGTGCAGCAAGGTGCACTGGACGCGCCTGCTAATTCTGGCGGAGCCATTGATGAGCAGATCATCATTCTTTCCGCCGGCTCTGGAGGAAGTCTTGCGCGAGAACTGTTTGGCAAGGAGAGTGTTCAGCGGCAGCGGGACTATCTGGTGTCCATGGTGGCCGCGGCAACCATTGGAACCGAGCATGAGCAGATTTTCGTGAATCACCAGTCGCTTTCGCCAGCAGAAGTGCGCGCGGCAGCGGCAGAAGCCGGCCTTGCAGATACCAGCAAGCTCGAAGCCTATATCTCCAAGGGGATGATCAGCAAGGTACAGGATGTCGAAAACGGCTATCTGACCGTTGACTACAACCAGTTTGAAGTTGCGCGCTTCAAATCTGCGCTGCGGGAAAAAGCACTGGCCGCCATTGCGCGCGATCGCCGTTCTTCACCACAGCGTCTGATGCTGGTTTGTGGCTTGCGTGCTGGCGAGTATGATTTTGAAAAGCAGCATTTTCCGTTCGGTGAAAAAGAACTGGATACCTGTTTTGCGGGAGAGCAGAGCCCTGCGCGTGAGTTTAGTGGCTACCGGGCGCGCATTCCGGTGCATACAACCCTGCGCCCTGAAGGATTTTCAGTCGATCCTGCGGCCGCCGAAGCATTGATCAACCGGCTTGGACGGGCCCGATTTGCGCTCGCCATACCCGCGGTTGTCGAAAGCCGGATCTCTTCTGACCGCAATGGACGGCCGGAATTTGTATTTGATGCGCGGCCTGCCGGTCCGCTTGAGCTGCGTTCAGGGCAGAATCTCGCAGAAGTCATTTACCGCTATCCCGATGCCGCGCTGCGTGACATTACCGATACGCCCGAGGCGCGCAGGCTGTCAGATTTTAACAGACCATGGTGGCTGGATACGCAGGAAGAAGTCGCGCTGATAACGGGCAGGGCGGATACGGTGCGCATTGAAGCGCTTGATGCTGGCAGTCTGTTTGGCGCGGAAACCGGGCTGACATTTTCCTTCCGCGTCAAATATGGTGGAGCGCTGGCAGAGGGGAACCGCAATCTTGCTGCCTTTGCGAAGCCACAGAGCGACCGGGCTCTGGAGGAAGTTGCTCAAGCCCTGCAGCTTCCTTTGGAAAATCTGCTGGTGACACCATTGCCGGTAGTTGGCCACAATAACCAGCTCGGGGCGGCCATTCTTGTGTTTCCGCAAGATAGCGCTGGTTATGTCGTCTCTGAGGAACTGCCCGCCCATGAAGAGCAGGATGGCGGGTGGCCGTTTGCTGCAGTGGAAATGGCCGTCACCGCAGAAAAACTCCTCACCCTGCACGGTGGACAACAAAGGCTCTTGCTCGCCGGGCATCCGGAACGACTGGTAGTGCGCCGTACGTCACGCAACAGAAGATGGCAGGATGCCCCTGAAATTGGCGCTGCGACGTTCCCAAGGGCCGCGCCTCGCGAATTCGAAGAGGTCAGTCTTGCCTGGAAGTCGGACCTGCTCTCGGTCGGTGCGAAACTTGCTGACTGGGACACGGAAGAACTTTTTCGAGAGCAGCTGGAAAGCAGCCCTTATGCGCGCAACGACACGTTTGCCAAACGAGAGGCCGCATCACAGCTGGCCGCCGCCGCTTTGGCGCGGAGCGGCGAGGAAAACGTGCACTGGCTAAAGGCGTATATTCGCTTTGAACCCTACGATTTCGAGCGCAAAGGCTGGCTGGTTCGTCCCGGAATTGAATTCAGTGCCAGGGCCCATGAGGCGGACAGTGCGCTGAACGTTTCGTTGGTGTCTGGTGACACTGCGCAAGGCGTCATCTCTGATCAGGGTATGTTCATAGCCATGCCCCCTGAAAAGGCGCAGGCTTTTCAGCAAAGTAGCAAGAGTTTTCCGGTGTTCGACGGGTTGCTGGCCCTTCGGATAACGGATGTGGATCTTTCTTCTGCCCGCACATTCTCAATGGGCATGACGCTGCGCTATCAGCCGGTCGAAATGTTGCTTTTCGATGCCGGGGAGGCGCAGACGATCATCAATCCGCGATCGGTCCGCTTGCGGCATACATTTGAAGTGCCATCAGTTGTCGATGAAACCCCTGATGCGATGGCCGATAGCGCCATCGTGGCTGAACTCATGGGGGAGTTTGCGGTTCTTGGTGTGTCTCTTGGTGCCGGCTTTGAGGCGTCGGTAGACGAGATCGCAGAGCAGATTGGTGCAGAGCGGCGGCTCTTCGCGCGGACTGCTGCCAGGCAGGATGCTCTGCAGAATCAGCAGCCGATTAATGACTGGGATTCCTACCATAACGGGATCTTGCTGGAATCTGCCGAACAGCAGGAGATGGTCGCCCTCTACCACGAGCCGCCTGCTCTTTCTGATACCGTCACGGCCATCGTGCGTACGAGACTTTTTGGGCCCGGCAAAGGTCCGGCGTGGGGGCAACTGCGTGAACAGCTCGTGCAGACATACAGTCAGATTAATGCGGAGATGTTGCAGGAACTGGAAAGGACCGGTGCTGTCTCTATCTGGGCCGAGCCTGCTGTGGTGCCGGGGGCGCGTGTGAGGCCCGTTGATAGCGCTGCGGCGGCGTGCAAGCGCAGCCTAAATGCGATCGCGAGGAGTTCCTCGACGCAGTTTCTGTCGAGTATAAAGGCGCGGGAGGCGGGCAATATGCGACCAGCTGACGCCAGAGCGACATGGGTTGATGAAAATGGACAGCCAACGATTCCCGCCTTTGCGTCGACTTATTCTCTGCCACAGCTATTTGGTGGACGTCAGGACTGTCCGGATTTTGAGGTGATGGTGCTTGCGATCAAGATCGGCGACGATGGAAAGGTCGTTCATTTCCGGCAGGCGGTTTCTGTCCCCGCGCGCATGGCGGTCGTTGAAGAAGAGCGGAAGGAGGCAGCTATGAGTGATGCAGGCAGCAGTGATTTTGATCTCTGAAGGCTATCGGTACATTGATCGTCCGACCGCAGGTTTAGGCAGGATAGGAGGAGCCTGTCTCTGAATTTTCGACCGCTGCTTCCGTGTTTTTAGGCGCCGAAGGTGGAGCGAAGCAAGGGTAAGCTACCTTGGTTCTGTCATTATCTCGCAACTCCGTCTGTTTCGAACGCAGCCTGCAGGACCCGTCGTCTATCACGCTGTCTGGTGAGTTGTTCTTCTCTGGTCTGGTCACCTCTTTTCAATCGCCGCCAGTGAGTTTCATCCAAATGGCAAACGGCGTTTGACGTGGTAACGCCTTTCCACAAATCAGAATCGCAAATGTCGAAGTCTGAATCGCTTTACAAGTGACTGGAATCGAATGACCACAAATCGTCTCAACCTGTTTCAATTTGAATTGAGTTATCGGAGCGGCATGTCGAGTTGCCACAGCGTGAACGTTGTCATCGCTCTGTTCGACGACCTTGGGGATCCATCAGCGGCATAAGCCTGTCAGGCGGTTCTCCGGTTCTGATGCACGGTGGCGTTCACCGAACCAACCGGTGAGCGCTGCCAATCCTGTGTGCCGTCTCCCCGTCAATCCCTGCCTCATCCGCATGGTGGAGCCAGTTCGCAACGACGTCTCTGACGCTGGAAATCAACGCTCTCGCTCTGGCAGGCTTGATTGATGCGTTTTCAGCGAAGGAGAAGAGGTCGGCAAGCTCGAAGCCATCCCGTTTGCCATTCAGGCTCATCTGATGCTGGCCGGTCCATTCACCGCGTGGATTGCAGGAATAGGTCACGTCAAATGCTGGCGACAGTGCCCACGCACCGGATTGGTCCATCAGAAAAGCGATGTTCTTGACGTGATCGTCCTGATTTCTGGCGATGATGTTGAAGGCTGCCCGAAGAAACTGCTGCTCCCGTGCCCGAGTGCCAAGACCAAGATTGCGAATGGTCATGATTGCCTGCTCGTATGAATGGCTGATCGGGTCGTTGAAATCGAAATGCTGCAGGCCGCAAAGCGATTGCATGTGGAGCTTGTGTGTCGACCCGCTCTCGTCGATGGCTCGGTCAAACCGCCTCGTCATGAAATGACTGCGCCCACCCTCATGGTGCAACCGGCATGGCATCATGTCGATGCCGGCAGCCGTCGCCATCAGATGGTAGCCGTACTCGATCTGACCAAAGCCCTGCGGATCCGGTTCCTCCTTGTCCCTGTTGTTGTCGATGCCGTCGAATTTCATCAACCAGTGTTCAAAGCCGTCCCCGGCGTCAGTCTGGCCATGACGAAACTCTCCGGTCTTCGAATTCCAGGCGAGGATTGCCTTCGCGCGGGCTCCGCCCGCCGAGGTGCCAATCCGAAGAATGTCGTCAAATGCGTCAGGGTCATGCTTGGCTGCGCGCACCATTGAATTGACGCTCTCAGACCCCGTTTTTTCGTTTAGTAGCTGATTGACCATACGAACGAGCGCAACCACCTCGACGCTGCGGGCCTTTCGGTCGCAAACTGCCAGTGCTGGCCTGAATTCGAGAGCTCCCATGCCCTGGGCCCCGAGATAGCAAAGCCGCTCAACCGGGTTGAAGCTTTCGGGTGTGCGCGCCTGTTCTGCAAGCCAGGCATTGATCAGTTGGTCGCCAAACCGGTCTGGGAGGGCGTCTGCCAGCATTCCTGGCAGCCCTTTAAAGGTTGTTCGGGGCAGTGCGGGAAATGAATACGGGTCCCGGCTCAAAGGCATGACCAGCGGCGACAACTCAATGCCGGTGTCGGCAAATTCAGGAGTGTACCGAAAGAGAGCAAACCCATCGTCTGCCGACCAGGAAACGGTCGCGACTTCTCGCCCCCAAAGGTAGATGGATGCATCCGCAATTGGTTCAGTCATGATCGGCTCTTTGTCACCTGTTTGCATTCCCTTGTCGTGCTGCTTGCCCCGCATGAACTCGACGTTGCCATTGTGCCTCCTTCGTTCGTGTCCTCTCGATCGGGCCAGTGCGTTCGTTGGGACCGAGAAGAGCAGTCTTTTCGTTGTCTGTCGAATGCCGTCAATGTCTCCAATGAAAGTCCGTGCCTCTACATGGACGTCGTGCAGACTGCAGCGAGCAGGGCCGGATCGGGTAGTGCAGATAACGTCAGTCTCACCGCCAACTCGTCGATCTCGCCGAGGCTGAAAACAGCAGCCCAAAAGCGGAACTTATTTATCTCCGAGGAAAATAAGTAATTTGAACATTTGCCTCGGGAATGAGGTGGTTCGGATGTTCCGAACTTCCGCAATCAATTGATATTAAATGGTTTTTCTATTCATCGCTTGACTTGACGAGGTTTGCGCGCGAGCAATCCACCGCTTCGAAACTCGATTAAAACGTGGCTCAGGCTACTCGTCCCTGAAAACCCGGGAGACTACACATTGAAGCTCTGGATTCTTTCCGACCTGCATCTGGAGTATGCAAATTTGTCGAAACCGCTGAAGATCCCTGACGCAGATGCCTGCATTGTGGCGGGTGATTTGTGCTGTGGTGTCGCCAATGGCGTACAATGGCTGGCGGACCAGATCGCGCCTGCCATGCCCTGCATCTATGTCGCGGGAAACCATGAGTTCTACAATGGCGGGATCAGGGAGAATCTCGAGGACGGAAGAGCGGCGTGCCGAGGTGTTGAGAATGTCCACTTTCTTGAGAACGATATTGTCGCGATCAACGGTGTCCGGTTCATTGGTGCGACCCTATGGACCGATTACCGGATTGCGGGCCATCAATCTCTTGCGATGAGGCATGCGCGAGAGCGGATGACTGACCACCGAAAGATCGCCCTGCAGAAAAACCCCTGGCAGCGGTTTCTTCCGGAGAGCGCGTATCGGATGCACGTGGAGTCGCGTCTGTTCATCGAGCGTTCGATGAAAGCCGACCAGACACAGGCGGTTGTCGTTACACATCACCTGCCGTATCCCGCGTCGGTCCACCCCAGGTTCAAGGGCGACTTGCTGAACGGTGCCTTCGCATCAGATCTGGGTGCCGTTATCGATCAGGGGCGACCAGCGCTCTGGGTTCATGGACACACCCACGACAGCTGTGACTACAGGGTCGGAGCAACGCGCGTGCTATGCAATCCACGTGGCTACGACAACGAGAACGCAGCTTTCAATCCTTACATGATCGTGGGGATCTGAACGGGGGCAGCTCCACCCGGATGACGAGCAGTTGCGATGATGGGCCTGTCGTCAGGGGGGGCGTAAACGCTACGGCAAGTGCAGCGGATGTGCGCACTCAGCATCTCAGATCAACCTGACTTAAATCGAGATGATTTGCGGTCGTCCGATTCAAATTTCCTGCAAGGCGATTCAAAACTCGACACCAACGATTCTGATTTGCGGAAAGGCGTTACGTTTTCAAACGCCGTTTGCTAGAGAGTTGAGGAAGGCAGGTGGAGGGGAAGATGGTACAGTCCAGAAAAGAGCGCCTGGCGAGGCAGCGTGATCGGCAACGGGCGCTGCGGGCTGCCAGCAAGAGCCGACGGAAGCCGTCTCGAGACGACATAGCCAGGACCCTGCTCCACTTTGCCATCACGAAGAACCTGTCCGAGGAGCGGAGAGAGAGGCTTGAAGAGCTTCAGCATCACATTGTCGCGGAGCTGGTTCTCCAGGGGTTCGATGAGAGGGAGACGGAGATCGTATGGGATGCCCTCGTCGACAAATATCAGTCGGGGTGGTCTTTCCAACTGAAACGACATCTTTCAAAGGATGATGATCTCGATGCTGATGAAGCAGATGCCGATAGCTGATCGGGCAGGCAGTCTGCCTTCCACGCAGGCGCTCGGTTTCGATACCGGATTGATGGCATCTTCAAGTGATCGCCAATCCCAAATGTTCGGTTCTCCCCCCGTTACTCCCTGAAACGGCGTTTGCTGGTGAATCGCTTATCTGTAGCTTTTTCTGCTAGCTTGGCCCGAAACTCGACCATGGTCTGGTTTGAGAATACGGGATTGCGGTAGCTGAAAGCGTAGTCACGATCGTGCCCATATGTGTCGGCACCCCGTTGCAGCTGAGCCAAGGACAAGTCTCAGGCATCTGCCGTGAGCGTCTGTTCATCGGGCTTTCAACGCCATGACAAATCAAAAGAACGTGCCAAGACGTCAATCCAAATCAGAATGATTTGAAATAATTTGCGGTATTCCGATTCTAGGTTCTCCCTATCCGATTCAAATGTGCGAGCAAGCGATTCTGAATGCACGAAAAGCGTTACATGCTCAAACGGCGTTTGATGGGCGGAGACGGGCAGCGGGCACCCCAGGCCGATGCTTCCTGATGGCCCAGTGAAACTCTGGGCTACGCGACAGAATGCGTTTCAAGATGAAGTCGTAGTCTTTCTTCAGAAGACCCGCGGTTAACCATCCGATCGCAAGAAAAACGATCGACGATCATTTTAGGGGCTCCGCGGCAATCTCTTATGTGCCAGGATGCTCTTGCTTTCGGGGAACACATCTTCGAAAACGGCCTCCGAAGGTGCTGGAACACCGACGAAGGCCTGACCCGCAACCTAACGAGGAGGCCTTGGGCTATGAAAGACTTTATTTCCTTTGAACTGGCGAATGAAGCCACTGAGTATCGCAACCCCCAGCTTCATGATGATGGCATGATGTCGCTCTGGGTCGACGAGGATCGACCGGTTTGCAGCGACGATGCGATCGAACTTTTCGACCGTGCATCTTACGCCCCCAGTGCAGCGGCCCTGATTGCCGCCCTCGCGGCTGAGCTTGAAGCCGCTGAAGCGCGCCTGCGCCATGCAGAAGAGAAGCTTGCTTTCTGCCGTGAGACGGTGCTCCGCGAAGCGATCGCACTTGATAATATCGATGATGCCAACGAAGCGGAACGGATCAGCGCCTACTGCCTCGCGGCGTAGCAGAACCGCTCTTTCATTGGCTTTGAGCTGTCGCTGAACGGACCTCCTCCCTGAACTGGGGGGGACGTTCACCGCTGATCTGCGCACCCAAAAATCTCAGCACAGCCAGCATTGAGACCGTAGTAGCGGTCTCGATGACCGCTGCTTGCTGCCGTTGTTCAAGGAAGCTTCATGATTACAACCAGACGCCAATCGGGGAAAACGCTTTCTCGACCAGATTCCGACGCACCGATGATGGACGAAGTGGATACCCCATCGGCCGCAACGAGCCTTCTGGAAGAGCTGATTTCCGACTTCGAGCGCATCGTCGCGGATACGATTGCGCAGGTCGAGGCATGTCCAGCAAAGCACGACCCGACTTTCGAGGGCTATCAGGAACTGCTTGCCGCAGTCCGCTCGGCAACGAGTCTCGAAGGAGCGCTCCTCAAAAGAGCTATAGCTCTCGTTGTCGGAAAGAACCCCAAACTCAGCCTGATTCATCTTGAGCGCCCCCTGCCAGTGCATCAAGCCGCGAAGGTTCTGTTCCTTCGCAACGACTGGGCGAGGGCATCGATGATTAGGCGCGATGCGGAGGCCGTCGCGCGCGACCATTATCGACCTGACCTGCTGGTGGTTGATCGTGCGCAGCAGCATGCACTGTTCCTCGATATCAAGCGAACCGTCTCCTCCTACAGCCCAAGCGCTATCGTCACCCTGCGCAGCAGGATGATGGCAAGCGCACTGGCCGTCCGTGAAGTGCTGGAGCGCGAATACGATGTTCCATCCGTGTCACGCGCAAGCATTGCCATCATCGATACGGCGGGGGACACCCGTAGTGAGGCCGAAGGCATATTTGGCCTCAGCGATCTTGACTGGCTCCTGCGTATCGATGGTGCGGGTCGTGCGATCACGCACCTTCGTGAGCTCTATGGCGCGAAGGTGCGCGCCATCCTGCAGGAGCATTGTGAGGTGATCGTAGAGCCGCAACGCGAAGGGCGAACGGGCGAGAAATCGCAGAGTCGGATTGAGAAAAAAACGAAGTCGACGCTTGGGAACGAGGAGCAGGATGAAAAACTCAACCCGCAGGCGGTCGGGCAGGTCGGAGATCAGGAGAGAATATTCGACGACATAGGCGGAAACTCGGATGAGTCTACGGGTGCTCATGCAACCGCATCGTCTCATTCGCCCGCTTTTGCTGTTGGTATTGCTTCTCGAAGAACCCGCTGACGAGGAATGGGAGCACTCTCTGCGAGCTCAGTCGGTCTCGGCCCATATGGTGTCGCGTGGAAGCCGTGCGGGCATCCAATCTTCGACAGCGAAGCAGTTCAGGCAGCTCCCTGAGGAGCTGCCGCGCTCTGCCGAGTGGACAAACAAGACAGGAAAGAATGGAATACCGATGTTGGTTTTTGACTGGAATGAGCCGAGTAAAGATGAGCGTTTCGAGCTTCAGCTCCAGCGGCTTAGAATGCTAGTCTCTGACATGGAGGCGGTACAGCGACGGACAATGCAGCAGGCGCTTCCCGATGCAGCACCCATCCTGGAACAGTGGGTCCTGACATGCCGGCCAGCGCCGTGCCTTACTGGCCTGTCGACTGGCCATCCCCGACTTGTGGGCGCAGACCGATCGATCATCACATCCGATCTGCAACTTCTTTCGTCCGACCAGACCTGGGCGCGCACCACGTCGAGATGGTATCGACTTGGGACACAGCGGCGGATGGAGAAGACGTTGAGATCGTTGAATTAGACGCGGGCTGACAGTCGTTGAATAAGACGAAAGGGCGTTGGTGCTGTGGACTTTCAGGCGCTGGTATCATTGCTGCCTGTGATTGCCGGCGAGGAAGGCTGCGAAATTTCTTGACGGGCCGTGGCGGTGGCTCGTCAAAAATGGAGCTGGAAAATGCTTTGACCTTGACAAGTGTCCATAACGGGCGGTCTCCCTGCCGTAGCTGAATGACAATTTCGGCCCAAACCGGTCATTCACCTGCTGCTAGGATGCTGCTATGCACCCCGCCGAAGCCGCCATCCATTGCATCTGCGAAGGCGGCTGGCTGCCAAACGGCGGCAAAGCGAACCTAGCTGCCGTTCGGTATCATAGCGCCAAGTGTCTGCCTTGGGGTGGTTTGCGGACCGTCGGCTTTCACACAATATGTGCGAGTATCGTCGCGATCATAACATTCTATCGGGACGTTCAGGTCCGCTCTTCTAGCAGATCAGAAACCGTGACGAATTCGAAGCCACGCTCGCGTAGCCCAGTCACGATCCCCGGCAGCGCTTCCCGCGAGATCGCGCGGCTTCCATACATGACGTGCATCAGGACTATAGAACCGCTACGTGTCTCGTCCACGACGTGCGTGACGAACGCGTCTAGGTCGTCTGCAATGTCCGGATAGGTTTCCGGCTCGACATCCCACATTATCGTAGTTCGCCCTGTGGACGAGAGATACCAAGGCAACCCGAACAGCTTCTTGCCGTAGGGCGGGCGAAAATGAAGCTTCCCTTCATAGCCGATAGCGCGAATGGCCGCGTCGGTCTCCTCGATCTCGCTGCGGTATGTGCCGTAGCTTTTCATTATCATCCGAGCATGTGAATAGCTGTGATTTCCCAGCTCGTGTCCAGCCGCAGCGATGGCGCGCGCTTCGTCCGAGTTCTCGGTTACTTCCTTGCCTGTGACAAAGAACGTCGCTGTCACATCAAGTTTGTCTAATATTTCGAGCACCTCGCTGGTGAAACCCGCGGTCGGACCATCATCAAAAGTCAACGCGACGACCGGCCGATCTGTCTCTACCCGCGCCACCAAATCGCCGAAGGTTTGATAGCTTCTTGAGTTGCTGAGTGTATGAAGGCCGAAGATGATGGCACAAAGAAATACGAGCGAGATCAAAGGGATGAATATGCGACGAGTTAACAACGTTTAGATACCCTTCATTCAGGAGTTGCCTCGAACTTGCGGATGAAAACGGCAGAAGTGCGATAGATTCAGCAGTCCCTTCAGCGTCTGTATTTGGGCATAAGGGCGATTGCGGCATATGCCCGGTACTAGGTCGCAACCGGACATGCGGCGGTGCAGCAGGTTAGCGCCTTGTTGAAAGCCAACCTTCGCCGCTCACGGCCCAAACCGGTCATTCACCTGCTGCTAGGATGCTGTGATGCACCCCGCCGAAGCCGCCATCCATTGCATCTGCGAAGGCGCCTGGCTGCCAAACGGCGGCAAAGCGGACCTAGCTGCCATTCGATATAATCGCGCCAAGTGTCTGCCTTGGGGTGGAAAGCCGACATGCGGTAGTTCCTGCGGCGGCTCGTTTCCTTCAGCAGCTCTGCATCGGCCTTTCTGCCCAAAATGCTGCAAGTCGGGCGATTTCGGGCATGCGCGACAGGCCTGCGGGATCGACCATGCTGTGGTCCAGGGCTGGAAATTCCCAATAGGTGAGATTGCAGCGTCCCTGTTGGGCGAAGCGATCTGCAATTGTGCGAACAGACTGCACCGCTGCCGTGTCTCGACCACCATAGATCAGGAGAAATGGTGTATCGGTAGCCTCGAGATAATCTGACGATCGGTGATCGAGGCTGTCCGCCCAGAAACGATAGGTGTGACCTCCCAGCATGGTGCTGTCGGGATTGACCCGTGCCTGCGCAAACCCGGCGCTCACGGTGGGCTGACCTTCGGGCGGCACCGTGGAGAGTACCATCTCACCAAAAGTGCCGCCGACCGATCCTGAGAGAAGGATGGCAGCCGTGGGGTGTATCTGGGCGGCAAGGGCTTCCATGGCCAATCCCCCTTCCGAGCCGCCGAACAGAATGACGTTATCGGATGTCACAGCGACCGACTTGAGGTGCGTGAGCACGAAGGCATAATCGTCGATGCGCTGCGACAGGGTGTAGGTGTCGAGATATTCCTGGGGGCAATCGGTTTGGCCGTTTTTGATCGCACTATCGGGGGCAATGCCGGACTTTTCGACGATGAGGCTGGTATAGGTTGGAAAGGCAGCGCGGACGGTGGCAAGATTGACGCTGTCGACCGCCGGCAGGCAACCAGAGCCCTGGGCAAGGACGATCAAACCAGCGCTTTTACCGAGCGGCGCATCCAACGTGAAGTTTATGATTGTTCCATTGGCGCGGGCAAGCTGGTGGATTTGCTGGGCAGCGAAAACCGGGCCCACTGATAGCGCCAGCAGGAGCAAAGGAAACAGCGATCTCATGGTGTTAGTCCGAGAGTGGTTGCAGGGTTAGCGGCAGAAGCGAGAGCAGGACCAGCAGCAAGACAGGTAGGAGCGGCGGAATGCCGAGGGTGAGGCTGATCCGGCCTGCTGCGTCGCTCGCAGGGAGTGTCACCCCAAGCTGAAGCGCCGAGGCCAGGGCAGCACCAATAAAGGCGCCCAGAACAGGCCAGCGGAGCGAGGCGCGGCGGCGGCGGGCGGCGAGAAGCGTCAGCCAGGCAATGAGGATTGGGCTGATGAGCAACACAAGGGCCATACCGCTGCCCAGATCGGTGATGGCCGGACGCAGCTCCGTGTTAGCAGCCAAAAGTAGCGTGAGGACGCCAACGATGACGAGAGCAGCCTGCAAGGCGAGCGGCAAAACGAGGTAAAACAGAGCGGGCCACCGCGCGGCGGGGCTGCGAAAACGCAGGTCGGCCAGCATGGGCAGGAGCAGCGCATCACGCCCACCAAGGCGATGTTCCGCCTGGACTTGCGCGACGTCGGGGGAGAGGCCAGTCATTCGCAGGTGCTCGGCGATGTCGTCCCGATGCTCCGTAAGCTCACGCAAATAGCGTTCGACATGCCGGGGCGAGACACCGGCGCGGAGCAGGTTTTCGCGCAGGCCATGTAACAGATCACGCATGGCGCGGCTCCGCTAATATTCCGGCAATGGTGCGATGCAGGTCGTGCCATTGCTCGGCAAGCATGGCCAGCCGCCCTGACCCAGCCGGAGTTACGCTGTAATAGACACGGCTGCGGCCATTGACGGTCTGGCGCCGCGTGGTCAAGGCGCCATCGCGCTCAAGGGAATGCAGCAGCGGATAGATGACGCCTTCGGCAAAGCCGATTGCATCGCCGCTAGCGTCGCGAATGGCCTGAACGATCTCATAGCCATACATTTCGCGATCACGGAGCAGCCGCAGTACCAGCAGTTCTGGCACGCCGTTGAGAAAAGAAGACTGGGGTGTGGCCATATTCGATACCTACCTTCTATAGGTATCATGCCTATAGAAGCTAGGTATGTCAATCATCTGCCATCTGAGTGCGACGTTAGTTTCCTGGTGCGTTGGCACTAGGGAAAAATGGCAGCTTTCGGCGTTTCGAATTTCGCTTGGAGACGGCAGAAATGGGGTCGCAAGCGGATACGAGGAGTGTAGCAGCCGCATGTCCGGTTTGGGCTCGGAGCTGCTATGCGGCGGCGCGGCAGGCCAGCCGTATCCAATCGACTTCGCTGGCGTCGTTTCCGGCCCATACCTGTCATTCACCTACTGATACTGCGCTGCGATGCGACCCACCGCAGCAGCCATTCGTTGCATTTGCGAAGAAAGCTGGCCACCAGACGACGGTAATGCGGGACGAAGCCACCAATGATCAGGCTTGCGTTTGGGAGGTTGAGCCGCTATCGCTTGAAGCAGTTTGACATGGCAAGAAGTGCAATGAAGTCAGCGGAACGAACCATCTGAATAACGCCCTACGCTAAAGCGCGGGGCAGTCGCGCGCCACAGTCTGTGGTCGCGCTTAGTTCGTGTGCGCGCGAACAAGAAATCATTCAGAGGTTTCAATTGGAAAACTACTGCGAGAGCCCATTCCGCGGCATTACCCTAGACAAACAGATCACCAATCCAAACATCGTTGTCGGACGCTATAGCTACTACTCCGGCTATTATCACGGTCATAGCTTCGACGACTGCGCCCGCTACCTCCTTCCGGATGAAGGGGTTGACCGTCTACTGATCGGCAGCTTCTGCTCAATCGGATCAGGTGCGGCGTTCATTATGGCTGGCAACCAAGGCCATAGATATGACTGGATCAGCACGTTTCCCTTCTACTGGATGTCCGAAGTCCCGGCATTCGAGGGCGCCGAGAACGGTTTCAGCCCAGCCGGTGACACGGTTGTCGGAAATGATGTTTGGATCGGGTCGGAAGCCATCATACTGCCGGGAGTCAAGATCGGCGATGGCGCAGTGATCGGCACGCGCGCAGTGGTGACGCGCGATGTTGAGCCCTACACTATCGTCGCCGGGAACCCGGCAAAGGAGATCCGAAAGCGTTTCAGCGCGCACCACATCGACCTCTTGCTTGAATTAAGGTGGTGGGAGTGGCCAGAAGACCGCCTGCACACCGCAATGCCCATCTTGACCAGCGGCGATATCGAAGCGCTACACGGATATTGGAAAGCTCATATTCGCACCCTGTAGACCTAAGCACTCGCCATATGATCTATGGCGAGTGCGCACCACCGACCGCTGTGGGCTCCAACCGGATATGCGGTGGCGCACCGGATTAGAGCCCAATTGAACACCAATCCTCACCACTCACGGCCCTTAGCTGCCGTTCGCCAGGTTCACCGTTGCCGCAGCGCGGCTTCCCGATACCGGACCTTCATGGCAGCGCGCAACATCGTCCAGTGTTTTAGTCCCAGTCAGGCTCGTCCCCCCTATCCTCGTAGTGTGCTTCGTGCGCGCCACATTCTAGACACATCATTCCACCTGCGGTCTCAACGTCCGTCCAGCCGCAAGCCCAGCCACAGCGCGGGCAGAATTCGTCTACATCAAACTCGCCCCAATGCCAGGGATTCGCGTACACTGGGATAGCATCTCGATCGAGACCAATGATTTCGAAAGGATCGCCCTCGGTCGCAAGAAATGCGTTGGTGGAATGGCTATGAAGTGCGTCGAAGATTTGCTCTGGATCCACACTGAACCATTCGCCTCGCACTACATCTTCTTCTAGGCGCCTATGCAAATCGGCCTCAACTCGTCGATCCTCCGCACAGTCCTCTGTGCGAATGAACCCCATGACAGCGATCTCCCGAGGATTACCTGTCTGAAGGTTTCGCAGCCTTCTTGGGATATTATTCGAATAGCCAACCTTGACCGCATAACGCCAGTCGCCATCGGGGTCCCGCTCAGCGAAAAAGTACACTGCCACCTAGTCATCCGATAATGTTTAGAACTTTTTTGAAGAGTGGATGAAAGTGTGCGGCGGTCAAGAGGGCTCAAGCATCAGCGTCTGGAAAGGGCCAGGAACGGACCTGCGGCAATGCAGTAGTAGAGCATGATGAACCGAGGCAGGCGTCAGTCTCCCGGCCCAAAGCTGAAGGTCAGTCGTGACGTCGGGCACCGCAGCGCCCGGCCCTCTGCGGACATTCGAACCAAGCGCAGCAGATGGTCAGTTGATCCCATTACCGGTCGTTCGTCCGCCTCAGATACATAGAGCTGCAACTTCCTTAGGCTCAGGACCCATTGATTTAAAAAAATGGCTGTGATTCAGACGGGCGTATAGGAGCCTGACTGATGAGTAATTTGTTTTGGCTGACGGACGAGCAAATGGCTCGTCTTCAGCCTTATTTTCCCAAGAGCCATGGTCGCCAGCGCGTTGATGATCGCCGCGTTCTGAGCGGCATCATCTTCGTCAACCGTAACGGGCTCAGGTGGTGCGATGCACCGAAGGAATATGGCCCGGCTAAGACGCTTTATAACCGTTGGAAACGCTGGGGCGACAAGGGCATCTTTATCCAGATGATGGAAGGCTTGGCTGTGCCTGAAGCTGCAGAGCATAAGACCATCATGATCGATGCGATATCTCAAGGCCCACCGCACGGCTTCCAGCCTGCGGGTAAAAAAGGGGGCGTGGGCCGCCTGATCGGCCGCACGAAAGGCGGCATGAACACCAAGCTTCATGCCGTATCGGATGCGAATGGTCGCCCGATCAGTTTCTTCATAACGGCCGGTCAGGTCAGCGATTACACCGGTGCTGCTGCCTTGCTTGACGAGCTTCCCAGGGCCAAATGGCTTCTGGCCGACCGTGGCTATGATGCCGACAGGTACCGTGACGCGTTACAGGCGAAGGGGATCACCCCCTGCATTCCGGGTCGGAAATCCCGCAACAAGACCATCAAATACGACAAACGTCGCTACAAACGGCGCAACCGGATCGAGATCATGTTCGGGCGTCTCAAAGACTGGCGGCGTGTCGCGACGCGCTATGACAGGTGCCCAATGGTCTTCCTATCCGCCATCGCGCTCGCTGCAACCGTGATCTTCTGGCTCTAATCAACGAGTCCTGAGCCTAGCTGAGGGTGTTTATTGCCGCAATCTGAACACATTCTGAACGACGCGTTCAGCGCGAGTTCAAAGCTACACCTGCACTATGCAGTTGTACTCGAATGGAGGAGTAAGTTATGAACTTCAAGAATATCGCTCTGGCCACAATCGCATCAGCGGTTCTTCTCGCGCCGATCTCGTCGGCCTTCGCATATACGATCCATTACAAAGGTGGGAAATATTCGGTCACCTGTGACAATGGCGACAGATGGACCCGCGGCGACGGCTCTCAGATAATTACCCATAGTGACGCGAAGAAGGTCTGCGAAGCACGAGGAAGCAGCATCATGGCCCCGGACGGCTTCACGAAAACCGGACCAGCACAGAGAGATATGAACAGCAGCATTCAGAAGAGATAAGAACAGCATTTCTATTCTCATCATCCGATTGCACTGAACCGGAGAGGAAGTCATGAACTTCAGGAACATCGCCCTGGCCACAATCGCATCAGCCGTTCTTCTCGCGCCAATCTCGTCGGCCTTCGCATATTCGATCGCATACAAAAACGGGAAATATTCCTTAACTTGTGAAGATGGTTATAAATGGACGCACGGCGACGGCACTCAGGAGATTACCCATGGCCAAGCGAGAAGGGTCTGCGCAGCACGGGGAAGTAGCATTATGGCCCCGGACGGCGCGACGAAACCCGGGCCAGCGAAGCGAGATACAAACAGCAGCATTCAGACAAAATAGGAACAGCATTCCGACAAAGCCCGCTTCCCGCGGGCTTTTTCATTTCTGATGCGCTTCCCCAATAGTCAAAGCACGTCTTGTCCAAGCTGATCATATCTGCCGCTGTAATAGCCTGGGTATTCGGCAGACTGGGAAAGGATCTCGGTAGCTCAAACGGCTCCAGCGCCACCGGCTAGCGAGATAGTCGCGCCGATCTCATCGCTCAACTATCCTCCTAACATCTTGCACGGCACAAACGACCTGTCGCCGCAGGAGTAGCGCAATCAGGAGTCCGCCTAGCGCAAGTGTACCGATGGCGATCACGGTCTGCCATTCCAGGCCAGCAAGGGCAGCTAGGCTCAGGACCCATTGATTTAAAAAAAATGGCTGTGATTCAGACGGGCGTATAGGAGCCTGACTGATGAGTAATTTGTTTTGGCTGACGGACGAGCAAATGGCTCGTCTTCAGCCTTATTTTCCCAAGAGCCATGGTCGCCAGCGCGTTGATGATCGCCGCGTTCTGAGCGGCATCATCTTCGCCAACCGTAACGGGCTCAGGTGGTGCGATGCACCGAAGGAATATGGCCCGGCTAAGACGCTTTATAACCGTTGGAAACGCTGGGGCGACAAGGGCATCTTTATCCAGATGATGGAAGGCTTGGCTGTGCCTGAAGCTGCAGAGCATAAGACCATCATGATCGATGCGACCTATCTCAAGGCCCACCGCACGGCTTCCAGCCTGCGGGTAAAAAAGGGGGCGTGGGCCGCCTGATCGGCCGCACGAAAGGCGGCATGAACACCAAGCTTCATGCCGTATCGGATGCGAATGGTCGCCCGATCAGTTTCTTCATAACGGCCGGTCAGGTCAGCGATTACACCGGTGCTGCTGCCTTGCTTGACGAGCTTCCCAGGGCCAAATGGCTTCTGGCCGACCGTGGCTATGATGCCGACAGGTACCGTGACGCGTTACAGGCGAAGGGGATCACCCCCTGCATTCCGGGTCGGAAATCCCGCAACAAGACCATCAAATACGACAAACGTCGCTACAAACGGCGCAACCGGATCGAGATCATGTTCGGGCGTCTCAAAGACTGGCGGCGTGTCGCGACGCGCTATGACAGGTGCCCAATGGTCTTCCTATCCGCCATCGCGCTCGCTGCAACCGTGATCTTCTGGCTCTAATCAACGAGTCCTGAGCCTAGCTATGCCGTTGATTTTGAGGCAAACATACCCCATCAGAGTTATCCATTCGAAGCGCAGAACAAGCGCACCGCCCTCTACGACAACTTGATGGCTTTCGATGGTGAGCAGCAATACCGGATTATCAAGGAACTCTGCGAACACAGATCCTTCGGCTTCAAAACGAACAAGAAGCGAGAAGAGCTCAAAATCAGGCTGGCCACACGCTATGCGCAGTTCGCAGGCGGCGCTCCTGCATCAGATATCAACGAAACTTTGATCGAAGAGACACGGCACTGGCTCGATGGCCACCCGAAGGCGCTGGAATCTTACAACAGCGCCCTGCAGAAATACGAGGCGGGCATTTTCCATCGCAACCTGATCGATGATCTGCGTGTCGCACTCGAACTCCTGCTTAAACAAATCTTCGATAACGGAAAGTCACTTGAGAATCAACTTCCTGCGCTCGGCACATTCATCAAAGGCAACGGTGGATCCAAGGAACTCGCCAATATGTTCCAGAAGATCGTTGAATACTACGCCAAGTATCAGAGCAGTTATGTCAAACATGACTCCAGCGTAATTGAGGAAGAGATCGAGTTAATATTTGAGATCACCTCTTCTTTTATGAAGCACTTGGTAAGATTGAGCACAGATGAGAGCTGAGATTTAGCCCCACAAAGCAGGGTCCTGATAGACCGGCAAGGAGCCGAATGGTGAGGTTAGCGCGATCGGCGCGTTGGATTGATGCTATGGGAGGTTGACAACAACGATGTCGGCGCATGAACTCTAGGGATGGGTATAGTAACAAATATCAAATCGCTGCAGGGAATGGGAGTATTCGCCGACCGCGCTGCGCGTTCGCCTTCTCTTAATTTCCGCCGTTACAACCTCGTCTACGGGTTCAATGGTTCAGGGAAAAGTACCCTATCGCGCCTGTTCGCGAGCCTCGAGTCCGGCAGGCCGCATCCCAAACTTCCCACCGACGGAAGATTCGAGATGGCGCTGGACGATGGATCGACGTTCGGATGCCCGACCAATCCCGTCGGTCTTGAACGGCGACTACTTGTCTTCAACTCAGATTACATTGAACAGAATCTGCAATGGGGCGCAGGGCGCGCGAACCCAGTGTTCTACGTTGGCGCTGATCAAGCTGAAGCCGCAAAGGAGCTTACAAGGGTCGAGGACAAGATTGTCGAAGCGGACAAGAAAAGGGAAACTGCATCCGCCGTGGAGAAAGCTGCGGAGAAAACCTTTGTCAACTTCAAGAGGGAGCGCGCGAAGTCGGTTGCCTCCCGCCTGCACCTTGGCAACCGCAAATATGAGGCACCGGCACTCGCCAAGGATTACGATACCTGGAAAGACGACAAAGGGCCCGCGCTCACGGACGACGAAATGAAGGCGGCCGAGGATACGTGTCGGCTTGATGAGCCAATGCCGCGCCTCGAAACGATATCATTCGACAAGTCCACAATCGAGACAGCCTACCGCTTCATCGCCGACGTCTGCGGTCAGTCGATGGCGACCGTGGCACTCGACGAGGTCCAGCGGTATCCCGATATACTGCTTTGGCTGAAGCAGGGGCATGAGTTCCATGAAACTAACGGGATCGCCGACTGCCTCTTCTGCGGCAACGCAATATCGGCCGAGCGGCGTGCGCACCTCGCCGCTGCCCTCGACGACAGTGTCGACCAGTTCGTCGCACGTCTCAACAAGACAGCCCAGCGGCTGGCTGGTCTCATCGAGTTATCAGCTCAATTGGGCGCTCAGGTACCCTCATTTGACGATCTGGCAACTGAGTTTCGGATTGGCTTCCGGGAGGTTCGGGAGAACCTATTGAAGGACATACGCCTGCTGGCGAAGCAACTGGGCACACTGCAGACTGTCCTCTTCGCTAAGCTCGAGCGTCCGGCGACGCCCGCCGACATGAAGGACGTCGCCGCAGAGGCGGATGTCCTCGCTACCGCGGAGCGGATTGATGCGGGCGTTGTGACCGTCAATGAAGCTATTTCGGCCCACAATCGGGCGGTCACCAATTTCGCGAAGCATAAGGAAGCCGCCGAGGCCTCTATACGCCGGCACTTCATCCTCGACTGCCGCGACGACTACGCGCAGGCTGCAAAAGACCTTAAAGACGCGACGAACCAGCATGAGATTGACGCCAAGAATGTTGCGGCGCTGCGGATCAAGGCGGACGAGCTGCGCCAGCAAATAAGGGCACACGGACCCGCCGCCGAGGTAATTAATAGGCTGATCGCAGCCTATCTTGGTCACGGCGAACTCACGATCAATCCCACCGACGACGGCTACGAACTCCAGCGGCACGGAACACCGATCACCGGCGTGCCGAGCGAAGGTGAGAAAACCGCGATCGCGATTTCCTACTTTCTTTCGTCCATTGAGGCAGACAACCGGAAGCTGACCGACCTCATTGTGGTCGTAGACGATCCGGTATCGAGCCTAGACACGAAGGCGCTGAATTTTGCGTGCTCCCTCGTGAGATCTCGCCTGGAAAAGGCCGCGCAGGTGTTTATCCTCACCCACAACCTGCAATGCATGAATGAGTTCAGAAAGGCGTGGAAAGGCAAGGCCCGCCCTCCGGCTGGCAAGGAGCCGTCGGCGACGTTTCTCTTCATCGACGTAGCGATACCTGAGGGGCAGCCCCGTCGGTCCTCGACGATCGTCCAGATGTCGAAGCTGCTTCGCGAGTACGATTCAGAATACCACTTCCTCTTCAGCCACGTGCTCAGGTTCGTGGAGCATCCCGATGCTTACGATGACCATGGCTACATGATGCCCAACGTCATCCGACGGGTGCTCGACGTATTCTTGGCCTTCAAGTGCCCAGGCGGCGGTGGGCTGCCCGCACAGCTCGACAAGCTGTGCGTCGACTACCCAGAGCTAGACCGGGAGCAACTGGCTGCTTTGGAGCGGCTCGTCCAAGTCGAATCCCACTCTGATAACATTGACGACTTGCTGTCCTTCTCAACCATGACGCTGGAAGAGACGAGAGATGCGGCAACCGCGCTCTTCCAAACAATCAACAACGTCGATGCTAAGCACCTTGAGCGGCTGAAGAGGCTCTGTCGCTAGACGCCACTACTGATGGCGGCTGGCCATTTCGTTGTCCCATGATCTGAGAAATACGTCCATATTGCCACGCGAAAACTTTCTCGACGATTGCTGACCGCAAGTTGCCACGCACCGGACATTCATCCCTGTCGCAGCGAACGGCAGCTCTCCGCCCGTTCCAGACTTTTGTGTTGTCGAGATGACCGACAGCTTTCAGCGCGCGGGAATGGAGACGCGAACGACCGAGGTGAAGGCGCGCTCCGTCAGAGTTGAGCGGCTATCTAATGGCTGCGTTTCCAGTTCCTCCAACCAGAAGTGAATAGGCAGCTTCCCAACATAGTTCAGAAATCGGGTCGATTACTTCACGCCGCACCCGCCGCTCGTTTCTGTGCAAGCGGGTCACTTTAATTCGCTCAACCGTTCTTGATAATATGCCGACCAGTTCTGCTGCTGTAACCAAGGTTTCAGCACCACCAGATCACCGCAATTCACACGTTCCTTGGCGGCCAGAAGAATGGGCGTTATCGCATCAAGTGCGGGGGACGCTGCCTGCTCGAAATGCTGTAAATCTCGCGTCGTTAGGCGATGCTTCATGCCATAGCGGGCGGGGATGTCCGACTTCGGTGAGTGTCCCATCAGGCGCTTTCGCGTGACGTCCTTGATTTTGGTGTTATCGATCAGATCAGCAAACCAGTGCCTCGTGGAATAGAGTGTTACTTCCTTGCGGGCGATGCCTGTTTTCTTCTTCAGATACTGCCAGCTCTTTGTGATCGGCTGGCCCCAGCGCATTTCGCCATTTGGCTTGGGATAGGGCTCCCATTCCGGGAAGAGATAGGGGCAGCCAAGCTGCTTCAACTCGTCCACCCGCTCAAGGAGACCCAGATCAAGGATCAGTGGGTGAAGGGGGACGACGCGCTGCGACGACGGGGTCTTGAAACGCTTCACATCTTTCTTGGCCACGCGGCCTTTGGAGGGGTCAAAACCTCTGAGGTAGAGGTAGTGAATTCCGTCTCGCTCCGCGATGTCGTTCAGTTCCAGCTGTCCCAGCTCGCCTGGCCGCAGGCCTGTCAAAAGCAACAGAAGGTAGGCCCAGTAAAGGTGCGACTGGATGAAGTATTTTCCTGGTTGCCAGATCCGTTTGTCGCTCTGGCATCCCGTGAAGAGCGGTTGCGAAAAGATTTTCGCGATTTCGCTGTCATCGAACGAGTCCCGGGGCAGGGAGGTGAGATTGTTTTCACTGACATGGCTGAACACGGGCTTGGGGTGAGGGTAGTGTCCCCGTTCAATCAGCCAGTCAAAGAATTTCGACAGGGCGTTATGATAGCCGTTGCGCAGCCGTGTTTCGGTCAACCGATCAAGGCGCGACCATCCATGCTTCTTTGCATAGAGGTACCTCTCTGCCAGTGTTTGTGCATGCTCTTTGGGAACGTTGCGCCTGTTTGGAATGTCGGGGAGCATCTGATCGAGCTCGAGCACCTTGCGCTTGTCAAACCTGGCGACGACCGGATCATCCATGATGTCGATCAGGAACTGTACGACCAGTTGGATAGCTGAGCGGGCATCCGCGTTGCCGCCATTCGTCACATCCTCTTCAACGTATTCCTGCAGCGCCTGAGAGAAGGTGAGCGGATCGGCCTCTGGCGCAGGGGGATGTGCAAAAGGCTCCTCGAGAACGTCGATGGGGACTTCCGGCTCGCTCGCTGACGGAGTGATGCGGGCTTCACGGGCCATTGGATCATGCCATGCGGCGATTGTATCAGGCTGAGAGGGAATGGCGGGAGAATGATGTGCAGATGCCTGAAAGCTGGCGGGTACTGCGCCCATTTGGATGGCTGCCTGCATGTCGGCCCTGCCGCGTTCATAAGCTTGAACCCTGTCGCGCTGACGCAGGAACGTCTCGGCATCCAGATTCTGGTTCACGAAACGGTTCAGCAGGGCGGTGAAGTCAGGCTCGATCATGTCGGGATCGCACTGGGCGGCCAGCGCCCGACGCTTCAGGTTCTTCAGCATCTCCTCGTAGTTGCGCCGTGCCTGAAGCCGTTCTTCAGAAAGAGGCCATGGATCCAGCAGATATTTTCGCAGTTCGCCCACGTTCTTCTGAAAGAGCGATACGTAGTTCGCGCTGTCGTTCATTCTGTGAATCCAGCCCAGGTGCTCTGAAAGTCGAATACGCGCCTGACGATAGTCGCTGGTTCTTAACGAGACTCTATAGAGCTGCTTGCCCAGGAGGAGGGATGTGACGGGATTCAACCGAACCTGAAGGTAATAGCGTCCTTCACGGCGAGAAAGGTAGGAAGCGCAAGCCATGGCATCTCCGCGTACATTTGTGCGAGATGTCTCACAGTTTCTGGAATCTCTGTTCCTTGTAACTGGTTGATATTGCTTGCGTAATCAAAATGGTAGCGGAGGACCGATGCATCTTCAAAGCACAGTGAACGGGTGGGGAACAAATATGGGGGGATCGGCTGCAACGGGTGTGTGCTTCCATCAATGCGCACCAGCCTGGGTGGTCCCGCTTGAGTTCAAGGCCGTGGCTTAGATGGTGTTTCGGCTTGGACTTCCTCGGTGGATATTAACCTTTGAGAAGTGCAAGTAATTGCACACTCACGGCAACACGGTAAGGTAAGTTAACAACCAGTTCACTAAACCAAGGAGGGTGCATTGAACGACGTCACGGAGGGGGCATCGGGGCGGAAGTTTCCGTCCGGCTTGGCCTGGAGATTTAGACGATCACCTGCAGCTGTACCGCAGGGGCCAGACCGTACCGCCGGGCTGTCTTTTGGCTCGGCTGTCGTCTTGCAATTAATTGCACAACTGGATTGACAGCGATGCACATGTCCCTGTTCACTGACGCGTCCCACTGCCCAAGTACTGGTGCAGCTGGCTGGGGCGCTTGGGCCAAATGCAATCTGTGGTCGTCCGGCGCATTATTTGGTGGCGGTTTTAAGTCTTTATTGAGCGCCAGTCATGAGGCTGAGTTGTGTGCCATTGCGAACGCGATGCACGTGCTTGGTGCAGGAGGGCATCTGTCAGGGGTGACCGTCCTAATGATCCAGTCAGACAATCTGCGTGCCCTCGGATTGGTGAAAGCCAGAGTCCCAAGAGCTGCCATTCGAAACCACGCAGATGGCGCAAAAGTGCCGGACCTGACACGGGTCGTTCTATCCGAGGCGGAGCAGAAGGGGCTTGGCATCATTGAGAGTGAGTCCACAAAGGGAGGGTTCTCGATCCACTTGCGCCATGTGCGCGGGCACAGGAGGGGACCGTCCCGGCAGTGGGTTAACAGGCAATGCGACCGGATCGCGAAACAGCATATGTACGAGCGCCGTGGGCGCATCGGGAAGGAGTAGGTACTGATGGACAGAGGTAATTGCGTTCGGTTCGACCGCATCGCACAGCCGGGGGAGGTGTCGCTGCTGCTTGGGGTTTTCAGGTCAAACGGGGAGACGGCTTCAGCGTCGAGTACCTGATGTTTGCGCACACGATCCCGGAGGACGGCGTATTCATTGCCGAAGGGATGACCCACGAGCTGACGCTGCATATTCTTGCACCGACGGTGCCGATTGATTTTGAAAGAGACCTGTTTCAGCAGCCGGCGCTGGCTCCGGTTGTGCCTGCCATCTACGGTTTCCAGTGGGACGCCAACGCGTGCGACTGGCTCGACACGGGGTCTGGGGGGGTGACCGAACTGCTTCGGACAGCCGGGGCCTCGTTCGAACTGGAGACACTGGACGAGTACACGGACAAGGTGGTTGCGGGGAAGGCCCCGCTCTACCGTGAGGAAGAACTGCTGGCGGCTGAGTAGCTGCTGCAGAGGGGAACAACCCACGGCATAGAACCGTGGGTGATCCCGCCTCGCCTTATGCAATTAATTGCACTATTATGGGCACGTTCTCCTTGAGCCCGGAGTCGAGCTATGCAATTAATTGCATTGTTGTTTTGCGTCGGCCAAGGAGGGACGATGAGCATCCAGATCGGATACAGCCGAAGGGCTGCGAGCACCCAAGCTTTCGCGATGATCGCCGAAGGCTGGAACGACCTCGTGCAGGAAGGCTTCACGCCTGATCTCGTGGGTACGTGTCCCGTCAACGCCAATTCCGAGGTCATCTACGCGGTGAGCTCTGACGGTGACGTCGTGGGTGTTCTGACCTGGGAGTACCGGGACGATAAGGATGCTTACGAAGTCACCCTCGGCTACGTCGAACCATCGAGCAGGCAGCAGCGTGCATTCACGGAGATGTTCAAAACCTTGCATGACAGGGCGCAGAGCAAGGGCGTCTCGACCGTGTATGTACCGGTCCACCCCAATAACGAGGTGGCCCGGCTGGTGTTGGCGAAACTCAAAGCCAGCGCCGTCTCCGTGGTGTACGAACATGCTGTCGCCTAACATGTGCGAGGCGGTAGATGGATGGGAATTTCTGGGGGGCGCTGATCCGGGCGCTCCGAGAGGAACAAGGCATCTCGCAGAGGACGCTCGCTGCGGCGACGGGCGTCAATCGGTCAACCTTACGGAAGATCGAGAGCGGCGAGACGTCCGGCGATATTCGCGTGATGGAGACCCTGCTGAGCCATCTAGGCTACGAGCTGGAAGCCATCCAACAGAAACTCAAGGCCGAAGGGTTTCGCTTCGACAGCCGGGACGCGTTCTCAGCGGATCGCCGTTCGAGGCTTGCTGCCGCACGGGTGTTGACAATCAGCCTGGGCTGACTTGATAGCCGCCGATCCTGTGCTAGAGTGAATGAAATTAATTGCACAAGCCAAGGAGGGCAGTGTGGTCGTCATCGAACCGGATTTCCAAGAATTGCTGCACGTGGCCGGGTTGGCCGCCGCATACCTCGAACACGCTGAGACACATGACGGGTTCGACGATCCGACCGAATGGGAGATCGACGCCATCCAGAAGGTCCGGGATTGGGTGGACGCGCTTCAGCACCTTGGCCCCGAGGGTGAGATCAAGCTGGCGACCATTGCGCTTCAGACGCACGGCTTCGACGTGACGAACCAAGTCTTCCACGCCGAGACCCAGAAGATACTGGCGGTCAGCACGGCGCACGTGACCGAGGAGACAGCCCAGCGGCTCGACGCAGACGACATTGAGGGCGTGACGGTCTTCCCGAAGGCCGGTTTCGGTTGGTGGGTCCACACGACCCCGCACCCGGACGCCAGCGCCGGGATACCGCAGGAGCTGCGGGACGCAATGAACTTCGCGGTAGGTGCCGGGTGTGACTGGCTCATGCTCGACCGCGACGCAACCATCATCGAAGAACTGCCACATTGGGAATGGTGACATCATGCAGGTGAAGTTAGTCTCGTTCGGGTTCAAGTACGGCCCGCCATACGACGTCAAGAAGATCGTCGATTGCCGCCCCATGAAGAACCCCCACAACGTCACCGAGCTGCGCCGGCTCACCGGGCTTGATGGTCGCGTGCAGAAATACGTTGAGACCGACGACAGGTTTGGCCGCACCCTGCAGGAGGCGCTGCTGGGCCTGAACGATGGAGACACCGTTGCCTTCGGGTGCTACGGCGGCAGGCACCGGTCAGTGGCCATGGTCGAGATGTCTGCGTATCGTCTGAGGGCGTCGGGGTTCGATGTCGAGGTGCACCACCGGGAACTCGACATTCGGAGGACGGCATGATCCTTACGGGCAACACCATCCGGCAGCTCTGCATTTTCACACCGTTTTCGGAACGGACCAGACACAAGGGCCTCACCTATGGTGTCGGCCCGGCTGGCTACGACGTACGCATCGATCAGGAGGTCAGACTGATGCCCGGCGGCTTCAGCCTGGCTTCGACCGTCGAGCACTTCAACATGCCGCAGAATGTCCTCGGCATCGTGCACGACAAGAGCACCTGGGCTCGTGTCGGCCTCGCGGCACAGAACACCGTGATCGAGCCCGGCTGGCGTGGATACCTGACGCTTGAGCTGACGAACCACGGTGACGAGGCGATCCTGATCGAGGAGGGGATGGCCATCGCCCAGATCATCATCCATCAGCTCGATGATCATGCCAGCGTCGCGTATGACGGGAAGTATCAGGACCAGCAGCGCGGGCCTCAGCCGGCAATCTTCGAAAAATAGAGCGATTTCTGTGTGTTACCCCGCGTCCCGTCGGTAGACTAGGGCAACCACAGAAATAGGAGACGACATTGGAAGTCTGGACAATCGGTCACTCAAACCACAGCTTCGAGGATTTCCTTGGCCTGCTGAAGCAAAACCAGATCACAATGCTGATTGACGTGCGATCTAAGCCGGTATCCCGGTTCCCGCACTTCCAGCGTGACAATCTCATCCGTGGTGTGCGGTCGAACGGGGTCGATTACCGGTACGGCGGGAAAGTCCTCGGTGGGCTCGGCGACGTGCAGGTGACGGCCCCGCTGTTCATCGCCAAGATGGACGCGATCCTCCAGTTCACTGAAGAAGGCCACCGCGTCGCGATGATGTGCTCCGAGGGTAAGCCCTGCGAGTGTCACCGGGCCGGCAAACTGACAGCTTGGCTCCATCGTGAACGACCCGATGTGAAGACCACGCACATCATGCGAAACGGGGCTTTGGTGGACGCCCGCAGCTACGAGCCAAAGGTGATCGCGGAAGTCACGTGGCCCGACTTTGCATCCACCATGAAGGATCAGGGCGACTTCGGTATTTGATCAAGGACGAACCTGTGGCAAAACAATCGAGCAATGCGGGTGCCGGTGCGGTCCGGCCTTCTCCTTCCCGGAGAGGAAGCCTCATCGAAGAGAGCCGCCCGCTCCAAACCTACCTGACCAGTCTTGATGCTATGCGACCAGCGCTGGTGCCCTCCGGGGCACCTGCGTTCGCATTCTCGCCGCTGAACGTGATGCCTAAGATCGCTCTGGGCAAGCTCGATGTCGAGCAGGCATCCGGGGGGCTGGTGCTCTCCGATGGTGGCGGGGTCCGTGTCGCGCCGACCGCCAGCCCGAGCGAATACTATCAGACGCTCCTCGAACTGCTGGAAGATGGTCGCCCCCTCCACCTCGTCCCAGAGCCCATTGCCGCCCACTTCAAGCTTGGCGGCTACACCGTCAGCAAGCAGCACGACGAGTATGTGATGCGCACCGAGGACGTTCAGACGTTCCCCGGCAAGCGCAACCGGCAGATGCGCGGCAACGTCAACAAGGCGCGGCGTCTCTGCGAAGTCGAGGTGTTCGACGGTGGCGACCCTGCGGAGTACAAGGCGCTGGTCAAAACCTGGTATCGCCAGAACGCGGACCTGAAGTTCCGCACCTACGACAAGACCAGCATCGACTGGCTCCTCGAAAACTGGAGCGAGCTGGTTTCGCATGTGCCCGACCTCCTGTGCCTTGGTCTGCGCCATGATGCGCAATTAATTTCACTGAACATGGGTTGCCGGCTGACCGACCAGCACTGGACCGCGTACACGCAGCGGTTCGACCGGCACGCTCCGGTGAAACACGCGAACATGCTCGGCTACCAGACGCTCGCGCACTCCTTCGCGGACTGCGCCCTGGAGAATGACGGGACCGCCGACACCAAGACGATCCGAGAATGGAAGGACCGGCTGGTGTCTCATAAAATCAGTTTCTACACGGTGAGGAAATGAACAGCTTTGATGTCATATCGAAGGGGCTTCTGCCCTTTCTCGGAGGGATGAGGCGCTTCATCCCTTTTCTGTTTGATGCAGCTCAGTCGGTGGTGCCGATGTCCGAGTGGCACAAGTGGAGCTACCACGACATGACCTGCGGCAGCTGCGCAGGCTCCGCAGCCTTCGGCTTCTACGGCATGTCCGTCTCGGCAAACGATCTGGCGCTCCGATCCTATGTGTCTGCTCAGGCAATCTTCGGCGACGTCCGGTCGCGCCGCTGGGTGCTTGAGGGCCTGCTGCGTCTTGCACAGGAGAAGGCACCCGAGGAACTAGTCCCCGACGGAAAGACCCCGGCAGGCGAGCTGATCCCCGACCACCTGCACCCCATTGCGGCGGCGGTCTTTGATGCCCTGTATTATGCATCGGAGCGCGGTGATCTCGTGCGCGAGCAGGCGGCGTATTACCGCTTCATGGCTGTGCGTTGGGTGCTGCTGAACAAGAACTACATGTACTTCCTGAAGCTCCCGACCCAAGACCTTCAGCAGCTGTCGTTGCAGGGGAAGCAGTGGGAGAACGTGGCGAAAATACTCCTGGAGCCTCTGCCGGCCCTTCTCAAGGTGGCCAAGGACGTCGATCATCTCGTCCACGCCCTGCAGTCCGCGAAGATGGAACGAGCACCCAAGGTGATGGTTGGCGACTGCCGGGAGAACATCAAGCAGATCGACTTCGACCGACCAAGCTTCGTTGGCCTGAACCCGCCGACCGCCGGCAACGCGACGTTCATGCAGTCGAACCGCGTCCTCGACACCCTTCTGTTCAATGAGCCGCAGGCGCTCGACGAAGGCGACATGCCGGGCGACCTGTGGCGCTCCCTAATCCTCGACACCGTGGCGCATATCCCGAGCGGGCATTACGTCTTCAGCTTTGTCGGGGACGGAGCCGTGAGCTGGGAGGAAGGCAAGGAGGAGGTGTTCGCCAAGGTCGGCCCGACGGTCAAGGAGTGGTCGTTCCCGTGGCACGGGTCGGACACGCGCAATGCGGGCCTCATCCTGCTCAGGAGGGACTGATGCCGGCACCGATTGACAAGATCAAGACGCAGAACAAGTGGGTCCGCCGTCTCTGTGACGTCGAGGAGCAGGCGCTGCGCATGTGTGTCCCGGTCAACCTGGAGACCTGCGACCCCGAGGTGATCGTGGTGGACAAGGGGCTTGCCCGTGATCTCTTCGATTACTGGCGCGTGGTGCTGTCCTCGGAGCCTCAGTCTCCGCACTTTGCCGGGGCAGGGCGCTCGCTTGCTCTCCTCGTTCGTGACCGGGTGTCCGGGGGCTTCCTCGGCGTGGTGGGGCTGTCTGACCCACCCAACCACTGGACCCAGCTGATCGACCACCTCGGGTGGCACAAGGAGCACGAGCATCTTCGCCTGGCGAACCAGCATCGGATCGTGATGATGCGTCGGTGCCTGCCCGTGTTCGAGTTCGGACAGATGACCGGAGGCAAGCTTCTCGCCCTTGCGGCGACCAGCCGGGACGTCATCCGTCTCCTGGAGTTGCGGTACAGCTACCAGTACCTCTTCTTCGGCATCAGAACGCTTCACGGCAAGGGCAGCCAATACAACCGGCTGAACCAGCGAGGCGTCAAGCTGATTGATGTTGATGAAACCGACCACGGCTTCTATGGTATGGAGCTGCGGAAGAAAGCGGTCTCATTCCTCCGGGGTGAGGCCGACGCATACGGTAAGACTGCCACGTACACGCTCAGCGACCAGATCGACTACTGGCGCGAACGTTGGCTCCAAGCCCGAATGACGTCGCTTTCTGTTGGACCCACGATACAGATCGATCCCGAACGTTACCGGCTGTCCGATCAGCTGGACGCCAAGCGGATGACCTCAGAACAGTAGCGCACCATGGAGGGCGAAGAATGGCACTGAACCTCAAGAAGAAGAAACCGCAGTCTGCGGCCAAAGATGCGAAATTAATTGCACAGCCCGACGGCGCAGACGAGACCATCGACTTCCGCATCGTTCCCATCGACGACATCGAGCCGAACGAGTACAACCCGAACGACATGGAGGCCGAGTTCTTCGAGGCCATCGTGCAGCAGGTGAAAGAGGAAGGCATGAACCAGCCGATCCTCTGTCGGGCCAATCCCGAGAAGGAAGGCAAGTTCCTGATCGTGGATGGCGAGCATCGCTGGCGCGCGTCCAAGGTGGCCGGCAAGAAGGTGATCCCGATCATCGTCGTGCCGTTCGACGCGAAGCAGGCCAAGGTGCGCACGCTGTCGATGAACAACCTTCGCGGCCAGAATATCCCGATCAAGTTGGCCCGGCTTCTGGTGGACCTCCACAAGGAGTACAGCGCCAACGAAATCCGGGCGATGACCGGTATCGGCGAGGATGAGCAGACCTCCGTCCTCAGCCTCCTGAAGGTTCCCGACTTCAACCCCTCCGACGGCATCAAGATGACGGCTCAGGACGTCGAACGTCCGATCTCGGTCAGCCTTCTGCTGCTCCCGGACGAGCACACGGCCTACACCACCGCCATGAAGAAGGCGATGAAGGTCGCTGGCGATGACGTGACGGCGCTGATCGGTCACGAGGTTGCCAGCTACGACAACGCCATGAAGGCGGCTATGGGGCTGGCCGGCGCGAAGCTCAGGAACGTTGCCCTGGCACTGATCTGCGAGACGTTCAATCAGATGCCCAAGGATCAGCAGGCCGAGATCGCCAAGGCCGCCCACGCGAAGATTTACGACAAGCTCGCCAATGACGCAGAGGCGAAGGAGACCAAGAAGCAGGCGGCGGCGAAGAAAAGCGGATGACGAAGATCAAGATCAGGAAGAAGCGCGTCGGTCTCAAGAAGGTCAAGCAACGCCTTCCCGTGGAGGAGCGCGCCACCCTTCCTGATTGGGTCGATGTCCCGGAAGCCCCCACCTACGACCGTCGGAGTGGCGAAGCCCAAGAGTATGATGAGCAGCAGGTTGCTCGGGTCGAGCTCATGATGATGAAGGGTGTGCGCAGCAAGCGTCAGCTGATGGCTATGCTCGACATCACCGACGGTCGTGCGATGGATCGCTACATACGGCGCATCCACGCACGCTGGGAAATGGTGGGCACGACCCAGGAGTTTGCCCGACACCGGGGGGAGGGCTTAGCGCGCCTCGACCTGATCGAAAGCGAACTCTGGTCTCGCCTGTCGCAGCTGGAGCAGAAGGCAACACCGCAGGCACCCTTGGGTTACCTGAGCGCCATCATGCGGGTCCACGAGCTTCGCTCGGAGCTGCTTGGTCTCACGCCGAAGGTGATCGCGCACATCGGGACGTCCGACGACGGCGGATCGGACTTCGCTCGCCGGCTTGCTCAGCACGACCGCCTCACACAACTCGCTGCCCGCATGTCCGCGATGGTGGAAGAACGAATGAAGGTCATCGATCATGGCGGGGAAACCACGTAACGTTCCGCAGCGCGTGCTCGATGAGGTCGCGCAGGAGCTGCTGGCCGAGGTGGCGAACGACTATCCCGAAGACCTAGAGGTCGTGATGTCGTTCCTGTCAGAGGCCGCGCGCAGCCCTGATGCATTCAAGCGCTTGGTTCGGTTCAAGCACGAGCCGGTCGGTCCACGCGAGTTTGTCGAGGGCAAGGAGTTCATGGGAAAACCGACGGCCCTGTGGCCGTTGGTCATGCGTGAGTTCGAAGAACTCAACAGCGGCAGGTACACCGAAAGCGTGCTCACGGGCGGTATTGGCGTCGGGAAGACGCACCTGGCCTTGTACACGCAGGCTTATCAGCTCTACCTCCTGTCCTGCATGCGTGACCCTCACGCGGAGTTCGATCTGGACCCCACGTCCGAGATCGTGATCATCTTCCAGTCGCTCAACAAGCAGCTGGCCGAAGGCGTCGATTACACGCGATTCCGCGCGATGATCGAGAGCGCCCCTTATTTCAAGAAGCACTTCGCATTCGACACCGACATCACCAGCGAGATGCGCTTTCCGAAACGGATCATCGTCAAGGCGATCACGGGTCAGGATACAGGCGCGATTGGTCAGAACGTGATCGGCGGCCTGATTGACGAAGTGAACTTCATGGCCGTGACCGAGAAGTCGAAGCTGTCGAAGGACGGCGAGGTCCACGATCAGGCCGTCAAGAATTACAACTCGATTGCACGACGCCGCGAGAGCCGCTTCATGCAGCTCGGCGCACTGCCGGGCATGCTTTGCCTTGTCTCCTCCAGAAACTATCCGGGCCAGTTCACCGACAAGAAGGAGGAAGAGGCCCGGACGAACCCGCGCATCTTCATCTACGACAAGAGGACTTGGGAGGTCCGACCCGAGAAGTTCACGAGCGAAAGGTTCCGGGTCTTTGTCGGGGACGCAACCCGGAAGCCGTATATCCTCACCGACGACACAGACGTCGCGATGCAGGATGAGCACTTGGTGGTGGACGTCCCCACGGAGTACCGGCACCAGTTCGAGACCGATCTGCTGGCCGCGCTGCGGGACGTGGCCGGCGTGGCTACCCTGGCGCTGCATCCGTTCATGCACAACACCGAAGCCGTGACCTCTTGCTTCGGCACCGTTGAGTCCATCGGGTCGCGGGAAGACGTGGACTTCGTGGCCACCAAGCTGAAGCTATACCCCAAGAGGATCGCGAACCCGCAGGAGCCCCGACTGGCGCACGTCGATCTGGCGTACTCGAAGGACAGTGCCGGCGTCAGCATCGGCCATGTCGTAGGCTTCAAGGAGTGTAGCCGGGGCGATTACGTCGAGACCCTGCCGATCATCCGCTTCGACCTCGTGCTTGAGGTGAAGGTGCCTCGGGGCGGGGAGATCGAGCTGTCGAACATCAGAAAGCTGCTTTACACGCTGCGGGACAAGATGGGGCTCCCAATCAAGTGGGTCAGCTTCGACGGGTTCCAGAGCCGAGACAGCATGCAAATCCTCTACCAGCAGGGTTTCGTGGTGCATTACCAGTCGATGGACAAGGACACCGACGCGTACGACTTCACCAAGCTTGCGTTCATGGACGGGCGCGTGCAGGCTCCGGCCCACCCGAAGGCCATGCGTGAAATGATCACCCTGGAGATCAACACCAAGGATCGCGTCATCGACCACCCGCCGCACGGCTCCAAGGACGTGGCCGACAGTATGGCCGGCGTCGTCTACGGTCTCACGATCCTCCGGGAAATCTGGCTCCGCTACAACATTCCCATGCAGAAGGTGCCGCGTCTGGTTCAGAACAGTAACGAACCCAAGTCCGCCACGAAGATCAAGAAGGGGGCCGGGGTCGATTTCGACGGGATGATCGATGAATAGCTACAGATCGTGGAGTGACACTGCCCTCCGGGGCTTTGAAGACGAATTGGATCGCCGAGGCATACGCTTCATCACCAAGAAGTTCACGGTGACCACCGAACAGAATGTAGACGCCCTCGCCGCCGAGTGGGGCCTAACGAGGAAAGACCATAAGAATGACCGCCGCAGGAATAGAAGAGCTTAGGGAACGCGACCAGCTGGTTGTCGAGGCCGCGCTGCCCGCCCACATGATGTACCTCATGGTCGAGGAGTGCCAGAAAATTGGGGTGGAGCTTCGCGCCGACGTGCAGGAGAAACTGAACCTTGCCGCCGTGGCTCCTCTCACACGACTGGACGAACTCTCGGTGTCCCGGACGGCCAAAAGGATCGACGAGCTGGCCCGGACACTTCTTCACGACCTGTCCCCGGACGACCCCCGCGACGGGCTCTATTCGTGCGCGATGTTCTGTCTGACCCTCGTGGACGAAGGGTTCCTGCATGACCGCACCAATCAGGCGGTGCTGGTCTCCCTGCTGCTGATGTCCGACCTGGAGGACGACCGGAAGGACGAGGCGGGGGAGGAGGCTGTGTGGCGCATGACGCAGGCTCGATGGAAGAGCGCCGCCGGGAAACTGCATGTTCGGGCAGCCCTGCAGGGGGTCTACAATATCCGGCGACATTAGGTGCAATTAATTGCACATTTTCCTTGATCGGGAGCGGCCAAATGCTAGGATGAATTGAGCCACACCGAACCAAGGAGGGTTGCGTGGATAAGCGAATTTTCAGGTTCTCCCAGAACCATTGCGATTGGGCCGGCGACGATGCGGATGCCAAGAAAATCCTTGGCGGCAAAGGTGCCGGCCTCGTGCAGATGTGTCGTGCAGACATGCCTGTCCCGCCGGGCTTCACGATCACCACGGAAGTCTGCAACGTCTTTCTGGCCATCGACCCGGAGCAGGGCAGCATCGGCACGAAGGACGAGTTCCTTGACCACCTCATGCAGGGCGTTGCGGAGCATGACCAGTGGCTGAGCACCGAGTTCGGGTTCACGCCCCTCGTGTCCGTGCGCTCAGGCGCACCGATCTCGATGCCCGGTATGATGGATACGATCCTGAATGTCGGCCTGACGGACGAGACGCTTCCCGAATGGGAGGATCGCATCGGACAGCGCGCCGCGCTCGACAGCTATCGCCGCCTCATCCAGATGCTCGGAGCCACGGCCTATGGCGTCCCCATGCCGCTGTTTGACGAGCACCTTGAGGACATCAAAGAGACCGCCGGGGTCTCCGACGACAAGGAGCTGACCGTTACGGACCTCCAAGAGCTCATCGAGTGCTACAAGATGGTGTTTCAGGCGGTCGTGCAGCATGCGTTTCCGCAGAGTCGCACAGAGCAGCTGCGCGCCGCCGTGCGGGCCGTGTTCGATAGTTGGATGAATGAGCGCGCCATCGAATACCGGAAGCTCAATCAGATCGACGGGGCGATGGGCACCGCCGTGAATATTCAGGCGATGGTCTTCGGCAACATGGGTGACGATAGCGGGTCAGGCGTGGCGTTCACCCGAGACCCTTCGACGGGCGAGAACCACACGATGGGCGAGTACCTGCACAACGCGCAGGGTGAGGACGTGGTGGCGGGTATCCGAACACCGTACTCGCTGGACGAACTCTTTGAGACGAAGAGCCCGCCGTGGGCCACGGAGTTCTGTACGCTGTGCTCCGATCTGGAAGATATGTACGACGACATGGTTGACTTGGAGTTCACCGTTCAGCAGGGCAAGCTGTGGTTGCTCCAGAGCCGAGTTGGGAAGCGCTCCGCGCGCGCCGCCTTCAAGATCGCCGCCGATCTGGTGGAGGAAGGTGTGATCGACAGGGGTGTGGCCCGGTCCCGGCTGACGGCACAGCAGTTCAAGACGGTGCGCAGGCCGACGATTGACCCGTCGTTTGACGTGCCCCCGGCGCTCGTTGGACTGCCTGCGTGCCCCGGCGTCGTGACAGGCGTGCCCGTTCTCTCGTCGAAGGATGCAATTAATTGCAATGAACCGTGCATCCTGATCACCAACGAGACGACGCCAGACGACATCGGAGGCATGAACGCCGCCGTGGGCGTGCTGACGAAGACTGGTGGTGCCACCAGCCACGCGGCAGTCGTTGCTCGGGCGATGGACAAGGCTTGTGTGGTTGGTTGCACCGGGCTCGATATTCTTGGCGACTGGACGGACGTGACGAAGGTCACAATCGACGGGGCGACCGGCAGAGTCTGGTTCAATGTCGATGTTCCCGTGATCGACAGTTCCGATGCAAAGGAAGTCGCCACCGTGATGGGGTGGTGTATGGAGGTTCTGGGCTGCTGTGAGGCGGCAGTGGTCGATCTTGGCGCAGACAAGCCGCACACGATCATGGCCGCACACTGGTGGGGCAACGAAGATGTTCTGAACGCAGTCCTTGACGGAATTGCCGAGCTGCCGAGCAGGCAGCACGTCACGCTCGACACGCGGTCGCCGAACGATCTGGCACCGTTCTGTGACTACATGCTGGCGGACTGCTTCGGCGAAACTGCGCCCGATCATGAGTTCAAGGAGGTCATAATCAGTGTTCTGAAGCAGAGGAGCAAAGAGCTGAAGGGACTGTCCCTCGCACCGTGGGAGGATATGCCGGAGCTCTACTCTGAAGGGTTCACGCCCGCTGGCGCAGGGTCGCAACACGTACCATTGGCCGTGCCCGCTGACTATGCCGCCTTCTCCGTTCTGGGTCGGTGAAGTAGACTCAGGCAAAACAGGAGAAGAACCCATGCCCCTTGTGTTGAGCCTTCGCGAAGGCGACGATTTTTACGTTTCCGAGCAGCAGTTCTCGGTGGACCGCATCTACGACGAGACCAGCTTCGATCTGGTTCGGGGTGACGCCGCCGGGGAGGTGTCCGAGCCGATTGCGGTGACCGAGCTGCAGGCCGTGGAGATCATGCCCGACGTGTTCGTGTCGGCGGGAAATCTGTTCCAGAAGGGGATCATTCGGGCGGTTATCGACGCGCCGCGAGACATGCTGATCTTGCGCGGCGACAAGTACAGATCGCAGGAGACCAGCGGTGACCATTCGTAACTATGAAGTGAGCGCCCACGCCATCGAGCGGGGCCGAGGGCATGGGCTCTGGGGCGACACGGAGAAGAGACTTCGCCGGATGGCGCGGCGCGCGGCCCCCGTGACATCGGAGCACGGAAACCGGCGGTTCAATGATTGGATCATGCTTGTGAAGGACGGCACGATCCAGAGCGTAACCCGGCTCTTCGAGAGTCGGTGACACCAAACCTAATGGCAAGGAGGCCAGCATGATCAATCGTCTCAAACCGAACGGCAAGCTCCCCATCCAGCTCGGGTGGAAGCACGCCAAGCTGAAACTCGACATCACCGGGGGGCCGTTCGACGCATACCCCACGTTCAGTTCTTACGACACCTTCGGTGTTTGCGTCCGTGCCGAGCAGGTGCCGGCGTCCCTCGTTGACGTAAATCTGGCCATTTCGGACTTCTCCGTGCCTCGGGACGCGATCCGCACGGGGAAAGCCATCCGGGATACCATGCAGGCGGCGCTGGACGGCAAGAGGGTCTATATCGGCTGCATGGGCGGCTGGGGCCGTACGGGTCTGTTCATGGCTCTGATCGCCAAGGCCGCAGGGATCAAGAACCCGGTCGAGTTCGTCCGCGAGACCTACACGCCCAAAGCCGTCGAGACGCGGGAGCAGCAGCTGTACGTGGACACCTTCGACGTCGAAGAAATTCAGAAATGGCTGGTCGTAGCGGCCTGGCGGGCGCGGTTCCGGCGGCTGTTTAGCTGATCCGATTTCGTGCAATTAATTGCAAAATCTGGTTGCTCCCATGTGGCAATAAGGTAGGATCATGGGAGTAGCCAATACGCACCAAGGAGGGTGATCGTGGCCCTGACAGACCCGGAAGACACTCTTGCATATCATCAGAGCCGTGTTCTGACCGCGCACCGTGACATGAGCAGCGTTCCTCTGCCCACTGTGGCGGATCGGATCGAAAAATACCTTGTGGCTTCTGCGGAGCCAAAGGCCGTGCCGGAGACCGAGGCGCTGTGGTTCTATGGAATGAACCATGCCGTGGCCACGATACAGTCCCGGCGCGCGCCGCTGGAACCTCTCGACGAATGGGAGCTGTCTTTCGTCCGGGGGTATCACGAGTTGATGGGGGAGAAGGCCGTTCGGGCATTCTACTACCTGATGCTGATCTGCACCCGTGAGAGCCGGCATAACAAGTCGCTGATAGGCGATCTCCCCTACATCAAGCAGAAGTTCGGAGCCCCGGTCGCATCGTTCCTGCAGTCGGTGAACGGCGGCGAGTCCGGCATCCACAAAGCGCTGGTGACGACCCCGCCGCAGACGACACTCGGAAACTACGTCGAGTGCCTCCGGTGGCAGTTCTATAATAGCAAGTGGCATTCCGGTTACGGCGGGAAGGCGTGGGGGCAGGTGACCGATTGCCTCGCCCGGTTCGTGAGCGGCGAGTTCACCGCAGAAATGATGCTCGATACGGTGTGGACGCTGAGCCACAATAACGGGCCGATCTTTAACAAGGGGCTGTGCTACCAACACTATCACGCACCGTCGCTGATCCGCATCCTCGACATACAGCGTTCGGGCCAGATACCCGAGGCCATTCTGCACGACCCCGTGGCCGCAAAGTACAGCACGCCGATCATGCGGCAGCGGATGGACGCACTGGCCGAGAGGGTGCCCGAGATCGGGTCGTTTGTTGATTGGGTCGTCGTCGAAGCCCTCGGCTCGGTGCAGAGTTACGCGGCGGACATCAAGAAGCAGACGCAGACGCACGGCATCTCGGAGGCGGGGAAGCACCTGAACTCGTTGAAGGCGGCAAAAATCCTAGCCGAGATCGAGAAGGCCGCGCAGGAGGACGCCGAGTTTAGCAAGAAGTGGCTGACGATCATGCCCGACGTCCACGTCGAGAAAATTCAGAGAGCAGCCTGAGCCAAGGAGGGCGGTATGTCCAAAGTAAAGAACATCGACGATTACCTGTATGGGGACCGTCACAGCGCGCGGAAGATCAAGGCGGGGAACCACACTGTCTATGACGCCTCCGGGGGCACAGCGGCTACGGAAAGCGCTGCTACCATAGCCACCCACCCCTGAAGCTTCCGGGGAGCGACTTGGTGATTTACGGGGGCAGCTGCCTGAACCCGGCGGTCACGGATGCCGACATCTACATCGGGTTTGACTCCGGCATGAGCTTCACGCCACGGCAGTTCCCGTGGACCGAAGGCCACGAGTTGTTGTTCAAGATACAGGACATGGGCACTCCGAATAACGTCGATCAGTTCCGCCAGCTTATCGACTGGACGTACCAGCAGCTGCAGGAGGGGAAGAAAGTCCACTGTGGTTGCATTGGCGGGCACGGGCGGACAGGGACGTTTCTCGCTGCCCTGGTGTCTCTTTGTGGCGAGAAGGACGCCGTGTCCTATGTCCGGGAGAACTACTGCCACAAGGCAGTCGAGAGCCGCCCCCAGATCGAGTTCCTGTCCAAGCACTTCGGGATCAAACCTGCCAAGGGATCGAAGTCCACGGGCGGCTCCGCGTACGGCAGTAAAGTCTCGACGGCCCTGAAAGAAAGGACGTTTCCGCCCATCAGGAACAACGGCTGCATCTGGGACGAACTGTGAAATTAATTGCACTTTTCCCTTGCTTGGGAGCCCCCGGAAGGTAGAATGATGGCAAGGATACAGAGGACAACAAGGAGGTTGCGGTGTCCGTGAAGATCAAGAGCTCCGTGAACGCTATGAAGGCCATCAAGAAGATCGGCATTCCGCAGTCGTTGTACGACTGGCTGGAGAGTAGCGCTGTTGACGTGAAGCTCACCTCCAAAGAGTTCAAATTCTCCGTGCCGATCAAGGGCGGAACGCATGAGCTCAGCGTACCGGTAAGCCTCGACGATCTGCATAAGATGGTCACTGGAACCCTGCCCACCGTCACCAAGATCAGCCTCGGGAAGTCACTCGCCGAGACCATCACCACGATTGCCGCGCTTTGCGAGGATGCCGGGGAGCCCGAAGCCGACAAGCCGGCAGCCTCGAAGAAGTCCGGCGGGACGCTCGGTTCACTCCCCCCGATCAAGCCGAAGACGAAGGCAGCAACGCCAGAGCCGTATGCGGGGTGGGGCACCTTCGATCTGTCC